>NZ_NINX01000025.1 GCF_002188635.1 Pigmentiphaga sp. NML030171 | reverse complement strand
CCTACTTGAAGGACGTGCTCACGCGGCTGACAACGCAGAGGAACAATCGGATCGCCGAACTGCTGCCACATCGGTGGACACCGGCCACCTGATTGCCGTCGTCAAGGCGTGATTACCGGCCGCTTACGCTACGTCGAGTTCGAGTTCTCGATAGGTGATCCGGAGCTGGCCGTGGAGCTGGTGCTGGCGTTTCCCCAATTCCAGGAGTTCTGCCGCCGCAACCGCGTGCGGATGGTGGGCGCGGAGGAAGCGGCCCGCCTGGACCTGGAGCGCATGAAGTGGCGCTATGGCTCGCCCGGCTTGGCCGAGTAGCGCCTTCCCTTTTCCCTTCCGACGAGAACCAGCCATGCAAGTCGATATCAAGACTTCCGACATCCGTCCGATTCGCCAGACGTTTTCCCACATTGCGCGCCGCTTCGGCGCGGACAAGCCGGCGTCGCGCTATCAGGAGGCGACCTATGACCTGCAGCCGGAGGTGAATTTCCATTACCGGCCGTTGTGGGAGCCGGGGTTCGAGCTGTACGACACGCGCCGCACAGCGGTGGTGATGCGGGACTGGTACGCGTTCAAGGATCCGCGTCATTACTACTACGGCACGTACACGCAGGCCCGCGCGCGGCAGCAGGAGGCGCAGGAGAGCGCGCTGGAGTTCGTGGACAAGCGCGGCCTGCTGCGCGAGGCGCCGGGTGAGGTGCGGCAGCGTATCGAGGAACTGGTGCTGCCGCTGCGTCACTACGAGTGGGGCGCGAATATGAACAACTGTTATGTGACGGCCTATGGCTATGGGGCGGCGATCACGCAGGCGGCGCAGTACCAGAGCATGGACCGGCTGGGGCTGGCGCAGTACCTGAGCCGCATCGGGCTGCTGCTGGACGGCAATCAGGGGGCGTCGCTGGCGCGGGCGAAGCAGCATTGGCTGGGTTCGCCGGGGTGGCAGGGGCTGCGGCGCGAGGTGGAGAACCTGTTCGTGACGAAGGACTGGTTCGAGGTGTTCGTGGCGCAGGACTTCGCGCTGGACGGGCTGGTGTATCCGCTGGTGTTCCAGGCGCTGGAGCGGGAGTTGTCGGCGGCCACGGGCAATGGTTTCGGGATGAGCGTGGAGTTCATGCGCGACTGGCATGGCGAGAACCTGCGCTGGGTGGATGCCTGCCTGAAGACGGCGGCCGAGGAATCGCCGGCGAACGCGGCGTTGTTGTCGGGCTGGGTGAAGGACTGGCTTGCGCGCGGCAAGGAGGCGTTGGCGCCGTGGACCGCCGTTGCCTTCGGCGATCGCGCCGCCGCGCAATTGGACGAGGCGGTGTCGGCGCTGCGCCAGCGCGCCGCGAAGTGCCAGATTGCCGTCTGACCCGAGTCTCTATCAAGCAAGGAACCGCCATGTCTCAAAACGTATTCATCGCCTTCCAGGCCAATGACGATACCCGCAGCATCATCGACGCGATCCTGGAGGACAACCCGCACGCGCAGCGCCAGGACTTCCCCGCGATGGTGAAGATCGACGCGCCGGATTCGCTGGTGGTCCGGCGCGCCTCGGTGGAGGAGCGCCTGGGCCGCGACTGGGATCTGCAGGAGCTGCACGTGAACCTGGTCTCGCTGTCGGGAAACATCGACGAGACGGATGACGAGTTCACGCTGGCCTGGCATCGCTAAGCCCCCAAACGCCATTCCCCATCAAGCAAGAAACGGAGACGCATATGACCACATCGACGCCCGCGCGCAAGCTGGGCCTGAAGGAGCGCTACGCGCTGTTGACCCGCGACCTGGGCTGGGAAACCAGCTACCAGCCGATGGACAAGGTGTTCCCCTACGACAAGTTCGAGGGCATCAAGGTGCACGATTGGGACAAGTGGGAGGACCCCTTTCGCCTGACGATGGACGCGTACTGGAAGTTCCAGGGCGAGAAGGAGCGCAAGCTCTACGCCATCATCGATGCCTTCGCGCAGAACAACGGCCAGTTCAACGTGACCGACGCGCGCTACATCAACGCCATCAAGCTGTTCCTGCAAGGGGTGAGCCCGCTGGAGTACGCGGCGCACCGGGGCTATGCGATGGCGGGGCGTAATTTCCGCGGGGTGGGGGCGCGCATCGCGTGCCAGATGCAGTCGATCGACGAGTTGCGGCATTCGCAGACGCAGATCCACACGATCAGCCACTACAACAAGTATTTCAACGGCTTGCACGACTTCAAGCACATGCATGACCGGGTCTGGTACCTGTCGGTGCCGAAGTCGTATTTCGACGACGCGATGTCGGCGGGGCCGTTCGAGTTCGTGACGGCGATCTCGTTCTCGTTCGAGTACGTGCTGACGAATCTCTTGTTCATGCCGTTCATGAGCGGCGCGGCGTTCAACGGCGACATGGCCACGGTCACGTTCGGCTTCTCGGCGCAGAGCGACGAGTCGCGCCACATGACGCTGGGGCTGGAGATCGTGAAGTTCCTGCTGGAACAGGATCCGGACAACCTGCCCATCGTGCAGAAGTGGATAGACAAGTGGTTCTGGCGCGGCTACCGGCTCTTGACGCTGGTGGCGATGATGATGGACTACATGCTGCCCAAGCGCGTGATGTCGTGGTCGGAAGCGTGGGAGATCTATTTCGAGAAGAACGGCGGCGCGCTGTTCCAGGATCTGGCCCGCTACGGCATCCGCATGCCCAAGTATCACGAGCAGGCGCGCAAGGAGAAGGATCACATCTCGCACCAGGCCTGGGGCATTTTCTACAACTACACGCATGCGGCGGCGATCCACACGTGGATCCCGCGGCCGGACGAGATGGCCTGGCTGTCGGAGAAGTACCCGGCCAGCTTCGATCGCCTGTATCGCCCGCGCCTGGAGTACTGGGACCGGCAGGCGCAGGAAGGCAAGCGCTTCTACAACAACGCGCTGCCCATGCTGTGCCAGATCTGCCAGATTCCCATGGCCTTTACCGAGCCGGACGATCCGACGCGCATCTGCATGCGCGAGACCACCTATCACGGCATGAAGTACCACTTCTGCTCGGACGGCTGCAAGGACGTGTTCGAGGGCGAGCCCGAGAAGTACGTGCAGGCGTGGCTGCCGGTGCACCAGATCTTCCAGGGCAACTGCGGCGGCGCCACGGTGCCCGAGGTGCTGGAGTGGTACCACCTGAAGGCGGGCGAGGACAACGGCGACTTCGACACCTCGGCCGACCGGCGCAACTGGGACCGCTGGACCGGTGGCGAGGCGCCCGGACAGCGAGTCGCGTAACGACCCATCCGCTGCATCAACTCATATGTATCCCATCCAGGGCACCGCGGATCCGGCTCTGCCGGTCCGCCAGTGCCGCCCCCTCGAGGGGGCGCGCGACGCGCGTACGGGGTGGGCCAACCTTGGAGACGAACATGCCTGTCATCGCGCTCGAGCCCGGCTACGCCGGCCCCGTCCAGGATACCGAGGACAAGTTCGGCGGCAACCGGCTGCTGTACATCAACTGGGACGGCCACATGATGTTCTGCTCGCCGGTGTGCCTGCCGGTGCCGCCGGACATGCCTTTCGCCGCGCTGGTGGACGAGGTTCTGCCCGGCATCTACGGCGCTCATCCCGATTTCGCCCGCATCGACTGGTCGGCGGCGCAGTGGAAGCACGGCGGCCAGCCGTGGCGGCCGGATCGGGCCAAGAGCCTGGCCGACAACGGCCTGGTGCACAAGTCCGCCATACGCCTGCGCACGCCGGGGCTGGAAGGCATAGGCGGCAGCCATTCGTAGGATCGTAGGAGCAGCACATGAGTTACCAACTCACCATCGAACCGCTGGGCCAGACCATCGACATCGAGCCCGGGCAGACCGTGCTGGACGCCTGCCTGCGCAGCGGCATCTGGCTGCCGCATGCCTGCGGGCACGGCCTGTGCGGCACTTGCAAGGTGCACGTGCAGGAGGGGGAGGTGGACCACGGCGCGGCCAGCAGTTTCGCGCTGATGGATTTCGAGCGGGACGAAGGGCATTGCCTGGCCTGCTGCGCCATGCCTGAGGCCGACCTGATGATCGAGGCCGATATCGACGAGGAACCCGACGCGCAGTACCTGCCGCTGGAGGACTACGTGGGCGAGGTGGTGGCGCTGCGCGACCTGACGCCCACCATCAAGGGCGTGTGGCTGCGCACCGACCGGCCGGTGCGCTTCCAGGCCGGGCAGTACGCCAACCTTGCGGTGCCCGGCGTGGAGGGCCGGCGCGCGTTTTCGCTGGCCAACGCGCCGGGCGACAACGTGGTGGAGCTGCACGTGCGCAAGGTCGAGGGCGGCGCGGCCACGGGCTACATCCACGAGCACCTGCGCGAGGGCGAGTGCCTGCCGCTGTCGGCGCCGTTCGGGCGCTTCTACGTGCGCAAGTCGGCGCAGGTGCCGATGATCTTCCTGGCCGGCGGCTCCGGGCTGTCCAGTCCCAAGTCCATGATCGCCGAACTGCTGGCCGAGGGTTGCCGGCAGCCCATCACGCTGGTGCACGGCGCGCGCCATGCGGGCGAGCTGTATTGCTCGGACTGGTTCCAGGAACTGGCCGTGCGGCATCCCAATTTCCGCTACGTGCCGGCGCTGTCCGAGGCGCACGACGGGGAAGGGCGGTGCGAGACGGGCTTCGTGCACGAGGTGCTGGCGCGGCTGTACGCGGGCCAGGACGGGCGCGCGGATTTTCGCGGCCACAAGGCCTACCTGTGCGGCCCGCCGCCCATGATCGAGGCCTGCATCGCGACGCTGATGCAGGGCCGGCTGTTCGAGCGCGATATCCACGTCGAGAAATTCCTGACGGCGGCGCAGGCGCAGGAAGGCCGCCGCAGTCCGCTGTTCAAGGCGATCTGACACCCATGGACGCCGACACCCACGAGGTCCACATCCTGGATACCGGCGAGCGCTACCGCTGCGCGCCGTCGCAGACCTTGCTGGCCGGCATGGAGGCCCTGGGCCGCAAGGGCATTCCGGTGGGCTGCCGCGGCGGCGGCTGCGGGGTCTGCAAGAGCCGCGTCGTGCGCGGCGCCTACCTGGCCTTGAAGATGAGCCGCGGCTGCGTCAGCGCCGAGGAAGAGGCGGCGGGCGTGGTGCTGGCTTGCCGCGCCATGCCGCGCGGCGACGTCGAGCTCCAGGCGCTGGACCGGATGCGCCGCTGCGTGACCCGGCACGTTTCCCGGGACGCCCTGGAGGAGGGGCGTCCCATTTCAACCTCCGACGAGTGACCATAACGATGAAAACCGCGAGACTCCTGCTTCCGCTGGCACTGGCCAGCGCCACCCCGGCGATGGCGCAGACCACGACCACGCTGTACGGCATCATCGATGCCGGCGTGAACTACCTGTCCAACCAGGGCGGCCATGGCACCTGGTCCATGGACACGGGGCTGTTGTCGCCCAACCTGTTCGGCCTGCGCGGCAGCGAGGCGCTGGGCAACGACCTGAAGGCGGTGTTCACGCTGGAAGGCCAGTTCGCGGCCGACAACGGCGCCAGCGTGGGGCCGCTGTTCGGCCGCCAGGCCTACGTGGGCCTGAGTTCCACGTCCTGGGGCACGCTGACCCTGGGCAAGCAGTACGACTTCAGCTTCGACATGCTGGGGCCGGGCCGCTACGGGCCGTCCTTCCCGATGATCGGCCTGTACAACCTGCGCTTGGGACCCTTCGGCGGATTGGGCGTGCCCGGCATGCCGGGCGGGGCCATGGACTTCGACGGCGTGGCCGGCGCCAAGCGGGTCGACAACTCGGTCAAGTTCACCAGCGCCAACTACGGCGGCCTGACCTTCGGCGCACTGTACGGCTTCGGCGAACAGCCGGGCAGCATGGGGCAGGGCCGCACCTACAGCGCCGGCGCATCCTACGCACGCGGCCCGTTCGCGTTGACGGCCGCCATCACCGACGCCCGCAACGCGGCCATCAACAACGGCAACGACGGCATCCGCACCTGGGGCCTGGGCGGCCGCTACCAGCTCGGCGCCGCCGTGCTGAACGCGCTGTACACCAACACGCGCAATACCTTTACCGGCGGCTCGGTACAGGTGGCGCAGGTCGGCACGACCCTGCCGGTGGCGGCCAGCACCACGCTGCTGCTGGATTACCAGTACCAGTGGGCCAACGCCACGCTGAACAAGGTGCACGCCCACCAGGCCAGCGCCACGCTGGGCTACGCGCTGTCCAAGCGCACCGATGCCTACGCGGCCCTGGTCTACCAGCGCGCCGGCGGCGCGCCCGGCGCCACCGCCTGGATCGCCGGCCTGAACGGCCCCTCGGACGGCAAGACCCAGACCCTGGTGCGGCTCGGCATGCGCCACATATTCTGAACCCACCCCTGTGCACACACCAAGGAGACTCACATGGCAATTACCGGAGTGCTGCGGCCCGGGCACGTCTGCATACGCGTGCTCGAACTCGAGCCGGCGGTACGGCATTACGTGGACACCATCGGCCTGACCGAAATCATGCGCGATAAGGCCGCCGACGGCAGCCCGCGCGTGTTCCTGAAAGGCTGGGACGAATCGGACCATCACAGCGTGGTGCTGCGCGAGGCCGACGAATCCGGCATGGACTACATGGGATGGAAGGTGGACTCGGAAGCGACGCTAGAGAAATTGTCGGCCGACGTGGAGGCCAGCGGGCTGGCCACCGACATGCATTGGATCGCGGCCGGCGAACATCCCGAGACCGGCAAGCGCTTCCGCTTCACCGTGCCCACCGGACACATCATGGAGCTGTACGCCTACCGCAAGGCCACCGGCTGCGCGACGGGTTCGCTGAACCCCGATCCGTGGCCGGACGACATGCACGGCATGGGTGCGCGGCGCTTCGACCACTGCCTGCTGTATGGCGACGACCTGGCCAATACCTACAAGCTGTTCACCGAGGTGCTGGGCTTCGGGCTGAGCGAGGCCGTGGTGGCGGGGCCGGGGGAACAGATGATCGGCGCCTTCCTGAGCTGCGCCAACAAGGCGCATGACGTGGCCTTCATCCAGCAGCCGGTCAAGAACAAGCTGCACCACGTGTCCTTCCTGCTGGACAACTGGGGCGAGGTGCTGAAGGCGGCGGACATCATCTCCAAGCGTCGCGTGTCGCTGGACATCGGGCCGACGCGGCACGGCATCACGCGCGGCGAGACGGTGTACTTCTTCGACCCCAGCGGCAACCGCAACGAGGTGTTCGCGGGCGGCTACACCTGGTATCCGGACAAGCCGGTGATCAAGTGGACGGACGACCAGCTCGGCACGGGCATCTTCTATCACGACCGCAAGCTGAACGAGAAATTCCTGAGCGTATTCACCTGAAGCGGGAGCCGGCATGGAAGACTGGACGCGCATCACGCGCGCGCTGACCCTCGAGGCCGTGCGCACGGCGCTGGACGCCGCGGTGCGGAAAGCCTCGGCACAAGGCATCCGCATCAACGTGGCCGTGGTGGACGCCAGTGGCGTGCCGCTGGGTTTCCTGCGCATGCCGGGGGCGTTCCTGCATTCGGCCGACATCGCGGTCGACAAGGCCTACACGGCGGCCGGTTTCCGGCTGCCCACCGGGGCCTGGAACGACGTCCTGAAGGGGCTTTCCCCGGCGGTGCGCCAGGGCCTGCCGGCCCGGCCCCGGTTCGCGGGCTTCGGCGGCGGTTTTCCGTTGATCGCCGAAGGCGAACTGGTGGGCGGCATAGGGGTGTCGGGCGGAAGCGAGGAACAGGACGAGGCCTGTGCGCGGGCGGCATGCGTAGTATTGGGTATGGCGCCGGACTGAGTTGCCCACGGGCGGATGCGGGTTTGCCCGATCGCCTTTGGTCCATATAACGGACCAAAGGCGATTAATTTTTTTCATGGTCCGAATAACATTCCTGCCTGGTTCATCACGAACGTTCCGTTTTTCGGACTGTGCCCGCTCATGTCCCGTATCCCTTGCCTTGCGGCCCGGCTGCCATGACCGGCCGCGCGCTCTACCTGATGTACGCCGAGGACGTCGACCACAGCGAGGCGCTGCGCGCGCCCCTGCGCGACGCGCACATCCGCCGCCGCAGTGAACTGGCCGCCCAGGGCCGCGTGGTCGTATCGGGTCCCTTGTGGGACTCGGACGCCGGCCAGGGCGACTACTGCGGCAGCCTGCTGGTGGCCGCCTTCGATTCGATGGACGAGGCCCAGGCCTGGGCCGATGCGGACCCGTACGCGCAGGCCGGCGTCTATCGCCGCATGGTCGTGCGCCGCGTCAACACGCACTTCCTGGGCCAGGAGTCCTCTTCATGATCACGCGCCGCGCCTTCGGCCTCGCCTCGCTGGCCACGCTGGGCCTGCCCGCGCTGGCGGCCTTTCCCGACAAGCCTGTCCGCATTCTGGTGGGCTTCGCCGCGGGCGGCCCGGCGGACACGTGCGCGCGGCTGGTCGCGCGCCTGCTGGGCGACAGCCTGGGCCAGCAGGTGGTGGTGGAGAACCGCCCCGGCGCCGGCGGCGCGCTGGCGACCCGGGCGGTGAAGAGCGCGCCGGCCGACGGCCATACGCTGTTGCTGTGCGCCTTCGCCGACGTGCTCAATCCCATCATCGATCCGGCCGAGGCCAACTACAACCTGGTGAACGACTTCGCGCCCATCACGCGCATCACGGGCGTGGGCAACGTGCTGGTCGTGCACCCCTCGCTGCCGGCCAGGACGGTGCCCGAACTGGTGGCGTACGCGCGCGCGCGGCCGGGTCAACTGAATTACGGTTCGGCGGGCATCGGTTCGGCCAGCCACCTGGCGGGCGAGCTGTTCGGCGGGCTGGCGGGAATCAAGGTGACGCACGTGCCCTACAAGGGCACGGCGCAGGCGCAGGTGGACATGCAGACGGGCACGCTGGCCTTCATGTTCGACAGCCTGATCAGCGCGCTGCCCAATATCCAGGCGGGCAAGCTGCGTGCGCTGGCGGTCACCACGGCGGTGCGCTCGCCGGGCGCGCCCGAGGTGCCGACGATGGTGGAGGCGGGGGTGCCGGAGTATGACCTGACGTCGTGGTTCGGCCTGGCCGCGCCCAAGGGCACGCCGGCGCCGGTGGTGGAACGGCTGGCCGGCGCGGTGCGGCAGGCGATCAAGCGCGACGAGGCGGTCGAGGCCCTGCTGCGGCTGGGCGGGCAGCCCGACGACATGGACGGAGCGGCTTTCGATCGCTACCTGCGCAGCGAGGATGCCCGGTGGAAGAAGCTGTTCGCGGCGGGCACGGTGCGCGTCGACAAATAAGAAAAGAAGAGGCCCGCGTTTCGCCGCGGACCTCGCTCATGCCCGCCGGAGCGGGCATGATGCTCACTCCTGCGGAGCCTTCCCCTCCAGCGCGATCACCCGCGCCTCCAACGCCTGCACCTGCGCTTCCAGCGCGTCCACCTTGGCCCGCGTGCGCGCCAGCAATTCGGTCTGGATGTCGAATTCCTCGCGGGTGATCAGGTCCAGCCTGGTGAAGGTCTGGCCCAGGAATCCCTTGACGTTGCGCTCGATGTCGGCCGCCGGGCTGCGGGCGATCAGGTCGGAGATGTTCTTCTGCAGGTCTTCGAACCAGTCGGTGCGATTGATCATGATGTCTGTCCTTTGAGTCGGCTGCCGGCCTCCAGTTTAGTCCCGCCCGGCCGTGCGCGCGCGCCACGACATGGTGCGGGCCTCGGCCCGCGCACCCCGCCGCGCACCAAGTTGGGTCGCAGCGGGAGCGACAGTGGTGCGTTTCATGGGGAAAGCAAGCTGGCACGGGAAATGCTCAGTAACAACCAACCGGGGTCCGCCTGACCGCGAAACCCCGTGACCACGCCAGTTGCGCCACCCACGCACTGGAGCCTGGCTGACAACCCGCCCTGGAACGACCCATGAAAAAACCTCTGCTTGCGACCGCCCTGGCCTTGTGCGCCACCTCGACCGCCTTCGCCGCCGATCCGGAGCCCGACTTTACCTTCACCGGCAATGCCGGCCTGTTCAGCGACTACCGTTTCCGCGGCTTCAGCCAGACCAACCTGAAGCCTGCCATGCAGGGCGGCTTCGACTTCGCCCACAAGTCGGGCTTCTATCTGGGCAACTGGAACTCCAACGTCGCCAGCGAGCTGTTCAGCGGCGGCAACCTGGAGATGGATTTCTACGGCGGCTACAAGTTCAAGTACGAGGATTTCGCCTTCGACGTGGGCGGCCTCTATTACTACTACCCCGGTTCCAAGCTGAACGGCAGCACGATCGACAACTTCGAGCTGTACGGCGCGGTGGGCTGGGGCCCGTTCACGCTGAAGTACTCGCACGGCATGACCGATTTCTTCGGCGCGCCGAACAGCAAGAACAACTACTACCTGGACCTGGGCGCCGCCTTCGACCTGGGCGACGGCTGGGGCGCGAACGCCCACATCGGCTACCAGAAGCTGAAGAACGACGCGACCGGCCTGGATCACTACGTCGACTACAAGGCGGGCGTGACCAAGGACCTGAACGGCTGGATCCTGGGCCTGTCGCTGGTCACCACCAGCAAGAAGGATTGGGTCATCACCAACAAGGGCAAGAACGCCGGCCGCTTCGGCGCGGTGCTTGGCCTGAGCAAGGCGTTCTGATCACGGGGCGGCCGCCGGGCCGCGCCGGTCAATTTCGATTCATCACCATGTGGGGTTCGTCATGAAACTCATCACTGCAATCATCAAGCCCTTCAAGCTTGACGAGGTACGCGAAGCCCTCTCCGGCATCGGGGTCCAGGGCATCACCGTTACCGAGATCAAGGGATTCGGCCGCCAGAAGGGCCATACCGAGCTGTATCGCGGCGCCGAATATGTCGTCGACTTCCTGCCCAAGGTCAAGATCGAGATCGCCCTGGCGGACGATCTGGTGGACCGCGCCATCGAGGCCATCGAGACCTCGGCCCGCACCGGCAAGATCGGCGACGGCAAGATCTTCGTGTTTCCGCTGGAACAGGTCATTCGGATTCGTACCGGGGAAACCGGCAAGGACGCCCTCTGATAGGACGATTCAAAAATGAAAACAACGCATGCTTCATCGATGAAAGCCCTTGGGGCGGGACTGGCACTGGCGATGGCACTGTTCGCCGCGCCGGCGCTGGCGGAGGATGCCGCCCCCACGCTGGTCGGGGCCGATCTGGCCTGGCTCAGCACGTCCACCATCCTGGTGCTGCTGATGGTGGTGCCGGGCCTGGCGCTGTTCTACGGCGGCCTGGTGCGCAGCAAGAACATGTTGTCGGTCCTGATGCAGGTGCTGGTCACGTTCTCGCTGATCGTCGTGCTGTGGTTCATCTACGGCTATTCGCTGGCCTTCACCGAGGGCAATGCCTTCTTCGGCGGGCTTGACCGCCTGTTCCTGAAGGGCCTGTTCGATGCCGACACCGGGACCTTCCCGCTGTCGGGCACCGTGCCGGAACTCAGCTTCGCGGCCTTCCAGGCGACGTTCGCCGGCATCACCTGCGCGCTGATCGTGGGCGCCTTCGCCGAACGCGCGCGTTTCTCGGCCATCCTGCTGTTCATGGTGCTGTGGTTCACCTTCGCCTACATCCCCATCGCGCACATGGTGTGGTTCGGCGGCGAGGTCAAGGGCTTCCTGTTCGAGCGCGGCGCGCTGGACTTCGCGGGCGGCACGGTGGTGCACATCAACGCCGGCGTGGCGGGCCTGATCGGCGCCTACGTGATCGGCAAGCGTATCGGCTTCGGCAAGGAAGCCCTGTCGCCGCACAACCTGCCCATGACGATGATCGGCGCCTCGCTGCTGTGGGTGGGCTGGTTCGGCTTCAACGCGGGTTCGGCGCTGGCGGCCAACAACATCGCCTCGCTGGCCTTCATGAACACGCTGATCGCCACGGCCGCGGCGGTGCTGGCCTGGGTCTTCACGGAATGGGCGGTCCGGGGCCATCCCTCGATGCTGGGCGGCGCGTCCGGCGCGGTGGCGGGCCTGGTGGGCGTGACCCCGGCGGCCGGCGTGGTCGGCCCGGTGGGCGCGCTGGTGATCGGCCTGGCCGCGGGCGTGATCTGCGTCTGGGGCGTGACCGGCCTGAAGCGCATGCTGAAGGTGGACGACTCGCTGGACGTGTTCGGCGTGCACGGCGTGGGCGGCATCGTCGGCGCCCTGCTGACCGGCATCTTCAACGCGAAGGTGCTGGGCGGCCCGGGCGTGGACGGCATGACCATCCTGGGCCAGCTGTGGGTGCAGGTCGAGGCTGTGGTGATCACCATCGTCTGGACCACCATCGTCGCGCTGATCGCCTACAAGATCGCCGACGCGCTGCTGGGGCTGCGCGTGACCGAAGAGGAAGAGCGCGAGGGCCTGGACATCACGACGCACGGGGAAAGCGCGTATCACTCGTAGCTCCCCCTACGCGCTGACGCGCGCCTCCCAGGGGGCGATGCGAGCGGACCGGCAAAGCCGGATCCGCCGCATCCTGGCAACTTCGGGAGTGGGTTCACAGAAGCGGCGTCCAGAATCGGGCGCCGCTTTTTTTTGCGGGGTTGTATACGGGACTTGGCGTTTTCCCTAGGCAGGGTACAAAGTTCTTGTTATTGGCCGGGAACTCTGTATACAGTCTGTATCCAGTAAAGCGGTAAAGAGCTGTAACGGAGACATGACCTACCCCCGCCGTAGTCCGGGCGCCGCCGGCGCCTCGCCCGTCCGGGCATCCTGTCCGCCATCGTCCATTCCGATGGGGGGCGCGCATGGCTGAGAAGGCTGGCGCGGTTGCCCGTGCCGAGGGCAAGGCCAAGTCGGGCGGCGCGCAGACGACCGCGGCCGAACTGGGGCTGCGGGAACTGATCCTGTCGGGCGAGCTGACCCCCGGGGCGCGGCTGTCCGAGCCCAGCGTGGCCGAGCGCCTGGGCATTTCGCGCACGCCCATCCGCGCCGCGATGGCCAGGCTGGAAGACGAAGGCCTGCTGGAAGTGATTCCTTCGGGCGGCTATGCGGTCAAGGCCTTCACCGAATCCGAGATCCGCGATTCCATTGAGGTGCGCGGCACCCTGGAAGGGCTGGCCGCGCGCATGGCCGCCGAACGCGGCGTGTCGGCCGCCGACCTGGATGCGATGCGCGACTGCCTGACCGAGATCGACCGCATCCTGACCGGCCGCGACAAGGGCGTCGCCGACCTGTCCAGCTACATCGAGCTGAATCGCCGCTTCCACCAGATGCTGCACTACCTGCCGGGCAGCTCGGTGCTCGAACGCCAGATCGCGCGCGCGACGAACCTGCCGTTCGCCTCGCCCAACGGTTTCCTGCAGGCCCAGGCGGACGACGAGGAAGCCTGGCTGAGCCTGATCGTGGCGCAGGACCAGCACTGGATGGTGCTGGCCGCCATCGAGAACCGCGAAGGCGCACGCGCCGAAGCCATCATGCGCGAACACGCGCGCATCGCCTTCCGCAACATGCAATCGGTGCTGCGCAACCAGGACATGTTCTCGCAGATCCCAGGAGCCCGCCTGATACGCAGACGCATACCGCGATAACGTTTCGCGCTTGCGGATTACCCGCAAGCGTCACTTTTCCCGTTTACAAGCTGATACGCTATGCCGCGCTTTTCAGCGGCCCCTGGCTTCTGATTTCCCACGTTGTCCCATCTGGTGAGTTAGCAAGGAGACACCATGAACAACAAACGCAATCTGCTCAAGATCGCAGCCGCGCTGATGCTGGCCGGCACGGCCGCCGTGCCCGCCTACGCGCAGGACGTGGTCAAGGTCGGCCTGATCCTGCCGATGACGGGTCCGTTCGCGTCCACCGGCCGGCAGATCGAAGCGGCCGTCCGCCTGTACATGGCCGAACACGGCACCACCGTGGCGGGCAAGAAGATCGAGCTGATCATCAAGGACGACGCCAACGTCGCCGACACCACCAAGCGCCTGGCGCAGGAACTGGTGATCAATGACCGCGTCGCCGTGCTGGCCGGCTTCGGCCTGACGCCGCTGGCCCTGTCGACCACGCCCATCGCGACCCAGGCCAAGATTCCCATGGTGGTGATGGCCGCCGCGACCGCGATGATCACCGAACAGTCGCCCTATGTCGTGCGTTCCGGCTTCACGCTGCCGCAGGCCACGCTGGGCATCGCCCAGTGGGCGCCGAAGAACGGCATCAAGAAGGTCGTGACCCTGGTCGCCGACTACGGTCCTGGCATCGATGCCCAGAACTCGTTCAAGAAGGTCTTCACCGCCAACGGCGGCGAAGTGCTGCAAGAACTGCGCGTGCCGGTGAACAACCCCGACTTCGCGCCCTTCCTGCAGCGCGTGAGCGATGCCAAGCCCGACGCCGTGTTCGTGTTCGTGCCCTCGGGCATGGGCTCGGTGGTCATGAAGCAGTTCGCCGAGCGCGGCCTGGACAAGGCCGGCATCAAGATGATCGGCACCGGCGACGTGGTCGACGACGATCTGTTGAACGACATGGGCAACGTGGCGCTGGGCGTGGTGACGTCCATGCACTATTCCGCCGCGCTGGACAACCCGGCCAACAAGGCCTACGTGGCCGGCATCGCCAAGGCCAACAAGGGCATGCGTCCGAACTTCCACAGCGTGGGCGGCTATGACGGCATGCACCTGATCTACAAGGCCCTGGAAGCCACCAAGGGCGACACCAACGGCGACAAGCTGCTGGCCGCCATGAAGGGCCAGAAGTGGGACAGCCCGCGCGGTCCGGTCATGCTGGATCCGCAGACGCGCGAGATGGTGCAGAACGTCTACATCACCAAGGTGGAACGCGTGAACGGCGGTCTCTATAACGTGCCTTTCGACAAGATCGAAGCCGTCAAAGATCCAGCAAAGATTAAGTAACCCCCCCTACGCGCTTCGCGCGCCCCCCCAGGGGGGGCGGCACTGGCGGACCGGCGGAGCCGGATCCGCTGTGCCCTGGGGTACTACCGGGCTGGCCGGGGGTGGCGTTCTGTAGTGACGTCATGCGGGTCTTGGGTGTTGCCGTGTCTTGAGCGCGGTTTGGAATTGCGGTGGCTTCATGTTGACTATCTTGTTCGATGGCATTGCATATGGGATGCTGTTGTTCGTGCTGGCTTGCGGGCTGTCCGTGACGTTGGGGTTGATGAACTTCATCAACCTGGCGCACGGGGCGTTCGCGATGGTGGGCGGCTATGTGACCGTGCTGGCCATGCAGCGCCTGAACGTGCCTTTCCTTTTGTGTCTGCCGCTGGCCTTCATCGTGTCGGCGGTCATGGGGGCGATCCTGGAGCGCACGCTGTACAAGCGGGTGTACGGGCAATCGCACCTGAACCAGGTGTTGTTCTCGATCGGCCTGACCTTCATGGCCATGGCCATGGTCGACTACTTCATGGGATCGCAGCAACAGCTGCTGCACCTGCCGGAGTGGCTGAGCGGCCGTTCGGTCATCGGCGGCGTGGGCATCGGGCACTACCGGCTGTTCGTGATCGTGATCTGCGTGGCGCTGGTGATCGGGCTGCAACTGATCCTGAGCAAGACGCGGTTCGGCAGCCGCCTGCGTGCCTCGGTGGACGATCCGCGCGCGGCCAGCGGGCTGGGCATCAACATCAACCTGGTGTTCCTGTCGACCTTCGCCTTCGGTTCCGGCCTGGCCGGCCTGGGGGGCGCGCTGGGCGCCGACCTGCTCGGCCTGGATCCGACCTTCCCGGTCAAGTACATGATCTATTTCCTGATCGTGGTGGCCGTGGGCGGCACGTCGTCCCTGACGGGGCCGCTGGTGGCCTCGCTGCTGCTGGGCGTGGCCGACGTGGCCGGCAAATACTACATCCCCACTGTGGGGGCATTCATCATCTATTGCGTCATGATCATCATGCTGATGTGGCGCCCGCAAGGCCTGTTCGCCCGGGCGGGGGGTAAGTAATGAAAGCCACGATCGCACCCCGGGCCGCCGCCGTGGCGGCCCCTGATTCGCTGCGCGCCGTCGGCGCGCGCTGGTCCCGCATCCGGTGGTTCGAAATCGTCTTCTGGGTGGTCGCCATCGGCGCCGCCTTCGTGCTGCCCAGGGGATTCCTGCTGCTGAACGAACTGGCCATCCTGGCCTTGTTCGCGGTCTCGCTCGACCTGATCCTGGGCTACGCCGGCATCGTCTCGCTGGGGCACGCGGCCTTCTTCGGGTTGGGCGCCTATTGCGCGGCGCTGCTGGCCAAGCACTTCGGCATCGATCCTCTCCTGGGGCTGGCCATCTCGGCCGCCCTGAGCGCGCTGCTGGGACTGGTGACCAGCGTGCTGGTGATGCGCGGTTCGGACCTGACCCGCCTGATGGTGACGCTGGGCGTCGCCTTGATCCTGTACGAGATCGCCAACAAGATGGGTTGGCTGACGGGGGGCGCGGACGGCCTGACCGGCGTGACCATGGTGCCCCTGTTCGGCACCTTCGAGTTCGACCTGTTCGGCCGCACTGCCTATACCTACTCGATCATCGTGGTGGCGATATTGTTCTTCATCGCCCGGGCCATCGTGCATTCGCCGTTCGGCATGTCGCTGCAGGTGGTGCGCCAGAATCCGCTGCGCGCCGCGGCCATGGGCGTGGCCGTGAACCGCCGCCGCGCCGCCGTCTACACGCTGGCGGCCGCCTATGCGGGCGTGGCCGGCGCGCTGCTGGCGCAGACCACCGGCTTCGCCTCGCTGGACGTGCTGGCCTTCCACCGGTCGGCCGACGTGATGCTGATGCTGGTGATCGGCGGCGCCGGCTACCTGTACGGCGGCATCATCGGCGCGGTCATCTTCAAGTTCATGCAGGACTGGCTGTCGGGCATCACGCCTCAATACTGGCAATTCTGGATCGGCCTGCTGCTGGTCGTCATCGTGGTCGTCGGCCACGAGAAGCTGGTGCGTCCCTGGACCTGGTTCCGCCGTGGCCATGGAGGCAAGCAATGACCACCGTACTGCAGACCTTCAACCTGACCAAGCGCTTCGGCGGGCTGGTCGCCACCAACGACGTGTCGATCAAGGTCGAGCGCGGCGCTCGCCAGGCGCTGATCGGCCCCAACGGCGCGGGCAAGACCACGCTGATCAACCTGCTGACCGGCGTGTTGTCCGCCACTTCCGGCCGTATCGAGCTGGAAGGCGAAGACGTCACGCGCCTGCCGGTGCACGCGCGCGCACGCCGCGGCCTGGTACGCACCTTCCAGATCAACCAGCTGTTCGCCGAAATGACGCCCGCGGAATCGCTGGCGGTGGCCATCTCCGAACGCGAAGGCAAGGGCTGGCGCTGCCTGCGCCCGCTGGGCAAGCGCGGCGAGATCATGGACGAGTGCGCGGCCCTGATGGAGCAGTGCAACCTGCTCGACGTGAAAGACCGCAAGACGGCGGTGCTGCCCTACGGCAAGCAGCGCCTGCTGGAGATCGCGCTGGCGCTGGCCGCCAAGCCGCGCGTGCTGCTGCTGGATGAACCCGTGGCCGGCGTGCCCGACGGCGAGCGCCGCGAGATCCTCAACACGGTCGGCGCCCTGCCCGAGGACGTGACCATCCTGCTGATCGAACACGACATGGACCTGGTATTTTCCTTCGCCAACCGCATCTCGGTACTGGTCAACGGCGGCTTGTTCGTCGAAGGCACCAATGCCGAGATCGCCCGCGACCCGCGCGTGAAGGCGGTGTACCTGGGCGAAGAAGTGGTGGAGGGCTACCATGACTGAGCTGCTCAAGCTGGAAGGCATCGTCGCCGGCTACGGCGAAGCCAAGGTCCTGATGGGCATAGACCTGAGCCTGGGCGAAGGCCAGGCGCTGGCCTTGCTGGGCCGCAACGGCACCGGCAAGACCACGCTGATCAATACCATCGTCGGTCACACGCGGCGCTTCGCCGGCCGCCTGCACCTGGGGGGCCGGGACATCACCGGGCTGCGTCCGGACCAGCGTGCGCTGGCGGGCATCGGCTGGGTGCCGCAGGAGCGCAACATCTTCAAGTCGCTGACCGTCGAGGAAAACCTGACCGCCGTGGCCGTGCCCGGACCGTGGAACCTCAAGCGCATCTACGAGATGTTCCCGCGCCTGCAGGAACGCAAGGCCAACATGGGCAACCAGCTCTCGGGCGGCGAGCAGCAGATGCTGGCCATCGGCCGCGCGCTGATGCTGAACCCGCGCGTGCTGCTGCTGGACGAGCCGCTGGAAGGGCTCGCGCCCATCATCGTGCAGGAACTGATGAGCGCCCTGCAGCGGATCATCCGCGACGAGGGGATGTCGGTGATCCTGGTCGAGCAGAACGCCCGCAAGGCGCTCAGCATCACCGACTCCGCCATCGTGCTGGAACGCGGCAGCGTGGTGCACGCCAGCTCCGCGCAGGCCTTGCTGGCCGATGGCGCGACGCTGGACGGATTGCTGGGCGTGGCCAAGCATTAGGATGTGGCGAAAGCCGGAAGTCCCTGGCGGCTTCCGGCGCGTTTGCCTCAGAGCCGGGCGTCGGCGTGCTCGCACTGCCGGGGCAGGGCCGGTACCGCTGCGCGGCGGTAGTCCCGGGGAGTGAAGCCCTGCTGGTCGACGAAGAACTTCGAGAAATGGCTTTGCGCGCCAAAGCCGCAGCGCTGCGACAGCTCGGCGATGGGACCCGCGTCGTCGGCCAGATACTCCACCGCGGCATGCAGCCGCAGCATATTGACATAGTGCTTGGGCGACAGGCCCGTGCAGGCAGTGAACAGTTCGAAGAAGCGGGAGCGGGACAGGCCTACCCGCGCGGCGATCTCCTGGGTGGGCAGCGGTTCTTCCAGGTGTTCCTGCATCAACGAGATCGCCCGCCGGATGCGATAGTCGTTGCTGCGGGCAGGCCGTTCGCGATTCGGATAGGTGGGGCCGTGCTGATGGCAAAGATGCTCGGCGAGCTCGCCGAACAAGGCCTGGACTTCGGGGGCGTTGAGCTCGACCGCCTCGAGCATGTGCCTGGCCAGACGCTGGGCGAGCTCGACCGCGCGTGTTCCCAGTTGAACGCTGCTGTGCCGAAAAAAACGCACATAAGAGGGCAGGCCGGGAAACTGTTCCTCGATCCACAGGGGCGAGAAATACAGCATCAGGATCGTGCTCTTGCCCTGGCCGACGGAGAGGTTGGCGTGCAGTTCGTGGCTATTGACGAGGACGGCGTGGCGGGGGGCCAGCATCGCCGACGTTTCTCCAACCTGGTATTCATGGCAGGGGCCGTCCAGTTCGATCATGGCATGGTGGACGGGATGCGCATGCGGGCCTGCGGGACGCACCTTGTCGAGCAGGCAGGCCCGGCCGATATGGCCATGGGTAACGGCTAGGACTCTGGACACGTGGCACTTCCTTCGCCCCGAAGGCGATGAGACGGCGATGTTGCGTGTGTGCGGACAGTATATCCAAGGCCCCGGCGAACGCCATCGGCTGGCCAGACAAAA
This sequence comes from Pigmentiphaga sp. NML030171, assembly GCF_002188635.1. Taxonomy (GTDB): domain Bacteria; phylum Pseudomonadota; class Gammaproteobacteria; order Burkholderiales; family Burkholderiaceae_B; genus Pigmentiphaga; species Pigmentiphaga daeguensis. The sequence continues at coordinate 150,604 of NZ_NINX01000025.1, read as the reverse complement.
TCGGATGAATTCATAAATCGGCAGACGCAGGCGTAATGGCCGCCCAGGCCCGCGTTCCTACACTCCCTGGCACCCAAGGACACATTGCCAAGAAAGGAGAGACGGAATGACCCAGGATCTGATCGTCGGTGGCGCCATGCTGCCGCATGCCCCGCAGTTCTTTACCTTGCCCGATACCGAGGACAAGAACACCGTCCAGCGCGTTCGGGACGTGGCTGCATCGATCGGGGAGCGGCTGCAGGCGCTGGAGCCGGAGCTGTGGATCATGATTGCCAACGACCATGCGCAGCAATTCTTCCACCAGTGCGCGCCGCCGTTCACGCTGCACGTGGGTGGCGTGGCCAGGGGCGAGTTCGCGGGCCGGGGGTTTCGCTACCAGGTGCCCAGCGACATTTCCTTCGCGATCGTCGAGGACCTGTACCGGTCGGGCTTCGATCCCGCCTTCACCAGCAGTGCCGAGATCGACTATGCGCTCGGCATTCCGTTGACGCACCTGGGGGTATCCGCGCCCGTACTGCCGGTCTACGTGAACGCCTATCTGCCGCCGCAACCGACCACTGAGCGATGCTATGCCTTCGGCGTGGCGTTGGCCAACGCCGTGCGCCGCCTTGGCTTGCGCACGGTCGTCGTCGCCAGCGGCGGCATGTCGCATTTTCCTGGAACGGACCGCTACAGCCAGCCCGACCTGGAGTTCGACAACCGGGTACTGGACACCCTGCGAACCGGCAATCTGAAGTCGCTGATCGGATACGCCGAGTCGAAGCTGGACGATACCGGCAACATCGAGCTGCGCTGCTGGGCGGTGGCCGCGGGAGCGCTGGGCGAGCGCGTTCCCGACGTGGTGCAGATGGATCCGAGCTGGCACCACAACTATGCCTCGGTGGGATTCTTTTCTCCGCCCCGGCCGGCTCCTCGCCCGCACTATCCGCGCATCGCTCCCGAGTTGGCGGAGCTGACGCGCGCCCTGCATGGCCTGGCCTACGATCAGGCCAACCAGCGTGCCTTCGTCGCGGATCCGCGGGCCTACGTCGCCCGCTTCGAACTCAGCGAGGCGCATCGCGGAGCCTTGCTGGACATGGACCAGCTCAAGTTCGCCGAGATGGGGCTGCATCCGCTGATCGGGTTCCTGGCGAACATGAACATCCGGCATTTGCGCGCCGAGCAGGGAGGCGGACGATGAAGGACGCGCTGGCTGGAGAGGTACAGGCCTCGTTCATCGACGGCGCCCGGGTGGCGCCGGGCGTGGCGCGCATGCCGTGGCGCCAGGCCGGCAGCGGCGGCATGCTGGCCATTGCCGAGGCGGACGAAGGCATCGTGGCGCAGGCGGTTGACAGCGCGCGGCGCGCGTTCCAGGCGCAGCGCCCTGCGCCGTCGACCGTGCGCCTGCGGCACCTGCAATGCCTGAAGGACGCCCTGTCCCGGGAGGCCGCGGCCCTGGCGCGCCTCATCAGCGAGGACGTCGGCAAGCCGATACGCGTGGCGCGCGGGGAGGTGGCGCGGGGCCTGCAATTCGTCGAAGCATGCATGTCGGAGCTGTCACATCTGGGGGGCGAAGTCCTGCCCCTGGATGCCGTGCCCGCCGGCGTGGGGCGCATCGGCTACACCCGCCGCTTCCCCTATGGGGTCGTGGGTGCGATCACACCGTTCAATGCGCCGGTGAACCTGCTCGTGCAGAAACTGGCCCCCGCGCTGGCGGCGGGCAACGCGTGCGTGGCCAAGCCCGCTCCGGCGTCGCTGCGCACGGCCCTGCACCTGGCTGCCGCGGCGGTCGAGGCGGGCCTGCCTCCGGGCATGATGAACGTGCTGGCGGGCGACAAGGCGACGGCGCTGGCCCTGGCGGGCCATCCCGACGTCGGCGTCGTGTCGTTCACGGGCGGGGTGCAGGCCGGGGAAGCACTGGCCAGGGCGACGGGCGTGCGCCGATTCGTGTCGGAACTGGGGTCGAGCGCCGCCAATGTCGTACTGGCCGACGCGGACCTGGAGTCGGCCGCCGCCAAGATCGCCACGGCGGCGTTCGAGGCCAGCGGGCAACAGTGCATATCGGCGCAGCGGATCATCGTCGAGGCGCGGATCTACGACGAGTTCGCGGAACGTTTCGCCGCCGCCGCCGGACGGATGCGGGTCGGGCCCGCCGACGACGAGCGCACGGACGTCGGCCCGCTGGTGTCCGAGGCGTCGGCCGATCGCATCATGGCCCTGTGCGACGATGCGATCTCGCTGGGCGCACGCTATCGGCTCGCGCCCCGCCGCGAGGGGCTGGTCCTGTCTCCGGTCATCATCGAGGAGCTTTCACCGTCGGCGCGGCTATGGCACGAGGAAGTCTTCGGGCCTGTGGCCGTGCTGATCCGGGCCAGCGATGCCAACCATGCACTGGAACTGGCCAATGATTCTCCCTTCGGTCTCCAGGGGGCGGTGTTTACCCGCAGTCTGAGCCAGGCGTTCCGGTTCGCCGAGTCTTTCGAGGTGGGGTCGTTGTGGGTGAACGAGGCCAGTCGCTTCCGCCTGGACATGTACCCCTTCGGCGGCATGAAACTGAGCGGCACCGGTAGGGAAGGCGTGCGCTATGCCATCGAGGAGTTGTCGCAACTCAAGTTCACGGGTATTGCCTGGCAGTAGCGCCAAGGCGTGCCGTCCATCAGGGACGGCACGCCTTCTTCTTCAGTTCATCAAGGGAAGTCCTTGCTCGGCCACGACACGCTTCCACTTGGCGACTTCGCCCTGGAAGAACCTGTCGAACTGGGCGGGAGAGCCCGACATGCCTTCCGCTCCGAGTTGCTCGAGCCGGGACTTGAATTCGCCGGACGCCAGGGCCTTGGCCATCATTTCGTTGAGTTGCGCCACGCGTCTGGAATCCATGCCGGAAGGGCCGAAGATGCCGAACCACGAGACGAATGAATACTTGGGATAGCCCGATTCCGCCACGGTGGGAAGATCGGGCAGCGCTTCGGACCGCGCCGACCCGGTGACGGCGATGCCGCGCAGTTTGCCGCTGCGGACGTGTCCCACCACCGCCGGCATCAATTCGAACACCAGGTCGAGATTGCCCGCCATCACGTCGGCCATCGCCGGTCCTCCGCTCTTGTACGGCACGTGAAGGAGGTCCACGCCGACTTCGCCCTTGAACAGTTCGACCGACAGGTGACTGGAGGTACCGATGCCGGCGGTGCCGAAGGTCAGCTTGCCAGGATGTTTCTTGGCCTCTGCGACGAGCTCGCTCACGTTGCGCAGCCGGGAAGACGGATTGACCGCTATGACGTTCTGCAGCGAAGCCACGCCGCTGATGGCGACCAGGTCCTTCAGCGGGTCCACGGGCATGCTGCGCATCAGGCTGGGGTTGCTGGCCAGGCTCGTGGCGCCGAGCAGCAGGGTATGGCCGTCCTTGTCCTGGGCGCGCGCGACGAGCTCGGCGCCGATGTTGCCCCCCGCACCGGGTTTGTTTTCGACCACCACGGGTTTGCCTGCGATGCCCGCCAGTTCCTTGGCGACCGAGCGTCCGAGGATGTCGCCCGCGCCGCCTGGCGCATAAGGCACGATCAGCGTGATGGGCCGCGTGGGAAAGGCCTCGGCGGCAAGCAGGGGGGCATGGGCTCCGAAGGCCAGGGCGAGGAGTGCAGCCTGTTTCAGGACGAGGGGCGGACGACGATGCATGGGGACTCCTGATGGTTGAAAAAGGCATCGGCGAGTGTAGGAGGGGCTTCATTCTTTGTAGTTATCCCACTGTCCTCCCATTTACGCATTGATCTCATTTTTTGCGCCGGCGACGCCGGCGTGGATCGCCTGCGCAATTAATCGGACGCCATCGTAAATGCGGCGACGAAACGGTAATGGGCCGCCGCGACCCCATTCCTATAATCCGCTTCAATTTCCGGATACGCCCTCGTCACCTGATCACAAGGAGGCAGCATGAACCGGCAGTCGAGTCTTTGCGCGACGATCCTCGTCTCGCTGTTGGGAGGCGGCACGGCATGCGCCGCCGGCTATCCCGATCGCCCCATCAAGATGGTGGTGCCGTTCGCGGTGGGCGGACTGAACGACGTGCTCGCCCGCATCATCGCGCCGCGGTTGACGGCCGAGCTGGGCCAGCCCGTGGTGGTGGAGAACAAGGGGGGCGCCGGCAGCGTCGTGGGCACCGAGCAGGCCGCACGCGCCAGGCCCGATGGCTACACATTGCTGCTGTCCAGCGCCGCGCTGGCCATCAATCCCTCGCTGTACAAGAAACTGCCTTACGACGTGCAGCGCGACTTCGTTCCCGTCATCCAGATCTCGAGCACCCAGATGGTGCTGCTGCGTTCGCCCAAGTTCGAGCCGGACTCCGCCCCCGCGCTGGTCGACTACCTACGCAAGCATCCGGGCAAAGTGAACTATGCATCGTCCGGCGTGGGGTCGCCCAGCCACCTGGCCTCGGAGCTGTTCGTGCGCACGTACAAGCTCGACACGGTACACGTGCCCTATAAGGGCGCGGGCCCCGCGTTGGCGGCGATCGCGGCGGGCGAGGCGGAGTTCTGCGTGGACGTGCTGCCCACGGCGATGACGATGCACAAGTCCGGCATGCTGAAGATCCTCGCGCTGGCCGGCGACAAGCGCTCGCCGCTGCTGCCGGACGTGCCGACGCTGGCCGAGGTGGGCTTTCCCGAGTATGCCGCCAGCTCGTGGAACGTCATCATGGCGCCGGCGCACACGCCAGCCGATGTATTGGACAAGCTGCGCGCGACGCTCAGAAAGATCATGGAGTCCGACGACATGCGCGAGCGGATGCGGCAATTGGCGGTGGAGCCCAGGTCGGTGACGGGCGAGGCGCTGGCCGCGTTCATCGCCAGCGAAACGGACAAATGGGGCAACCTGATCCAGTCGGCCTCGATCACGGCCGACTAGCGCGAACCGATACTTGAGGGGAGTGGAGAATCATGCGAGACGGATACCATGTCGTGGACCTGCGAGCCCGCCCGCCTACCAAGGAGATCCTGACCTATTTCACGCCGGATCACTTGAAGTTCTTCGGCGGCCACCTGGGAATGAAGACCATCCCGCCGTCCTACCTGAATGCGTCGGTGGAACTGTTTTTCCAGGAGGCGGATCGCGCCGGCGTGGACCGGATGCTGTGCGTGCATCGGGTGGTGCCGGCCGCGGGCGGATCGCCGCGCAGCGACGTATCCAACGACCATATCGCCGAAGTGGTGCATGCCCATCCCGACCGCCTGTCGGGCGTCGCGGGCATCGACGTGGGCGGGGACTTCGGCGACCCCCTGGAGGAAACCCGCCGGGCCATCGACGACCTGGGCCTGCGCGGCATCCATATCGCGCCCACGCGTAGCGCGCTCGCCACGCACTGGGACGACCGGCGCCTTTATCCGCTGTACGAGTTGTGCGATGACCGCAAGGTGCCGGTGGTGCTGATGTCCGGACCGTTCGCGGGGCCGGAGATCGAGGATACTCACCCGCGGTACATCCAGGGGGTGGCGCGGGACTTTCCCAACCTGTCCATCGTTGCCGGGCACGCCTGCTGGCCCTTTTTCGCCGAGCTGCTGGGCGTGGCCTATCGCCACGAGAACGTATACGTATCGGCCGATGCCTACCTCTTCATGCCTGGGGGAGACCTGCTGGTCCAGGCGGCCAACGGGTTCCTGCAGGACCAGATGATGTACGGGTCAGGATATCCGGTGCGGGAGATCGACGCCTGCCTGGACGCGTACATGCAACTTCCCTTGTCGGATACGAGCTTTCGCAAGACGCTGGGCGAGAACGCGGTGCGAGTGTTCGGACTGCCCGGGCCTGCCGCCGTGGATTCGACCCGGGAGGGCCGGGATGGCCGCGCCGCCCAATGACGGCGTGACGGTGATAACCGGGGCCAGTGGCGGGATAGGAGCGGCTCTTGCCCGGCGTGTGCTGGCAGAGGGCGGACGGGTGGTCAACCTGTCCGACCGGCCGCCCGCGGTGCCGCTCGGTGCCATGGACCGGATCGTCGACCTGACCGACGCCGTGGCCACGCGGGAGGTGTGCGAGGCCATCTTGCGCGAGCACCGCGTGACCGGCTTCGTGCATTGCGCGGGAATACCGCACATGGCGCCAGTCGAGGCTTTCGACGCCGAAGGCTTCGACCGCATCGTGCACCTCCACCTGCGCGCCGCCATGCAATGCATCGGCCTCGTGGTCCCGTCCATGAAAGCCCGGCGACATGGGCACATCGTGCTGCTGGGCAGCCGGGTCAGCCTGGGGCGCGTGCGCAGCTCGCTCTACGGCGCGGTGAAGTCCGGCATCCTGGGCATGGCCAGGGCCTTGGCGGTTGAACTGGCGCCGCACGGCATCAATGTCAACGTCGTCAGCCCCGGGCCGGTGGATACGCCCATGCTACGGGTCTACCACCCCGCCGGCTCGGAGCGGGCCCTGGCGCTGGAGGCCTCGATTCCCATGGGACGGGTAGCGCAGCCCGAGGACGTGGCCAATGCGGCCATGTTCTTCCTGCGGGACGAGACGTCCTATGTCACGGGGCAGAACCTGTTCGTGTGTGGCGGGCGGGACATCGCGGCGGCCGAGCGGGGCTGACGGCGGTCTCAGTCCGCGTCCATGATGGATCCGCAGGTCAGGTTGACGATGGCGCCCGTCATCGCGCCCGCGCGGTCGGAGGCCGCGAAGGCCGCCGCATCCGCCACCTCGGCGATCCGCGGCAGGCGCCCCAGCGCCGTTCCTGCATTCATGTAGTCCCGGATCTCGCGCAGCTCGGCCTCGGCTTCCGGCGGCCAGGTCTCCGGCAGCGCGTCCGAGCGTAGGCAGACGACGCGCACGCCGTGCCGCCCCAGTTCCCCCGCGAAGGTTCGGGCCATTGCCTCGATGGCCGTGCACGCGACGGCGAACCCGCCGGTCCGGTGGTAGACCCGATCCCGGCCGGACAGGCCGGCGGACGTCGCCGAAAGCGCCAGGATGACGCCGTGCCCCTGCCGCACCATGTGCCGGGCCGCGCCGCGCATCGTCAGGAAATTGGCCCGCACGCCCGTCTCCACGGGCGCCATGAAATCGGCCATGGCCATGTCCAGCAGTGGAGTGCCCTGCAGGTCGCCGCGGATACTGGCAGCGTTCAGGCTGACGTCGATGCGTCCGGCCTTGGCCGCGACGTCGGCGGCGTGGCGCTCGACGGCGTCCTCGTCCAGCACGTCCAGCGTCGCCCAGTCCGCGCCGAGTTCCCCGGCCAGCGCCTGCAGCCCGTCGGGCGTGCGGCCGGCAAGAAAGAGCCGGGCTCCCTCCCGGGCGAAGGTGCGGGCGACCTGGCTGCCGATGTGGCCGGCGGCGCCGTAGACGATGGCGGTCTTGTCCTGAAGCAGCATGTGTGTCTCCCTGGGGCGGGCCGCGGGCGGCCTCGTGGTCTGTATCGAAGGCGATCCGGCTGCCTCGCGCATTATTATCGGCCAAGGGTGCCTGGTCCACCCGCAACCCTGGAGGTATCCTCTGGGGCGATACATCGTCCCAAGGATCTCCATGCGCCTCCTGTGGACCTACCTCAAGCCCCACCGCTCCCTGGCCTTCGTCGCGCTGCTGCTGGCGGGCTCCTCCCAGGTACTGGCCCTGGTCGACCCCATCATCTTCGGCCGCATCATCGACGAGTACGCGATCAATCGCGCCGGCAAGACCGAGCACGAGCTGGTCACGGGCGTGCTGGGACTGCTGGGCCTGGCGGTGGGGATCGCCATCCTGTCGCGCCTGGCCCGCGCCTTGCAGGAGTACACGACCCGGCTGGTGGTGCAGAAGCTGGGCACGCATCTCTTCAACGACGGCCTGCGGCAGGTGCTGCGCCTGCGCTTCCAGGAGTTCGAGGACCTGCGCAGCGGCGAGGTGCTGTCCCTGCTGCAGAAGGTCCGGGCGGACAGCGAGCGTTTCATCAACACCTTTATCAACACGGTGTTCGCGGCGGTGGTGGGAGTGGGTTTCCTGACCTGGTATTCGGTCACGAAGAACTGGCTGCTGGTGCCGGTGTTCCTGGTCGGGGTGCTGCTGCTGGGCGGGCTGACCGGCCTGCTCAGCCGCGAGATCAAGACGCAGCAGCGTTCCATCGTGCGCGAGACCAACCGCAATTCGGGCTTCATCACCGAGTCGCTGCGCAACGTGGAACTGATCAAGAGCCTGGGGCTGACCTATCCGGAAATCCGCCGCCTGCAGGCGCAGACGGCGGCGATCTTCGCGCTGGAGATGGAGAAGGTCAAGCGGATACGGGTGCTGTCCTTCCTGCAGGGCATGACGCTGAGCCTGTTGCGGCTGTCCATCCTGTTCGCGCTGCTGTGGCTGATCTTCCGCGAGGTGCTGAGCCCGGGCGAACTGATCGCGATGCAGTTCATCTCGGTAGCGATCTTCGCGCCGCTGCAGGAGCTGGGCAACATCATCCTGGCCTATCGCGAGGTGGATGCCTCGCTGCTGAACTTCGGCGCGCTGATGAAGAAGCCGGTGGAACGGCGGCCACCCGGCGCGGTGGACGTGGGCCCGGTGCGGGACGTGCGTTTCGAGCAGGTCTGTTTTCGCCACAAGGGGGCGCCGGACTACGCGCTGGAAGACGTGTCGTTCGACGCGGAACTGGGTGACACGATCGCGTTCGTGGGGCCGTCGGGCTCGGGCAAGTCGACCCTGGTGAAGCTGCTGGTGGGGCTGTACCCGCCGGCCAGCGGCACGGTGTCGTACAACGGCCAGCCCACGACGGCGCTGCGCTTCAACCGCGTCCGGCGGCAGATCGGATTCGTGACGCAGGAAGCGCACATGTTCGCGGGCACGATCCGCGAGAACCTGCGGCTGGTCAAGCCCGACGCCACCGACGAGGAAATGGTGGCGGCGATGGAGCAGGCCTCCTGCGCCTATCTGCTGACCAAATCGCCGGACGGGCTGGACACGGCGATAGGCGAGATGGGGATGAAGCTGTCGGGCGGCGAGAAGCAGCGCCTGTCGATCGCCCGCGCGCTGATCCGCCAGCCCCGGCTCCTGATCTTCGACGAGGCGACCTCGGCGCTGGATTCGCTGACCGAGGAACAGATCAACGAGACGGTGCGGCGCATCTGCGCGCGCCGCACGCAGATCACGATCCTGATCGCGCACCGGCTGTCGACCGTGATGCAGGCCGACACCATCTTCGTGCTGGAAAAAGGGCGTATCGTGGAGCAGGGCAGCCACGCGCGGCTGCTGGAAGGCAAGGGACTTTATTATGCGATGTGGCGGCAGCAGATAGGCGAGCGGCCCGCCGCGCCGACGTCCGAGGACCTGCCCGCCGACGAACCCGAGGATGCCTATGACCCGCTCCCGCCCGGGCCCTGACGCCCCCGACTCCCGCTTCGGCCCCGGCCGTCACGCCCTGCGCGGCGCCACGCTGAGTTTCCATGCCGATCCTTTCCTGTCGGATCCGCACGCCTCGTACACCCACCTGCCCGATGCGCTGGTAGTGATCGAGGACGGCCGGATCGCGGAAGCCGGCCCCTACGACCGGCTGCGCGCCTCGGTCGAAGGCTCCATGCCGGTGGCGCACTATCCGGACGCCCTGATCTTGCCCGGCTTCGTCGACACCCACATCCATTACCCGCAGACCCAGATGATCGGCGCCTTCGGCGAGCAGCTGCTGGAGTGGCTGAACAAGTACACCTTCGTGACCGAGCAGCAGTTCGCCGACCCGGCGCACGCCGGGATGGTCAGCGAACTGTTCCTGCGCGAGCTGCTGCGGGCGGGCACGACGACGGCGGCGGTGTACTGCACGGTGCATCCGGGGTCGGTGGACGCGTTCTTCCAGGCCTCGCAGCGCTTCGACACGCGCATGATCGCCGGCAAGGTGCTGATGGACCGCAACGCGCCGGAGGCGCTGCGGGATACGGTGCAAAGCGGGTACGAGGACTCCCGGGACCTGATCCGCAAGTGGCACGGCAAGGGGCGGCAGCTGTATTGCATCACCCCGCGCTTCGCGGCGACCTCGTCCCAGGCGCAGCTGGAATCGGCCGCCCGCCTGTGGCGCGAGCATCCCGGGACCTACATGCAGACCCATCTGAGCGAGAACCTGGGCGAGGTGGGCTGGATCGCGGAGCTGTTCCCGGACTGCTGCGATTATTTCGAGGTCTACCGCCGGGCCGGGCTGGCGGGACCGCGCGCGATCTTCGCGCACGCGGTGCACGTCTCGGAAGACGAGTTGTGCGCCTGCCACCGGGCCGGGGCGGCGCTGTCGCACTGTCCGACGTCCAACCTGTTCCTGGGCAGCGGGCTGTTCCGGGTGTTCGACGCCAAGCGGGCCGACCGGCCGGTGCGGGTGGGGCTGGGCACGGACATAGGCGGCGGCACGGCCTTCTCGCAGTTGCAGACGCTGAACGAGGCTTACAAGGTGGCGGCCCTGAACCAGACGCGGCTGACCGCCGCCCATGCGTTCTACCTGGCGACCCGGGGTGGCGCGCATGCGCTTTATCTGGACGACCGCCTGGGAGCGATCGAGCCGGGCTACGAGGCCGACCTGGTGGTGCTGGACCTGAAGTCCACGCCCCTGATGGATTTCCGGATGCGCTATTGCGCCGACCTGATGGAGCGGCTGTTCGTGCTGATGACGCTGGGCGACGACCGCGCCGTCCGCGCCACCTACGTGGCGGGGCGGCCGGTGTACGACCGCTCGCGCCAGCCCGCGCCCTTCCGGTACGCGGACGGTTCGGCGGCGCCCGCGCCGGCTTGCTAGAATCATTATTCCTTTCCGCGCCCGCGTCCGGCGGGCATTCAAGGCCATCATGCACGTACTTTTCATTGTTGACCCGCTTCCCGCGCTAAAGGCCTACAAGGACACCTCCGTGGCGATGATGCGGGCCCTCGTGGCCCGCGGCCACCGGCTGAGCGTGGCGATGCAGGGCGATCTCTACATCATCGACGGCGCGGTGCGCACCGCTTCCCGGCCCGTCGAGCTGGTTCCGGACGCCGACCTGCACGAGCATGCCTGGTGGAAGGAAGGCCCCGAGGGCGACCAGCCGCTGACCGCCTTCGACGCGGTGTTGATGCGCAAAGACCCGCCGTTCGACATGGAATACGTGTATTCCACCCACCTGCTGGAGCGGGCCGAGGCCCAGGGCGCGCGCGTGTTCAATTCCGGGGCCGCGATCCGCAACCACCCCGAGAAGCTGGCGATCGCCGAGTTCCCGCACCTGACGGTGCCGACGCTGGTGACGCGCGACATGGCGCGCCTGCGGGCCTTCCACAACGAATACCACGACGTCATCGTCAAGCCGCTGGACGGCATGGGCGGCACCGGGATCTTCCGGCTGGCGCCGCGGGAGGCGAACCTGAACGCCATCCTCGAGACGCTGACCGACAACGGCCAGCGCAGCATCATGGCGCAGCGCTACATTCCCGAGATCCTGCAGGGCGACAAGCGGGTGCTGCTGATCGGCGGCGAGCCCGTGCCGTATTGCCTGGCGCGCATTCCGCAGGCGGGCGAGACCCGCGGCAACCTGGCCGCCGGCGGCCGGGGCGTGGCGCAGCCGCTGTCCGGGCGCGACCTGGCCATCGCCCGCGAGCTGGGGCCGAAGCTCGCCGCGCGGGGGCTGCTGCTGGTGGGCCTGGACGTGATCGGCGACTACGTCACCGAGATCAACGTGACCAGCCCCACCACGTTCTGTGAAATCACCGAGCAGACCGGCTTCGACGTCGGCGCGATGTTCGCGCGGGCCCTCGAGGACGCCGTCGCCGCGAAACCGGAAGCGAGATCGGCATGACCGGCGTCGTCATCGTCGCGCACGAACCGCTGGCTTCGTCGCTCCTTTCCTGCGCATCGCACATCTTCGGCGAGTTGTCGGGCGTGCTGGCCTACGATGCCGGCAACGACGAGGATCCCGACCAGATGTTCCGCGCGGTGCTCGAGCGCATCGAATCCGCGGCGGCCGGCGAAGGCGTGCTGGTGCTGACCGACGTGGTGGGCGCCACGCCCGCCAACCAGACCGACCGGGCGGCGCGCGAGGCGTCGCGGCTGGGAACGCCCACCACCGTGCTGGCGGGCGTCAACATACCGATGTTGCTGCGCACCTTGCCCTACCGCCACCTTTCCCTTGATGATCTGGCGCAGCGCGCCCTGGCCGGCGGCACGCAAGGCGTCTTGCGCGTCGACGGCGAACCTGAAGACCATTGACCATGCCGAGCATCGACATCGCCGTTATCAACAAGCTGGGCCTGCATGCGCGGGCATCCGCCAAGCTCACGCAGCTCGCCAGCCGGTTCCGCAGCGAGATCCACATCGCGCGCGGCACGCGCCGCGTCAATGCCAAGAGCATCATGGGCGTCATGATGCTGGCGGCCGGCATCGGCACCAAGGTGACCGTCGATGCCGAGGGCGAGGACGCCCAGGAGGCCCTGGACCAGATCCGGGCGCTGTTCGAGCAGAAGTTCGGCGAGGCCGAGTAGCCTATGGAGACCTTGATGCTGGCCTTGCACGGACTGGGGGTGTCGCGCGGCTATGCCATCGGCCGCGCCGTGGTCATCGGCGCGGCCGCTCTAGAGGTATCCCACTATCGTATCGATGAAGAGGAAGTGGAGGCCGAGTGCGCGCGCCTGGCCGCCGCCATCCGCGCCGCTTCCGACGAGCTGGCCCAGCTGGCCGACCATCTCCCCCCCGACGTGCCCCGCGAACTGGGGGCCATCCTCCAGGTGCACAGCATGATCCTGGCCGACGCGATGATCTCGCTCGAGCCGCTGGAGATCATCCGTTCCCGCCACTACAACGCCGAATGGGCCTTGACCGCCCAGGGCCAGGCGCTGGCCGAGCAGTTCGCGCAGATGGACGACGAGTACATGCGCGAGCGGGGCGGCGACGTGCGCCAGGTGATCGAGCGCATCCTGCACGCGCTGGCCGAGGCGAACGGGCGGCCGCGCGGCTTGAAGGGCTCGGCCATCGACGACCATGGCGATCCGCTGATCGTCGTCGCGCACGACATCGCCCCCGCCGACATGCTCAAGCTGCGCGGCGCGCGCTTCGCGGCCTTCACCACCGACCTGGGCGGCGCGACCTCGCACACGGCCATCGTCGCCCGCAGCATGGGCGTGCCCGCCGTGGTGGCGCTGGGCGTGGCGCGCACGCTGCTGCGCGACGGCGACATGGTCATCGTCGATGGCGAGGCCGGCGTGCTGCTGGTCAACCCGCCGCCGCGCGTCGTGGCCGAGTACCGTGCCCGCCAGGCCGACTATGCGCGCGAGCGGGCCACGCTGGCGACGCTGCGCGACGTGCCGGCCATCACGCTGGACGGCGTGGTCGTGTCCATGCTGGCCAACATCGAACTGCCCGAAGAGGCGCAGGCGGCGTTGGACGCGGGGGCCGAGGGCATCGGCCTGTTCCGCAGCGAATTCCTGTTCATGGGGCGCGACGGCCTGCCCGGCGAGGACGAGCAGTACGAGGCCTATGCCTCGGTGGTGCGCACGATGGCGGGACGCCCCGTCACCATCCGCACCCTGGACATCGGCGCCGACAAGACGCTGGACGGCGAGGCCACCGTGGCCACCAACCCGGCGCTGGGCCTGCGCGCGATCCGCTACTGCCTGGCCCATCCCGAACTGTTCGCCACGCAGCTGCGCGCCATTCTTCGCGCCTCGGCCCATGGCCCGGTGCGGATACTGATCCCCATGGTGGCCCACCTGCGCGAGGCGCGCGCTTCCTATGCCGCCATCGCGGCGGCCAGGCAGGAGCTCGACGTCCGCGGTCAGGCCTATGGCCAGAACATCCAGGTGGGCGCGATGGTCGAGATCCCGGCGGTGGCGATCGCCATCGAGCCTTTCGTCGAGGCCTTCGACTTCCTGTCCATCGGCACCAATGACCTGATCCAGTACACGCTGGCCATCGACCGGGCGGATCCCGACGTGGCCGGGCTGTACGACTCGCTGCATCCCGCGGTGCTGCGCCTGGTGGCCAACACCATCAACGCGGGGTCGCGCACCGGCAAGTCGGTATCGGTGTGCGGCGAAATGGCGGGCGATACCGAGTTGACGCGGCTGTTGCTGGGCCTGGGCCTGACGCAGTTCTCGATGCATCCGCAGCAGTTGCTGGACGTCAAGCGCGAGATCCTGCATGCCCATTCGAATGCGCTGCGGACCAAGGTCGCCGCGGTCCTGAATCGCGCGTCGGAAATGGACCTGTCTTTGCTGAACCAATAAGGGCGCGCCTCTCCGGACACTTTCGCATTCAGAAAGTTATTCACAAACCAGTGAGTTCGTCATAGAATGTTACAAAAATGACATTCTGGTGAAATGACGAAGCCCGTCCCTTCATCTTTGGCATTGCGCAGCACGCAGCACGCAGCATCGAAGAGCATGAGACCCAGTACCCGCGCGTTGCGGGCACTGCGCCCGTTGATTGAAGCCTCCTGTCCCGCCGCCATCGGCAAGGTCGTCCGCGAGTTCTCCTGGGAACTTGGCGCCGCCCATTACGCGCTGTGCATCGTCCAGTGCACCAGCGACGGTAATGTGTTGCGGCTGCGGTATGAGGATGCGCCGGGTTGGTGGGAAGGTTTCCGGCCGGAGCTTCCGCCGCTGGTCGCGCCGTCCGGCTGGCGGTCCGGTCAGGTTCGCATGGCCTGGCACGCGCTGGACGACGGCGAACCTTCATCCGCCCACGACGCGTTGCGGCGCCTGGATGCGCACGGCGCGCTGTTCCTGGTGGCCGAGGGCCTGCATCCCGGCGATACGGTAGCCTGCCTGGCGCTGCTGTTCGATTCCCCCGAGGCGGCGAGCCGGCTCGAGACTCATGCGCAATTGGCCGACCTGTGCCATCACGCCGCTTCGTTGCTGGTGGATGCGTATCTGCGCCTGCCGGACCAGGATCAGCCCGCGCTTCCCATCCGGCTTTCCGCGCGCGAGCAGGAGTGCCTGCATTGGGCCTCGATGGGCAAGACCGGTGGCGAGACCGCCCAGATCCTGGGCGTGAGCGAACGGACCGTGAACTTCCACCTGGGCAATGCCTTTGCCAAGCTCCAGGTCAACAACAAGCAGGCGGCCGTGGCCCAGGCCATCCTGCAGGGCCTGTTGTAAGGCCGGAGCGTTCCCGCCGGGCGCCTTCAATCCGCGGCGATCTTTGCCGCGGCCACGACCTTGGCCCAGCGCGCGAGTTCGCTCTGGATCAGCGCTCCCAGTTCCTGCGGGGTGCCGCCCGTTGCCACCAGGCCCTGGTTCTTGAGGCTGGCAATGACGTCCGGATCGCGCAGCAGCGCGTTCAGGTCCTTGTTCCACTTGCCGATGATCGCATCTGGCGTATTGGCGGGCGCCAGTAGTCCATACCAGGTGTCCACCACCAATTCCGGGTGTCCCTGTTCCACCACCGTGGAGGTACCGGGCAGTTCCGGCACCCGGTTCTTGCTCATCACGGCCAGCGCCTTCAATTGCCCGCTCTGCAGGAAAGGCGTGGCCGCGCCCAGGCTCGTCACCATGGCCTGGGCGTGCCCGCCCATGATGTCCGTGAGGGCGCCTGCCGTGCCCTTGTAGGGGATGTGGACCATGTCCAGCTGGGCGCTCTGCTTGAGGAGTTCCATGGCCAGGTGCTGCGCGGTGCCGGTGCCGGGGGAGGCGTAGTTGAGTTTGCCGGGCTGGGCGCGCGCGAGCTGGATCAGGTCTTGCACCGACTGCGCCGGCAGCTTGCCCGGGGCGACCAGGGCCATGGCGCTGGTCGCGGCCAGG
Source organism: Pigmentiphaga sp. NML030171 (assembly GCF_002188635.1). Taxonomy (GTDB): domain Bacteria; phylum Pseudomonadota; class Gammaproteobacteria; order Burkholderiales; family Burkholderiaceae_B; genus Pigmentiphaga; species Pigmentiphaga daeguensis. The sequence goes on along the minus strand of NZ_NINX01000025.1, from coordinate 134,971 downwards.
CCGATCGGGCGGAAAGACTTGATGGGGTCGAACGGCGTGTGTCTGTTGATGACCGGCGTGGTGCCGAAGGCGGTAGCCGTCATGAGCAGGGTGTAGCCATCGGGTGCGGCGCGCGCCACCAGCTCCGCTCCGATATTGCCGCCCGCGCCCGGGCGGTTTTCGGTGACTACCGCGACCTTCCAGCGTTCGGCCAGCCTGGGGCCGATGACGCGGGCGATGATGTCGGCGCTGGTGCCGGGCGTGAAGGGTACGACCAGGGTGACGGTGCGCTCGGGATAGGCGCCATCCGTTTCGCCGGCCGAGGCCGGTCCGGAACCGGCCACGGCCGTGCATGCGGCGGCCAGCCAGGCGAGAGCTTGCCGTTTCGGCAGCAGGGGGGCGATTGCAGGCATCACTGTCTCCTCGTGGATTAAAAGTCCCTTAATGTGGGATATTTGTTATTCAGATAAGTCCAAATGGTGGGATTCTAATCCTAATGATTTCTCATAAATAACGCTTGGTAAACGAATTTTTCCTAGGGAAATCCGCAAGATGCTGGATTTTTATTCCCAACATATGGGATGATAGATTTAACGATGAGTTAACTATCGTCCCTAATCGTTGGAATAAAGATGAACTACATCATTGACGATCCCGTGAACCAGCGCTTCTTGCTGCATCGGGCCGTGCATGTGTCGCCGGCCGTGCTGGCCGAGGAAATGGACAAGGTCTTCGCCAAGTGCTGGATCTATGTCGGCCATGGGTCCGAACTCGCCAAGCCGGGCGACTTCGTGACGCGCAAGGTCGCGGGCAGGCCGGTCATCTTTGCCCGCGACGCGGAAGGCGCCATCGGCTGCTTCTTCAATACCTGCCGGCATCGCGGGGCGGTGGTGGCCACCAAGCGCGAGGGCAACGCCCGGCGGTTTTTCTGCGTCTACCACGGCTGGAGCTACGGCCTGGATGGCAGCCTGGCGCGCATTCCCGGCGAGGACGCCTACACAGGCTCGTTCGACCGCAACGAATATGGCCTGAAACGGCCGCCGCGCTTCGAGCAATATCGCGATTTCTGGTTCATGTGCCTGGATCCCGACGCGCCTGCCCTGCAGGCCTACCTGGGCCGGGCCACCGAGTACATCGACCTGGTGGTGGACCAGTCGCCGTCGGGCACCATGCAGGTGATCTCCGGCACGCAGGAATACGCGGTGGCGGCCAACTGGAAGCTGATGGTCGAGAACAGCGTGGACGACTACCACCTGCCGACCACGCACTCGACCTGGCTGAATTTCATGGCGAATTCGGGCGTGACCATCGAGCGGCCCCCGCGCGAAGCCGGCCAGGTCCTGCCGACCAAGGGCTATGCCATCAGCCTGGGCAATGGCCACTTCACCACCGACAACGTCAATTTCCGCGGCCGTCCGGTGGCGCACTGGATACCGCTGTACGGCGAGGCGGCACGCGACGAGATCGACGCCATCCGCCAGGAACTGGTGGAGCGGCTGGGCCCGGAGCGCGCCGAGCGCGTGGCCAACACCAATCGCAACCTGGTCATCTTCCCCAACCTGGTCATCAACGACGGTTCGTCGGTCACCATCCGCACCTTCTTCCCCGACGGCCCGGAGCGCATGGAGGTGACGGCCTGGGCGCTGGGGCCGGTCGAAGAGGACGAGTCGGCCCGGGCCCGCCGCCTGGACGCTTTCCTGACGTTCTACGGTCCGGGCGGATTCGCCACGCCCGATGACGTGGAGGCGTTGGAGCTGGTGCAGCAGGGCATGGCCAACTGGCGCAGCGATGAATGGTCGGAGATGTCGCGAGGCATGGGCAAGCCCGAGTCGGAGCAGCTCAACAGCGATGAACACCACCTGCGCACTTTCTGGCGCCATTGGAACCGCATGATGCAGGAGAACGCGTGATGCAACAGAGCGCAGCCGGCCGCCTGACCCGGGCCGAGGCCGAGGATTTCCTGTACTTCGAGGCGGCGTTGCTTGACGAGTGGCGGCTCAAGGAATGGCTGGAACTGTTGACCCCGGATGCCACCTATCTCATTCCGCCCAACGACAAGCCGGACGGCGATCCGCGCAATACGCTGTTCATCATCGCGGACGATGCCGAGCGCATCCGCCAGCGCGTCATACGCGTGCTGGATCCGAACTGCCATGCCGAGGCGCCCAGGTCGCGCCTGCGCCGCAGCATCAGCAACGTGCGCGTGCTGGGGCAGGAGGGCGACCTGGCCACCGTGGCCGCCAACTTCATCTGCCACCGCTACCGCCGGCACGAACGCATACGCGAGTACGTCGGCGGACTGACCTATCAGCTGCGCATCACCGCCGACGGCCTGAAGATCAGGCAGCGGCGCATCGTGATCGATGCCCACGAGCTCGGCTCGCTGGGATCCGTCAGTTTCATTCTCTAGCAAGGAAGTCCGAATGGCGATGCCGCAAGCACTGCTGGAAGAGCTGGTCACGGCCAACCACATACTCGCGTCGGAAGGCGTGGTCGATGCGTTCGGGCACATCAGCGTGCGCCACCCCGACGATCCGGACCGCTACTTCTTGTCGCGCGCGCGTCCGCCCGAGCGGGTCGAGCTGGCCGACATCATGGAGTTCACCCTCCAGGGCGAGCCCGTCGATGCGCGCGGCCGCAAGCCCTACCTCGAGCGCTTCATACACGGCGCGATCTACGAAGCTCGTCCCGACGTGCAGTCGGTGGTGCACAACCACAGCCGCAGCGTGGTGCCCTTCGCCGTGACCGGCGCGCCCCTGCGTCCCGTGGTGCATAGCTGCGCGACCATCGGTTTCGACATTCCGACCTGGGATGCCCAGGACAGGTTCGGCGACACCACGCTGCTGGTCAGCGACATGGAGATGGGCCGGGACCTGGCCACCGTGCTGGCGCGGAACCGTAGCGCGCTGATGCGCGGGCATGGCTGCACGGTGGTGGGCGGCTCGATCAAGGAAGCGGTCTATACCGCCGTCTACCTGGAGGTGAACGCCAATCTGCAGTTGCAGGCAAGCCACCTGGGGCCGATCACCTTCCTGACCGAAGGCGAGGTCGACAAGATATGCGCGCGGCTGCGCGACGGGCTGCCGGGCGAGGGATTCGCCCGCGCCTGGGAATACTGGCGCGGGCGGGCCGAAGCGGCGCGCGCGTAAAGCGATCAACAGGAGGAAGACATACCCATGACGAACATGGCACAACCGGCAGCGGTCCATATCGGCGCCACGCCGTCCTTTCATACCCAGCCGCTGCTGTCCGGGCTGATCGACGTGCCGGGCCTGGCTTACCGTGTCAGCGCGACGCGCACCATAGACGAATGCACGATGAAGGCGCTGCGCGGCGAACTGGACGTGGCGGAGATGTCGTTGGCGACCTTCGTCAAGGCCCGCGAGCGGGACGACTCGCTGGTGGGGCTGCCCGTCTTCGCGCGCAAGCTGGTGTCGCAGTACGCCTTCTGCCGCGAGGGCTCGGAGCTGTCCGGCCACAAGTCGCTGGCCGGCAGGCGCGTCGCGGTGCCGCAGTACTGGCTGACCGCCGCCCTGTGGCACCGCTGGTACCTGGGCATGCACGGCGTGGATACGGCCGGGGTGGTGTGGTGTCCGCTGGCCGATGACCGCCTGGCAGGCATGTCCTATCCCGAGGGCGTGCAAATCGACTGGTCGCTCAAGGGCCGCGGGCCGGCCGACGTGCTGCGTTCGGGCGACGCCGATTGCTTCATCTTCGCGCGCCGGCCGCTGGACATGACGGGATTGCGCTACTTGTCGCCCGATCCGGCGGGGGAAGCCCTGGCGCTGGCGCGGCAGACCGGGGTGGTGCCGGTGACGCACGTGATCGCGGTGCGCGCCGCGCTGCTGCGCGAGCGGCCCGGGCTGGCCGGGGCGCTGGTCGAGTTGTACACGCGGGCGCTGCATCACGCCGCGCAGGAAGTGGCGCACGAGGCGGCGCAGTTCCTGCCGCTGGGCGACCTGGAGCAGGACCGTACCCGCGCCGCGCTGGGCAAGCACTGGAACGAGTACGGCTGGAAGAACAGCGAGCCGGCGCTGCGCGTCTTCTGCGAAGCCGCCGTGGCGCAAGGCATGGTGCGCGAGGTGGACGTGGACCGTGCGTTCCTGCGCCTGGAACCGTGAACGTGACGAGGTGAATCGTGCTGAGATTCAAGAAACTGAGCCATCTGGCGTTGAACGTGTCGGACCTGGACCGTTCGGCGGCCTTTTACCGTGACATGGTCGGCCTGGACCTGGTCGAGCGTACCGCCGATACCGCATTCCTGTCCTGCGATGCCGACCACTACAACCTGTCGCTGCATGCGGCGGCGCAGCCCAGCCTCAAGCGCATCGCCTTCGAGCTGGAGTCGGCGGCGCAAGTGCCGGTGGCGCGCGAGGTGCTGGAACGGGCCGGCGTGCGGCATCGGCGCCTGGGCGCCGGCGAGTGCGCCGACCTGCGCGTGGAAGAAGGCATCCGGCTGGTGGATCCCAATGGCATCACCCTGGACCTGCTGGCAGGCATGCGCCAGCGGACCGAGGCCTTCACGCCGCACCCCATGAAGCTGCTGCGCCTGAGCCACGCGGTGATTCGCGTGCCCGATTTTGCGCAGAGCCTGCGTTTCTATACCGAAGTGATGAACTTCCGGGTATCGGATTTCCGTCATGAAGACGACGGCGACCCGTACTTCGCGTTCATGCGTTGCTTCCCGAATCCTTTCCACCACTCGTTCGCCATCCAGCAGGGCAAGGCGCCGGCGTTCTTCCATTCGGCGTATTCGGTGGAGAGTCTCGACGACCTGATGGCGGGGCGCAACCGCTTGCTGGATGAAGGCGCCATCGTGGCGCCTTCGCCTGGCCGGCACAAGGCCTCGGGCAGCGTCTTCCAGTATTTCGCGGATCCGGACGGCTTCACCGTCGAGTTCACGCTGGGAATGGAGGAGTTTCCGGAAACGGGGCCGCGGCAGCCGCGCCAGCTGGACAAGAGCTATCGCACCACGGACATCTGGAACGGGCCCAAGCCCACCAACCTGCCCAACCTGGGGGCGATCGAACCCGCGGCCTGGTGAGCCGGCGGTGTCAGTCGTCCTCGCGCATCGGGTCGGGCGGCGTCCGCGCGTGTGCGGTGCGCAGGGCCTGGTCGCGGGCGCGCGGCGTATCGCTGGCGATGGTCTTGCTGACGATGCCGGCGCAGAACGCGATGCGGTCGGCCGCGGCGGCGGTTTCCCGTTCGTCCAGGCGGGCCTTGCCTATGGTGACGCTCAGGCTGCCCACGACGCTGCCGCGGCTATCCAGGATGGGCGCGGCAACGCCGGTGACGCCATGGGTGACCTGTCCGCTGGTGGAGTCCCAGCCGCGTTGGCGGATGGCGGCCAGGGTGGCCTTGACGGCTTCGAGCGAGTCGCCCAGGCCGGCCTGGGCGAACGCGGCCGGATCGGCTTCATAAAGCCGGCCGACGGTTCGCGCCGGGGTGTAGGCAAGGATGATGCGGGAGGCCGATCCGCGCAGCAGGGGCCGGGCGTAGCCGCGTTCGTAGCTGCTGTTGAAGGCGTCGGTATTCGACTCCTGGTGCACGCACAGGACCTTGTCCCGGTACCTGCGGCATAGCAGGGCGATGCCCGGCACGGCCTTGACCAGCTCGATCATGATCGGGCGGCTGGCGATGATCAGCGGGTCGCGCATCCGCATCTTGTAGTCGAGTTCGGAAATCCTTGGCCCCAGCGTGTAGCCCACGTCCGGCAAGGAGGTCAGCAGGCCGGCTTCCGTCAGCACTTTGAGGTAGCGGTACAGCGTCGAGCGCGCGAGCCCCAGTTTGTCGGAGAGATCGTCGTAGCTCTGTCCGGCGTCGCTGTCCTCGATCAGGTCGAGGATGGACAGCATTTTTTCCAGGCTGGTGGCGGGCGGGTCGGCGGGCATGGCGGATCGGGGCAATCGTTACGGGAGGGCGGCGCGCAGGAAAGCGCTTCGCCGCAGCGGTAGATGATAAATGCAAACCCACGCATCGAACCGGGCGCAGGCCCGGACATAAGGAGGAGACATGAAAGACACGAACATCGAATCCCCATGCGACGCGGCCGGCGACCTGCCGGTTCGCCCCGGCAGGCGCGCGGCGCTCGGCCGGGTGCTGGCCGTGGCCGGTGCCGCGTGGCTGGGCCGCGCGGGCGCGGGCCAGCCAGGCCAGCTTGACGACAGGCTGGTGCGTATCCTGGTGCCGCAGACGCCGGGTACCACGCCCGACTCGGTGGCGCGCATCCTGGCTCCGCGCATGAGCCGCGAGCTTGGTGTCGCCTTCGTGGTCGAGAACCGGGTGGGCGCCTCGGGCATGATAGGCATGGAGGCGGTGGCCAAGGCGCCGCCGGATGGCCATACCTTGATGAGCAATGTGTCGACCACCCTGACACTGCCTTATTTCTACGACAAGCTGCCGTTCGATGTCCTGGCGGATTTCACGCCCGTCGGGCTGGTGGGTTCCGGCAATTTCGCGCTGGTGGTGAACCAGGCGCTGCCGGTCGCCGACGTGGCGCAACTGGTGGCCTACGCCAAGGCTCGTCCGGGCGCGCTGCGCTACGCGTCGCCCGGACTGGGTACCCACCATCACCTGTGCATGGAACTGCTGATGGCGAAGACGGGCATCCAGCTCCAGCACATTCCCTACAAGGGTTCGGCGGGCGCGACCACCGACGTGCTGTCGGGGCAGGTGGAGGTGATGTTCCTGCCGGTACAGGTGGCGATGAACCATGCCGCGAGCGGGCGCATCAAGGTGTTGGGCGGCACGCGCCGGCAGCGGCAGCAGCCCTATATGGACCTGCCCACGCTGGACGAGCAGGGCGTGGCCGGCTACGACGTCGATCCCTGGTACGCGCTGTGGGGGCCCAAGGGCATGGCGGCGCCGATCGTGCAGCGCTACAACGCCTTGCTGCAATCCCTGCTTGCCCGCGACGACGTCAAAGGGGAACTGGCGGCCGTGGGCCTGACGGCTCGTCCCGGGCCGCCCGCCGACCTGGCGCGCACCGCGCAGGCCGAGCAGCGGCTGTGGGCCGGGCTATTGAAGACCGCGCAAGGGTCGACCAGGGCGGGGTGACGCCCTGGCGCGCGGCGCCGGGCAAGCGACGGGTGTTCCCGCGGGAGGGCGCCCGTCCATGGCCCGGTGCTACAATTCCCGTACTTTTCATTGGCGCCGATTTGCCTGGTCCGCTTGCGGGCGCCTGATAAATCCAGCTAAAGAGCTCCGTCCATCGTGTCTTCCGATTCGCATCTCGAAGAGGCGTTGACCGCCTTTCTCGACACTCCCGCATCTCCTCCCATCGGTCCCGATTCCGTCGGCGTCGTCCAGGCGCAGGCCATGACGTTCGACGAGCCGCTGCAACTGGCCAGCGGCACGGCCTTCGGCCCGTATTCGCTGATGATCGAGACCTACGGCCGCCTGAACGCCGACCGCTCCAACGCGGTGCTGGTCTGTCATGCGCTGAACGCCTCGCACCACGTGGCCGGCGTCTCGGCGGACGATCCGTCCGACGTCGGCTGGTGGGACAACATGGTGGGGCCGGGCAAGCCGCTGGACACCGATCGCTTCTTCGTGATCGGGATCAACAACCTGGGGTCCTGCTTCGGATCCACCGGGCCCGCCAGCATCGATCCCCGCACCGGCCGCCCGTACGGCGCCTCGTTCCCCGTGGTCACGGTCGAAGACTGGGTCCATGCGCAGGCGCGCGTGGCCGACAGGCTGGGCATCGCCCGCTTCGCCGCGGTCATGGGCGGGTCGCTGGGCGGCATGCAGGCGCTCAGCTGGGCCATCACCTATCCCGAGCGCGTGGCGCATTGCGTGGTCATCGCTAGCACGCCGCGGCTGTCGGCGCAGAACATCGCGTTCAACGAAGTGGCGCGGCGCGCCATCATCACCGACCCCGAGTTCCACGGCGGCGACTTCTATGCCCATGGCACGGTGCCGCGCAACGGCCTGTCGGTGGCGCGCATGATCGGCCACATCACCTATCTGTCGGGCGACGACATGGCCGAGAAATTCGGGCGGGCGCAGCGTTCGCCCGGGGCCGACGGCGCGTTCCGCTATGGCTACGACGTGGAATTCGAGGTGGAGTCCTACCTGCGCTACCAGGGCGAGAAGTTCTCGAAGTACTTCGATGCCAATACCTATCTGCTGATCACGCGGGCGCTGGATTATTTCGATCCGGCCAAGCAGGCCGGCGGCGACCTGGCGCGGTCGCTCGCGCCGGCGCAGGCGGAGTTCCTGCTGACGTCGTTCACGACGGACTGGCGTTTCCCCCCCTCGTGTTCGCGCGAGATCGTGCAGGCGCTGCTGCGCAACGGCCGTCCGGTCACCTACGCCGAGATCGAGGCGCCGCACGGCCACGATGCCTTCCTGCTGGACGATGTCCGCTACCACGCGGTGGTGCGGGGATATTTCGACCGCGTGGCCCGCCAGTTGGGCCTGGGTGCGGCGGGAGGCGCGCGATGAACCGCAACGCCGCCCCCCTGCGTCCCGACCTGGCCCGCATCGCCGGCTGGATCGCCGATGGCTCGCGCGTGCTGGACCTGGGCTGCGGCGACGGCACGCTGCTGGCCCACCTGCGCGATGCGCAACAGGCCAGCATCGTCGGCGTCGAGATCAGCGACCAGCACGTGATCGAATGCGCGCGCAAGGGCGTCAACGTCATCCAGCAGAACCTGGAGGACGGACTGGCGCTGTTCGAGGACGGCCGCTTCGATACGGTGGTGCTGTCGCAGACGCTGCAAGCCGTGCACAACACCGAGCGCATCCTGCTCGAGATGGCGCGCGTGGGAAGCGAGGGCATCGTCTCCTTCCCCAATTTCGGCCACTGGACCCACGGCCTGTCCATCCTGCGCGGACACATGCCCGTGACCGGGCAGATGCCCTACCAGTGGTACAACACGCCCAACATCCACCTGTGCACGCTGAAGGACTTCGAGGCGCTGGCCGCCAAGCTCGGACTGCGCATCCTGGCCCGCGCGACCTTCGCCGACGCCCGCGAAATCTCGTGGCTGCCGGGCTGGCGCAGCACGCTGGCCGTGTACCGTTTCGCCTCGCCGGCGCGGCGCGGAACGGCGGCGTGACACGCGGGCGTGCCGCCTCGTCCTAGCAAGGATGTCGCGCAGCGACAGGAGAGCCACCAGTGAGCCAGCGGCGCGCCCTGCACAGGTTCTACTTCTTCGGCCTGATCGGCCTGGTGCATGCCTATGTCGGGCTGCGCCTCGTGCCCGACCTGGGCGTGGTGCCGGGCCTGGCTCCGGCGCTGGCGGCCGTGCTGGCGGCGTCCGCCATCCTGATCCCAACCAGCATGCTCGCGCGGCGGCGCTCGGCCGGGCCCCTGCTGCTGGGCGCGATCTGGCTGGGGCTGCTGTGCATGGGCCTGTTCTCGTCGTTGTTCGTGCTGACGCTGCTGCGAGATCTCGTGCTGGCTGGCGCGTCCGCCATGGCGTGGTTCGGGACCGGTGACGGACACGCCGCGCTGGCGGTACCGTCGGCCCTGTTCGTGGTGGCGGCTTCGCTGCTGATGTCGGTGGCCGGCTTCGTCGGCGCCCGCCGCGTGGCGCGCGTGGTCCGGATCGACATCCCGCTGCGGGCGCTGCCCGCCGAGCTGGAAGGATTCACCATTGCGCAGATCAGCGACATCCACGTCGGCCCCACCATCCGCGCGCCCTACGTGCGGCGCATCGTCGACGCGGTCAACCGGCTGCGGCCGGACATGGTGGCAATCACCGGCGACCTGGTCGACGGCAGCGTGGCCGATCTCGCGCCCCACGCGCGGCCCCTGGCGGAACTGGCCTCGCGCCACGGAACCTTCTTTGTGACCGGCAACCACGAGTACTACTCGGGCGCGCACGCGTGGATCGACGCCCTGCGCGGGATGGGCATGCGGGTGCTGCTGAACGAACACGTGGTGCTGCGGCACGCGGGCCAGGAACTGGTGGTGGCCGGCATTACCGACTACAGCGCCCACCAGTTCGACCCGGCGCATCGCAGCGATCCGCAACGCGCGATGGACGGCGCGCCGGCCGGTGCCGGCGCCCGCGTGGTGCTGGCTCACCAGCCGCGCAGCGCGGCCCTGGCCGCCCAGGCGGGCTTCGATCTCCAGTTGTCGGGCCATACGCACGGCGGGCAGTTCCTGCCCTGGAATTTCTTCGTGCCGCTGCAACAGCCGTTCGTGACGGGACTGCATCGCCAGGACGGCATGTGGGTGTACGTGAACCGCGGCACGGGCTACTGGGGGCCTCCCATGCGCTTCGGCGTGCCGTCGGAAATCACGTTGCTGCGGCTGGTGCGGGCGCCGGACGGCGAGACCTGACCCGACAGCGCGGGGGCGTTACCGCGCCAGCGATGCCCGCGCCGCGAACAGCGGGCGCTGCACGGTCTGCGCGATCAGCACGCCGGCCAGGCTGATGCCGCCGCCGATCACGTGGTAGGCGCGCATGGGTTCGTCCAGCAGGGCGATGGCCAGGCCCGCGGTCAGCACCGGGAGCAGGTTGATGAAGATCGCGCAGCGATTGGGGCCCAGCAGCTTGACGCCCTGTATCCAGAAGAAGGTCAGGATGATGGACGAGAAGATGCCGGCGTAGGCGATCAGCGGCACGGTCCTGGCGTCCAGCGTGGCGGTGCCGGCGGGCAGGGCCAGGAACAGCGGGAACATGAACACCAGCGCGAAGGCCGCCTGCATGTAGGTCGATTGCCAGGCGGGAATGGCCATGCGCCAGCGCTTGAGCAGCACGCCGTACAGGGAATAGGCCAGCGCGGCGAACAGCATCAGCACGTCGCCCAGGTGGGCGCCCTGAGCCAGTACCGCGCCGATGTCGCCGTGGCCGACCAGGTACAGGATGCCACCGAACGACAGCAGGCCGCCGGTCGCCATGCCCACGGTGACGGGCTCGCCCAGCAGGGCGGCGCTCAGGATCGCCGTCAGCAGCGGGATCAGCGCGGTGACGATGGCCATGTTGGTGGCCGTGGTGCTTTCGGCGGCGCGGTAGGACAGGGCCTGGAACAGGGCCATGGACAACAGGCCGCCTATGGCCAGTTGCCACCAGTGGCGCCGGATCGCGTCGCGGTTGCGCCAGATGGGGCGCGCGAGGAAGGGACTCAGCAGCGCGATGGCCAGCACCAGCCGGTAGAACGTGATGGCGGTGGGCGAGATGGCCGAGGCCGCCATCTTGGACACGATCACGTTGCCGGCCCAGAAGACGATGGCCAGGAAGGGGAAGAGATACGCGGCGGGGGACATCGAAAGGGCTCCGGAAAGAATGGACTCCTATGCTCCGCGCTTGCTGGTCGGCTGTCTCACGCTAATATGAAGAAAGTTATCTTAAAAGTGACAGATCATGGATGTCGATGCGCATTTGCGGGATACGGCCCGGGCCGGGGTGCCCGTCACCGCCATCGCCGCGGATTATCCGCACGGCCACGTGATCGCTCCGCACAGCCATGCCTACAGCCAACTGCTCTACGCCATCGAAGGCGTGATGCGTATCGACGCCCAGGGCGGCCGCTGGGTCGTGCCGCCCACGCGCGGCGTGTGGCTGGAAGCCGGGATCGCGCACCAGGTGCGCATGAGCGGCGACGTGAAGATGCGGACCGTGTTCGTCGCGGCCGACGCCGGCGCGCAGTTGCCGCAGGGCAGTTGCGTGCTGGCCATTCCGCCGCTGCTGCGTGAGCTGATCCTGGCCGCCATCGACCTGCCGCCGGGCGGGGGGCCGGCGTCGCGCGCCGGTTGCCTGAGGCAGTTGTTGTTGCACGAGCTGCGGGCGCTGCCGGTGCTGCCGCTGCATCTGCCGCTGCCGTCGGACCCGCGCCTGCGTGCGGTGTGCGAGCGGCTGATCGCGGCGCCGGACGACGGCCGCACGGTCGACGCCTGGGCCGGCGGCGCGGGCATGTCGGCCCGCACGCTGCACCGGCTGTTCCAGCAGCAGACGGGCATGCGCTTCGGCTACTGGCGCCAGCAGGTGCGCCTGCTGGCCGCGCTGGAGCGCCTGGCCCGGGGTGATAAAGTGGTCGACGTCGCGCTCGACCACGGCTACCAGAGCCAGAGCGCCTTCGCAGCGATGTTCCGCCGGCATTTCGGGATGCCGCCCACGCTGTTCTATCGATGAACGCCCACAAGGAGAACCCATGATCCGGAGCGCCTTCGCCCTTGCCACGCTGGCCTTCGCCGCCGGCTGCGCCGCCCCCGTGCCCATCGCCGATACCCAGCCCGCGGCGCAAGCGCCGCAGGGACAATGCCAGGCCGACGCGGCCCAGACCCTGGTCGGCCAGCAGCTCAGCTCGGTGCTGGTCGAGGAAGCCCGCAAGGCCTCGGGCGCCGGCAGCGCGCGCGTGCTGCGCCCCGGGCAGGCCATCACTATGGAATTCAATCCGTTCCGGGTGAACGTCGAGGTCAACCGCCGCGAGGTCGTGACGGCGATACGCTGCGGTTGAGGGCGGCCTTTCAGCCCGGCGCGGGCTTGCCCAGCGGCGCGTGCCCGCGCAGCGCCGAGGCCGCTTCCTCGATATAGGTGGCCAGCGCCCGGGCCTCGGGGCTGAGCGGCCGGATGGACGAATAGTAGATTTCGGTCCACAGCTCGATGCGAGGCCGGAACGGCCGGGTCACGACGTCGGGAAAGATGCCGGTGGACAGCAGCATGGGATTGATCAGGCCGATGCCCACGTCCTGCTGCACCAGCGCGCACACGCCCATGGACGTGCTGGCGAAGATGGTCTTGGGTATGCTGACGCCCGCTTCCTGCAAGGTGGCGCGCACCAGGATGGAAGTGGGCGACTCCTCGGGCAGGGCGATGACGGTGGCGCCGACCAGGTCTTCCGGGCGCACCACGGACTTGGCCACCAGCGGATGGCGCCGATGCAGCGCCGCCACCAGCAGGTCCTCCGATATGGTGTGGCGCTGGCACAGGTCGACGCTGCTGGCCGTGTTGGGCGCCGGCGGGTTGGTCACGCCCAGGTCCACCTCGTGGTGGGCCACCGACTCCAGCACCTTGGGCGGGCCTTCCACGCGCAGGTGCACGTTGACGTCGGGATGGCTTTCCTTGAAGCGCTGGATGGCGCTGGGCAGGATGGCGATCAGCGGCGGCGCGTGGGCCGCGACGACGACGGTGCGCACCGACCCCTGGTCCAGCGCGTAGGCCTCGTCCAGCGCCCATTCCAGGTGCTTGGCCGCCTGTTCGGCGCGCGGCAGCAGGCGGCGCGCCGCGGCCGTGGGCTCGAGCCGCCCGTGCGCCAGCGTGAACAGCGCGACGCCGGTTTCCCGCTCCATCAGCCGCAGGGTCTTGCTGACCGCCGCCTTGGAAATACCCAGCCGCAGCGCGGCTTCGCTCATGCCGCGGCTGCGCATGAGGGTGGCGAAGATCTGGAAATGGCGGCTGTTCAGCAGGCGTGACATGGCGGAACCTGGCATGGGCCCGGCAACGGGCGTGTGGCGAATCGTTAACCTCTGGTTAACCAGAAATGCCATTGTCACACAGCCTGGCTGCCTACAATTTTTCGCATGGACGAGCCGCAGACGCCGCACCGGGCGGTCCGGCCGCCGCTGTCCCACCCTTTACGAGATCGATGTGATGATGCGCAAGCTGTTTTCCCTCGTGGCCGTGTCGGCCCTGGTTCCCGTGGCCGCGATGGCCGATACCTTCCCGTCCAAGCCCGTGACCATCGTGGTGTCCGTGCCGGCCGGCGGCACCATCGACGCGATCGCGCGCATGGTCGCCAAGGACCTGGGCGAATCGATGGGCAAGCAGTTCGTGGTCGAGAACCGGCCGGGCGCGAACGGCAACATCGCCGCCGACTACGTGCGCCGCGCGCCCGCGGACGGCTACACCTTGCTGATGCTGGCCTCGAGCACGCTGGCGCTGGGCCCGTACGTGATGCAGAACGTGCCGTTCGACCCGATCAAGGATTTCTCCCCGGTGGCGATGACGGCGGGCCTGAACATGGCGCTGCTGGTCAATCCCAAGGTGGGCGTCTCGGACGTCAAGGGCCTGGTCGAGAAGATGAAGGCCAACCCCGGCAAGCTGAACTATTCATCCACCGGCAACGGCTCGTTCCCGCACGTGGCCGGCGCGCTGCTGAACCTGGAAACCCACACCGACGCGACCCACGTGCCCTACAAGGGCCTGGCGCCTTCCATCCAGGACCTGCTGGCGGGCCAGGTGGACTTCACCTTCGATTCGGGCAGCGCCGTCCACGTCAAGTCGGGCAAGCTCAAGGCCCTGGCGGTGATCGGACCCAAGCGCGCCTCGGCCCTGCCCGACGTGCCGACCTTCCGCGAAGCCGGCCTGCCCGAGCTGGAGAAGGTCAGCGGCTGGCACGGCGTGTTCGCCCCGGCCGGCACGCCGGCCGACGTGATCAAGCGCCTGAACGCCGAGATCAACAAGAGCCTGAAGAAGCCCGACTCGGTCGAGCGCATCCAGGCCATGGGCTTCGAGAGCGTGGCCACCACGCCCGAGGAGCTCGGCAACGCGCTGCGCACCGAGTACAAGAACTTCGGCGACCTGATCGCCAAGACCAAGATCTCGGCGTACTGATCCGCGTCCTGGCCGGCGCGCCGCGCGCCGGCCGTCCCTTCTTCCTGCTTTCCGCATCACCGCGCATGGGGTGAGGGCCGTGCTCACCCCGGCCGCCCCGCGCGGCCCGGACGGAGCCGATGTCCATGCCCAGCTTCCATTTCGAAACCACGCCTCGCATCGTCTGCGAGCGCGGGGCCGCCCTCGGGCTGGCCCGGATCCTCCAGGCCGGCGGCCATCGCCGCGCGTTCCTCGTCACCGATCCCGGCCTGGTCGCCGCCGGCCTGATCGATGCGCCCGCCGCCGCCCTGCGCGCCGCCGGCGTGCACGTGACCGTATACGACCGCGTCCAGGCCGACCCGCCCGAGCACGTGGTGCTGGAGGCGGCGCAGGCCGCCCGCGACGACCGCGCCGACTGCGTGATCGGCCTGGGCGGCGGCAGCTCGCTCGACACCGCCAAGCTGGTGGCCCTGCTGGCCGCCAACCCGCAGCCGCTGGCCGACATCTATGGCCCGCAGCGCGCCCGCGGGCCGCGCCTGCCGCTGATCCAGGTGCCGACCACCGCGGGCACCGGGTCCGAAGTCACGCCCACGTCGGTGGTGTCCACGCCCGACCACCAGAAGCGCGGCGTGATCAGCTCCCTGCTGTTCCCCGACGTGGCGGTGCTGGATGCCGCGCTGACGGCGGCGCTGCCGCCCGGGCCCACCGCGATGACCGGCATCGACGCCATGGTCCACGCCATCGAGGCCTACACGACCCGGCACAAGAAGAATCCCATGTCGGACATGCTGGCCGTGCGCGCGCTGCAACTGCTGCACGGCCACCTGGGCGGCGCGGTGCGGCAGGGCGGCGACCTGGACAGCCGGGAAGCCATGCTGCTCGGTTCGCTGCTGGCGGGCATGGCTTTCGCCAACGCCCCCGTGGCCGCCATCCACGCGCTGGCCCATCCGCTGGGCAGCCACTTCCACGTGCCGCACGGACTGGCCAACTCGCTGGTCATGGTCCCCATCCTGCGGTTCAACCTGCCGGTGGCCGAAGGCGCGTATGCCGAACTGGCGCGCGCGCTGGATCCCGGCCTGCGCGACGCGGCCGATGCCGAGGCGGCGTTGGCTTTCATCGCCGCCATGCAGGCCCACGTGGCGGCATCGCCCATCCCGCAGCGGTTGCGCGATGTGGGGGTCGGCGAATCCGATCTGCCGGCGCTGGCCGAAGCGGCGATGACCGTGGACCGCCTGTTGATGAACAACCCCCGCGACCTAACCCGCGACGACGCGCTCGCAATCTATACCCAGGCCTTCTAGCGCCCGGCCTTTCATGGAACCCTGACATGACCGAACACATCCAGACCCTGATCGCCGGCTCCTGGCGCGACGCCTCGGGCCCCCGGTACGTGACCGAATATCCCGCCGACGGCAGCCAGGTCGCCACGCTGCACGCGGCCACCGCCGACGACGTGGACCAGGCCGTGCGGGCCGCCGAGGCCGCCCGCCTGCGCCCCGAATGGGCGAGCCTGAAGCCGCACGAGCGCGGCGCCATCCTGACCCGCATCGCCGCCGGCATCCGGGCCCGGGCCGAGGAACTGGCGCAGCTCCAGCGTCTGGACAACGGCAAGCCCATCAACGAGACGCGCGCGCTGGTGGCCAGCGCGGCGGGCACCTTCCAGTTCTTCGCGGCGGCCTGCGAGACGATGGAAGACACCATTACCCCGTCGCGCGGCGACTACGTCAGTATGAGCGTGCACGAGCCGCTGGGCGTGGTGGGCGCCATCACCCCGTGGAACTCGCCCATCGCCAGCGAGGCGCAGAAGCTGGCGCCCGCCCTGGCGGCCGGCTGCGCGGTCGTGTTCAAGCCGGCCGAAATCACGCCGCGCATGGCCATCGAACTGGCCCGCATCGCGCAGCAGGCAGGCGTGCCGGACGGCATCATCAGCGTGGTGCCCGGCAAGGGCTCGGTGGTCGGCGACGCGCTGGTGCGCCATCCGCTGATCCGCCGCATCGCCTTCACCGGCGGCACCACCGTGGGCCTGGGCATCGCCCGGCTGGCGGCCGAGCGCCTGATGCCGACGTCGCTGGAGCTGGGCGGCAAGTCGCCCACCATCGTCTGCGCCGACGCCGACCTGGACCACGCCGTGGCCGGCGTGCTGTACGGCATCTTCAGTTCGTCGGGCGAATCGTGCATCGCGGGCTCGCGCGCCTTCGTGCATGCCAGCGTGTACGAAGCCTTCAAGGAACGCCTGCTGGCGGGCGTGCGGGCGCTGCGCGTGGGCGATCCGGCCAGCGAGCGGACCCAGATGGGACCGCTGGTCAGCCAGGCCCATCGCGAGTCGGTGGAGCGCTACGTGCAACTGGGCGTGGACGAGGGCGGCAAGGTGCTTGCCGGCGGCCAGCGGCCCACGGGCGCCGGCTACGACCGCGGCAGCTACTACCTGCCCACC
Source organism: Pigmentiphaga sp. NML030171 (assembly GCF_002188635.1). Lineage (GTDB taxonomy): Bacteria > Pseudomonadota > Gammaproteobacteria > Burkholderiales > Burkholderiaceae_B > Pigmentiphaga > Pigmentiphaga daeguensis. Next base: position 118,069 of record NZ_NINX01000025.1, on the reverse strand, counting down.
GTGATCGAAGGCCTGCCCAACCAGGCCCGCATGTGCCAGGAGGAAATCTTCGGCCCGGTGCTGGCGCTGCTGCCGTGGACCGACGAGGCCGACCTGATCGCCCAGTGCAACGACAGCGTGTTCGGCCTGGCCTCGGGCATCTGGACGAACGATTACAAGACCGCCTGGCGCATCGGCGCCGCGCTGCAGACGGGCACCGTCTGGATCAACACCTACAAGCTGTTCTCGGTCAGCACGCCGTTCGGCGGCGTGAAGATGAGCGGCACGGGACGGGAAAAGGGCCGGCTGGGCATCCTGGAATACACCAACCAGAAGAGCTACTACTGGGGGATGAACGCGGCGCCGCTGCCGTGGAGCCGGTGATGGGGCGGCGGCGTCCCCATGCATGATCGACCCGCTTGCACGGCACTTTGAGGCAAGGGCGGCGGATCCGCCGCCCCGGTTTCGTCACTCCTGCCTGGGGGCGGGCGCCGCCTGCGGTGCGCGTGCCATCCAGGCGATGAGCGACGAGCGCATCGCTTCTTCCACCGACATCTCGATGGGCGTGACCCACGAGATCGGCACGAATACCGTGTAGCCGCCGATCATGTATCCCATGGGCAGGTACACGGCGACCCGTTCGCCCGGCAGGAAGCCCTCGGGCAGGCCGGCCGTGCTGCGCCGGGTGACCAGTCCCACCAGTTCGATCTCCTGGCCCGGCATGCGCAGGATGACGACCTGCTGCCCGCCCTGGCTGGTGCTGGGGGTGAAGTAGTCGGCGAAGCTCTTGAGCGAGGAATAGATGCTTTTGACCACCGGGATGCTGGTGAACGGCCATTCCACGTAGGAAAGCATGCGGCGCACCCGGTGCTTGGACACCAGCATCCCGACCGCGACGATGCCCAGCACGCCCAGGATCAGGCCCATGCCGGGAAAGTAGAAGCTGCCGACGAAGGGGTGGAGCACCGCCAGCGCGAGGGCTTCCATCCATGCCACGCACACATACAGCAGGTACAGCGTCAACGCCAGCGGCAGGATGGTGATCAGGCCACGGAAAAAATACTTGTAGACGTTCTTCATCTCGGACTCCTGCGTCGACAGGCCCAGGGAAGCCGCCCCGCGCGGCGGCGGCCGGGGCGCCAAGCATAGCAGTGGAATGCGCGCCGCCGGGGGCCGCGCGGAAGGTCAGGCGGGGACCCGGTAGCGGACGATGTCGTCGGCGCCGATCTCGCGGGCGACCGCGCCCTGGTAATACAGCATGTGCAGGTGGGCGATGGCCTCGCCCAGCGCGAAGGTCATCTGGTGCAGGTCCAGCTTGCGCTTGAACAGCACGGGCACGATGTCGTAGGCCGAGGCGGCCTTGCCGGTACAGGCCTCCTTGACGCGTGCCAGGTGGTCGGCGTGGTGGGCATGCTGCTGCGCGATGCGGGTATGGATGCCGACGAAGGGCCGGCCGTGCGAGGGCAGCACCAGTGCGTCCGCCGGCACGTGGGCATAGCCGCCAAGCGAATCCAGGTAGAGCTGCAGCGGATTGCTTTCGGGGTCGATGTCCGTGACGCTGACGTTGGTGGAGATGCGCGGCAGCACCATGTCGCCGGAAATGACGATGTTCAGTTCCTTGCAATACAGCGAGATGTGCTCGGGCGCGTGCCCGTAGCCGGCGATGGCATGCCATTCGTGGCCGCCGATGCGCAGCACGTCGCGGTCCATGATGCGGTTGAAATGGGCGGGGACCCGCGGCACCAGTTGCGGGTAGTAGCGGGTGCGGGCGCGCACGCCGTCCAGCGAGGCCTGGTCGGTCATGCCGTTGCGGGCGAAGTGCGCCGCCATGCGTTCGCCGCCCGAGATGGCCTGGCCTTCGACGAACAGGTGGGCGGTCAGGAAGTCGGTGGCGCTCATCTGCAGCGGAACGCCCCATTTCTCGGTCAGCCAGTGGGCCAGGCCGATGTGGTCGGGGTGCATGTGGGTGACGATGACCCGCACCACGGGCAGCCCGTCGAGCTGGGTGGCGAAGACCTGTTCCCAGAGCGCCTTGACCTCGTCGCGGGCGATGCCGCAGTCGACGATGGTCCAGCCGTCCCGTCCCTCGAAGCGATCGCGCAGCAGCCACAGGTTGATGTGGTCCAGCGCGAAGGGAAGGGGCATGCGGATCCAGCGGATGCCGGGCGCGACCTCGATGGCCGTGCCGGCCGCGGGCAGGGTGTCGCCCAGCGGGTACTTCAGTTCGTGTTCGAGAGGATTCATGACGGATCGGGGGGGCCTGGCCGGTTCGTGCGGCGCTGCTTGGGCAGGTCTAAAATGGGCAGGCCACTTGTTGGTAAATTACAGCTAGTGTACCTAGGTGCCGGCGGATGCATTCCCGGAACGCAGCCGCCGCCCTTGCCCGTGGCGCCCGCCGCTTTTCAGAGTCAGGAGTCGAAGATGTCGGATCCCGTTGTTATCGTATCGGCCGCCCGTACCCCCATGGGCGCCATGTTGGGCGAGCTTTCAGGGCTTTCCGCCAACCAGTTGGGCGCAATCGCCATCAAGGCGGCGATCGAGCGTTCGGGCCTGAAACCCGAACAGATACAGGAAGTGCTGATGGGCAACGTGCTGCAAGCCGGCCAGGGCCAGGCTCCGGCCCGCCAGGCCGCGCTGGGCGCGGGCCTGCCGCTCGGCACCAGTTGTTCCACCATCAACAAGATCTGCGGGTCGGGCATGAAGGCCACGATGCTGGCGCACGACCTGCTGCTGGCCGGCAGCGTCCAGGTCGCGCTGGCGGGCGGCATGGAAAGCATGAGCAATGCCCCCTACCTGCTGCCCAAGGCGCGGCAAGGCTATCGCTACGGCCACGCCACCATGTACGACCACATGGCGATGGACGGCCTGGAAGACGCCTATGACAAGGGCCGCGCCATGGGCGTGTTCGCCGAGGACTGCGCCGCCAAGTACAGCTTCACCCGCGAGCAGCAGGACGCCTATTCGCTGGAGTCGCTGCGCCGCGCCAAGGCCGCCAGCGAGGACGGCAGCTTCGAATGGGAAATCGCGCCGGTCACCGTGGCCGACCGCAAGGGCGAGAAGATCATCGCGCGCGACGAGGCCCCCTACAAGGCCATGCCCGAGAAGATTCCCACCCTCAAGCCCGCGTTCAAGAAGGACGGCACCGTCACCGCCGCCAACTCCTCGTCGATCTCGGACGGCGCCGCCGCCCTGGTGCTGATGCGCGCCTCCACCGCCGAGAAGCTGGGCGCCACGCCGCTGGCCCGCGTGGTCGCCCACGCGCAGCATTCGCAGGAGCCCCAATGGTTCACCACCGCGCCGGTGGGCGCGCTGGCCACGCTGTTCGCCAAGACCGGCTGGAAGCCGGGCGACGTCGACCTGTACGAGATCAACGAAGCCTTCGCCGTGGTGACCATGGCCGCGATGGCCGAGCACAAGCTGCCGCACGAGAAGGTGAACGTGCATGGCGGCGCCACCGCCCTGGGCCACCCCATCGGCGCCAGCGGCGCGCGGCTGATCGCCACCCTGCTGGGGGCCATGCGCCAGCGCAACGCCAAGCGCGGCGTGGCCTCGCTGTGCATAGGCGGAGGCGAAGCCACGGCCATGGCCTTCGAACTGATCTGATCGCCAGGGCTGCATGACGCAACACCCATCGGCCGGCGGCAAGCCGGCCGGCATCGGCGCGGGCCGCCAGGAGGCTGCCCGCGTGTCCGCGGTCGCCGAGGGCGACGCGGTCAAGCCCAGCGATGCCTACGTGCAGTCCTTCGCGCGCGGATTGACCGTCATCCGGTCCTTCAGCGCCGAACGGCCCGCCATGACCCTGACCGAGGTGGCCGAGGCCGCCGGCCTGACGCGGGCCGGCGCGCGCCGCATCCTGCTGACGCTGGTGCAGCTGGGCTACGTGGCCACCGAGGGCAGGCTGTTCCGGCTCACGCCCCGCATACTCGAACTGGGTTTCGCCTACCTGACGTCCATGCCGTTCTGGGACCTGGCCGAGCCCATCATGGAGCAACTGACCAACGAGGCCCACCAGTCCTGCTCGGCCACCGTGCTGGACGGTACGGACATCGTCTACGTGCTGCGCATCCCGACCGGGCGCATCATGTCCATCAACCTCGGGATAGGCAGTCGCCTGCCCGCCTACTGCTCGGCCATGGGGCGCGTGCTGCTGGCCGGCCTGGCCGATGCCGAGATCGATGCGGTGCTGGCGAATTCCGACCTGCGGGCCCACACGCCATTGACGGTGACCGATCCGGCCCAGCTCAAGGCGGCCATCCTGAAAGTGCGCGAGCAGGGCTGGTCGCTGGTGGACCGCGAACTCGAGACCGGGCTGGTCGCCATCGCCGCGCCCATCCGCGACCGCAGCGGCCGCACGGTCGCCGCCTTGAACCTGAGCGGCCAGGCGCACCTCGTGACCGCGCGGCAGATGCAGGACGAACTGCTGCCGCTGCTGTGCCGCGCCGCCGAACGCATCAACGACCTGATGAAGCGCGTGTAATGGAGCGCCCATGACCGAACCCTATGCGTGCGCACCGCTGATCCGCGAGATCGGCCGCGGCAAGGACGGATCGCGCGCGCTGGCGCGCGGCCAGGCCGGCGAACTGATGGGCGCCATCCTGGATGGCCGGGTGTCCGAACTGGAACTGGGCGCGGTGCTGCTGGCCCTGCGCATGAAGGGCGAGTCCGTGTCCGAGGTGGCCGGCTTCCTGGACGCGGCCGAGGCCAGGATGGCGCGCGTCGAAGCGCCCGCCGGACGCCCCGTGGTCGTCCTGCCCACCTACAACGGTTCGCGCCATGCGCCCAACCTCGTGCCGCTGCTGGCCTGGACCGTGGCGCAGGCCGGCCTGCCGGTGCTGCTGCACGGGCAGGCCTCCGATCCGGCCCGGGCGGGCGCGGGTTCGAACGCCGCGCGCGTGCCCACCATCGATATCCTGGAACAACTCGGCATCGAGGCCTCGTCCGATGCCGACGCCGCCGCGCGGGCGCTGCGCGACCGGGGGCTGGCCTATCTGCCGCTGGCCGTCGCCAGTCCTGGCCTGGCCCGGGTCGTGGGCCTGCGCCGCATCCTGGGCGTGCGCAACGTCGCGCATACGCTGGCCAAGCTGCTGCGGCCGGTGCAAGGCCCCAGCCTGCTGCTGTCCGCCTACACCCATCCCGAATTCGGCGCCATGCTGGCCGAGCTTTTCGCGCTGCGGCGCGAGGCGGCGCTGCTGATGCGCGCCACCGAAGGCGAGGCGGTCGCCAGCACCCGTCGCCCCCAGCGCATCGCGCGCTGGCTGGACGGCGTCGAGGCCACCGCGGTCGAGGGCGCGGAACGCGCCGAGGCCGGGCTGCCGGCCCTGCCCGCGCGCGAGGCCGCCTCGACGGCGGCCTGGGTGCGCGCCATCCAGCAGGGGCGCGAACCGCTGCCGGCCGCGATCGCGGCCCAGCGCGACGCCATCCTCGATGCCGCGGCGCGCCTGGGGGCGTCCGCATGACGCCGCGCCGAGGCATCGTCCTGTTCGCGCACGGGTCGCGGGATCCGCAATGGGCGCGTCCCATGGCGGAACTGGCCCGCGTGCTGCGCGGGCGCGATCCCGGCACGCCGGTCGAGATCGCGTTCCTGGAATTGATGCCGCCCACCCTGCCCGAGGCCATCGCCGTCCTGGCGAGCCAGGGGGTGGCCGAGATCGCCGTCCTGCCGGTATTCTGGGCGGCGGGCGCGCACGTGACGCGAGACCTGGCGCGTCTTCTGGACGAAGCGCGCGCGGCGCATCCCGCGGTGCGGTTCGCGTCATTGCCGGTGTTGTCGGAGCTGCCCGGCGTGCTGGACGCCGTTGCCGAGGCGGCCTTGCGCCCGGCGGCGGATCCGGACCCGCGGGCATAGCACCCTTTATTCCATTCCTTGCACCCGTACACGGAGATTTCCACCATGATGACCATCTGGGGCCGCCTGACTTCCATCAATGTTGCCAAGGCGGTGTGGGCCGCGCGAGAGCTGGGCCTGCAGTTCGAGCGCATCGACGTGGGCGGCCCCTATGGCGGACTGGACAAGCCCGAGTACCTGGCGCTGAATCCCAACGGCAAGATCCCCACGCTGGATGACAACGGCTACATCCTGTGGGAATCGAACTCCATCGTGCGCTACCTGGCTGCCCAGTACGGCGCCGGCACGCTGTGGCCGACCGACCCGCGCGAGCGCGGCCTGAGCGATCGCTGGCTGGACTGGCAGGCCACCGAGTTCGGGCCCGCCATGGGGCCGGCCTTCATCGGCCTGATCCGCACGCCGGAAGACAAGCGCAACCACCAGGCCATCGCCGAGTCCGTGGCGCGCGGCAACAAGCTGATCCTGCTGCTGGAGAAGTTCCTGGCCGACGGCCGCCAGTACCTGGCGGGCGACCGCTTCACCATCGGCGACATCGCCGTCGGCTGCGCCATCGACCGCTGGTTCCTGCTGCCCATCGAGCGCCCGGCCACGCCGCTGCTGGCGCAATGGCACGAGCGCGTCAGCACCCGGCCGTCGGCGCAGGGCGTGCTTGGACAGGAATTGAAGTAGCGGCACCCGCGGGCAAGTGCCGCAGTCATCCCTGCGGCACCTGCGTGGGACGCCATCGGCCTCGCGGCGGTGCCGATCTGGCACAATCCGGATAGGCACCCCCCGGGCAAAGGGCCCGGCAGGACCGTTCCAGGGCAGTTCCATGATCCGCGAAATATTGAAGATGGGCGACGAACGCCTGCTGCGCGTCGCCAAGCCGGTTCGGGAAACCGGTACCCAGGCGCTCGATGCGCTGATCCAGGACATGTTCGATACGATGGAGGCCGCGGGCGGCGTGGGGCTGGCCGCGCCGCAGATCGGCGTCGACCTGCAGGTGGTGATCTTCGGCTTCGACAGCAGCGAGCGCTATCCCGACGCGCCGGCGGTGCCGCGCACCATACTCATCAATCCCGTCATCACGCCCCTGTCCGACGAGAAGGAAGAGGGCTGGGAAGGCTGCCTGTCGGTACCGGGCCTGCGCGGGGCGGTGCCGCGCCACGTCTCCATCCGCTACACCGGCATCGACCCCGCCGGGGTTCCCATCGACCGCGTGGCAGACGGTTTTCACGCCCGGGTGGTGCAGCATGAATGCGACCACCTGATCGGACGCCTGTACCCGTCGCGCATCGAGGATTTCTCGAAGTTCGGCTTCACCGAAGTGCTGTTCCCCGGTCTCGATCCGAACCGCGACGACTGATACCGGGAGGTCGCCAACATGGCGGAAAGTCTGCTGTCGATCGGTCTGGAGGTCGCCACCCTCCATGTGCTGGGCATCATCGCAGCGTGCCACGCGATCATGAACACCCGCACCTCGCAGGGCGCGGTGGCCTGGGCCGTGGCGCTGGTCTCCGTTCCCTACCTGACGCTGATTCCGTATCTGTTCCTGGGCCGCAGCCGCTTTGCCGGCTACGTGGACGAACACCGGTTCAACAGCGCGCGGGCGCGCGCGCGTACCGAGGCCGACGTCAACCAGTCGCAGCTTACCGTGGCCGCGCGCCGCGACGCCGCGACGGAGCCGGCGCTGCGGCGCTTCCTGGCGCTGGACCGGCTGATGGGCCGCCGCTTCCTGGCCGGCAACCAGGTCGGCCTGCTGGAGAACGGCCGGGAAACCTTCGATGCGATTTTCGAGGCCATCGACCGGGCGCGGCGCTACGTCCTCGTGCAGTTCTTCATCGTGCGCGACGATCCGCTGGGGCGCGAACTGCACCGCCGCCTGCTGGCGCGCGCCGCGGATGGGGTCAAGATCCATTTCCTGTACGACGGCATCGGCAGCCACGCGCTGGCCCGCCGCTACGTCGAGTCCCTGCGCGCGGGCGGCGTGCAGATCCATGCGTTCTCGGTGCGCCGGGTCAGCAACCGCTTCCAGCTGAATTTCCGCAACCATCGCAAGATCGTCGTGGTCGACGGGCAGGTGGCCTTCGTCGGCGGCCACAACGTGGGCGAGGACTATCTGGGCGGCAATCCGCGCCTGTCGCCGTGGCGGGACACCCACATCCGCCTGGCCGGTCCCATCGTGGCGCAGATCCAGCGCACGTTCAGCGAAGACTGGTATTGGGTCACGCAGACCCTACCCGAGCTGGCCATGCCGGAGGAAGCCCCGGGCGACATGACCTGCCTGGCCATCGCCAGCGGTCCGGCCGACCACCAGGAGACCGGTTCGCTGTTCATGACGCAGGCCATCCAGGCGGCGCGGCGGCGCATCTGGCTGACCTCGCCGTATTTCGTGCCAGATTCGGCCGTGCAGTCGGCGCTCCGGCTGGCGGTGCTGCGCGGGGTGGACGTGCGGGTGCTGTTGCCCTGCCGGCCCGACCATTTCACGGTCTACCAGGCTTCGCTGTTCCACACCTACGAGGCGGTGCGCGCGGGCGTGCGGATCTATCGATACCAGCCGGGGTTCCTGCACCAGAAGGTGATGCTGATCGACGACGACACGGTCGCGGTGGGCAGCGCCAACCTGGACAACCGCTCGTTCCGGCTCAATTTCGAGCTGAGCGTGCTGACCGTCAGTCCCGAATTCGCGGCCCAGGCGCAGGCCATGCTGCTGGCCGACTTCGCGTTGGCCAAGGAAGTGGGGCCGGGCGAGTGGGAGACCGTGCCCCTGCTGCCGCGCGTGGTCATGCACGTGGCGCGGCTGTTCGCGCCCGTGCTGTGACGGCCGCCGCCCGGATCAGCGCTTGTCGAATACCTCGGCGCAGCGCGAGAAGCTGAACCCGGCGCCGGAGGATTCACGCGTGGTCTGGATGGCGGTGATGCTGCCGGCGGCATTGGCATTGATCTGCAGCTCGCAGAACAGCTCTTCGGTGCGGGCCGGCGACACCATCACGCGGTCGGTCTTCTTGGAGTCCTTGTCGCGCGGCACGTCGCGGTACTGCGCGGCGTGCTGGATGCTTTTCTCGCCGCCGCGCCAGTTGTAGACGGCACTGCCGTCGCCCAGCTTGTACGAACGCTGCGGCGGGCCGTACTGCGAAAAGAAGGCGTCGGTGGACTGGCCGATCCAGCGTGCCCGTATGGCCGAATTGGTTTCCTCGGTGGTGGCGCAGCCGGACACCAGGAGCAGGGCGGCCGCCAGGCCGGGCAACAGGACCTTCATGGGATTCTCCAGGACGGGTGGGTGGGGTTGGGTTCTCGTCAGGGGCGGATCAGGATGTCGGGGCCGATCTCGGCGATGGTGCGCGTGCCGGTCAAGGCCATGCTGACGTCCAGTTCGCGCTGGATGATGCCGAGCGCGGCATCGACGCCGGGCCGGCCCATGGCGCCCAGCCCGTACAGGAAGGCGCGGCCTATCATCGCGCCGCGCGCGCCCAGGGCCAATGCCTTGAGCACGTCCTGTCCGCTGCGCACGCCGCCGTCGAACAGGACCTCGGTCCTGTCGCCCACCGCCTCGACGATGGCGGGCAGGGCGGCGATGGAGGACTGCGCGCCGTCGAGCTGGCGGCCTCCATGGTTGCTGACCACGATCGCATCCGCGCCGCACGAGGCGGCGATGCGCGCGTCCTCGGGGTCCAGGATGCCTTTCATGATGAGCTTGCCGCCCCATTGCTGCTTGATCCACTCCACGTCCTTCCAGGACAGCGTGGGGTCGAACTGGCGGGCGGTCCAGCGGGCCAGGCTGTTGATGCCGTCGGCGTCCTTGACGTGGCCGGCCAGGTTGCCGAAGGTCCGGCGCCGGGCGCCCAGCATGCGCAATGCCCAGGCGGGCTTGCTCGCCAGGTCCAGCAGGTTGGCCAGCGTGGGGCGCAGCGGCACGGTCATGCCGTTCTTCAGGTCCTTGTGGCGCTGGCCCAGGATCTGCAGGTCCAGGGTCAGCACCAGGGCCGAGCACCGGGCCGCCTTGGCGCGCTGGATCAGGTCGGCGATGAACTCGCGGTCGCGCATCACGTACAGCTGGAACCAGAAGGGCTTGGTGGTGGCCGCGGCCACGTCCTCGATCGAGCAGATGCTCATCGTGGACAGCGTGAAGGGGATGCCGAACTGCTCGGCGGCCTGGGCGCCCAGGATCTCGCCGTCGGCCCATTGCATGCCCGCCAGGCCGGTCGGCGCGATCGCCACCGGCATGCTGACCTCCTGGCCGAGCAGGGTGCTGCGGGTGGAGCGGTTGTCGACGTTGACCGCCACGCGCTGGCGCAGCTTGATGGCCGCCAGGTCGTCGGCGTTGGCGCGATAGGTGCACTCGGTGTACGAGCCGCTGTCGGCATAGTCGTAGAAGGCGCGCGGGACGCGCTTCCTGGCGAGCTGACGCAGGTCTTCGATGCAGGTGATGACGGGCATGGGGAAATCCGGGTATTCGAAGGGCGCGGCACGCGGCCGCATGGGCGCTATTTTGCTACAGATGAGCAAGGCGGCCCATCTCGGGCGTCGTCGTTGCGGCCAGGCGGCGCCAGGCCCCGGGCACGAATGCTGCTGCCCATGCCGTATCCAAGCAGGAGCCGACCATGAAACCACCTCCCGATCCCAATGCCGGCGCGCCGCGCCCGGAGCATGTCTCGTCCGACGATGCCCCGCGTCCGGACATGGACCATCCGCCCGGTCCCCAAGGCGCCACCACCGAGTTCGACCAGGCGGCGGCCGAGGCCAGCCGCGAAGCCAGGACCGGCACGCTGCCCGGGTCCGACGATTTCACCCCCGCCCAGCGCGGCCAGCAGGGCGCCGACGTGGAAGTGCGCAGCGACGGGGCCGCCGGCAATGACAGGCGTGACGGGGATTCGGAAGAGCGCGATGCGCCTGTGGCCGGCAGCGGCAATACGCTGGGCGACGGCATGACGGCCGGCGGCACGGAAGGCGTGCAGCGCCGGCGCGACTGGCTCGAGCGTGTCGAGCAAGACGAGAGGGAAGATTGATGCCCGCGCCGCGCGGGCATCCGGCCGCGGTGTCAGGCCAGGTCGGGGTCGCGCCCCCGGGGCGAGGGCGGCTTGCCAGCGGGCGGGACCTCGCCCGGCATCTTCCTGCCGACGTCGGCGGGTTCGGCACCGGTCTGCGGTTCGACTTCCTCGCGCGGCCGGTCTTCGGAGCCGACGCCCAGCCAGTTGGGATCGGCCGGGCGTTGGCGTATGACGGTGGCGGGCTTGGCCGGGGATGGGCGGTTCGGGTCCTTCATGGTCGGGCCTCCGGAAAGCCGGTCAGCAGCAAGAGACGTGCCGCGTGCATGGAGGCCTGCTCATGAGAAGCGTTCCTCCGGCCTGCGCAGCATGGGTGCCATCCGCTTCGTTCCGATGGGCCGGCTATCTGCTGGGCTTTGCCCTGGGCGGATTCTTCGACGGCATCCTGCTGCACCAGATCCTGCAATGGCACCACCTGCTCAGCGGCTTGCAGGGGGAAGCCTGGCGCGACCTGCGTGTGCAGGTCATGGCGGACGGCTTGTTCCATCTGTTGATGTACCTGGTCGCGCTGGCGGGCCTGTGGCTGCTGTGGCGCGCCCGGACCGAGGCCGGGCGGCCGGGCGCCGGCCGGCTGTCCTGGGCGCTGGTGCTGGTCGGCTTCGGGGCGTGGCACGTGCTGGACGCCGTGTTGTCGCATTGGCTGCTGGGCATCCATCGCATACGCATGGATGCCGCGCACCCGCTGTGGTGGGACCTGGCGTGGTTCGCGGTATTCGGCCTGGGTTCCGTCGCCGCCGGCGCGTGGCTGCGCCGCCGCGGCGGCAAGGGCCGGGGCGGGCAGGCCGGGATACTGGCGCTGCTTGCCGCCGTGGCCATTGCCCTGCCATGGTCGCTGCGTCCGCCGCCCGGCATGGATACCGTCGTGGTCCTGTTCCGGCCCGGCACGTCCGCGCCGCAGGCCCTGGCGGCGCTGGAGCGGGTCGATGCGAAGCTCTTGTGGGGCGATGCGTCTGGGCAGCTCTGGGCAGTGCGTCCGGGACCCCGCTATCGGGCGATGGCGCTCTATCGCCACGGTGCGCTATGGGTGGCCGGGGCCATGCTGCCCATGGGTTGCCTCGGATGGTTCAAGGCCTGAGCCGCCGCATCAGCCGGGCGCCGGGCCGGGCGGCTGGCGGCGGAACAGCCGCAGCAGGTCGGGCGATGCCGTTTGGCCGGGCGTGGGGGCGACGTTGCGGTCGAGTTGCACCTGCTGCGGCACGTACGGCGCTTCCAGCCGTTCCAGCTCCTCGGCGCCGAGCGCGATATCCAGCGCCGCCACGGCATCGTCCAGGTGGCCGGCGCGCGTGGCGCCGACGATGGGCGCGGTCACCGCGGGGTTGTGCAGCAGCCAGGCCAGCGCGATCTGCGCCGGCCGGGCGCCGCGCTCGGCGGCGACCTGGATGACGCGGTCCACCACCTGCTCGTCCTCGGGCCGCGCGAAGTCGCGCACCACGCGCGAGCGCTCGGTGTCCCGGCGCCGGCTGCCGGCCAGCAGGCCGCGCGCCAGGGGGCTGTAGGGCAGCACCGCCACGCCCTGATGCAGGCACAGCGGCAGGGTCTCGCGCTCTTCTTCCCGGTATAGCAGGTTGTACTTGTTCTGCATGGTCGAGAACCGTGTCAGCCCGTCACGCCCGGCCAGTTGCTGCAAGGTGGCGAACTGCCAGGCGTGCATGCTGCTGGCGCCGATGTAGAGCGCCTTGCCGGCGCGCACCACGTCATCCAGGGCCAGCATCACTTCCTCGAGCGGCGTGTGGGGATCGAGGCGGTGGATCTGATAGAGGTCGATGTAGTCGGTTCCCAGGCGCCGCAGGCTGTCGTCGATGGCGTGGCGGATACGCTTGCGCGACAGGCCGTGGCTGACGCCCTCACCGCTGCTCAGGCCCGCCTTGGTGGCGATGACGACCTTGTCGCGGCCCGTGCCGTAGCGCTTGATGGCGCGGCCCAGGATTTCCTCGCTCAGGCCGCTGGAATAGGACTCGGCGGTGTCGAACAGGTTGAAACCGTGCTCGAATGCCGCGCGGTAGTGGGGCTGGGCGTCGTCCTCGGACAGGGCCCAGGGCATCCAGTCCCTGGAGCCGTAGCTGGAGGCGCCGAATGCCAGCCGCGAGACGCGCAGGCCGGTGGTGCCCAGATCGATGTATTGCATGCGTGGTCCCGAAGGCGGAAAAGTGCTGGAACGCGCAATCTAGCAACGCGCGCGGCGCGGCGGAAATGCGATTTGCGGCATTGCATATGCGGACAAATTCCTTCGGCGCCGGCCGGCGGCGGCATAGAGTAGTCCTCCGACGTCTTTCCGCCTTGCCGCCATGTCCAGCATTCCGTCGCATCTCCATGCCGTACCCGCGCCTCCCCTCGCGGCCCGCGAGCCACGGCCGCGCAAGCGCGTGCCCGCCGCGCTGCTGATCGTCGCGGGGCAGGTCCTGCTGCTGGCGGCCATCCTGCTGTCCATCCAGTTCCTGGTGGACAGCGGCGCGGTCAAGCCCATCTACCTGGCATCGCCCACGCAGGTCCTGGAGGCCTTCCCCCGCCTGGTGACGCAGGATGGCCTGCTGCGCCACCTGCTGGTGACCCTGTCCGAGGCGCTGCTGGGACTCGCCATCGCGTTCGTGGCCGGCGTCTCGACCGGCGTGGTGATGGGCCTGCTGCCGGCGGTGCACCGGTTTCTCAATCCGTTCCTGGTCGCGCTGATGGCCGTCCCCAAGGTCGCGATCATTCCGCTGCTGACGCTGTACCTGGGCATAGGCTATGCGCACAAGGTCTTCATCGTCTTCCTGTTCGGCTATTTCATCTTCGTGTTCAACACGATCGCGGGCATCCGGCAGGTGCAGGAGAACCACCTGAAAGTCGCCCGGGTGCTGGGCGCGACGCAGGCGCAGCGCATCTTCAAGGTGGTGCTGCCGTCGGCCATCCCTTCGATCATGGCGGCGGTACGGGTGGAGGCGGTGATGTGCGTGGTGGCCGCGCTGCTGGCCGAGATCGTGGCCTCGAAGGCGGGCATCGGCAACCTGCTGAACCGGGCCACCGGTGTCTACGACACCGCCGCCGTGTTCGCGCTGGTCGCCACCATCACAGTGTTCGCGCTGCTCATCATCTTCGCGGTCGAGCAACTGGAGAGGCGCGTGCTGCTCCGGTGGAAGCATGCCTGACCGTTCGTCATTTCCCCGCTTCGCTTTCCTGTGGATTCCATCATGAACAAGAACCGACGCGACATGCTGTCGCGCCTTGCCGCCCTGGCGGCCCTTTCCGCCTCCGTTCCCGGATTGTCGTCCGCGCAGGGCGCCGCGACGAAGAAGCTCAAGCTCGTGGCCACCAACAGCTACACCCAGCAGCCCATCGCCTTTGGCGTGGAGAAAGGATTCTTCCGCGAAGAGGGCCTGGAGGTGGAGTTCGTGGACGTACAGGATGCGGTGACCGGCGTCGCGACCGGCGAGCTGTCGTTCGCGTTCGGGCCGACCAGCGTCTACCTGCGCGCCGCGGCGCTGGGCGCGCCGATCAAGATCGTATCGTCGGGCTTTCGCAGCAAGGGACCGTACTTCCTGATCGCCCGGCCCGGCATCCAGAGCATCGCCGGCCTGAAGGGCAAGACCGTGGGCAATGCCCATGCGGGTTCGAACCTGGATACGGTGCTGCGCACGATCCTGGTCCGCAACGGCCTCGATCCCCGCCGCGACGTGACGCTGTTCGGCAATGGCTCGACCCAGCAGGCCTACGGCACGCTGATCTCCGGCCAGGTGGACGCGACCATCATCCACCAGCCCTTTGCCGCGCTGGGCGAGCTGGAGAAGACCAGCCGCACGCTGGCCCGGGGCTGGGACTACCTGCCCACTTATCACACCGGCGTGCTGATCGCGGGCGACCGGCTGATCGCGAACGATCCCGACCTGCTGCGCCGCGGGCTGCGGGCCTATTTCAAGTCCTACACCTACGCCAAGGCGAACTACCCGGAGTACCTGCCGTGGCTGCAGGCGCGGCTCAAGCTCAACCCCCGCGCGGTCGAACTGGCGCTCAGGCAGGAGGACGACGTCTGGGACAACAATCCCGACGTCGATCCGGTCGCCATCCAGGATACGCAGCGCATCGAGATCGAGCAGCGGAACCAGAAGGCGCCGTATGACGCGAAGAAGTACATCGACCTGCGCTTCGTGCCGCGGGAATACGTCAAGCCGTTCCAGTACCCCGATAGATCGGCGGCGCTGAAAGGCTGATCGCAAGGAGTCGCCCGGTGTCCATTTTCTCGATCCGCAAGCTGAGCCAGGTCTATGGGGGCGCGAAGCCCGTGCATGCGCTGGCCGATATCGACCTCGATATCGATGAAGGGGAGTTCGTGGTGCTGCTGGGCCCCAGCGGTTGCGGCAAGAGCACGCTGCTGGAGATCCTGGCCGGCCTGCAGCGCCCCACCGCCGGGCAGGCCCTGTTCGACGGCCGGCCCATCGCCGGGCCGTTCCCCTCGGTGGGGGTGGTGTTCCAGGACGCCTCGCTGCTGCCCTGGCGCACGGTGGCGCGCAACGTCCAGCTGGGCCTGGAGATCCGGGGACGCGACAAGGCGCTGCGGCGCCGGACCGCCGAGGCCTATCTGGAGCTGGTGGGGCTGGCGGGATTCGGCGACAAGTACCCGCACCAGTTGTCGGGCGGCATGCGCCAGCGGGCCGGCATCGCCCGCGCGCTGGCTAATGAACCCAGCGTGCTGCTGATGGACGAGCCCTTCGGCGCGGTGGACCACATCACGCGCATCCGGCTGCAGGAAGACCTGGTGCGCATCTGGCAGGCGCACCGGCGCACGGTGGTGTTCGTCACGCACGACGTGGGCGAGGCGGTGTTCCTGGCCGACCGCATCGTGCTGCTGTCGCCCCGGCCGGGCCATATCCACGACACCTTCCGCGTGGCCGTTCCGCGGCCGCGCCGGCGCGGCGACCTGTCGCTGCTCAAGCTTGAGGCGTCGATCTACGACGCCCTGCATGCGATCGACACAGGCGCCTCGCCGGCCCGGGCTCCGCTGCGCGCGCTGGCCTCGGCGCGCTGACTCTTCACCTGGGGTTCCACATGTCTTCCACATCCGTATCCCTTCCGCGTGCCGGCGGCCCGCTGCTGGCGTATCTGCATCGCGGCGCCGAGCCCTCGATCGAGACGGCGTTCGCCGGCTCGCTGCTGACCAGCCTGGCGCTGGAAGTCGAGCGCGCCGGGTTCGACCTGCTGGTGCTCGATGACGAACCGCGCGTCGAAGGCGCCGCGCCGCGCGTGCGCCTCGACCCGTTCACGGCGGCTTCCTTCATCGCGACGCGCACCCGCCACCTGGGCCTGGCCGTGACGGCCGACGCCGCCTACTACGAACCGTTCAACCTGGCCCGCCTGACCGCTTCGCTGGACCACATCACCCATGGGCGGGCGGCGCTCAACCTGGTGCACGATCCCGCGCGCGCGGCGGCGGTCAACTTCGGCGTGCGCGATCGCGCCGCGCCGGCGGATCCCGGGCGGCATGCCAGGGAGTTCCTGCACGTGGTGCGCGCGCTGTGGGACAGCTGGGAGGACGACGCTTTCCTGCGCGACAAGGCTAGCGGCCGTTTCGTGGACGGCGCCAAGATCCACGCCATTGCGCACCGGGGCGAGCATTTCCAGGTCCAGGGACCGCTGAACGTCGCGCGGCCGCCGCAGGGCCAGTTGCCGCTGGTCCATGTCGAACGCTCGCCTGCGTCGCGGCCGTGGGCAGCTGCCGAGGCCGATGTCGTGGTGGTGGCGGCCGGGGACGAGGGCGGTGTGCGCGAGGCGGGCCAGGCGCTGCGCGCGCTGGCCGTGCGCGAGGGGCGCGCAGCGAACTCGCCGCGGGTGCTCGCGCCCATCGTGCCCTGGGTCGCCGATACGCCCGACGAGGCGCGGCGGCTGCGCGCCCGCGTGGCCTCCCGTCCCGACGCCGTCGCGGCGATCGGCACGCCGGACGAGATCGCCGCCACCTTGCAGGCCTGGGTGGCGCGGGGCCTGGCGGACGGCTTTGCGGTGCTGCCCGCGCCCGAAGCCGGCCAGTGGCCGCGCTTCGCGGAACAGGTGGTGCCGGCGCTGGCCCGGTGCGGCCCGATCGGGCCCGCGGCCGCAGGCTTCGCGCCGACGCTGCGCGGGCGGCTGGGCCTGGCTCGTCCCGCCAATCGCCACGCTTCCCTTGCGCAACCCGTCAACGGATGACCGCCATGAGCCAAGCAATCCGCCGCCTGCACCTGGGCCTGATGTTCTGGGCCACCGGCACCCACGCCGCCGGATGGCGCCTGCCGGACGCCAGAGAGGACGCGGCGTTCGACATCGAGTTCCTGCAGCACGTGACGCAAGTGGCCGAACGGGCCCGGTTCGACTTCCTGTTCCTGGGCGACCGGCTTGCCACGGATCCGCGGCTACAACGCACCAACCCCGCGCAGATGTCGCGGCTCGAGCCGTTCACGACGGCCGCCAGCCTGGCCGCCGCCACGTCGCGCATCGGCATCGTCGTCACCGCCAATCCCACCTACTACGATCCCTATTCCGTGGCGCGCCTGATGGGCTCGCTGGATCACGTCAGCGCGGGCCGGGCGTCCTGGAACATCGTGACCGGCGCCGACGACATCGCCGCCGCCAACTTCAGCCGCACCGAGCATTGGGAAACGGGCAAGCGCTATGACTGGGCCGACGAGTTCGTCGACGTGGTGAAGGCATTGTGGGACGGCGCACCGTCGGTCGAGGCGCCGGCGGGCGTCCCGCTGGATCACGACGGACGGCACTTCCGCATCGCCGGCCCGCTGGACGTGCCGCGGCTGCCGCAGCGCCATGCGGTCATCCTGCACGCGGGCACCTCGGACCGGTCGCGCGAACTGGGCGCGCGCGAGGCCGACGTCATCTTCGCCGGCCAGCCCGACATTCCGTCGGCCCAGGCCTACTACGCCGACATCAAGCAGCGCGCCGCCCGCTACGGACGCGGCGAAGACGAAATCGCCATCCTGCCGGGCCTCACGCCCATAGTCGCGCCCACCACCGAAGAAGCCGTGGCGATCTACGACAGGTTGAACGCCTTCCTGCCGCTGGACCCGGAAGAGGCGGCGGGCGAGGTCCGCAAGGGCGGGCTGGGGCGCGGCCGCCGGCGCAACCTGAGCGCGCTGTCCGAGACCCTGGGCGTGGACGTGCGCGGCAACGACCCCGGCGCCGTGGTGGAACCCGCGCTGTACGGGCAGGCGTCCGAGGCGGGGCGCAGGCTGATCGACGAGACCGCCCGCCGCACCCGCCGGTCGCTGACGGGTGCGGCGCGTATTTCCTATCGCGACCTGATCGATACGGCGGGGGCCATGGGCGCCATCGTGGTGGGCAACCCCGAGGAGGTCGCCGATTTCATCCAGGCCTGGTTCGACCAGCGGGCGGCGGACGGCTTCAACATCTTTCCCGCCTACGTGCCAGGGGCCGTCGAGGCATTCGCGGAACTGGTCGTGCCGGTGCTGCAGCGGCGCGGCCTGTTCCGCCTGGACTACGAAGGCCCGACCTTCAGGGATCACCTGGGGCTGGGCCTGCCCGGCTCCCGCCGGGACCGGGATCAACTGGTGCGCCTGTAGGTATAGGTGTAGTCGAACCGGGTCGTGGTGGGCGGGATCGTGATGCCGTTTGCGGTGCCCGAGACCGACACCGAGCCCTTGCTCTTGAGCACGATGGTGCTGCCGACGCCGCAGCCTCCGCAGCCCTCGTAGCTGGTCGACAGGTCGCTGTAGCTGTAGCTCAGGCTGACCCCGGGGCCGGACACGCCGCCCGAGACGCCGCCGTACTGCTGCACCACCTGTTGGGCACCGTCGGCCGAGGCCGGCACGGCGCCGAATTCGATGTTGCCGATGGTCTGCTCGAAAGGCACGCCGTTGGCCGAGCCCCGCACGGTCAGTTCCCACTTCGAGCCGGCCGGGATGGTGCTGCTCGTGCCGCCGCCGCTGAACGAGATGCCGGCCACGCTGATCGAGAAATCATAGGTGGTGACGCTTTCGCCGACCTTGATCGTTTCCGAGCAGGACGTGGTGGAGCAACTGAGCGAAATCGATACGCCGTCCAGCACCGCATCGAAGCCCTTGCCGTCGGCGGCGAAGCCGCGGCTGAAGAAATCGAAGGTCTTGGGATCCACGCCCTTGGCGGTGTAGAGCGCGGCGAAGTTGGCGTTCACACGCTTGGCAGCGGCTGTGATCGCGTCGCCTGCGAGGCGAGTGGTCTTCCAACCCTCGAACAGCGCGGCCAGCGGTTTCCTGCCGCCGGCATCATGCAGCGCCAGCGTGGTCAGCGGCGTGATGTTGGCCGTGCCCGCGGCCGCCGCGAACGAGTACAGCACCGATCCCGATCCGGTCGAGACCTTGAGCAGGTAGGGCGGCGCCGATTCGATGGTGATGCTGTAGCGGCCATCGGCGCCGCTCTTGCCGGTGGCGGTGGCGCCCGCCGCGTTCACGACGGTGACGGTGGCGTTGGCCACGGCGGCGCCGGTGGCCGCCGTGCCCGACAGCGTGTCCGTCTTCGGTGCCGGCGGACTCGCGCCGCCCGACGAGCCGCCGTCGCCGCCGCAGGCGCCCAGGGCAAGTGCGAGACAGGCGCACGCGGCAAGGCGCGCAATGCGTGGCGGGAAGAACGGTAGCTTCATCATGGAATACCTTCGTGGCGTGGATGAGACCTGCCGCGTTCGCGGCCGGTCGGGTGGTGTCCGGCGATTCTTCCCATGTGGAGCGGGGCGGGCAATCCCGCGAACACGGGGTTGCCGGCAGGCGACGAATGGCTTGTACTGGCCGGGGTCTTTCTTCATCATCAGCGTGCCGCCCCCGTTCGCGTCCCGATTGCCGCTGGAATCCCGACATGCCCATCAATTCGTTCCTGGCCGTGCCTGCCCGCATCCTGCTGGCGGTGCTGGCGCTGTGCGCGGCCGCCGCCGCGGCGGCCACCTGGGGGGCGTTGCAGACGCCCTGGCTGGGCATCGCATTCACTGTCGACGAAGCCGGCAGCGTGCGCGCGCGCGGACTGTCCGGCGGCCCCGCCCATGGCCTGGAGGAAGGCGCGTCGCGCCTGGCGCTTTCGCGTCCCGGAGAGCGCACCGGCCTGGACGTGGAGCCCGACGACCTGATCGAAGAGCCCGACTTCTTCGACGAATACGCGCGCATGAACAGGTTCTTCGACCGGCAGGCAAAATTCCGCGCGCTGCTGGACGGGCCCGTGCGGGCCGAGTGGACACGGGTCGATGGTTCGCGCGCGGCCGAGGTCTGGACGCCCGCGACCCGGCCGCTGGGATCGCTGCCGGCGACGTTCTGGTTCCAGCTCGTCGTCAGCTTCGCCGGGTGCCTGATCGCATGCTGGGTCTGGGCCTTGCGGCCGACGGACCTGGGCGCGGGCATGTTCGCGCTGACCGGCCTGGCCTTCCCCGCCTTCGCGGTGCCCGCGGCGGTCTATAGCAGCCGCGAACTGGCGCTGGGCGGGGAACTGTTCCACGCGCTGTCCGCCGCCAACCACGCCGGCGCCTTCATGTTCGGGTGCGCGCTGCTGGCGGTGTTCCTGTGTTATCCGAGGCGGCTGGTGCCGGTGGGGGCGCTGTGGGCGCTGCCCGTGGTGTACGGGGCCTGGTGGCTGGCCGACACGATGCAGTGGCTGCCCAGCCAGAACTGGACCCGCATGGGCATCATGTCCGAGATGCTGGGCGCGATCGCGCTGGCCGGCGTGCAATGGAGAATGAGCCGGGGCCGTCCGCTGGATCGGGCCGCGCTGCGCTGGCTGGCACTGTCCATGCTGGTGGGCAGCGGCCTGTTCGTCTTCTCGACGACGGGATCCAAGGTGCTGGGCTTCTTTCCGCCCATCTCCCAGGGCTACGCCTTCGGCTACTTCCTGATCATCTACGTCGGGCTCGCGTTCGGCCTGCGCCGGTACCGGCTGTTCGACCTGGACCGCTGGGCCTACCGGATCCTGCTGTGGCTGGCCGGGGCGCTGGCGGTGGTGCTGATGGACGCGGCGCTGATCGTCTGGCTGCGCTGGAACCCGGCGTTCTCGATGGGCGTGTCGCTGCTGCTGTGCGGCTGGCTGTACTTCCCGTTCCGACAGTGGCTGTGGCGCCGGCTGACCGGCGCCCGGGGCGCGCGGGTCGACTCCACTTTCCCCGAGCTGATCCGCATTGCCTTCTCGCCCTCGCGAGGGGAACAGGAGCGCCGGTGGGACGCGCTGCTCGGGCAGTTGTTCGATCCGCTGGACATTCGCCGCCTTGCGCATGCCGAGGCCGAGGACCCCCGTTCGGCCACCCTGCTGGAGTCGGGGCAGGCGCTGTGGGTGCCGTCCTGCGGCGGCCTGGAGGCGCGGGTGCTGCGCCTGGCCGATCGCGGCCGCAGGCTGTTCGCGCCGCACGACGTCGAGCTGGCGGTATCGCTGTCCAGCCTGGTGCAGAAGGCGGGCGAGGGGCGCGATTCCTACGAGCGGGGCGTGCGCGAAGAACGCCATCGCATCGCGCAGGACATGCACGACGACATCGGCGCGCGGCTGCTGATGCTGATCCACCAGGCGTCGCGCGCGGGCGACGGCGTGGCGGCCGATGTCGCGCGCGCGGCGATGAGCGACCTGCGCACCACGCTGTCGGCCCTGGAGGGCCACAGCCAGCCGCTGGCCGATGCACTGGCCGATTGGCGCGCCGAGATGGCCACCCGCTGCGACGCGGCGGGCGTGGATTTCGTCTGGAACGAGTTCGTGCCGGCCATGCCGCTGCCCGACATGCAGTCGGCCCTGCCGGCCCGGATGAAGGCCACCCTGGAACGCGCCCTGCGCGAGGGCCTGTCCAACGCGCTCAAGCATGGCGGTCCCACCCGTATCGAGGTGGAGGTGCGAGCGGGCAACGGCCGGCTGGACATCGTCATGGTGGACGATGGCATGCGCGGCTCCGGCCGCAGCGCGCCCGTTGCGGGGCCGGCCAGCATCGGCCTGGGCCTGGCCGGCATGCGGCGGCGCCTGGCCGAGTACCAGGGGGTGGTCGGGCTCGAACGCGGCGAGGACGGCTGTATCCTGAGGATCTGCCTGCCGCTGGGGCCCGGGAATTCAGCCGTGGCGTCCGTGGAGCCGGCGGCGCCGGCGGAGGTGCGGGCATGAACGACATCCTGATCGTCGAAGACCTGCCGGAAGCGGCGGCCATGCTGAGCGAGGCCGTGGCGCTGGCCTTTCCGGAAGCGCGCGTGCGCTGCGGCCAGGACCTGGCGCAGGCGGGCGCGGCCATCGCCGAGCGGGTGCCGGACCTGGCCCTGGTGGACCTGGGACTGCCCGACGGCGATGGCACGGAACTCATCGCCACCCTGACGCTGCGGCATCCGCGCTGCACCGTGGTGGTGTCCAGCATCACGGGCGAGGACAGCAAGCTGTTCGCCGCCTTGCAGGCCGGCGCGCAGGGCTATGTGCTGAAGGAACATCCGCCGGCCCAGCTCGCGGCCATGCTGACCGGCATCGCCCAGGGCCAGCCGCCGCTGTCGCCCGCCATCGCGCGCCGGCTGCTGGATCATTTCCGCTTGAGGCCGTCCACGGTCATCAGCCCGCTGTCGGCCCGGGAGAACGAAGTGCTGGTGCTGCTGGCGCGTGGCCTGCGGCTGGGCGAGATCGCCACCGCGCTGGGCATCTCGCGCCATACCGTGGGCGACCACGTCAAGCACATCTACGAGAAGCTCAACATTGCCTCGCGCGCCGAGGCGGCGCTGCGCGCCAAGTCCTTCGGCCTGGTCTGAAGCCGGCGGGTCAGCGCCGCAGCCGGTCCAGCGCCTCGTCCATGGCGGGCGGCCGGGGCGCATCCTTGTAGACGTCCAGCCGCCGGAAGATGTCCGCGGCCGCGAGGTGAAAGCCCGAAGGCAGCCCGGAGGCATGGAAAGTGGACGCGATTTCCTCCATCTCGCCCACCCAGCGCCAGGCCTTCTCGGCCTTCTGCGCGACCTCTTCCGACCGTGCCGGGGTCTGCGGGCTGGACCGCTGCCATTCGGCCAGCAGGGCCGGCTCGACGCCTTCGTGGCGGGCCAGCGCGCGTATGCCGGCCAGCAGCGCGGTGGCGCCCTTGCTCCAGGCGGCATAGCAGATCTTCAGCGCCGAAGCGCTGCCGGCGGGGGAGTCCAGCGCGATGGCTTCGAGCGCGCTGCCTTCGAACAGCG
The DNA here is from genome assembly GCF_002188635.1 of Pigmentiphaga sp. NML030171. Classification (GTDB taxonomy): domain Bacteria; phylum Pseudomonadota; class Gammaproteobacteria; order Burkholderiales; family Burkholderiaceae_B; genus Pigmentiphaga; species Pigmentiphaga daeguensis. The sequence goes on along the minus strand of NZ_NINX01000025.1, from coordinate 95,126 downwards.
CAGCGATGTCCGAAGCGCCGTCGCCGGCCAGGTAGAGACGGGTGCTGCCGGCCGCGCGCGGCGGCTGGCCGATGATGCCGCCGTCCACGAAGCGCGCGCCGCCGGCGCGCACGGCTTCCTCGATCTGCCGGAGGGTGGCCGGCGAGACCGCGTTGGCGTCGACGAAGACGCCGCCGTACCGGTGCCGCGCGACCTCGCGCGCCAGGTCGAGCGCGTTGTCCGGCGGGCAGACCGAGATGGCGATGTCGGCGGCGCGCAGGGCGTCGGCCAGGGAGCCTGCGTCTTCCAGACCGGCCTGGCGCGCCCGCGCGGCCGTGGCGGCGCTGCGCCCGGCGGAACACCAGAGCACGCGGTGGCCGGTGGAGACCAGGCAGGCGCCGATGGCCGCGCCCATGGCGCCGGGATGCAGGAGGGCGAGGGTGGGGCTGGGCATGATGACGTCTCCCGGAGGCGGATGATGGCGGAGGTCCATGTTAACGCCGCCGCGCGGGCCGCGTCCGCGCTGGCTACAATGGCGCTGCTTCATATTCGCGCAGAAGGTTCGCCATGAACGATTCCCAGCACAAGCTTTCCATGACGATCCTGATGACGCCCGACATGGCGAATTTCTCGGGCAACGTCCATGGCGGCACCATCCTCAAGTATCTCGACCAGGTCGCCTATGCCTGCGCCAGCCGCTACGCCGGGCGCTACGTGGTCACGCTGTCGGTCGATCAGGTCGTGTTCCGCCAGCCCATCCACGTGGGCGAACTGGTCACCTTCTACGCGGCGGTCAACTACACCGGGCGCACGTCCATGGAGATCGGCATCAAGGTGGTGACGGAAGATATCCGCAGCAAGACCGTGCGCCACGCCAACAGCTGCTATTTCACGATGGTCGCGGTGGGCGACGACGGCGTGCCGGTACCGGTGCCCCCGCTCGAACCGCAGGACGAGGAAGAGCGCCAGCGCTGCGAGGCGGCGCTGCTGCGGCGCGAGCTGCGGCAGGAAATGGAAAGGCGGCATCAACTGATCAAGGAACGCACCACGCAGGCGGGCGGCGCGTGAACTAGCTCATGCGTGGCGGCTATTTGGTCGGGAGGCCGGAATCTCCTACTATTTTCGATTCCGTTTCCCTTCCGCACGAGGCAGCCATGACCTATCGACCGCTCGGCACCACCGGCCTGCAGGTATTCCCCATTGCCTTCGGCGGCAACGTATTCGGCTGGACCCTGGACGAGGCCGCGTCGTTCGGCATCCTGGATGCGCTGGCCGACCGGGGCATGAACTTCATCGATACCGCCGACGCCTATTCGCGCTGGGTACCCGGCAACCAGGGCGGCGAATCGGAAACCATCATCGGCAACTGGTTCAAGCGCAGCGGCAAGCGCGATCGCGTGATCCTGGCCACCAAGGTGGGCAAGCCCGCGCTGGGCAATCCGGGCGGGCTGTCGGCCGCGTACATAGAAAAGGCGGTGGAAGGTTCGCTGCGCCGCCTGCGGACCGACTACATCGATCTGTACCAGGCCCATGACGACGATGCGGCGACGCCGCTGGAGGAAAGCCTGGCGGCCTTCGACCGGCTGGTGAAGGCCGGCAAGGTCCGCGCGATCGGTGCGTCCAACTACACCGCCGCCCGCTTCCAGGAGGCCCTGGACGTGAGCCGTGCCAACGGTTTTGCCGCCTATGCCACGCTGCAGCCCGAGTACAACCTGATCGAGCGCCAGGCGTTCGAGACGGAACTGGCGCCGGTGGCGCTGCGCAATCAGGTGGCCGTCATCAACTATTACGCGCTGGCCAGCGGTTTCCTGAGCGGCAAGTATCGCACCGCCGCCGACCTCGAAGGCAAGGCGCGCGGCAGCCGGGTGGGCACGTACCTGAACGAGCGCGGCCTGCGCATCCTGGAGGCCCTGGACCAGGTGGCCCAGCGGCATGGCTCGACCCCGGCGGCCGTGGCGCTGGCCTGGCTGCTGCACCAGCCCGCGGTCACGGCGCCCATCGCCAGCGCCACCTCGGCCGCCCAGCTCGATTCGCTGCAGGCTGCCGCCACGCTGGCACTGGACGCGGAATCGCTGGACCTGCTTTCGAAGGCTAGCGCCTACTAGCGGTAAAAACCTTGGCCGGCGTGGCTGCGCCGGCCAGTGTGTTGCACATTGTTTGCAGTGGGATGGATCGCTCTTCCGTAGACTCGCCCCAAGCTTGTCTCTGCGAGCACTTCCATGACCGAACTTACCGGCGAGCTGTCCGAGCGCCGCGCGGCGGGGCCGCTGTGCGACCTGGGGCGCGTGATCCAGTCAGCCGTGGAGGACTACGACCTCTCGCCGGACGGCAACGTCCGGTACGTGGAGGCCGATGTACCCGACCATCCGCTGCTGGTGGCCGGCTCCGCCGACCATGTCTGCGCGCTGATCGACTCCGCCATCGCCTGCATCGCCAGCCGTCCCGGCATTAACCGGCGCATCGTGGTCGGCGCGCGGCTGGACCTGGATCGCGTGCAGTTGCGGGTCGGCCATGGCAACGGCGCCAGCGGCCACACCTCCGTGCCGGTCTCGCTGGACGAGCTCCAGCCCTGGGGGCCGACGCGGGTCCGCGCCTCGTTCGCCAAGGAACGGGCGCGCATGCTGCGGCTGCTGGATGTGCTGGACGCGACGCTGGTGATAGGCGTGGACGTCACCCTGGATGCGGCCGTCCTGTCCATCGCCTTTCCCGCCATCGGTGGCGGGCTTCGCCGCCGGCGACCCTACCCTGTGGCCGTCAAGACAGGCCAGGCAAGTTCGTAGCCGCGGCGGGCCGCATGCGGGCCTGCGCCGCCCTGGCCGAGGCCATCCGGCCCTTGCGTTTCTTCGCCCAGATCACGACGCCCGTCACGCTCAGGATGGCCACCGACAGTCCCAGCAGCGACACGAAGATGCGTCCGGGAATGCCCAGAATGCGGCCGGAATGCAGCGGGAACTGGGCCTGCATGAACACGTCCCCGGCGCTGCCCGTGCCGGGGATGTGCTTGCCCAGCAGCGCGCCGCTCTTCTCGTCGAAGTAGAGCCAGCTGTTGCCCAGCCCGCCATCGCCGTGGTCGTTGCCCGGCTCGTAGAAACCCACGCCGTAGATGCCCTGCAGCGCGCCATAGAACACGGCGCCGGCCGGCTCGGCGATACCCAGGCGGCCGGCCTCGGCCTTGCCCAGTTCGACGATCTGCGTCCGGGTCAGCGTCGGCATGATGGGCTGGTCGAGCGGGCGCAGCGGACGCGTCTCGAATGGCGTGGGTGTCAGCGGCGAGATCTGGTTGACCACCGGACGCACGACCTCGTTGCCGAGGTTGAGCGAGATCGAGGTCACCGCCAGCAGGAGCAGCAGCGCCCACAGCCAGACGCCGCCGGAGCGGTGCACGTCGAAGTTGAGCGCATAGCCGCCTTTGCCGACGCGGAACGCGAACGACTTGCGCCAGGCGCGCCACGAGGGGAAGGACAGGTACAGCGCGACGAAGCAGTCCAGGAACCAGGCGATGCTGACCAGTCCCATGAACCACATGCCCAGTTCCACGCCCTTCACGTCGGGCAGGTGCATGGTGTAGTGCAGCTTGTACAGGAAAGGCAGCAGGTTCTCGCGGCTGAGCGAGATCGCGCCCCATTCGCGGCGGCCCTGGACGTCGCCGGTGACCGGATCGAGCGCGACCTGGTTGAAGTCCAGCGGGAACGCCTTGCCCGTGGCCGGATCGATGCGGCCGGTGACCGAGACCAGCAGGGCGTGGCCGGGTTCGACCTCCAGCGGACTGAAGGTGACCATCAGCCGCGGATCCTCGGCCTCGAGCCTGGCGATCAGGGTCTCCACCGGCAACGGTTCTCCCTGCGTGGCCGGTTCGAACAACTGCGGATTCAGCCAGGCGTCGAGTTCGTGGTCCCACGAAATGAAGGCGCCCGTCAGGCCGGCGATGAACAGGAAGGCCGCGACGCCCAGGCCCAACCAGCGGTGCAGCAGGACTCCGAATTTGCGCAACATGAGGCTAAGGTCGCGCCTGTGGAGAGGCCGCGATTCCCGGAATGTTGAAATTCCAGGAATGATAACGCGAATTAGTATTATTTGATGTATCGGCGGCCGGTCGGTTACACCAAGGGTTTCAGGCAGGTCTCCACGCGCCAGCCGTACAGCCACTGCATCGCGTCGTAGTACTGATCCTGGGTGCGGCCCACCCACAGCGAGTTGCGCACCAGGCGCTCGACGCCCTTGGCGTGGTAGAGCGTGCCCATGGCGCGGGTGGACAGCACCACGCGCGCGGTGCGGGTGATGCGGGAGTTCTCGTACAGCCGGAACGCCGCTTCCAGGTCGCCGCGGGCATGGCGCACCGCCGCGCCCAGCGTGGCGGCATCTTCCAGTGCCATGCAGGCGCCCTGTGCCAGGTACTGGGTCATGGGATGGGCGGCGTCGCCCAGCACCGTGGCGCGGCCCTGGCCCCAGCGCGGCTGCGGGTCGCGGTCGGCGGTGGCCCAGCGCTTCCAGGACGTGGGACGGTGCAGCATCTGGTGCGGACGGGGATGGATGCCCTCGAAGTAGGACAGCACTTCCTCCTTGCTGCCCTCGCGCACGCCCCAGACCTCGGGCTCGCGGCTGTGGAAGGTGACCACCAGGTTGTACTGGTGTCCGTTGCGCAGCGGATAGTGCACCAGGTGGCAGTTCGGGCCGGCCCACACCACCGGGGCGTTGATCTTGAGGTCGTCGGGCATGTCGGCCTCGTCCACCACGGCGCGGTAGACCACGTGGCCGGTCACCCGGGCCTCGTCGCCGATCAGCGTGTCGCGTATCACCGACTTCACGCCGTCGGCGCCCACCACGGCATCGGCCGTATGGCGGCCGCCCTGGTCGTCCACCACCGTGGCTTGGCCGTCGCCCAGTTCCAGGGCCTGCACGCGGGTGGAGGTCTTGAAGCGGATCAGCGGATGGACCTGCACCGCTTCCAGGATGGACAGGTGGATGTCGGCACGGTGGATGACGGCGTAGGGATTGCCGAAGCGCGCACGGAACGCCTCGCCCACCTCGAAGCCGCCGACCTCGGTGGCGTCGACCGCGTCCATCATGATCAGGCGCTCGGTGAAGACGGCGCGGCGCCGCGCGGCCTCGCCCACGCCCAGCGCGTCCAGCGCGGCGAAGGCGTTGGGGCCGAGCTGGATGCCGGCGCCGATCTCGCCTATGGTCGGGCTCTGCTCCAGCAGTTCGACCGACACGCCTTCCCTGGCCAGGGCCAGCGCGGCGGCCAGGCCGCCTATGCCGCCGCCCACCACGATGGCGGTCGCTTGGGTTCCGGTACTCATGGTGTCTCCTCGCGTGAAATCTGGCGCCATGTTAGTAAGCGGGCGCGCTTGACTCCATGGAGCGGTATCGATACGCTGAATCGAATTTATCGATATGGATCAATAAGAAAATTGGAGAATATCGATACGAAGCTGCTGCGCGTGTTCGACGAGATCCGCCGCACCGGCAGCGTCTCGGCCGCTGCCGAGCGCATGGGCATGAGCCAGTCGACGATGAGTTTTTTCCTGGCGAAACTGCGCGAACTGTTCGACGATCCGCTGTTCGTGCGCACCACCTCGGGCATGGAGCCCACGGCGCGCGCGCTGGAACTCGAAGGCCGCGTGGCCGCCGCGCTGGCCGCGATGCAGGCGCTGCTCGAGCCTGCCGTCTTCCTGCCGGCGGCCTCCGATCGCGTCTTCCGCCTGTGCATGACGGACATCAGCCACATCGTGCTGCTGCCGCGCATCGTCAACCGCCTGCGCGACGTGGCGCCCGCCGTGCGCATCGAGATCTTCCGTATCGGGCCCGACACCCCGGCGCGCATGGAAAGCGGCGAAGCCGACCTGTCCATAGGCTTCATGCCGCAGCTGGATGCCGGCTTCTACCGCCAGCGGCTGTTCGAGCAGGACTTCGTGTGCGTGGCGGGACCGCGCCATCCGCGCATCGGCCGCACCTTCACGCGTGCCGATTTCGCCCGCGAAGGCCACGTCGACGTCTCGCCCTCGACCACCAGCCAGTTGATCGTGGAGCAGGCCATCCGCCGTGCCGGGCTGGAGCGGCAGGTGGTGCTGCGGCTGCCCAGCTACCTGGGCCTGGCGGCAATCATCGCGCAGACCGACTTCGTCGCCACGGTGCCGAGCCTCCTGGGCGGGATCGTGGCGCGGCAGGAAGGGCTGCGCGTGCACGCGCCCCCCATTCCGATCGAGCGCTATGCGGTCAATCAGTACTGGCACGCGCGCTTCCACCGCGATCCCGGCCACGCCTGGCTGCGCCAGACCCTGGCCGAGCTGTTCATGGATACGGGCGTGGGCGTCAGCCCGCCGCGTCGGCGGTCTTCTCGGCGTGCGGGTTCACCATGACGATGGGCGAGGTGGCCACCGCCACGCAGGGCAGGATGAAGCCTTCCTGCTTTTCCTGCGCGCTCAGGCCCGGCCATTCGACCAGATAGCGGACGCTGCCGCTTTCCATGCGGGAAAAACAGGTCCGGCAGGTGCCGTTGCGGCAGATGGTGGGCAGCCGTATCCCGGCGCGCCGCGCGGCCTGGAACAGGCTCTCGTCCTCGCCGGCGGCGAAGGTCCATTGCTGCGGATCGAGGGTGACGGAATGGGTATCGGTGGGAGCGTTCACGGCGGATGGAGCAGGGCGGGGCGAGGTCCGATGGGCGGGATGCTAGCATCCCCGGCGCGGCCCGGCGGCCGGGCCGCGCCGGACTCACAAGGGTCATGCCTTGAAACACATGCTCCCCGAGGAGGCTACGCGCGCGCGGGTACACTTCGCCATCGATCGCCAACCAGCGGATGGGAGCAACGACGCGTATGCAGCCGTGGGATATCGCGTCCTACAGGTTCCGGGGCCAGCGCCGCCTGGACGACCAGGCCGCCGCTGACGCCTTGCGGCGCAGCGAGGACCGCTACCGGCAATTGTTCGAATCCATCGACCAGGGATTCTGCGTCCTGCAGATGATCTTCGACAACGGCAAGCCGGTCGATTATCGCTTCCTTGAGATCAATCCCGCCTTCGAGGCCCACACCGGCCTGCGCCATGCGCTGGGCAAGCGCATGCGGGAGCTGTCTCCCGACCACGAGGAACACTGGTACCAGATCTATGGCGACGTCGCGCTGACCGGCCAGCCGGCGCGCTTCGAACATCATGCCGAAACGCTGGAGCGCTGGTTCGACGTCTATGCGTTCCGCCTGGGGGAACCCGACGAGGCGACCGTCGCCGTGCTGTTCAGCGACATCACCGAGCGCTACGTCATGGAAGCACAGCGCGAGCAGTTGCTGGAGGCCGAGCGCGCCGCCCGGCACGACGCCGAGGCCGCCACCCGCATGAAGGACGAATTCCTGGCCACGCTGTCGCACGAACTGCGCACACCGCTGTCGGTCATCATCGGCTGGAGCCAGCTGCTGCTCAAGCGGGCGCCCGACAACGAGCAATTGCGCAAGGGCCTCTCGACCATATTGCAAAGCGCCCGCACCCAGGCCACGCTGATTTCCGACATGCTCGACATGAGCGCGATCTTCCTGGGCAAGATCAAGCTCGACCTGGAACCCCTGGATGGCTTCGAGCAGGTTGCGCGGGTCGTGCAGTCCAGCGAGCCGTCCATGCAGAGCAAGGGGATACGGCTGGAGTTCCAGCACAGCTTCGAGGTTTGCCTGGTCCTGGCGGACCCCGCGCGATTGCAACAAATCTTTTGGAACCTGCTGTCCAACGCGATCAAGTTCACGCCGCCCAACGGCCGGATCAGCATCGCGGCTCGCCGTACCGATACGCGGTTCGAGATCTCGGTGGCCGACAGCGGCGTGGGCATCGAGCCCGATTTCCTGCCCCACCTGTTCGACCGCTTCCGCCAGGCCGACGGTTCGACCTCGCGGCGCTACGGCGGCCTGGGGCTGGGCCTGTCCATCGTCAAGCAGCTGGTGGAAATGCACGGCGGCGAAGTGTGGGCCGAGAGCGAGGGCATGAACCGCGGCGCCTGCTTCACGGTCAGCCTGCCCGTGTACCGGTCGCCGCTCATCGCTTCCGAGACCGGCGACATCCAGGGCGAGAAGGGGGACCTGCTGCATGCCGACAGCCTGGCGGGCCAGCTCATCCTGGCCGTGGAGGACCAGCCGGACATGCTGGAGTACCTGACCCACCTGCTGCGCGAGTACGGCGCCGAGGTCACGGGCGTGACCTCGGCCTACGCCGCGCTCGAGGAACTGGCCGAGCGCGGGGCCGGTTTCTATTCCGCGCTGGTGGCCGACATAGGCATGCCGGGCATGGATGGCTATCAGTTGATCGAGTCGGTGCGCAAGGGCATGGGCCTGGACGGCGCGGCCTTGCGCGCGGTGGCGGTGACCGCCCTGGCGCGCGAGGATGACCGCAGGCGGGCGCTCGCAAGCGGTTTCCAGGCCCACGTGACCAAGCCCTACCGGGCCGCGACGCTGATCGCGGCGATACGCGGCGTGAACGAAGACGCCGCGGGCCAGCGGCCCGTTCCCGGCGAGCCTCCTTTTAGCGGGACCAGGCCCTAGACGGCGTCGCAGGCCTGGGCGAAGTCGCCCAGCAGGTCCTCGGGATCCTCGATGCCGACCGAAACGCGTATCAGCGAATCGGCGATGTCCATCTCCCGCCGCCGCTCGGGGCCCATTTCCCAATAGATGGTCTGTGCCACCGGGATGGCCAGCGTGCGGTTGTCGCCCAGGTGGGTGGCCGAGATGACCACGCGCAACTGGTTCTGGAAATGCACCGGATCGATTCCGTCCAGCAGCTCGAAGGCCAGCAAGGCGCCGCCGCGCTTGAACAGGGCGCGCGCGCGCTCGTGCTGCGGGTGGTCGGGCAGGCTGGGGTGATAGACGCGCTTGACCTTGGGATGGGCGGCCAGTTGCGCGGCCAGCGCGGCGGCGGTCGAGCAGGCGCGCTCCATGCGCAGGCTGAGGGTCTCGGCGCCGGCCGCGATGCGGTGGGCGGCCTCCGAACCCAGGGTGGCGCCCATGTCGCGCAGGCCCTTCTTCTTGATCTGCTGCAGGCCCTGCATGGCCGGCTTGGTGTTGCGGTACGACGGGCTGATGTTGGGATAGGCGGTCCAGTCGAACAGCCCGGTGTCCGTGACCGCGCCGCCCAGCGCGTTGCCGTGGCCGCAGATGTACTTGGTGAGCGAGTTGATGCTCAGGTCGGCCTGGACCGCCTTGGGACGGAACAGGTAGGGCGAGGTCATGGTGTTGTCGACCACGTACAGCACGCCGCGGGCCTTGCACAGCACGCCGATCTCGGCCAGCGCGGCCACCTGCGTGCGGGGATTGGCGATGGTCTCGACGAACACCAGGCGGGTGTTGGGGCGCAGCGCCCGCTCGACGTTGGCGGCGTCGGTGGCATCGACGAAGTCGATTTCCACGCCCAGCCCCTTCATCGTCGCGAACAGGCTGTTGGTATTGCCGAACAGGAAGCCGCTGGAGACCACGTGGTCGCCTTCGCGCAGCAGAGTGGTCAGCACCGCGGCGATGGCGGCCATGCCGGTCGAGAAGGAGACGGTGCCGATGCCGTCCTCCATCTCGGTGATCTTGGCCTCGAGCGCGGCGGTGGTGGGGTTGCCCTGGCGGCCGTACGAGTATCCCGGATTGCGGCCCTGGAACACGTCGACCAGGGTTTGCGCGTCGCCATAGCCGAAGGCGGAGGCGGTGTGCATGGGTTTGTGCAGGGCGCCATGCTCGACCGAGCCGCGGCGGTCGCTATGCAGGATGCGGGTGGTGAAGCCTTCGGACATGATCTGGACTGGGACTATCTAGGGAGGGGGGCCGTCATTTTAATCCTTGCCCGTCACGCGGCGGGCGGCGCGCAGGGATCCCGGCGCCCAGTTGCCCCAGCTTCTCCTGCACCACCTGCCCGAGCGCCCGGGTAAGCGCGGCGGCGGCATCCGGCCGGGGCACGTTGCGGCGGTAAACGGCCGAGAAGTCCAGCGATATCGTAGGGGTGAAGGGGCGGATGGCGACCTTGGGCGTGTGGTGGCCGATGACGGCGATGGGATCGATGACCGCGATCCCTATCCCGCGGCTCACATAGCCGATCACCGAGGACGAGTGCATGGTCTCGACGCGGATGTTGGGCCGTACCCCGGCCGCCAGCATCGCATTGTTGAGCTGGATGCGCTGGCGGCTCGCCTGGCCCAGCGCGACGAAGTCCTGGCCGTCGAGATCGTTGACCGTGACCCGTTTCTTGCGCGCGAGAGGATGGGCGGCAGGCATGACGCAGACCGCCTGGGTCGAGGGAAAGGGGTCGTGTTCCAGTCCGCTCGGATCGGGCGGCAGCGTGCCGAACACGATGTCCAGCTGCGCGTGGAGCAGCATGGAAACGAGGTTGATCGAGCTGTCGGGATGGACGGAAACGACGACGTCGGGGTGGTGCCGCAGCAGCAGGCCGATGGCCTCGGGCAGGCAATGCGAGGCGAGGTTCGGCATCGTCCCCACGTGCAGATAGCCGGCCGTCGACAGCCGGATCGCGCGCGCGGCCTCGCGGATCCGGTCGGCGCCCGAGAAGTGCCGTTCCACCTCGCTGTACAGCCGGACCGCCGCTTCGGTCGCAATGATCTGTATGCCCTGGCGCTGGAACAGCACCAGCCTGAGCTCGTGCTCGAGATCGTGGATCAGCCGCGAGACCGCGGGCTGCGAAATGGACATCGCGTGGCCGGCGGCCGTCATGCTGCCGGTCAGAATGACGGCGCGGAATGCTTCGAGCTGGCGGAAGTTCAGCGGGCGTGCCAAGGTGGCGATGCGGTTATCGATGCTCGGACGCGCCGATCATACTTCGAAGGCCGAATCGTCGATAGGCGCGAGGCACGATTCGAGCAGCCTTCCATGGCCCCCGATCGCATCGTTCAGCCCCAGGCGCCGCAGGCATGCCCAGAAGCAGGCCTGGTTGCTGGTGATGACGGGCTTGCCCAGGTCGCGTTCCAGGGCCGCCACCACGCCCAGCGAAGCCAGGTTGGTGCAGGAAATGAACACGGCGTCCGCCTCGGGGCGGTCGGCCAGGCGGGCCAGCCGGTAGAGGGCCTCGGGAGGGACCCGGCCGATGCCGCGGCGTTCCTCCTGCGTCTCTCCCAGTTCCAGGCCGTGCAGCGAGGCCACGCGGAAGCCGTACTCCTCCAGGAATTCCCGCTCGCGCCGGTTGACGAATTCCACGTAGGGCGTGGCCACGGCCACGTTGCGCACGCCCAGCGCCCGCAGCGCGGCGACCACGGCCCCCGAGGCGGCCAGCGCCGGCGCGCCTGCCCGCTGGCGTATGTCCGCCACGATCTCGGACATGGGGCACATGAACGACCCGGAGGTGCAGCCGTAGGCGACGATGTCGACCTCGGCCGTGGCCAGCTGGTCCGCAGCCGTCCGGGTCGCTTCGGCCATGGCGACGTAGGATTCCTGGGTCATGCTGCCCAGCAGCATGGCCCGGGCCGTGAACACTCCCACGCCCTCGGGCGCCATGCGCCAGAACTCGGGTTCGTTGATGGTGTTGGTGGATGGGACGATCAGGCCGATCTTCGCCTTCCAGCCATAGGGCGCGTACAGGGAAACGGCCTTCATGGACATGCTCCTTCTGGTTTCCGGGTCATTCGAGCCGTATCCCCATGCGGCGGATCAGATCTCCGTATTTCTTCTCCTCGGCCACCAGGGTCTGGCCCAGTTCGGCGGGCGTGCTGCCGACCACCTGCGCGCCGGCGTCCTCGAGGCGCTTGCGGACCTCCGGCAGGTTCAGTGCCGCGACGATCTCGCGATTGAGCTGGTCGATGCGGGCGGCAGGGGTGCCGGCGGGCGCCAGCACGGCGCCCCAGGACTCCGCGCGGAATCCGGGATAGCCGGCCTCGGCCACCGTGGGGATGTCCGGATACTTCGGGAGCCGTTCGGCGCCGGCGGCCAGGATCTTGAGGTTGCCCGCGGCCACGTGCGGCTGCACCGCGCCCAGCGTATCGAACACGATCTGCGTGCGGCCCGCGATGAGGTCCATGTGCGCCGCCGCGCTGCCCTTGTAGGGAACGTGGGTCATCTTGAGCCCGGCCAGGTCGGCGAACCACTGGCCGAAGACGTGGACGTTGCTGCCGTTGCCGGCCGAGGCGAAGGCGAGCTGGTTCGGCCGGGCGCGCACGTAGGCCACCAGTTCCGGCACGTTGTTCACCGGCAGCGAGGGCGAGGCCACCAGCACCATCGCGGTGCGCGTCGCCAGCGTGACGGGCGCGAAATCCTTGATGGGATCGAACGGCAGGTCGGGGATGAGGGCGCGGCCGAAGACGTGCGAGCTGACGACGTACACCAGCGTGTTGCCGTCGGGCGCGGCCTTGGCGACCTGGGCGGTGCCGATGGCGCCGTTGGCGCCCGGCTTGTTTTCCACCACCACGGGCTGGTGCAGCCGCGCGGCCAGGTGCTCGGACAACAGCCGCGCCGTGATGTCGGCCAGGCCGCCCGAGGCGTAGGGAACGACGATGCGCAGCGGCCGGCCGGAGGAGGCCGCGGGCGACTGGGCGTGGGCGGGGCCGAGCGCGCCCAGCGCGAGGGAAAGGCAGGCGGCGATGCGCCTGAACGAAGCGGACATGTCGGTTCTCCGAAGTAGGGAAATCTAGCGGTCGAGCGTGCCGTGGGACAGCCCGCGGTCGGGCGGCGCGATGTTGACGCGCACCATGTCGCGCAGAAGCTGGATGATCGCCATCGAGCTCTCGCCCTCGGTGCCGTCGACGATGAAGCGCGAGGTGCAATAGCGCATCTCCCAGCCACCCGCGTCCAGGCAGGCGCGCAGGACGTCGCGTTCGATGGCCGGCGTATGCAGGACGTCGAGCCGGCGGCACAGGAAGGCCAGCATGGCGCAGAGGCCGTAGGCGCCCCAGTTGGAGATCGAGGCCGGCAGGAAGATGTCGGTGGCGACGGTGGTGGGCACGCCCACCCCCCCTTCGTACTGGCAACGCCGGCCGTAGGGGTGGAAGGACTTCATGAAGTCGAAGATCCGGCCAAAGCCGATCTCGTTGCCGTTGTCGCCGATGCCGATGGACAGGATCCCGCGCCGCGCGGCCTGCGTGAAGAGCGGCGAGAGGTCGACGCACTCCTGCGGCCGCACGCCCGTGGAATAGTGGATCAGCCCGTGCTCGTTGGGCCCCAGGCGTTCGATCGACACGATGGCCCGGGGCTGGCAGTCGTCCAGCAGCGCCGCGGCCCAGCCCGGTACTTCGTCCTGCCGCTCGGGCGAGGTGGACAGCGCCGCGCCCATCCTGCGGTCGCGGCACAGCGCGTAGTCGCGCACCATGATGCCCGCGGCCTGGCTGCTGGCCACGACCGGGGGGGCGTGGCAGGGTTCGGTCACGAACACCGGCACCGCCTGCAAGCCCCAGAACAGTGCATGGGCGAGGGCCGCCGCGCCGGGCGGGCCGTCGCTTTCGCCGTTGGGCGCCTCGGGCGCGTAGCCGGCGCCGGTCACGATCAGGACGCGGTCGCCGGGCCGCACGCGGTCGAACAGCGCCTGCGCGGCGCGCGCGCTGATCGGCCGTCCGCCGCCTTCGGCGCGCGCCCGGTCGTAGATCGGGCCGATGATGTTGTGGTTCATTGCGCGGTTGCGCATCTCGACCGTGACGAGGCGGTCGACGTACTCGCCGATGATGTCGGGCATCGGAGGCTCCCGGATGGCTCTGGATTAGACTGGAGCCATTCTGAGTCGTCTCGCGTCCGGGGGCATAATCGAATTCTCGGCGCGATCGATAAGCAAATGTTATGCGGCGCCGCGGCTGCGTTCGACGGCCCCGGGGCGGCTTTCCGGCTCGCGTCCTACACCATGAACATTCCTTCCATACCGGTCCTGCGCGCGTTCATCGAAGTCGCCCGCTGCAACAGCTTCACCCGCGCGGCCGATACGCTGTGCCTGACCCAGAGCGCCGTCAGCAAGCAGGTTCAGGCGCTGGAAGAGCAACTGGGCTGCCGGCTGTTCGTGCGTTCGGGAAAGCTGCTGGCGCTGACGCCCGCCGGCCACGCCTATCTTGCGCACGCCGGCGATGCGCTGGCCATGCTGCAGGAGGGCAGGGCGATCGCGCAGGAGGTAGCCGGGGAAAAGGCGCCCGCCACCGCGGTGGAGATATCCGCGTCCCCGGCCTTCGCGTCGTACTGGCTCATTCCCCGCCTGCCGGGATTCCGCGAGCGTGCGCCCGGCACGCGCCTGGCGGTCCGCCCGCGCCTGCCGGATTTCTCGCCGGTGACCGAGCGCTTCGACGTCGAGGTCCGGGTCGGCGCCGGACGATGGCCCGATGCCCGGGCGATCCGCCTGCTGGGGCGCGAAATGGCGCTGGTGGCCAGCCCCGATCTGCTGGGGGACACGCGCGCCACGCTGCGGCAGGTCCAGGCACTGCCCGCGCTGCACCGCGCGCAGCGGGGCTATGACTGGAGGGAATGGAGCGCGGCGGCGGCGCCCGCCTGGACGCCTCGCGCCGGCACCGGCCTGCTGTTCGAAGGGTTCTCGGTGCTGATCCCGGCGGTGGTGGCCGGGCTGGGCGTGGCGATATGCCCGCTGTTCCTGGTACTGGACCAGCTCGAAAGCGGCCGCCTGGTGCGGCCCCTGGGCGAATGCGTGCGGACGCGATACGCCTATCACGCCGTGCTGCCCACCGGCGCCGGGCATGGCGCCGCCCGGGACCGGTTCCTGGACTGGATGCTGCCCGAAGCCGAAGCGACGCAGATGCGCATACAGAAGCATCTGGATTTGGGGTATTCCATGGCGGAATGAGGGTCCCGAAGTTTTCGTTTGACCCTCCCTGGAGCGGAACTTAATGTGGCGCCTCTCATTCTTCCAGGCGTCCGTGACATGCGCGTCCTTTCCATTCTCCGTCTTTGCACCGCGGGCGCGGCTGGCGCCGTGGCTGCCGCCCCCGCCCTGGCCGATTCCTATCCCTCCAGGCCCATCGAGTTCGTCGTGCCCTACGCGCCCGGCGGCGCCTCGGACATCGTCGTCCGGGCGCTGGCCCCGCAACTCCAGAAGCAGCTGGGCGTATCGGTCGTCGTCATCAACCGCGCCGGCGCCAACACGGCAATCGCCGCCACGCAGCTGGCGCGATCCGCCCCGGACGGCTACACGATCATGCTGGCCGACGTGGCGCTGGTGCTCAACGCCGCGGTGCGCCAGACGTCGCCCGGCTACGACGTGGCCAAGGATTTCTCCACCATCGCCCAGGTGGGCTCCGCGCCGCTGGTGCTGTTCGTGCCGGCCTCGGGCGCGGCCGACCTGCCGTCGTTCCTCAAGCAGGCGCACGATCGCCCCGTGAACATCGCCAATGCCGGCCCCGGCTCGCTGGGCCACCTGGCGGCCGAACTGCTGCAGCTGCGCACCAAGACCACGCTGGTGAGCGTGCCGTATCGTGGATCGGGACCCGCCATGAACGAGACGATCGCCGGGCAGGTCGATGCCATCTTCACCAGCACCGCTTCCGGCATGCCGCTGGTCAAGAGCGGCCGCCTGCGGCCGCTGGCCGTCGCCTCGCCCGAGCCGTTGAAGGATTTTCCCGAGATTCCCACCTTCGACCGCCTCGGGGTGCAGGGCGTGCACGTCCTGAACTGGTGGGGCCTGATCGCGCCGGCGGGGCTGCCCGCCGACATCTCGGCCCGCATCGCGAAGGCGGTGACGGCGGCCATGCGCGATCCCGCCATCGTGGAACGCTTCGCGGCGCTGGGCATCTCGCCGTCGACGCGCGACGCGGCGGCCTTCGCCGGCCTGATGAGCAAGGAATTCGCCGCTTGGCGCGACGTGGCCACGCGGGCCGGTATCAAAGTGGATTGATGGACGGCACCAACAGGTGTTCGTGAGAACAAGGAGGATACAAGATGAGTGGTGAACGGATGCGCCTGACCGCGGCGGACGGTTTCGAATTCGACGGCTACGTGGCCCGGCCGGCGGGCACGCCCCGCGCCGGCGTCGTCATCCTGCCCGAGATCTTCGGCGTGAACAGCCACATACGCAGCGTGGCCGACCGCTATGCCGGATGGGGTTATCTCGCGATCGCGCCCAGTGTCTTCGACCGGGTGGAGCCCGGGCTGGACCTGGGCTACGGCGACGACGACGTCCGCAAGGGGCAGGCCCTGATGAAGCTGATCGACTGGAACGATGCGGTCAAGGACATCGAGGCCGCCGGCGCGTTCGCGGCCCAGGCGGGCAAGGTGGGCATCGTCGGCTTCTGCTGGGGCGGCACCGCGGCATGGGTGACGGCGGGGCGCGGCACGGGATTCGCGTGCGCGGTCTCGTACTACGGCAACGCCATTCCAACGGTGATCGAGCCGACGCCGCGCATCCCCATGATGCTGCATTGGGGCGAGCGCGATCACCTGGTGTCCAAGGAAAAAATGATGGAGCCGGGCCGGGCCGCGCCCGAGGTGGCCGTGCATTTCTATGCCACGGGGCATGGCTTCAACTGCGATCAGCGCGACCTCTACCACGCGGAATCGGCGGCCCTGGCACAGCAGCGTACGCTGGACTTCCTTGGCGAGCACCTGGCATGACGCGCGACGACATCGGCGCGCAGGCAGCCGAACAGGCGGCCTTCGACGAGGTCGCCGCGCGCCTTCGGCGGGACGAGGAGTTGTGGACCGATTTCCGGGCCCTGTGCCGGCATGGCGGACGCATGGCGGGTACCGCCAGCGAACGCGCCGCGCAGGATTGGTGCGAACAGCAATTGAGCGTTTTCGGAACGGTCGCGCGCGAGTCCACGCCTTACGCCGGGTGGCGGTGCGACCATGCGGTGCTGATGCGCCTGCCCGATGGCCGGCAACTGGAGGCCGTGCCGCTGCTGGGGACGGCGTTCACGCCGGAAGAGGGCATCGAACTGCCCGTGCTGGACCTGGGACGCGGAACGCCCGACATGATCACCGCCGCGGGCGACGCGGTGCGCGGGCACGCGGTGATGGTGCAGCACGAATACCCCTTTTCCACCCGGACGGTCCATCGCCGGGTCAAGCTGGCCGCGGCGCAGCAGGCGGGCGCCGCCGCGCTGCTGGTGGTGCAGCCCGAGGCCGGAATAGGCCCGGTGTCGGGATCCTCGGGACGCGGGGGCGGGCCGGGCATCCCGGCCATGGGCATCTCGGCCGAGGCCGGGCTGGCGCTGCGGCAGCCCGGGGCGCGCGTCCGCCTGTGCATCGGCGGCGAAGACCTGCCGCAGGCGCGTACCGACACGCTGGTGCTCGACCTGCCGGCCGGGCAGGCCGCTCACCCGGACGAGCGCGTGGTGCTGTCCGCCCACATCGACGGCCATCCCCTGGCCGAGAGCGCCCTGGACAATGCGACCGGCGTGGCGGCGGCCATGGCGCTGGCCCGGGCGTTCGCGCCGCGGATGCACGTCATGCGCCGGGGCCTGACCGTGTGCCTGTTCAGCGCCGAGGAATGGGCGCTGAACGGCTCGCGCGAGTGGCTGGCGGCGCTGCCGCAAGCGCGGCGCGCGGCGATGGCGCTCAACGTCAATCTCGACTCGCTGGCGGGATCGCCGCGCCTGACCGCGCTGACGTCGGGCTTCGAACGGCTGGGCGGGTTCGCCCGGTCGGGGGCGTCGCTGGCCGGAGGCGACCTGGGCGTCCATCTGCCGCTCATGTCCAATAGCGACCACGCGAACTTCGCCGCCTGGGGCATTCCCGCGCTGCGCCTGATCGCCGGCTTCGACGAACCCGACAGCGCGCTGCGCCTGCTGCTGACGCCCGCCGATACGAGGGCGCTGGTGGACCAGGGCCATCTGCGCGGCGCCACGGTGCTGGCCGCGGGCGTGCTGTGGCGCGCGCTGCGCGCGGACAGCCTGGGCGGCTTGCGCAACGAACCGGCGCCCGGAGGCGGCGCATGAGCGCATCGGCACGCGGTTCGATCGTGGTGCTGGGCGCGGGGCTGGTGGGCCTGGCTTGCGCCCATGCCCTGCAGCGCGACGGATACGACGTGACGGTCATCGATCGCGGCGGCGTGGGCGAGGGCGCGAGCTTCGGCAACGCCGCCCACATCGCCATCGCTTCCATCTTCCCGCAGGCCACGCCCGGCATACTGGGGCAGACGGTCCGGATGCTGCGCGATCCCCGGGGCCCGCTGATTGTGCGGCCCGGCTATGCCGCCCGGCATCTCCCGTGGTTCGCACGCTTCATCGCCCAGGGCACCGCCGAGCGCGCGCGCGTCGGGACCCATGCCACGGCCGCGATGCTGGCGCAGGCCTGGGAGGCCTGGCAGCCCGTGCTGGACGACATCGGCGGCAACGACCTGGTGCGCCGGTCCGGCGCCCTGCACGTGTTCGGGTCGCAGGCGGCGCTGCGCGCGGCACAGGGGGCCTACGAGCTGCGGCGCAGCCTGGGGGTCGCGTGCACGCCGCTCGACGTGGACGAGGCGCGGGCCATGGAGCCCGCGCTGACCGATCGCATCGGCGGCGCGATGTCGATACCGGGAATGGGATACGTCACCGATACACTGATGCTGGCCCGGCGCCTGGCCGCCCGGGTCGAGGCGCTGGGCGGGCGCATCGTGCGCGCCCAGGCCACCGGCATCGATGCCGGTGGCGTGCTGACCCGGGACGGGCGCCTGCGCGCCGACCGCGTGGTGCTGGCCGCCGGCGCCTGGTCCCACCGGCTGGCGCGGGGGCTGGGCGTGGACATTCCGCTGGTGGCCGAGCGCGGCTATCACGTCATGCTGGCGCCGGGCAGCAGTCCGCTGCGCATGCCGGTGCTGATGGTGGAACGCAAGGTCGCGCTGACGCCCATGGCGGCGGGCATCCGGATGGCGAGCGTCGCGGAATTCACGCACGCCGATGCTCCGGCCGATCACGTGCGCGCGGCGCCGGTGTTCGACGGACTCGAACGCTTCGTCCAGGGGGTGGATGCCGAACCGGTATCGAAATGGGTGGGGCCGCGCCCTTCCGTGCCCGACAGCCGTCCCATCCTGGGGACGGCCCCGGCCGCGCCCCACGTCCTGCTGGCCTACGGCCATGGCCATCTGGGCGTGACGCTGGCCGCGCTGACCGGACGCATCATCGCCGACGTGGCGAGCGGCCGCGACCCGCGCGTGGACATGCGCGCCGTCGCGCCGCTGCGCAGCCTGCGCCTCAGGTGATCCGGGGGGATACATGTCGGAACTGCTGCTGTTGGCGGCCGCCTTCGGCGCGGGCATGCTCAACGCCGCGGCGGGCGGGGGAAGCTTCCTCACGCTCCCGGCCCTGGTCTCCGTGGGCATGCCCGCGGCGGTTGCCAACGCCACCGGCACGCTGGCGCTGCTGCCCGGCTATGTGACCGGCGCCTGGGCGCTGCGGCGCGACATCGCGCGGTCGGAATCCGGCTCGCTCGCGGGCCTGTCGGGCATCGCGCTGGCGGGCGGGAGCGCGGGGGCACTGCTGTTGCTGTGGACCTCGGGCGCCGTCTTCCGGAACGTGGCGCCCTGGCTGCTGCTGTTCGCCACCGCCCTGTTCCTGTGCGCGCCCATCATGCTGAGGGCGGCGCGCGGGCGGATGTTGTCTTCCGGTGCGGCGGCGGCGGGCCTCTTCGCCGTCAGCCTGTATGGCGGCTACTTCAACGGCGGCGTGGGCATCATGCTGCTGGCCCTGTTCGGGATGTCCAAGCGCGGCGATTTCAGCGCCCTCAATGGGCTCAAGAACCTGCTGTCCGGCGTGCTGACCGTGGTGGCCGTCGTGGTCTACGTGGCCGGCGGGCTCGTGCAATGGCGCGAGGCGGGCGTGATGGCCGTGGGCGCGACGGTGGGCGGATTCGCGGGCGCACGGTTGGCGCGCCGCGTGCCCGCCGTCGTGATGCGGGCCATCGTGGTGCTGGTGGGCGTGTCGATGAGTGCGTTCATGTTCCTGAAGGCGTGAGGCCCGGCAGGACCGCGCGCGCCTCGGCTTCCCGCAGCCGGGCTTCCCGCTCGCCCACGTAGTCCCGCGTCAGCGGCACGCTTTCCTGGCGCCTGGCCAGTTGCACCTGGAAGATGGCGATGTCCTGGTAGCGGAACGCCGTCTCCGACATCGACAGGTAGTACTCCCACATGCGGGCGAAGCGTTCGTCGTACAGCGCCACGGCCTCGGCCCGGCGCGCCAGGAAGCGCTCGCGCCAGATGCGCAGCGTGCTGGCGTAGTGCAGGCGCAGCACCTCGATGTCGGTGACGACCAGGCCCGAGCGTTCGATGGCGGGCGTGAATTCCGACAGCGACGGGATGTGGCCGCCGGGAAAGATGTACTTCTCTATCCACGGATTGTTGAAGTCCGGGACGTCGGAGTTGCCGATGAAATGCAACAGCATCACGCCGTCGTCCGTCAGCAGTTCGTGGCATTTGCGGAAGAAGGCGTCGTGATAGCCCACGCCCACGTGCTCGAACATGCCCACCGACACGATACGGTCGAAGCGGCCGGGCGTCGCGCGGTAGTCCTCCAGGCGGTAGTCGTAGGCCTGGGGATGGGCGGTGCGGGCGGCCAGTTCGCGCGCGCCCTTCAGTTGTTCCTCGGACAGCGTGATGCCGGTGGCGTGCCCGGCGCCGGCGACCTCGACCAGGTAGCGCGTCAGGCCGCCCCAGCCGCAGCCGATGTCGAGCACGCGGTGGCCGGGCTCGACCAGCAGCTTGGCCGCGATGTGGCGCTGCTTGGCCCGCTGGGCCGATTCCAGGTCTTGCCCGGGGTGCTCGAAATAGGCGCAGGAATACTGTCGCTGCTCGTCCAGGAACAGCGAGTACAGGCGGTCGTCCAGGTCGTAGTGGTGGGCGACGTTGGCGCGCGCGCGGCCCGGGCGGTTGTTCTGCAGGAAGCGCCGTATCGACATGCGCATCGCGTCCAGCACGCGCACCATGACGCCGGGCCGCACCGCGTCGGCATCGCGCAGCAGCAGTTCCAGCACGTCGTAGATACTGCCTTCGTCGACCACCAGCCGCTGGTCCATGAACAGCTCGCCCAGGCGCAGGTCGGGGTCCATCAGCAGCGCCAGCACGGCGCGGGTGTCGGTGAAGCGGATGGCGGCGCGCGGCAAGGTGCCGTCGCCGAAGGCCAGGCGGCGGCCGCCGGGCAGGGTGACATCCAGCGTGCCGCGCCGGACCAGGTCTTTCAGGGTATTGGCAAGCAAGCGTTCCGCGTACGTTTGAAGCATCGTGGTTTCCGCGATGGGTCGACAGGACAGGGTGCTGCTACGCGGCCAGTGTAATGAATCCCCGGGAACCGGGTGCGGTTGATTTTTCCGCAGGCGGCAAGAAGAATGCGCCATGGCATTGCCCCATACCGCCTTTTCGCTGTTGTTCGAGCGCCTGTCCGATACGCAGGCGCGGGCCGTGCTCGACCGCATGACGGCACGCGAACTGGCGCGCGGCCAGGGCCTGTTCGCGCAGGGGGACCCCAGCCCGCGCCTGTGGGTGATACGGGCGGGCCGGTTGCGCACCTATCATTTGGCGCCGTCGGGCGAGGAGTTCACGACCGCCGTCTGGACGTCCGGGCAGACCCTGGGGCTGCTGAGCACGCTGCTGGACCAGCCCCGCGCGATCTCGTGCGAGGCGCTGGAGCCGGCGTCGTTGCTGGCCATGGAGCGGGCAGACCTGCTTGCGCTGATGGAAGCCGTGCCCGTTTTCGCCATCAACGTGGCGCGCGTGGCCGCCATGCTGGCGACCCACAGCATCGCGCGAGCCGGCCCCAGGGTGCTGGATTCGGCCACGGCGAAACTGGCGCGCATCCTGCACGATCTGGCGCTGGCCGACCCCGGCTACGACGGGCATGGCGCCGAGATAGCGGGCGTGACGCGCGCGGACCTGGCCAAGATGGCAGGCATCAGCCGCACCTGGGCCAGCCTGCGGCTGGCCGCCCTGGAGCGCGCGGGCCTGGTGCTGCGCAGGCGCGGCGGGCTGCGCGTGCCCGACGTGGCCAGGCTGGCCCGGCTTTATTCGGACGGGTACTGAGGCGGCAGCAGCGCCAGGCACTCGACCTCCAGCAGCAGGTCGGGCTTGGCCAGCGCGGCTACGCCCACCAGCGTGCTGGCCGGCGGCCGGTCCGCGTCCAGGTACGGTGCGCGCACGCGCCGTATGGTCGCCACCGCTTCCTCGGTCAGGTCGCGCACGAAGTAGTTGAGCTTGACCGCATAGGCCAGCGCCGAACCGGCGGCCTCGAGCGCCGTCGCCAGGTTCTCGAACACCTGCCGGGTCTGGGCGGCCAGGTCGCCCTTGCCGACGATGCTGCCGTCGGGCGCGTAGGCCACCTGGCCCGAGACGACGATCAGCCGGTCCACCGGGGCGATGGCGACGTGGGTGAAGCCGTTCGGGGCGGGCAGGCGGTCGGGATTGATGAACGAGACGTAGGGGTGCATGGCGGGCGTCAGTTGAGCGTGATCCGGGTGCGTTCGATGATACGGGCATACAGCTCGCGCTGGCGCGCGGCGAACTCGGCGAACCGGGCCGGTGTCGAGCCCGCGGGCTCGATGGCGGCCTGCTTCAGGGTCGCCGCGACGCCGGGATCGGCCAGCGCCGCGCGCACGGCGGCGTTCAGGCGCTCGACTACCGGAGCCGGCGTGCCGGCGGGCGCGACGATGCCGAACCACGAATACAGGTCGACCTCGCCCGCGCCCTGCTCCTGCGCGGTGCCGATCTCGGGCGCCAGCGGCGATCGTTTGGCGCTCAGGATGGCAAGGGCCTTGAGCTTGCCGGCGCGCACCTGCGGCAGCGTGGCGGCCAGCGTGTCCACCACCACGTCGACGTTGCCGCCCATCAGGTCCACCAGCGCCGGCGCGCTGCCCTTGTAGGGCACGTGCAGCAGGGTGGCCGACCGTTGCAGGCCCACCAGCTCCATGCCGATGTGGTTCGAGGTGCCGGCGCCCATGGAGCCATAGGCCAGGCCCTTGGGGCGCTCGCGCGCCTGGTCCAGCGCCTGGACCAGGGTGGTCCACGGGGCATCGGGGCGGGCGACCACCACGTTGGGCACGGTGCCCAGCAGCGAGACGTGGCCGAAGGAGTCGGTGGGCGAGTAGCCCACGTCCTTCATCAGCAGGGGATTGATCGCCAGGGTGGCGTTGCTGGCAACCAGCAGCGTGTAGCCGTCGGCCGGCGCCTTGGCCACCGATTGCGCGGCCACCACCGTGCCGGCGCCCGGGCGGTTGATGACGACCACCGCCTGGCCCAGTTGCCGGCTCATGCCGCCGGCCACGGTGCGGGCCAGCAGGTCGGTGGTGCCGCCCGCGGCGAAAGGAACGATCAGATTGATGGGGTGGGCCGGGAAATCGGCCGCCGCGGCCGGGGGCGTCGCGGCCAGGGCCAGCAGCGCGGCCAGTGCGGTACGCAGGATAGTCATCGCAAGTCTCCACCTTGAATGACGCCATTCTGCGGGGGGACCGCGGGGCTGTCGGTTAACTGGTTAACGCACGGCGTTTGCCTGGAAGGGGCCAGGGGTGAAAAAATGCGGGGCAGGCGATACCCGCCGCGCGCGTTCCTGGCGCGCGCATGCATGTTCAACGGGGAGTCCTCATGAAAACAACGATAGATCGCCCAGTGTTCTTCACCGCGGCCGCTTTCATCCTAGCGCTGGTGGTCTGCGCCGTCTCCGCCCCGCGCATCGTCGGGGACGTCTTCGACACGATACAGCGGTGGATACTGACCAACGCGAGCTGGTTCTACATCCTGGCGGTGGCCATCATCCTGCTGTCGGTCGTGTTCATGGCCGTGAGCCGCTACGGCAACATCAAGCTCGGTCCCGACCACAGCGAACCCGACTACCGGAACTTCACCTGGTTCGCGATGCTGTTCTCGGCCGGCATGGGCATAGGCCTGATGTTCTTCGGCGTGGCCGAGCCCGTCATGCACCTGGTGGCGCCGCCGGTGGGCGAGGCGGGCACGGTGGCGGCGGCCCGCGAGGCCATGAAGATCACCTTCTTCCACTGGGGACTCCATGCCTGGTCGCTGTACGCGGTGGTGGCGCTGGTCCTGGCCTATTTCAGCTACCGCCACAACCTGCCGCTTACGCTGCGGTCCGCGCTGTACCCCTTCATCGGCGACCGCATCCACGGTCCGCTGGGCAACGCGGTGGACATCTTCGCCATCATCAGCACCGTGTTCGGCGTCGCGACCTCGCTCGGGCTGGGGGTGGCGCAGATCAACAGCGGCCTGCACCATCTGTTCGGCACGCCCATCGGCACGGCCACCCAGATCATTCTGATCGCCATCGCATGCGGCCTGGCCACCCTGTCGGTGGCCAGCGGGCTGGATCGCGGCATCCGCATCCTGTCCGAGCTCAACCTGTACCTGGCCGTGATCCTGCTGCTGTTCGTGCTGGCCGTCGGACCGACCATCTTCCTGTTCCAGAGCTTCCTGCAGAACACCGGCGCCTATCTGTCGGACATCGTCGCCAAGACCTTCAACCTGTACGCCTACCGCCCCACGGACTGGATAGGCGGCTGGACGCTGTTCTACTGGGGCTGGTGGATCGCCTGGTCGCCGTTCGTGGGCCTGTTCATCGCCCGCATCTCGCGCGGCAGGACCATACGCGAATTCGTGATGGGCGTGCTGCTGGTGCCCACCGGCTTCACCTTCCTGTGGATGACGGTGTTCGGCGGCTCGGCCATCCATCTCGTGCTGTTCGAACACCTGGACAGCCTGGCCGACACCGTCAAGGCGGACAGTTCGCTGGCGCTCTTCGCCTTCCTTGAACACTATCCCTGGGGCCACGCGATCTCCATGCTGGCCATCGCGATGGTGGTGGTGTTCTTCGTGACCTCGGCCGATTCGGGGGCCCTGGTGGTGGACCTGCTGGCCTCGGGCGGCGCCGAGTCCACGCCGGTGTGGCAGCGCATCTTCTGGTCGGTGCTGACCGGCGTGGTGGCCGTGGCGCTGCTGCTGGCCGACGGGCTGCAGGCGCTGCAGACCGCGACCATCGCCAGCGCGCTGCCGTTCTCCATCGTGCTGCTGGCCTCGGTATGGGGGTTGTTCAAGGCCTTGAAGCTCGATGCCACCAAGCGCCGCATCCACCATCAGTCGCTGGCGCTTTCACGGCCGGCGGGTGGCGGCGAGCCGTGGGAATCGCGGCTGCGCAACATGGTCATGATGCCGCGCCGCGCCCATGTGCTGCGTTTCCTGTCGGACGTGGTGCGGCCGGCCATGGAGGCGGTGGTCGAGGAGTTGCAGAAGCTGGGCTACGAGGCGCGGGTGCGCGACGGCGAGGAAGGCGAGGTGGCGCTGGAGGTGGTGCACCAGGAGGCCCTGGATTTTTCCTACGCCGTGCGGCCGGAGTCCTTCGTGCGTCCCGGCCTGACCGCCGCCGAGGTGCGCGACGAAGAAGGGCGCAAGTACTTCCGGGCCGAGGTCCACCTGCGCGAGGGCGGCCAGGACTACGACATCATGGGGTGGAGCCGCGACGCCGTGATCGGCGACATCCTGGACCAGTACGAGCGCCACCGGCATTTCCTGCACGTGGCGCGCTAGCTGCCGTCAGCCGGCCTTGCCGGCCTGGAGGGCCGCGCCCAGCTCGTCGTCGATCCGCTGGGCGCGGACCGCCGCCGGGCGGCTGGTCAGGCGCTGCACGTAGCGCTGGTAGGCCGGCCGCTTCTCTATCGTGCCGAACATCATGCCCCAGGCCAGCTGCGAGCCCACGTAGACGTCGGCCGCGGTGAAACCGTCGCCCGCCACGTAGCCTTCGCCGGCCACGGCCGTCTCCAGCACGTCCAGCACCTCGGCCAGCGAGCCGTAGCCCACCATGCGCCGCCGGTCTTCCGGCACGCTGATGCCCAGTGCCTGGTTGGTGACCGCCGCTTCCACGGGGCCGGCACAGAAGAACAGCCAGCGGTAGTAGGCGCCGCGCAGCGGACTGTGCGGGGGCGGGGCGAGCTGCGCCTGCGGGAAGGCATCGGCCAGGTAGGCGCAGATCGCCGCGGATTCGGTGACCACGGCGTCGCCGTGGCGGATGGCGGGCACCTTGCCCATGGGGTTGATGGCCAGGTACTCCGGACCCTTCATGGTCGTGGCGAAATCCAGCACCTCGGTACGGTAGGGCTGGCCGACCTCTTCGAGCATCCAGCGCGCGATGCGGCCGCGGGACATCGGGTGGGTGTAGAAGACAAGTTCATTGTTCATCGCAAGTTCCTGCATCGTCGGGTGCGCTGGGTGGAGCGTCGGATGGTACGGCAGGCTCGACCCCGTCGACAATGGGTCCGAGTTGGGAGACGTCCAGCGGCTTGACCAGGTGCATGTCGAAGCCGGCTCGCGCCGTGCGCTGCCTGTCTTCTTCCTGCCCATAGCCGGTCATGGCGATGAAGACGGTGTGCGCCAGTTGCGGGATGGCCTTCAGGGCCCGCAGCGCCGCGAAGCCGTCCATGGTGGGCATGGCCAGGTCGATGAAGACGATGTGCGGCTGGAAGCTGGGCGCCATGCGCAGCGCGGCTTCCGCCGTGTACAGCGGACGCGCCTGGTGGCCGTTGATCTCCAGCAGCATGGCCAGGCTGTCCGCCGAGTCACGGTTGTCGTCCAGCACCAGGATGCGCCTGGCGGTCGACGTCCGGCGCGAGCTGGTGGCCATGGCCCGCGCGGGCGGCGCCGGCTCGTCCAGGGGCAGGCGGACCGTGAACGTGCTGCCGAGGCCGGGCCCGGGGCTGGACGCGGAAATGGCGCCGCCGTGCATGCGTACCAGCGACCGGCACAGCGTCAACCCTATGCCCAGTCCGCTGTCGGTGGGGTTGGTCTCGCGGTCTTCCTGTACGAACAACTGGAAGACCGCATCCAGGGCCTGTTCCGGCATGCCGCGGCCCTGGTCGGCCACCTCGATCAGCGCCGACCGGCCTTGCCGGGAGGCGCGTATGGTGATGGCCGTGCCCGGGGGCGAGAACTTGGAGGCGTTGTGCAGCAGGTTGTGCAGCACCTGCACCAGCCGCGTCATGTCGCCCTTCACCATCAGCGGCTCGGCGGGAAGGTCCACGTCGATCCGCTGTTCGCGGGCATCGGTGTGGAAACGCGACGATTCGATGCTGCGTTCGATGATGGTGCGCATGTCCACCGGCGCCAGGCGCAGCTCGATCTTGCCGGAGGTGATGCGGCCGATGTCCAGCAGGTCGTCGACCAGCCGGGCCAGGTGCGTGATCTGGCGATCGATCATGTCGCGGCAGCGGGCCACGGTGGGGTCGATGTCCAGGTCCTTCTGCAGGATGCCGATGGCGTTGCGCACCGGGGCGAGCGGGTTGCGCAGCTCATGGCCCAGGGTGGCCAGGAACTCGCTCATGCGCCGGTTGGCCAGCTCCAGTTCCTCCAGGCGCTTGCGCTCGCTCATGTCGCGCATGATCTTGGCGTAGCCCTGCAACTGGTCGGCCTCGTCGTAGACGGCGGTGGTGGTCACGTTCGCCCAGAACAACGAGGCGTCCTTGCGCTGGCGCCAGCCTTCCTCTTCATAGCGGCCCTCGGCCTGGGCGATGCGCAGCACCCGGTCGGGGCTCTCGGGGGACGCGTCGTCGGCGGGATGGAACATGGAGAAGTGCCGGCCGATGACTTCGTCCCGCCGGTAGCCGGTGATCTGCGTGGCGCCGGTGTTCCAGCTCGTGATCATGCCTTCGGTGTCGAGCATGTAGATCGCGTAGCCTTCCACGCCTTCGAGCAGCAGCCTGAACCGTTCCTCGCTCTGCCGCAGCGCCTCGGTCTGGCGGCGGCGTTCGCTCAGGTCCCGGGTGATCTTGACGTAGCCCTTGAGGGTGCCGGACTCGTCCCGCAGCGCGGTAATGACGACATTGGCCCAGAAGGTCGAGCCGTCCTTGCGCACGCGCCAGCCCTCGTCCTCGAAGCGGCCATGCAGGGCGGCTTCTTCCAGCTCGTAGCGCGGCCAGCCCCGCGCCACGGCCTCGGCGTTATAGAAGACCGAAAAATGCTTGCCCAGGATTTCGTCGGCTTCATAACCCTTGATCTTGGCCGCGCCGGCGTTCCAGGTCCTCACCCGTCCGTCGGGGGACAGCATGAAGATCGCATAGTCTTCGATGGCATTGACGAACATACGGAAGCTGATGTCCGTATCGCTTCCGACCCCCATTGCCGTCTCGCCCGTCCCGGGCTCTTTTTCCCCGGCCTGGAGTCGGGCCGAGTCCATGGCTGAGAAGCTCAAGGCATCACCTCGTGGTGCTCGAACAACGAGTCTATACACGCTCCATCATGGGGCCTGTAACAAGGTGAATCGCCATACGATGAAAATAATTGACATGATATCAAATAAAGCATAATTTAATTGACAGGGTGATATTTAATTCGAGGAGACTGCCTTGGCCACTACCGACAAGCCGGTCGTCACGGCCGGCATGAGAGGCGCGTCGTGGGACCCACGGCTGATGAGCCGGCCTTACCAGGTGGTGCCCTACGCGTTGGGCACGGCCGACGGCCAGCGCACACTGGGTTTCCTGTTCACCACGGCCGAGTCGGGCAAGACGGTCGTGTCGCTGATGCATCCGCGGGAAATGGCGGTGACGCACTATATGGTGCCTCATGTGCTGGACGCCGGCTGCGCCTGCTGGGTGCAGGGATCGCGTTCCATCGGCAACGACCTGCGGCTCGAGCATGAGGTGGCCTTGTTCGACGTGGCGGCCGGCATGGCGCACCTGCGTTCGCTGGGCTACGAGAACATCGTGCTCTTGGGCAACTCGGGCGGCGCCGGCCTGTACACGCTGTACAACCAGCAGTCGTCGCTGCCGGCCGGGCAGCGCATTGCCCGCACCCCGGGAGGGCGGCCCACCGCCCTGGCCGAGCTGGAGATGCCGCGCGCCGACGGCATGATCCTGCTGTCCCCGCATCCCGGGCAGGGAAGGCTGCTGATGGCGGGCATCGATCCTTCCGTGGTGTCGGAGGACGATCCCCTGGAGACCGATCCCGCGCTGGATCCCTTCTCACGGGACAACGGCTACGATGCCGAGACGGGCGCCGCGTCCTACGATCCCGCATTCGTCCAGCGCTACCGTGCCGCCCAGGCCGAGCGCGTCGCCCGCATCGATGCCCGCGCGCGGCAGATGCTGCGGCGCAAGGCCGAGGCCAGGGCGAAGGTCAAGGCGGGCGGGGCGTCGATGGCCGAGCAGCGGATCGCGGCGCACGCGCCCATCTTCCAGGTGTGGCGCACCGACGCGGACCTGCGTTCGTGGGACATTTCCATCGATCCGTCGGACCGCAGGACCGGATCGTTGTGGGGCAGGAGTCCGCTGGTCTCGAACTGGGGCAGCGTGGGATTCGCCCGGGTGGTCACGCCCGAGTCGTGGCTGTCCACCTGGTCGGGACTGTCGTCCAACGCTTCGCTGGAGAAGACCGCGGGCGCCATCACCCAGCCCACGCTGCTGGTGGAGTACACCGGCGACCAGTGCACCTTTCCGGCCGACATACGGAAGATCCACGAGCAGATCGGGGCGGCCGACAAGCGCCACGTGCGCGTGCGCGGCAATCATCATGGCCTGGCGCTGGCCCCGGGCGAGGAGCCCGGCCAGCGTATCGCCGGGCGCGCGGTCGGCGAATGGCTGCGCGAAAAAATGGCCTAGGCCCCAGCTCAAGCATGACATGGACGCAGACATGATGAACGTGGAACCAAGGGTCCGGCTCGAGGGCGTGCGCTATCCCGATGCCGATCGCCTGCGCCGCTACGCGCGGCTGGGACTGCTGGGCGGCGAGACGCTGGCTGGCGCGTTCGCGCGCTCGCTCGCACTGCATGCCGACCGGTTGGCGCTGGTCGGGCCGCAGCTAAGGATGAGCTACCGCGACCTGGACCGCGACAGCGACCGGCTGGGCGCCGCCATGCTGGCGCTGGGGCTGGTCCGGCATGACCGCGTGCTGCTGCAGAGCGGCAATTGCGCCGAATTGCTGGTGGCCTTCCTGGCCTGCCTGAAGGCCGGCCTGATTCCCATCTGTGCCCTGCAGGCCTTCCGCAAACTGGAAGTGAGCTACCTGGCGAAGCTGGCCGATGCCCGCCTGCATCTCGTCCAGGGCGACGACGCCCGGTTCGACGACGTGGCCTTCGCGCGCGAGATGCAGGAAGCCGTGCCCACGCTGCGCCACATCGTGCAGGCGCGGGGCGAGCCGCGCGCCGGCGCGCACGGGCTGCGCCAACTGATCGATGCCATGCCCTGGGAGCGCGCCAGGGCGATGCTGGCGGACATCGAGCACGACCCATGGCAGGTCGCGGTATTCCAGCTGTCCGGCGGCACGACCGGCGTGCCCAAGATCATCCCCCGCTTCCAGAGCGAATACGTGTACAACATGCGGGCCGTCGCCGCCTGCAACGGCTACACCCGCGACGACGTGCTGTTCTTCCCCACGCCGTACATGCACAACCTCAACATGGGCTGCTGCTTCGGCCCCTTCCTGCTGTGCGGCGGCGCGATCACGGTAGCCCCTGACCTGGGCGAGGAAACGCTGCGTGCGCTGGTCCGGGACCATCGCCCCACGTGGTTCGGCGCGCCGGGTCCCATCCTGACGCGCATCGCGCCAGAACTGGCCCTGGCGGACGAGCGCGAGAAGGCGCGCCGGCGTTTCATCACCTCGAAGAACGCGGGCGGCATGGCGCGGCTGACGGGATCGCCGGCACGGCACATCTTCGGCATGACCGAAGGCGTGATCATGTTCACGCGCGAAGACGATCCGCCCCATCTGAACGACGGTTCGGTGGGCCGGCCGGTATCCGAGCACGACGAAGTGAAGATCGTGCGCCCCGGCACGGAAGAGCCGGTGGCCGACGGCGAGATCGGCGAAGCGCTGTTCCGCGGCCCGTACACCATCCAGGGCTACTACAAGTCCGCCGCCGAGGATGCGCACCGCTTCACGGCGGACGGCCATTACCGTTCGGGCGACCTGATGTCCAGCCGGATCGAGGACGGGCGGCGCTACTACTTCTTCCAGGGCCGCATCAAGGACGTGATCGACCGGGGCGGCGAGAAGATCAACGCCGAGGAAGTCGAAGGCGTCGTCAGCCGCCATCCCGCCATCCTGAACTGCGCGCTGGTCGGCATGCCCGATCCCGTCTACGGCGAAAAGGCCTGCCTGTTCGCCACGCTCCGGCCGTCGGCGCACGCGCCGGACGTCGAGGAACTGGGCCGCTTCCTGCATGGCGAGGGGCTGGCCAAGTTCAAGTGGCCCGAACGCATCGAGGTCCTGGCGGATTTCCCGCTCTCGGCCTCCGGCAAGCTCAGCAAGCAGATCCTGCGGGAACGGATCGCCGCCATCCTGGCGCAGGCCGCGCCCAGCAACGAGGAACTTCCGACATGACTACCGAAGCGCTTTCCCCTCTGCGATTGCACGGCGTGCACCATACCGCCCGCCCCACCTGGAAACTGTCCGAGACGGTGCGCTTCTACCGCGACCAGCTCGGCCTGCCGCTGGTGCACGCGATCTCCGCGCGCGGCTGGGGGCCGGGCGACCATGCCG
Source organism: Pigmentiphaga sp. NML030171 (assembly GCF_002188635.1). Taxonomy (GTDB): domain Bacteria; phylum Pseudomonadota; class Gammaproteobacteria; order Burkholderiales; family Burkholderiaceae_B; genus Pigmentiphaga; species Pigmentiphaga daeguensis. The sequence continues at coordinate 63,845 of NZ_NINX01000025.1, read as the reverse complement.
ACTTCCTGCACTTCTTCTTCGACAGCGGCAATGGCAGCACCATCGCGTTCTTCTACTACATCGGCACGCAGCGTCCGGACAAGCTGCGCGTGAGCGACCATTACCAGGAACGCGCGACGCACACCGCGTGGCGGGTGCCGGACGAGGCCGAGCTGCTGCGGTGGCGCGCGCGCGTGGAAGCCGCGGGCATCCCGCTGCGCTACCAGATCCGCCACGAGGTGATCGAGTCCATCTACTTCAACGATCCCAACGGCTACCCCATCGAGATCACCACCCAGTTGCGGCCCTTCGGCCAGGCCGATGCGGACGATGCCGCCCGTACGCTGGAGGCCGCGATGGCGCTGGAGGCGGGGCAGGGCGAGCGCCTGGACGGCATCGAGCCCGTGTGGCGGCGCAAGGCGGCGGCGCTGGACGACGTGGACCGGCCGGCCGGCGTGGCGTCGGTGTACGTGCTGGACGTGCCCGAGTTCGCCCCGCTGCTGGACGATGCGCGCGCCCGAGGCTATGCGGTGGGCCGGGGCGCGGCCGGCTACGCCCGCATCGATGGCACGCCCGGCCTGCGGTTCCGGCGCAAGGAGCTGGGCTTCAAGCCCGCCGTCTGGTACGGCGCGCTGACGGGCGGCCTGGCGGGCCGCATCGCCGCGTTCGACATGGACACCCTCGCCATCGACCCGGAGTCGCCATGAAGGTCATCATCGTCGGTGGAGGCCCGTCGGGGCTGTTCCTGTCCATCCTGCTCAAGCAGCGCCTGCCGCATGCGCGCATCGCGGTGCTCGAGCAGAACCCGGCCGGCGCGACCTTCGGCTTCGGCGTGGTGCTGGCCGACACCGGCCTGGCCTCGCTGCGCGAGGCCGCGCCCGAGGTGGTCGAGGACCTGATGGGCGCCATGCGCTTCAACGACCGCCAGACCATCGTCATGCGCGAGCGGCCCATCGTCGTGCGCCGGCCGGGGGCGGGCGGCGGCGCGATTCCGCGCATCGACCTGCTGCGCATCCTGCAGGACCATGCCCGCCGCCTGGACGTGGACGTACGCCACGAGCACCGGCTGGCCGACGTCCATGCGCTGGACGCCGACCTGGTGGTGGGCGCGGACGGCGTGAATTCGACGCTGCGCGCGGCCGACGAAGCCGCCTTCGGCACGACGCACGGCCGGCTGACCAACCACTTCGCCTGGTATGGCGTCGACAAGGCCTTCGAGACGCCGGCACTGGTGTTCCGCGAATGGCGGGGCGGCTGCTTCGTCGCGCACTACTACCCGTACTCGGCGGCCATGAGTACTTTCGTGGCCGAGTGCGACGACCGGACCTGGGTCGAGTTCGGCATGGAGGCGATGGACGCGCAGGGGCGGCAAGCCCTGTTCGAACAGGTGTTCGCGCCGGAGCTGGGCGGGCATGGGCTGGTGTCCAACCATTCCAGCTGGCGCCAGTTTCCGGTGGTGCGCAATCGATCCTGGCATGCGGGCAACCGCGTGCTGCTGGGCGATGCGCTGGCCAGCGCGCATTTCTCCATCGGTTCGGGCACCCGCATCGCGATGGAGGACGCCGTCGCGCTGGCCGAGGCACTGCGGCAGCGCCCGGACGACGTCGGCGGTGCGCTGGCGCTGTACGTGGCGTCGCGCAAGCCCGCCAAGCAGCGGCTCATCCGCGCCTCGGAAGCGTCCTACACCTGGTACGAGCGCGTGCGCGAATGGATGCGGATCGACTCGCCGCACGAATTCGTCTACCGCTTCATGACCCGCACGGGGCGGGTCGATCGCGACCGCCTGAAGCTCCAGTATCCGGAACTGGTCCGCGAGATGGAGGAGGCCGGGGTGGCGGCGCTGGCCGGATAGCGGGCGCGACGGACGCGGAAATTGCCGCCCTGGCAATAATTTTCTACGATAGAGCCGTCTCCACCCGCCCCGCCCGCCATGCCCGCCCCCAAGAAGGCCGCCGCCCAGGCCCCCGTTCCCCGCCGCCGCGGCCGGCCTCCCAAGGTCGAATCGCCGATCACCGCCGAGCCCATGCTGAGCCGCTGGGCCATACTCCAGCGCGCGATAGAACTGGCCAAGAGCATGCCGCTGGACCAGATCTCGATGGTGCAGCTGGCGCGCGATTTCGGCGTCGCGCCGGGCCTCATCCACTACTACATGGGCGGACGCGACAAGCTGGTGTCGGGCGTCCTGAACGACTATTACCGCCAGCGGGTCGAGAAGCTGCCCGCGCTGACTGGCGACTGGCGCTCGGACGTCGAGACCATCGCGCGGCTGAGCTTCGCGGTGGCCATCGCCAATCCGGGTGCCAGCATGTACGTGGCCTCGCACAACCGCTACCGCCTGTTCCAGGACGTCGAGCCGGACGAGACCGACTACGGCATGGTGTTCTTCAACCATATGGCCTCGGCCATCATGCAGGGCGGCTTCACGAACGACCAGGTGGCGCTGGCCTACCACCTGATCGCCCAGTACCTGGTGGGCGCCAGCATGGCCGAGGCTTCGCGGCAGATGCCGGCCTACCACGAGGATTTCATCCGGGCGCGGCTGGAGTCGGCGGATCCCTACCCCGCCGCGCGCGCCATCAGCCGCTCGTTCGCTCGCCTGAGTTCGGCCACGGCTTTCGACGAAGGGCTGCGCATCACGCTGGACGGCATCGCCGCCTGGCGCGCGGGCGCTTCCTCTACCCGGCGCCCGCGCCAGGGATAGGATCGCCATGGCGCGGCGCGCGTCCTGCCTCCGTACAAACCATTATTTGATACTCAATCAATTATTCGTACATTAATTGAATGCATATCAAATATGGTCGAGGAGCGGGTGGCGCCCAGCCTGCCCGCGCGTACCGGAGGAGACACGACATGGATCGCAAACTGGCCTGCGCCGCCGCGCTGGCGGGCATCCTGGCCGCGGTGCCGGCGCTTGCCGCCGAGACCTATCCGGCCCGCATGGTGAAGATGGTGGTGCCGTCCATCGCCGGCAGCGCCCCCGACATCATCGCGCGGCTGGTGGCCGAACGGCTGACCGCGGCCTGGGGCCAGCAGGTGGTGGTGGAGAACCGCCCCGCCGGCAACGGCATCGCCGCCATGCAGGAACTGGCCCAGGCCGCGCCCGACGGCTATACGCTGGGGCTCTTTCATGCCGCGGCGGCCGTGACCACGCCGGTCATGTACAAGGAAGCCCGCTTCGACATCGAACGCGATGCCGAGACGGTGGCCACCATCGCCTATACGCCGATGCTGTTCGTCGCCAATGCCCAGGCGCCGTACAAGAGCGTGGCCGAGATCCTGGCCGCCGCCCGCGCCAGGCCCGACGACGTGGTCATCGGCAGCCCCCGCCGCGGATCCGTTCCCCACCTGACCTCCGAGATGATGGGCCAGTACGCCCATGCCCGGTTCCGGCAGATCGGTTTCAGCGGTACGACGCAGGCCATCCAGGCGCTGATCAAGGGCGACATCCCGCTGTACGTCGACGGCACCGCGCCGCTGCTTCCGTTGGTGCGCAGCGGCCGCATCCAGGCCATCGCCGTCACGGCCGACGAAGCGCTGCCCGGCCTGGAAGGCATTCCCCTGGCCAAGGACGCCGTACCCGGCACCGTCGCTTCCGGCTGGTTCGCCATGTTCGCCCCCAAGGGCACGCCCCAGGCCGTGATCGACCGGACCAGCGCCGACGTCAACGCGGCACTGCGCCAGGGTCCCTTCGCCGCCCGCCTGGCGGAACTGGGCACCTATCCGATGATCAAGTCCCACGCCCAGGCGCGCGACTTCATCCGCAGCGAAAAGAAGCGTTGGGAAGAAGTCATCGCCGAAGCCGGCGTAAAACCCGAGTAACGAAGAGCAGACCCAGGATCCGACTCCGCCGGTCGGGGAAGCCCACCCCCTACCCGCTTGCGCGGGCCCCCTCGAGGGGGCGAACCGGCGGACTGCAAAGCCAGATCCGCGGTTTCCTGGGTCTGGGGAAACTGTCTTGGGATGAAGCACCGGTGCTGTCGCCGGCAGCCAGCGATAGCACCGGCGCCACAACCCAAGAAACGGGTACTAGACCCAGGATGCGGTGGATCCGGCTCCGCCGGTCCACCCGCATCGCCCCCTGGGGGGCGCGCGTCAGCGCGTAGGGGGGGCCCTCTTCGGCAGCCACCGCCAAAGGACGGCCGCCGCTGCGAGCCCCAGCGTGCCTACCGATGCCACCCCTATGGTCAGCGACGCCACGGCCGTGATGGCCGACAGGATGACCGGTCCGAGGCTGTTGCCCACGTCGGCGATCAGGCGCCAGATGCCCAGGAACTCCGTGCGTCCATGGGCGGGCGAGGAGTCGGCCCCCAGTGTCATGACGATGCCCGAACTGATGCCGTTGCCGAAGCCCAGGATCAGCGACACGATCAGGAAGGACACGACGCCGGTCGTCAGCGAGGTGGCCATCAGCGCGCCGCCCATCAGCAGCACGGAGGGCAGCGCCACCCACAGCCGGCCGTGCCGGTCCATGATCGTGCCGGCCGGATAGAACACCGACATGTCGATGGCGGCGACCAGCCCGTAGATGATCGAGGCGGCGGTCGGCGCGAGCCCCAGGTGGTCGGCCCACAGCGGGATCACGACCTGGCGCGACGAGCGCAGGGCGCTGACCAGCAGGATGCCCAGGCCCAGGGTCAGGAACACCTTGGCATGGTCGCGCGCGATGTCCTGGACGCGCGGCTTGGCGCGCGCGGAATCGGCATGGAGCTGGCCGCCCATCTCGGGGGCGAGGTGAGCGATCAGCCCGGCGCCCGAGATCGCCACCGCGGCCACCCAGTAGGCACCGTTGATGCCCACGAAGTGAATCATGGCCGCGCCGGCGAAAGGGCCGATGAAGACGCCTATCCGGTTGGTGCCGCCCAGTGTGGAGAGTGCCCGCGCCCGCATGTAGGAGGGCACGGCATCGATCAGGTAGGTCTGGCGGGCCAGCATGAAGACCGACGCCGCCATGCCCACCAGGAAGACCCCCACGGCCAGCATCCAGGCATGCGTGGCGAAGATGCACAGCAGCAGCGCCAGCACGCTGAACGCGGCCGCGCCCGCCATGGACCGGCGTTCCCCGTGGCGGGACGTGATCATGGCGGCCGGGATGTTACTGACCAGCGAACCTATGCCCATCAGGGACACGATCAATCCGGCCAGGGCCACCGAGGCGCCGAGCTCGCGGGCGCTGAGCGCGATGATCGGGAGGATGGCGCCGTTGCCGACGCCGTAGAGGACTGATGGACCGAATGCCGGGACGGCGATCTGCTTGAGGCTGAAGGGAGTGTCGCTGCGCGGCGCTGTCATTGCGGGGGGAAGGGGCTGGGGCGGGCCGGCGGGCGCCGCGTGTGGTCGATGCCGCAATTGTCGCGCAAATCGACGCCCGCGGCCGGCCCGGCCCGTTCCGCTAGACGATGTCGTCGCGGCTCCGGCCTCCCACGGTGGCCATCCAGCTTGCCACGAAGGCGCCGATCAGCATGGCCGCGAAGGCCCACAGGGCGAACGCAGCGGCCGCCTTGCGGGCCGTGTCCGCCGCCTGCCGCGCGGTCTGCTCGGCCTGCTGGGCCGCCTGCCGGGCGCGCGTGACGACGTCGTCCACCCGCTTCTCGGCCGTGGCCTGGTCGGCGCCGGTCTGCGCCGAGACGACCCGCGCCAGGTAGCCGCGGTCCTCGGCGCTCAGCTCCCCGCGGGCCACGCTGGCGGCGACGATGCGGCCGACCTCGGCCCGCACCGCGCCGGGGTCCCCGGCCGGGTTGGGCTGTTCGCTCCGCAGCAGCAGGTCGGCCACGTAGCCGGTCGGCATGCCGCCCTGGTCCGTCTGCATCGCCTGCCCGGCGGCGGCCGTGGCTGCGGCGCCGGTGCCCGCGGCGATGGTGGCGCCGGCCTTCGCCGTGCCGGCCGCGGCGGACATCAGCGCTGAACCGAGCACGATGGCGCTGACGACGGCGCTCAGCGCCCACACCAGGAAGCCGTGCGCGGTGTCGCGGAAGTAGGTCTCGTCGGTGTGGATGCCGACCCATTTCGTGCGCAGCCGTCCGGCCAGGTAGCCGCCCAGGCCGTACGCGATGATGTGGGTCAGGATCATCCAGACGATGGCGCCTATGCCCAGCGCGGTGGCCGAGGCCCCTTCGCCGGACCACGGGGACATCGAGACGAAGCCCAGTCCCGCGCCGCCGGCGAGCAGCATGAAGGAGACCGCCGAGGCGATGACGGCGCCGGCGATGATGGCGGCCCAGGAGACCGCGGACGCGGGGGATTCGTTCGCGCGTGCCAGGGTGGGGCTGGAAACGTAAGAATTACCTGCGGATGTAGCGTTTTCCATGAGGTGGCCTTTTCTTGTGGTTGGAAGGAGGCGTGGACCGCGAAGCGGCGCGGGCGCTAGTGCCAGAACAGGGCGAGCAGGATGATGATGGGAATGGGAACGCCCAGGAGCCAGAGCAGGATGGCGCGCATGAAGATCTCCGATTGGAAGGTGGATGGACGGCGGCGGGCACGCATGCCCGCCACGGGCGACCCGATTGCGCAAGTGCCGTGCCCGGTCGAGCCGGAAAGGCGCGGTTGTCGCCGGAGTCGCGTCCGGCGCGGCCGAGCGCTGGCGGTCCGCGTCGTGCTCGGATGTGCATGACGGGACGGCTTTCCCGTCGTTGCCGCCCGGGGCGCCGACCAGGCAGGCAGTGATAAAATCTCACTCCGCATTGTGAAAGCCGCGGATCCGGGGCCGGGAGGCCCGGGCCGCCACGGCATTCGCGAGGACGCGATTCTTCAGGCAATCGAAGCCGGCGCGCGGGTGTCAGGGCGCCCGCGCGACGTCCCCTGCATGGCCGCCAGTGCATGCCCGGTCCCAGGGGGTTGTCCGAGAATCTCCGCTACTTCCGTAATCGAGTGAGATTCAATAAAGAATGTCTACCACGTCGAAGATCATCTACACCCTCACTGACGAAGCGCCTGCACTGGCGACGTACTCGCTGCTGCCCATCGTCCAGGCTTTCACCCGTTCCGCCGGCGTCGACGTCGAAACGCGGGACATCTCCCTTTCCGGCCGCATCATCGCCGTGTTCCCCGAGTACCTGACCGACGCGCAGAAGATCTCGGACGACCTGGCCTACCTCGGCCAGCTGGCGACCAAGCCGGAAGCCAACATCATCAAGCTGCCCAACATCAGCGCCTCGATCCCGCAGCTCAAGGCCGCGATCAAGGAACTGCAGCAGAAGGGCTACAAGCTTCCCGACTATCCGGACGAGGTCAAGAACGACACCGACAAGGACGTCAAGGCCCGCTACGACAAGGTCAAGGGCAGCGCCGTGAACCCGGTCCTGCGCGAAGGCAACTCCGATCGCCGCGCGCCGCTGTCGGTCAAGAACTACGCCCGCAAGCACCCCCACAAGATGGGCGCCTGGAGCGCCGACTCGAAGTCGCACGTCGCCCACATGGAAAGCGGCGACTTCTACGGCAGCGAGAAGTCCGCCGTGGTCGAGAACGCCGGCAACGTCCGCATCGAGCTGGTGGGCAAGGACGGCACGACCAAGGTGCTGAAGGAAAAGACCGCGGTCAAGGCGGGCGAGATCATCGACGCCTCGACCATGAGCAAGAAGAAACTGGCCAGCTTCATCGAAGCCCAGATCGAGGACGCCAAGAAGCAGGGCGTGCTGTTCTCGGTGCACCTGAAGGCCACCATGATGAAGGTCTCGGACCCCATCCTGTTCGGCCAGGTGGTGTCCGTGTTCTTCAAGGATGTGCTGGCCAAGCACGCCGACGCGCTCAAGCAGGTCGGCTTCGACCCCAACAACGGCCTGGGCGACCTGTACGCCAAGATCAAGGACCTGCCGGCCGACAAGCAGGCCGAGATCGAAGCCGACATCAAGGCCGAATACGCCAGGCGTCCCGAACTGGCCATGGTGAACTCCGACAAGGGCATCACCAACCTGCACGTGCCCAGCGACGTCATCATCGACGCCTCGATGCCCGCCATGATCCGCGAGTCGGGCAAGATGTGGGGCCCGGACGGCCAGCTGCATGACGCCAAGGCCGTGATTCCCGATCGCTGCTACGCCGACGTCTACCAGGTCGTCATCGAGGACTGCAAGAAGAACGGCCCGTTCGACCCGGTCACGATGGGCACCGTGCCCAACGTCGGCCTGATGGCCCAGGCCGCCGAGGAATACGGTTCGCACGACAAGACCTTCCAGCTGCCGGCCGACGGCACGGTGCGCGTGGTCGACGAAGCCGGCAAGGTGCTGCTGGAGCAGCCGGTCGAAGCCGGCGACATCTTCCGCATGTGCCAGACCAAGGACGCGCCGGTCCAGGACTGGGTCAAGCTGGCCGTCAGCCGCGCCCGCGCCACCGGCGCCCCGGCCGTGTTCTGGCTGGACAAGAACCGCGCCCACGATGCCCAGATCATCGCCAAGGTCGAGAAGTACCTGAAGGACCACGACACCAGCGGCCTGGACATCCGCATCCTGTCGCCGGTCGAGGCCACCCGGCTGTCGGTCGAGCGCATCCGCAAGGGCCAGGACACCATCTCGGTCACCGGCAACGTGCTGCGCGACTACCTGACCGACCTGTTCCCCATCATGGAACTGGGCACCAGCGCCAAGATGCTGTCCATCGTTCCGCTGATGGCCGGCGGCGGCCTGTTCGAGACCGGTGCCGGCGGCTCGGCGCCCAAGCACGTGCAGCAGTTCCTGGAAGAAGGCTTCCTGCGCTGGGATTCGCTGGGCGAGTTCCTGGCCCTGGCCGCTTCCATCGAACACCTGGCCGACACGTACAAGAACGCCAAGGCCAAGGTGCTGGCCACCACGCTGGACCAGGCCACCGGCAAGTTCCTGGACGAGGACAAGTCGCCCGCCCGCAAGGTCGGCGGCCTGGACAACCGCGGCAGCCACTTCTACCTGGCCCTGTACTGGGCCCAGGCCCTGGCCGCCCAGACCGGGGACAAGGAACTGCAGGCCGCGTTCGCGCCCGTCGCCAAGGAATTGGCCGACAACGAAGCCAAGATCGTGGCCGAGCTGGGCGCGGTGCAAGGCAAGCCGAACGACATCGGCGGCTACTACCGTCCCAGCCCCGAGCTGGCCAGCAAGGCCATGCGTCCCAGCGCCACGCTGAACGCGGTCTTGGCCAAGCTGGGGTAGAGCTCCGCCGGGACTGCGGCGCGCCAGTACGCGGCGCTGCTGCCTGGATCTGGAACGCCCGCCTTGCGCGGGCGTTTTTCTTTTTCGGGACGGCGCGAACGACCGCCTACAGCCGGGCCGCCGGCGCCGACGGATAACCCGGATCGCCGTAGGCCTGTCGCAGGTGATCGATGAACACCAGCACCCGCGACGGCATGTGCCGGCGCTGGGGCACCACGGCGTAGATGCCCACGTTCGACACCGCGTAGTCGTCCAGCACCGACCGCAGCCGGCCGTGGCGCAGGTCGTCGTCGACCTCCCACAGCGCGCGCCAGGCCAGGCCCATGCCGGCCAGTGCCCATTGGTGCAGCGTCGATCCGTCCGAGCAGCGCAGCGTGCCGGAGACCGGCTGCTGCAGCAGCCGGCCATCCACCCGGAACTGCCAATGGCGGGCCTGCATCTGGCTTTCGCCGTGGAAGCACAGGCAGTTGTGGCGGGCGAGGTCGGCGGGGCGGGCCGGTACGCCCGCGCGGTCCAGGTAGGCGGGGCTGCCGACCACCACGCGCCGCGTCCCGCCCAGCGGGATCGCGACCTGGCTGCTGTCGGGAGGGTCGCCGATGAAGAAGGCGCAATCGAAGTCGCCGGTGGGCAGGCTGGCGTAGTGGTCGTGCAGGTCCAGGGTGATGTCGAGCGAAGGATGGCGGGCCACCAGCGCCGGGATCAGCGGGGCGATGTGCCGCCGCCCGAAGCCCGCGGGGGCGGTGACGCGCAGGTGGCCGTGCGCGCCCGAGGCGCGCGCCGAGACGGCCGCCTCGGCCTGTTCCAGGTTGGCGAGCAAGGCGCGCGCGGCATCCAGGAAGCCGGCGCCCGCCTCGGTCAGCGACAGCCCGCGCGGGCTGCGGTGCACCAGCCGGCCGCCCAGGCGCCCCTCCAGCGCGTCGATGCGTTCGCGCATCACGTTGGGAGCCACGCCTTCGCTGCGGGCCGCGGCCGAGAAGCTGCCGTGCAGCGCCACGGCAACGAAGGATTCGAGCTGTTTGCAATGGTCCATGGCGTGATCCCGGGCCGGACGGAACAGGCCGAGTGTGCCATGGCTCTATCGCGATACCTAGTGCTGCACGTTCGATTACATCCTGTTTACCTACAACTGAATTGACCGTGGCCGGCTTCCCCTGCCGTGGGCCGGTCGGGACAATGCGATCAATTCCACTTCGATGAGGCTCGCGATGGCGCAGGATGTCCGCAACGCAACCCGACCGTATGGCGGCTACGACCGCCGGCAATCCACGACGCCCGACCGGGAACTGGCCGAGGTCGGCCGCGGCACGCCCGCCGGCGAGTACCTGCGCCGTTTCTGGCAGCCGGTGGCGCTGGCCGCCGATATCAAGGACCTGCCCGTGCCCATCACCATCCTGGGCGAGGAATTGGTGGTGTTCCGCGACCGCTCCGGCGCACTCGGTCTGCTGGAGCGCCATTGCAGCCATCGCCGCACTTCGCTGGAGTTCGCGCTGATCGTGGACCACGGGCTGCGCTGCGCCTACCATGGCTGGCACTACGGCGTGGACGGCGCGCTGCTGGACGTGCCGGGCGAGAAGGTGCCGGGCGAGAAGGTGCCGGGTGCGCTGGCGTCCCGCATGTACCACGGCGCCTATCCGGTGCGGGAATTCCGCGGCCTGGTGTTCGCGTACATGGGGCCGCCCGACCAGCGGCCGCCATTTCCCGACTACGACTTCATGCACCACGACGAGGAAGAATATCTGCCGTTCTGCTGGCATAACCCATGCAATTGGGTGCAATTGCGCGAGAACACGCAGGATCCCATCCACCTGACCTTTCTGCATTCGATGTTCGACGTGCAGCAGTTCGGCGACTACGCCTACGATCTTCCCGTCATCCAGGCCTGCGAGACGCCCATCGGGCAGATCACCACCAGCGTGCGGCGCGTGCATGACCTGTACTACTGCCGCGTCAACGAGCTGATCCTGCCCAACATCGCCCGCGTGCCCGACGGCATCCGCCTGGGCGACGCGATTCCCGAGAACATGGCTGGCGAGCCGGGCAGACGGCAGGCGATCGAGCTGCGCTACCGGCGCCAACTGCCTTCCAGCCATGGCCTGGGCCTGTCGACCTGGATCGTGCCCAACGACGATTTCAACGCGATGCACATGGGATGGCTGCATTTGTCGCCCAAATGGAGCGAAAAAGCGCGTGCCGACTACCTTGCCACGATCACCTTCGGCCAGACGGGCGAGCGCAGCTACGAGGAACGGCACCGCAACCCGGGCGACTGGGATGCCTGGGTCGCGCAGGGCAGGATGGCGATCCAGGCCAACGAGAACCTCACCGCCGCCGATGCCGGCATCGCCTTGTTCCGCCGCCAGTTGCGGGCGGGCATCCGCGCCGTGCAGGCGGGCGAGCGGCCCAAGGGCATGCGCGCCGAAGGCGAGGGCGTATGCCAGACCTATGGCTATGCCTTGACGCGGCCCGCCCCCTGCCTGCCGGACGAAGGCGCGGAGTGGGCGGCCAAGCAGGACTACGCCCAGGAGATGCAGCAGGACATCCTGGCCGCCCATCTGTTGCCCAAGGCAAGTACGCCAGCCGTCGTGCGCGCCTTCGCGCCGGTCATCCAGTTGTCGCAAGGCATGCTGCTGCTGGCCGCGCGGCCCGGCCTGGGCGTGTCCGACGCGGCCGGACTGGTCGCGCTGGCCAGGAAGTGCCCGGGCCTGAGCTATGGCAGCCCGGGCAGCGGCTCGCCCATGCACATCGCCGGAGAACTGTTCAACCGCGCGGCGGGCGTGTCGATCACGCACGTGCCCTACAAGGGCACGGCGCCCGCCATCACCGACCTCCTGGGCGGCCACATCGACCTGATCTATGGCGTGCCCGGCTCGCTCTGGCCGCATGTCCAGGCCGGCAAGATGGTGGCCCTGGGCGTCGTGCAGCCTACCCGTTCCCCGCTGTTGCCCCAGGTCCCGACGCTGGAGGAACAGGGCGTGAAGGGGCTGGACGTGACGACCTGGTACGGCATGCTGGCGCCCGCGGGCACGCCCGCCCCGGTGGTCGCGCGGCTCAATCGCGAGGTCGCGGCCATCCTGGCCGAGCCCGACGTGCAGAAGGAATTCCGCGCGCAGTGGGAAGTGCCGGTGGGAGGATCCGCGGAAGACTTCACGCGCCGTACGCGCGACGACTACGCGCGCGCGGGCGCCATCGTCGCCGAATTCGGCATCCGCCTGGATTGATTGCTCCGTCGCGGCTTTCGCTTCAGAAAGGCTCGCGATGACCGAAGTTATGCATGCTCAGGGTTGTCCCCGATCCATTCACGCAGGGCGCGCGCCGAGATCCTGTTGTTATTCACAGGAGGTCGGCATGTCGGGAACCGCAAGTCGCTTGGCGCGCGTATTGGAATTCCGTCCGGATCGTTCGACCCAGGTACTGGAGCAGGCCATCGATGCGGTGGTCAGCATCGACCAGCACAACAACGTGACCTTCTACAACGCCGCGGCCGAGCGGCTATGGGGCTACGAGCGGTCCGAGGTGATCGGGCGCAACGTGAAGATGCTGGTGCCCCAGGCCATCCAGGCCGCGCACGATGGCTATGTCGACACCCACCGCGAGACCGGGCAGAACAAGATCGTGGGCACCAGCCGCAAGGTGCAGATCGAGCGCAAGGACGGCCGCAAGGTCTGGGTCAGCCTGTCCCTGTCGCGGGTGAACATCGGCCGGCACATCACCTACACCGCCTTCGTGCGCGACATCACCGCGCAGCACGAGGAGCGCGAGACCATCAACCAGACGCTGGAGCAGGCGCTGGACGCCGTTGTCTCCATCGACGAGAAGAACAACGTTACCTTCTTCAATGCCGCCGCCGAGCGCTTCTGGGGCTATGACCGCGCGGAGGTGATCGGGCGCAACGTCAAGATGCTGGTGCCGCGCGGCATCCAGGCCGACCACGACCGGCTGGTCCAGGCCAACCGAGAGACCGGCAAGGACAAGATCGTGGGCACCAGTCGCGAGGTGCAGGTCGAGCGCAAGGACGGCACCCAGGCCTGGGGCGCGCTGTCGCTGTCCAAGATCCGGGTCGGCGACCGTATCCTGTACACCGCTTTCGTCAAGGACATCTCGCGCGAGCGAGAAGTGCGCGAGGTCATCAACCAGACGCTGGAGCAGGCCATCGACGCCGTGGTCTCGATCGACGCCGAGAACAACGTCACGTTCTTCAATTCGGCCGCCGAACGGCTGTGGGGCTATGACCGCGCGGAGGTGATCGGGCGCAACGTCAAGATGCTGGTGCCCCAGGCCATCCAGGCCGCCCACGATGGCTACGTGAACGCCAACCGCAGCACCGGCGTGGACAAGATCGTGGGCACCAGCCGCGAGGTGAGGCTCGAGCGCAAGGACGGCGCCAAGGTGTGGGCGAGCCTGTCGCTGTCGCGCGTGAAGGTGGGCGACCGCATCACCTACACGGCCTTCGTCAAGGACATCACGGGCGAGCACAACGCGCGCGAGATGATGAACCAGACGCTGGAGCAGGCGCTGGACGCGGTGGTCACCATCGACGAACAGAACAACGTCACTTTCTTCAACGCCGCGGCCGAACGCCTGTGGGGCTACGGCCGCGACGAGGTCCTGGGCAGGAACGTCAAGATGCTGGTGCCCCATGCCATCCAGGCCGACCACGACCGGCTGGTCGAGGCCAACCGCGAGACCGGCAAGGACAAGATCGTGGGCACCAGCCGCGAGGTGCCCATCGAGCGCAAGGACGGCACGCGCGTATGGGGCCTCCTGTCGCTGTCGAAGATACGGCTCGAGGGCAAGATCGCCTACACCGCCTTCCTGAAGAACGTGCAGGCCGAGCATACCGAGCGCGAGACCACGCACAGCGCCATGAATTCCGTGCTGGCCTCCAGCGAGCAGATCGGCCAGATCGTGGCGGTCATCAACGAGATCGCCGCGCAGACCAACCTGCTGTCGCTGAACGCGGCCATCGAGGCCGCCCGCGCCGGCGACGCCGGGCGTGGTTTCGCGGTGGTGGCCGACGAAGTGCGCAAGCTCGCCATGCGTTCGTCCACGTCAGCCAGCGAGATCGGCTCGCTGGTCGAAGAGACCAAGGACCGGATCAACGAACTGGCCCGCTCGCTGCGCCTGGACGAGAACGGGGCGGCGTAGGCGGTGTCAGGCCGGCGCCGCGTTGGCGCGGCCGACCTCGGCGGCCAGCCTGGCCGCCGCTTCCACCAGCATCCCGCCTATCTGCCGCACCTGCGGTTTCGCGCGCTCCAGCGGCGCCCCGACGGTCAGTGCATAGGGCGTGCCATACAGCACCACCGGGGCGGCCACCGACAGCGTGTCGGCCTGGTGCTCGCCCAGGTTCACGTGATAGCCCCGCCGGTCCCCTTCCTCCAGCATCTTTTGTAGCGCGTCCCGCGTCGTTGGCGTCTGGTCGGTGAAGCGCGGCAGCGGCATGCGCGCGAGCAGCGCCTCGCGTTCGGCCGGCGCCATCGCGGCCAGCAGCGCGCGCCCCGAGGCGGCGGCGTGCAGGGGCTTGAGTTCGCCGGTGCGGGCGGTGAAGCGGACGATGCGCTCGGGTTCGGCCACGTCCAGGTAGAGCACCTGGCTGTCCGAGCGCTGGGCCAGGATCAGCGTCTCGCGCAGCTTGTCGCGCAGTTCTTCCAGCACCGGCCGGACGCGGGCGGCCAACTGGTCGTGTTCGGCGATGGCGCGCGCCTCGTTGAACCAGCGGCGCGTCAGGTAGTAGCGGCCGCCCGTCTGGTGGGCGTAGCCTTCCCCTTCCAGGGTATCCAGCAGCGCCAGGCAACTGGACTTGGGAAACCCCAGCGCCGCCGAGATCTGCGTCAGCGAGGCCGGCGCCCGGGTCTGGGCGAAAAATTGCAGGATGGTCAGCACCCGCTTGGCGCTTTTCACGTCGTTCGTATTCATGGGCAAAAGTCTATAGGCATGAATGCGAGGGGGCCACTTCCCGGCGCCTGCGCCTGGGCAGGCTTGAATATTGATGTTCAAGTATATAAACTTTTTTTCATAAACAAGAACAATGATCAGGAGACGACGATGGCCGGACTGTATTTCGAACAGTTCTCCCCGGGGCAGGAGTTCGCCCACGATTGGACCCGCACGGTCACGGAAATGGACAACGTGCTGTTCAGCTCGCTGACCATGAACGTGCAGCCGCTGCACATCGATGCGCACTTCGCGGCCGGGACGGAATTCAAGCGCCCGCTGGTGAACAGCCTGTTCACGCTGGGGCTGATGATAGGGATGACGGTGAACGACACCACGCTGGGCACCACGGTGGCCAACCTGGGCATGAGCGAGGTCGCCTTTCCGAAGCCGGTATTCGCCGGCGATACGCTGCACGTGCGCACCCGCGTGCTGTCGGTGCGCGAAAGCCGTTCGCGCCCGAACGCCGGCATCGTGGAATTCGAGCACCTCGCGCTGAACCAGGACGACGACATCGTCGCCCGCTGCAAGCGCTCCGCCCTGATGCACAAGGCTCCGGCCTAGAGGAGACCACCATGGTCCGCTCGATGCTGTTCGTTCCGGGCGATGCGCCGCGCAAGTTCGACAAGGCCGCCGCCAGTCCCGCCGATGCCCTGATCCTCGACCTGGAGGACTCGGTCGCGCCCGATCGCAAGGTCGCGGCGCGGGACGCCGTGCGCGCCATGCTGGGCCAGGCGCCCGCGGCCAAGCAGGCGTGGGTGCGCATCAATGCGCTGGACAGCGGCCAGGCGCTGGCCGACCTGGCGGCCGTCGTGCCCGGTCGGCCGTTCGGCATCGTGCTGCCCAAATGTGCCCGGCGCGCCGACCTGGAGCGGGCGGCCCACTACCTGGACGCCTGCGAGGCCATGGCCGGATTGCCCGAGGGCGGCATACGCGTCCTGGCCATCGTCACCGAAACCGCGCGTTCGCTGTTCGGCCTGCATGACTATGCCGGCGCCACGCCCCGGCTGTGGGGGCTGTCCTGGGGCGCGGAAGACCTGGCCGCGGACCTGGGCGCGCGCGGCAACCGCGAGGCCGGCCGCTACACCGAGCCGTTCCGGCTGGCGCGTTCCCTGTGCCTGGCGGCCGCGGCGGCAGCGGGCGTGCGGGCGGTGGATACCGTGTGCGTGGACCTGGACGCGCCCGACATCCTGGCGGATGAAACGCGCGAGGCGGTACGCGACGGTTTCGTCGCCAAGCTGGCCATCCACCCTCGCCACGTGGAGCCGATCAACCGGCTGCTGACACCCGACGAAGCCCAGTTGCAGTGGGCCCGGGCGGTGGTCCGGGCGTTCGACGCCCATCCCGGCGCGGGCACGCTGAACCTGGACGGCAAGATGATCGACCGGCCGCACCTGCGGCTGGCGCGCCGGCTGCTGGGAGGAGAATGAACATGGCCGGTCCGCTGGACGGGGTGCGCATCCTGGACATGAGCACCGTCGGCATGGGGCCCATGGCGACCCAGATGCTGGGGGACATGGGCGCCGACGTGATCAAGGTCGAGCCGCCGGCGGGCGATGTGTTCCGGCACGTCACGCCGCAACGCCATGCGGGCATGAGCCATGCCCACCTGAACCTGAACCGCAACAAGCGCAGCGTGGTGCTCGACGCCAAGACCCCGCGCGGCCTCGAGGCGCTGCTGGAACTGATCGCCGGGGCCGACGTGTTCGTCTCCAACATGCGGGCGCCGGCGCTGCGGCGCCTGGGGCTGGACCACGAAACGCTGGCGCCGCGCTTTCCCAGGCTCATCCATTGCGTCTGCTATGGCTATTCCGAGCGCGGCCCCTACGCGGGCCGGCCGGCCATCGACGATACGATCCAGGCGGCATCGGGCCTGGCGTGGCTGCAGGGGGCGGGCGGCGCCGAGCCGCCGCGCTACGTCAACTCGGTCGTGGCCGACAAGACCGTCGCGCTGTACGTGTCCAACGCCATCGCCTGCGCCCTGTACGCGCGTGAACGCACCGGCACCGGGCAGTCCATAGAAGTGCCCATGTTCGAATGCATGGTGGCCTTCCTGGCGCCGGAACACCTGGCCGGCCGCAGCTTCGTGCCGGCCGAGGGCGAGGCCGGCTATGCCCGGCTGCTGAACGACTATCGCCGGCCCTTCGCGACGCGTGACGGCTACCTGAGCGTGGTCCCCTATACCGATGCCCAATGGCGGCGCTTTTTCGCGCTGGCCGGCGACCCGGGCATGGCGGACGATCCGCGCTATTGCACCGCCCGCGACCGCAGCCGGCATTTTCCCGAGCTGTACCGCTACGTCGAGGACACCCTGCGCACGCGCACCACCGCGCAGTGGCTGGCGGCGCTGGAGACCGCCGATATTCCCTTCGCGCCCGTGCACAGCTTCGACGACCTGCTGGCCGACCCGCACCTGGCCGCGCTGGGTTTCTGGCGCGAATGCGAACACCCTACCGAAGGCCGCCTGCGCCAGGCCGGCATCCCCGTGCATTTCGGCGCGACCCCGGGCGACGTGCGCCGGCATGCGCCGGGCCTGGGCGAACACACCGAAGAAGTGCTGGGCGGCCGGACCTGGTCCACGCCGCGCTGACGACAACCACGACAAGGAAAGAGGAGACTTCTATGCGGAAGGTGATCGCGCTGGGCCTGGCATGCGCCGCCCTGCATGCCGGAATGCCGGCGCATGCCCAGGGCTATCCCGAGGCGGGCAGGACCGTGCGCTTCGTGATCGGCTTCCCGGCCGGCAGCTCCATCGACAACGTGTCGCGCATCGTGACCGACGACATACGCGCCCGCACGGGCGCCGTGATCGTCGTCGAGAACCGGGCCGGGGCGCTGGGCGCGCTGGGCGTGGACGCGGTGGCGCGCGCCGCGCCCGACGGCTACACCATGATGCCCAGTTCCAGCGCCACCAGTTCCTCGGGCCCCTTCCTGTCCAAGGCCATCCAGAAGCACGACGCGTTGGCGGACTTCACCCAGGTGGCCCGCATGGTGCGCTTCGACGTGGTGGTGGTGACCCGCGCCGCGGGCGGGCACGCGGACGCCAGGAGCCTGATCGCGGCCGGCCGCGCCAAGCCGAAATCACTGGCAACCGGGTACGGGTCGGGCACCGGCCAGGTCGCCTCGGCCGCCTTCAGCCGCGCCGCCGGCATGGAGGTGCTGAGTGTGCCCTACAAGGGCCAGCCCGCGGCCGTGACCGACCTGCTGGGCGGCCGGGTGGATTTCGTTTCCTCCGACCTGGGCGCCGTGCTGCCGCAGATCGGCGCGCACAACCTGCACGCCATCGCGCTGGTATCCAACAAGCGTTCCACCATCCTGCCCGACGTTCCGACCGCCGCCGAGCTGGGCCTGTCCGGGCTGGACCTGACAGGCTGGATAGGCGTGGCCGGGCCGGCGCGGCTTCCCGCCCAGGTGGTGCAATGGTGGCAGGATCAGTTGAAGCTGTCGCTGAACAAGCCGGAGGTCAAGGAACGCCTGCGCGGCATGGGCATGGAGACCGACTTCCTGGCCGGAGACGATTTCCAGCGCTTCGTGCGCGCCCAGTACGAGGAATGGGGCGCGCAGATCCGGCACGCGGGGATCCAGGCGGAGTAGGCGCGGCGCCCGTTGCGCCGCCGTACATATCAGCTTTGCCTTCCCCGGACCTGGGACGGGGAAGTGCGCGCTTCTATAGTGGGTCGCAGCGCCATGGCCGGATGCGGCCGGATGGCGGACAACCATAAGCCATGGAGACGACCTTGAAACGCGCACTCGCCATCCTGCTCGGAGGCCTGGCGGCCACGGCCCTGCTGCTGCCTGCCGCCCACGCCCAGTCCGACTACCCCACCCGGCCGGTCACCCTGATCAACCCCTACGCGCCGGGCGGCCCCGCCGATACGCTGGCCAGGGAGCTGGCATCCCGGCTCAAGGACCGCCTGGGCCAGCCCGTCGTCGTCGAGAACAAGGCCGGCAGCGGGGCCATGGTGGGCACCGGCTACGTGGCGCGCGCCAAGCCCGACGGCTATACCCTGCTGATGGGCACCTCGCCCGGCATGGTGGTCGGTCCGCTGATCGAGCGCGCGACCTACGACGGCCTGAAGGACTTCGACCTGGTCGGCCTGGTCGCCAACCAGCCCGTGGTCCTGGTGGCCAACGCCAAGCTCGGCATCAACACCATGCAGGACCTGCTCGACCGCGCGCGCAAGCAGCCCGGCAAGCTCAACTTCGCGTCGGCCGGCACCGGCGGCCCGACCCACCTGGCCGGCGAACTGCTGCGCCGGCGCGCCAACATAGACATCACCCACGTTCCCTACAAGGGCGCCGCCCCGGCCCTGCAGGACCTGATCGGCGGCCAGGTCGAGCTGGGCATGCTGAGCGCCTCGCCCGTGCTGCCCTTCGTCAAGGACGGCCGCCTGAAGGCCATCGCCTATACCGGTGCCAAGCGGTCTTCGCTGCTGCCCGACGTGCCCACGATGGCCGAGGCCGGCATCAAGAACTGGAACGAAGTCTCCACCTGGTATGCGCTGGCGGCGCCGCGCGGCACGCCCCCGGCTATCATCGAGAAACTGAGCTCGGCGCTGACGGCGATCAACGCCGAGCCGGAACACCAGCGCTTCCTGGCGCAGCAGGATGGCAGCATCGACAACATGACGCCGGCCGAAGTCACCGCCTTCGCCCAGAAGGACAAGACGGCGATGACCGAACTGCTGGGCGCCCTGGACATGCTGGCGAAATGAACCCCCGCGGGTGCGGCCTCTTCGCCGCGTCGCGACTGGAACCGGAGAACATGAAGGAATTCATACGCGTCGACGGCCAGGGTCTGGACCCGGCCGACGCCTACCGCCTCGTCGTCGGCTGCGTGGTGCCGCGCCCCGTGGCCTGGATCACCACGCAGGACGGGAACGGCCGCGTCAATGCCGCCCCGTTCAGCTCCTACAATTACGTCGCCACCCGCCCGCCCATGCTGGCGGTCAACATCTCCACGCTGGACGGCGACCTGAAGGACACTGCGCGCAACATCGTCCAGACGGGCGAATTCGTCGTCAACGTCTCGACCGAGGCCGACCTGGAGATCATGCACGCCAGCGCTGCCGAGTACCCGCCCGAGATCAGCGAACCCGAGGCCCTGGGCATTCCCTTGCTGCCCAGCCACCACGTCAAGCCGCCCCGCATCGCCTCGACCCCCGTGCAGATGGAATGCCGCCTGGACCAGGCCATCGCCCTGGGCGAGGGCTACAACACTCTGTACATCGGCCAGGTCGTCGCCTTCCACTTGTCTCCCGACATCTACGACGGCCGCCGCGTCGCCAGCGCCGCCATGCGCCCCATCGCCCGCCTGGGCGGGCCCTTCTACGCCGCGCTGGGCGAGATCTTCCACCGGCCCATGCTTCAGCGCCAGCCTGGCGCGGAACCCGAGCCCAATCCCAAACCCTAGCGCTCAACCCCGGGCGGAACGCCGCCGCTCATCCAGCCGGGCCAGTATTTCAGGCAACCGTTCCCTGGCCGTCTCCGCCAGGTCGCCGTAAAGGCTGTTGCCCTGGGCGTCGATTCCCACGGTGGCGGGGCCCAGCCCCTCCACCCGCAGCTTCACCAGCCGGTAGTGGTGAACCAGGTCGTTCCAGTGCACCGCTACCACCTCGCGTATCGCCTCGGATAGAAGCGTGCATCCACCTCCCAGGAACGACAGGTAGATGCAACCCTCCGCGCGCATCGCCTCGACGCTGCCAGCGTCCAGTCCGCCCTTGCCGCCCACCACCCGCAAACCCAATCCGCGTATCAACCGCGGCATGAAGCCATTGAAGCGCGTGCTCGTCGTGGGATTCAGGTAGAGCACCTCGAAATGGCCATCGGCTTCCCGGCTGTAGCTGCCCAGGTGCAGCAGCGCGGCGCCGCGCAGATCGATGGGCGGCGCTTCGCCACGGTCGAGCAGCCCGGTCAGCCGTTCATGCGTGGTCATGCCCGCGCACAGCACGACCTCGCCGTGCAGGCGGACCTGGTCGCCCACGCGCAGCGCGCGGACCGCTTCCTCGCCCAGTGGCAATTCAAGCTCGTGTACGGTGCTCACGATGTCGCGTCCTCGTCATGGCGGCCGGTCATTCGATGATCTCCACGCGGCCCGAATCATGGATGCGGGCGCGGGTGCGGCGGTTGATCCAGCAGTTGAAGCACACCGCCACCGGCGTGAAGCCGTGGCCCGAGGCATAGTCCACGTGCACGGCCATCGCCGTGCTGTCGCCGCCCGTGCCCATGGGACCGAAGCCGGTCGCGTTGGCGGCTTCCTTCAGGCGGTCCTCCATCGCGGCCAGCACGGGCTCGGGATTGACCGTGCCGATGGGCCGCAGCGTCGCCTGCTTGGCCAGCTTGGCGGCATAGTCGAAGGTGCCGCCTATGCCCACGCCGATCACCACCGGCGGGCAATGTTGCGACCCCGCCTTCAGGATGACCTCCATCACGTAGCGCTCTATGGTCTCCAGGCTGGGGAAGGTGAAGATCTCCAGCGCGGCCCAGCGGCCGGAGCCCAGCGCCTTCGGCGAACAGGTGATGTCCACGTAGTCGGCGCCGTCGATCAGGTCGAAGGTCACGATGGGCATGTCCTTGCCCTTGTAGCCACGCTCGTTGGTAAGCGGATTGGTCACGTGGGCCAGCAGCGGCGGCTGGATGGTGGCGACCAGGTCGTCGAAGCCGTCGGCGAAGGCCCGCTTGATATCGCCTTCCAGCCGGGCGCCGGTGCCGATGCCGACGAAGTACACCGGCACGCCGGAGTCGGAACAGACGAAATGCTGGCGGGCCTCGGCGGCATCGGCGCTTTGCAGCATGATGCGCAGCGTGCCGCGCGCCACCTCGTTGTGCTCGCCGCGCTCGGCCGCGCGCAGCGCTTCCTTGGTGTCCTCGGGTATTTTCTTCAGCGCGCGTTCGTAGAGCTGGGCGCTGACCGATCGCACGAGGTCGTAGCTGATGGCCATCTGTCTCCCCTGTGGCGCGCCCGGGCGCGCGCGTTCCTAGGCATCCACGGACTATAGCGACGCCGCCCGTCCGCTGCTATCACCCGGCCGTCACACCTGCTTTGCGCGGGGTGGCCGGATGCCCGGGTGGATATACTGGCCGCCATACGAACTGTTTCGACGGAAAGCGCGCATGAAGCTGCATTGGTCCACCCGTTCCCCCTACGTGCGCAAGGTCATGGCGGCGGCCATCGAGACCGGACTGGACGCGTCCATCGAAACCCGCCTGTCCATCGTTTCGCTGTCCACCGTGAACGCCGACGTGGAGCGGGACAACCCGTTGGGCAAGATCCCCACCCTGGTGACCGACGAGGGCGTGGCCCTGTACGACTCGCTGGTCATCTGCGAATACCTGGACCATCACAGCCGCAAGGGACGGTTGTTTCCCCAGGGGTTCGACCAGCGGCTGGAGGCGTTGCGCTGGCACGCGCTGGGCAACGGACTGACCGACATCCTGATCCTGTGGAACAACGAACGCGGCCGCGACCCGGCGCTCCAGTCGCCGGCGCATCTGTCCTCGTACCACGCCAAGACCCTGGCCACGCTGGATGCGCTCGAAGCCACGGTGGACGAGCTGGATCGCCGCGAATTCGACATCGGCCACCTGGGCGTGGCGGTGGGGGTCGGCCATGCGGATTTCCGCTTCGCCGACCTGCGGTGGCGCGCCACGCGGCCGCGCCTGTCGGCCTGGGCCGACCGCATGGCCGAGCGGGAGTCGCTGCGCCGGACCGTGCAGTTCGACCCGCGCCTGAAGAATCCAGCCTAGGGCCCATTCCCGGCCTGTGCGGGCCTGCTTTTAGCGGGAACAGGCCCTAGATGCGCGCCGCCGCGAACTCGCTCGCCAGTGCGTTGACCAGTCCGCCGCTTTCCCAGATCCGCACCATCTGCGGCGAGAACGGTGGTGACGGGATGATGCGGCCGTCGGCCAGTTCGATCGCCCCGGTGGCCGGCGTGACGCCGATCACGTCGCCATCGGCCACGGCCCGCGTGATGCCTGGAACGAGCAGTATCGGCAGCCCCTGGCTGAGCGCGCGCCGGATGAAGCCCGATTCGCAGGACTCCACCAGGACCGCCGCGATCCCCGAGGCCTTGATGGCAACGCTGACTTCCACGTGGTTGTGATGCGCGAAGTTCTTGCCGCCGACGACGATGTCGCCCGGCCGGACTTGCGACGGGAACTCCGGCCGTAACTGGCGAAAGCACATCTGCCGGAGCGCGTCCAGGTCGAACGGCTTGCCGAAGCCGTCCCGCACCGCGGCGAATTCGATGATGCCGTCGTCGCCGCAGACCTGGTCGCCGAATTTCCAGACCCGGCCCCGCAGGGTGCGCACGGAGGATGTCTCGTTCATGTCGCGCCGCTCCTCAAAGCCTGCCCGCCAGCAGCGGGCGCGGATCCGTGATCTCTCCCGCCACGGCCGAGGCCGCCACCGTGTAGGGCGAGGCGAGGTGGACCGCGGCCTGGGTGCTGCCGTTGCGGCCCTGGTAGTTGAACTGGTGGGTGGTGATGGAGACGTCTTCGCCGCTGAGCACGCCCAGGTAGCCCCAACAGGTATTGCAGCCGGGCGACAGCACGGTGGCGCCGGCCTCGGCGAACACCTCCAGCAAACCTTCGCGCGCGGCCGCGGCATAGACGTTCTGGCTGCCGGGCGAGATGTACATCGTGACGTGCCGCGCGACCCGGCGGCCGCGCAGCACGGCGGCCGCCGCCCGCATGTCTTCCAGCCGGTTGTTGGCGCAGGACCCGACCGCGGCCTGGTCGATGCGCCGGCCCGCCACCTGCGCGACGTCGACCGCGCCGCTCTGCGTGGGCGGCACGGTCACCATGGGCGTCAGCCGCGACAGGTCGTAGGTCAGCACCGCCGCGTAGTCCGCGTCCGGGTCGCTGCGCATCACCAGGTAGGGCCGGCCGTCCGCGCGTTCGTCCACGTAGTCGAGCGCGCGCGCATCGACGTCCATGATGGCGGTGTCCGATCCCGTGTGAAAGGTCGAGGCGAGGATGGCCTGCCTGTCGTCCAGGCTGAGGCCCGCCAGCGCCGGTCCGCCATACTCGACGCAGCATTGCAGGAAGGTGCCCTGTTCCTCGTGGTCGCGGATGATGGCCTGGACCAGGTCGCGCCCGGTCACGCCGAACGGCAGGCTGCCCACCAGCTCGATACGCACCGTGCGCGGTACGCAGACCCAGTGCCGGTCGTTCAGCAGCGGCGCCAGCACGTCGGTGGACATGGGGATGTTCAGCGCGCCCACCGCGCCGATCGAGGCGATGTTGCCTTCGTCCGAGAACACCAGCGACCCGGGCCGGGCAAAGCCGCGTTCGACCAGCACCAGGTGGCGCAGCCCGGTATTGGGGCCGTAGAAATTGTCGACGCCGAAGTCGCGCGTCAGCTGCCTGAGCATGTGGTGCGTGGCGGCGTGCGGCGAGCCGGTGGCGGCCGCCGGCGTATGGTCGATGACGATGATGGCCTTCTCGGGCCGGGCGAACGCGGTCGCGCCTATCTTCTCCAGGTTGCGCTTGTGCATGGGCCAGACCATCTCCTGGGTGACCACGTGGTCCGGCACGCAGTTGACGTACTCGCCCGGCGCCACGGTCTCGCGGCCCGCGGCGCGGGCCAGGATCTTCTGGGCGATGGTCTGACCGCTTGAGGTCGGCATGACAAGGTTTCCTGTGGTTTGGATCAATTCAGCGAAATGCCGGTTTCCTTGATGAACTGGCCCCAGAACTCATAGCTGCCCAGGACATTCTTGCGATATTGCTCGGGCGAGCTGGACACGGCAAGCGAGCCCATCTGCTCGTAGGCCTTGCGCACCTCGGGGGTGGCCATGATGGTGGCCAGTTCGCGCTGGACGCGGTTGACGATGGCGGGCGGCGTGCCGGCCGGCATGATGACGCCGTACTCGGTCGCCTGCACCACCTTGGGATAGCCCAGCTCGACCAGGGTCGGCGCGTCGGGCAGCAGCGGGGTCCGCTTCTCGGTGGTCACCGCCAGCACGCGCACCGTGCCCGCCTGTACGTGGGGCAGGATGGGCGTCAGGTCCGAGACCATGGACTCGACCTGCCCGCCCAGCAGATCGGTGATGGCGGGGGCAGCGCCCGCGTAGGGGACGTGGACGATGTCGATGCCCGCCGCGCGCTTGAAGCGTTCGCCGGCCAGGTGGACCATGGTGCCGGTGCCCGCGCTGCCGTAGTTCATCTTGCCGGGATGGCTGCGGGCACGCTCCAGGAACTGCGCCATGTTGGTGATGCCGGACTTGGCGTTGACCGCGATGACGGCAGGCACCTGCGCCAGGCTCGAGACGTAGGCCAGGTCCTGCGTGACCGAGTAGGGCACCTTCATCAGATGGGGCATCACCATCAGCGCGCCGCCGGCGCCCAGGCCCATGGTGTAGCCGTCCGGCGCCGCCTTGGCCACGGCCGCGGTGCCGATCGAGCCGCCGGCGCCCGCGCGGTTCTCGACCACGATGGTCTGCTTGAGCGCTTCGCCCAGGGGGCCGGCGATGGTGCGTACATAGTTGTCGGTGGGGCCGCCGGGCGGGAAGGGCACGATGAAGCGGATCGGCCGCGTGGGCCACGAGGCGCCTTGCGCCATGGCCGGTGCCGTGAAGATCCCCAGGGTGCAGCTCGCGATCAGGCATGCCGCAAGGCGTCTGGCGTGCATGGCAGTCTCCTCCGTGGCGGACGTGGCCGCCTGTCTTGTCGATGTCCGGGCATGGTATCGGGCCGGCTTCGCCGCCGGATAGGCGCCGCCGCGCAAAGCTGCTATGGCGTGGGCGTTAACGGCGGGGCGTACAGGCCCAGCCGTTCGGCGCGCACCCGCGCCAGCGCGTAGACGGTGTCGAGCAGCGGCGCGGGCACGCCCAGTTCCTGGGCAATCTCGACGGCCGCGCCCAGGATGCTGTCCAGTTCCACCGCGCGGCCCGCTTCCACGTCCTGCAGCATCGAGGTCTTGATGTGGCCCAGCTTGCGCGTGACCGCCAGCCGCGCCGGGGGCTCGATGGCCAGCGGCAGGCCCAGCGCGTCGCCCATGGCCAGGAGTTCGCGCATCATGGCCTGGAACAGGCGGTTGACCCGTTCGTCGTCGATCAGGAGATCGGTGTGCGAGCCCGTCAGCAGGCTGACCGGATTGAAGCAGGCGTTGCCCAGCAGTTTTTCCCAGACGACGCGGCGGATGTCGGGGCTGGCCGAGGCGTCGAAACCGGCACCAGCCAGGCAGTCGGCCGCGCGTTGCGCGCGCAGGCTGGGGCCGCCGCCCGGTTCGCCCACCACCAGCCGCGATCCCGAGGCGTGCACGACCACGCCGGGTTCGGGGCAGGAGCTGGAGGGAAACACCACGAAACCCAGGATGCGGTCGGCGGGGATCGCGCGTTCGAGCCGGCCGTCCGGGTCCACGGCGCGCAGTCGGTGGCCGGCCAGGGGACCGCCACCCGACTGGAAGAACCACCACGGGACGCCGTTCAACGCGGGCAGTACCAGGGTGTCCGGTCCGATCATGGGGCCCAGGCGGTCGGCCAGCCCGGGCAGCGACGGCGACTTGACCGCCAGGATCAGCAGGTCCTGCGGACCCAGCCGCTGCGGGTCGTCGCTGGCACGCACGCGCGCGACCGACCGCGTGCCGCCGCTCTCCAGCCGTATGCCGTGTTCGTCCAGCGCACGCAGCGTGGCGCCGCGCGCCAGCACGCCGACATCGTTGCCCGCCAGGGCCAGGCGCGCGGCCAGGAAGCCGCCTATCGCGCCCGCGCCCGCGACGCCTATCCTCATGCGGCCAGGGGTGGCCGGGGGCCGGCCGTGCGCGTCGTCCATCGGTGGTGTCTCCGGGGAATGTCCGTGGAATGCAGTCCATTATTCCGGTTGGCGCCGCCGGCGCGGTGTACCCGCGCGGCATTTCTGCCTGCGCGCCCGGGATATAGCGCACGTTATGCGCATGGACGCATTGCAGTCTTGCCGGCGCAGGCAGTAGGCAAGCCTCCGCCGTGCCCCTAGAGTCCGGACAGCGGCGACAGGCGCGGACGGGACGAGACGCGTCCGGCCATCGGCGCGCACGCGGAGGAATGTATGCATCGATCGACGGGCCCGTTGTCGCACGTCAAAGTCCTGGACCTGAGCCGCATCCTGGCCGCCCCCTGGGCCAGCCAGACCCTGGCCGACCTGGGCGCCGACGTCATCAAGGTGGAGCGCCCGGGCAGCGGCGACGACACCCGCGCCTGGGGGCCGCCTTTCCTGAAGGACGGCCGGGGCGAGGATACCGAGGAGGCCGGCTACTATCTCGCCGTCAATCGCGGCAAGCGGTCGATCACGGTGGGGCTGGACACGCCCGAGGGCCAGCGCATCGTGCGTGAACTGGCCATGCGGGCCGACATCCTGCTGGAGAACTACAAGGTCGGCACGCTGGCGCGCTATGGGCTGGACGAGGCATCGCTGCGGGCGCTGAATCCCCGGCTGATCTATTGCTCGGTCACCGGTTTCGGACAGACCGGGCCGCGCCGCGACCAGCCCGCCTACGATTTCCTGATACAGGCGATGGGCGGCCTGATGAGCGTGACCGGCGAACGCGACGGCCGCCCGGGCGGCGGTCCGCAGAAGGTGGGCGTGCCCATCGTCGACCTGATGACCGGCATGTACACGGCGGTGGCCGTGCTGGCCGCGCTGGCCCGGCGCAACGAGACGGGCAGGGGCGAGTACATCGACATCGGCATGTTCGACGTGCAGGTGGCCACCCTGGCCAACCAGGCCATGAACTATCTCGTGTCCGGCAAGCCGCCCCGGCGCAACGGCAATGCCCATCCCAACATCCAGCCGCAGGACGTCTACCGCTGCGCGGACGGAGACATCATCCTGGTGGTCGGCAACGACGGCCAGTTCCGCAAGCTGTGCGAGGCCCTGGGCCACGCGGAATGGGCGGCGGACGAACGCTATGCCACCAACGCCCAGCGCGTGCGCAACATCGAACGACTGTCGGCCATGCTGCGCGAGGATCTTGCCCGCCGCGACCGCGCGAGCCTGCTCGCGCTGCTCGATGGCGCAGGCGTGCCCTGCGGCCCGATCAACACCGTGGCCGAGGTGTTCGAGGAACCGCAGACGATCGCGCGCGGCCTGTTGCGCCACGTGGAGCATCCCAGCGGTGGCCGGGTCCCCCAGGTCGCCAGCCCCATGCGGTTCGCCGACGCCGCGCTGCCGGGGCTCGCGGCGCCGCCCACGCTGGGCCAGCACAGCGCCGAGATCCTGGCCGAACTGGGCTACGATGCCGCCGGCATCGAGGCGCTGCGCGCCGCGGGCGCCATCTGATGGGGACGGACATGAAGCTGCACTGGTCGCCCAAGTCGCCCTATGTGCGCAAGGTCATGGTCTGCCTGCATGAGCTTGGCCTGGAGGACCGGGTAGAGCTGGTGCGGTCGGTCGCGGCCATGTTGCGGCCCAATCCGCAGATCATGCGGGACAACCCGCTCAGCAAGATTCCGACACTGGTGCTGGACGATGGCACCGCCCTGTTCGATTCGGCGGTCATTTGCGAATACCTGGACGATCTCGCCGGCGGCAGGCTGTTTCCGCCCAAGGGCAGTGAGAAATGGCGGACCCTGCGCTGGCACGCTTTCGCCGACGGCCTGCTGGACGTGCTGATCCTCTGGCGCAACGAGGCCGACCGCGACGGCGCGCAGCGCTCGGACGCGCTCATCGAGGCCTTCCGGATCAAGACCGAGGCGTCGCTGCAAAGGCTGGAAGGCGAGGCGCGCGAGCTGGCGGCGGCGCCGTTCGGCATCGGCCATGTCGGCCTGGGCTGCGCGCTGGGCTACCTGGACTTCCGCTTCGGCGCGTTGCAGTGGCGCGAACGGGCGCCCCATCTGGCCGCCTGGTACGGAGAGATCGCGGCGCGGCCGTCCTTTCGCCGCACCGAGCCCGTGCTGGAAGGATAGGCGCGCCCTAGGCGTAGAGCCGGGTCGGGTTGTCGACCAGGATCCGGCGCGCCAGCGGCTCGCTGCCGGTCCAGGCCAGGAAGGTGTCGAACAGCCGGCGCGTGCCGGGCCACGGGTCGATGCGGATGTGGGGCCAGTCGCTGCCCCAGACGAGCTGGTCGGGATTGGCCTCGACCAGCGCGCGATGGAAGGGGCGCCCAGGTTCCAGGTCCGGTGTCTTCAGCAAGCTGCGGTAGGCCGACAGCTTGACCCAGGCCCTGCCTTCGCCCAGCAGCCGGACCAGTTGCTGGAAACCGGCATCGTTCGTTCCCGCGTCGACGTCGAAGCTGCCCATGTGATCGATCACGACCGGGCAGGGCAGGCTCGCCAGCAGCGGCGCGATGCCGGGCAGCGCCTGGCAGTCGGTCCAGAGTTCGACGTGCAGGCCGGCATCGGCGACCGCGCGCGCCATCTGCCGCAAGTCGTCGATCGAGGCGCTGCCGGCGAAATTCCCGGCCGCGCCGCTGCGATGGCTGTAGCGCAGCGCGCGCACGCCGCGTTCGCGCAGCGAGCCGAGTTCCAGCGGCGTACCGGGGCGGGCCACGATGACGCCGCGCAGATGGTCGTGCTCCGACAGCGCGTGGAACAGCAGCGAATAGTCTTCCCCGTACGCGCTGGGATGCACCAGTACCGCATGCGACAGCCCCTGGCTGGCCAGCATGGCCGAGTGGTCCGCGACCAGCGCCTCGGGCGGCGTATAGCTGCGCTCGGCCGCCAGCGGGAAGCGGTCGTAGGGGCCGAGCAGGTGGTTGTGGCAATCCCAGCCCGTGATGGGCGTGGCCTGTCTGGCGCCGCTCATTGCCTCTGGCCCCATACCGCCGGGTCGTCCTGGGGCAGCGGAAAGGCGGCGACGACGCCGGGCTCCAGCGGGATCTCGTGCGCGTTCAGCGTCATCGCCACCAGGGTGTAGTAGCCGACCAGCGCGGTCAGTTCCACCACCGTGCGCGCGCCGAAGCGGGCCAGCGCGGCGGCATAGGTGGCGTCGGACACCGACCGGCGGGCGTTCAGCTCGCTGGCGTAGCGCACCACCAGCGCGTCGTCCGGCGCCAGTTCATTGGGGATGCGCTGTTCGCGCAGCGCCTCGATGATCCAGTCTTCCACGCCCGCCTTCTCGGCTTCGGTCTTGTGGGCGGCCCATTCGAAGGGGGAACTGCAGGCCCGGGCGGTGACCAGAATGGCCAGTTCCGACAGCCGGGGCGGCAGGGTGGTGTCGTAGCGCAGCAGTTCGCCCATCGCCGACCAGCGGTCGGCCAGCTCGGGGTTGTACAGCGCGGCGCGCAGCGGCCCCCGCAGCCGGCCACGCTTGCCGGCGATGACTTTGTCGTGCACCCGGCGTTGTTCCGGGCTCATGGTTTCGGGCGTGGGCAGGTCGATTCTGGGCATGGGCTCCTCTCGTCTTCGCCGCATTATCGGGCGCGGCGCCCGCGCGCGCTATGGCGCGGGGCGCATAGCAGCCTTGACCGGGCCCGCCTTTGCGCGGGCGGCGCGCGCGCCTAGACTCGCTGCGTATCCTGCCCACGACCACGACCTTTTCCATGAACGAATTCAAGCAATTGCAGCTGCGGGTGGACGGCCACGTCGCCCTGGTGACCCTGGACAGCCCGCCCGTCAACGCCCTGACCCGTGTGTTGAACGACGAGCTGACCGCGGCGCTGGACTGGATATCCGAGACGCCCGACGTCCGGGTGGTCGTGCTGACGGGGGCGGGCAAGGTGTTCTGCGCGGGCGCGGACTTGAAAGGCCGGGCCGACGTGATCAAGGGGCCGGGCGACCTGCCCGCGCACCTGCGCCGCACCCGCGAGTGTTTCCATGCCATCCGCGAGTGCGCCAAGCCGGTGGTCGCGGCCATCAACGGCCCGGCGCTGGGATCGGGGCTGGCCATGGTGGCCTCGGCCGACGTGCTGATCGCTTCCGAGCGCGCCACGCTGGGCCTGCCCGAGGTCGACGTGGGCCTGCTGGGCGGATGCCGCCACGCGATGCGCCTGTTTCCCCATTCGCTGCTGCGGCGCATGATGCTGACGGGGTACCGGGTGCCGGCCACCGAGCTCTACCGGCTGGGCATCGTCGAGGCCTGCACCGCGCCGGAGGACCTGCTGCCCGCCGCCATGGAGATGGCCGGCGTCATCGCCGCCAAGAGCCCCGTCTCCACGCGCATGGGCAAGCACACGCTGAACACCATCGAGGACATGAGCCTGCGCGACGGCTATCGCTACGAACAGGACATGACGGCGATCATCGCCACCACCGAGGATGCCGCCGAGGCGCAGGCCGCGTTCCGCGAGAAGCGGGCGCCGGTGTTCAAGGGGCGGTAGGAGCCTGGCGCGGGGCGGGGCGTCCCGCGATGCGCGGGCGGGTATAAACTCGTCTTCTTTTCCCGGACGAGCGCCGCTTGCGATGCAGCACCCGAAAGCCACCAGCATCCAACTGGACGTCACCGCCAGCCTGCAGAAATGGCGGGCCTTTCTCGCGATCGGCGAGCTGGGCAGCCTGACGCGCGCGGCCCTGTTCCTGAACAGCAACCAATCCTTGCTCAGCCGGCAGTTGAACGCGCTCGAGCGCGAGTGCGGCACGCGGCTGTTCGTGCGCACCGGACGGGGCGTGGAGCTGTCGGACGTGGGGCAGCGCATCTTTCCCCAGGTCCGCGCGCTGCTGGCCGACGCCGAACAGCTGGAAAACGAGATCCGCGAGCAGGCGCGCGACGCCAGCGGCCGCGTCACGCTGGGCACCCTGCCGTCCATCGGCCACCATCTGGTGGGGCAGCTCTTTACCGAGGTGCGGGCCCGCTATCCCGGCGTCAGCCTGAAAGTACTGGAAGGCTCCAGCGGCCAGGTGGAGGAATGGCTGGCCGATGCGCGCGTGGACATCGGCATCCTGTACCGCTACGGTGGCACGCTGCCCGAGCACGAGCAGTGCCTGGCCACCGTCGACAGCTACCTGATCGGTCCCGCGGGCGATCGCCTGACCGCGCACGAGGAAGTGTCCTTCCGCACCTTGCACGAGCTGCCCTTCATCCTGCCCAGCGCCCCCAACGGGCTGCGCACCGCGCTCGATTCCATGGCGCGCCAGGAGCACATCACGCTGGCCCCGGTGATCGAGGCCGATTCATTGCCGCTCCAGACCTCGCTGGTCGCGCGCGAGCGGCTGTACACGGTGCTGCCGCTGCACGCGGTGTGGACCGAGGTCGCCAAGGGCGAGGTGCAGGCCGCCCGCATCGTCGACCCGCCGTTCCAGCGCACCGTCGCGCTGGTCTTCGCCAAGACCAAGGGGCCCGGCAAGGCCGTATCGGCCATCGCCGGCCTGATCGGCGAGATCGTGGACAGGATGGCGCGCGACGGCATGTGGCGGACCGGCCGCTAGGAGGAACCGATGCCGTCCCAACCCGGCAAACTCTATCTCGTCAGCCTGGGCACGGGAGACCCCGACCATCTGACCCTGCGGGCCGACCGCATCATGCGCGAGGCCGACCTGGTGCTGGGCCAGGCCGACGCGCCCGCCCGCTATCCCGGACAACTGGCGGACAAGCGCTTCATGGAAGCCGGCCATGGCCTGTTCACGCCCATGGCGAGACGCCGCGCCTCGCCGGACGAGGTCGAGGCCGAAGAGGCGCCGCGCCGCCAGGCCATTCGCGCCTGCGTCGCGGCGGGCGGCATCGTGGCGGTCCTCACGCAGGGCGATCCGACGCTGTACGGTCCGCAGATCGGCTACCTGGACGCGTTCCGCGATCTGGCTCCCGAGGTCGTGCCTGGCATCTCCAGCTTCGCCGCGGGCAACGCCGCCCTGGGCTGCGCCGTGACGGGCGGCGCCACGAGCCAGTCGGTGATCCTGAGCCTGGGCAAGAACGCCAACGAAGGCTATGCAGGCAGCGACCGCCTGTCGGTGCTGGCGCAAAGCCGCAGCGCGCTGGTGCTGTTCACGATGCGGACCGACCTGGTCCGGGTGGTGGAGGAATTGCGCGCCGGCTATCCCGGCGGCACGCCCGTGGCCATCGTCTGCCATGCCGGGCGCGAGGCGCGGCAGCAGGTGCTGCGCGCGACACTCGATACGCTGGTGGAGGTGGCCGGCCGGCATGAACTGCCGTTCGAGCACCTCGTCTATGTGGGGGACTTCCTGGAGCGTCCGGCCGGCGACTACCAGGACGGTTGATGCGCCAGCGGGACGTCCTGGCCGTCCCGCGACGACTGCAGCATGGCCAGGCAAATCTCCAGCGTGGCCCGGGCCCAGCGGCCATCGTGCCGGGGAGCCCGCCCTTGCCGCACGGCGGCCACCAGTTCGTCGATCACTTCATGGCGCGGCACGGCCGGGCGCTCCAGCGGTACCCAGCGTTTCTCGTTGTCGGCGTGGATGGCGATGCCGTCGGGCAGCGGCCGCAGGTCGGCCTGGTCGCAGGACACGATGATGGGGCCGAAGTGCTGATAGGACCGGGGCTCGTCGTCGTCGGCCGGCGGTTTGTAGGCCGATCCGCCATAGGTGCCGGCGGCCTTGGCGCGGGCCTCTTCCTCCGGCGAGGCCACGGCGGCCAGCTTGCGCCGCGCGGCGCCGTAGTCGTCGGGCGACTTGCGGTTGCCCATCTCGCCTATCCAGCCCGTCCATTCGTCGGAATCGAAATGCGCGTAGCCGTTGTAGGACAGCGAGGCGTAGGCGCCCGATTCGAACCACAGCATGGCCGAATAGGCGCCCTCGGTGACGCGGCGCGGATCCCAGTTGCCGACCGCGGCGCGCAGCCGCGTGGGCGGCGAACCGGCCAGCAGCCGCACGATGTCCACCTGGTGCGCGGCCTGGCTGAAGATGGCGCCGCCGCCCTCTGCGGTCACCAGTTCCTCCGGCCGGCGCGGACGGTACAGGTAGTCGGTGTAGTTCAGCGCATGGATCATGCGCACTTTGCCGAACTCGCCGCTGGCGATCAGTTCGCGGGTCTTCAGGTAGGGCGTGTCGAAGCTGTGGCAGTGCCCCACGATCAGGTGCACGCCGGCGCGCTCGCAAGCCGCGATCATGCGGTCGCATTCGTCCATCGCTAGCGCCATGGGCTTCTCCACCAGCACGTGCTTGCCATGCCCCGCGGCGATCTCGGCGTGACGGGCGTGGAACTGATGGGGACTGGCGACGTAGATCGCGTCCAGCGACGGATCGGCCGCCAGCGCTTCGATGTCGCCATGCACCGGCGCGCCGAAGTCGCGCGCGAACTGCCCGCGCGCGGCCTCCCGAGGGTCGCAAGCCGCCGCCAGCACGATGCGCGCATCGCCCAGGAAGGTCGGCAGCATCAGCGAAAAGGCGCGTCCCAGCCCAGCTACGCCCAGCCGCAATGGAGCAATCGACATCAGACTTCCTCCGAAAATCCATGACCCGACCCGGGGCACCGCGGATCCGGCTCCGCCGGTCCGTAAGTAGAGCCCCCCGGGGGGGGCGCGTAAGCGCGTAGGGGGGGGCTATACCTCATAGTTGGAGTCGAGTCGCTGGGGGGCGGGTACGTCGTCCCACACGTGCGACACCTTGTATTCGCGCCAGTCGACCGACTTGGGCACGATGGCCTGGAACGAACAGATTTCCCTGGGGATGGCGTTCTCTCCCAGAGCGATGGGCGTCTCGCCCGACGCGAACTCGTCCAGCGCGGCCAGCATCCGGCGCCGGAACTCCACGATGGCCAGGTCGCTGGTGCCCAGCCTTTCCTCGGACCGGTCGGCCAGGGGACCCATGGTCACCCACATGGCGATGTCCTGGTTGGGGAAGCCGGTGATGCCGGTGAAGTTGCCCGCCTTCATCGCCTGGCGGTCCTGCCAGAAGCGGTTGTCGTGGTTGCGGTGGGGCCGGTAGCGCTCGTCCACGTCGGGGCCGATCTGCGTCCGCAGGAACTTGCGCCAGGTCTCGGTATCGGGCGTCTTGGCGGGATGGCCCCAGGCCAGGAAGTAGAACGCCGTGTTGGTGTCGTCCATGGGCACGTTCACGTTGGCGACGTTGTACAGGTTGTTGGGCGGGACCAGCACGGTGAACGGCGCGACGAACACGGTCGAGCGCACGTAGTCCTGCGTGTCGGCGTCGAAGATGGGGCGGCGGATGGCGGCGTAGCGGAAACCGTAGGGCGTGCGCTCGACCTGCAGGCGCGGCGCCTTGTCGGTGGACGGACGCAGCCAGTTCTTGTCGGTGGCTTCGGCGCCGCTGACCTTGGCGGGCACGAAGTCCGACGAGTGCAGGCTGGAGCTGTGGGCCGAGTCGATCGCGCCTTCCAGGACCTGCGCCCAGTTGCAGGGCAGGATGACCTTGGCGATGCTGACCTTGGCGTCCCGGGTCGGCGCCCAGGGCGGGGGGACGAACTCGGGCGCGTCTTCCTCCGTGCCCAGGAATACCCATACCATGCCGCCCCACTCGCGCGTGGGGTAGGCCTTGGTCCGCACCTTCGAGGCCATGGGGCTGGTCTCGGGCTCGGACGCCATGTCCAGCACCTGCCCGGTCACGTCCATCTTCCAGCCGTGGTACAGGCAGCGCAACCCGCCTTCCTCGTTGCGGCCATAGACCAGCGAGACCCGCCGGTGCGGGCATTTTTCATCCAGCGCGCCGATGCGGCCCTGGGTGTCGCGGAACACGACCAGGTCCAGGCCCAGCAGCCGGGCGTGCACCGGAGCGCCGTCCGGCTCGGCCACTTCCTCGATCAGGCACAGCGGCAGCCAGTGGCGGCGCATCAGCGCGCCCATGGGGGCATCGCCCTCCACGCGGCACAGCCGCTCGTTCTTTTCACGCGACAACATGCTGTTTCTCCTTCAATTTTCCGGCTTGATGCCCGCGGCCTTGATGGGGCCGGCATAGCGGCGGGCTTCCTCGTCGATGGCTTGCGCATACTCGGACGGCGTTCCGCCCACGGGCTCGATGCCCAGCCCCTGCAATTGCTTGATGACCTCGGGCTGCTTGACCACCTTGGCGATCTCGACGCTGAGCTTTTGCACGATGGCCTGGGGCGTACCGGTAGGCGCCAGCACGCCCACGGTGACGGCGAAATTGAAATCGGGAACGATCTCGGAGATGGCGGGGACGTCGGGCGCCAGCGTCGAGCGCTTGAGCGAATTCGTGGCCAGGATCTTGGCCTGCCCCTTTTGCGCGAACCCCGACAGCGAAGGCAGGGCGGCCACCACCAGGTCCACCTGCTTGCCCACCAGCGCGGGCACGGCCTGGCCCGAACCGCGGAACGGGACATGGTCCAGCCGCAGGTTCAGCGCGCTTTTCAGGGCTTCCATCGTCAGGTGGTGGCTGCTGCCCACGCCCGAGGAGCCGTAGGTGATGCCGGTGGGGCTTTTCTTGGCCAGCTCGACGAATTCCTGCAGCGTATTGGCCGGAAAGTCGGGGCGGGCGGCGATGAACAGGGGCGAGGTCGCCACCAGCGAGACCGGCATGAAGTCGCGCTTGGGCTGATAGGCGAGATCCTTGTACAGCGACGGGTTGATCGACATCATCGAGCCGTCGGTGACCAGGAAGGTATAGCCATCGTGCGGGCTGTTCATCAGCGTCTGTGCGGCTACCACGCCGTTGGCGCCGGGCTTGTTCTCGACCACGAAGGACTTGCCCAGGTGCTCGGTCAGGCGCTGGCCGATGATGCGAGCTACCGTGTCGGGCAGGCCGCCGGTGGCGTAGGGCACGACGAAACGGACGGGGCGGGAGGGGTAGTCGGCCGCGTCGTCGGCGCTGGCCAACGCCGGAGCACAGCCCAGCAGCGCGACCAGGCCCAGGCGGGTGGCCGCCGTGGCGGCATCTCGGACGAGGCGGTGTACGGAATGGGTCATGGAGGTCTCCTAGGGTGGATGTCGCGCCTTGTTCCTGGCGCGTGTCTGCTCGCGAACCGTGTCCCAGCCATCCGGGCACACTGGTTTTATTAGAGCTATAAGAATAATATTAAAGCTCTAAGTATTTTTCAAGCCCCTTCCGAGGCCCCCCGGACGGGTATCATTTGCGCGAGCACACCCCCCGGAAGACCATGAGTTCCGCCGAAGACACCCGCAAGATCCTGGAGCATTGGCAGCGCGCGGCGCCCAACGACCGCCTGGCCCACCTCGTCAAGGACGCCACGCGCGCCTTCGTCCGCGCCTTGCAGATGCGACTGAACGAGCATCACGTATCGTTCGGACATTGGGCCTTCCTGCGCATCCTGTGGGTCCAGGACGGGCTGACGCAGCGCGAACTGAGCGACGAGGCGGGCGTGATGGAGCCCACCACCTACAGCGCGCTCAAGGCCATGGAGGCCCTGGGCTACGTCGAGCGCAAGCACCTGCCGGGCAACAAGAAGAACATGTACGTGTACCTGACGGACCGGGGCCGCGAGCTCGAGCGCAAGCTGATCCCGCTGGCCGAGGACGTCAACCGCATCGGCATCCGGGGGCTGACGGCGGACGAAATAGGTGTGGCGCGCAAGGTGCTGCTGGGCATCATCGCCAACCTGGCCGAGGACGAGGAAAAGGCCGAGGAACGCAGCCTGCGCATTCCATCCACCCGGGAGTTGTCGCGCCGCGTATCCGAGCGCGTGGAGCGCCAGCGCGCCCGCGCGCCCCGGCGTGAAACCGAGGCGCGGGCGCAGGCCGCCGCGCCGCGCCGCAGGCGGGCCACCGTCCATGACGAGTGACGCGCGGGCCGGGACCGCCCTGGTGTGGTTCCGGCGCGACCTGCGCAGCTTCGACCATGCGGCGCTGCATCAGGCGCTGATCCGCTACGGGAAGGTGCATTGCGCCTTCGTCTTCGATACCGACATTCTCGATGCCCTGCCCGCCCGCGCGGATCGACGCGTGGCGTTCATCCATGCCTGTGTGGTGGAGCTGGACGAGGCGCTGGACCGCCTGGCGCGCGAGGCGGGAGCCGCGGGAAGCGGCCTGATCGTCCGCCACGGCGGCGCGGCGGCATGCATCGTCCGGCTGGCGCGGGAACTCGGGGTGCGCGAGGTCCTGGCCAATCGCGACTACGAGCCCGATGCCATTGCGCGCGACCAGCGGGTGGCGCGGGAGCTGGCGGACTGCGGCATCGCCTTCAGCGACTACAAGGACCAGGTGGTGCTGGACAGGGATGAACTGCTGACGCAGCAGGGGCAGCCCTACAGCGTGTTCACGCCGTACCGGCGAGCGTGGCTGCAGCGGGCGGATGGCTTCCAGCTCGCGTCCTATCCGGTCGAGCGCCATGCCGCCCGCCTGGCGCCCAAGCCCCCGGGCGAGCATCCGCCCGCGCTGGAGGCGCTGGGTTTCCTGCCCACCAACCTGTCCGAGCTGGCGCTGCCCACCGGCATGCGGGGCGGCCGCGCGCTGCTGCGGGATTTCGAACGCCGCCTGGCGCGCTACCACGAGACCCGGGACTATCCCGCGCGCAAGGGCGTCTCGTACCTGTCCACTCACCTGCGCTTCGGCACCGTGTCCATCCGCCAACTGGCCGCGCTGGCACGCCGCCATGGCGGCGAGGGGGCGCAGGCCTGGCTGTCGGAACTGGTCTGGCGCGAGTTCTATCAGATGATCCTGTGGCACCACCCGCACGTGGTGCATGGCTGCTTCAAGCCCGCCTTCGATCGCCTGTCCTGGGACGACGCGCCCGAGCTCTGGCAGGCCTGGCGCGAGGCCCGCACGGGCTACCCGCTGGTGGATGCGGCGATGCGCCAGTTGCACCAGACCGGCTACATGCACAATCGCCTGCGCATGGTGGCGGCCTCGTTCCTGACCAAGGACCTGGGCATAGACTGGCGCCGGGGCGAGCGGCACTTCGCCCGGCACCTGAACGACTACGACCTGGCGGCCAACAACGGCGGCTGGCAATGGGCGGCGTCCACGGGCTGCGACGCGCAGCCGTGGTTCCGCATCTTCAATCCGGTCACCCAGTCGCAGAAATTCGATCCCGACGGCAGCTTCATCCGTCGCTACCTGCCCGAACTGGCGCGCGTGCCCGACCGGCACATCCATTTCCCCGCCGCGATGCGGCCGGTGGATGCGGAGGCGTGCGGCCTGCGGCTGGGGCGGGACTACCCGTTGCCCGTGGTGGACCATGCGCGGGCGCGTACCCGCACGCTGATGCGCTACGAGGCGGTGAGGGAGACGCCGGGCGGCCCGTGACGCCACGGGCCGCCCGCCATCCGTTTTACTTCAGCTTCGCAAGCAGGTCGGCGAACTTCGCCTCGACCTTCTGCCGCAGCTCGGGCGTGGCGCAGGCCACCGGCGGGAAGTCCTTCAGCATCTCGAAGGGCCGGCAGGCGTCGATGACCGCGCGCGAGTTGGTGGCGGTCCCGCGCGGAATGCGCGGATCCAGGGGACCGCTCCAGGTCTTGCGGATGAATTCGATGTCCTCCACCGGATCGCAACGGGTACACATGGCCCAGACGACGTCGAACAGGTTGGTGGGATCGACGTCTTCATCGACGACCACGACGAAGCGGCCGAGATAGGACCCGGACTGGCAGTTCGCCGCCAGCATCGCGGCCTGGCGGGCATGTCCGGCGTAGGCCTGCTTGATCGAGATGATGTTGAAGAGGCGCGCCGCGCCGGCTTCGTGGCACCAGACCCCCTTGACCCCGCTCAGTCCCGCGCGCTCGACCTCGTCCCAGATCATGCCCGCCTTCATGACGCATTTGGAGAACGAGAAGTCGGAGGGCGGCCGCAACGGCGTGGCCATGGTCAGGATGGGATCGTTGCGGTAGTAGACGCGCTGGATGCGCACCACCGGCTGGTTGCTCTTGCCGCCCGCATAGTAGCCGGTGAATTCGCCGAACGGCCCTTCGGGCAGCGTATCGTCCGGGTACATCTCGCCTTCCAGCACGATCTCGCTGTGGGCCGGCATGGGCAGCTTGTGCACTTCGCTCAGCACCACGTCGAAGGGCAGGCCGCGATGGCCGCCGGAGTAGTCGTATTCCGACAGGCCGAAGCGCAGCTCGTTGCCGCCGGCCAGGAACAGCATGGGATCGTGGCCGCAGGAAATCAGGACCGGGCAGGGCTTGCCCTGCTTGAAATACTTGTCGCGGATCTGGCGCCCCTGCTTGCCGGGCGAGGTCCAGAGGCCGACCTGGTTGCGGCTGTGCGCCATCGAGCGGTAGGTGCCGATGTTGATCCAGTCCAGTTCCGGATCGCGCATGATGACCAGGTCATCGGTGCCGATGTAGCGGCCGCCGTCCAGCTCGTGCAGGAAGGGGATGGGGAACTTGAAGATGTCGACGTCGTCGTCGCGGTCGATGTTCTCCAGCACCGGCCCGGTTTCCACGATGCGGGGCGGAATGGGTTCGTGGCGCTGCATGCGGTCGCGGTAGGATCGGACCACGTCCATCGGCCCCCGGGGGACGGGAAAGCCCAGCGTCAGGGCCAGGCGCGCAGACGAGTTCGACGCGCCCGACAGCAGCCTGAAGCCTGCCGGGTAGCCGGGAATATTGTCGAACAGGATGGCCGGGGCCTCGCCGCGCTGGGTGCCGTGGATGATCTCCGCCAGGGTGCCGACCTCCAGGTTCCAGTCGGCGCCCGAGACGCGCAGCAGTTCTCCTGCCTTGTCGACGCGCTCGAGCAGTTCCCGCAGGTCCTGGTGGGGACGGTCGTAGTCGTTCCATGTCTTCTGCATTCTTGTCTTCCTAGTCTGCCGTGATGTTTGCCGCGCGTACGACGGGTGGCCAGCGCTTGAGCTCCAGGGCCAGCGTGTCGGCCATGCGGGCGGGCGTGCCGCCGGCCGGTTCGATACCCACCTTGGCCAGGCTGGCCACCACGTCCTTGTTCTTCAATGCCTCGTTCGCTTCCGCGTTCAGCCTGCGTACCACCGCGTCCGGCGTGCCGGCGGGCGCCAGCAGGCCATACCAGACGTCGACCTGAACCTGGTCATAGCCCTCCTCGCGGAAGGTCGGTACCTGGGGCAGCGACGGCGCGCGTTGGGCGCTCATGACCGCCAGGACCTTGAGCTTGCCGCCTTGGACCAGGGGCTGGATGGTGTGCAATGGCACGATCATGGCCGAGACGTGCCCACCCGCGAGGTCGTTGACGGCGCCGCCCGCCGACTTGAAGGGGACGTGGAACAGGTCGATGCGGGCTTCCTGCTTGAACAGCTCCATGGCCAGGTGCTGCGGCGTGCCGTTGCCGGGCGAGCCATAGTTGATCGTGCCGGGTTCGGCCTTGGCCTTGGCGACGAACTGCTTGAGAGTTTCGGCGGGAAACGCGGCGGGCACGGCCAGCGCCAGGGTGCCGGTTCCCAGCAGCGCGATGGGAGCGAAGTCCTTGACGGGATCGTAGGGCAGCGTGCGATTGACCGCGGCGTTGGTGGCGAAGGTCGTCGCGGCCACCAGCAACGTCGAGCCGTCGGGCCGCGAGCGTGCGACGTGGTCGGCGCCGATGTTGCCGCTGGCGCCGGGGCGGTTGTCGACGACCGCGGCGGTGCCTGATTTCGCGGCCCATTGCTGGCTGACGGTGCGGGCCAGGATGTCGGGGCCGGTGCCGGGCGAGGAGGCGACCACGATCGTGATCGTGTTCTGCGCGGCGGTGGCCGCGATGGGCAGCGTCGCCACCGTCCAGGTCACCAGTGCCGCAAGCGGTATCGCCCACCGGTGGCGTAACGACCGTATTCCAGTCTCCATGGCGCTTGTCTCCTCTTGTCGTTCACTTTTCTGGAGGGAGCATTACAGCGCCTGACGATTTATTATTCCAGAGAGTTATTCTCATTCATTGATGAGGTTGACCAATGAGTTTCCATGCCTCGCTGGGTAATCTGTCCCTGAAGCAGCTTCGCGCCTTTGTCTGCGTGGCCGAATCGCGCAGCTTCACCTCGGCCGCGACGCTGCTCAACCTGTCCCAGTCCGCGGTCAGCCTGCTGGTGCGCGAACTCGAATCCGAGCTCGGACTCAAGCTGCTCGACCGGACCACGAGATCGGTACGCATGACCGAAGCCGGGGCCGAGCTGCATCCCGTCGCCGCCCGTGTCCTGCAGGACCTGGGCGCCGCGATTGCCGGTTCGCGCGAACTGGCCGATCGGCGCCGGGGGCGCGTGCGCTTCGCCTGCTCGCCGCTGCAATCCTCGCTGCTGGTGCCGCGCCTGATCGGCATGTTCAAGGCACGGTATCCGCACATCGCCATCGTCCTGCGCGATACGCCCGGCGGCGAGATCATCGACCTCGTCGCCAGCGGCGAAGTCGACCTCGCGCTGGGCGTGCTGCCGGCCGATACGCCTTTCGTTTCGGGCGAACCCCTGCTGACCGACGACCTGCTGCTGATCCATCCTCGCAGCTACGGCTGGGGGCCCCGGCGCCGTCCGACCTGGAAGGACATCGCCGCCCATCCCTTCATCGCGCTGGGAGAGCACAACTCCACCCGCTACCTGGTCGACTATCACGCGGCGCAGGTCGGCGTGCGGCTCACGCCCGCGTGCGAGGTCGCGTTCGTCTGGACCGCCATCGGCATGGTGGATGCCGGGCTGGGCCTGTCCTTGATTCCGGGCCATGCGCGGCCCATCGTCCAGAAGTTCGCCGACGTGGCGATGCAGCCCTTCGAGCCGCAGCGGATCCAGCGGCCGATCGCGCTGATGCGGCATAGGCAGCGGACCTTGTCGCCCGCGGCGGAAGCGTTCGCCGACTTCCTGCGCGAAAACTTCCCGCGCCACGACGGAAGGACGCCGGCCGCGCGGGCCTAGCTCCAGTCCTTGCCCGCCGTACGGTAGATCCGGTCGCGGCGTTCCTCGATCACTTCGAGCAGGGTGCGGGTGAACGCCTCCAGCACGGCGGGCTGTTCGCGGCCGCGCTTGGTGATCAGGTGGAAATCCAGGGTCAGCACGGGGTCGGTCAGCAGTGCGGTGGACACCTGGAATTCCGTGCCGATCGGGGCGGCGAAGGTCGGGATGATGGTCGGCCCCACGCCGGCCGCCGCCATGCCGATCAGGGATTCGAGCCGGTTCATGCGTATGCCGTCGGTGCGTGCCACGCCGCGGGCGGCGCGGCACTTGTTGATCTGCTGCTGCAGGTCCTGGGCGGGGTGGAGCTCGACGAAAGGTACCGCCGGCAATTCGTCCCAGCGTATCCGCTGGGCGTTCCTGCCCTTCGTTCTGGACCGGAAGGGCGACGCGCGGGATTCCAGGTAGACGAAGTCGAACTCGAACAGCGGTCGGCGCGATACCTCCAGTACCCGCTTGGGAAAGACGCCCAGTCCGCAATCGAGCTCGCCATTCTGCACCTGGCGTTCGACCTCGGGTTTGGGCAGGTCCAGGATGTGGAGATCGAGCGTGGGCTGGGTCTTGCGCAGGCGCATGTAGACGTGGGGCATGACGCTGGCCGAGAAGATGGGCGGCACGCCCACGCGCAGCGTGCGGCGGCGTGTCTCGGAAAGCTGGCTCAGGACGGGCGCGATGGTCTCGACCTCGTCCACGACCTGCTGCGCGACCGGCAGCAGGCGCTGTCCCGCCGCCGTCAGCCGGACCGATCGCGTCGTGCGTTCGAACAGGCGGCACGAGAGCTGGCCTTCGACGTCCTGCATCATCAGGCTGAGCCCCGGCTGGCTGATGTGCAACTGCTCCGCGGCGCGGGTGAAGCTGCGCGTCTGCACGATGCAGAGGAAGGCCTTGAAGTGCCGGATGCTCAGATTCATAAGATCAGAAAATCAATAGATATAAGAGATATATTAGACAAATTAACATGCGGTTCCTAGAATCTGCCGCATCGACAAAACGACCGGAACCCGCGCCGTTCCGGGTCCTTCCCCTTCCCCCACTTGCTCCGCCCGGAGCGTCGCGGTTCGGCTTCCAAGCGACAAGCCGAAGGGACCCGGCTTGCCCGGCGCAAGGGTCGGTCAACGATCACAAAGGAGAGGAGACGACATGGGCGACGCCTGGAACGACGAGCGGGAAATCCGTCAATTGGTGGAGCGGTGGGCGGTGTGGCGCGATGCCGGGGACTGGGAGCGGTTCGCCACGGTCTGGCATCCGGACGGCGTCATGATGGCGACCTGGTTCCAGGGGCCTTATGCCGAGTTCATCCGAGTCACGCGCGAAGGCTGGGACAAGGGCGTGAGCATTCTTCATTTCCTTGGCGGTTCGGCGGTCGAGGTCCGGGGTGACCGCGCCATCGCCCAGACCAAGATGACCATCTCCCAGCGCGGCCCCATCGACGGC
Source organism: Pigmentiphaga sp. NML030171 (assembly GCF_002188635.1). GTDB lineage: Bacteria > Pseudomonadota > Gammaproteobacteria > Burkholderiales > Burkholderiaceae_B > Pigmentiphaga > Pigmentiphaga daeguensis. Next base: position 19,840 of record NZ_NINX01000025.1, on the reverse strand, counting down.
GTGTTGTGCGACGTGGTGTGCACGGGCCGCTTCTACGATTTCCTGGTCAGGTACGAGGGCCGGTGGCAATTGCTGCATCGCCAGCCCATCTACGAGAAGGACCGCGTCGATCCGGTGGATCCGGGCGCGAAGCTGGTGCTGGAACACGACGAACTGGCGCGCATGCCCGAGGGCTATCGCCACCTGGCCTACATCCAGACCCGCATCGGCTACCGGGTCAAGATGGACATGCCCATGCTCAAGGGTGAAGCGGTGGAGACGCTGTATCGGCGCGGCGCGAGCTGGCTGGCCGGCGGTCCGCTTGAGCGGTGACGCAAGGAGACGGGACATGATCAGTCATATGTCGCCGCCGCGCCGCGCGTTGATGGTGGCATCGCTGGCCGTTGCGGCGCTGCCCTGGACGGGTGCGGCGCAGGCCGCGTGGCCCGAGCGGCCGATTACCATCGTGGTGCCCTACACGCCGGGCACCAGCATGGATACCCTGGCGCGCACGCTCGGCCCCAAACTCTCGCAGCGGCTGGGCCAGCCCGTCATTGTCGAGAACCGCCCCGGCGCGAGCGGCAACATCGGCACGGGATACGTCGCCAATGCCGCCCCCGACGGGCACACGCTGCTGATGACCGTCAGCACCTTCGTGATGAACCCCGGGCTGTTCAAAACCGTGCCCTACGACCCGCTGACCAGCTTCGTGCCGGTCGGGCAGGTGGCGGTCGGCGCGCTGGTGTTCGCGGTGAATCCCGCCTTCCAGGCCGGCACGCTGGACGAGGCGATCAAGGCCTTCAGGGCCAGGCCGGGCCAGTACGCCTATGCCTCGCCGGGCAAGGGCACGCCACAGCACCTGGCCATGGAACTGTTCAAGCTGCACGCCGGCGTGGACGTCATGCACGTGCCTTACAGCGGATCGGCCGGTGCCGTCACGGACCTGTTGGGCGGACAGGTGCAGGCCATGATCCTGCCGGCCAATACCGCCCTGGGGCTCAAGCAGTCCGGCAAGCTGCGCGTGCTGGCCGCCACGCAGCCGCGCCGCATCGATGTCATGTCCGAGGTGCCCACGCTGGCCGAGCAGGGCGTGCGCGGCGCGGACGTGGACCTGTGGTTCGGCATGCTCGCTCCCGCCAGGACGCCCCAGGCCGTCGTGGCGGCCCTGAATCGCGAGATCAACCAGGTGCTGGCCATGCCGGAGGTCCAGCAAAGCCTGGACAAGCAGGGGCTGACCGTTGCTTCGGGCACGCCGGAGGCCTTCGGCCAGTTGGTTTCCACCGAACACGCCCGTTGGGCGGATGTGATCAGGAAGGCCCGCATCAGTGCGGATTGAACGATATGAAGAAAGACCATAAACCCCGAGTCATCATCGTCGGCGCCGGCATCGGCGGCCTGACCGCCGCCGCCAGCCTGCTCAAGCGCGGTTTTCCCGTGCGGGTGTACGAACAGGCGCCCGCTCTGGGCGAGATCGGCGCCGGCATCCAGTCCAGCGCCAACGCGGTCAAGGTACTGTACGACCTCGGGTTGCGCGAGGAGCTTGAGAAGACCGTGGTGCGACCGCTGGCGTTCGAGTTCCGGCGCTTCGACACGGCCGAAATCATGCACCGCATTCCCCTCGGCGCACAGCACGAACAGGCGAACGGCGCGCCGTATTTCCACATCCACCGCGCCGACCTGCACGAGTTGCTGGCCAAGGCGGTGCTGGCGCTGGACCCAGACTGCATCGCGTTGGACGCGCGGGCGGAAGGCTTCGACGAAACCGCCGACGGCGTCACGCTGCGGCTGGCCGACGGCACGCGCGCCACGGGCGAGGTCCTGGTGGGCGCGGACGGCATCAAGTCGGCCATACGCGCGCAGATCCTGGGGGCTACCCCGGTCAGCTACACCGGCGACATCGCCTGGCGCGCCGTGATCCCGACGGATCGCCTGCCCGCAGGCATCATGGATATCGTGTCCACGGTCTGGTGCGGACCAAAGAAGCACGCCGTGATGTATTACCTGCGGGCCGGCAAGCTGATGAACTTCGTGGGGCTGGTGGAACATGCGCAGCCCGAGAACGAATCGTGGACGCAGCGGCGGCCCTGGACCGACCTCAAGGCGGACTTCGCGGGCTGGCATCCCACCATACAGACCGTCATCGACGCCATCGACCGCGACGGCTGCTATCGCTATGCCCTGAACGACCGCACGCCGGTGGACAACTGGAGCACCGACCGGGCCACCCTGCTGGGCGACGCCGCGCATCCCACCTTGCCCTACCTGGCCTCGGGCGCGGCCATGGCCATCGAGGACGGCGCGGTGCTGGCGCGCTGCCTGGACGAGCATGCCAGCATCGCCGGCGCGCTGCGCAGCTATCAGAACAGCCGCATGGACCGCACCGCGACCGTGGTGCGCGAGTCGGCCGAGAACCGCGACCTCTACCGCATCGAGGACGAGAACGAGATGCGGCAGGCCTTCCAGCGCAAGGACATGAACAAGAGTCGCGCGCAATGGCTGTATTCCTATGATCCGCTGACGGCGCCGCTGGCGGGAGACTAAGGAGCTGACATGCGATATCCGTACCTGACGCTTGCCGCCGCCTGCTGCGCGGCCAGCCTGCCCGTGCAGGCGCAATCCGGTCCGCCGACCACCATCGTCGTCGCCACGTCGGCGGGAACGGGCGTGGACGTGATCGCTCGCGTGCTGGGGCGGCAGCTGGCGGCGCAGATGGGATCGCCGGTCATCGTCGAGAACCGGCCGGGCGCCAGCGGCAACATAGGCGCCGACCACGTCGCGCGCGCCGCGCCCGACGGCCGCACACTACTCCTGGCCGCCACCACCTTCGCCACCAATGCGGCCGTCAATCGCACGCTGCCCTACGACCCGGTCAAGAGCTTCGCGCCCATCGGCCTGCTCAGTACCGGCGCCATGACCCTGGCGGTGGCGCCGACGCTCAAGGCCGGGTCGGTGCCGGACCTGGTCCAGCTTGCCAAGGCGACGCCCGGCGCCGTCAACTACGCCTCTCCCGGCAACGGCACCCCGCAGCACCTGGCCATGGAGCTGTTCAAGCTGGAAGCGGGCGTCGACCTGTTTCACGTGCCGTACAAGAGCACCGGGGGTGCGGTGACCGACCTGGCCGGGGGCCACATCTCGGCCATGGTCGTGCCGATCGACACCGTGCTGCCGCTGGCCACAGGCGGCAAGGTCAAGGTGCTGGGCGTGATGAGCGCCGAGCGTTTCCCCGGGCTGCCCGACGTGCCCACCCTGCGCGAGCAGGGCCTGCCCAAGGTGGAGGTAGGCGTCTGGTACGGGCTGCTGGCACCCGCCGGCACGCCCCGCGCCACCGTGGATCGGCTCAACCGCGAGGTGAACGAGGCGCTTGCCCGCCCCGAGGTCGCGGCCACGCTGCGGCAGCAGGGCATCGATCCCGCGGGGGGCTCGCCGGAGCGGCTGGCCGAGCATCTGCGCGCGGAACTGGCGCGCTGGCGTGCGGTGGTGAAAGCGGCCCGCATCAGCTTGGACTGAGAACGATCATCTGACGGAGGAGCACCGCATGTACGGCATCAGCCAGGAAATCATCGATCGAGTGGTGGCCCGCCGCGGCCGCCTGCATGCCTACGAGACCATCGCCGCGGCCAGCACTGCGCTGGTGGTCATCGATCTGCAGAACTACTTCATGAAGCCGGAGTATCCCAGCTCCGTGCCCGCCGCCCGCGAGATCGTGCCCAAGGTCAACGAGGCCGCGCGCGTGGTGCGAAGCCGGGGCGGCATGGTGGTCTGGATCTCGACGTCCTCCGACGGGGCGGAAAAATTCTGGTCGGTCATGCACGAGCACCTGCTGACGCCGCAGCAGGAACGTAGCCGCAGGGCCGGCCTCAAGCCGGGCAGCGACGGCTTCGCGCTGTGGAGCGGCCTGGAGGTGGAGCCGCAGGACTTGCAGGTCACCAAGCGCACCTTCAGCGCCCTGGTCCACGGCTCGTCGCCGCTGGAGTCCGAACTGCGCGGACGCGGCATCGACACGGTGCTGATCGCCGGCACGGTCACGAATGTCTGCTGCGAATCCACGGGACGCGACGCCATGATGCTGAACTTCAAGACCATCATGCTGGCCGATGCACTGGCCGGCAAGCTGGCGTCCGCGCACGTGGCCGCGTTGTCGGGATTCATCGAGAACTTCGGCGACGTGATGCGGGTAGAAGAAATGGCGGCGCGCATCGCGTAGCCGCCGGGGAGACGAAGACCATGAGAAAGATCGACATCTACAGCCACATCATGCCGCGGCGCTACCTGGAGCTGATGAAGGAGCATGCCAAGGACGCCGGCCTCGTCAAGCGCATGAGCAATCTGCGCATGCTATGGGACATGGATGCCCGGATGGAGATGCTGTCGCAGTGGCCGCAGGTGCAGCAGGTGCTGACCCTGGCGCTGCCGCCGCCCGAGGCCCTGGGCAATGCCGACCAATCGCCCGGCTTCGCCCGCGTGGCCAACGATGACATGGCGGCGATCGTGGCGCGTTCGCCCCAGGTATTTCCCGCGTTCGTGGCGGCCCTGCCCATGAACAACGTGCCCGCCGCGCTCGAGGAAATGGATCGGGCCGTGACGAAGCTGGGCGCGCGCGGTATCCAGGTCACGACCAGCGTCAACGGGCGGCCGCTGGACGATCCCGAGTTCTTCCCCGTGTTCGAACGGGCCACCAGGGTCCACGGCATTCCGATCTGGATGCATCCGTTTCGCCCGGCGTCGCAAGCGGACTATCCCGTCGAGGACAAGTCCCGGTTCGAGATCTGGCAGGTGCTGGGTTGGCCCTACGCCACCAGCGTGGCCATGGCGCGCATGGTGTTCTCGCAGATGTTCGACCGCCTGCCGGAGCTGCGCATCATCACGCACCACTGCGGCGCGATGATTCCCTATTTCGGCGGTCGCGCCGAGACACTATGGGCCCAGCTGGGAAGCCGCAGCATCGAGGACGACTACAACGGCCTGCTCGAGCGCATGGCGAAGAAGCCCATCGACTACTTCAAGATGTTCTACGCCGACACCGTGCTGGGCGGCTCGGCCTCGGCCCTGCGTTGCGGGCTGGACTTCTTCGGCAGCGACAAGGTGGTGTTCGCCAGCGACTGCCCGTTCGATCCCGAGGAAGGGCCGATGTTCATCCGCGAGGGCATACGCTCGATCGAGTCGCTGGATCTTGCCGAAGACGACAAGAAGAAGATCTACCTGCTGAACGCGCTCAAGCTGCTGGGGCTGGAGGAGGACTTGAAGTAGGAGGAGGGCCGACCGGGCAGGCCGGCTTCCTGCTAGTCGACCGACCCGGCGTAGGCGGCCAGGTCCTTCAACAGGACCGACAGGTTGCGGCTGCCGACTTCCCTGACCATCTCTTCCTGGGCCACCGCCACGGCCCGCCCGAAATCATCCAGCCACGCCAGTCCCGTGGGTGTGAAGCGCACGATGCGGGCCCGCTTGTCCGCCGGATCGGCCACGCGTTCCACCAGGCCCAGTTCCTCGCACTGTCCTATCAATTCGTTCATTGCCGCGTTGGTCATGGCCGAGCGCCGGGCCAGGTCGGTGATGCGCGTGCCGTCCAGGTCCAGGTGGCGGGTCAGGTTCACGTGCCAGCGGCGAGTCTCGGCGTGTCCCGCCTCGGTCATCAGGTCCATGACGCGCTGCTCGAAGCGGCGCAAGGCGCTGTTGAGCACGCGGCCGGGATTGTGGGTACGCCAGTGGTAGGCGTTGCTATCAAGGGTTTTCACGGGATCGAATCGGATTGTGCGGGGCCATTTGCTTTGGTAACCTAAATAAATATCGAACCGGGCCGCCCGGAAAAGGAAACATACGATGCTTGACGACGCACAGTCTACTGTCGGGGGCCTGGACCGGCTCGACGTCGACGTGCTGGTCGCCGGGGGCGGGCCGTGCGGGCTGATGCTGGCGAACGAGCTCGGGCCGCGCGGCGTGCGCTGCCTGGTCGTGGACGCCAAGCCGGGCACCGCCTTCAATCCGCAGGCCAACGCCACCCAGGCGCGAACCATGGAGCACTTCCGCCGGCTGGGCTTCGCGCACGAGATCCGGGCGCTGGGCTTGCCTGCCGACCATCCCACGGACATCGCGTACTTCACGCGCTACGCGGGCCACGAGCTCGCGCGCATCAAGCTGCCCACGGCCGCCCAGGCCGCAGTACGGATCAAGACCATGACGGGTTCCTGGAGCGCCGCCGAACTGCCGCACCGCGTGTCGCAGAAATTCGTCGAGGCGGCGCTGCGGCGGCATGCCCAGGCCTGGCCGTCGATCGACCTGCGCTACGGGTGGGCCTTGAAGGAATTCCGCGAGGAGGACGATGGCATCGTCGCGCGAGTGCAGCCCGTGAAGGGCGGCGACCCCGTGGAGGTGAAGGCGAGGTTCCTGGTGGGCGCCGACGGCGCGCGCAGTTTCGTCAGGGGACAACTGGGCATTGAGTGGGGCGGCGTGACGGGCATCCAGCGCGAGTTCATGGGCGGCAAGATGTTCGCCATCTACCTGCGCTCGCCCGAACTCCTGTCCAGGCTGCCCCATGCCAAGGCCTGGATGTACGTCGCGGTCAACCACCAGCGGCGCGCCTTCATGGCGTCGGTGGACGGCGTGGCCGAATTCGCCTTCCATGCCGCGGTCCACCCCGGAGAGACCCCGGAAAGCTGGACCGAGGCCGATGCCCGCCGCATCTTCGCCGAAGCCGTGGGAGCGGACGTGCCGATGGAGATCCTGTCCATGGGCACCTGGCTGGCCGGGCACGCGCTGGTCGCCCGGCGCTTTCGCCGCGGCCGTGCGTTCATCGCCGGCGACGCGGCACATCTGTTTACGCCCACCGGCGGCCTGGGCTACAACACGGCGGTCGAGGATGCCGTGAACCTGGCGTGGAAGCTCGCCAGCGTGCTGAAGGGACAGGCGCCGCCGGCGCTGCTGGACAGCTACGAGGCCGAGCGCAGGCCGCTGGCCGAGCGGAATACCGGCTTTGCCAGGCGCTTCGCCGATTCGGTGGGGCTGTTCCAGGCCAGGGCCGTGCTGGAAGCGGATACGCCGCAGGGCGAGGCCGAACGCATGGCGGCCGCGCGCCACCTGGACGAGCATGCGCGGCTGGAGTTCAACATTCCCGGCGTCACGTTCGGGGGGCGCTACGACGGCTCGCCCATCATCGTGGGCGACGGCGTGCCGCCGCCGCCGGACGAACCCAACCAGTACGTCCCCACCGCCAGTCCCGGCGGCCGGCCACCGCACATGTGGCTGGAGGACGGCCGTTCGCTGTTCGACCTGTTCCACCGCGAATGGACGCTGCTGGTGCTGGGCGAGGACGAGGCGCCGCACACGGGTTTCGAGATCGCCGCGCGGGAGCTGGCCATCGACCTGAAGCCCCTCCGCTTGGCGTCGCCGGCGCTGCGCGCGTTGTACGAAGCGCCGCTGGCCCTCATCCGGCCCGACCAGATCGTCGCCTGGCGGGGCGCAAACGCCGGCGAAGCGCGCGCCGTGCTTGCGCGAGTAACCGGCCGCCAGGCTTAACCCCGCACCAACGGCCCTTTCAGGAGGCCGAGCGGCGTGGCGTCGAGGACCACCGCAAATGGGGCGCGATAGCGGCCAGGGCGAAACTGCAGCTCGATTGAGGAATGAGCGCAGGGTCTATTCCTTTAGTCCTTGAAGGTGGCCTGGGCCGCCTTGATGGCGGCTTCGGAGCCCTGGAAGTTAACGGCCTTAATGGTTCCGTTTGGCGTACGCTCGAACTTCACTGTCACGCCGCCATGGGGCGCCGCCGCTCGCCGTGCCCTTTGGGTAATGTTTTTCTCAATCTCCGCCATTGCCGCTCGCATGAGGTCATCCGTGCTCGGCATCTTGATATCGAACTTGATCATTTGTTGTCCTTCGGCGGGCAGGGGTCGTTGCCGTAAGAGTCGCGAGCACGGATGCGCCCGTTCTGGCCGTGGATCAGCAGTTCGCCCTGGCCTTGGCGCGCCATTTGTCGACCGGTTTCGATCGCTTGGGCCTGTGTGTCGAACACCTGGGTTGCGCGTTGCCCGCCTTCGCGTAGCGCGCCCCAGCCATTATCGCGCTGGACGACATGAACGTTTTCCGGTTGGCCATCACGAACCTCCGTTTCGGAGAAGTTGACTTAGATGAGTTTACAAACGACAATATTAATAGTCAAGTTGTAAACAATGGCGCGGAGAAATCATGATCGGAAACCGACTCAAGAGGGCGCGCGAGGCCCTCGGGTTGTCGCTGCGCGAACTGGAAGCCGCTATTCAACGGCAGGTCTCGGCTCAGGCCATCGGCAAGTACGAACGCGATGAGATGATGCCGAGTTCAACGATCTTGCTGGCGATGGCCAAAGCCCTGCAGGTCTCGCCCGAGTACCTGCTGAGCGAGCGCGAAATCGAACTGACGGGCGTGGACTTCCGGAAAGCGCCCCATGCAGGCGCCAAGGAGGAGCGTGCCGTGGAAGCTACTGTGTTGGATCAGGTCGAGCGGTACCTGGAGCTGGAAGAGTTGCTACCCGGTGTGGAGCAACCCTGGGATGCTCCCGACGATCAAGCATTTCAAATTGGCCGCATCGAGGACGCCGAGCGGGCGGCCGAGGTATTGCGCCGGCTCTGGAAGCTTGGCATTGACCCCATCCCGTTCATGTCGGAGTTGCTCGAGGACAAGGGCATCAAAGTGATCGCTTTGGAATTGCCGGAGAACGTGTCCGGCTCCAAGGCATTCGTGCGACGCCCCGACAGTCAGGATGTGCCGGTGATCGTGGTGAACCAGCGGCACAATGGGGAGCGGCAGCGATTCACGCTCGCTCATGAGCTCGCTCACTTGGTGTTGCGCTTTAGCGGGCTCAGCGATGCGGAACAGGAAAAGGCCGCGGATCGGTTCGCCGGCGCCTTCCTGATGGCCAAGGACATGGTGCTTCGGCTGTTGGGATCGCATCGAACGTCCATTTCCATCGGCGAACTGGTTGAATTAAAGAAGCTGTTCAAGGTTAGCATCGCATCACTGGTTGTGCGATGCGCGCAATTGGAAATCGTCACCAAGGCGGTCTATGGGCGCTTGTGGGCTCAGATCAAAGACCTGGGCTGGAATAGCCAAGCTTCCAGTGAGCCAGGCGCGCTGAAGGCGGAAGTGCCGCAGCGGATGGAGCGCCTATGCTTGCGAGCTGTCGCCGAAGGCGCCATATCGGAAGCTCGGGCGGCCGAGTTGCTGTGCATCAGCGTTCGTGAGTTGGATCGTAGATTGATGGGGCAGCCTGCCTGACCCACCATGATCATCCTGGTTTCTGACACATCCGTCTTGGTCGACTTGGAGAGGGGTGGGCTACTTGAGCAAGCGTTTTCATGTGGCTTGACGATGGTGGTGCCAGACCTGCTTTACGTTCGCGAGCTGGAGCCCGAAAATGGCCCCTTGCTGCGCAGGCTGGGCTTGGGGGTCGTGGCCTTGAGTCCGGATGAGGTCGAGTTCGCGCAGCAGATCCGAAAGCAACGTCCGGGCTTGTCCCTGCCGGACTGTTTCGCGCTGAGTTGTGCGCGACGCCAGGGCCATGCCCTTGTTTCTGGCGATAAACTCTTACGGACAGAGGCCCAAGCACGCCATTGCATCGTCTATGGATTGCTGTGGATGCTGGATCAGATGGAGGCGTCGGGGAACGTTGACTCCTCGATGCTCCATGAAGGACTCTCGCGCATCTGGAACCACCCGCGCAAACGGCTGCCGAAGGGGGAGGTACTGAGACGGCTGGAGTGCTGGGCGCCGCGCTGACGGCAACGCCCAGAGCCGACTGGCATCACTCCACCGTCACGCTCTTGGCCAGGTTGCGCGGCTTGTCCACGTCGGTGCCGCGCGCGCAGGCCGTGTGATAGGCCAGCAATTGCATCGGCACCACGTGCAGGATGGGCGAGAGCCAGCCGTAGTGCTCGGGCATGCGGATCACGTGCACGCCGGTTTCCGAGCGGATGTTGCTGCCCGCGTCGGCGAACACGTACAGGTGGCCGCCGCGCGCGCGCACTTCCTGCATGTTCGATTGCAGCTTCTTGAGCAGGGCGTCCTGCGGCGCCACGGTGATCACGGGCATCTGGTCGGTGACCAGGGCCAGCGGGCCGTGCTTGAGCTCGCCGGCGGGATAGGCCTCGGCGTGGATGTAGCTGATTTCCTTGAGCTTGAGCGCGCCTTCGAGCGCGATCGGATAGTGCATGCCGCGGCCCAGGAACAGCGCGTTTTCCTTGCGCACGAACTCCTCGGCCCACGAGATGATCTGCGGCTCCAGGGCCAGCACGGCCTGGATGGCGACCGGCAGGTGGCGCAGCGAGCGGATGTGGTCCGCTTCCTGTTCCTCGGACAGGCGGCCCTTGTTCTTGGCCAGCGCCAGCGTCAGCAGGAACAGCCCGACGAGCTGGGTGGTGAAGGCCTTGGTGGACGCGACGCCGATCTCCACGCCCGCGCGGGTCAGGAAGTTCAGCGTGCATTCGCGCACCATGGCGCTGGTGGCCACGTTGCAGATGGTCAGGGTGTGCTTCATGCCCTGCTGCTGCGCATGCTTGAGCGCGGCCAGGGTGTCGGCGGTCTCGCCCGATTGCGAGATGGTGACGACCAGGCTGCGCGGATTGGGCACGCTGGTGCGGTAGCGGTACTCGCTGGCGATCTCGACGGCGACGGGCACCTGCGCGATGGCTTCGATCCAGTACTTGGCGGTCAGGCCGGCGTAGTAGCTGGTGCCGCAAGCCAGGATCAGCACCGAGTCGATCTGGTCGAAGACGCTGGCGGCGGTATCGCCGAACAGCTCGGGCGTGACGGTCTCGATGTCCTGCAGGGTATCGCCGATGGCGCGCGGCTGCTCGAAGATTTCCTTCTGCATGTAGTGCCGGTAGGGGCCGAGGTCGGCCGCGGCGGTGTGCGCGACCACGGCGCGGGCCGGACGCTCGACCGGCTGGCCGTTCTCGTCGATGATCCAGACGCGCGCGAGCTGCAGGTCGACGACGTCGCCGTCTTCCAGGTAGATGATGTTGCTGGTGGTGCCGGTCAGGGCCAGGGCGTCGGAAGCCAGGAAGTTCTCGTTTTCGCCCAGGCCGACGATGAGCGGCGAGCCGTGGCGGGCGCCGACCACGCGGTGCGGTTCGTCGCGGCAGAAGGCGGCGATGGCGTAGGCACCCTGCAGGCGCTTGACCGTCTGCTGCATGGCGGCGAACAGGTCGCCGTCGTACAGGTGGTTGAGCAGGTGGGCGATGACCTCGGTGTCGGTCTGGCTTTCGAACTCGTAGCCGTAGCCTTGCAGTTCGGCGCGCAGTTCCTCGTAGTTCTCGATGATGCCGTTGTGCACCAGCGCGACGCGGCTGCGGCCGTTGCGGTCGGCCGAGAAGTGCGGGTGCGCGTTGTTGGTGGCGGGGGCGCCATGGGTGGCCCAGCGGGTGTGGGCGATGCCGGTGAAGCCGGTCACCTTTTCCCCGGCGATCAGCGACTCGAGCTCGGCCACGCGCGAGGTGCTGCGGGTACGCCGCAGTTCGCCCTCGAGATGGACCGCCACGCCGCAGGAATCATAGCCGCGGTACTCCAGGCGCTTCAGGCCTTCGATCAGAACGGGAACGATGTCGCGTTGGGCGACGGCGCCGACGATGCCACACATGGTACTGGTGTCCTTGATGAACGGGTTCGGCGCAATTCTGGTCTTTTCGGGAAGAAATGTAATTACTATTTTTAGGTATTTTTTTGTGAAAATTTCTCCGCCACGGGTAGAAGAATTTTTATTAAAAAAATACCATAATAGTTATTGAAAATTTCACTTCAGTCCGCCCATGACCCTGACCGTGGACCTCGACGACGTCGATCGGCGCATTCTGTCGGTTTTGCAGAACGACGCCACGCTGACCAACCAGGAACTGGCCGCGCGCGTGCACGTGTCGGCGCCGACCTGCCTGCGCCGCGTCCGGCGCCTGGTCGAGCAGGGGGTGATCGAGAAACAGGTGGCCATCGTCTCGCCCGAGAAGGTGGGCGCCGGCCTGACCGGCATCGTCGAGATCACGCTGGACGTGCAGGCGGCCGAGCGCCTGGCCGAATTCGAGGCCGCCATGGCGCGCGAGGCCGCCGTGACCCAGTGCTACCGGGTCTCGACGGGGCCGGACTTCGTGCTGGTGGTGCAGGTGCCCGACATGGCCGCCTATCACGCGCTGGCGCACCGGGCATTCACGGCACAGGGCAATGTGCGCAACGTCCGCACGTTTTTTTCGGTGCACCGGAGCAAGTTCGATACGCGGGTGGCGATCTGAGGCTTATTTTTTGACCGGCCGCTTCCAGCCTTCCACCGTCGCCTGCGGCGCCCGCGAGAGCGTGAGCCTGTCAGCGGGCGCATCCTTGGTCAGCGTGGTGCCGGCGCCCAGCGTGGCGCCACGGCCCACCGTGACGGGCGCGACCAGTTGGGTATCCGAGCCGATGAAGACGTCGTCCTCGATCACGGTGCGCGACTTGTTGACGCCGTCGTAGTTGCAGGTGATGGTGCCGGCGCCGATGTTCACCCGCGCGCCCACGGTCGCGTCGCCGACGTAGCTGAGGTGGTTGGCCTTGGAACCGGTGTCGAAGCTGCTGTTCTTGATCTCGACGAAGTTGCCCACGTGCGTCTGGTCGCCCAGCTGTGTGCCGGGGCGTAGCCGCGCGTAGGGGCCGATGCGGGCGTCGGCGCCCACGGTGGCGCCGTCCAGGTGGCTGAAGGCCGCCACGCGGGTGCCCGCGCCGACGCGCACGTCGCGCAGCACGCAATTCGGGCCGACCGACACGCCATCGGCCAGTTCGACGTTGCCCTCGAAGACGCAGCCCACGTCGATGAAGACGTCGCGGCCGCAGCGGAGGTTGCCGCGCACGTCGAAGCGGGCCGGGTCGGCCAGCGTGACGCCTGCTTCCAGCTGGCGCTCGGCCTGGGCGCGCTGGTAGATGCGTTCCAGCTCGGCCTGCTGCACGCGGCTGTTCACGCCCAGTGTTTCCCAGTCGTGGTCGGGGGCGGCGGACAGCACGGGCACGCCGTCGGCCACCGCCATCGCGATGATGTCGGTCAGGTAGTATTCGCCCTGGGCGTTGTCGTTCTTGAGCGCGGCCAGCCAGCGCTTGAGCGCGGCGGTGGGCGCGGCCAGGATGCCGGTGTTGACTTCGCGTATGGCGCGTTCCTCGGGCGAGGCGTCCTTGTGTTCGACCACCCGGTCGATGGAGCCGGCGCCGTTGCGCACGATGCGGCCATAGCCGGTGGCGTCGTCCAGTTCCACCGTCAGCACGGCCACGGCGCCGGGCTTCGAGGCCTGGGCGTCCAGCAGCCGTTTCAGGGTGTCGCTGTTCACCAGCGGCACGTCGCCGTACAGGACCAGGGTGACGTCGCCGGGGCCGTCGCTGCCGGCCAGTTCGGGTACCGCTTGTTGCACGGCGTGCCCCGTGCCCAGCTGGGGTTGTTGTAAAACGAATCCGAGGTCCGTGTCCTGCTCGTAATGGCGCTTGACCGTGTCGGCGCCATGGCCGACCACCAGGACGATGCGGGAGGGGTCCAGCGCCCGGGCGGCGCCGAGCACGTGGGTCAGCATGGGACGGCCCGCCAGCCCGTGGAGCACCTTGGGCAGGTCGGACTTCATGCGCTTGCCCATGCCGGCGGCCAGGATCACGATGTTGAGCATTTGCAGCACTACTCCGGTTGGAGATGGGTGAAAGCGTGGCAGTTTAAGGCAGCTTCGAGACGAACATATGATCAGAAGTGTATTGATCGTTGTCATCCTGGGCCTGGTGGCCGCCTGCAGCGGCGTGAAGCTGGGCTACAACAGCGCGGACAAGGTTTTGGCCTGGCGCATGGACGACTGGTTCGACCTGTCGGATGGCCTGCGCCAGCCGGCCCGCGACCGCCTGCACCGGGTGCTGGCCTGGCACCGGCGCGAGGAATTGCCGCGCTACGCCGATATTCTGCGCTCGGCCGAACGCAGGCTGGTAGACCCGGCGCCGCTCAGCGCGTCCGAACTGCTGGCTTTGCAACAACAGGTGACGGGCCGCCTGCAGGTGCTGGGCGGCCGGGTGGCCGACGAGTTCGCCGAGGTACTGGTCCAGTTCGGTCCCGCGCAGCGCCGCCGCCTGCTGGCGCGGCTGGCCGAGAACAACGACGAGTTCCGCGAAGACTATGTGGATGCCGATGCGGACGCCGTGCGCAAGCGCCGCATCGACCAGATGGTGGACCGCTATCAATTCTGGCTGGGGCGGCTGTCCCCCGAACAGCGCGCCCATCTCGAGCAATGGGTGGACGCGCGCGGCGCGGACGCGGCCTGGCGCCTGTCGCTGCGGCAGGACCGGCAACGGATATTCGTCGGTATCGTGGACGAGGCGGTCCGCAGCAAGTCGCCGCCGCAGACGGCCTCGCGTCTGCGGGCATTCTTCTCGGACCTGGAGACGCCGGCCGCGGCGCCGGTGCGGGCACGCCATGAAGACGGTGAACGGGCGCGCGCGCAGTTGACGGCCGATCTCTTCAACATGGCCACGCCGGCCCAGCGCGACAAGGCGCGCGAGCGGCTGCGCCGGCTGGCGGAGGATTGCCTGGCGCTGGCCGCGCAGGGCGCGGCGTCGTAGCGGTCTGGCGCGGTCAGCCCGCCAGCAGTTTCTCGATCTCGCGGGTCATGCGCGCGTCAGTGGGCTCGACCGCGCTGGGGAAGGCGGCCACGGGCTTGCCGTCGCGGCCCACGAGGTATTTGTGGAAGTTCCACTTGGGCTGCTGGCCGGTCGCCTTGGCCAGCGTGGCGAACAGCGGGTTGGCATCCTTGCCCGATACCACCGACTTCGAGAAGATCGGGAACTTGACGCCGTAGGTGTTGAAGCACAGGTCGGCGATCTGTTCCTTGGAGCCGGTCTCCTGGGCGAAGTCGTTGGACGGGAAGGCCAGCACCACCAGCCCGCGGTCGCGGTACTTGGCGTAGACGCGCTCCAGTCCTTCGTACTGGTAGGTATAGCCGCAATAGCTCGCGGTGTTGACCACCAGGAGCACCTTGCCGCGGTACTGGCACAGGTTCTGCGGCGATTCGTCCTGCAGCCTGGGGAAGGTCACGTCCAGCAGGGCGGGGCAGGCGCCGGCGGCTGCGGCAGGGGTGTCGGCCCGGGCGGCGCGGGGCATGGCGGCCAGGGCCGCTGCCGCCAGCAGCGCGGTGGCCAGCACGATGGCGGCACGGCGCAGCGGATGCGGCGCGGCGGCCGCGTGATGGGGGTGGGATGGCTTCATGATGCGGCTCCCGGCGGGTGCGCCGTCAGAGGAAGACGGCCAGTACGCCCGCATACCAATATAGCCGGTCTTTGAAGATCTCGCCGTTGGCATACAGGCCGATCAGCGGCAGGTCGCCCAGTTGCTGCTGGACCAGTTGCATCTCGGCCGACGGGCCGCCGAACAGGGTGCCGGTGCGGCCCAGGCAGGAGATGTACAGCGCGCCGCGCACGCGCTCCATGCCGCCGTGCTCGGACTCGATCTGTTCGCGCAGCGAGGTGCATGCCCGGATCAGGTCGGCCTGCGCGGCCGCCCGGTCCCGGCGGCAGAACACGACATGGTCGGCCTCGTCCAGGTCGGAACCCAGGGCCAGCGCGCGCTCGTGCGGATCGACGCCGATCAGCGGCCGCACCTGGTAATCGCCGTGCATGAAGGCGTCGCCGCTGCCCATGCCGACGAAGGTGCCTTGCAGCATCTGCACCGCCGCCGGCATGGTCGGGGCGCCGGCCGGCGTGGCGCGCCGCTGCAACATGTCCGGCGCGCCCATGTCCCGCAGCAGCACGTCCAGCGCGGGCACGCCGTCCAGGCGGTTGAGCCGGCGGCCCGCTGACTCGGTAACGCGATGGACCGGTCCGATGGGCTGGCAGCTCTGGCTGACCCGGCTGGCGACGGCGACATTCTCGGACAGCACCACGCCCGACAGGCCGCCGGACAGCACGCTGTCAGCGATGGTGGTTTGCGGGTGGCGGCTGCTGGAGACACCGCCGAAGACGGTCGCCCCGGCCAGCTTGCCGCGCATGTCATGGACCAGGTCGGCCAGGTCGGGCGTGGCGGCGTCGGCATGGACCAGCGCGGTCCAGGCGGCGCGGCGGCCGTCGGGCGTGCGCGCCAGCCGCTCGGGCGGCGGGGTGGCGCCCGAGAAGACCTGGAAGTCGTCGGGAGCGAAATCCGCCAGCATCAGCGCGATGGCGGGTTCGTCGATGTATTCGGCGGTGCCGGCCGCGATGCCCACCCCTATCGCGCCGATCCAGTGCGTCACGCCGGTGCGTTCGCGCAGGAAGGCCAGGATGTCGGCGGCCTCGGCGGCGTGGTGGTCGGTCAGGTACAGGAAGCCGAGCGTCGCGCCGGCGCCCGCGCCGACCCGGCTGGCCCGTTCGATCTGCGCCAGGCACAGCGACGCCGACATGCGCCAGTCGGGGTGCGTGGCGTGGGCCCAGGGGAACTGCGAACTCATGGCGCCGCCCCGCGGTTGCCGCGCGGCGCCCTGCCCGTGGCGGGGCGGGTGCCTGTCGCGTTCGGCCGGGCGGTCCCGGTCATGGCCGGGCCTTGGGCTTGCGGGCCCGGGACGCCGTGCCGGTGCGCTTGGCCGCGGGTTTGGCCGCGGCGGCGGCCTGTCCCTTGTCCGCCTTGGTTCCGGCAGCGGGAGGCGTAGGCATGGACGCGGCCGCGGCGGTCGCCATGCGATTGAACTGGTCCTGCAGCATGTTCCACCAGGGGTTCGCGGCGGACGGATTCGCGGCGGGCGCCTCGGCGGACTTGGCCGAGGCCTGCTGTGCCTGGTCCCCGGCCTTCGGGGCCGCGTCGGGCTTGTCCTGGCCGGCGGGCTTCGCGGCGGGTTTGGCCGGCGCGGGCCGCAGTCCCAGCGCGACTTCCAGCGGCGAAGGCGGCGCGTCGGCGTCGCCCCCGCCGTATGCCTCGCTGGCGGTCTGCGCGAACGAGCGCAGGGTGGAGATGGTGGCGCGCTGCACTTCCAGGCCCTGTATGGTTCCGCGCAGCATGGTCAGGTTCAGGTTCAGCCAGTTTTCGACGGCGCGCAGGTCGTTGATGCGGCGGTCCAGGTCGTCCAGGCCCATAGCGGGCGAGATCGGCGCCGTCTGCGGCAAGGCGCCCAGGCTGCCCCAGACCTGGCGCAGCATTTCCATGCTTTGCAGCACCGGGTTGGCGATGTTGCCGTCGCTGCCGGGAAGCTGCAGGCCCGGGATGCCGAAAGGGTTGCCGGAACCGGCGGTATGGGAGGCCATGTCGGTTTCCTCGCTGGGAAAGGCGCTACTGCTGCTCGGGCGCGGCGACGACCTGGTCGATGGCGCCGAACAGGCTGGCGCCCGTTTCGTCGAACATCTCGATGCGTATAGTGTCGCCGAATTTCATGAACTCGGTGGTGGCCGAACCGTCGGCGATGACTTCCAGGCACCGCTTCTCGGCGATGCAGGCGTAGCCGACCGACGCATCCTTGTTCGAAATGGTGCCCGAGCCCACGATGCTGCCCGCGCGGCAGTTGCGCGTCTTGCAGATGTGCGAGATCAGGCGCGGGAAGCTGAACACCATGTCGGTGCCCGCATGCGGCCGGCCGACGACCTTGCCGTTCCAGGTCACCGTGAGCGGCAGGTGCACCATGCCGTCGCGCCAGGCGGCGCCCAGCTCGTCGGGCGTGATGGCCACGGGCGAGAAGGCGGTGGCCGGCTTGCTCTGGAAGAAGCCGAAGCCCTTGGCCAGTTCGTTGGGAATCAGGTTGCGCAGCGAGACGTCGTTGGCCAGCATGATGAGCCGGATGGCGTCCGCCGCCTCGGCGGGCGTGGCGCCCATGGCGACGTCGCCGGTGATGACCGCCACCTCGCCTTCGAAGTCGATGCCGAAGGCTTCCGCGCCGCAGACGATGTCGTCGGTGGGGCCCAGGAAATCGTCGCTGCCGCCCTGGTACATCAGCGGGTCCGTCCAGAACGTCTCGGGCATCTCGGCGTTGCGCGCCTTGCGCACCAGCTCGACGTGATTGACGTAGGCCGAGCCGTCGGCCCACTGGAAGGCCCGTGGCAGGGGGGCCGCGCATTGCTCGGCCGAGAATTCGAACGGCCGCACGGCGCGTCCGGCGTTCAAGGCGTCGTACAGGTCCTGCAGCTGCGGCGCGATGAAATTCCAGTCGTCCAGCGCGCGTTGCAGCGTGGGCGCGATCTCGGTGGCGAAATGGGCGGTGCGCAGGTCGCGGGAAACGACGATCAATTGGCCGTCGCGCGAGCCGTCGCGATAGGAAGCGAGTTTCATGGCTGCCTGGAAGGAATGCGATGGGGGGACAAGATGCCGAACAGTAACACGAGGCGGACAGGGGCCGCGGCAGTCCGGTAGCAGTCGCTAACAGCCTGGCCGCGCGGGTCCAGTACGATAGAGGCATCACCGTATCGAGGGCCGCGCGAACGCGGCCCGGACTCGCCATGCCTTTCGTCTTTCGTCCCTCTCGCCGACATTTCGCCCGCGCCTGCGCGGCCCTGGCGTTGGCCGCCGCCGCGCCCGCGCTGCATGCGGCCGAACGCTATTCGCCGCCCGCCTCGGCCGTCTTGACCTACAAGCTGAACGCCTCCGCCAAGGGCTTCAAGATCAACGTCGACAGCACGCTGGAATGGCAGCGCAACGGCAGCGACTACCGGCTGGTGAACCGCGGCAGCTTCCTGTTCTTCAGCTTCGTCTGGGAAAGCACCGGCAAGGTCGGCGACGACGGCCTGCAGCCCGTGCGCTACCAGGAGACGCGCAACAAGCGCGTCAAGACGGCCGAGTTCGACGCCGCCGCGGGCCGCCTGCGCCTGCCCAGCGGCAACGAGGAACCGCTCAAGCCCGGCACGCAGGACCGCATGTCGGTGCTGCTGCAACTGGCCTCGCTCGGCCGCGCCGACAGCGGCGCCTTCGCCGACGGCAAGGTCGTGCCCTTTCGCGTCGCCGGTTCGAGCCAGTCGGACAACTGGCGCTTCCGGGTGGTGGGCCGCGACAAGCTGTCCACGCCCATGGGCAGCATCGAGGCGGTGCACCTGAAGCGCGAGCGCGACCACGACGATGGCCAGAAGATCGAGGTCTGGCTGTCGCCCGCGCATGACTGGCTGCCGGTGCGGGTGCTGTCGAACGAAGCCGACGGTGACTTCCTGGACCAGGTGGTGCAGAAGATCGAGCGGTCCTAGCCCCCGGGCTGCGTTGCTCGCGCAGCAACGCATTGTTCCGCCCACGGTGATTGTCCACCCCGGTAGCGCCCGCGAGAATGGGCGCCTGGTATTTCCCGGGTGGTTCCGTGTCTTCTTCCTTCGTTTCTTCCGTGCTGCGGGACGGCATCGCCATCCTGTGGATCGATCATCCTCCGGTCAACGCCATCGGAGCGGACGTGCGTGCCGCCCTGGCCGAGGCGCTGGCCGGCATCGAGCATGACCGGGCCCTGCGCGGCGTGGTCGTGGCCGGCACGGGCCGTATGTTCTCGGGCGGCGGCGACCTGCGCGAGGTCGGCCGGCCCGATGCGTCCGGCACGGTCCGCATGGCCGACCTGGCGCGGCGCATCGAGACTTTCCCCAAGCCCGTCGTGGCCGCGGTGCGCGGCAAGTGCATAGGCGGCGGCACGCTGCTGTCGCTGGCCTGCCATGCGCGAGTCGGCGCCGACGACGCGCTGCTGATGCTGCCCGAGCTGAACCTGGGCCTGGTGCCGGGCGCCGGCGGGACTCAGCGCCTGCCGCGCCTGGTGGGCCTGGAGGCCGCCCTGGACATGGTGACGCGGGCCCGGGGCGTGGACGCCGCGGCCGCGCTGGCCCAGGGGCTGCTGGACGAGGTGGCCGACGATCCGGTGGCCGCCGCCGTGCGCCGCGCGAGCGACATCGCGTCGGGCCGCCTGCCGTGGCGGCGCACCGCCGAGCTGGCCGTTCCTGACGGCGCGCAGGC
>NZ_NINX01000055.1 GCF_002188635.1 Pigmentiphaga sp. NML030171 | reverse complement strand
TCCCGAACAGGACAGTGAAACGCCTTTGCGCCGATGATAGTGGACGGACGTCTGTGAAAGTAGGTCATCGTCAGGCTACCCTCCCTCAAAACCCCCGACCGGAAACCCGGCCGGGGGTTTTGTCTTTTCACGGCCGCGCATTCTGCGGGAAGCCTTTCCCTACCTCTTGTTTCCTGTAATTCCGTATCCTGTGGCGCCGCAGGGGAACGGCCGCGCCTTTTTCCCGGTCAAGCAAGGATCGCGGACAAGGAGAACGACATGAGATCAGTGCGATGGATGGCGGGATGGACCCTGGCTCTGGGCATGACAGTGGCCTTCGCGTCGGTGGCGCAGCCTGTGCGACCGGGAAAGGATGTACCGATGGCCCGTGCGGCCCTGCCCGCCGGTGTGACGTTGTCCACCTGGGCCGAGGGCCTGGAGCATCCATGGGGCTTGGCGCTGCTGCCCCAAGGTGGCGCGTTGGTGACCGAGCGGCCCGGGCGCTTGCGCGTGGTTTCCGGGCAGGGGCAGCTCTCGGCGCCGGTGGCGGGCGTGCCCCGGGTGGATGCCCGGGGCCAGGGCGGCTTGCTGGACGTCGTGCTACATCCGGATTTCGCACGCAACGGCCTGGTGTACCTGAGCTATGCGGAGGCGGGCGATGGAGGCAACAGCACCGCGGTGGCTCGCGGCAAGCTGGTGCAGGACGGCGGCCAGTGGCGTTTCGCCGATTCCCAGGTGGTCTTCCGCCAGGCTCCGAAGTTCGCCAGCACATTGCATTTCGGATCACGCCTGGTCTTTGCGCGCGACGGCAAGCTGTTCATCACGCTGGGTGAACGCTCCAGCCGCCAGACCCGGCCGGACGCGCAGGGCTTGAACACGCATCACGGCAAGGTCGTCCGTATCAACGATGATGGCAGCGTGCCGCGCGACAACCCCTTCGTCGGCGACAAGGGCGCCCTGCCCGAGATCTGGTCCCAGGGCCATCGCAATCCCCAGGGGGCGGCGTTGAATCCGCGCACCGGTGAACTATGGGTGGTCGAGCACGGCCCCCAGGGGGGCGATGAGCTGAATGTCGTGCGGGCTGGCAAGAACTACGGCTGGCCTTTGTACACGTATGGCGAAGAATATGGCGGCGGAAGGATCGGGCAGGAGGCTTCACCGCCGGGCTTCGAGCCGCCCTTGTACAGCTGGGTGCCGTCGGTGTCCCCGAGCGGGCTGGCATTCTATACGAGCCAGGCCATTCCCTCGTGGACCGGCAGCCTGTTCACCGGGGCGTTGAGCGGCCAGGCGCTGATACGGCTGCAACTGGACGGCGAAAAAGTCGTGCGCGAGGAACGCCTGCTGACCGATCTGGGCAGCCGGATCCGCGATGTCGTGATGGGACCGTCGGGAGAACTGTACCTGCTGACCGATGCCAGGCAGGGGAAGATACTGGTCCTGCGCGGCGCGGGCGCCGCAGGCTCGTAGGCCGGGCAAGACCTGCAGGGCGCCCGGACCGCGTTGGCCGGGCGCCGGCGGGAGCCCCGCGAGCCGGGGCGGCCTGCTTATTTCAGGTGCGCGTTGACGATCTTGGTCAGCTCGAACATGTCGACGCTGGGCTTGCCGAACAGCTCCTTGAGCTTGGCATCGCCGTTGATGTTGCGCTTGGCCTTGGGATCCTGCAGCTTGTGCTTCTTGATGTATTCCCAGATCTTGCGCGTGACTTCGGTGCGCGGCAGCGGGGCCGGGCCGATGATGGCGGCCAGCGTGGCGCTGGGGGTCATGGGCTTGAGGAAGGCGGCGTTGACCTTGCGGGGAGCCTTGGTCGCGGCCTTCTTGGCCGGAGCGGCCTTCTTGGCTGCCGGGGCTTTCTTAGCCGGAGCGGCTTTCTTGGCGGGCGCGGCTTTCTTCGCGGGCGCCTTCTTGGCTGTGGCCATGCTGTACTCCTAAAAAGGGGTTCAATCGTCAGATCGTTGGCAGGGCCACACCGCAGTGCGCGAGAGGCAGACTCCAGAACTGCGGAATAACCCCGCGAGCGCAGCATATCGCCTTGCTGGGCAAAGCCACAACAAAATTCCAATAGAAACGGCGTTTCCCCGGGGTTTTAGACGGGGATGCAACGCTTGGGGGGCCGCTATGGCCGGTAGAATGGTCACATTGCCGTCTACACCCAGTCGGGATGCGCCCGCCGATGTTTGCATTTGTTCCGTTTCGTATCCGGTCGTCCGCCTTGTTGCTGGCCTTCGCGGCGCTGCTCGCGGGCTGTGCCGGCCCCACTTCCGAGCGGGTGGACCCGGCGGAACCGATCGACGGCGCCGCGGCATTGATGCTGTCCCAATCGCCTTCGGCCGTGGGCGAAGCCCCGGCGGGATGGCGGCCCTGGATCATCCGGTCCGACAAGACCAGGACCCGCTACCAGCTCGCGCGCGCCAGCGTGGGCGGGCACGAGCGTCCGGTGTTGCATGCCGTGGCGGAGTCCGCCGCGAGCGGGATGTGGGTGCCGGTGAACCTGCCCGCCGCGCAGGCTCCGTATGTGCGCTGGTCCTGGCGCACCGATGCGATGATCGACCGGGCCGACAGTTCCCGCCCCGAGACCGAGGACGCTCCAGCCCGCCTGGTGCTGGCCTTCGACGGCGACTGGCGCAAGCTGCCCCTGCGGGACCAGATGCTGGCCGATACCGCGCGCATGCTGCTGGGGCGCGAGATGCCCTACGCCACCCTGATCTACACCTGGGACTCCGCCAAGCCGGTGGGCGCCAGCCTGGCCAATGCCCATACGTCCCGCATCCGCCTGAAGGTGGTCGAGTCCGGCCCGGAGCGAACGGGACGCTGGCTGGACTACGAGCGCAACTATGTGCAGGACTACATCGAGTTGTTCGGAGAGGAGCCCGGCACGCTGATCGGCGTCGGGGTCATGACCGATACGGACAATACCCGGAGCTACGCCGAGAGCTGGTATGGCGACATTCAGCTTTTGACACCAAGTCGTACCGCGCTGGGGGAACTCCCGGACGGACCGGTTATCGATTGACATTCGGGCCGCCGAGCGGCCGCAGGACCGGAGAGCAGGAATGGATGCTGGGGTGGCGTTGCGTTCGCCGCTGGAAGCCATACGCAAGTTTCACGATGATCTGACGCTGCTGCGGCGCGACCTGCACGCGCATCCCGAGCTAGGATTCGAAGAGGTGCGCACCTCGGGCATCGTTGCCAAGGCGCTGGAGCTGCTGGGCGTGGAGGTGCACCGGAACATAGGCAAGACCGGGCTGGTCGGGATCATCCACGGCCGGCGCTGCGACAGCGGCCGCATGATCGGCCTGCGGGCCGACATGGACGCGCTGCCGATGGCCGAGGACAACGCCTTCGCGCACCGTTCCAGCAAGCCAGGCCTGATGCATGGCTGCGGTCACGATGGCCACACCACCATCCTGCTGGGGGCGGCGCGCTATCTGTCCAGGACGCGCAACTTCGACGGCACCGCGGTGCTGATTTTCCAGCCGGCCGAGGAAGGGCTGGGCGGGGCCCGCGCGATGATGGACGACGGGTTGTTCGACACCTATCCTTGTAACGAAATCTACGCCCTCCACAACTGGCCGGGCCTGCCGGCCGGCAAGGTCGGCATCAATCCCGGGCCGATGATGGCCGCTTCCGACCGCTTCGAGATCGTCATCGAGGGCAAGGGCGGCCATGGCGCGCACCCCTACCAGACGATCGATCCGGTGGTGGTGGCGGGGCAGATCATCACCGCGACGCAGTCCATCGTCTCGCGCAACGTCAATCCGCTGGATTCCGCGGTGGTGTCCATCTGTTCGGTGCAGGCCGGCAACCCCGGCGCGATGAGCGTGATTCCGCGCGAGGCCCGCCTGGTGGGCACGGTGAGGACCTTCCGCCGCACGGTGCAGGAGATGGTCGAGACGCGGCTGCGGGACCTGTCGTCGTCGATCGCCGCCGCCTTCGGGGCGACGGCCACGCTCAAGTACGACCGCATCTATCCGGCCACCATCAACACGCCGCGGGAGGCCAATTTCGTGGCCGACGTGGCGACCGCGATGCTGGGCAAGGAAAACGTCATCCGCGACCTGACGCCGTCGATGGGCGCCGAGGATTTCTCGTTCATGCTGCAAGGGCGGCCGGGCGCCTATTTCCGGCTGGGACAGGGCGGCGCGGAACAGGGCTGCTTCCTGCACAGCAGCAACTACGATTTCAACGACGCGGTGATCCCCCTGGGCGCGGGCATCATGGCTTCGCTGGTCGAACGCAGCATGCCGGTCGTGGATTGAGCCTGCCCCAAAGGGGGCGGGTTTGCACCAGCCTTGCCACCAATTGCTTTAGGAATAAAATTTGTAGACCTAAAGTAAAAAAAGGGGGATGGCATGGCGAACGAACAGCGCGCGGCGGCGCACGCCGCAGGCGGCGGCCTGGACCGGCGGGATTTCCTGCGCGGTGCGATGGCGGCGGCGGTGGCCGGGACCGGTGCCGCCCTGTCGAGCCACGCACGGGCCCAGGCCCAGCCTGAAGGCGCGCGGACGCCGGGCCGGGAGTTCCTGATTTCCGGCGGCCATGTGCTGTCGATGGACCGGAACGTGGGCGACCTGCCCGAAGGCGACGTCCACGTACGCGACGGCACCATCGTCGCGGTGGGCCGCAAGCTGTCCGCGCCCGGCGTGCAGGTCATCGACGCGCGCGGGATGATCGTCATGCCCGGCTTCGTCGATGCCCATTCCCATCTCTGGAATGCCTTCCTGCGGGGCTCGGTGCGGGGCGACGATCCCCTGCGCGGCTATTTCCCCACGACGAATCGAGCCGCGCCGCTGTGCACGCCGGACGATGCCTTCCATTCGGTCCGGTTCGGGCTGATGCAGGAACTGCTCTCGGGCGTGACCTGCCTGAACAATTTTTCGCACAACACGCGCTCGGTCGCGCATGCCGATGCCGAGATCCGCGCGGCGCTGGACGTTGGGGCGCGCACCCGCTTCTCGTACGGCACGCCCGGCCGGGGCGAGCGCCTGGACCTGGCCGGCGTCAAGGCGACGCTGGCGAAGTGGGGCCGGGCGGATCCGCGGCTGAGGCTGGGCGTCAACCTGCAGCTGCCGACGCCGGCCGTACTGAAGGCCGGCGGCAGCGACGAGACCTTCGTCGGCGAGGTGCGGGCGTCGAAGGAACTGGGGCTGCCGATCTCGCTGCACTATGGCGACACGGCGCACGGGCTCGTGGGGCTGATGGATCGAAGCAACCTGCTGGGGCCGGACATCCTGATGATCCACACCCAGGGGTTTACCGCCGCCGAGCGTGAACTGATGGTGAAAAAGCAGGTGCAGTTCAGCATGTCGCCGGCTATCGAGATCCCGTACTCGACGGTGCGCAACGGCTACATCCAGTTCGCGGAGCTGGAGGCGCTGGGGGCCAGCCTGAGCCTGTCGGTCGATGCGTCCAGCGCGCTGGCGACGGGGGATTTCTTCACGGTCATGCGGGCGCTGCTTTGGGCCCACAAGCAGCGCGCCGACGTCGACCGCAAGCTCGAACCGCGCCGCATCGTCGAGATCGCGACGCTGGGCGGCGCCAAGGTGCTCGGCATGGACGACATCATCGGATCGCTGTCGGCCGGCAAGCAGGCCGACATCATCCTGGTCCGCAAGCGCGACATCAACATGGCGCCGGTGATCGACCCGTATTACTCGCTGGTCTATTCGGGCATGCCCGCCAACGTCGATACGGTAATGGTCGGCGGACGCGTGTTGCTGCAGGGAGGGCGGCACGCGACGCTGGACGTCCAGGAAGTCGCGGACCTGGCCGCGCGGGCCGGGAGCAAGATGCACGAGCGGCTCGAGGGCATCATCTCGAACAGCAAGGAAAACCTGGGCGACCTGAACCGGAAAGGATGAGCGGCGGCGGGCGCGGGCGCGGAAGTTGGCGCCGGGCCGGATTCGGGCCGTAAAATGAGGGCTACCGGGCCGGCGCGGGTGCGGCGTACCTGCCCGCGCCGGCCGATCCTTCGAGACGCCCCTTGGCCGCATCCATGACCATTTCCACGCTTACCATCACCCGCCCCGACGATTGGCACCTGCACCTGCGCGACGGCGAGGCGCTCGAGGCCGTCGCCGCCCACTCCGCACGCCAGTTCGCCCGGGCCATCATCATGCCCAACCTGAAGCCGCCGGTCACCACGACGGCCCAGGCGCTGGCGTATCGGGACCGCATCCTGGCCGCGCTCGGCAAGAGCGGCATCGGGCCGGAAGCGTTCACGCCGCTGATGACGCTGTACCTGACCGACAATACGGCGCCCGAGGAAATCCGGCGCGCCCGCGAGTCGGGCGCAATCCACGCCGTCAAGCTGTATCCGGCCGGGGCGACGACCAACTCGGATGCCGGCGTGACGGACCTGCTGGGCCGTTGCGCCAAGGTGCTCGAGACCATGGAGGAGGTTGGCATGCCGCTGCTGACCCATGGCGAGGCCACCGATCCCGCCATCGACGTGTTCGACCGCGAGCAGGTCTTCATCGACCGGGTCATGATTCCCCTGCGCCGCGCCTTCCCGGCCCTGAAGGTGGTGTTCGAGCACATCACCACCGCCGATGCCGCGCAGTACGTGCGCGATGCCGAGGGGCCGATCGCGGCCACCCTCACCCCCCAGCACCTGCTGTACAACCGCAATGCCTTGTTCCAGGGCGGCATGCGTCCGCACTGGTATTGCCTGCCGGTGCTCAAGCGCGAGACGCATCGCCAGGCCCTGGTGGCAGTCGCCACCAGCGGCAACCCGCGCTTCTTCCTGGGTACCGACAGCGCGCCGCATGCGCGCGGCCTGAAGGAACACGCCTGCGGCTGCGCGGGATGCTTCACGGGGCTGCACGCCATGGAGCTGTACGCCAAGGCCTTCGACGACGCCGGCAAGCTGGACGCGCTGGAAGGTTTCGCCAGTTTCCACGGCCCCGATTTCTATGGCCTGCCGCGCAATACCGGCAAGCTCACGCTGGTGCGCGAGCCCTTCCGGATTCCCGACGAACTGTCGTTCGGCCAACAGACCATCGTGCCGCTGGCCAGCGGGGAGACCTTGCCGTGGCGGGTCTCGATCTGACCCACATCGACTGGGGCCAGCCCTGGTTCGCCGGCGTCGCCCACAAGGGCGAACTGCTGGCGTCCGCGGGCGAGGAGCCCCTGTGCGACAGCCTGAACCGGCTGCTGACGGCGGGCGAGGGTGGCCACGGCGCGCGCGGACGCATGCGGGTGGCCTCGGGCAAGCCGCTGGTCTTCGTGCCACAGGCCGACTTGCCGGAAGGCCGGGCCTACGAGGCGCACATCCACCAGACCGGCCGTGTGCCGACCCGCGACAACCTGCACGATCTCTTCAACGGGCTGGTGTGGTTCGCCTTCCCGCAGACCAAGGCACGGCTGAACGCGATGCAGGCACGCGCGCTGAAGAAAGTGCCGGCGGCCGAGGGGCGGGGCTCCTTGCGCGACGCCGTGACCATCTTCGACGAGAACGGGCTCGTGCTGGCCTGCTCCAGCGACGAGCTGGCCCAGGCCCTGCGCCGTTTCGACTGGCGTAAGCTGTTCGTCGAACGCCGCACCGCCACGCTGATGCAGACCGAACCCTGGGCGATCGGCCACGGATTGCTGGAAAAGCTGGTGCGGCCCTACAAGGCCATCACCGCCCACACGCTGATCGTGCCGGTCGACGACTCGTATTTCCGCGCTTCGCCCCAGCAGCGGCGGACCACCGTCGACCGGCTGGTGGCCGACTGGCTGGACAACTGGCCCTTCTTCACCGCGCGCGACCTCTGCCCGCTGCCGGTGCTGGGCCTGCCCGGCTGGTGGCCCGACAACACGACGCCGGGGTTCTACGACGATCCCGAGGTTTTCCGCCCCGGCCGCACCCGTCAGCGGTAAAATACACGCGCAGAGCAGATCAGGCAGTCGCGGTGCCTTCGGGCATCGAGGAAGGTCCGGACTCCACAGGACAGGATGGCGGCTAACGGCCGTCCGGCGATCGCCGGGGCGCAAGCCCGGGCGCGAAGCCGAGGAACAGGGCCACAGAGACGAGTCTGCGGCGAGGGCGGACGATGTCCGCACCGGTACGGCCACTCCGTACCGTTCGCATGGGCAACCGTGCGAGTCGCGGCAGGGTGAAACGCGGCAACCTCCATCCGGAGCAACACCAAATAGGCATGCGCGCGGCTTCGGCCGCACAGGGCGGTCCGTCCGAGCATGCGGGTAGGTGGCTAGAGCCGTCCGGCAACGGCCGGCCCAGAGGAATGACTGCCCGCGGGCGATGCCCGTGTACAGAATCCGGCCTATCGATCTGCTTTGCCTTGATTCTTTGCGCCTGGCCATCCATCCGGGGCAAGCCCATCGCCGCGAGCCCCATGACCGCAGCCCTGCCCACCCCTTTGGATCTAGCCTTCGAACTGGCCCCGGTCGGCCTCCTGGTGACGCGCGACCGCCTCATCGAGCGCTGCAACCGGGCGTTCGCCGGGATGTTCGGCTACAGCCGCCAGCAACTGGTGGGGCAGACCACCGAGATGCTGTATCCGTCGCACGCCGAGTACGAGGACATCGGCGCGCGTGGCGTGCGCAGCATGCTGGCCGAGGGCATCCACCGCGACGAGCGCATCATGGTCCATCGCAACGGCGAGCTGTTCTGGTGCGCGGTATCCGGGCAGCCGGTGGACCCGGCCCAGCCCTATGCCTGCGCCATCTGGGTGTTCGAGGACCTGCGGCCGGTGCGTCCGGTCCGCCTGGCGCTGACGCCGCGCGAGCGGGAGATCTCGGCCCAGATCCTGGCCGGGCGGACCAGCAAGCAGATCGCCAAGGACCTCGCGCTGAGTCCGCGCACGGTCGAGACCTATCGCCTGCGCCTGATGCGCAAGCTCGAGGCCCGGACCGTGGGCGAGCTCATTTCCCGCCTGCTGGGCCTGCCGTAGCCCCGACCCCTAGACCGGGATGCGGATGGGAAACGGCGGCGGCGACGGGACGTGCGGCGCCACGATGCGGTTGCGCAGCGTGCCCAGCCCGCTGACCTCCAGTTCCAGCACGTCGCCGTCCTTCAGGAAGCGGCCCAGCTCGTTGCCGCAGCCGCCCCCCACCGTTCCCGATCCCAGGACCTCGCCCGCGTACAGGGTTTCGTCGGACGAGACGTAGGCCAGGATGTCCAGGAAGGTATGGTGCATGTCCCGGGAGTTGCCGCGCGACCATTCCTCGCCGTTGACCCGGGTGACCATGGTCAGCGTCTGGGGATCGGCGATCTCGTCGGCGGTGACCAGCCAGGGGCCCATGGCGTTGCCGGTATCGAAGTCCTTGCCCTTGGCCGGGCCCAGGCCGCCCTGCATCTCGGTGTACTGGGCGTCGCGCGCCGAGAAATCGTTGAAGATGGTGTAGCCGAAGATATGGGAGGCGGCCTCGGCCACGGGGATGTTCTTGCCCCCGCGCGAGGTGACCATGCCTATCTCCAGCTCGTAGTCGATGACCTGCGAGTACGCCGGCCAGTGCACGTCGGCGCCGTCGCCCACGACGCTGAAGGGATTGCCCTTGTAATAGATGGGGCGTTCGTACCAGACGCGCGGCAGTTCGACCGAGGCCGGGTCCAGCCGCTGCGTGCCGATGCCGAACAGATGGCGGTTGGCGCGCGATTGCCGGAAATGCGTCTCGAAGCACAGGCAGTCGCGCAGGCGGCGCGGCTGGGGCAGGGGCGCCAGGCGGGCGACGGCCGACACTTCATGGGTGGCCGCGGGGCGCTCCACCAGCCGTCGCGCGTGGTCCAGCGCCGCCGGCCCGGCATCGATCAGGTCCAGCATGCTGCGGAAATAGGGCGCGGCGTCGGCCGCCGTGAAGTCCGAGATCGCGCTTTCCCCGGGCAGCAGCGCGCCGATGTGCGCCGCGCCGCCGGGGGCGAGGAAGGTGGTCAGTTTCATCAGTGGTTCCCATCGCAGTGGTCGTGTCCGCAGGCGTGCTGCTTGCGGGCGAAATGGCGTTTGCCCATCAGCGCCAGCATGTCCATGACGTTGGGCGCCGGGAGCGCGCCGCCCGAGATTTCGCGGTAGCAGGCGTAGACATTGACGCACAGCCGTTCGTCCTCGCCCCAGTTCGCCCAGCGGTCCATCGAAATGGCGTCCACCGCCTGCTCGAAGGACATGCCCGCTTCGAGGCAGCGGCGGGACTCGGCCAGCAGGTAGACCAGATAGTCGCGGAATTCCCGCACGCCATCCTTGTCCGTGATCGGGCCATGGCCGGGCACGATGGTCTCGACGTCCCACTCCAGCATCCGGTCGCAGGCGGCGATCCAGTTCGAGACCGGGCCGGTCCAGATGGCCGGATGCGCGCCGACGAACATGATGTCTCCGGTGAAGACGGTGCGGTCCTGCGGTACGTAGACCAGTACGTCGCCTCGCGTATGGGCCGGGCCGACTTCGATGAGCTGGACTTCCTTGTCACCGACCTTGAGGTCCATGCGGTGGTCGAAGGTCTCGGTGGGCAGCGTCAGGCGGATGCCGCTGAAGTCGAACCGCGAACCGATCACCTCTTGCCAGAACTTGCCGGCCATGCCCATGTTCGGCCAGTCCTTCTGCCATCCTGCGTATTGTTCGGGTGGGCGGTGCTTCATGTCCTCCACGCAGCCGTTGGAAGCGATGATGCGCGATCCCTCCAGCAATTGGTTGCCGAAGGTGTGGTCGCCGTTGCCGTGGGTGTTGACCAGGGCGCCGATCCGCTTCGCGGCGGGCACGGCGTCGCGCATGCTGGCCAGCATCTCGGACGTCATGGGCAGGTCGAACAGGGTATCGACCAGCAGCGATTCGCCACTGTCGGAAATCAGCCCGGCGTTGGACCAGCCCCAGCTTCCGTCGGGAACGAGGTAGGCGTGCAGGCCGTTGCCCAGATCGTGCAAGCCCTTGGTGAAGCGCCATTTGGCGGTCGAGGTCGTCATGTCGTCTCCTTCTGGTTGTCCCGCGCTCTATGTATATTCACAGGTGGTGGCTCAGTCGAGCCGGATGTTGGCGTTGCGGATGACGGCGCCCCATTTGTCGTAGTCGCGCCGCACGATGTCGCGCAGTTCGGCAGGGGTCGATCCTACCGGCTCCAGGCTGGCGGTGGCCAGGCGCTCGCGCACGTCGGGCATGGCCAGCACGCGGGCGACGTCGGCGCTGATCTTGTCCACGACCTCGGGCGGCGTGCCCGCGGTGGCGAACAGGCCGTGCCAGGCATCGGCCACGTAGCCGGGCACGGTCTCGCCCACGGTGGGCACGTCGGGGATGTTTTCGCTGCGCTTGGCCAGCGTCACCGCCAGCGGCCGGACCTTGCCGTCCCGCGCGGCGGCCACGCCGTTGGTGTAGGGCTCCATGGCCAGGTCGATCTGCCCGCTCAGCAGCGCCAGCACCTTGTTCGTGTTCATGGGGACGTGCAGCATGCGGGTGCCGGTCATGCTGGTCAGCAGCTCCATCACGATGTGGTTGCCCGAGCCGTTGCCGGCGGACCCGTAGGTGAGCTTGCCAGGATGCTTCTTCGCATAGGCGACCATCTCTGCGACGTTGTTGATGCCCAGGTCGCTCCGGGCCAGCAGCACGTAGCCCAGGTTGACCATGAGCGACACCGGCGCGAAGCTCTTGAAGGCGTCGTAGCCCAGTTTGCCGTACAGGTGGGGGTTGGCGCACAGCACCGAGTTGACCGTATAGAGCAAGGTGTAGCCGTCGGGCTGGGCCTGCGCGACCGCGGTCGCGCCGATGGCGCCGCCGGCGCCCGGACGATTCTCGACGATCAGGGACTGGCCCCAGATGTCCCCCAGCTTCTGGCCGACGATGCGCATGACCACGTCGGGCGAGGTGCCGGCCGCGAACGGGATGATGACCTTCACGGGCCGCGTGGGAAAGTTCTTCTCCGATCCGTGGGCGGGCCAGGAGGCGGCCAGAGCGAGGGCCAGCGCGGCGCGGCCGAACAAGCGTGCAACAGGGGTCTTCATGTCGTCTCCTTGGGAGGGGCTGGCTCGTTGCGGCCGCCGGCAAGCGCGGCCTTGAGCTCGGTTTTCAGAACCTTGCCGTAATGGTTCTTGGGCAGTGCATCGACGAAGCGGTAGCGCTTGGGGCGCTTGAATCGCGCGATCCGGTCCAGGCACAGGCCGTCGAGCGCGGCCGGGTCCGGCGGCGGGCCGCCCCGGGGCACGACGAAGGCCACGACCTCCTCGCCCCATTCCGGGTCGGGCGCGCCGACCACCGCGACCTCGGCCACGCCGGGATGGGCCAGCAGCACTTCCTCGATTTCGCGCGGGTAGATGTTGGAGCCCCCCGAGATGATGACGTCCTTGGAGCGGTCCTTCAGCGTCAGGAAGCCTTCCGCGTCCAGCACGCCGACGTCGCCGGTCCACAGCCACCCGCCGCGCAGCGCCCGGGCGGTGGCCTCGGGATCGCGCCAGTAGCCGGCCATGACCACGTCGCCGCGCACCTGGACTTCGCCGATCTCGCCGTCGGGCAGCGGTTCGCCGCGTTCGTCGGCAACGCGTATCTCCACCTGGGACTGGGCGTAGCCCACCGAGGCCAGGCGCTCGAGCCAGCGCGGATGGCCCCGGTCGGCCAGTTGCCGGCGGGACAGCGCCGTGATCGTCATGGGCGACTCGCCCTGGCCGTAGATCTGGACGAAGCGGTCGCCCATCACGGCGAGCCCGCGCCGGATGTCCTCCACGTACATGGGGCCGCCGCCGTAGACGATGGTCTTGAAGCCGGACGGATCGGCATCCGTGGCCTCGAGGTGGGCCACCAGCCGCTTGACCATGGTGGGCGCCGCGAACATCGACAGCCGGTCCACGCCGGCCGCCAGGGCGGCCAGCTCCGCGGGATCGAAGCCGCCGGACTCCGGCACCACGTGGCGTGCCGCGGCGGCCATGTGCGGCAGGCTGTACAGCCCCGCGCCATGGGACATGGGCGCGGCATACACGGCGGCGTCGTCCGCATCCACCGGATCGACGTCCGAGAAGTAGCAGGCCGTCATGGCGAGCAGCATACGGTTCGTCTGCATGACGCCCTTCGGGCGCCCGGTGGTGCCCGAGGTATAGAACAGCCAGGCGAGGTCTTCGGGCCGGCGCGGGGCGGGCGGCACCGGGGCGGCGTCCAAGAGGTTCCGGTAGCCGGCCGTGCCGGTCTCGAACACGCGACGGATCGCCGGCGCCTCGCCCAGCAGGGGCAGCAGGCCCGTGGCCAGTTCCGGGGCGGTGAAGAGCGCGCCGGCCTCGGCATGCTCCAGAATGAACAGCGCCTCGCGCGGATGCAGCTTCGCATTGATGGGCACGACCGCCAGCCCGGCCCACCAGGCACCGTACATGGCTTCCAGGTATTGCGGGCAATTGGGCATGAACAGCGCCACCCGGTCGCCGGGCTTGAGGCCGTGGCCGCGCAGGCCGCCGGCGATGGCCGCCGCGCGCGCGGCCAGCCCGCGGTAGTCGAGCAGCCGCGAGGCGCCGTGGTAGACGGCCGGGCGATCGCCGTGGGTCCGCGCCGCGCGGACCAGTAGTTGGACGACATTCATCGGGCGGGTCCTAAGCTGCGCGTTCCAGCACGCTGACGTAGTTGGCGACCACGGAACCGCCCATGTTGAAGACGCCGGCCAGTTCGGCGCCGGGCACTTGGATGTCCCCGGCCTCGCCGCACAGCTGCATGGCCGCCATGACGTGCATGGACACGCCCGTGGCGCCGACCGGATGGCCCTTGGCCTTGAGGCCGCCCGACGGATTGACGGGCAGCGCGCCGCCCGGCGCCACCGTGCCGTCGTCGACGCAGCGCGCGCCCTGGCCGGCCTCGGCCAGCCCCATGGCTTCGTAGCTG
Source organism: Pigmentiphaga sp. NML030171 (assembly GCF_002188635.1). Classification (GTDB taxonomy): domain Bacteria; phylum Pseudomonadota; class Gammaproteobacteria; order Burkholderiales; family Burkholderiaceae_B; genus Pigmentiphaga; species Pigmentiphaga daeguensis. The sequence goes on along the minus strand of NZ_NINX01000055.1, from coordinate 170,533 downwards.
AGCAGCTCGGCAATGGTGAAGCAGTCGTGGACCTCGGCCAGGTCGAGGTCGCGGATGCCGATGCCGGCTTCGTCCAGCGCGCGCCGCCAGGCCCGCCGCGGTCCTTCGAAGGCGACCGGGTCGCGCCGGGACATGGGCAGGAAGTCGTTGACCTGGACCGTGGAGCGAAAGCGCACGGCGCGGCGGAAGTCGCGCGCCAGCGGGGCGGCGGTCAGCACCAGCGCGGCGGCGCCGTCGGCGACGGTGGAGCAATCGGTCTTGCGCAGCGGCGCGGCGATGATGGGATTGCGCTCGGACACGGTGTTGCAGAAATCGAAGCCCAGGTCGCGGCGCAGGTGGGCGAGCGGGTTGCGGGCGCCGTTGGCGTGGTTCTTGGCCGCGATCCGCGCCAGGGTCGCGCCGTGGTCGCCGTGGCGGGCGAAATACTCCCGGGCGATCAGGGCGAAGATGCCGGGAAAGGTCAGGCCGCGCGAGCCTTCCTCGCGATGGTGGCTTGCGCGGGCCAGCGCCGCGGTCACGGCCGGCCCGTCTGCGGCCGTCATCTTCTCGGCCCCCACCACCAGGGCGACGCGGACCCGGCCCGAGCCGATGGCGTCCAGTGCGGCATGGATGGCGGCCGATCCGGAAGCGCAGGCGTTCTCCAGGCGCACGGTGGGCGTGAAGCGGAAATCGTCGTCGGCGCCGAAGGGCAGGGAGGAAGGAAAGCCGTCGGGCACCATGCCGGCGTTGAAGTGGGAGACGAACACCGCGTCCACGTCCCGCGCCCGCAGGCCGGCGTCGGCCAGCGCCAGGCGCGTGGATTCGACCATCAGCCCCTCCAGGTCGAAGTGGTCCAGGCGGCCGAAGGGGGTGTGGCCCCATCCGACGATGCAGGGGGTGTCCATGGCGTCTCCTTGGTGGCGTCCGTCCCAGTGGGAAGACGCATGTCGTTATGGAGGCCATTATTTCCAGCCGCGCCTGCCGGGCCTAGTCGTAGGAATACGCTAGTAGCGCCCCCGGGCGCGTAGGCCGAGGGCCGCGGGACCCGCGTGGCGCCTGGGCAAGGGGCATTGTTTTGTTACCTTGTCGCCCCTTTTATGTCACTCCCCGGTTTTTCTTCAGACGACACCTTCACTTCAAATGCCAATGCACTGATTTCATGGAACATTTCGCAATGTGAAGGTTCGAGAAAGTGCACCTAAGTCCTTGTTACTAATGAAGAAACCGTGTCCGAGCGGCTTGACCCCGCGTAATCGCTCATTTAGAGTGGGAAATAGTAGAATTTTGTGCAAAAAAGTGGGGTGAGAAGCCGTGTTTCAGGGCAGCAGCGCGCTGACGCTCGATGCGAAGGGAAGGGTATCCATCCCTACCCGGCATCGTGACGCGCTGATGATGCAGGCCGAAGGCCGGCTGACCCTGACCCGGCACCCCGACGGTTGCCTTCTGATCTACCCCCGTCCCACCTGGGAGGTGAAGCGCGAGCAGATCGCGGCGTTCCCGATGCAGGCGCGCGCGCTGCAACGGCTGCTGCTGGGCAATGCCCAGGATGTCGAGCTCGACAGCGCGGGCCGCATCCTGATCGCTCCCGAGCTGCGCACCGCCGCCGCCCTGACGCGCGAGGTGATGCTGCTCGGCCTGGGCGCTCACTTCGAGCTGTGGGACGCTGCCGTTCTGGCCCAGCGCGAGCAGGAGATGCTGGCGCAGGGCATGCCCGAAGTCCTGAACCAGTTTTCTTTCTGACGCCGTGACGACCCCATTCCTGCATCGGCCCGTCCTGCTCGAGCCGACGATAGACGCGTTGGCCGTACCCGCCGACGGCGTTGGCGCCGGGGTATGGGTCGACGCCACTTTCGGGCGGGGCGGCCACACGCGCGAGCTGCTTGCGCGACTGGGGCCCGAGGCCAGGCTGGTGGTGTTCGACAAGGATCCGCAGGCCATCGCGGTGGCGTGCGCGCTGGCCGGGCAGGACCGCCGGGTGACGGTGGTCCACGAGGGTTTCGGCGGACTGGCCGAGGAAATGTCCCGGCTGGGGATCGCCCGCATCCGCGGCCTGATGATGGACCTGGGTATTTCGTCTCCGCAGATCGACGATGCCGAGCGTGGATTTTCCTTCATGCGCGACGGCCCGCTCGACATGCGGATGGATACGACACGCGGCGAAACCGCCGCGCAATGGCTCGCCCATGCGAGCATCGATGACATGCGGGAGGTCATAGCACGCTATGGTGAAGAACGGTTTGCTTTCCAGATTGCAAAGGCGATTGCAGCTGGCCGCGAGAAACGGCCTGTCACGACCACAGGCGAGCTTGCCGACATCGTGGCTGGTGCAGTCCGCACGAGGGAGAAGGGCCAGCATCCAGCGACCCGCACCTTTCAGGCTCTACGGATTCACCTCAATCAGGAGCTTGAAGAGCTCCCGCGTGCGCTAGCCGCGGCGCTCGACCTGTTGGAGCCCGGCGGCCGGCTGGCGGTGATCAGCTTCCATTCGCTGGAAGACCGCATCGTCAAGCAGTTCATCGCCGCCGCGGCCCGGCCCGGCGCGGAAACCGCGCGCCTGCCGCTGCGCGAGAGCGAGCGGCCGCAGCCCGTGCTGGCCTCGATCGGCCGCATCCTGCCCACCGAGACCGAGGTCGCCGCCAATCCCCGCGCCCGCTCGGCGGTGCTGCGGGTGGCCGAACGTACCCATACGGCCCTGCCGGCCGAGGGCGGCAGGGCTTTCGTCAAGACGCCCGAGGCGGCCGCAGCCAAGCGGCGCCCGCCGGCCCGGACGCGCACCCCGCGCGCCCATTCTTTCGCCAGCGCATAGGAGGCCGGCATGGGGCGCCTGCTCTTCGTCCTGACGGTGGCCCTGATAGGGTGCGCGCTGTCCCTGGTCAGCAGCCAGTACAAGGCGCGCAGCCTGTTCGTCGAACTGGAGCGCGCCCAGGCCGTGGCGCGCGACCTGGACGTGGACTGGCGCCGGCTGCAGCTCGAGCAGACCGACCACGCCAAGCATGCGCTGATCGATAGCGTGGCCCGCACCACGCTCAAGATGGAACCGGTCACGCCCGCGCGCACCATCTACCTCGCGCAGTCGCGCGACGCGCAGAGCGGTCCGGCCCTGCTGCCCTATGGTCCGCCGGGCGTGCCCCTGCCGACCAAGCCGAAAGCGGGAGGTGCGCGATGAAACGCGTCCGTTTCTCGTCCGAGAATCCTGTCCTGAACCTGAAGCTGCCCGCGTGGCGGTCGCGCTTCGTGCTGTTCCTGCTGTTCGCCGGTTTCACCGCGCTGGTCGTCCGCGCGCTGTACCTGCAGGGGCTGTCGAACGAGTTCCTGCAGAAGCAGGGCGAGTCCCGCTATGCCCGCACGCTGGTGCTGCCGGCCTCCCGCGGCAAGATCACCGACCGCAACGGGGTCGTGGTGGCGTCCAGCGTGCCTGCCCGCGCCGTCTGGGCCATCCCCGAGGACGTGAAGGCGCCCCCCGGCGCGCTGGCCGAACTGGCCAAGCTGCTGGAAATCCCGCTGCGCGACCTGCAGCGCAAGCTGGCCAACGAAGACAAGACCTTCGTCTACCTGAAGCGGCAGGTGCCGGTGGACGTGGCCGAGAAGGTGGCGGCGCTGGGCCTGGACGGCATCCACCAGCAGCGCGAGACGCTGCGCTACTACCCCGAGGGCGAGGTGCTCGGCCATGTGCTGGGTTTCACCAACGTCGAGGACCGCGGCCAGGAAGGCATCGAGCTGGCCTACAATTCCCAGTTGGCTGGCCGTGCGGGCAGCCGCCGGGTCATCAAGGACCGCCTGGGCAGGGTGGTCGAGGACGTGCAGGCGGTGCGTGCGCCCGCCAATGGTCACGACCTGACCCTGTCCATCGATACCCGGGTGCAGTACCTAGTGTTTTCGCAGTTGCAAGAAGCCGTCGAGCGCCACAAGGCCAAGGGTGGCGCCGCCATCGTGGTGGATACCCGCACCGGGGAGATCCTCGCCCTGGCGAACATGCCCACCTACAACCCCAATCACCGCGAGACCCTGACCGGGGCGCGCCTGCGCAACCGCGCGCTGACCGACACCTTCGAGCCGGGCTCGACCATCAAGCCGTTCTCGATCGCGCTGGCGCTGGACCTGGGCCGGGTGCAGCCCACCACCGTGGTCGACACCGGCGGCGGCCGCATGAACTTCTACGGGCGCACCATTTCGGACACCCACGGCTATGGCAAGCTGGACGTGGCCGGCGTGGTCCAGAAGTCCAGCAACATCGGCACCACCCTGATCTCCCAGCGCCTCGAGAACAAGGAGATGTGGGAGAAATACACGGAACTCGGCCTGGGCCAGGCGCCCAAGCTGGATTTCCCCGGCGCGGTGGCGGGCCGCCTGCGCCCCTATGACAAGTGGAAGCCGATCGAGAAGGCCACCATGTCCTATGGCTACGGCCTGTCGGTGTCGCTGGTGCAGATGGCCCATGCCTACACCGCCTTCGCGCGCGACGGCGACACCGTGCCCCTTACCTTCCTGAAGACCGAGCGCCCGCCCGCCGGCACCCGTATCTATTCCTCGAAGACCGCGCGCACGATGCGCCAGATGCTCGAGGCGGTGGTGGGACCGGGCGGCACGGCCTCGCAGGCGCAGGTCATGGGCTATCGCGTGGCCGGCAAGACCGGCACTGCGCGCAAGATCATCAACGGGGCCTATGCCACCAAGTATGTCGCCTCGTTCTCGGGTTTCGCGCCGGTGTCGAATCCGCGCATCGTCGTGGCGGTCATGATCGACGAACCCACGGCGGGCAGCATCTATGGCGGCGCGGTGGCCGGTCCGGTGTTCTCCAAGATCACCGGCGGGACGCTGCGCATGCTGGGCGTCGAACCCGATGCGCCGTTCAAGTCGCTCGTCATTCCCGAGCATCCGCTGGAGGACAGCCTGTGACGATGGCGACGTCTCCCGCCTCCATCCTGGAGTGGCTGCGCAAGCATGCCTCTCCAGGTTCGCATTTGCGCCTGGACTCCAGGGCAGTGCAGGTGGGCGACATCTTCCTGGCCTACGCGGGCGCCCGCAGCGACGGCCGCGACTTCATCGGCCAGGCGCTCGAGCGTGGCGCGAGCGCGGTGGTGTTCGAGGACACCGCGGCCGACCGCACGGCCGCGCTCAAGCGGGATCTGGCCGAACGCGGTATTCCGGCGCTGCCGGCGGCGGGCCTGAAGGCCGCGCTGGGTGCCGTCGCGTCCGGCTGGTACGGCGATCCTTCGCGCGACATGAAGGTGATCGCCGTCACCGGGACCAACGGCAAGACCTCGTGCACGCAGTGGATCGCGCGCGCGCTGACCGACGGCGGCATGCCCTGCGGCGTGATCGGCACGCTGGGCATCCAGATCCCCGGACCGGACGGCGGCTCGCGCGCGCTGGCCACCGGCCTGACCACGCCCGACGCCGTGGCCCTGCACCGCGCCCTGGCCGACATGCGGCGCGATGGCGTCGCGGCGGTCGCGATCGAGGCGTCGTCCATCGGCATCGCCGAAGGACGGCTGGACGGGCTGCACGTGGACATCGCCGCCTTCACCAACCTGACCCGCGACCATCTGGACTACCACCCGGACATGGCCGCCTACGAGGCCGAAAAGGCGAGGCTGTTCTCGTGGCCGGGCGTGGCCGCGGCGGTCGTGAACCAGGACGACGAGGCCGGCCGGCGGCTGTTAGTCTCGCTCCAGGCCAGCGGCCGGTCCGTGGCGCTGACCGCCTATACGCTGGAACCGGCGCAAGCCGGTGATGCGGCGCCCCGGGTGCTGCGCGCCTCCGACCTGCATGCCACCGGCAGCGGAATGGTCTTCACCTTGAACTGGCAAGCCCACGCGGTGCAGATCGCCACGCCGCTGCTGGGCGAGCACAACGTCTCGAACCTGCTGGCGATGGCGGGCGTGCTGCTCGAGCTCGGATGGAGCGTGCAGCGCGTGTCGTCCGCGCTGGCGTCCGCCCAGGCGGCGGCCGGCCGGCTGCAGGCGGTGTCGGCGCCGGGCCGCGCCCCGGGCGAGGGCGGGCCGCTGGTCGTGGTGGACTACGCGCACACGCCGGACGCCCTGGCGCGTGCGCTCGACGCTCTCGTGCCGGTGGCCCGGACGCGCGGCGGCCGGCGGATATGTGTATTCGGTTGCGGCGGCGACCGCGATCCCGGCAAGCGGCCGCAGATGGCCCAGGTGGCGTGCGCCCATGCCGATCTGGTGGTGGTGACCAGCGACAATCCCCGCAGCGAGCGGCCCCAGGCCATCATCGAGCAAATCCTGGCCGGCGTGCCCGCGGGCAGCGCCGTGCGGGTCCAGCCCGACCGCGCCCTTGCCATCCGGGAAGCCGTCTTCCAGGCCGGGCCCGACGACGTCGTCCTGCTGGCGGGCAAGGGCCACGAGGCCTATCAGGAGATCGACGGCGTTCGCCATCCGTTCTCGGACGTCGAGCAGGCCGAGGCCGTCCTGGCGGCCTATCGCGCCGCTCCCACCGCCGGCGGGCTGATGACGGTGGCCGACGCGGCGCAGGCCATGCGCGGGGTCGTGCATGGCGAGGCCGGCGCCGACCGCGTGGCTTTCTCCCATGTCGGCAGCGACTCGCGCAACGTGGCCGCCGGCGAATTGTTCTTCGCCTTGAGCGGCGAGCGTTTCGATGGCCATGCCTATGTGCGCGCGGCGCACGAGGCGGGCGCGGTGGCGGCCGTGGTACAGCGTCCGGTCGATGGTGCCGGGATGCCGCAGGTCGTGGTGGCCGATACCCGCCGCGCCCTGGGCGACCTGGCGGCCGCCTGGCGCGGGCGATTCGCGATTCCGGTGGTGGGCGTGACCGGCAGCAACGGCAAGACCACCACCAAGGAAATGATCGCCGCCATCTTCGCCGCGCGCCATGGCGCCGACGGCAGGCTGGCGACGCAGGGCAACCTGAACAACGAGATCGGCGTGCCGCTCACGCTGATGCGGCTACGCGGCGCGCATCGCTGCGCCGTCATCGAGCTGGGCATGAACCATCCCGGCGAGATCGCCGAACTGTCGCGCATCGCCGCTCCCACCGTGGCGCTGGTCAACAACGCCCAGCGCGAGCACCAGGAATTCATGCACACGGTCGAGGCGGTGGCGCGCGAGAACGGCGCCGTCATCTCGGCCCTGGCTGCCGACGGTATCGCCGTGTTTCCCGGCGACGATCCCTATACCCCCGTGTGGGCCGAGCTGGCCGGCACGCGCCGCTGCCTGCGCTTCGGCCTGTCGGGCGAGGTCGAGGTCTCTGCTGCGAACCTGCGGCTGGATGCCTTCGAGACCCGCTTCCAGCTGCGCACGCCCGGCGGCCAGGCCGAGGTCGCGCTGGCCGCGGCCGGCCTGCACAACGTGCGCAACGCGCTGGCCGCCGCCGCGTGCGCGCTGGCGGCGGGCATGGAACTGGACGTCATCGCCCGCGGCCTGGCCGAGTTCGCGCCGGTCAAGGGCCGCATGCAGCGGCACCGCCTGCAAGGCGGGGCACTGCTGATCGACGACACCTACAACGCCAACCCCGACTCGGTGCGCGCCGCGATCGACGTGCTGGCCACGCTGCCTCAGCCACGGGTGCTGGTGCTGGGCGACATGGGCGAGGTGGGCGACCAGGGCCCGGCCATGCACGCCGAGGTCGGCGTCTATGCCCGGGAGCGCGGCATCGACGCGCTGTTCGCGCTGGGCGAGGCGACGCGCGACTCGGTGCAGGCCTTCGGTGCCGGCGGCATGCATGCCGACGCGGTCGAGCAGGTGGCGCCCGCCGTGATGGCGGCCGGCCCCGCGTCGGTGTTGGTGAAGGGCTCGCGTTTCATGCGCATGGAGCGGGTGGTGCAGGCGTTGCAGGCCGGCCCCCCGTCGGATCATTCTTCTATTGGTAATAAGCATGCTGCTTGAACTGGCCCAGTGGTTGTCCGAGGATTACCGGGCTTTCTCGGTGTTCAGCTACATCACGTTGCGCGCGGTGCTCGCGTGCGCGACGTCGCTGCTCATCGGCCTGATGGCGGGCCCCTGGGTGATACGCAAGCTCACCGCGCTCAAGATCGGCCAGGCCGTCCGCACCTACGGCCCCGAAACCCACCTGATCAAGAGCGGCACGCCCACCATGGGCGGCGCGCTGATCCTGATCTCCATCGGCGTCTCGACGCTGCTGTGGGCCGACTGGAGCAACCGCTTCGTCTGGGTCGTGCTGCTGGTCACCTTCGGCTTCGGCTGGATCGGCTGGTCGGACGACTACCGCAAGGTCGTGCGCCGGGATCCGGAAGGCATGCCGGCGCGCGAGAAGTTCTTCTGGCAGACGCTGATCGGTCTGGTCGCGTCGGTGTACCTGGCCTTCGCCATTTCGGCGCCGGATGCCGGCGGCACCTGGTCGCTGTTCGTCGACTGGATCTCGGGCGGATTCGGCTACCACCTGCCGCCGCGCGCCGACCTGATCGTGCCGTTCTTCAAGAGCGTGAGCTATCCGCTGGGCGTGATCGGCTTCATCGCGCTGACCTGGGCGGTGATCGTGGGCAGCAGCAACGCGGTCAACCTGACCGACGGACTGGACGGCCTGGCCATCATGCCCACGGTGCTGGTGGGCACCGCGCTGGGCGTGTTCGCCTACGTCGTGGGCCGCGTCGACTATTCCCGCTACCTGCTGTTTCCGTACATCCCGGGCGCATCCGAACTGATGGTGATCTGCGCCGCGCTGGGGGGCGCCGGGCTGGCCTTCCTGTGGTTCAACGCCTATCCGGCCCAGGTCTTCATGGGTGACGTCGGCGCGCTGGCGCTGGGCGGCGCGCTGGGCACCATGGCCGTGATCGTGCGGCAGGAGATCGTGCTCTTCATCATGGGCGGGGTGTTCGTGGTCGAGACGCTGTCGGTCATCCTGCAGGTGAGCTGGTTCAAGTACACCAAGAAACGCTACGGCCAGGGCCGGCGGATATTCAAGATGGCGCCGCTGCACCATCACTTCGAGGTCAGCGGCTGGAAGGAAACCCAGGTCGTCGTCCGGTTCTGGATCATCACCATGATGCTGGTGCTGATCGGACTGGCGACGTTGAAGTTGCGTTGAACCGTGTCGGACGAATCGCTGAACATGCAAACCCCCGTTGAAACCGCCGCGCAAGCGCCGTTCACCCTGGTCCTGGGCCTGGGCGAATCGGGCGCGGCCGCCGTGCGCTGGTGCGCGCGGGCGGGCGGGGGCCTGCGCGTGGCCGACTCGCGCGCCGAGCCGGCGGGTTTGCAGGCCCTGCGGGAAGCCGCGCCGCATGCCGAGTTCCGGCTGGGCGCGGATGCCATGCGGGACAACGGCGGCGTGAGCGTCTTCGATCCCGCCCTGCTCGAAGGCGTCGAGCGCGTCGTCATCAGCCCGGGCCTGCCGCCGCACACGGCGCCCGCGGGCGCCCTGGTCGGCGCCGCCCGCGAGCGCGGGATTCCGGTCATCGGCGAGATCGAGCTGTTCGCGCTGGCCCTGGCCGAGCTGGCCGTCTCCAGGTCGTACGCGCCCCGCGTGCTGGCGGTGACCGGCACCAACGGCAAGACGACCGTCTGCGCACTGACGGGCCATCTGGTCGAGGCCGCCGGCCGTACCGTGGCGGTGGCCGGCAACATCAGCCCGGCCGCGCTGACCGCGCTGATGGCCGCGCTGGACGAGGACCGCCTGCCGGACGTCTGGGTGCTGGAACTGTCGAGCTTCCAGCTGGAAACCACGCACAGCCTGCGGCCCGACGCGGGCGCGGTGCTGAACCTGACCCAGGACCACCTGGACTGGCACGGCGACATGCGCGCCTATGGCGCCGCCAAGGCCCGGCTGCTCGCGGCTTCGTCGGTAGCCGTGGTCAATCGCGACGATGCCCGGGTGGCGGCCATGGTCGAGCGGCTGGACGCGGAGCACGTGCGCAGTTTCGGACGCGAGGCACCGGTGGCCACGGGCGACCTGGGGCTGGACCACAGCCATGGCGTGGCCTGGCTGGCCGAGGCGGCGGCCGAGGATTTCGACGCGCCGCCGCCCAAGCGCAAGAAGGGCGAGGTCGTGACCCGTCCCGATGGACGGGTGAACCGGCTGATGCCGGTCGACGCGCTGCTGATCCGGGGCCTGCACAACGCCCTGAACGTCCAGGCGGCGCTCCTGCTGGCGCGCAGCCTGGGGCTGCCGTGGGCGCCGCTGCTGCGCGCGGTGCGCGAATACCGGGGCGAGCCGCATCGCGTCGAGTTCGTGCGCGGCATCGCCGGCGTCGATTTCATCGACGACAGCAAGGGCACCAACGTGGGGGCGACCGTCGCCGCGCTGGAGGGACTGGGCCAGCGCAGCGTGCTGATCGCCGGCGGCGTCGGCAAGGGCCAGGATTTCTCGCCGCTGGCCCGCGCCGTGGCCTTGCATGCGCGCGCCGTGGTCCTGATCGGCCGCGACGGGCCGCTGATCGCCGAGGCGCTGAAGGACACCGGCGTGCCGCTGGCCACCGGCCAGGACCTGGACGCCGCCGTGCGCACCGCCCTGGACCTCGCGCAACCGGGCGATGCCGTGCTGCTGTCGCCGGCCTGCGCCAGCTTCGACATGTTCCGCGACTACAAGCACCGCGCCGACCGGTTCGTCGATGCCGTGCAGACGTTAGCTGCCGACCGGGGGGAGGTGTAGCCCGATGAGCCTGTTCGCCGAACTCACCGGTAGCGTCAACGCCGTGCGGCCCAGCCGCACGCGGATGCTGAACTACGACGCCGCGCTGGTCACCTCGGCCCTGGCGCTGCTGCTGCTCGGGCTGGTCATGGTGTATTCCGCGTCGGTCACGCTGTCCGACTCGCCCAAGTTCGCCAATTACGGCAACTACTATTTCCTGGTCCGCCACGCGCTGTACCTGACGCTGGGCGTGGTGGTGGCCGCCGCCACGTTCACGATCCGCATGGACGTATGGCAGAAATTCTCGATGCCGGTGTTCGGCGTGGCCCTGTTCCTGCTCGTGGCGGTGCTGATTCCCGGCATCGGCAAGGAAGTGAACGGCTCGCACCGCTGGCTGCCGCTGGGCTTCGTCAACTTCCAGCCCTCCGAGCTGATGAAGCTGGCCGTGCTGATCTACGCCGCCGACTACACCGTGCGCAAGCAGGCCTACATGCAGAACTTCGTGCGCGGCTTCCTGCCCATGGCCTGCGCGATGGCGGCCACGGGTCTCTTGCTGCTGCTCGAACCCGACCTGGGCGCCTTCGTGGTCATCGTCGCGATCTCGATGGGCATCCTGTTCCTGGGCGGCATCAACGGCAAGCTGTTCGGCGGCCTGACCGCCGTGCTGGTGTCGACCTTCCTGCTGCTGATCTGGGCCGCGCCCTGGCGGCGCGAGCGGCTGTTCGCCTACCTGGATCCCTGGACCGAGGCCAACGCGCTGGGCAAGGCCTACCAGTTGTCGCATTCGCTGATCGCCTTCGGCCGCGGCGAATGGTTCGGCGTGGGGCTGGGCGCCAGCGTGGAAAAACTGCACTACCTGCCGGAAGCGCACACCGACTTCCTGCTGGCCGTGATCGGCGAAGAACTCGGGTTCGTCGGGGTGCTGGTCGTGATCACGCTGTTCTTCGTGATCGTGCGCCGGGGTTTCGAGATCGGCCGCCAGGCCATCGCCATGGACCGCGTGTTCAGCGGTCTCGTCGCCAAGGGCGTGGTCCTGTGGATAGGCGTGCAGGCGCTGATCAACATGGGCGTGAACCTGGGCCTCTTGCCGACCAAGGGGCTGACGCTGCCCTTCATGAGTTTCGGCGGCTCGGGCATCATCGCCAACATGGCGGCGCTGGCCGTGCTGATGCGGGTGGACTACGAGAACCGCATCCTGATGCGCGGAGGGCGGCTATGAACGCGCCGCGCACGCTGATGGTCATGGCCGGCGGCACCGGCGGCCATATCATGCCGGGACTGGCGGTGGCCGGCGCGCTGCGCGCGCGCGGCTGGAACGTGGTGTGGATGGGCAATCCGGACGCCATGGAAGGCCGGCTCGTGCCGCCCCAGGGCATCCCGATGGCGCCCGTGCGTTTTTCCGGCGTGCGGGGCAAGGGCCCGGCCACGCTGCTCAAGCTGCCGTTCACGCTGGCCCGCGCCGCGGCGCAGGCCCTGTCGGCGTTGCGCCGCTACCGTCCCGACGTGGTGCTCGGCATGGGCGGCTACGTGGCGCTGCCGGGTGGATTGATGGCGAGGCTGCGGGGCACGCCGCTGGTCGTGCACGAACAGAATTCGGTGGCCGGCATGACCAACCGGGTGCTGGCGCGCTGGGCCAGCAAGGTGCTGACCGCTTTTCCCGGAGCCTTGCCCGGCGAGCTGACCGGCAATCCCGTGCGGCCCGAGGTGGCCGCCGTGGCTCCGCCGGCCGAGCGCTTCGCCGGCCACGCCGGTCCGCTGCGCTTGCTGGTCGTGGGCGGCAGCCTGGGGGCGCAGGCGCTCAACGGCACCGTGCCCGCCGCCCTGGCGATGCTGCCGGCGGACGCGCGTCCGCAGGTGGTGCACCAGGCGGGCGAAAAGCACATCGAGGAACTGCGCACGGCGTATGCCCGGGCGGGAGTGGACGCCGACTGCCGCGCGTTCATCGCCGACATGGCATCCGCCTATGCCGAGGCCGACCTGGTCATCTGCCGCTCCGGCGCGATGACGGTGGCCGAGGTATGCGCGGCGGGCGTGGCGGCCCTGTTCGTGCCGTTCCCGCACGCGGTGGACGACCACCAGACCACCAATGCCAAGTATCTGAGCGATGCGCAGGCCGGATGGCTGCAGCCGCAATCGGCCCTGACGGCCGAGTGGCTGGCCGACTGGCTGCGCCAACGCACACGGGCCGAACTGGCCGAAACCGCGACCCGCGCGCGAGCGCTGGCGCATCCGCTCGCCACCGAGCGGATCGCCGACATCTGCGAGGCGGCGGCGCGACGCTGACACATCATGAGACATCGAATCCGACACATCCATTTCGTTGGCATAGGCGGCTCCGGCATGAGCGGGATCGCCGAGGTGCTGTTGAACCTCGGCTACCGCATCAGCGGATCCGACCTGGCCGACAACGCGACCACTCGCCGGCTGGCGGAGCTGGGCGCGCACATCACGCAGGGCCACAGCGCCGGCAACGTCGAGGGGGTGGACGCCATCGTCACCTCCACCGCGGTCGCGGGCAACAACCCGGAAGTGATCGCCGCGCGCAACAAGCGCATCCCGGTCGTGCCGCGAGCGGTCATGCTGGCCGAGCTGATGCGCCTGAAGCGCGGCATCGCGGTGGCGGGCACGCACGGCAAGACCACCACCACCAGCCTGATCGCCAGCGTCCTGGCGGCGGGCGGGCTGGATCCGACCTTCGTCATCGGCGGGCGCCTGAATTCGGCGGGAGCCAACGCCAAGCTGGGGCAGGGCGAGTTCATCGTGGTCGAGGCCGACGAATCGGATGCCTCGTTCCTGAACCTGCTGCCGGTCATGTCGGTGATCACCAACATCGACGCCGACCACATGGATACCTACGGCCACGATTTCGCGCGGCTCAAGAGCGCGTTCGTGGAATTCACGCAGCGGATGCCGTTCTACGGCACCGCGGTGCTGTGCATCGACGACGCCAACGTGCGCGAAATCCTGCCTTTCGTCTCGCGGCCGGTCACGACCTACGGCTTCGCCGCCGATGCGCAGGTGCGCGCGACCGACGTCCGCACCGACGGTCCGCGCATGTGCTTCACCGTCAGGCGGCGCGACCGGCAGGTCGAACTGCCGCCGCTGGACATCACCTTGAACCTGCCCGGCGAGCACAACGTGCGCAACGCGCTGGCGACCATCGCGGTGGCGACCGAGCTGGGCGTGCCGGACGACGCCATCCGCGAGGCCCTGGCGGCGTTCAAGGGCGTCAATCGCCGCTTCACGCAGGCGGGCGTATTCCCGGTGAAGGCCGAACACGGCGGCGGCAGCTTCACGCTGATCGACGACTACGGCCACCACCCGGTGGAAATGGCCGCCACGCTGGCGGCGGCGCGCGGCGCCTACCCGCACCAGCGCATCGTGCTGGCGTTCCAGCCCCATCGTTACACACGCACACGGGATTGCTTCGAGGATTTCGTCAAAGTGCTGGGTACGGCCGATGCCCTGCTGCTGGCCGAGGTCTACGCCGCGGGCGAACCGCCCATCGTGGCGGCGGATGGCCGCTCGCTGGCCCGCGCCGTGCGCGTGGCCGGCAAGGTCGAGCCGGTGTTCGTCGAGGACATCGCCGACATGCCGCAGACCATCGCGGATTTCGCGCGCGACGGCGACATCGTCATCGCGATGGGCGCCGGCTCCATCGGAAGCATGCCGGCAAGAATGGGAGCGCTGTTCGCTCCGGCATCGGATCAGGAAGGGATACCGCAATGAGCGCGCAATTCGGCAAGGTCGGAGTGCTGTACGGAGGGAAGTCCGCCGAGCGCGACGTGTCCATCATGTCCGGCACCGGCGTGCACAAGGCCCTGCGCAGCGCGGGCATCGAGGCGCACCTGTTCGACACCGGCGTGCGCTCGCTGGCCGAGCTGGCCGAGGAGCGCTTCGACCGCGTCTTCATCGCCCTGCATGGACGCTATGGCGAGGACGGCACGATCCAGGGCGCGCTGGAACTGTTGCGGGTGCCCTATACCGGCAGCGGGCCGCTGGCTTCCGCGCTGGCCATGGACAAGACCATGACCAAGCGCATCTGGGTCCACGAAGGGCTGCCCACGCCGCGCTTCGAGACACTGGACCGCCGGTCCGACCTGGCCGCGGTGGCCGCCCGCCTGGGCCTGCCGCTGATCGTCAAGCCGCCGCACGAAGGCTCCACCATAGGCGTGACCAAGGTCACGGACCTGGCCGGCATGCGCGCGGCCTACGACCTGGCGGCCGAGTACGACGAGCAGGTCCTGGCCGAGGCCTTCATCCAGGGCCGCGAGCTGACCGTGGCCATCCTGGGTACCGGCGCCTCGGCGCGGGCCTTGCCGGTGGTCGAGATCGTGGCGCCCGAGGGGAACTACGACTACGAGCACAAGTATTTCACCGACGACACCCGCTACCTGTGCCCCGCGCAGCTGCCGCCCGCGGTCACCCAGCGTGTCCAGGAAATCAGCGAGGCCGCGTATCGCGTCCTGGGCTGCGAAGGCTGGGGCCGGGTGGACGTGATGCTGGATGCCGACAACCAACCCTATCTGCTGGAGGTCAATACCTCGCCCGGCATGACCGGCCATTCCCTGGTGCCCATGGCGGCCGCCGCCGAAGGCATGAACTACGAATCCCTGTGCGTGGAGATCCTGAAGGATGCCCGCTGCAAGGTTTCAGGCCGGTCTTCGTAAGAGATTGAATCGGACACTCTGTGTGGAACGACTCCCGTACCCTGAATCTCATCGCCAATACCCTGTACCTCGCCGCGGCGCTGGTGCTGGCGGCGTGCGCGCTGCTGTGGCTGGCGCAGCGACCGGTGTTCGCGTTGCAGACGATCTGGATCGAGGCCGAGGACGGCACGCTCCAGCATGTGACGCCAGCCAGCGTGCATCCGGCCATCTCCGGCCGGCTGACGGGCAACTTTTTCACCGCCGACCTGGAGCAGATGCGCCAGGTGTTCGAGACGGTGCCCTGGGTGCGGCAGGCGTCGCTGCGCAGGCAATGGCCCAATTCGCTGGTGGTGACCATACAGGAGCACCAGCCGCTGGGACTGTGGAACGAGAACCGCTTGCTCAACACCTACGGCGAATCGTTCACCGCCAACCTGGGCGAGGCCGAGGACGACCGGCAATTGCCGATCTTCGCCGGCCCGGAGGGCTCCGAAAAGCTGGTGGCGCAGCG
Source organism: Pigmentiphaga sp. NML030171 (assembly GCF_002188635.1). Classification (GTDB taxonomy): domain Bacteria; phylum Pseudomonadota; class Gammaproteobacteria; order Burkholderiales; family Burkholderiaceae_B; genus Pigmentiphaga; species Pigmentiphaga daeguensis. The sequence goes on along the minus strand of NZ_NINX01000055.1, from coordinate 154,831 downwards.
CTACGCCGAGCTGACGCGCTGGTTCGCGCCGGTCAAGCTCGACCCGCTGCGGGTGGTGCTGACGCCCCGCTATGCCTGGCAGGTGGAGTTGTCCAATGGCGCGATCATCGACCTGGGACGCGAGCCGACCACCGCGCCCGGCACGGACACCGCGTCGCTGGAGTCGCGTGTCCAGCGCTTCGTGCAGGCGATTCCGGTGATCGAATCGCGCATCGGCAAGCTGGAACATGCGGACCTGCGCTATCCGAACGGCTTCGCGGTCACCACCGCCCGGCCGCCGGCCAGTGCCAAACCGAATCCAAGGAAACCTGCATCAACCATGCAACCTAACCAGAAAAGACCATGACTCGTGAAACCAAGGATCTGATCGTTGCCCTCGACATCGGCACCAGCAAGGTGGTGGCGGTCGTGGCCGAGATGCTGCCTGAAGGGCGCTTCGAAGTGCTCGGTCTCGGGCAGCATGAGTCGCGCGGCATGCGCAAGGGCGTGGTCGTCAACATCGAAACCACGGTCAACTCCATCCAGCGCGCGCTGGAGGAGGCCGAGCTCATGGCCGACTGCAAGATCCGGGACGTCTTCACGGGTATCGCCGGCAGCCACATCCGCAGCTTCAATTCCAGCGGCATGGTGGCGATCAAGGACAAGGAAGTCACCGCCACGGACGTCGCGCGCGTCATCGAGACCGCCAAGGCCATCAACATCCCGACCGACCAGCAGGTGCTGCACGTGCTGACGCAGGAGTTCATCGTCGACGGCCAGGAGGACATCCGCGAGCCCATCGGCATGAGCGGGATCCGCCTGGAAGTCCGGGTGCACATCGTGACCGGCGCGGTCAGTGCCGCCCAGAACATCGTCAAGTGCGTGCGCCGCTGCGGCCTGGAGGTGCAGGACCTGATCCTGCAGCCGCTGGCCTCGAGCCTGGCCTGCCTGACGCCCGACGAAAAGGAACTGGGCGTGGCCCTGGTGGACATCGGCGGCGGCACCACCGACATCGCCATCTTCACCGGCGGCGCGATCCGGCACACCGCGGTCATTCCCATCGCCGGCGACCAGATCACCGGCGACGTCGCCGCGGCGCTGCGCACGCCCACGCCCGATGCCGAGGAGATCAAGCTGCGCTACGGCGTGGCCAAGCAGGTGCTGGCCAGCCCCGACGAGCGCATCGAAGTGCCCGGGCTGGGCGACCGCGGGCCGCGCCAGCTGTCGCGCCAGGCGCTGGGCGCCGTGATCGAGCCGCGCGTCGAGGAGCTGTTCACCTTCGTGCAGCAGGTGATCCGCGAGTCGGGCTACGACGAGCTGCTGTCGTCCGGCATCGTGCTGACCGGCGGCACCTCGCAGATGCCCGGCGTGGTCGAACTGGCGGAGGACATCTTCCTGAAGCCCGTGCGGCTGGGCGTGCCCGAGTACACCGGCAGCCTGGCGGACGTGGTCCGCAGCCCGCGCTTCTCGACGGTGATGGGGCTGCTGGCCGAGGCCCGCTTGCAGCGCGTGCGCGGCCGCAAGGTGGCGCAGCAGACCGGAAATGTCACACAGGTTTTCTCTCGTATGAAAGAGTGGTTCCTGGGGAATTTTTGAAGCGATCCCCCGTCGCATACGTTGCCCGAATCGTGCAGTCCTTCGCAGTCCGATGAAGCAGTGCCCGTTCTTTGAGTCTGTGCAGTTGCAGGTCCAGAGTATCCAGTAGTTCGTTCAAATCAGTTTTTTACATGAGTCGAGGAGGTGCGTGACCGGGGAAGGTGAAACGTGAAGCGCGATCCCAAGGCGGGGTCAGTCAGATGGTCGATTCCGGCCCGATCACATTTCACATTTCACATTTCCCAGCCGCCACTTATCCGCCAGAACCCCCGGAGGTCATTATGAAATTCGAAATGCTAGACACCGATACCCGTGGAACGGTCATCAAGGTGGTGGGCGTGGGCGGCGCCGGCGGCAACGCCGTTGCCCACATGATCCGTCGCGGCGTGCAGGGCGTGGACTTCATCTGCGCCAACACCGACGTGCAGGCGCTGTCGCATACCAATGCGCCGGTGCAGATCCGCCTGGGCCGCAGCGGCCTGGGCGCCGGCGCCAAGCCCGAGCAGGGCCGCGCCGCCGCCGAGACCGCCCGCGAAGAGATCCGTGACGCGCTGCAGGGCGCCAACATGGTGTTCATCACCGCCGGCATGGGCGGCGGCACCGGTACCGGTGCCGGCCCCGTGGTGGCCGAAGTCGCCAAGGAGCTCGGCATCCTGACCGTGGCCGTGGTGACCAAGCCCTTCAACTTCGAGGGCAGCAAGCGCATGCGCATGGCCGAGGAAGGCATCGACGCCCTGACGCAGCACGTGCATTCGCTGATCGTCGTGCTGAACGAGAACCTGTACGAACTGCTGGGCGAGGACGCCACGCAGGAAGACTGCTTCAAGTCGGCCGACGACATCCTGCACAATGCCTGCGCCGGCATCGCCGAAATCATCAACGTGGACGGCAACGTCAACGTCGACTTCGAAGACGTCAAGACCATCATGAGCGAGCAGGGCAAGGCCATGATGGGCACCGGCATCGCGAGCGGCGTGGACCGCGCCCGCGTGGCGTCCGAGCAGGCCATCGCGTGCCCGCTGCTGGAAGGCATCGACCTGAACGGCGCCCGCGGCGTGCTGGTCAACATCACCGCCAGCCGTTCGCTGAAGATGCGCGAGACCCGCGAAATCATGGACACCATCCGCAGCTATGCCGCGGAAGATGCCACCGTGATCTTCGGCGTGTCGTACGACGATGCGATGGGCGAAGACCTGCGCGTGACCGTCGTGGCGACCGGCCTGGGCCGCAACAAGGCCAAGCCGCAACTGGTGCAGAACACCATGCAGCAGCTGCGTACCGGCACGGACAACGTGCCGGCCTACAACGCCCAGGCGGGTGGCACCAACTACCACGACTACGACACGCCCACGGTCTTCCGCAACCCGCGGGATGCGTCGATGCGCGTGCAGGCGCTGGAAAGCTCGGGCATGGAGCACCTGGACATCCCCGCCTTCCTGCGCAAGCAGGCGGACTGACAGGCCGATAGACCCCCTCTGCGCGCTGACGCGTTCCCCCAGGAAACCGCGGATCTGGCTTAGCCAGTCCGCCGGTTTCGCCCCCTGGGGGGCGCGCGTAGCGCGTAGGGGGGGTATTTTTATTTGTTGCTTTGCTTGGGAGGGCGGCGGCGCGGGCCTATACTGCCCATCCGGTGTTTTTCCCTTCCATACAAGGAGTCTTCCATGACCATCAAAGTAGGTGATCGCGTCCCCGACGGTACCCTGACCGAATTCATCGCCGTGGAGACCGAGGGCTGCTCGCTCGGCCCCAACGCGTTCCAGGTCGCGGATCTGGTCAAGGGCAAGAAGATTGCCGTGTTCGCCGTGCCGGGCGCCTTCACGCCCACCTGCTCGGCCAAGCACGTGCCCAGCTACCTGCAGAACCATGATGCCCTGAAGGCCAAGGGCGTGGACGAGATCTGGTGCGTGGCCACCAACGACGCGTTCGTGATGGGTGCCTGGGCCAAGGACCAGGGCAGCCAGGGCAAGATCCGCATGCTGGCCGACGGCTCGGCCAAGTGGACCAAGGCGCTTGGCCTGGAATTCGACCTGACCGAGCGCGGCATGGGCGTACGTTCGCAGCGTTATTCCATGCTGCTGGACGACGGCGCCGTCAAGGTGCTGAACGTCGAAGCTCCCGGCAAGTACGAAGTCAGCGACGCGGAAACCCTGCTCAAGCAGCTGTAATCCCGATCCCGGTACGGTCGCGGGCTGCGTGCGCGGCCGTATCGGAACCTGCGGCGGTCCCACCGCTCTAACACGGAAACGTTACAATATAGTATTAACCCGGATTCCTAGCCGCCATGCTTTGCCAGCGCACAATAAAAAGCGTTACTCGAACCACCGGGGTCGGCCTGCATTCCGGGCGGCGCGTCGAGATCACGCTGCGTCCGGCGGCGCCCAATACCGGCATCGTCTTCCATCGTATCGACCTGGCTGAACCGGTCGACCTGCCCGCTTCCGCGATGTCCGTCGGCGACACGCGCATGGCGTCCGTGCTGCAGAAGGGCGACGTGCGGGTCTCCACCGTCGAACACCTGATGTCCGCCTGCGCGGGCCTGGGCATCGACAACCTCCATGTGGACCTGACGGCCGAGGAAGTGCCCATCATGGACGGCAGCGCGGGCACCTTCGTGTTCCTGCTGCAATCGGCCGGCATCGAGGAACAGAACGCGGCCAAGGAATTCATCCGGGTGCTGGAACCCGTCGAGGTGCGAGAAGGCGAAGGCGCCGCCGCCAAGTGGGCGAGGCTCGAACCCTACGACGGCTTCTCGCTGGCCTTCTCCATCGATTTCCACCATCCGGCCATCGATGCCACGTCGAATTTCGCCGAGATCGACTTCGCCAAGCATTCCTACATCAAGGAAATCGCGCGCGCCCGCACCTTCGGGTTCATGCAGGACGTGGAAAATCTCCGCGCCGCGGGCCTGGCGCGCGGCGGCAGCCTGGACAATGCCATCGTGATGGACGAATTCCGCGTCCTGAACAGCGACGGACTCCGCTACGACGACGAGTTCGTCAAGCACAAGATCCTGGACGCCATCGGCGACCTCTACCTGGTGGGCAAGCCCCTGATCGCCCGCTACGTGGCCCACAAGTCGGGCCACGGCATGAACAACCAGCTCGTGCGCGCCCTGCTGGAGCGCCGCTCGGCCTGGGAATTGGCCACCTTCGAATCGAAGTCGGTCGCCCCCCAAGCCTTCCGCGAAGACTGGGTGACCGTGTGACCCCCCCTACGCCCTTACGGGCGCCCCCCAGGGGGCGAAACCGGCGGACTGGCAAAGCCAGATCCGCGGTTTCCTGGGTCTAGTATCCGTTTTTTGACACGCCACACCGTTGCTACCGCTGGCAGCCAGCGAAGCCTCCTGCCACAACCCAAGATGACCGTACTAGACCCAGGATGCGGTGGATCCGGCTTTGCCGGTCCACCCGCATCGCCCCCTGGGGGGCGCGCGTCAGCGCGTAGCGGGGGGTAACTTCCTTTTCAGTTCGGCCAGGGCCTGGGTGCCCAGCTCGGTAGCCTGGCGCGCCGGGGCGCGGGGGGCGGGGCGGGACAATTCGGTCTCTTCCAGGCGGGTAAGCGTTGCTTGAACGCGGACGGCGATTCCGTTAACCTGCCACCCTTGCTTTTCCAAGGCCGCCACCAGCCGGGGTGCCAACTGGCGCAGTTTGGCCGAATGGGCCGCGGCCGGTACGCCCAGTGTCAATTGGCCATCCTCGAAGCGCAGCACGCGGCAGGACGGGCCCAGGGGCGCGGGCAGGGCGTCGCAGACCTGGCGTTCCAGGTCCAGCAGGCGGCGGGCGGTGCCCAGCAGGCTGGCGCCCTTGCCGTCACGGCCCAGGCACGCCAGCGTGGCGGTGTACTGCGCGGGGTCGGCATGGGTCTGCGGCTTGCGCCGCTTCCGGAGGGTCGCGGCGGGCCGGGTACGAAAAGTTTCGATCACGAACTCCCTGGAGTCTCGGGAACATTCAAGAGGATACGGGGCGCCGAGCAAGGCGCGTCTCTCACGCCAGGAGGCACGTTCCGTGCAGATCATCATAGTGCATCCGCGCCTGTCCGAGGCGAGGACGCTGACCATAACCCCCCGTTTCGCCGCGGGGATGATCGCCGCAATCGGTGCCGCCCTGATTCTTGGCGCCGTACTGTTGAATTACGCCGCTTCCGGCATCGCATGGCCATGGAGCGGCTCCGGCCTGTCCGAGCGTACGCGCGAGGAAGCCCGCCAGCAGGCGGTGCTGCGCGAGAACATCAATCTGCTGGCCAAGCGCGTGGGTGAAATGCAGGCCAAGCTGATGCAGCTCGACGCGCTGGGCGAGCGCGTCGCCGGCCTGGCGGGCGTGGCTCCGGCGTTTTCCGCCAAGGGCGTGCCGGGCCGCGGCGGGCTGCTGGTATCGCCGCAGCCCATGTCGCCCCAGGACGTCAGCTCCGAGCTCGATCATCTCGAAGCCCAATTGGCCGAGCGCTCCGACTACCTCAGCGTCCTGGACGCGCAGCTGACGACCCTGTCCGTGCGCAAGGCCATGACGCCCACCGTCATGCCCGTCACGCAGGGGTACAACGGTTCCTCGTTCGGCTGGCGCGTCGATCCCTTCACCGGTACGCGTTCCCTGCACGAAGGGGTGGATTTCTCCGCGCCGTCGGGCACGCCCATCGTGGCCGCGGCCGGCGGCGTCGTGCAGGTGGCCGAATTCCACGCCGGCTACGGCTACATGATAGACATCGACCACGGCAACGATCTCGTCACCCGCTACGCCCACGCCTCGCGGCTGCTGGTCAAGCCGGGCGACCTGGTCAAGCGCGGCCAGCGCATCGCCGCCGTCGGCAGCACCGGCCGCTCCACCGGTTCGCACCTGCACTTCGAGGTGCGGCTGGGCGGCGTGGCGGTCAACCCCAACAACTTCCTGACCCACGGCCCCGGCAAACAGCCGGTCGAACCGTTCTCCAAGGTCGTCACGCTGCCCGCCCCCGGTCCGCTGGACTAGAAAGAGTCCCCCCTACGCGCTGACGCGCGCCCTGGATGATGAGCCTCCAGCCCCCAGCCGCTACGCGGCAGCCCCAATAGACCCAGGATGCGGTGGATCCGGCTCCGCCGGTCCACCCGCATCGCCCCCTGGGGGGCGCCCGAAGGGCGTAGGGGGGGGACCATAATCAACAGAGACCTCCCGCAGGCAGCGCATCAGGCGTTCGCTGGCGGGGGACAGCGCGCGCTGCTTGCTCCAGGTCAGGCCGATGGGGCGCAGCAGGCCGGGGAGTTCCAGGGGCAGAATGGCCAGCATGCCCAGGTCGCTGTAGTAGCGGGCCGCGACGCGGGACAGGAGGCCGACGGCCCGGGTGGACTGGAGATAGTTGGCGATGACCGGAACCGACAGGGTTTCGATGTAGTCGCTGGGCATGGCAATGTCGTGTTCCTGGAAGACGGCCTCCAGGGGTTCCCTGGGCAGGGACGCCACCGGCGGCAGGATCCAGGGGAACGGGGCGAGGTCGCGCCAGTGCAGCGACGAGACCCCGGCCAAGGGGTGCTGGCGGCCCACCACGACCATGCTCGATCCCTCGAACAGGGGCGCTTCCTCGAAGTCGGCCGACGGCCAACTGGACAGCCGGCCCACCAGGACGTCCAGGTGGCCTCGCCGCAATTGCGGCAGCAGCGTATCCATCGAGCCTTCCTGCACGTGCACCGTGGTCGTGGGCGAGACCCGCTTGAGGGCGGCCAGCGCCTGGGGGACCAGGGCCGAGGTCATGGCGGGCATCGCGCCCAGCGCCGTCCGCCCGGACGCGCCCGACAGCAGCGCACGCAGTTCGTCGCGGGTCTGGGCCAGGGTGTTCAGCATCACGCGGGCCTGGCGGATCAGGCATTCGCCGTAGGCATTGGGCTGGACGCCCCGGGCCGTCCGGTCGAACAGCTTGAAGCCCAGGCCTTTCTCCAGTTCGGACAGCGCCAGCGACACCGCCGGCTGGGTGATGTTGAGGCTGGCCGCGACCTTGCCCAGGTTGCGCAGCTCGTCCAGGGCCACCAGCAATTGCAGGTGGCGCGGCTTGAGGTTGGCGCGGATGTACCAGTCGAGTCTCGCCATGGCGGATCTCTCCGGATGGGTCATAAGTAGATGCTTATGATAAACGCCAGATTTTTAAGTGGTTTGCTTATGTTGATGCGGGCATGATGGGCGCCTTCGATCAGGAGTCCCCGTGTCCCATCCCAAGCCGACATCGATCATCGATCTACATACCCACGTCATCGCCGCGGACCAGCGGGCCTATCCGCTGGCGCCGCTGTCCGGCCGGCAATCGGACTGGTCGCGCGAGCGGCCGGTCACGCGCGAAGACATGCTGGCCGCAATGGACGAGGCCGGCATCGCGCAGGTCGCGCTCGTGCAGGCCTCCACCTGCTATGGCCATGACAGCAGCTACGTCGCGGACTCGGTCGCCGCTCGGCCGGACCGTTTCATCGGCGTCTATTCGATCGGCTTGTCCGAGCCTGACGCCGCCGATCGCATCGCATACTGGCACGGCCGCGGGTTGCAGGGCATGCGGGTGTTCATCGCCGGGCACACCGCCGCCGACCACGCGGCGCGGCTGGACGACCCGCTGGGCTTTCCCGCCTGGGAGCGGGCGCAGGCACTGGACATCCCCGTGTGCGTGCAACTGCGGGCCGATGGCTTGCCTCAACTGGAAAACATCCTGCGGCGCTTCCCGCGCGTGCGGGTGCTGCTGGACCACTTCGCCCGGCCCCGGCTGGACGACGGTCCTCCCTATGCGGCGGCGGCCAGCCTGTTCGCGCTGGCGGAGCATCCCAACCTGTTCCTCAAGTTCACCACCCACAACGTCCGGGAGTCCCGCGAGGGGGCGGCCACGCAGGCCAGCTTCCTGCGGCGCGCGATCGACGTGTTCGGCGTTCGCCGCATTGCCTGGGGATCGAACTTCCCGGCGTCGGCGGGCAGCCTGGCCAGCCTGCTGGGCGAAGCCCTGGAGGCCACCGCCTCGCTGTCGGGCGAAGAGCGGGAATGGATTTTCCATCGCACGGCCCGGGCACTGTATCCCGAGCTGGACGCCGCATCGGCAAGGGGCGCGTGATGGGTCCGACGACGCTGCGCACCCTGCTGGGCGATTATCCCAACACGCTGGCCCTGAAGCGGGGCGAGATCGCTTCGCCGCTGGTCGGTTTCGAGTTCGACCCGGTCAAGACCGCCAACCGGGCGTTCAAGCGCGTGGTGCGCGAAGGCGCCTTCGACGTGGCGGAGCTGGCGCTGGTGACCTTCCTGCAGGCCAAGGCCTACGGCAAGCCCCTGGTGCTGATGCCGGCCGTGGTGGGGGCGGGCCGCTACCAGCACCACTGCCTGGTCCACAACGTCGAGCGCGGCCGCCTGCGGGTGGCGGAGCTGGCCGGCAGGCGCATCGGGATCCGGGCCTACGCCCAGACCACGGTGGCCTGGGTGCGGGGCATCCTGGCCGACGACTACGGGGTGGACCTGAGCGGGATACGCTGGGTGACGTTCGAGGACGGGCACCTGGCCGAGTTTCCGGACCCGCCCGGGGTGGCGCGGGCCGAAGGCCGCAACATGGTCGAGATGCTGCTGGCGGGGGAGCTGGACGCCGCCATCATCGGCACGGACCTGCCCGACGATCCGCGCCTGGCGCCGGTGCTGCCCGATCCCCATGCGGCCGCCGCCGCCTGGGGCGCCCGGCACGCCATGGTGCCGGTCAACCACATGGTGGCGGTGGACCGGACGCTGTGCGAGAGGCGGCCGGAGGTGGTGCGCGAGGTCTACCGGCTGCTGCAGGAAAGCAAGGCCGCGGCCAGGCGGGACGCAGGCGGGCCGGACCTGACGCCGTTCGGCGTGGAGCCCAACCGCCACGCGCTGGAACTGATCATCCACTATGCCTATGACCAGAAACTGATACCGCGCCGCTATGCCGTCGACGAGCTGTTCGACGACGTGACCCGCGTGCTGTGACCGGCGCCGGCCGTGGGGCCGGCCCGCAAAGACAATCGCGGCGGCGAGGGTCGCCGCCCTCATTCCCAGGAGACAACATGAAATGGTTCGCAATCCTGGCCGCCTGCGTGGCGGCCGCCGTTCCCACGCTTCCCGCCCAGGCCCAGGTAGGCGGCCAGGTTACGCGCATCGTCGTGCCGTTCGCCGCGGGCGGAGCCCGGGAGCTGCTGGCGCGCACGTTCTACCAGGAACTGGGCCAGCAGCTGGGCCAGACCATCATCATCGAAAGCCGGCCAGGCGCGGGCGGGGCCATCGGCACGTCCAACGTCGGGCGCGCCGATCCGGACGGGCGCACGCTGCTCATGGCCGCGTCCAGCCATTTCGTCACGGCCGAGCTGGGCGCCAAGCCGCACTATGACCCGGTCAAGGATTTCACGCCGGTGGCCAACATCGGCACCCAGAGCTACGTGTTGATGATCAGCAGCGCGGTGCCGGCCAGGAACGTGGCCGAGTTCATCGCCTATGCCAAAAAGCGCCCGGGCGAACTGAACTACGGTTCGGCCGGCATCGGCAGCTCCACCCATCTGGCCATGGCCTATTTCCTGAGCACGGCCGGGCTGGACATGCTGCACATCCCCTACAAATCCACCCAGGAAGCGGCCAACGACGTGGCCGGCGGGCGGGCGCAGGCGGTGATCGTGCCCAATGCCGGTGTCGGTGCTTACCTGCAGGATTCCAGGCTGCGCATCATAGGCGTGACTTCGCGCCAGCCCTCGCCGCTGCTGCCCGGCGTGCCGCCCATCGCCCAGGCCGGCCTGCCGTCCTACGTGTTCGAGTCGTGGTTCGGCCTGCTGGCGCCCGCCGCCACGCCCGCGCCGGTGGTCCAGCGCATCAACGCCGCGGTGGCGAAGGTCCTGGAGATGCCGGTCATCAAGGAGCGCCTGGCCACGCAGGGCGTGGCGCCGGATGCCATGAACGTCGATGAATTTGGCAAACTGTTCGTCCAGGACAGGCAACTGATGGCCCGCATCGTCAAGGAGGCCAGGCTCACCCGGGATTAACCCGGACCGGTCCCGGCGGGGGCGGGCGCCGCTCCCGGGCCGGGCCAGCCGCCGGGCGGCGGCCGGGCAGGGATGTCCATGCGGACGGGGCGTGCGATTCAAGGTCCTCCCACGGTGCTAAACTGGCTGGCTTATCCCCTATCCCGGCTGGGATGCCAGGCCACGGCCCGGCCCCGGTTGCTTGCAAATATCGCGCATGGTTTCCTCTCTGCTCAAGAAAATTTTCGGCAGCCGCAATGACCGGCTGCTGAAGCAGTACGGCAAGTTGGTCGCTCGCATCAACGCGCTGGAGTCCCAGACCGCCGCACTCAGCGACGAGCAACTCGCGGCCCGCACGCAAGAGTTCAAGCAACGCTACCAGAACGGCGAATCGCTGGACGACCTGCTGCCAGAGGCCTTCGCCGTCGTGCGCGAAGGCGGCAAGCGGGTGCTGGGCATGCGCCACTTCGACGTCCAGCTGCTGGGCGGGATCGTGCTGCACAGCGGCCGCATCGCTGAAATGCGCACGGGGGAGGGCAAGACCCTCGTGGCCACGCTGCCGACCTACCTGAACGCCATCGCCGGCAAGGGCGTGCACGTGGTGACGGTCAACGACTACCTGGCGCAGCGCGACGCGGCCTGGATGGGCCGCCTGTACAAGTTCCTGGGCCTGTCGGTGGGCGTGGTGATCTCGCAGCAGCCCAACGAGGAAAAGAAAGAGGCCTACCAGGCCGACATCACCTACGGCACCAACAACGAATTCGGCTTCGACTACCTGCGCGACAACATGGAATACCGCGTGGAGGACCGCCGCCAGCGCGCGCTGTTCTACGCGGTGGTCGACGAGGTCGACTCCATCCTGATCGACGAGGCGCGCACGCCGCTGATCATCTCGGGCCAGGCCGAAGACCATACCGAGATGTACATCCGGATGAACGCGGTGCCGCCGCTGCTGACCCGGATGGCGTCCGAGCCCAAGTCCAACGAGCCCGAGCCCGAGGGCGACTTCTGGGTGGACGAGAAAAGCCACCAGGTCTACCTGTCCGAGGCCGGCCACGAGAAGGCCGAGCAGATCCTGGAGCGCCAGGGCCTGCTGCCCGAGGGCGAGTCGCTGTACGAGCCGCGCCACATCAGCCTGATGCACCACCTGATGGCTGCGCTGCGGGCGCACAACCTGTTCTTCCGCGACCAGCACTACGTCGTGCAGAACAACGAAGTGGTCATCGTCGACGAGTTCACCGGCCGCCTGATGGTGGGCCGCCGCTGGTCCGACGGCCTGCACCAGGCGGTCGAGGCCAAGGAAGGCGTGAAGATCCAGAACGAGAACCAGACGCTGGCCTCGATCACCTTCCAGAACTACTTCCGGATGTACGAGAAGCTGGCCGGCATGACCGGCACGGCCGACACCGAAGCCTACGAGTTCCAGGAAATCTACCGCCTGGAGACCGTGATCATGCCGACCAACCGGCCCATGATCCGCGTCGACCAGAACGACCAGGTCTTCAAGACCGACCAGGAAAAGTACAACGCCATCCTGGAAGACATCCGGGACTGCCAGAAGCGCGGCCAGCCGGTGCTGGTGGGTACCACCAGCATCGAGAACTCCGAGCTGCTGTCGGCCATGCTGGTGAAGGCGGGCCTCAAGCACGAGGTGCTCAACGCCAAGCAGCACGCGCGCGAAGCCGAGATCGTGGCCGAGGCCGGCAAGCCCGGCCATATCACCATCGCCACCAACATGGCGGGCCGCGGCACCGACATCGTGCTCGGCGGCAGCGTCGACAAGCAGGTCGACCTGATCCGCGCCGACGACTCGCTGTCCGAGGCCGAGAAGGAAATCCGCATCGCCCGCGTGCGCGATGAATGGAAGCCGCTGAACGAGCAGGTCAAGGCCGCCGGCGGCCTGCGCATCATCGGCACCGAGCGCCACGAGTCGCGCCGTATCGACAATCAGCTGCGCGGCCGCGCCGGCCGCCAGGGCGATCCGGGTTCGTCGCGTTTCTACCTGTCGCTGGAAGACTCGCTGATGCGCATCTTCGCGGGCGACCGCGTGCGCGCCATCATGGAGCGCCTCAAGCTGCCCGAGGGCGAGCCCATCGAGGCCGGCATGGTCACCCGCTCCATCGAGTCGGCCCAGCGCAAGGTCGAGGCCCGCAACTTCGACATCCGCAAGCAGCTGCTGGAGTACGACGACGTCGCCAACGACCAGCGCAAGGTCATCTACACCCAGCGCAATGAGGTCCTGGAGGCCGAATCCATCGCCGACGTGGTCGCCGGCCTGCGCGAGGCCACCTTCACCGAGGTGTTCCGCGGCTACGTGCCGGAAGACTCCGTCGAGGAACAATGGGACGTGCCGGGCCTGCAGAAGACGCTCGAACTCGAGTGGCAGGTCGAGCTGCCGCTGGCCGGCATGCTGGAAGCCGAGCCCAACCTGACCGACGACGACCTGCTCGAGCGCGTGCTGAAGGCCGCGGCCGATGCCTACGACGCCAAGGTGACCCTGGTGGGCACCGAGATGTGGGGCCAGTTCGAGCGCTCCATCCTGCTGCAGTCCATCGACACGCACTGGCGCGAACACCTGGCCATGCTGGACCACCTGCGCCAGGGCATCCATCTGCGCGGCTACGCCCAGAAGAACCCCAAGCAGGAATACAAGCGCGAAGCCTTCGAGCTGTTCTCCAACATGCTGGACCGCATCCGCAACGACGTCGTCAAGGTGCTGATGACCGTGCGCGTGCAGTCGGCCGAGCAGGTGGAACAGGTCGAGCAGGAGGCCGCCCAGCCGCACGTGCAGAACGTGCAGTACCACCATTCCGACTACGACGAAGCCCTGGCCGCCGCCAATGCCGCCGCGGGATCCGGACAGGAACCCGTGCGCAACGTACTGCCCAAGGTGGGCCGCAACGATCCCTGCCCCTGCGGCAGCGGCAAGAAGTACAAGCAATGCCATGGGAAGCTGGCGTAGCCAGCTTCTAGGGAAGCCCACCCCCTACCCGCTTGCGCGGGCCCAGAATGGTGAGCCCCCAGCCGCTACGCGGCAGCCCCCCGAGGGGGCCTGGGCCCGCCTTGGGGCGGCCCGGCGCCGGGCCCAGGGGGGCACTGGCAGACCGGCAAAGCCGGATCCGCCGCATCCTGGGTCTGGTACCGTTATCTTGGGTTTGGCACGGTTGCTATCACTGGCTGCCAGCGGTAGCAACCGTGCTTCAGTCCACGATGCTTTCCCTAGACCCAGGAAACCGCGGATCTGGCTCCGCCAGTCCGCCGGTTTCGCCCCCTGGGGGGCGCGCGTCAGCGCGTAGGGGGGGTTACACCACCTCGAACATCGCCTCGATCTCGACCACCACGCCGTGCGGCATGCTGCTCACGCCCACGGCCGTGCGCGTATGGGCGCCGGCTTCCCCGAATACCTCCACCATCAGGTCCGAGGCGCCGTTGACCACCTCGGCGATGCGGACGAAGTCGGGCGTGGCGGCAACGAAGCCGCGCAGGTTCACTACCGACACGATGTCGTCCAGGCCGTTGGGCAGGGCGGCGCGGGCCTGGGCCAATACGTTCAGCGCGCTGGCGCGCGCGGCCTGCTGGGCCTGGGCCAGGTCCAGGGTGTCGCCCACGCGGCCGACGTGGCGCAGTTCGCCGTTCACGCTGGGCAACTGGCCCGAGACGAACAGCAGGTTGCCCAGCTTGCGCGCCATGCGGATGCGCGCGGCGCGGGCCGCGGGCGCGGGCGGCAGGATGATGCCCAGGGCCGACAGGCGGGCGTCGATGGAACTTGGCATGGGTGGCTCCCGGTGATGGCGAAGGCCGCCATTGTCCCGTCCCGGCCCATGGGGCGGGCTGATTTTTCGCGCCGCGGCCATAACCATGCGGTTGGAACCGCGGGCGAAACTGGAATGCGGCAGCGGCCGGCGGCTCCGTATCATGGCCGTTTCGACAAGGAGCGCGCATGCTGTACATCATCTACCAGGAAGACCGGGACGACGGCGCGGCGGAGATCCGCAAGCGGGTCAAGCCCGCGCATCTGGAGTACCTGGCCAGGTTCGAATCCAGGCTGGTGCTGGGCGGCGCCATGCTGGCCGAGGACGGCGTGGGGCGCACCGGCAGCGTATTGATCCTGAACGTGGGCAGCCTGGCCGAGGCGGAGGCGTTCTCGCGCGACGAGCCGTTCCGCAAGGCCGGCCTGTTCAAGAGCGTGAAGATCTCGCGCATGCGGCGCGGACAATGGAACCCGGCGGCCGCGCCCGCCACCGCCGAGGGCAACTGACCGGCATCAGGCCGCGGGCGGGCGGTGGTAGAGCTCGCCGGCCGCCTGCTTGAGGCTGTCCACCATGCGCAGCGCGGCGGCCGACAGATTGTTGTGGGCGTGGGTGATGATGCCCACGGGCAGGGCGGGATAGCCGATGTCCACCGGCAGCTTGGCCAGGACACCCTGTTCGATGTCGGCCTGGACGATCTGCCACGGCAGCGCGGCCACGATGTCCCGCTGCAGCAGCAGGGCGCGTATCAGCGGGAACGACAGGGTCTCGACGATGCGGGCGGGCAGGTCCAGCCCCTCGCGGGCGAAGAACAGGTGGATGGGCGTGCGCGCCACGCTGCTTGCGTGCGGCATGACCCATTCCTGCGCAGCCAGGTCGGCGGGCGTGGGCGCGGCCTTGCCCGCCAGCGGGTTCTGGCGTCCCGCCACCAGCACGATGGGTTCGAAGTACAGGGGGATCTGCCGGATCTGCCCATGGCCGTCCTGCTCGGACATGCGGCCCACGACGATGTCGATCTCGCCGGCCTGCAGTCCGCTCAGCAGCCTTTCCTTGCTGCCGTCCACCACCGACACGCGCGTGGCGTCGCCGCCGGCAAAGAACAGCGACAGCGCGCGCGGCAGCAGCGTGGGCAGCGCCACCATGTAGCTGCCTATCGCCAGCTTGCCGGCCGAGCCTTGGCGCAGGGCGGTCAGTTCATCGGCCGCGCGCTTGAGCTCGGCGTGCAGCGAATGGGCATAGCGCAGCACGTGGCTGCCGAACACGGTGGGCACGACACCCTTGGCGGTGCGGTCCAGCAGCCGCTCGCCCAGCAGCGTCTCCAGTTCGTGGATGGTCTTGGATACCGCGGGCTGCGACATGTGCAGCGTTTCCGCCGCGCGCGACAGGGCGCCGCATTCGGCCACGGTCTTGAACATTAGCAGGTGGCGCAGCTTGACCTGGGTGGTCAGCACGCGCTCGATCGATCGCTCGGCTTCCATGTGAACCCCGATGGCGGGAAGAAGAGGACGGCCGGCCCATAACCATTTGGTTTGCCCGGCCGCCTGAATGCGAATGATCGCACGCTCGGGCCGCTGATAGAGTGGCCGCATCCCTGCCATGCCGGAGAAGCCGTTGAAGATCACCGCATTTTCCCTCGAACACCTGAGCCTGCCCGACGAAGATCCCAACTGGAAGTTCGCGGGCCAGGCCTATCCGACCAACGATGCCGTCGTCCTGACGCTGACGGCCGAGGACGGCACGCAAGGCTGGGGCTATGCGGCGGCCTTTCCGCACCTGGCCGCGACCGCGCTGGGGGTGGAGGGCGCCTTGCAGCGCATCTGTCCGGCGCTGGTCGGCCAGGACGCGATGGCGATCGAGGCCAATCTGGTGCGCGTACAGGCGGCGCTGGTGGGCAACAACCCCGCCAAGGCCGCCATCGATTGCGCGCTGCACGACCTGAAGGCGCGCCTCTTGGGCGTGCCGCTGTACGAGCTGCTGGGCGGCAAGACCACCGGCCGTATCGCGATCTGCCGCATGCTGGGCCTGAAGACGCCGCCCGAGATGGCCGAGCGCGCGCAGCGCCTGGTGGACCAGGGCTACCGCCACCTGAAGCTCAAGGTGGGCGGCTCCGTGCGCGAGGACATCGAGCGGTTGCGCGCCGTGCGGCGCCAGGTGGGCGACGCCGTGCGGCTGGTGGCCGACCCCAACCAGTCCTATCGCGCCAAGGATGCCGTCGTGTTCGCGCAGCGGGCCGTCGAGTTCGACGTGGACATCATCGAGCAGCCGGTGCGGGCCGACGACCTGGACGGCCTGCAGGAAGTCACGCGCGCCTCCAGTATCGCCATCGAGGCCGACGAGAGCGCCTACGACGCCTCGTCGACCTACCGCCTGGCCGCGAGCCGCTCGATCAACGCGGTCAGCCTCAAGGTGCCCAAGATGGGCGGGCTGCGGGCCGTGCAGACGGCCGCGCGCATCTGCGAGGTGGCGCACCTGGGGTGCCGGATGGGCGCCAACGTCGGCAGCCAGCTGCTGGCTGCCCATGCCCTGCACCTGGCCGTGGCGCTGCCCAACATCACCTATGCCTGCGAACTGGCCGAGTTCCAGAAGCTGCTGAACGATCCGTTCGAGGGCCTGAAGGTGGTGGACGGCCATCTCCATGTCCCGGAAGGCCCGGGCGTGGGCGTCGTCCGCCGCGCGTCCTGAGCGCGTCCGTCCGCACATTTTTCTTCAAGGAACGTCCATGGAATTCCCCATGCTTGCCCGTCGCCCCGTCCTGCGGTCCGCGCTGTTCCTGCTGGCCGCGACATTGGCCGGCAACACCGCCGCCCAGCCCCTGCCGCGCCAGATCCGCATGGTCGTGCCGTTCTCGCCCGGCGGTCCGGCCGACCTGATCGCGCGCAAGCTCTCCGAGCGCCTGGGCCCGCAATTGGAAGCGACCGTGATCGTCGACAACCGTCCCGGCGCCAATGGCGCGATCGGCGTGCAGGCGGTGGCCAAGGCCGTGCCCGACGGCGGCACGCTGCTGTTCGCGACCTCGGGCATGCTGACCATCAGCCCCGTCCTGTACAAGGACCTGAACTACGATCCGCTGAAGGACCTCAGCCCGATCGGCCGGGTGGTGGCCAATGGCACCGCATTGCTGGTGGGCAAGCAGCTTCCGGCCAGCGACATGAAGGAATTCGTCGCCTACGCCCGCCAGTCCGCGAATCCCGTTCCCATCGGTTCGGCCGGAACGGGCAACATCACGCACCTGTACATGGAGCTGATGAAGGACGCCACGCGTGGCAACTTCGTCCACGTGCCCTACAAGGGCGTGGCTCCCGCGCTGACCGACGTCATGGGGGGCCAGATCGCCGGCGTGTTCGTCGACCTGCCGGCGGCGCTTCCGCTGCTCAAGGGGGGGAAGGTGAAGGCCCTGGGGCTGGTGGGCACGGAGCGCAGTCCATCGGCGCCCGAGATCCCCACCATTGCCGAGCAGGGCTATCCGGGGGTGGACGGCGTGAGCTGGTTCGGCGTGCTGGCGCCCGCCGGCATGGCCGCCGACAAGGTGCAGGCCATCCACGCGGGCATCGCGCGGGTGTTGGCCGATCCGGCCATGATCGAGAACCTGAAGGAGATCGGTTCGGTTCCCGCCTTGAACCAGCCTGCGCAGATGACCACGCTGATGCGCGACGAACAGGCGCGCTGGGCGCGGCTGATCAAGGCGCGCAACATCCAGGTGGACTAGGGCCGAGGCCGGTGGCCCGCGCGGGCCACCCGGGACGCGGTCAGTTGCCGGGCGCGTTCTTGTCCGCGGCGCCGTGCTTGGCGCGGACCTTGGCCACGTGGTCGGTCAGCAGTTGCCTGGCCAGTTCGCAGTCGCGCGCCACGATGGCCGCCAGCATCTTGCGGTGCCGCTGCACCAGCCGCTTGCCCACCGCTGGTGTCGTGTATGGATTGACCGAGCGGTACAGCACGTACGAGATCGCCTTCATGATCGACGACAGGAACTGGTTGTGCGAGGCGTCGACGATGGACTGGTGGAAGGCCAGCGAGGCGGTGGTCAGTTTCTCCGGCGTGAAGTCCTCCGGCGAGGACACCAACTCCTCGACCCGCGCCAGGCACGCTTCCATCTTGGCGATGTCGTCGGCGTTCGCCAGCTTGGCCGCGAGTTCGGCGGCGCTGGCCTCGATGATGAGTTGAGCGTCGAAGACCTCGTCCGAACCGACGCCGATCAGCTTGAGCTGGATGGCCAGGGCTTCGACCACCGGCGCATCGTTGCCGTTGGCGATGCGGGTGCCGCCGCCGGCGCCCGTGCGCACGTCCACCACGCCGAGCGCTTGCAGCCGCCCCATGGCTTCGCGGATGGGCAGGCGGCTGACCTGGAACTGCTCGGCCAGATCGTTCTCGGAACCCAGGAAATCGCCGGGTTGCAGCTTGCCGTCCAGCACGGCTTCCTTGATCTGTTTTTCAACGCGCATGGCCGTGGATTCGGTGCGTCCGGCGCGCCATACTGGTAGATCGGCTCTGGTACGTGCCATTTTTTCTGTTCCACCGTTCATAAGTCGCAGACTGTATGAGCAATTATATCCGCTCTCATGACCTCGGGCCCCTGCCTCTTACCAGAAAACGAGCAAATGGCTTGGTGGTGGACGCTCCGACGATGACCTCGAACAGGCCGAACAGCCGCGGCGAGATGTACCTGACGGTGTCGTTCACGCGGACCACGCCCACCGCCATGCCGCGCCCTATGCCACCGCTCTGCACGCCGAAGCCGCTGGAGACCCAATCCGACCCGGTCGACGTGTTTGGCCTGCCGTTGGGATCGATGTTGCCGCCATTGTCCATGTTGAAGCCGCCTTCGATGACGAAGTGCGCGCTCTAGCCGTTGCCCAGCGCTTCCGTACCCCGGAAGCCAAGGCGTGAGCCCGCGTCGTACAGGCGGCGCACGCGCGGGCGCTTGCCGTTACGGCGATGATCCGGTCTAATTACGCATACTGTATAAGTAAAAGAGGGGGTGTCAACGAAGAAAAACCCGGCCATGCCGGGTTGTCCTGGCTTACGCGCGGAGCTAGTGCGCCTGCACGTCCTCGTCGCGCAGGCCCATCGCTGCGCGGTAGGCGGCCTTGACCTCGTCCGGCTGTCCGGCCTGGAACGGATAGTCGGCCAGGTGCTTGCCCAGTATGGGATGCGCCAGCAGTTGTTCACGGGTCAGGCCCTCGGTGAACAGATGGCGTCCGGCTATGGGCAGCTCGACGCATTCGTTCACGGCCGGGTCGCGGATCAGCCCGCTGGGATCGCGTCCATCCGCCACGGCGTCCATGTCCTCGCCGAAGCGCTTGCGCAGCATGGCGATGCCGCGGTCGCTGGAGGCCAGGTTTTCCTTGGTGCGATCGGCGATGGTGCCTTGCCCGACCCAGGCCACGAAATCCTGGTTCATGACGTGGCTGGAGATCCAGCGGCCGGTGTCGGGATCCACCACGGGGCCGTGCCAGGCCGGGATGGGCCCTTGTTCATAGGGCTCCTGTTCCTTGGGAACGCGCGAGAAGGCCCAGGCGATGCTGAGCGTGTTCTCGTCGTCGATGGGGATCCGCCATTCGATGTGGTCGCCCAGGCAGAACGCCTGTGGCCACAGGCAGACGCGGCCGACGGTCCACAGGGGATGGCGCTCGCTGGTGTCTTCGCGCAGCCGCTTGTAGATGATGCCGTAGTCGAATTCCTCGAAATCCACCTTGATGTGCGTGGGCGCGTAAGGGCCGGTCTCGCCCTTGAGGCGAATGCTCCAGTTCGAGTGCATCCATTCGAAGTGCACGGGGTCGATGGAGTTCTCCTGGCACTGCAGCCAGTTGCAGGGAATCTCGGAGATGACGATCTGGGCGAAGCCGTTCTTCCAGGTGAAGGGTTCCCAGTTGGGAACCAGCGGCGCGGGCGGCGGGCCGAGATAGGCCCACAGCATGCCGGCCTTCTGTTCCACCGGATAGGCGGTGATGCGCAGGCGTTCCTTCATGCGGGCATGGGGCGCCGCGATGTCCTCGTAGGGTTGCTCGGTACAGCGGCCGTCGCGGTCGAACAGCCAGCCGTGGTAGTTGCAGCGAAGGCCCGATTGCTCGACGAAGCCATAGGACAGGTCCGCCCGCCGGTGGGCGCAGCGCCGGTCGATCAGGCCGAAGTTGCCGCCCAGGTCCTTGTACAGCACGAGATCTTCGCCCAGCAGCCGGACGGGCTTGGTCTCCATCTTGTCGAATTCGCTGACCGCCGCGATCGGGTGCCAATAGCGCCGTAGCAGTTCCCCCATGGGGGTGCCGGGCCCCACCCGAGTCAATTGACGGTTCTTCGCTTCGCTAAGCATGTGTCGTCTCCCTCGGCATCCGGCGACAACCATGCGGGTCTGCCTGCAAGTCGTTCATTGTTGGTGAATTAAGTCTGCTATTTAACATACAGTATGCGTGTTTGGGTGTTCGTGTCAAGACAAAGCGAAGGCCTTCCAGGACGGCAAGCGCGGTTCGCGCAATGGCGAGATCCATTGGGCGCAGGAGATGCTCGACCAGGGCGGCATGATGCGCGAGTTGGTCAAGTGGGACTCTATGCGCGCTACGTGGAAGGGGGCGACATCCACCGGGTGGCCGCCTTCATGAAGGCTCAGTGGCGCGGCGGCGTGAGCTGGCGATGCCTCGCGCGCGGTCCGGGAGGCGGTGGGAACGCTGCCGGTGCTGGCCGACGAAGTCCGGACCACGCTGGCGCAGATCGGCTGCCGCCGTTTCGCCGACATGTCGCCCGCGTTCATCCATCGCGGCGCGCCCGGACAGGGCGAGCCGGCCCGGGTGTCCGCGGCCCGCGCGGCCTGACGGGTGTCCCACCGTGCCGCGGGTTATTCCGGGCTGATGCCTTCGGTCTTGATGACCTGTTTCCAGCGGTCGAATTCGGCGCGGGTGAGCCGGCCCAGGTCCTCGGGCGAGCCCAGCACCACGTTGAAGCCCGTATCGGCCAGCGCGGTGCGCATGGCCGGCGCGTCGAAGATGGCTTTCAGCTCGCGGTTGAGCCGCGCCACGACAGGCTCCGGGGTTCCCGCCGGCGCGTACAGCCCGACCCAGACCGCCAGCCGATAGCCGGGATAGCCCAGTTCCTCCAGCGTGGGCACGTCGGCCATCAGGGGCGAGCGCGCCGCGCCCGTCTGGGCGATGGCCTTGAGCTTGCCCGAGGCCACCAGCGGCCGCGCCGCCTCGATCGGGGCGATCATCATGGTCACGCTGCCCTGGACCACGTCCATGATCGCGCTGTTCAGGCCGCCGGCGGGTATGTGGCGCATCTTCACCCCCACCATGTTCTGCAGCACGGTCGTGTACAGGTGGGCGGTGGAGGCGATGCCCGGCGAGGCATAGGACGCATCGTCGGGGCGGGCCTTGAGCAGGGCCACCAGTTCCTTGAAGTTGCCGGCTGGTGTGTTCGCGCCGGTGATGACGACCTGGGCGCTTTCGGCGATCTGGCCCACGGGCACGAAGCTCTTGACCGGATCGTAGGGCGTGGGGCGAAAGGCGGGCGTGATGACCAGCGTGGTGGGGCCGACCATGAGCGTATGGCCGTCCGGCGCGGCACCGGCGGCGTAGGCCGTGCCGATGATGCCGCTGGCGCCCGACCGGTTCTCGACATAGGTGTTCTGGCCCAGTCGTTGCGACAGTTGTTCGGCCGCGCGCCGGGCGATGGCGTCCGCGCTGGTGCCCGGACTGTAGGGAACGACGATCTTGACCGCGCGGCGGGGGTAGGGCGACGAGGCGGCCGGGTCGGGCTGCGCCTGGACGCCGGTGCAACAGACGAGCAGCCCGACCGCAAGCGGCAGTCCGGCTGAGAACGGGAACGCGTGAACCATGGCTGTCTCCATGCTGGGGTGGGCCGGCTTTCTACGTGCCGGACTCTATCTATAATATATAATATATATGAAATTAGACAAGAGAAAAGCATGAGCGCACGCGGCTCCGCCCGCCGTCCCGGGTCAGGACAGCGGGCGGAGCAGGACTCGAGGGGGAGGGGCGTCAGTCCGCGCGCGAGGCGGTGTCCGCTTCCTGGGACAGCGTCCTGGCGCGCTGGTAGGCCAACCGTTCCCGCATCAGCCTGGCCGCTTCCACGCCGTCGGCGGACTCGATGGCCTCGAGCAGCAGTTTGTGGTGGCGCACGATGCGGACCGCCGATGCCGAAGTGAGGTTGGGGCGCAGCACCGGTTCGAGCACGAAACTCAGCGCGTGGAACTGCGCAAGCAGGATGCGGCTGTGGGACGCGCGCACGATGGCTTCGTGAAAGCGCATGGATGCATCGGCGAAGCGGTCGAGCTCGCCTTTCAGCGAGGACAGCTCGGCCAACACGCCGCGCAGATGTTCCAGGTCGGCCTCGTCGCGCCGTTCCGCCGCCAGCCGGGCGGCCATTTCCTCGATCGCCATCTGCGCGTCGAACACTTCGCCCGAGGTGATGCCGATGAGCTTGAGGTGGATGGCCAGCGCGTCGGCCAGCCGGTCCGGGTTGCCTTGGGCGACCCAGACGCCGCCGCGGGCGCCCATGCGGATCTCGACGATGCCCAGCCCTTCCAGCGTGCGCAGGGCGTCGCGCGCCGCCATGCGGCTGACGCCGAACTGCTCGGACAGCGCGGCTTCGCTGCCCAGGAACTGTCCGGCGACGATTTCCCGGTTCAGGACCGCCGCCCGTATCTGCGCCACGATGCCGCCCGACAGCGTGGCGTTGGGGACGGCTGCCCACGAGGGGGGCGAAGAAAGAGGCTTGCTGACCAATCCTGATCCTTTGAGGGCAAAGCGTGACGGCGGTGGATCGCATTATAGGGTGCCGTGCCTTGCTTGGTTTAAGTATGATATATAATATATATAGGCATGGAGCCTCGCGCTCTTCCTTTCTATCCTTAGACACTGGCTGATCATGCTGAACCAAGAAAAGAACGAGTTGCTGACCCGCGTGGGGCGGGGCACGCCGATGGGGGAACTGCTGCGGCGCTACTGGATGCCGGTCGCGGGCGTCACGGAGTTCGACAGCCGCGCAACCAAGGCCGTGCGCTTGTTCGGCGAAGACCTGGTGCTTTATCGCGACCTGGAAGGCAGATGGGGGCTGGTCGATCGCCATTGCCCGCACCGCCGGGCGGACCTGGCCTACGGTTTCCCGGAGTCCGAGGGCCTGCGCTGCAACTATCACGGCTGGCGCTTCGGCGCGGACGGCGCATGCCTGGAGCAACCCTACGAGGACGTTGCCCATCCCGAGGCGCGCATGAAGGACCGCATCCGGATCACGGCCTATCCCGTCCAGGAAAAGGCCGGTCTGCTGTGGGCCTACATGGGACCGGCCCCGGCGCCGCTCCTGCCCGACTGGGAGGCCTTTTCGTGGCCCAACGGCTTTCGCCAGATCGTGCTGTCGGAAATCCCCTGCAACTGGTTCCAGTGCCAGGAGAACTCCATCGATCCGGTGCACTTCGAGTGGATGCACAACAACTGGAGCCTGCGCCAGCAGGGGGTGCTGCAACCCTATTCGCCCGTGCACAAGGAGGTCGGCTTCGACGAGTTCGAGCATGGCTTCCTGTACCGGCGGGTCCGGGGCAACGGCAGGAAAGAGGACCCGCTGTGGGCGGTCGGGCGCGTCTGCCTGTGGCCCAACGCGGTGTTCCTGGGGGACCACTTCGAGTGGCGCGTGCCCATCGACGACGAGAACACGCTGAGCGTGTGCTGGTCCTACACCCGCGTTCCCCGGGAAAGCGAACCGTATGTGCAGCCCTCCATTCCCACCTGGCACGGCCCCATCCGCGACGAGCGCGGCGACTGGATCTCGTCGCACGTGATGAACCAGGACTTCGTGGCATGGGTGGGGCAGGGGCGGATCGCGGACCGCAGCCTGGAGAACCTGAGCGCCAGCGACCGGGGCATCACCATGATCCGCAAGAAGTTCTTCGAGGAACTGGACGCTGTGGCGGCAGGCGCGGACCCCAAGGGAGTGATGCGCGATCCGGACAGGAATCACCGGGTGGAACTGCCCCTTGCCTTTCGCGAGATCCTGACCGGCGGACTGCCGCTGGCGGAACTGAAGGCCCATCCGGTGTTCGGCCGGCACCTGCACGACTATGTCTTCCAGGCCGGACAGCCCGAACCGGTGGCGCGGGCGTATCGCCAGGCCATGGGACTGGAGGATGACGGAGGCCACTGAGTCCCTCCGCGCCGCAAGGGCCGGGACTGGTCCAAATGCGGCGGATATGTATAATACTGTATGAGTGTTATAGCGAGGTTGGAGGAGACCCACCCATGATCATCGATTGCCATGCCCACGTAAGCGCGCCCACGGAACTGTGGGCCTACAAGGCGAGCCTGCTCGCCAGCCGCGGCAGCCACGGCCGCGGCAAGGTGAAAGTCACGGACGACGAGATCCGGGCCGCCGCCAACAAGGCCGAGACCTGGCCGATGGGGCACCTGGACTACCTGAAGAAACACGGCACGGACCTGCAGCTGGTGTCGCCCCGTCCTTTCCAGCTGATGCAGTCCGAGCGTCCGGCGCGGATCATCGACTGGTTCACCGAGGAGTGCAACAACATCATCTACCGGCAGACCCAGCTTTTTCCGGAGACCTTCGCCGGCGTGGCGGGCCTGCCCCAGGTGGCGGGCGAGCCGATCGAGCGGGTGCTGCCCGAACTGGAGCGCTGCATCCGAGAACTGGGTTTCGGCGGCTGTCTGTTGAACCCCGATCCGTTCGAGAACGGTTCGGAAGAAGCGCCGCCGCTGGGCGACCGCTACTGGTATCCGCTGTACGAGAAGCTGTGCGAACTGGACGTGCCGGCGCACATCCACGGCACGGGATCGCGTTCCGAGCGCGTGCCCTATTCGCTGCACTTCATCAACGAAGAGACGGTGGCGGTATTCGGCCTGCTGAACTCCAACGTCTACAAGGATTTCCCCGACCTGAAGGTGGTGGTCAGCCACGGCGGCGGCGCCATCCCCTACCAGCTGGGCCGCTTCCAGGCGCCCTCGCTGCGGCGGCCCGAGGGCGACCGCTTCACCGATCGCCTGGAAAAGCTCTACTTCGACACGGTGCTGTATACCGAGGAAGCGCTGCGCCTGCTGATCAAGACGGTGGGCGTGGACCGCTGCCTGTTCGGCACGGAGTGCCCCGGCGTGGGGTCGTCGGTCGATCCGGCCACGGGCCGCTCGATGGACGACGTCAAGCCGCTGATCGAGGGCTTCGACTGGCTGAGCGCGGCCGACAAGAAGAAGATCTTCGAGGACAACGCCCGCAAGGTCTTCAAGCTGCGGCAGTAGGAACCAGGACGGGGCGCCGCCGGCGCGCCCCGTGCCCGAAGGGACGGACATGAGCACGACCGCCAATGCGCCCGCGCTGCGCACCCCCGTATCGCTGCTGACGGGCTTCCTGGGCAGCGGCAAGACCACGCTGCTGGGCCGCCTGATCCGCCATCCGGGCATGGCCGACACCGCGGTCATCATCAACGAGTTCGGCGAGATCGGCCTGGACCATCATCTGGTCGAGGCGGTCAGCGGCGAGGCCGTGCTGCTGGCCAGCGGCTGTGTCTGCTGCACGATACGCGACGACCTGGCCGCCACGCTGCGCGAGCTGCACGACAAGCGCGAGCGGGGCGAGATCCCGGCCTTTCGCCGGGTCGTGATCGAGACCACCGGGCTGGCCGATCCCGCGCCCATCATTCATTCGCTGCTCAGGCACGCCGATGTCCGCCAGCTGTATGCGCTGGACAGCGTCATCTCGACCATCGATGCCGTCAACGCGGAGGCCCAGCTCGACCGCCAGCCCGAATCCGTGAAGCAGGCGGCGGTGGCGGACCGCCTGGTACTGACCAAGACCGACCTGGTGGACGAGGCGCGGACCGAGGCCCTGCTGGGGCGGTTGGCGCGCCTGAATCCCGGGGCCGACGTGGTGCGCGCCGACCGTGGCGAGGTGGACCCGGCGCGCCTGTTCGAAGTGGGCGCGCTGCCTCGGCACCGCGCGGCCGATACCGGCGATGAACCGGAACCGGACGGTTACCTGGCCGGTGTCATGCGTCACGTCTGCGGCCCGGATTGCGAGCATGCGGGCAGGGCGGGCCGGCACGACGCCGGCATACGCACGCACGCCTTCCGTTTCCAGCAGCCCCTGGACTGGGAACGCGTCAGTGCCTGGCTGGGCGGGCTGGCCTATTTCCATGGCGATGCCCTGTTGCGGATGAAGGGCCTGTTGAACCTCAGGGGCGAAAGCGCGCCGGTCGCCGTGCACGCGGTACAGCATCTGTTCCACGATCCCGTCACGCTCGCGCGGTGGCCTGACCAGGATCGCGATTCCCGCCTGGTGTTCATCACCAAGGGCCTGGACCGGGAGGTGATCGCCGATGCGCTCGCCCTGGCCATGGCCGAGGACTGACCATGACAACGAATCGAACGCACGCCGTGATCCAAGGAGACGGAAATGGCTGAGGTAGTGTGCGCGCTGGCGTGCTCGCACGGCCCCTTGCTGGCGACGCCGCCGGACATGTGGGACCTGCGCGCGGGCGCCGATCGCGAGAACAAGCGGCATTGGTACCGCGGCAGGCAGATGGACTACGCCACGCTGCTGGCGGAACGGCAGCCGGGCTTCCACGACGAGGCCAGCCTGCCGCAGCGGCAACTGCGCCACGACGCCTGCCAGCGGGCGCTGGACGAGATGGCGCGGCGGTTCCGCGCCGCGCGGCCGGACGTAGCCATCATCCTGGGCAACGACCAGCGCGAGGTCTTCCGCGAGGACCTGACCGCCGGCTTTACCGTCTATGCCGGCGACGAGATTCCCAACACCCCCTTGTCCGAAGAGCAGGTCCGGCGCCTGCCGCCCGGCGTCGCGGTGGCCGAGGAAGGCCACTGCCCGCCAGGGGGCGCGATCTATCCGGGCGACAGGCGGACCGCCGAGAGCCTGGTGCAGGCCTTGGTGGCCGAGTCCTTCGATGTGGCGGTGTCGTACCGGCTGCCCGGCGGCGCGGATCGCCAGCACGGCATTCCCCACGCCTTCGGCTTCATCTACCGCCGCATCATGGAAGATGCGCCGCCGCCGTCGGTGCCCGTCTTCACCAACGTGGGCGTGCCGCCCAACCGGCCGCTCACGCGGCGCTGCCTGCAGATGGGGCATGCGCTGGCCAAGGGCATCGCGGCGCTGCCGTCCGATCTGCGGGTGGCCATCGTGGCCTCGGGCGGCTTCACCCATTTCGTCGTGGACGAAGAACTGGACCGCCGGATCCTGGACGCCATGCGCAGGGGCGACGAGGCGGCGCTGGCCGCCGTGCCCGAGTCGCATTTCGAGGGCAATACCTGCGAGATCAAGAGCTGGTATCCGCTGGTGGCGGCCATGAACGACCTGGGCCGCAGGATGGAAGTGATCGACTACGTGCCGTGCTACCGGACCGAGGCCGGGACGGGCAGCGGCATGGCCTTCGCGTCGTGGCAATGACGCGGCGCAAGAACCGAGGGAATGCAAGACATGGATAGCAAGGACATCGTGCGGCGCATGCAGCGCATCGACAGCTGCGCCTTTTCGGATGCGCTGGACAAGCTGGGCTTGAAAGGGACGGTGACGGGCCTGCCCAGGCGCGCCGCGAGCCGCCGCATTGCCGGGCGGGTGGTGACGCTCAAGCTGGTCGAGGCGTCGCAGGCGCCCCGCCACGACGGGCCGCCCCGGCACCTGGGCACCACCGCCATCGAAGCGGCCGAGCCCGGGGACATCGTCGTCGTCGAACAGCGCACGGGCGTGGACGCGGGATCGTGGGGCGGCATCCTGTCGCTGGGCGCGAAGCTGCGCGGCCTGGCGGGCGTGATCGCCGACGGTCCGGTACGCGATGCGGACGAGGCGCACGAGTACGACTTCCCCATCTATGCGCGCGCCACCACCGCGTTCACCGCGCGCGGCCGCGTGGCCGAGGCGGGTACCAACGTACCCGTGCGGATCGGCGACGTGACCGTCCAGGCCGGCGACTACGCGGTCGCCGACAGCAGCGGCGCGGTGTTCATACCCGCCGAGCAGGCCGAGGCCGTGCTGCGCGTGGCCGAGGAGATCGCCGCGCGCGAGGCCGCCATGGCGCGCGCGCTGATGGCCGGCCAGCGCATCACCGACGTGATGGGCGCCAACTACGAGAACATGCTGGCCCGCTGAAACGGGGCGGCGCAACGACGAACGACCGGAGACGACATGGACAAGAACGTAGAACGCATCGCCAGGCTGGATACCGCCACGCTGAGCGATGCGCTGGACCGGCTGGGCATCCAGGGCCAGTGCCACGGCATCAAGCCCCGCACCGCCGGTTTCCGCCTGGCGGGACGCGCCTTCACCATCCTGTATGGCCCCGCTTCCACGCCGCCGGGCACGGTGGGCGATTTCATCGACGACGTGCCCGACGGCCACGTCGTCGTGCTGGACAATGGCGGACGGGTGGATTGCACCGTGTGGGGCGACATCATGACCGAGATCGCCCACCGCCGGAAGCTGGGCGGCACCGTGATCGACGGCATCTGCCGCGACGTGTCGCTGTGCATGGACCTGGGCTACCCGGTCTTCAGCCGCGACCACTGGATGCGCACCGGCAAGGACCGCGTGCAGGTCGAGGCCACCAACGTGCCGGTCAATATCGGCAACGCCCGTGTCGCGCCGGGCGACCTGCTGCGCGGCGACGCCGACGGGCTGGTCGCGGTGCCGCAGGCGCACGAGGAAGCCGTGCTGGCGGCGGCCGAGGAGATCGCGATGGTCGAAGACCGCATCCGCGAGGCGGTGCGGGGCGGCATGCGCCTGGACGAGGCGCGGCGCGAGTTCGGCTATCACACCCTGCAAACGAGGAAGAAATGAGCCAGAGCCGTTTCCCGTTCATGTCGCTGCCCACCGTCACGGTGGATATCGAGCGGCCCAGCCCGGCCCAGCTGGAGCAGGCCGCGGCGCTGCCCAGTTCGACGCTGCACGAGGCGGCCGGCAAGATCGGCGCGCTGCCGTCGGCGATCAAGCCGGTGCATCCCTCGTTCCGCATCTGCGGTGCCGCCGTGACGGTACAGTCGCCGCCGGCCGACAACCTGTGGCTGCATCGCGCCATCGTCGCCGCGCAGCCGGGCGACGTGCTGGTGGTGCACGTCGGCGGCCACTACGAGGCGGGCTATTGGGGCGAGGTCATGTCGCAGGCGGCTCGCGCCCGCGGCCTGGCGGGGCTGGTCATCGACGGCTGCGTGCGCGACGGCGCCATCCTGGAGCGCTTCGGCTTTCCCGTCTTCGCGCGCGGCCTGTGCATACGGGGCACGGGCAAGGACTTCGATGCGCGCGGCTGGATCAACGCGCCGACGCTGTTCGGCGACGTCACCGTGCAGCCGGGCGACCTGATCGTGGGCGATACCGACGGCGTGGTCGCCATTCCCCGCGCCCGCATCGACGAGGTCCTGGCCAAGGCCCGCCAGCGCGAGGAGGATGAGGCCCGCATCATCGAGCGCCTGGCGGCAGGTGAAAACTCCCTGGACATCTATAACTGGAACCGGTGACCGGCTATAGGAGGAACAACGTCGCCAGGCCCAGGAAGATGAAGAACCCCATGGTGTCGGTCGCGAAGGTCAGCAGGACCGAGGAGCCGATGGCCGGGTCCTTGCCGAAGCGGCTGCGGGTCAGGGGGACCAGCATGCCTATGCAGGCGCCGACCAGCAGGTTCAGGACCATGGCGGCCATCATGACGAGGCCGAGCGAGTAGCGGCCGGAGATCGCCCAGGCGAACAGGGCGGCGACCGCGCCGCCGCCCAGGCCCACCACCAGCGCGATTTCCAGCTCGCGGCGCACCAGCTTGCCGACGTTGGCCGAGTTGATGCGGCCCACGGCCAGAGCCCGGATGATCAGGGTCATGGTCTGGTTGCCGGAGTTGCCGCCTATGCCGGCGACGATGGACATCAGGAAGGCCAGGATGACGATGTGGCCCACGGTGTCCTCGAAGCGCGAGGCGACGAAGGCGGCGGTCGAGGCGGTGCACAGGTTGACCAGCAGCCAGGGCGCGCGGTTGCGGATGGCCTGCGGGATGGGGGCGAAGATGTCTTCTTCCTGCAGGCCGGCCTTGGACAGCGCCTGCTCGTCCGAGGCCTCGCGGATCACGTCCACCACCTCGTTCACGGTCACGCGCCCGATCAGGCGGCCCACGGCGTCCACCACCGGCGCCGACACCAGGTCGTAGCGCTCGAACGCGGCGGCGGCCTCGTCGGCCTCGTCCAGCGGCGCCAGGGTCAGGATCTCGGTTTCCATCACGTCGGCCACCTGCGTATCGGGGTCGCTGACGATGAGGCGGTTGATGGCCAGGCTGCCCATCAGCTTGTCGTGCCGGTCGACCACGAAGATCTGGTCGGTGTGGTCGGGCAGTTCCTGCAGGCGCCGCAGGTAGCGCAGCACCACTTCCAGCGTGACGTCGTTGCGCACGCGGACCATCTCGAAGTCCATGATGGCCCCGACCGAATCCTCGGGGTAGCTCATGACCTCGGTCAGGCGGGCGCGCTCCTCGTCGGTCAGGCCCTTCTGGACCTCGGCCACCACCTCGGGCGGCAGGTCGGGGGCCAGGTCGGCCAGCTCGTCGGCCTCGAGGTTCTCGGTCGCGGCGACCAGTTCCTCCTGGTCCATGGTCGAGATGAGCGACTCGCGGACCCAGTCGGCGACCTCCAGCAGGATCTCGCCGGCCCGCTCGGGACGGACCAGTTGCCAGACCGCCTGCCGGTCTTCCTTGGGCAAGGATTCGAGGATGAAGGCGATATCGGCCGGATGCAGGTCCTCGAGCAGCGCGCCGAGTTCGGCGTCATGCTGGCGATGGACCAGGGCCTCGACCAGCGGGGCGCGGGTATCGCCGGCTTCCTGCCGGTGGACCAGTTCTTCGACCAGGTGCTGGCGTCGCAGCAGTTCCTGGACATGCTCCAGGGCTTCCTGGGCATCTTCGGGCTCGAGCCGGTTGCGCTCGAGCGATTTGAGTTGGGTTGCTTGTTCGACCATCGCGCGGGAAAACACAAGACGGCCCCGCACGGGCCTTGGGTCTGGCGCCTGACGCGGGCGGACTCAGATGGGGCTCGAACGGAGGCCGGGGAACAAAAGGCCGGCTGGTAGTAAGGGTCTAGGTCGTGGCTGTGAGGCCATACCGGAAAAGCAGCACGCACGCACTGCGAAGTTGACGACGCCGCAATTGTACGCGCGCCACATGACATTCGGCCGCATTGCCCCGCCGGTTGGCGAGTTTGGTTGCAATTGAGTCACGGAATGGCCGCGCCTGGCATCCAGCGCAGCAGGCGGTCAGTGCGCGAGGCGAGGTAGGCCGAGCCCCGGTTCTTGTCGTAGAACCGGGGCCGGGGCAGCATGGAGGCCAGCCGCGCGGCCTGGTAGGACGACAGGTTGGCGGCCGAGGTATTGAAATAGTGGCGGGCCGCGGCCTCGGCGCCGAAGACGCCTTCGCCCCATTCGGCGATGTTCAGGTACAGCTCCAGGATGCGCTGCTTGGTCATGACCAGCTCGATCATGTAGGTGATGACCACTTCCTGGCCCTTGCGCAGGTAGTTGCGGGAGTTGGACAGGAACAGGTTCTTGGCGACCTGCTGGGTGATGGTGGAGCCGCCGCGCATGGGCCGCGAAGGCGGCTTGCGGCCGCGAGCCATCGCGCGTTCGGTCGCTTCGGCCAGTTGGCGGTTGTGGTCGTAGGCCTTTTCGACGGCGTTCCAGTCTATGCCGCCATGTTCCAGGAAATTGGCGTCTTCGGCGGCCACGGCGGCGCGCTTGAGGTTGTTGCTGATGCGGCCGTAGTCCACCCACTGGTAGTTCAGGCGCCGGTGGGGATCGCGTTCCTGCAGCCGCGCGAGTTCGCTGCGCATGATCGAGGTCGAGCCCGGCGGCATGTAGGCATACCAGAGCACCCAGCCGAACAGCCAGACCTGGTACAGCAGCACCAGCGCCACCGCGGCCAGTACCAGGCGCATGGCCATGCCCGCGACGCGGGCGGCAAGCGAGCGGCGGCGGACGGGGCGCGCGGGGCGGCGGGGAGGCATGTCAGGCGGAAAGCAGCTTGCGCAGGGCGGCCAGAACCGGCGCCGGATCGGGCCGCACGCCGCGCCAGATGTGGAAGCTCTCGGCCGCCTGGCCGACCAGCATGCCCAGGCCGTCGGCGGTGGCCGAGGCGCCGTCGGCCATGGCCTGGCGCAGGAAGGCGGTGGGGCGGGCGGCGTACATCAGGTCGTAGGCCATCGCGCCCGGGGCGTAGGCGCCAGCCGGCAGGGGGGGGGCTTCATCGTCCAGGCTGCTGGCGGTGGCGTTGATCACGAGGTCCCAGCCGCCGCCGGCCGGCAGGTCGGCATAGCCGCTTCCCCGCAGCGTGGCCCGGCCGGCGGGGAACGAGGCCGCCAGTTCCTCGGCGCGGGCCGCGGTGCGGTTGGCGATGTCGATGCGGGCACAGCCGGCCTCGATCAGCGGCAGCAGGATGCCGCGCGCGGCGCCGCCGGCCCCGGCCAGCAGCACCCGCGCGCCGGCCAGGCGGGCGCCCAGCCGCCGCAGGTCGGCGATCAGGCCGACGCCGTCGGTGTTGCAGCCGTGCAGCCGTCCGTCGGCCATCCACAGGGTGTTGACCGCCCCGGCTGCCATGGCGCGGGGGCTCAGGTGGGCGCGGGCCAGCTCGAAGGCCTGCAGCTTGAAGGGGACGGTGACGTTCAACCCGCCGCCGCCCGCGGCGAAGAAGCCGGAGACCCGGGGGGCGAAGTCGTCGACGGGCGCGCAGATGGCCTCGTAGGTGAGGTCCTGGCCGGTCTGCTCGGCGAACCGCGCGTGTATCCAGGGCGATTTGCTATGGGCGACGGGATTGCCGATGACGGCGTAGCGGGTGGGAGCGGAGGACATCAGCCGGGTTTCGCGAGTAGCTTGTCGTTGGTGAAGTACCAGGTGCGCGTGATGGCCAGCACGTCGGTGTCGCGCGCGATCTGGGGCGGGAACGGGGCGAACGGCGTGGCCAGCGCGACGATGCGCCTGGCCGCATCGTTGAGTATTTTATGTTCCGACGGCTTGTCGATGTCCATGCGTTCGACGGTGCCGTCGCTGCGTATATATACCGTCATGCGCAGGGAGCCGTATACCTTGCCGCGGGCCGCCGCCGGATAGTTCTGGTTGCCCAGCGTCTCGACCCGCTGCCGCCACTGCTCGACATACACCGCGAAGCGGTATTCCGAGGTGGACGGGGCGAAGAAGTGCCGGCGCGGGCGCTTGTTGTAGTCGTCGACGCGCTGGGAGATCTCGGCGAATTGGCGGGCGAGCTGTTCGGCCCGTACCTGGGTGGGGTTGCGTTCGGGGGCGGGCGCGCCTAGCGGACCGGGAGGCGTGGGCGCCTGGCCGTGGTCGCGCGACAGCGAGGCGGCCAGGCGGCGCTGCTCGGCTTCCAGCGCGGCCTGGCGCTGCTGCAGTTGGGCCAGCAGCTTGCCGTCGCGGCTGGCGGCCGAGTGCGGCACCGGCGCCTTGGCATGCCCGGCGGCGGCATCGCCGCCACCATCGCTGGCGACCTGCGCCCGCAATTGGGCCTGGGTCGGGGCGTGGCCGGTGCCGGCGTTGAGCAGCACCACTTCCAGCCCGTCGTCGCGTTCGGGGCGCGTGGGCCCGGGCGCGGTGAAGTGCAGCGCGAACAGGATGAG
This sequence comes from Pigmentiphaga sp. NML030171, assembly GCF_002188635.1. Taxonomy (GTDB): domain Bacteria; phylum Pseudomonadota; class Gammaproteobacteria; order Burkholderiales; family Burkholderiaceae_B; genus Pigmentiphaga; species Pigmentiphaga daeguensis. Next base: position 120,956 of record NZ_NINX01000055.1, on the reverse strand, counting down.
GTGGGCGAACAGCGAGATCGCCAGCGCACTCATCAGGTAGCGCCGGTCGGGCCGGGTGGTCCAGTCCTCGGCCAGTTGACCGAGGACGCGCGCGCCGGCGCGCCGGAGCCGGCGCGCCGGCGGATCCTGCGTGGAAGAAGGCCGGGGGCCGGAGGCCGCGGGCTTGCCGTCAGGGGGAAGGGGGGGAGCGGGGGGATGCGACACCCCGCGATTGTAAAGCGTCAGGCGGGGGCGGATGGCCGCACGGCATAGCGCGGCGGGCGGCCGGACAGGCCGTCTTCCAGGCTTTCGAGCATCATGTCGAGCTGCACCAGGATGGCGGCGGGCGATCGGCCCGAGATGTGGGGCGTCAGCACGACGTTGTCCATGCCCGCCAGTTCGGCCAGCAGCGCGGCGGGCGGCTCGGGTTCTTCCTCGAGCACGTCCAGGCCGGCCCCGGCCAGTTGCCCGGCGCGCAGCGCCTCCAGCAGGTCGTCGGTCTTGAGCACCGATCCGCGCGCGACGTTGATGACGACGCCGCCCGGCCCCAGGGCCTGGAACATTTCGCGGTTCAGCAGGTGGCGCGTGCGCGGCCCGCCGGGGCAGCAGGCGAACAGGAAGTCGCTGTTGCGGGCGAGTTCGAGCGGGTCGGCGTAGTAGGTGCCGGGCGCGCCCGGCTTGGGGGAAGGGTTGTGGTAGCCGATGTCGGCGCCGCAGGCGGCGGCGCGTTCGGCGACCATGCGGCCGATCTGGCCCAGGCCGATGATGCCCACCCGGGACTTGTTCAGGCTGGCGCGGGGGGCGCGCAGGGACGTCCAGGCTTCGCCGCGGGCCAGCCGGTTGCTCAGGGTCCGCAGGCCCCGCGCCAGCGCGAGGGCCAGGCCTATAGCATGGTCGGCCACCGTGGCGGCATTGGCGCCGGGGGCGTTGGTGACCACGATGCCCCGGGCATGGGCGTCGGCGATGTCGATGTTTTCGGTACCCGCGCCCATGGAGCAGATCACCCGCAGGCGCGGCAGCCTGTCCATCTGGGCGGCGGTCAGGCCGGTCGAGCCGTTGGTGACCACCGCTTCGACGTCGGCGACGGCGGCGGCGCCGAAGTCCGGCGCGCTCTCGTGCAGGCGGTAGTGCCGCGCGATACCGTCGCGCAGCGCGGGCGGCAGGGGAATGATGGACAGGACGTGGCGGGTCATGGGTGGTTCTTTCCTGGAATGGGGATGCGCCGCGCGGGACACGGCGCACGGGCCGGACCGTTTCAGGCGGCCGGCTTGACCTCCTTCACGGCGCCCTTCCAGCCATTTTCCGTGATGTCGAAGACCGTGCCGTCCGGCATCCGGTATTTGACCTCATAAAACACGTTGGGGTCGGTTTCCTTGCGGCCGGTCAGGTAGGTGCCGCCGGCTTCGGTGATGCGCTTCTCGGCGGCTTCCAGGTCGTCGACCCACATGCCGAAGTGGATCACGCCGCGCACATCCTTCAGGCCCGCATAGCCGGGCACGGTCTCGTTGGCGAAGTTCAGCAGCGCCACGTTCATGACGCCGTCCGTCATGTAGATGCCCCGCATGGCCTTGCCGGCCCGGGTCATGCCGAAGGCCTTCTCGAAGAATTGGGCCGCGGCTTCGGGATCTTCCACCGAGAGAGCGATGTGCCTGAGTTTTTCCATGAGTGCTCCTGGTCGTTCAAGGGCTGATGGGGCTTCCCATCTTTTGGTGTTCCATTCTATATTACAGGTATACCAAAATTAATAAAGGATTTTTGTTGTAGTTTTTTTGGATACCTGTAATCGATTTGGCATGTAAGTTGCATCGGATGTCTCCGTGTGGTCCGGCGCCTCGGGTGAGCGCGTCGTGGGCCACTCCACCAAATCTGGAGCTCGGAATGAACAAGCAACGCAGGTCTTGCATGAAGGCGGGGGCCGTGGCCCTGGCCATGGCGGCATCGGGGGTGGCATGGACGGCCGGCGCGGCCGCGGATTCCTGGCCGGTGCGGCCCATCACCATCGTGGTGCCCTACGCACCGGGCGGCAACACCGACCTGATGGCGCGGCTGATCGGCGAGCAGCTTGCCAAGGCCTTGCACGTGCCGGTGGTGGTCGACAACAAGGCCGGTGCGGCGGGCCTGATCGCGGCGGAGTACGTGGCGCGATCGCCGGCCGACGGCTACACGCTATTCATGGGCACGCTTACGCAGATTTCCACGGCGCCGTTCACCAACAAGATCCGCTACGACCCGGTGAAGGACTTCGTGCCCATCGCCAACGTGGGCGGCAATCCGTTCGTGATCACGGTCAATGCGCGCGTGCCGGCGCGGGACGTGCAGGAGTTGATCGCCTATGCCAAGAAGCATCCCGGCAAGCTCAACATGGGGAACGCCGGCGTGGGCGGGCTGACGCATCTCTCGGCGCTGGTCTTCGCCAAGTACACGGGCATCGACGTGGTGGAAGTGCCGTACAAGGGGGCGTCGCTGGCGCTGGGCGACGTGGTGGCCGGACAGATCGACATGTATTCCGGCAACCTGTCCGAGGTCGTGCCCTATGCCCGCGACGCGCGCGTCCGGTTGCTGGGCGTGTCCAGCAAGAACCGCGTCAAGCAACTGCCGGATGTCCCGGCCCTGGCCGAATCGGTGCCCGGCATTCCCGAGGTCGAGACCTGGAACGGGCTGCTGGGGCCGGCGGGCATGCCGGCGCAAGCCGTGGACCGGATCTCCGGCGCGGTCCTGGCGGCGCTTGCCGATCCCGTCTTCCGCAAGAAGCTCGAGGACGCCGGCATCACCCCGCTGCCCGAGGCCAAGGAGCAGTTCGCCCGGCGCATCCGCCGCGACATCGAAGTGTGGAAACCGATGATCGAGATGGCCGGTATCAAACCCGAATAATCCAGGAGGAGGATCATGATGCAAGCAGACAAGCAGCGCGTTCTCATCGTCGGGGCCGGCCCCGTCGGCATGGTGTGCGCGCTGGCGCTGAACCGGCAGGGCATACCGGTGACCGTGTTCGAGCAGGAGCCCGGCCCGGTCAAGGACCAGCGCGCCGCGTCCATCCACCCGACCACGCTGGAGATGCTGGACGAGCTGGACGTGACCCGGACCATCGTGCCGCGCGGCCTGGTTTCCGAGACCTACCAGTACCGCGACCGGGTCAGCGGGAAACTGATCGCGGAGTTCGACCTGCGCGGGATGGCGGACGTCTTCCGCTTCCCCTTCGTGCTGCAATACGAACAGTACAAGCTGACGGGGGACATCGCGCAGCAATATGCCGACGAGTCGGATTTCGACGTACGCTACGGGCATGCGGTCGAACAGATCGAGCAGCATGCCGATCAGGTCGAGATCTCGGTCCGGGGGCCCGACGGCATCCGGCGCTATCGCGGCGCCTACCTGATCGGCGCGGACGGCGGGCGCAGCACCGTGCGCAAGGCCGCCGGCATCCCGTTCGAAGGCTTCACCTACCAGGAACGTTTCATCAAGATCGCGACCAGCTTCGATTTCCAGAAAGCCCATCCCGACTACGCCTATCGCAACTATTTTTCGGACCCGGACGAGTGGTGCAACCTGTTCAAGGTCCGGGGCGAGGCCGGGGAAGGGCTGTGGCGCGCCATTTTCCCGACCCGCGTGGACGAGTCCGAGGAAGAGGCGCTGAGCGAACGGGGCGTCGAGGCCAGGCTGCAGAAGTTCTTCCCCAAGGCCGGGCGCTACGAAGTGGCCTACTGCAACGTGTACGGCGTGAACCAGCGCGTGGCGCAGACCTTCCGGCGCGGCCGCCTTCTGCTGGCCGGCGATGCGGCGCACGTCAACAATCCCATCGGCGGCATGGGCATGAACGGCGGCATCCACGACGCCATCAACCTGGCCGGCAAGCTGGGCGCGGTGCTGAGAGGCGGGGACGACGCCCTGCTGGACCAGTACAGCCGCCAGCGGCGCCATGCCGCGGTGGCCTTCGTGCAGGCGCAGACCATCGCCAACAAGAAAATGCTGGAAGAAAAAGACGAGGCCAGCCGCCAGAAGAAATTCGAAGAGCTGGCGCGCATCGCGGACGATCCGGCCGGCGCGCGGCAGTACATGCGCCGCGCCTCGCTGCTGGAGAGCCTGGAAACCGCCAATGCCATCACCTGAGGACACCATGATCGATCCCACCCGCACGCTGGGCAGCCTGCCGCCCGAGCAGGCCGCCGAACTCGAGCGCGCCGGCCCCATCTGGGGCACCGACATCAATCGCTTCCGCGACCTGGTCGTCAAGCTGTACTCGCCGCTGGTGGCGGCGGCGCCCAAGGACGGGATGACCGTCGCGCGCAATCTGTCCTACGGGGACAGCGCGCGCCAGGTGCTGGACATCTTCACGCCCGACGGCGCGCGCGATGCCGACGTCGTGGTCTTCGTGCACGGCGGCGCCTTCATTCGCGGGTCCAAGAGCGCCAATGGCCATATCTACGACAACGTGTCGTACTGGTTCGCGCGCCAGGGCATGGTGGCGGTCAACATGGAATACCGCCTGGCGGGCGAGGCGCCGTTCCCCGGCGGCGCCGACGACGTGGCCGCCGCCGTGCGCTGGCTGGCCGGGCACGTGTCCGCCCACGGCGGCAATCCGCGCCGCATGTTCCTGATCGGACACTCGGCGGGCGGCACGCACGTGGCCACCTATTGCTTCGATCCGCGCCGGGGCTATCGGCCCGACCCCGGCGTGCTGGGCGCGGTGCTGGTCAGCGCGCGGCTGCGGGCCGACACGCTGCCGGGCAATCCCAACGCCAGGGCGGTCGAGGCCTACTTCGGCACCGATCCGGCCAGCCACGAGGCCGACTCGCCCATGGCGTACGCCGCCGAGTCGGACCTGCCGGTGATGATCGCCATCGCGCAATACGAGAATCCCTACCTGGACCTGTACGGGCTGGAGTTCTGCCAGCGCGTGGCCCGCGCGCGCGGCTACGTCCCGCGTTTCGTGCAGATGATGCGGCACAACCATACGTCCATCGTCGCCCATTTCGACAGCGGCGAGGAAACGCTGGGCCGCGAGATCCTGGACTTCTTCCGCAGCATTGCCTGAGCTTCCCATTTAGAGGTTTCCATGAGTGACTCCGCCACGCTGGCCACCCGTGCCCAGCCGCTGGGCAAGTATCCCCACTACAAGACCATGGGTGACAGCATCTACCTGTCCGGCATCAGCGCCCGGCTGCCCGACGGCTCCATCGCCGGCACCACCCGCCATGCCGACGGCAGCGTGACCCGCGACATCGAGGTCCAGACCCGGGTGGTGATCGAGAACGTGCGGGCGACGCTGGCCGAGGCCGGCGCGACCCTGGCCGACTGCATCGACATCCTGGTATTTCTGACCGATATGAAGGATTTCCCGAAATACAATGCCGTCTACGGCGAGTATTTCGATGCAGGCGGCCCCACCCGCACCACGGTGGCGGTCAGCGAGCTTCCGCGTCCCGACATGATCGTCGAGATGAAGGTGGTGGCATGCCGGCCCCGGCCGTGACCGCATGCGTTACAGACCTATCGGGTAGTCATGTCCACGATTTCCTCCAAGATCTCCAAGCAGCTGGCTGAACAAATCATCGACGGCACCTATCCGCCGGGCACCAAGCTCGAGGAGCGGTCGCTGGCCGAGAAATTCAACGTGTCCCGTACGCCCATCCGCGAGGCCTTGCGCGAACTGGGCAGCCGGGGGCTGGTGGAGGTGATGCCGCGCCGGGGCGTGGTGGTCGCTTCCATCGGGGTCAAGGAACTGGCCAAGCTGCTGGAGGCCGACTGCGAGCTGGAAGCGCTGTGCGCGCGGCGCGCCGCCGAATGCATGACGGCGATGGAAAAGAAAGAGCTCGAGTTCATCTACGAGCAGAGCGCCGAGTTCGCCCGGAACGAGGACGTCGCCGGCTATCTGAACAACAACCGCCAGTTCCACGCCCATATCCTGGCCGGCGCCCACAACGAGGTGCTGGCCTCGATGGTGGCCGACCTGCGCGAGCGGCTGGCGCCGTTCCGCCAGGCCCAGGCCCACGTGAACGACCGGCTGTCGGTGTCGCACGACGAGCACGAGCCCATCGTCAAGGCCATCCTGGGCGGCGACCCCGAAGGGGCGTACAACGCCATGCGCAGCCACCATGCGCGCCTCAGCAACCACGTATTGCGGCTGATCCGCTCGCGCCAGGACGAGGACGCCTGAGCCTGCGGGGCCGGCAGGCGACCGTCGCAAGCCGGCTCAGGCCCCTTCTTCCGGCTTCGGTCCGTCGCCCGGGGCGGGGGCGCCGGCGTCGTCCAGGCGCTGGTCCGTGGGATCGGGGCCGTCCGCCGCATCCGTCTCGGCGATCTCCACCGCGGTTTCGGCCGTCGGCTCGTCCTCGATGTCCTCGGCGCCCCCCTGCGCATCCACCACGTCCAGGAAGCGGCAGTCCAGGCTCAGGTCGAGTTCGTCGTCGCCCATGATTTCCAGCAGCACGTGGCGGCCGCGCTCCAGCTCCGGCAGGGTACCCACGCGTGTATAGAAGGGCGCGTCCTTGAGCCTGACCAGCTCTTCGCGCAGGACCACGGCCTCTATGCGGCGCAGGCCCTGCTGCTTGATCCAGCGCAGGCACCAGAAGCGTTCCATGGCCTGCTGGAAGTCGGCATAGGCGCCGTACTTGGCCTCGAAGGCGCTGATGACGGCGTACAGGTCGGCTTCGCGGGGCTTGAAGGGGGCGACCAGGCGCGCCGACACGCCGTGCTCGATGGCGGCGATCAACTGGCCCTGGTTGACCAGGTCCACATAGCGCCGCAGCGGCGAGGTGCACCAGGCGTATTGCGGCACGCCTATGGAATCGTGGGGCGCCGCGGCCGTTCCCATCCGTACCCGGCCCATCTGCTGCGAGCGGTAGATGCCCGGCACGCCGCACGACGACAGCAGTCCGCCCCAGAGGTTGTTGGCCAGGATCATGTATTCGGCCACCAGCCGGTCCAGCGGCGCGTTGCGCTTGCGCTGCTCGATGCGCACGTGCGCCGATTCGGGGTGGTCGGGGTCGCCGTCCACGTAGAAGCTGAAATCGACCCGGTTGTTCGACTCGGGCTTGCCGCGGACTTCGTCGCGGCGCCGGGACAGGGCCTTGGCCAGCCGCCACAGCGGGCGAAAGACGTGGCCGTAGGGCAGCTCGGCGGCGGGGTCGTCCAGCTGTTCCTCGCCGATCAGGTCGTCCAGCGTGTTGTGGCGCAGGTTTTCGCGCACGACGATGCGCTCGATGCGCGATTCGTGAGACAGGATCTCGCCGGTGTCGGGATGGGCCACGACGTACAGCGACAGGGCGGGCACGGGCCGGCCGGCGTCCAGCGAGAACGCGGCGATCACCTCGTCGGGCTGCATCGGGATCTTGGCGCCCGGCATGTAGACCGTCGACATGCGCGCGCGCGCCAGCGCGTCCAGGTCACTGTCGCGCGTGACGGCCAGGGCCGGGACGGCGATGTGGATGCCGACCCGGAGCGTGCCGTCGTCCAGCGCCTGCACCGATAGCGCATCGTCGATCTCGGTGGTCGTGATGTCGTCCACCGAATAGGCTTCGACGTCGGCCAGCGGCAGGTCGCGGGCGATGGCGGGCACCTCGGCCGGGGCGAAGCCCGTGCCGCGCGGAAAATGCTGCGCGTAGAAGCGGCGCTTGTGGATGGCGATCGCGCTGGGGAAGGCGCCCAGGTTCATCAGCAGCCGTTCGGGGCGCATCTGCAACTGGGTGCAGGCGGCGTCCAGCGCCTTCCATTCCAGGGTGTTTTTGTCGGGCTTGAACAGCAGGGTCTCGGCCTGCCGGGCCAGCGGCTCGGGCAGGGTGCCGGCCTTGATCTCGTCCACCCAGGCTTGCTGCTGTTCGGCCTGGCGCTTCTTTTTTTCCAGGGCCGCCAGCGCGGCCGCCAGGATGTCGGGCGGGGCGGGACGGTACTTCCCCTTGCCGCGGCGATGGAAATAGACCGGCGCGCCGTGCACGCGCAGCAGCATGGCGGTCTGCTCCACCGGGGTGGGCGCGTGGCCGTAGTATTCCTCGGCCAGCACCGGGATGTCGAAGTCGTCCTTGGGCGCGCATTCCCACAGGAATTCCAGGTCCAGGTCCTGCGAGGCCGCGTCGGCCTCCTTCAGCAGGGCCTCGGGCGACGGCTGCTCGAAACGCACGATGACCGCGGATTTCTTGATCTTGCTGCGCTTGCCGCTGGCCGCCTCGACCTGCAGGCTGGTGTCGGTTTCGCTCAGGACAGTGGCGGCCTTGAACCCGCCGTCATCCTCGTAGAGGACATGCATCGTGTGTTTACCCTGGGATGGATTCGTCGTCTGCCGCGGCGTCGGCGAAAGCCAGGACGCCGGGCAGGTAATGCTCGAAATCGGAGATGCCGTGGTCGCCGCCTTCGATGATGTGCTGCCACGCGCCCGCGTAGTGGTCGCGCATCTCGCGCCAGTCCAGCACTTCGTCGCCGGTGGCCGCCAATAGATAGTAGCGGCAGGGGCGGGTGATGCGCGCGACGGCGTAGGCGCGCAACTCGTCCACGTGGCCGGCGGTGAAGCTGAAGGGCTGGCCGTCGTGGTAGGACAGGTGTTCGCCCACCTGCGTGGCGAGGTCGCGCGCGCCGTGGACGACGGGATTGAGCAGGGCGGCGCGGCAGCCCAGCCGTTCGGCCAGCCAGGTCGCGTAGTAGCCGCCCAGCGAGGAGCCCACCAGGGTCAGTTCGCCGCCGTTCGCGCGCGCATGCCGCTGCATGTCGCGCGCCAGCGGCTCGGCCAGCTCCATGGCCTCGCGCGGGCTGGCCGGCAACTGCGGGCAGGCCCATTCGCGCCGGCGGCCGCGCTCGGCCATGGCCTGCGCCAACTGCCGCGCCTTGGCCGAGGCAGGAGAGGAACGGAACCCGTGCAGGTAGAGCAGCATCATGCCGAGCCGGTACCGGGGGCACGCTCGCGCAGCGCCCGCAGCAGTTTGTCGTGCACGCCGCCGAAGCCGCCGTTGCTCATCACCACCACGTGGTCGCCGGGCCGCGCCGCGGCCGCGATGGCCGCGACCATGGCGGACAGGTCCGACCAGCCGCTGGCCCGGGCGCCCAGCGGGGCCAGGGCCTCGGCCGGGTCCCAGCCCAGCGCGTGCTTGCCGTCCTGGGCTCCGAAGCAGAACACCAGGTCGGCGTCCTGCAGCGAGCCGGGAAGCTGCGCCTTCATGGCGCCCAGCTTCATGGTGTTCGAGCGGGGTTCCAGGACGGCCAGGATGCGCTCGCCCGGGACCCGGGCGCGCAGGCCCGCCAGGGTGGTGGCGATGGCGGTGGGGTGGTGGGCGAAGTCGTCGTAGACCCGCACGCCGTCTACGGTGCCGCGCAGCTCCATGCGGCGCTTGACCCCGGCGAAGCGGCTCAGGGCCGCCACGGCGTCCGCCGGGACCACGCCCACGTGCTCGGCCGCCGCGATCGCCGCCAGGGCATTCATCCGGTTGTGCTCGCCGCTCAGCGTCCAGGCCACGCGGCCTGCGGACGTGCCGCGGTGGATGACTTCGAAGGCGCCCGATGCGTCCTCCGGTCCCGCCTGCCAGTCGCCTTCGGCGCCGAACGTGACGGTTTCCGACCAGCATCCGCGCGCCAGCACGCGGTCGATGGCGGGCGTGCGGGTGGGCGCGACGATCCGCCCCTGGCCGGGAATGGTCCGGACCAGGTGATGGAATTGGGTTTCGATCGCGGCCAGATCGGGGAAGATGTCGGCGTGATCGTATTCCAGGTTGTTCAGGATGGCGGTGCGGGGCCGGTAGTGGACGAACTTCGAGCGCTTGTCGAAGAAGGCCGTGTCGTACTCGTCGGCCTCGATCGCGAACACCGGCCGCCCTGTGCCCCGGCCAGGCGAGAGGCGCGCCGACACGCCGAAGTCCTGCGGCACGCCGCCCACCAGGAAGGACGGCTGCAGCCCGGCCGACTCCAGGATCCAGGCCAGCATCGAGGTGGTCGTCGTCTTGCCGTGCGTGCCGGCCACGGCCAGCACGTGGTGGCCGGGCAGGACATGTTCGCCCAGCCACTGCGGGCCGGACGTGTAGGGCAGGCCTTCGTTCAGGATGGCTTCCATCAGCGGGTTGCCGCGGCTTACCACGTTGCCGACCACGAACAGGTCCGGCGCGAGCGCCGTCTGGCCGGCATCGAAACCCTCGATCAGTTCTATGCCTTGTTCCATGAGCTGGGTGCTCATGGGCGGGTAGACGCCGGCGTCGCAGCCGGTGACGCGGTGCCCGGCCGCCCGCGCGATCAGCGCCAGGCCGCCCATGAAGGTGCCGCAGATGCCGAGTATGTGTAGATGCATGGTTGCCTGCTTCCGGTCGGGGTATGGATTGTAGACGCCCGGGCCGGTCCGGGCCGTCGCGGGGCCGGGCCGGGGACGAAGTATGATGTCGGGGTCACCTCCTCGGAGCAATCATGTCGTTTTCTTCTTTGCGCCAGGAAATCGCCGCCGCCGCGGCCCGGATGATCGCCGAGGACGGGCTGGACTACAGCACCGCCAAGCGCAAGGCGGTCAAGCAACTGGTGGGGGCCGGCAGCCTGCCCCGCGGCGACGTGCTGCCGGACAATGACGAAATAGAGAACGAGGTCCGCGAATATCAGGCCCTGTTCATGGGGGATACCCAGCCCGCGCGCCTGGCCAGGCTGCGGCGGGTGGCGCTGTCGGTCATGGACCTGCTGGAACGATTCCAGCCCTATCTGGTCGGTCCTGTCTGGAACGGCACCGCCGGCGAGCATTCCGACATCGCCCTGCAGTGCTTCGCCGACTCATCCAAGGAAGTCGAGATATTTCTCCTGAACCATGGCATCAAGTACGAAGTGGGCGAACGCCCGGATTTCCGCGGCCGCGGCAAGGTCGAGGCCCTGTACTTCCTCTGGCAGAAGGAAGGCGTCATGTTGAGCATCTATGATGGCCTGGCGCTGCGCGGCGCCTTGAAGCCCGGCCCCGACGGCCGCGCCGAGCGCGGCGACGCGCGGGCCGTGGCGCGGCTGCTGGACGACGTCGAGGGGCGGATGCAGGGGCAAACGGCATGAGCGCGCCCAAAGGGGGCGCGGCCTCCCGCGGGGAGGACGGCGCGCGACAGCAGGGGAGTACGGCGAGCGGATCTTCCCGCCGCCGGCTGCTGGTGTACGGCGGCACCGGCCTGGCGGCGGCCCTGGTGGGCGGCGGCGTGGCCTGGTGGCGCCTGGCGCCGACCGCGGCGTCCGACCGGGCGGTGAACATCCTGTACGCGCAGACCCTGGAAGGGCTCGACGGCCGTTCCTATCCGTTCCAGCAATGGCGGGGACGGCGCCTGGTGGTGAATTTCTGGGCGACCTGGTGCCCGCCCTGCGTGGACGAGATGCCGGAACTGGACATGCTGCACCAGGAATTCGCCAATACCGCGCAGTTTGTCGGGATCGGCATCGATTCGGCCGCCAACATGCGGAAATTCGTTGAAAAAGTGCCCGTAGGTTATCCTTTGCTGATCGCCGGCAACGTCGGTACGGAACTGGCCCGCGAGCTGGGCAATGCCAGCGGCGGACTGCCGTACACGGTAGTGATCGACGAAAAAGGGGCGGTAATCCATCAGTATTCCGGCCGGATCAAGCCCGATACGTTGCGGGGCGTGCTCAGGCCCGCCTGAAGGCGTCCCTACACCCGGGACATCCCCGGGGGGTGGGATGGTCCCGACATGGCAGAATCGTCGAATTCGTTACAATTGATAGACAATATGGCGTGTTTTGCGTAAAAATCGCGCCCTTCCGTATCGCATCGCAGGCATATGGCCCATCGCATCCTGGTTCTGCACGGCCCGAATCTGAATCTGCTCGGCACGCGCGAGCCCGGTATCTATGGTGCGACGACACTGGCCGACATCGATGCACGGCTGCAGGCCCTGGCGCAGCAGCACGGCGCGTCGCTCGCCTCGTTCCAGAGCAACCATGAAGGTGCGCTGGTCGACCGCATCCAGGCGGCCGCGGGCGAAGGCGTCGATTTCATCGTGATCAATCCGGCGGCCTACACGCACACCAGCGTGGCGGTCAGGGATGCGCTCGCGGCGGTGGCGGTGCCGTTCATCGAAGTCCATTTGTCGAACGTGCACAAGCGGGAAGCCTTCAGGCACCGTTCGTATTTCTCCGACCTGGCCGTTGGCGTGATCGCCGGGCTGGGCGCCGATGGCTATGAAGCGGCCGTGCGCTACGCGCTGTCGCATTGAAGAAAATTACTGGGGAAGCCCCATGGATCTTAGAAAACTGAAAACCTTGATCGACCTGGTTGCCGAATCCGGCATCGCCGAGCTGGAGATCACCGAAGGCGAAGGCAAGGTGCGCATCGTCAAGTTCGCGCAAGGCGGCCAGCTCGCCGCCGCGCCCGCGGTCCAGGCCTACCAGGTCATGCCGCAGGCCGCCCCCGCGCCGGCCCCGGCAGCCGAAGCCGCGCCCGCCCCGGCGCCCGTCGTGGCCCAAGGCCACGTCGTCAAGTCGCCCATGGTCGGCACCTTCTATCGCGCGCCCAATCCCGGCGCCGCGGCATTCGTCGACGTCGGCCAGGCGGTCAAGGAAGGCGACCCGCTGTGCATCATCGAGGCCATGAAGCTGCTCAACGAGATCGAGGCCGACAAGGCCGGTACCATCAAGGAAATCCTGGTCGAGAACGGCCAGCCGGTCGAATACGGCCAACCCCTGTTCGTGATCGGCTGACCGGTCGACACCATGCGCATCGACACCCTGCCCGTTGATGCGCTTCACACCGTGTTATCAGTCGGGCGCCGGGACCGGCGCGCCAGTCCCGGCAAGGCATCGTCCGCCGCGACGCCGCCGGAGGAAGCCGCCCCGACCAGCCGTCCGACTTTTTCAGGACATTCGTTCATGTTTGAAAAGATCCTGATCGCGAATCGCGGGGAAATCGCCCTGCGCATCCAGCGCGCCTGCCGCGAGCTGGGGATCAAGAGCGTGGTCGTGCACTCCGAGGCCGACCGCGAGGCGAAGTACGTCAAGCTGGCCGACGAGTCGGTCTGCATCGGGCCCGCGCCGTCGCGCGAGAGCTACCTGAACATGCCGGCCATCATCTCGGCGGCCGAGGTCACCGACGCCGAAGCCATCCATCCCGGCTATGGCTTCCTGTCCGAGAATGCCGATTTCGCCGAGCGGGTCGAGAAGAGCGGTTTCGTGTTCATCGGCCCCAAGCCCGAGTCCATCCGCATGATGGGCGACAAGGTCAGCGCCAAGCAGGCCATGATCGCGGCCGGCGTCCCCGTCGTGCCCGGTTCCGACGGCGCGCTGCCCGAGGATCCGAAGGAAATCATCCAGATCGCCCGCAAGGTCGGCTATCCGGTCATCATCAAGGCCGCCGGCGGCGGTGGCGGACGCGGCATGCGCGTGGTCCATACCGAGGCCGCGCTGCTCAACGCCGTGACCATGACGCGGTCCGAGGCCGCGGCGGCGTTCAACAATCCCGACGTGTACATGGAGAAGTTCCTCGAGAACCCCCGCCACGTCGAGATCCAGGTCCTGGCGGACGGCCAGCGCGGCGCGATCTGGCTGGGCGAGCGGGACTGCTCGATGCAGCGCCGCCACCAGAAGATCATCGAGGAAGCGCCGGCGCCTCACATTCCGCGCCGGCTGATCGACCGCATCGGCGACCGCTGCGCCGACGCCTGCCGCAAGATCGGCTATCGCGGCGCGGGCACGTTCGAGTTCCTGTACGAGAACGGCGAGTTCTATTTCATCGAAATGAACACCCGCATCCAGGTCGAGCACCCGGTCACCGAGGCGATCACGGGCGTGGACCTGGTGCAGGAGCAGATCCGCATCGCCGCCGGCGAGAAGCTGCGGCTGCGCCAGCGCGACATCGTGTTCCGCGGCCATGCCATCGAATGCCGGATCAATGCCGAGGATCCGTTCCGCTTCACTCCCAGCCCGGGCCGCATCACCAATTGGCACGTGCCCGGAGGCCCCGGCATCCGCGTCGATTCGCACGTCTACAACGGCTATTTCGTGCCGCCCAACTACGACTCCATGATCGCCAAGGTCATTGCCTATGGCGATACGCGCGACCAGGCGCTGGCGCGCATGCGCATCGCCCTGTCGGAAATGGCGGTCGACGGCATTTCGACCAACATCGCGCTGCATCGCGAACTGCTCCAGGATGCCCGCTTCATCGAAGGCGGAACCAACATCCATTATCTGGAGCATCGCCTGTCCCAGCGTCCGGACTGAAGGTAGCGAGTCCGTATGCGCGAACTGGTGTTCGACTGCCCCGAGCAATTGGCCGAGCCGCTGTCCGACGCGCTGCTGGAAGCGGGCGTGTTGTCGGTGTCGGTCGAGGATGCCGATTTCGGCACCGAGGCCGAACGGCCCTTGTTCGGTGAGCCCGGCCTCGAGCCGGAAACCCAGGCCTGGTCGCGCAATCGCGTCGTGGCGCTGCTGCCCGACGGCGAGGATCCGGCCCAGTTGCTGGCCCTTGCCTGCGCGGCCTGCGGCATCGACGACACCCCTGCCTGGCAATTGCGCGAGGTGCCGGATGCCGACTGGGTCCGCCTGACCCAGTCGCAGTTCGAGCCCATCGAGGTCGATGCCCGCATCTGGATCGTGCCGACCTGGCACGAGGTGCCGGACCGCCCGGGCACCATCTCCATCCGCCTCGATCCGGGCCTGGCCTTCGGCACCGGCAGCCATCCCACCACGCATCTGTGCCTGGCCTGGCTGGCCGCCAATCTGCGGGCTGGCCGCAGCGTGCTGGACTACGGCTGCGGTTCGGGCATCCTGGCGATCGCCGCGCGCAAGCTCGGCGCCGGCGAAACCGTGGGCATCGACATCGACCCGCAGGCGGTCCAGTCCGCCCAGGCCAATGCGCAGGCCAACGGGGTCGAGGTGCTGACCGGGCTGCCCGATGTGCGCCAGGGCTGGCGCGCCGACGTCGTGGTGGCCAACATCCTGTCCAATCCGCTCAAGGTGCTGGCGCCCATGTTGTGCGATCGCGTGTTGCCGGGCGGCGACCTGATCCTGTCGGGCGTGCTCGAGCGGCAGGCCGACGAAGTCGCGCGGGCGTATGCGCCATGGATCGAGATGAAGGTCTGGCGCGCGCTGGACGGTTGGGTCTGCCTGCACGGGCAGCGTCCCGCCTGACGGACGCCCGGCATGACGCTCGCCACTCGCTGCCCCCAGTGCGCCACGGCGTTCCGGGTGGCCCCGGACCAGATCAAGCTGCGTGGCGGCTGGGTGCGGTGCGGGGTCTGCAACGAAGTCTTCGATAGCAGCCAGAGCCTGATCGAGCTGGACCCGGCCGGCGGCGCGCCGCGCCCGGTGGCCGCCGGACCGGCCTTTCCGCCCGAGGCGCCAATCTCTTCGCCCGAGGCGCCGGCTTCCCCGCCCGAGTCGCCGGTCGAGCCGCACGTGCTGCGCCGGCGCGGAGAAGGCCTGGTCGCTTCCATGCAAGACGATGGCAGCCAGGCGCCTACGCCCGAACCCACGCCCTCGTTCTCTTCGCCGCTGGCCGTTGCCGCCGGCGAAGCCGGCGTGCCGGACCGCGAGGCAACGCCGGGCGCCGAGTCCTTCCCGGTCGCGGGCGCTTCGCCGAAGCCGGCCTTGACGGACGAGGCGGCCGATGGCGCCCTGCCTTCGGTGCTGCGATCCCGCCGCGCCGCGCCGGCCACGGCATCCGACGGTGCGCCAGTCCAGCCGCCGGATGCGGAGGCCGGACCCGCCGTCGCCGTGCCGACGACGCCTGCCCTTGGCTCCGCCGAAGACGCACACGCTCCCATCGTGGGCGAATCCCGCCCACGCGAACGGGAGTCCCGCGGCGACGAGGCGCCCGATTTCCTGGACGAAGAGGCCCGGCAACGCCGGCGGCGTGCCCAGTGGCTGTGGGGCCTGGCCGCGCTGATCGCGCTACTGGTCCTGCTGGCCCAGGCGGCCTGGATCTTCCGTGCCGAGATCGCGACCCGCGTGCCCATGCTCCGTCCCGCCATGGAGCGGCTGTGCCAGCGGTGGCAGTGCACGGTCGGCTATCCCCGCGCGCCCGAACTGCTGGTCATCGAGTCCTCGTCCGTCGAGCCCTGGTCGCCCGAGTCGCCGGGATTTGCGCCCCCCATCGCCGACGAGGCCGAGCCGGTGCCGGGCGAGTCCGCCGGCATCGTGCTGCCGACGCGCCAGCTGGCGCTGCGGATGGTGTTGCGCAACCGCGCCACCTTTCCGCAGTCCTGGCCCGCCATCGAACTGTCGCTGATGGACCTGTCCGACGCGGTGGCCGCCCGCCGCGTGCTGCTGCCCTCGGTCTATCTGTCGCCCCGGGATTTCGCCCAGCCGCTGGGACCGCTCCAGGAGCGGGTCCTGCGGATTCCCATCGAAACCATCGACGCCCATGCCACCGGCTACCGCGTCGCCATCTTCTATCCGTGACCGCCATGGCCCATCCCGAAACCGCTCCCGTCATCATCTGCGGCTCCGTTGCGTTCGATACGATCATGGTGTTCGAAGGCAAGTTCCAGGAGCACATCCTGCCGGAGCAGGTGCACGCGCTCAGCGTGTCCTTTCTCGTGCCGTCCATGCGCAAGGAGTACGGCGGCTGCGCCGGCAACATCGCTTACAACATGCGGCTGCTGGGCGGCACGCCCGTGCCCGTGGCCACGGTGGGCGAGGACGCGGGCGACTACCTGCGCCGCATGCGCGAGCAAGGCACCAACGTCGACTGGGTCAAGGTCGTACCCGGCACCTTCACGGCGCAGTGCTTCATCACGACCGACCTGGCGGACAACCAGATCACCGCATTCCACCCCGGGGCCATGTCGGCGGCGGCCACCAACGACCTGACCGGCGCGCCCGGCGTCTGGGGCATCGTCGCGCCCGACGCGAAGGACGGCATGTTCGCCCATGCGCGGCGGCTGCACGCGCAAGGCATCCCCTTCATCTTCGACCTGGGGCAGGCCATGCCGCTGTTCAACGGCGAGGACCTGGAGGAAATGCTGGCGCTGGCGCAGGTGCTGACCGTCAACGATTACGAGGCCCATGTGGTCGAGCAGCGCACGGGCCGCAGCATGGCGGACATCGCCGCGGGCCTGCAGGCGGCCATCGTGACCCGGGGCGAGAAAGGCTCGACGCTGCTGACCGGCGGCCAGGAGATCCACATCGATCCCGTCAAGGCCGAGGCCGTGGTGGACCCCACCGGTTGCGGGGATGCCTATCGCGCCGGGCTGCTGTACGGCCTGACCGTGGGATGGCGCTGGGAAGACTGCTGCAAGCTGGCCAGCCTGATGGGCGCCATCAAGATCGCCTGCCGGGGCCCGCAGAACCACCAGATCAGCCGCGAGGAGATTTCGTCGCGCCTGGAACGCAGCTACGGGCTTTCGCTGCCGCAAGGCTGATGCGATTCGCCGTGGTCATGGTTTGAAACAACCTGGGCCGGTCGGGGGCGGGCGCCCAAGGGCCGGTGGGCGAACCGACAGGGTATAAATCCAGTCCAAGATCTTTGTTTCATACCAAGAAGAGGGCGCTGCGGCGTTTCTCCGCTTTTCCATCAGGATGGCTCTATGAACCCAAGCAATTCGTCTCTTTCCCTGGCTGCCGGGCGCGGGCGCGCCCTGGCGGTGGCTGCCGCGCTGTCGGCGCTGGCGCTTTTGGCCGGATGCGCGACGGGCAGCAACTCGGCGTCGGTCTATGACCGCAACCAGGCTCAGCGCGAGCAGGTGGTGCGCATGGGGACGGTGGAGTCGGTGCGACGCGTCACGATCGACCGCGGCCAGACCGGCGTGGGCACGGCCGGCGGCGCGATCGTCGGCGGCGTGGCGGGCAGCAGCATAGGCGGGGGCCGTGGCCAGATCATCACCTCGGTGCTGGGCGCGATCGCCGGCGGCATCGCCGGGCAGGCCGTGGAAGGCGGGATGTCCAAGCGCGAAGGCCTGGAAATCACCGTCCGCTTCCAGAACGGGGAGTTGCGCTCCATCGTGCAGGAAGCCGACGAGATGTTCTATGTCGGGGACCGTGTGCGCGTGTTGAGCGGCACCGGCGCCACCCGCGTCACGCACCTGTAAGGCAACGAGGCCGGCGCCGCTTGCCCGGCGGCGCCGCATCGATACCGGGGCGGGCCCTGGGCCCGCGTGGCCTTACAGCCCGAAGATGGGCAGGCCGATGCGGGACAGCACCATCAGCGCGATCTGCGTCAGCAGGAACAGGACCAGCGGCGACAGATCCAGGCTACCCAGCGAAGGCAGCACGCGCCGGATCGGATCCAGCAGCGGGGCCGTCAACGCGTGAAGGACCGGCATGGCCGGCGCGCCGGGGTTGACCCACGACAGGATCACCATCAGCAGCGTGACCCACATCACCAGATTGATGGACCACTTGAGCATCAGCATCAGCGCGATCCACAGCCCCTCGGGCAGCATGGAAAGCGGATTGCCCCCCGCAACCAGGATGATGGCCGCCAGATAGACCAGCGCCGTCAGCCAGGCCGCCACCAGGCAGGCCCAATCCACGCCACCCCGCCCCCCCAGCACCCGCCGCAGCGGGATCACGATCCAGTCCGTGACCTGGAACACGGTCCGCGAAATGGGGTTGTACGGCGGCATCCGCACGAACTGCAGCCACAAGCGCAGCAACAGCACGGCCCCGTAAAGGGTGAAAACGACGTTGAGCAAAAACCGGGCGATATCGCCAACCATGAGGACTCCGGGCACCGTACTGCTGTTCAGCAGGTTGTAAGCAAAAGATTATAACCCCCCCCTACGCGCTGACGCGCGCCCCCCAGGGGGCGGCACTGGCGGACCGGCAAAGCCGGATCCGCGGTGCCCTGGATCAAGGCAAGCAAGCGGTGCTTCGCACCGAGATATCCTACGCAGACCCAGGATGCGGTGGATCCGGCTCCGCCGGTCCACCCGCATCGCCCCCTGGGGGGCGCGCGAAGCGCGTAGGGGGGGGCCACAAAAAACCCCGCCAAAGCTCGCACCTTGGCGGGGTTTGAATCAGAGCGCAAGGCGCTCCGATTAGGGCTTACGGGCGGCTGCCCGTAGGGAAGGGCCAAGCAGCGGCAGGGTTGAGCGCCGTTTTCGCGCCCGGCGCAGCCGCGGTGGACGGCGCAGGGGCAGGCTTTTTGGCTGCAGGCTTCTTGGGAGCAGCCTTCTTGGCCGGCGCCTTCTTCGCAGCAGGCTTCTTGGCAGCAGCAGCCTTCTTGGCCGGGGCCTTTTTCGCCGCGGGCTTCTTGGCGGCGGCAGCCTTCTTGGCCGGGGCCTTCTTGGCTGCGACCTTCTTCACTGCGGCTTTCTTGGCCGGAGCCTTCTTGGCCGCAACCTTCTTCACTGCGGCTTTCTTGGCCGGAGCCTTCTTGGCCGCGACCTTCTTCACTGCAGCTTTCTTGGCCGGGGCCTTCTTGGCCGCGACCTTCTTCACTGCGGCTTTCTTGGCCGGGGCCTTCTTGGCCGCAACCTTCTTCACTGCCGCCTTCTTGGCCGGGGCTTTCTTAGCCGGGGCTTTCTTGGCTACCGCTTTCTTCGCGGCCTTCTTGGCTGTCGCCATGGTCTGCTCCTTTACGAGACGTTCAGGGACCCAGAACACGAACCCGCTCGGACCATCCTCACGGGCTATTCATCGGCGCAAGCCCTGCTGGTGAACGAAACCTCAACAGCGGAATCAGTTTGCGCTAATGAATGCTGCACACAGCCATTCGACATACCCCGCAACTGGTGCGACCCATGTCGAATGACTTGGCAGGCGGTTTCCCGCCTGCCGGATGACACCCCCGTTTGCCCGGCCGCCGATGCTTCGTCTTCGACAAAGCAACATGCGCAGGGGCCGGATGGTGCGCTGGGCGAGGGGACCTGCCCCATGCGCCGCGTCTGAACTCATCCGGGCCCTGCCGGGCGCCCGAGGGCGCCTGATCCTGTCTACGTGTGGTCTAGTCCCAGCTCAGCGCCCCGCCGGTCTGGTACTCGATCACACGCGTTTCAAAGAAATTGCGTTCTTTCTTCAAGTCGATCATTTCCGCCATCCACGGGAAGGGGTTCTCTTCCTGCGGGAACAGCGGTTCGATGCCGATCTGCTGGCAGCGGCGGTTGGCGATGAAGCGCAGATACGATTTGAACATCGGCGCATTCAGGCCCAGCACGCCGCGCGGCATGGTGTCTTCGGCGTAAGCGTATTCGAGTTCGACCGCCTTGCGGAAGAGTCCGCGGATTTCCTCGCGGAATTCCGGCGTCCACAGATGCGGGTTCTCGAGCTTGATCGTGTTGATGAGGTCGATGCCGAAGTTGCAGTGCATGGACTCGTCCCGCAGGATGTACATGTACTGCTCGGCCGCGCCGGTCATCTTGTTCTGCCGGCCCAGCGCCAGGATCTGGGTGAAGCCGACGTAGAAGAACAGGCCTTCCATCAGGCATGCGAAGACGATCAGCGACTTCAGCAGGGTCTGGTCGGCCTCCGGCGTGCCCGTCTTGAAGTTCGGGTCGGCGATGGCGTCGATGAAGGGGATCAGGAACTCGTCCTTGGCGCGGATGGACGGAACTTCATTGTAGGCATTGAAGATTTCCGACTCGTCCAGGTCCAGGCTTTCGACGATGTACTGGTAGGCGTGGGTGTGGATCGCTTCCTCGAAGGCCTGGCGCAGCAGGAACTGCCGGCACTCCGGGGCGGTGATGTGGCGATACGTGCCCAGCACGATGTTGTTCGCGGCGAGCGAGTCGGCCGTGACGAAGAACCCCAGGTTGCGCTTGATGATGCGGCGCTCGTCCTCGGTCAGGCCCTCGGGGTTCTTCCACAGCGCGATGTCGCGCGACATGTTGATTTCCTGCGGCATCCAGTGGTTGGCGCAGGTGGCCAGGTATTTTTCCCAAGCCCACTTGTACTTGAACGGGACCAGCTGGTTGACGTCCGTCTGGCCGTTGATGATGCGCTTGTCCGCGATGTTGACGCGACGCGAGGAGGCGGTGCCGGGCGCCGCAGCGCCCGCGGCCAGCGCGACCTCGTCGAACGCGCCGGCGTGTTCGCGCGGCGCGGCGGTGCCCGCCGGCTGCAGGGCCGGCGTGGCGGAGGGGGTGGATACTTCTTCGTCCCAAGACAACATAGATCGACTCCGGTATTCAGCGGGGGTTATTGGCAGGCTTCGCACTCTTCGAAGCCAGGGTCACCCGGCTTCATGGTGCATACCGCCCCGACGATTTCCGGTTCCGGAAGGTTGGTGCCCGCCGCGGACATTCCCGCATTGGACGAGGCCGTGGGCACGGCGTTCAATTCGCCGCCGCGTCCGGTCGATTTTTCAGCGCTGGTCGCACCCAGGGTGCGCAGGTAGTAGGTGGTCTTCAGGCCGCGCTGCCAGGCCAGCTTGTACGTCTCGTCCAGCTTCTTGCCCGATGCGCCCGCCATATAGATATTGAGCGATTGCGACTGGTCGATCCACTTCTGGCGGCGCGCCGCGCATTCCACGAGCCAACGGGGCTCTACCTCGAAGGCCGTCGCATACAGCTTGCGCAGCTCGGGAGGCACCCGGTCGATCTTGGCGAGACTGCCATCGAAGTACTTCAGGTCTGCGATCATCACCTCGTCCCACAGCCCGAGCTTCTTGAGATCACGCACCAAGTAATCGTTGACGATCGTGAATTCGCCGGAGAGATTCGATTTGACGTACAAGTTCTGATAAGTCGGTTCAATGCACGCAGATACGCCAATGATATTGGAAATCGTCGCCGTCGGGGCAATAGCGATGCAGTTCGAATTGCGCATGCCATGCAGTTTGATGCGCTCGCGCAACGCATTCCAGTCCATCGACGCGCTTTCGTCGATGTCGACGTAGCCTCCGCGCTCTTCGCGCAGCAGCTTGATGGAATCCTGCGGAAGAATGCCGCGGTCCCACAGCGAGCCTTCGAACGACGAGTAGCGGCCGCGTTCCTCGGCCAGTTCGGTCGACGCGAGGTAGGCGTAGTAGCACACCGCTTCCATCGAGCGGTCGGCGAATTCGATGGCGGCATCCGACGCGTAGGGCACGCGCATGATGTGCAGCGCATCCTGGAAGCCCATGATGCCCATGCCGACGGGACGATGGCGCAGGTTGGAGTTGCGGGCCTTGTCGACGGCGTAATAGTTGATGTCGATCACGTTGTCGAGCATGCGCATGGCGACGTGGATCGTGCTGCGCAGCTTGTCGTGGTCGAGCTCGACCGTGCCGTCGGCGTTGGTCTTCAGGTGCGCGACGAGGTTGACCGAACCCAGGTTGCAGACCGCGATCTCGGACTCGTTGGTGTTCAGCGTGATCTCGGTGCACAGGTTGGAGCTGTGGACGACGCCGACGTGCTGCTGGGGCGAGCGGATGTTGCAGGGATCCTTGAACGTGATCCACGGGTGGCCGGTCTCGAACAGCATCGAGAGCATCTTGCGCCACAGCGACATGGCCGGGATCTTCTTGAAGAGCTTCAGTTCGCCGCTGGCGACCTTGGCTTCATAGCCCAGGTAGGCCTTCTCGAATTCCTTGCCGACCTTGTCGTGCAGGTCGGGGCAGTCGGACGGCGAGAACAGGGTCCATTCGGCATTGTCCATGACGCGCTTCATGAACAGGTCGGGGATCCAGTTGGCCGTGTTCATGTCGTGGGTGCGGCGGCGCTCGTCGCCGGTGTTCTTGCGCAGTTCGAGGAATTCCTCGATGTCCAGGTGCCACGTCTCGAGGTACGTGCACACGGCGCCCTTGCGCTTGCCGCCCTGGTTGACCGCCACCGCGGTGTCGTTGACCACCTTCAGGAAGGGGACCACGCCCTGGCTTTCGCCGTTGGTGCCCTTGATGTGGCTGCGCAGCGCGCGCACGGGGGTCCAGTCGTTGCCCAGGCCGCCGGCGTACTTGGCCAGCAGCGCGTTTTCCTTGATGGCGTCGTAGATGCTTTCCAGGCTGTCGGCCACCGTGGTCAGGTAGCACGACGACAGCTGCGAGTGCAGGGTGCCGGCGTTGAACAGGGTCGGCGTCGAGCTCATGAAGTCGAACGACGACAGGATGTTGTAGAACTCGATGGCGCGGGCTTCGCGGTCGGTTTCTTCCAGGGCCAGGCCCATCGCGACGCGCATGAAGAAGGCCTGCGGCAGCTCGATGCGGGTGCCCTTGATGTGCAGGAAGTAGCGGTCGTACAGGGTCTGCAGGCCCAGGTAGGTGAACTGCAGGTCGCGCGTATCCTTCAGCGCCGCGCCCAGGCGCGCCAGGTCGAAGGTGGCCAGCTTGGGGTCAAGCAGGCCGCCCTCGATGCCGCGAGCGATGAATTGCGGGAAATATTCGGCGTAACGCGTGGCCATGGCGGCTTGTTCGACCTCCTCGCCCAGCACTTCCTTGCGGATGGTGTGCAGCAAGAGACGTGCCGTGACCGTGCTGTAGGCCGGATCCTTTTCCAGCTGCGAGCGCGCGGCCAGGATGGCGGACTTGAAGATCTCGTCGGTGGAGACGCCGTCGTACAGGTTCTTGACGGTTTCCTTGAAGATGCCCTCGGCCGAGACGAATTCCTCCAGGCCCGAGCACGCGGCCTGGATGATGGCCTGCAGGTGCTGGGGGTCGAGCGGGATGCGCAGGCCGTTCTCGGTGACGTGCACGACCGCCTGGTCGGGCGAGGTGTGCATCAGCGCACGCTGCTGGGCGCGCTTTTCACGGTACAGCACGTAGGCGCGCGCGACGTCATGCTCGCCGGAGCGCATCAGCGCCAGTTCGACCTGGTCCTGGATGTCTTCGATATGGACCGTGCCGCCGCTGGGCTGGCGGCGGACCAGCGCGTGGACGACCTGTTTGGTCAGGCCTTCGACGAGCTCGCGCACACGCGCGGAAGCAGCGCCCTGGCCACCGTTGACGGCCAGGAAGGCCTTGGTCAGCGCGATGGAAATCTTGCCGGGTTCGAATCCGACCACGGCGCCGTTGCGCCGGATGACCTTGTGGTCGGAATACGCGGTCTGGTCGGCTTCGGTCTGTGCGGGCTTGGAAGCTAGCGGCGCAGCGGTCGATTGGGCCGAGGGAGTCGAGAGTTGCATAAGGCCTCCTGGATGCATGAAGGCGCGGGGGGCCGCGCCGGTACTCGGTGTTCTGGGATTTGCAGCGAATATTCTTGATTACAAGGGCGTCAGGCCGCGCCGGAGCGCGGCTTGGGGCCTAACGACGAGGTGCGCGGCAGTGGCCGCCGCACATCCGGGCTGGTCTGGATAAGCCATGTTTTCCCCCTCCCTTGCAGCGCGGGCACTACATCTAGTGGTGTGTGACCGGCAAGGCACTAATTCTAGGGGGGGGCAGATTGTACGGCAAGTGTCAAAATGTTGCTGGCGGAGAGAATCCGGCGCTCGCATAGGCAAATCGGGCTCTATTTATTAGACAGCCAGCAACCATGCGTGTTTCACGACGAAAGGTGCACGAGGCACGCGTGAAATGCGGCGTTTGCAGCGCGTGAAACAGAGCGGGCGCGGGCTGGGCGTGGGCGGGCCGGGGTTGGCGAGGGCGAGATTCTACAGGAGGGGAAGGGCGGTCCAGCCCGTTTCCCGGCCGTAGCGGGCCCAGTCGAAGGCGGGGCCGGGGTCGGTCTTGCGGCCGGGGGCGATGTGCTCGTGGCCGCGGACGGCCTGCAGGGGGTAGCGGGCGCGCAGGGCCGGGGTGAGCCAGGCCAGGGCGCGGTACTGGGCGTCGGTGAAGGGCACGGTGTCGCAGCCTTCGAGTTCGATGCCGATGGAAAAGTCGTTGCAGCGTTCGCGGCCGTCGTGGCAGGAGACGCCGGCGTGCCAGGCCCGGCGGTCGGTGCTGGCGAACTGGACGATGGCGCCGTTGCGGTCGATCAGGAAGTGGGCCGAGACCTTCAGGCCGCGCAGGCAGTCGAACCAGGGGTGGGCATCGCAATCGAGGGTGTTGGTGAACAGGGCCTCGACGTAGGGGCCGCCGAATTCGCCGGGCGGCAGGCTGATGTTGTGCAGGACCAGCAGCGAGATTTCCGTGCCGGGGGGCCGCTCGTCGGTGTTGGGGGAAGGGACCCGGCGCACGGCGGGGTGGTCGATCCAGCCCTGGCCGTCCAGCCGCGCGGCGACGTTCATTTGCCGGGACCCTTCAGCGAGTGGGCCAGGCTGCAATAGTTATAGCCCTTGCGCCGCACGGCTTCGGACGGCGGCAGGTGGATGCCGCAATGGGCGCAGCGCACCATGCCGTCGGCCGGGAAGCGGCTGGCGTCGGCCCGACGCGATTCGCGGCGGTGGCCCTTGACCGCGCTGCGGGCGGCGATGCGGGCCACCAGCAGGGCGACCACGATGACGAACACCCAGAAAAGTAGCTTGCCCATGGTGGTTGGGGGTCCTGGTTTCTAGCGGTGCAGGATGAACTCGAGCACGAACCGGGTGCCGGTGTAGGCCAGCAGCAGGAAGGCGAAGCCGACCAGCGTCCAGCGCAGCGCGATGCGGCCGCGCCAGCCCCAGACCTGGCGTCCCAGCAGCAGCAGGCCGAAGGTCAGCCATGAGAGCAGCGTGAAGACGGTCTTGTGGTCCAGGGGCAGCGCGGTGCCCGACAGCGACTCGGAGATGACGATGCCGCTGATGACGGCCAGGGTCAGCAGCACGAAGCCGACCCAGATCAGCCGGAACAGCAGGCGTTCGAGCACCAGCAGGGGCGGCACGGCGTCGAACAGGCGGGCGTAGACCCGGGCCGAGTGCCGGGGCTGGGGCGGGTTGCTGGCCGAGATGTCGTGCAGGCGCCGGTCGGCCGAGGCCATCAGCAGCGCGTGCAGGGCGGCGATGGTGATCATGCTGTAGGCGGCCAGCGCGATGGCCAGGTGCACGCGCAGCCAGCCGCTGTCGGCATGGGCGATGACGCGGCCCTCGGGAAAGACCACGGGCAGCACGGTGCCGATCACGCCCAGCGGCATCAGCCAGAGCCGCAGGCCGTCGATGGCCACCCACAGGCTTTCGGCCCAGAAGACGACCAGGCCCAGCCACAGCGCGGCCGAGATGCCCAGAGCGAAGCCCAGCTTCAGGTTGCCGTCCCCCAGCATGGCCTGCTGGACCGCCAGGCCGTGCAGGATCAGCACCAGCGCCAGCCCCAGGCGCTCGGCGGAGCCGGTCCGGGGTTCGGGGTGCGACGAGACGGCTCGCCACGCGAATACCGTCAACAAGGCGTAACCGGCCGCAGCCAGTGCGTGCAATACAATTCCCATATCCATGGAAGTGTAAGCGAATCCCATTCATGCTCGATAACCTTACCGCCCGCCTGTCGCGCGTCGTCAAGACCCTGAAGGGGGAAGCGCGCCTGACCGAGGCGAATACGCAGGAAATGCTGCGCGAAGTCCGTCTGGCGCTGCTGGAAGCCGACGTGTCCCTGCCGGTCGTGCGCGAGTTCGTCGCGCGGGTCAAGGAAAAGGCGCTGGGCGAGGACGTCATGGGCAGCCTGACGCCCGGCCAGGCGCTGGTGGGCGTGGTCCACAAGGAACTCACCGCCCTCATGGGCGGCGACCTCGGACCCCACGCGAGCGAGCTGTCGCTGGCCCAGCAGCCCCCCGCCGTGATCCTGATGGCGGGCCTGCAGGGCTCGGGCAAGACCACCACCACCGGCAAGCTGGCCCGCTGGCTGGCCGAAGGCGGCCATGTCCAGAACGGCCGCAAGACGGGCAAGAAGAAGGTGCTGGTGGTCAGCGCCGACGTCTACCGTCCCGCCGCCATCGAGCAGTTGAAGACCGTGGCCGCGCAGGCCGGCGTCGACTTCCTGCCCTCGTCGGCCGACCAGGCGCCCGAGGCCATCGCCCGCAACGCGCTCGACCATGCCCGCAAGCACCATTACGACGTGCTGATCGTCGATACGGCCGGCCGCCTGGGCATCGACGAGGCGCTGATGAACGAGATCCGCGCGCTGCATGCCCTGCTCGAGCCGATCGAGACCCTGTTCGTGGTCGACGCCATGCTGGGCCAGGACGCGGTCAACGTGGCCAAGGCCTTCAACGACGCCCTGCCGCTGACCGGCGTGGTCCTGACCAAGCTGGATGGCGATGCGCGCGGCGGCGCCGCGCTGTCGGTGCGCCACGTCACCGGCAAGCCGCTGAAGTTCGTCGGCGTGTCCGAGAAGCTGTCCGGCCTCGAGCCCTTCCATCCCGAGCGCATGGCGCAGCGGGTGCTGGGCATGGGCGACATCCTGTCGCTGGTCGAGGAAGCCCAGCGCGCGATCGACGTGGACGAGGCGCAGAAGCTGGCCGCCAAGCTCAAGTCGGGCGACAAGTTCGACCTGAACGATTTCCGCGCCCAGATCGCGCAGATGAAGAACCTGGGCGACATGGGCTCGCTGCTGGAGAAGCTGCCGGCGCAATTCTCGCAGGCGGCCTCGCAAATCGACAGCAAGCAGGCTGGCAAGCAGATCCGGCGCATGGAAGGCATCCTGAACTCCATGACCGAGCTCGAGCGTGCCAAGCCCGAGCTGATCAAGGCCTCGCGCAAGCGCCGCATCGCCACCGGCGCCGGCGTGCAGGTGCAGGAGGTCAACCGCATGCTGTCGCAGTTCGAGCAGATGCAGGCCATGATGAAGCAGATGAAGAAAGGCGGCATGGCCAAGATGATGCGCGCCATGGGCGGCATGAAGGCGCTGCGCGGCATGAAAGGCTTGCCTGGACTCAAGTAAAGCCCCGACAATCGCGGTTCCGTGGTCCCGTCTCCAGGAACGATGAGCGCAGCGCCGCAGCCAGGCCGTCTAGTGTGGGATGCCGCAGCCGGCGACGGCCGCCTGTCGGTCGAGGGCGACTGGTCGCTGGCGGGCTTCGAGGCCCTGCGCCGCGAGACCGCCCGTTTCGATGCGGTCCCCCAGGTGCGCGTGCTGGACCTCAGCCGGCTGGGCGTCCTGGACACCGCGGGCGCCGCGCTGCTGGTCGACCTGCTGGGCGCGGAGCGCCTGCCCGGGTTGCTGGCCTCCGGCCCCCCGGTGGAGGCATCGCGCCGCGCCTTGCTCGACACCATCATCCGCGCCCAGGGCGCGGTCCAGCAATGCAAGCCACCCGAGCCGCCGTCGCCGGTGGCCGAGCTGCTGTGCCACGTGGGCGAAGCCGCCGAGCAGTTCTGGAAGCACGCCGCGGGCCTGTGCGGGTTCATCGGCCTGACGCTCGAAAGCCTGGGCCGTTCGCTGGTGCGTCCGCGCACGTGGCGACTCACGGCCACCGTCGCCCAGATCGAGCAGATCGGACTGAACGCCGTTCCCATCATCGCCTTGCTGACTTTCCTGGTCGGCGCCGTCGTGGCCTTCCTGGGCGCCACGGTGCTGCGGGACTTCGGCGCCACGCTCTATACGATCAACCTGGTCGGCTTCGCCTTCCTGCGCGAGTTCGCCGTGCTGCTGACCGCCATCCTGATGGCGGGCCGGACCGCCAGCGCCTTCACCGCGCAGATCGGCTCGATGAAGGCCAACGAGGAAATCGACGCCATCCGGGCCCTCGGGCTCGACCCCATCAACATGCTGGTGCTGCCGCGCGTGCTGGCCATGCTGGTGTCGCTGCCCGTGCTGACCTTCATGTCCATGCTGACCGGCATCGCCGGCGGCATGGTGGTCTGTGCCTGGAGCCTGGACATCCCGCCGTCGCTGTTCCTGTCCACCCTGCGCGAGAGCCTGGACGTGCGGCATTTCTACGTGGGCATCGTCAAGGCGCCGATCCTGGCCTTCATCATCGCCGTGATCGGCTGCCTGGAGGGCTTCAAGGTCAGCGGCAGTGCCCAGTCCGTGGGCGAGCACACCACCTCCAGCGTCGTGCAGGCGATCTTCATGGTGATCCTGATCGACGCGCTGGCGGCGCTGTTCTTCATGGAGATGGGATGGTGACGGCCGACGAACCCATCGTGCGCGTGCGCGGGCTGGTCAACCGCTTCGGCGCCCAGACCGTGCACGAAGGGCTGGACCTGGACATCCGCCGGGGCGAGATCCTGGGCGTGGTGGGCGGGTCGGGCTCGGGCAAGTCGGTGCTGCTGCGTTCCATCGTGGGGCTGCGGCGGCCGACCGCCGGCAGCGTGCAGGTGTTCGGCCAGGCGCTGGACGAGCTGTCCCCCGAGCTGCGTTCGCGCCAGGAGCGCCGGATGGGGGTGCTGTTCCAGCGCGGCGCGCTGTTCTCCTCGCTGTCCGTGACCGAGAACGCCGCGCTGCCGCTGATCGAGCACGCGGGCCTGGCGCGGCCCGAGGCCGAGCGGCTGGCGCGGCTCAAGCTGGCGCTGGCGGGCCTGCCGGTCGAGGCCGGCGCCAAGTCCCCGGCCTCGCTGTCGGGCGGCATGGTCAAGCGGGCGGCGCTGGCACGCGCCCTGGCGCTGGATCCCGACCTGCTGTTCCTGGACGAGCCCACGGCGGGACTGGATCCGATCGGCGCGGCCGCCTTCGACGACCTGATCCTCACCTTGCGGGACGCGCTGGGGTTGACCGTGTTCCTGGTCACGCATGATCTGGATACGCTCTACGCCATTTGCGACCGGGTGGCGGTGCTGTCGCAGCGCAAGGTGCTGGTGGTGGACCGGCTGGAAGTGGTGGAGCGGGTCGACGATCCGTGGATACAGGAGTATTTCCAGGGGCCGCGCGGACGCGCGGCGTCGCGGGCGGCCGAACGGCCGCGCAAGGAGGAGTAGATGGAAACCCGGGCGCATCATGTCGTGATCGGCCTGTTCCTCGTCATCGCGGTGACGGGGGCCCTGCTGTTCGCGCTGTGGCTGGCCAAGAGCCATTCGGACGCCAGCGTGGCGCAGTTCGACATCGTGTTCAACGAAGCGGTCAACGGACTGTCCGAGGGCAGCGCCGTCATGTACAGCGGCATCAAGGTGGGCGACGTGGCGCGGCTGCGGCTCGATCCCGTGGACCCGCGCAAGGTGGTGGCGCGGATACGGATCGCCAGCGACGTGCCGGTCAAGGAGGACACGGTGGCGCGCCTGCGCCTGACCGGCGTCACCGGTACCTCGGTGATCCAGCTCGGCAGCGGCACGCCCGAGAGCCCGCGCCTTCTGCCCAAGGGCGACGAGGTGCCGGTCATCGTGGCCCTGCCGTCGCCCATCACCCAGCTGCTGGCGGGCGGCGAGGACCTGATGCTGAACATCAACGAGATGGTCGCCAGCGCGCGCCAGATCATGTCGCCCCAGAATGCCCGGCAGATCAGCCGCATCCTGGAACATCTCGAGGAAAGCACCGCCGAGCTGGCCGCGCAGCGCGAGGGCTTCGCGAAGCTGAGCGGGCAACTGGGCGAGATCGGCCGGCAGACGTCCGAGGCCCTGGCCAAGGCCAACTCGCTGATGACGCACACCGACGAACTGGTCGGCTCGCAGGGGAAGGACACCATGCAGAGCGCCCAGCAGGCCATGGCCTCGTTGGCGCGCGCCAGCGACAGCATCGACCGGCTGGTGCAGGAGAATCGCGGCGCGCTGGGCAGCGGCGCCCAGAGCCTGAGCGAGCTGGGCGGCGCGCTGCGCGAGATGCAGGCGACGATGGCGTCGCTGCGGGCCATCACCCGCCGCCTCGAGGACAATCCGGCCGACTACCTGCTGGGCCGCGAACAACCCAAGGAGTTCACCCCATGAGACGCGCGGGCGCAATCATCCGTTGGGCGGGCATGTCGCTGGCGGTGCTGGCTTCGGCGTGCACGCTGCTGCCGGAACAGAAGACGGTCGACATCTACCGGCTGCCGGCCACGCAGGCGGCGCCTGCGCCGGGAGGCAGGGCCCAGGCCTGGTCGCTGCGCATACGCAGCCCCCATGCCAACGCCGTGCTGGACAGCGCGCGCATCGCCGTCATCGTCCAGGGCGACCAGATCAGCACCTATGGCGGAGCGCGCTGGACCGACGCGCCGCCGACCCTGGTGCGCACCCGCCTGGCGCAGGCCTTCAGGCTGGACGGCCGCGTCGCGTCGGTGTCGACCACCGACAGCAACGTGCGCGCGGACCTGGAGCTGGACAGCGACCTGCGGGCCTTCCAGAGCGAATACCGCGGCGCGGTGCCCCATGCGGTCGTCAGCCTGGACGTGCGGTTGATCTCGACCTCGACGCGGCGCGTGGTGGCCTCGCGCAGCTTCGAGGTCGCGCAGCCGGCGGGCGGGGTCGAGGTGCCGGCCGTGGTGTCGGCCTTCGGCCTGGCCACCGACGCGCTGGCCGCGCAGGTGGTCCAGTGGGCGGTGGAGCAGGGGGCCGCTGTTCAATCCGGCAGGCCGGAGTAATCGCCGCCCGTACCGGGATTGTGGACGTCCTTTTTTGTGGATACCATCAACTATATGGTTGATTTAATCAATCATATACGGGCGCCCGCCAGCGGCGCCGATGACCACATGACCAAGGAGACGTTCGATGATCGTTCTGGAAAGGGTGGGGCGCAGGGTCGGAGGAGTGTTCTGCATGGCGGCGGCCGCTTGGGCGGGAGGAAGCGCCGGGGCCGCCGAGCCGCCCGCGGCGGGATTTCCGGGGCGCACGGTCCAGGTGATCGTGCCCTATCCGCCGGGCGGCCTGACCGACGGACTGGTCAGGCAGCTGGCGGCCGAGCTGGGCCAGTCATGGAAGCAGAGCGTGGTCGTGGAAAACCGGGGCGGCGGCACGACCATAGGCACCGCGCCCAACGTGCTGTACGTGCGGCCCGGGCTGCCCGTCCGGTCGGTGGCCGAACTGGTGGCCTATGCGAAGGCCCGGCCCGGTGAGGTGAAGTTCGCCTCGACCGGGAACGGTTCGAGCCCGCACCTGACGGCCGAGCTGCTGGCGTCCCGCGCGGGCATTTCCATCCTGCACGTGCCTTACAAGGGGGCGGGGCCAGCCTTGACCGACCTGCTGGCCGGCCATGTCGATGCCATGTTCCACTTCCCCGCGTCCCTTGCCCTGGCCAGGCAGGGCAAGCTGCGGGCGCTGGCGGTGGCCGCCGACGAGCGCCTGGCCGACGCGCCGGACCTGCCCACCGTGGTGCAGGCGGGCGTGCCGGGCGTGGTATCCGGAAGCTGGTTCGGCTTCTTCGTGCCGTCCGCGACGCCGGAGGCGATCCAGGACAAGATCCATCGCGACGTGGCGCAGGCCCTGCGGGCGCCTGCGGTGCAGCGCTACATGCAGGAGTCGGGACTGGTGTCCCCGCCCATGTCGCGCGCCCAGTTCTCGGCCTTCATCGAGCACGAGCGCGACAAGTGGGCCGAGGTCATCCGGACGCGCAACATCCGGCTGGAATAGCGGCGGTCAGTTGGCCTGCGCCAGCCGGGCCAGCGTGGCGGCCAGCGCTTCGCCCACGGGGATCTTGGCGGCCGCTTCGTCGCGGCGGCCCTGCAGTTCGATCTGCCCCTCCTTCAGGCCGCGGTCGCCGATGGTGACGCGCACCGGCACGCCGATGAGCTCCCAGTCGGCGAACATCACGCCCGGGCGTTCGTCGCGGTCGTCCAGGATCGCGTCGACGCCGGCTTCCTTCAGGCCTTCGTAGAGCTTGGTCGCGGCTTCGCGCACCGCTTCGCTCTTGCCCCAGCCCACCGGGCAGACGACCACCTCGAATGGCGCCAGCGCGCGCGGCCAGATGATGCCGCGCCCGTCGTGATGCTGTTCGATGGCGGCGCCCAGCAGGCGCGTGACGCCTATGCCGTAGCAGCCCATCTGCAGCAGCGCGGGCTTGCCGGTCTCGTCCAGGTAGGTGGCCTTGAGCGCCTCGGAATACTTGGTGCCCAGGAAGAACACATGGCCGACCTCGATTCCGCGCTGGATCGCCAGCGGGCCGCTGCCGTCCGGCGACGGGTCTCCGTCGACGACGTTGCGCAGGTCGGCCACCAGGTCGGGCTCGGGCAGGTCGCGTCCCCAGTTCACCCCCACGTAGTGGTGGTCGGCCTGGTTGGCGCCGGTGACGAAGTCGTGCAGGTTGGCAACGGTGCGATCGGCCACCACCTTGACCGGCTTGGCGGTGCCCACGGGCCCGATGAAGCCCGGCACGCAGCCGAAGTGCTCGACGATCTCGGCATCGGTGGCGAAGCGGTAGCCACGGTCCAGGCCGGGGATCTTGCCGGCCTTGATCTCGTTCAGTTCATGGTCGGCGCGCACCAGCAGCAGCCAGATCTGGACCGGCTTGCCGGGCTCTTCCGGTTCGACCGCCAGCGCGAGGGATTTCACGTGGCTGGCCAGCGGCAGGCCCAGCATCTGGGCCACGGCTTCGCACTTGGTGGCGCCGGGGGTCGGGGTTTTCTCCAGGGCCCGGCCGGGCGCCGCGCGCTGGGCGACCAGGCAGGGGGCCTCGGCCAGCTCGATGTTGGCGGCGTACTGGGTGGCCGGGTTGTAGACGATGAGGTCCTCGCCGGTGTCGGCGATGACCTGGAATTCATGGCTGCGCGTGCCGCCGATGGAGCCGGTGTCGGCCGCCACGGCGCGGAAGGTCAGCCCCATGCGGGTGAAGATGCGCATGTATGCGTCGTACATGGCGTCGTAGCTCTTCTGGGCGCCGGCTTCGTCGCGATCGAAGGAATAGGCGTCCTTCATCGTGAACTCGCGGCCCCGCATGACGCCGAAGCGCGGCCGGCGCTCGTCGCGGAACTTGGTCTGGATGTGGTAGAAATTCTTGGGAAGCTGGCGCCAGCTGTGGATCTCGTTGCGGGCGATGTCCGTGATGACCTCTTCCGAGGTCGGCTGCAGCACGAAGTCGCGGCCGTGGCGGTCCTTCATGCGCAGCAGCTCGGGGCCGTACTGTTCCCAGCGGCCCGATTCCATCCACAGCTCGGCGGGCTGCACCACCGGCATCAGCAGCTCGAGCGCGCCGGCGCGGTTCATTTCCTCGCGGATGATGGCCTCGACCTTGCGGATGACCCGCAGGCCGATGGGCATATAGTTGTAGATGCCGCCGGCCAGCTTGCGGATCATGCCCGCGCGGGTCATGAGCTGGTGGCTGACGATCTCGGCGTCGGACGGTGCTTCCTTGAGGGTGCCGATATGGAACTGCGATGCGCGCATTGCGGTGCTCACGTGGGTGGATACGAGTTCGGCCCCCTGGGCCTATAATTGACTCAATTGTATGAGAATCGCTGGGGTGGCTCATGCTGGATCGTGAAGGTTACCGTCCCAACGTCGGCATCATCCTCGTCAACCAGAAGAACGAGGTCTTCTGGGGCAAGCGCGTCAACGAACATTCCTGGCAGTTCCCGCAGGGCGGCATCAAGCACGGTGAAAGCCCTGTCCAGGCGATGTTCCGCGAGCTCCACGAAGAAGTGGGCCTGCGGCCCGAGCATGTCCGCATATTGGGTAGAACACGCGACTGGTTGCGCTATAACGTGCCCGAACACTTCGTCAGGCGTGAATGGCGCGGGCACTACAAAGGTCAGAAGCAGATCTGGTTCCTGCTTCGGATGCAGGGGCGCGATTGCGACGTCTGCCTGCGGGCGTCGTCGCATCCGGAGTTCGACGCGTGGCGCTGGAGTTCCTACTGGGTTCCGCTGGAATCGGTCATCGAGTTCAAGCGCGACGTCTATACGCTGGCCTTGAACGAGCTTGCGGTCGTGCTCTTCCGCCGGAACCACGAGACCCGGTACCTGCGCCAGCACATCGGTTCGCACCGGCGCGGCCAGGGCGAACCGCAGGCGTCCCTGTCCAAGGAAGCCCCCGAGGTCTGAACCCCCGCGACCTCCTGCGCGGGGTTCAGGTATCGTGTCGGGTGCAACCTGTATATGGAAAACACTTATGCCTAGTCAGTTCGCCGGGGTGCGTCCTGCCCGCCGGGCCCTGCGCGCCGCCGCCTGGGCCGGCGCCGGATGCCTGGCCCTGCTTCTTGCCGCCTGCGGCAGCCAGCCGCGAGGCGAGGGCAACTACCTGCTGGACGACATCGATGCCCAGCGCACGTTGCCCGATGCCGGATGGGAAGCCCTGAAGTCGGAATTGCCGCCCGTGCCCACCGAGGCCGACGTGCTGCCCGTGGAAAACCTGTCGCGCAACGAACGTTTCCGCTTCGGCGTGGATCCGCGCTCCATCCAGATCGCCCCGGGGCTGATCGTGCGCTATACGCTGCGCGCGGTCAGCGACATGGGGGCCGAGAACATCTCGTACGAGTCGGTCCGTTGCGGGACGCGCGAGTGGCGCACCGTGGCCCTGTACCGGCCCGGTGCCGGCTGGCAGCGCCCGGTGCACGACGAGTGGCGCCCCTTGCTTCCCAATACGATCCAGCACCTGCTGCGCAACGGCGTGCTCTGCTCGGGCGGCGGCCCGGCCGGCGCCAAGGCGTCGGACCTGGCCTATCGCGTGCGCCACTGGGACCGCTACGCCGACGCCATGGCGGGCCGCAACACGCAGTGACCGGCATGCGGGCGGGCGGATGATCCCGCCTGGGCCGCCGTCAGCAGCCGACCAGCGTCACGGTGATGCGCCTGCGGTGCGGGCGCCGGCGGTGTTCCCACAGGTAGACGCCCTGCCAGGTTCCCAGCGCCAGGTCGCCGCCGGCCAGCGGCAGCGTCACGCTTGCCGCGGTCAACGCCGCCCTGACGTGGGCCGGCATGTCGTCCGGGCCTTCGGCATCGTGCGCATACAGCGGATCGCCGTCCGGGACCAGGCGTGAAAAATAGCGTTCCAGGTCGGCCAGCACGTCGGGATCGGCGTTTTCGGTCACCAGCAGCGAACAACTGGTGTGGTGGGCGAAGACGTGCGCCACGCCGGCATTCATGCCGCTTTCCCGCGCGTGGCGCCGGACGTGCCCGGTGATTTCGATCAGGCGGCGGCCGGGCGTCTCGATGGTGAAGGCGTGCTGGGCCACGAGGGCTGGAGAGGTTTTCATGGCGCGGGCATCCTGCGTGCACAAACAAAAACGCACAGCCTGAGCTGTGCGCTTGCGTGCCTGGCTACAGGCTTGTCGACCAGATCAATGGTCGGGGCGAGAGGATTCGAACCTCCGACTCCTGCGTCCCGAACGCAGTACTCTACCAGGCTGAGCTACGCCCCGACTTGTCGGTCCGGCCTGCCGGCTACGGGCTGTACAACTTGCCCGGCAGGCCGTCTTGCTTTTTTCAGCGATCTCGGTTGATCGCGAAAGCGCAGAATTCTAGCAGAGAATCCCGGAAAGCGGAAACGGGGTAGCCGGAAATCGCCGTGATCGCCGCGTCCGCCTCGATCCGGGCCCGGGCGCGGGTGTAGTCCAGGGCGTCCGATTCCCGGATCGCGGCGGCGACGGCGGCGAAATCGCCTTCGCCGTTTTCGATCGCGGTGCGCACCAGTGTCTGCTGCGCCGGCGTGCCCACGTCCAGCAGGCGGATCAGCGGCAGCGTGGGCTTGCCTTCGCGCAGGTCGTCGCCCAGGTTCTTGCCCAGCGCCTCGGCCTCGCCGCTGTAGTCGAGCACGTCGTCGATCAGCTGGAATGCCGTGCCGGCGCGCCGGCCGTATTCCGCCGCCGCGGCTTCCTGGTCGGGCGTGGCGCCGGCCAGCACCGCGGCCAGCTGGGCCGAGGCCTCGAACAGCCGGGCGGTCTTGTAGCGCACCACCTGCAGATAGCGCTCCTCGGTCACCAGGGGGTCGTGCACGTTCAGCAGTTGCAGCACCTCGCCCTCGGCAATGACGTTGGTGGCATCGGCCAGGATCTGCATGACGCGGACCGAGCCGGTCTCGACCATCATCTGGAACGAGCGGGAATGCAGGAAGTCGCCCACCAGCACGCTGGCGGCGTTGCCGAAGACCGCGTTGGCCGTGGCGCGGCCCCGCCGCAGCGCCGATTCGTCGACCACGTCGTCGTGCAGCAGCGTGGCCGTATGGATGAATTCCACCACCGCGGCCAGCAAATGATGCTGCTGCCCCTCGTATCCCAGCGCCCGGGCGACCATCAGCAGCAGGGCAGGCCGCATCCGCTTGCCGCCCGCGCCTATGATGTAGTCGGCGATGGTGCGGATGAGCGGGACGTCGGAGTCGAGTCGTGCCCGGATGACGGCATCGACGCGCTGCATGTCGTCGGCGATGGGGGCGAACAGGGTCGGCAGGCTCAAGGGGAATCCGTGGGTAGACTGGCCGTTGCCGGCCAGGTGTGCAACAAAAGCCGAGATGCAACAACCGGCGGCATGGCGTACAGAGAGGCCCGCGAGCGGGCGGCGGCGCTCGAAAGCGCCGTGGCAACGAAATTATACCGGGGCTGTGCGCGGGGCGATGCCGGGATTGACGCCGCGGTACAACTCCGGTTATAGTCTATGGTTCGACCCCCATTGGGGGTTCGAGCTTTGAACAATCCAAGAGGTCATCCCATGTACGCGGTCATAAAAACCGGTGGCAAGCAGTATCGCGTTGCCGCTGGCGAAAAACTGAAGATAGAACAGATACCGGCAGACATCGGGCAAGAGATCACGCTGGACCAGGTCCTGGCAGTGGGCGAAGGCGATCAA
The DNA here is from genome assembly GCF_002188635.1 of Pigmentiphaga sp. NML030171. Taxonomy (GTDB): domain Bacteria; phylum Pseudomonadota; class Gammaproteobacteria; order Burkholderiales; family Burkholderiaceae_B; genus Pigmentiphaga; species Pigmentiphaga daeguensis. Next base: position 83,796 of record NZ_NINX01000055.1, on the reverse strand, counting down.
CTCAAGATCGGCGCGCCTCTTCTGTCCGGTGCCGTGGTCACGGCCAAGGTTCTTGCACACGGTCGCCACGACAAGGTCCGCATCTTCAAGATGCGTCGGCGCAAGCACTACCAGAAGCGCCAAGGCCACCGTCAAAACTACACCGAAATCCAGATCGGCACCATTTCCGCCTGATGGGAGCCCGGCGCGGCCGGGCACCGGAATGTAGGCAAGAATCGGTAACGAACAAGCAGGAGTGCAAACATGGCACAGAAAAAGGGCGGCGGTTCCACACGGAACGGCCGCGACTCAGAAGCGAAACGCCTGGGCGTCAAGGCCTACGGCGGTGAATTGATCCCGGCTGGCTCGATCATCGTGCGCCAGCGCGGCACCCGTTTCCACCCCGGCGTCAACGTCGGCGTGGGCAAGGACCACACCCTGTTCGCGCTGGTCGACGGCCGCGTGCAGTTCGCGGTCAAGGGCGCCCTGCGCAAGCATACCGTCTCGATCGATCCTGTGTAAGTAATAGACCCCCCTACGCGCTGACGCGCGCCCAGCATGGTGAGCCCCCAGCCGCTGCGCGGCAGCCCCCCGAGGGGGCCGGGGCCCGCCTTGGGGCGGCCCGGCGCCGGGCCCCGAGGGGCGGCACTGGCGGACCGGCGGAGCCGGATCCGCTGTGCCCTGGATCTGGGCTCGGCTTCGTGGGGTAGGGTATGTGGTCACGGGGAGCCTTGGCTTCCCGGAAAAATAGCGCCGCCGCGCGATGTTACGCGTGGGGGCTTTTTTTTATGATCGCGCTAGTATTGGCACTTGCACGGTCATTTCTTTTGAATCTTTGAAACCCCGCCGCCGCGCCTCCCGGGATGCGGTGGATCCGGCTTTGCCGGTCCACCCGCATCGCCCCCTGGGGGGCGCGCGAAGCGCGTAGGGGGGGGCATGAAATTCGTCGACGAAGCCACCATCGAGGTAGTTGCCGGCAAGGGCGGCAATGGCGTGGCGAGCTTTCGCCGCGAGAAATTCATTCCCTTCGGCGGACCCGATGGCGGTGATGGCGGGCGGGGCGGCAGTGTCTACGCCGTGGCCGACCGCAACATCAATACGCTGATCGACTACCGCTACGCCCGTCTGCACCGCGCCCAGAACGGCGAGCAGGGCAGCGGTTCCGACCGCTATGGCGCCGGCGGCAGCGACATCACGCTGCGCATGCCGGTGGGCACCATGGTCTACGACGCCGAGACCAACGAGCTGCTGTTCGACCTGGCTACCCATGGCCAGAAGGTCGTGCTGGCCGCCGGCGGCAACGGCGGCCTGGGCAACCTGCACTTCAAGTCCAGCACCAACCGCGCGCCGCGGCAGTTCACCCACGGCCGCCCGGGCGAACAGCGCAAGCTGCGGCTGGAGCTGAAGGTGCTGGCCGACGTCGGCTTGCTGGGCATGCCCAACGCCGGCAAGTCCACGCTGATCCGCAAGCTGTCGAACGCCCGGCCCAAGGTGGCCGACTACCCGTTCACCACCTTGCATCCGAACCTGGGCGTGGTGCGCACCCATGCCGAACGCAGCTTCGTGATCGCCGACATTCCCGGGCTGATCGAGGGCGCGTCCGAGGGCGCCGGGCTGGGGCACCAGTTCCTGCGCCACCTGTCGCGCACGCGCCTGCTGCTGCACCTGGTGGACGTGGCGCCCATGGATCCCACGGTGGACCCCGTGCACGAGGCGCGTGCCATCGTCGAGGAATTGCGCCGCTACGACCCGGCCCTGTACGAGAAGCCGCGCTGGCTGGTGCTCAACAAGGTCGACATGGTGGACGACCCGCAGGGCCTGAAAGAGGCGTTCTGCCTGGAGTTCGGCTGGGACGGCCCGGTATTCTGCATTTCCGCGCTGGCCGGCGACGGTACCCAGGAACTGGCCTGGGCCGTCCAGAACTGGCTGGACGAGCAGCGCGAGGCCGAGCAGGCCTTCGACGAGGACCCGCGCTTCGTCGAAGCCCAGGCGTCCGCGGCCAAGCCGGCGCCCGTCCGCCGCCGCCCGCCGCGCCGTGCTCCGGCCGATGGCGGTGACGCGGGGCCGCAGACTCCCGAAGATGCTCCCGGCGACGACGGCGGCGATGCCGGCGGCGAAGGCGGCGATGGTGGTGGCGACGGCGATTGAGTTCCACGATGAATAGCACCTCCGTGATCGCCGCCGCCCGGCGGCTCGTGATCAAAGTAGGCTCTTCGCTGGTCACCGACGAGGGACGCGGCCTGGACCGGCGGGCGCTGCTGCGCTGGGCCGGGCAGATCGCGCACCTGCGCGCGCTGGGCAAGGAAGTCGTCCTGGTCTCCAGCGGCGCCATCGCGGAAGGCATGCTGCGCCTGGGCTGGGACAAGCGGCCCACGCTGGTACCCGAACTGCAGGCGGCCGCGGCGGTCGGCCAGATGGGCCTGGCGCAGGCCTACGAAAGCGTATTCGCCGAACATGCGCTGCATACCGCGCAGATCCTGCTGACCCATGAGGACCTGTCGGACCGCACGCGCTACCTGAACGCGCGGTCGACGCTGTTCACGCTGCTGCGCCTGGGCGTGGTGCCCATCATCAACGAGAACGACACGGTGGTCACCGACGAGATCAAGTTCGGCGACAACGACACCCTGGGCGCGCTCGTGACCAACCTGATCGAGGCGGACGCCCTGATCATCCTGACCGACCAGGCCGGGTTGTATTCGGCCGATCCGCGCAAGCATCCCGACGCGAAGTTCGTGTCGCATGCGCGCGCGGGCGATCCCGAACTGGAGTCCATGGCCGGCGGCGCCGGTAGCAGCCTGGGCAAGGGCGGGATGCTGACCAAGATCCTGGCCGCCAAGCGGGCGGCCGGCAGCGGCGCGCATACCGTGATCGCGTCGGGCCGAGAACCGGACGTGCTGGTGCGGCTGGCCGGCGGAACCTGCATAGGGACCGAACTGCGCGCCTCGCTGCCGCTGTTGTCGGCGCGCAAGCAATGGATCGCCGACCACCTGCAACTGCGCGGACGCGTCACCGTGGACGAGGGAGCGGCCCTGGCGCTGACCCGCGACCACAAGAGCCTGCTGCCCATAGGCGTGACCGCGGTCGAGGGCGAGTTCGAGCGCGGCGACGTCGTGGCCTGCGTGGACGCCTCCGGCAAGGAACTGGCGCGCGGGCTGATCAACTACTCCTCCGGTGCGACCCGCCGCATCATGCGCCAGCCCTCGAGCCGGATCGAGGCGCTGCTGGGCAGCATGGAAGAGCCCGAGCTCATGCATCGGGACAACATGGTCATCCGCTGACCGCGATTCTCCGTATATCGACGGCAACAACCCAGGCACGGGGGCGACGTTCCGATGGACGTCGTCCCCGTGCCTCTGTTATTTTGTGTACGCTGTACACATTTGTCGTCCCCACCCATCCACCATGCCGCGTGCCGGCATGAGGAGCTCATCCGTGACTGCCGACCTAGACCGCCGCAAACGCTGGCTGGCCCTGATGGTGCTGTGCCTGGGCGTGCTGATGATCGTGCTCGACACGACGATCGTCAACGTGGCGCTGCCTTCCATCCGCGATGACCTGAAGTTCTCCGAGACCGCGCTGGTCTGGGTGGTGAACGCCTACATGCTGACTTTCGGCGGCTTCCTGCTGCTGGGCGGGCGGCTGGGCGACCTGTACGGGCACCGGCGGCTGTTCGTCGCCGGCATCGCGCTGTTCACCCTGGCGTCGCTGGCCTGCGGGCTGGCCCAGTCCCAGGCCGTGCTGGTGGCGGCGCGCGCGGTGCAAGGCCTGGGCGGGGCGGTGGTTTCCGCGGTGTCGCTGTCCCTGATCATGATGCTGTTCCCCGAGCAGGAGGACCGCGCCAAGGCCATGGGCGTCTACGGCTTCGTGTGCGCGGGGGGCGGCAGCATAGGCGTGCTGCTGGGAGGCTTCCTGACCAGCGTGCTCAGCTGGCATTGGATCTTCCTGGTCAACCTGCCCATAGGCGCCGCCGTCTACGGCCTGTGCATGGCGCTGCTGCCGGCGAAGGGCGGCCAGCCCGGCGAGCGGCTGGACATGGCCGGCGCGGCGGCCATCACCGCCTCGCTGATGCTGGCCGTGTATGCGGTGGTCAATGGCAACGAACGCGGCTGGACCTCTTTCCATACATTGGGCTTGCTGGGCGCCGCCGCCGTCCTGCTGGCGGCTTTCCTGGCCATCGAGTCCCGGGTGCGCGCGCCGCTGATGCCCCTGGCGCTGTTCCGGCTGCGCAACGTGGCCACGGCCAACGCGGCGGGCGTGCTGTGGGCCGCCGCCATGTTCGCCGCCTTCTTCATTTCCGCGCTGTACCTGCAAGTGGTGCTGGGCTACAGCCCCATGCAGGTGGGCCTTGCTTTCCTGCCGGCCAACATCATCATGGCGGTGTTCTCGCTCGGCCTGTCGGCGCGGCTGGTGATGCGCTTCGGCATCCGCGCGCCGCTGGCCTGCGGGCTGGCGCTGGCGTCGGTGGGGCTGGCGCTGTTCGCGCGCGCGCCGATCCAGGGCGATTTCCTGATCGATGTGCTGCCCGCCATGTCGCTGCTTGGCCTGGGCGCGGGCATCGCGTTCAACCCCATGCTGCTGGCGGCCATGAACGACGTGGACCCCCGCGATGCCGGACTGGCCTCGGGGGTGGTGAATACCTCGTTCATGATGGGAGGCGCGCTGGGCCTGGCCGTGCTGGCCAGCCTGGCGGCGGCGCGCACGAGTTTCCTGCTGGAGCGGGGCGCCGCCGAGGCGGCCGCGCTGAATGGCGGCTACCAGCTGGCCTTCGCCCTGGGCGCCGCATGCGGCGCGGTGGCCGCGGTCCTGTGCGCGATGCTGCTGCGTCCGCCCGCCACGGCACGGGCGGGCGATTCCGCGCCGGCGGCGTAGCGGCGCCGGGCGGGCCGGGGCGGGAGGGGTACGGTCGGGCCAGATGCGCGCGGGCGTCGCTCGCGCTACCATCTGCCTGCGTCTTGGCCGACGCCTCCACGCAACGCAGGTTTCACTAGGTCTCCTCCGTATGCGCTACATCCTTTCGCTGGACCAGGGCACGACCAGTTCGCGCGCCCTGCTGATCGACCACGCCGGGCAGATCGTCGCCGTCGCCCAGAAGGAATTCCCCCAGTTATTCCCCCGTCCGGGCTGGGTCGAGCACGACCCCGAGGACATCTGGCAATCGCAACTGGCCGTGGCTCGTGCCTGCCTGGCGCGGGCTCCCACCTCGCTCGTGGGCAACGGTTATTCGCGTGCGCCCGCCATCGCGATCGGCATCACGAATCAGCGCGAGACCACGGTGCTGTGGGACCGCATCACCGGCAAACCGGTGGCGCATGCCATCGTCTGGCAGGATCGGCGCACGGCCGATCGCTGCGACCAATTGCGCCGGGAAGGGCATGAGGCGCTGATCCAGCGCAAGACCGGGCTGGTGCTGGACGCCTATTTTTCCGCCTCCAAGCTGCAATGGCTGCTGGACCACGTGCCGGGCGCCAGGCAGCGTGCGCGCAACGGCGAACTGGCTTTCGGCACCGTCGACGCCTGGCTGATCTGGAAGCTGACCAACGGCCGCGTGCACGCCACCGACGCCAGCAATGCCTCGCGCACGCTGCTGTTCGACATCCATCGCATGGCCTGGGACGAGGAATTGCTGGACCTGTTCGACATCCCGGCCAGCGTGCTGCCCGCCGTGGTGCCGTCGTGCGCGGTACTGGGCGAGACCGAGCCCGATCTGTTCGGCGCGGCGGTGCCGATCGCGGGCGTGGCGGGCGACCAGCAGGCGGCCACGTTCGGGCAGGCCTGCTTCGAGCCCGGCATGGTCAAGAACACCTATGGCACCGGCTGCTTCATGCTGATGAACACCGGCAACGTGCCCATGCCCAGCCAGAACAAGCTGGTGGCCACGGTCGGCTGGCAGGGGCCGGCCGCCGCCGATCCGGCCACGCGCACCGCCTATTGCCTGGAGGCGTCGGTGTTCATGGCGGGCGCCACCATCCAGTGGCTGCGCGACGGCTTGAAGATGATCGCCAGCGCCCCCGAGGTCGAGCCGCTGGCCGCCAGCGTGGCCGACGCGGGCGACGTCTACCTGGTACCGGCCTTCACCGGACTGGGTGCGCCCGACTGGGACGCCTATGCGCGCGGCACGCTGATCGGCCTGACGCGCGGCACGACCCGCGCCCACATCGCCCGCGCGGCGCTGGAGTCGATCGCGTTGCAGGCCACCGATGCGCTGACCGCGATGATGGGCGATTCCAGCCTGGCCATCCGGGAATTGAGGGTGGACGGCGGCGCCTGCGGCAACGACCTGCTGATGCAGATGCAGGCCGATTTCCTGGGCGTACCGGTGGTGCGGCCCCAGGTTACCGAGACGACGGCGCTGGGCGCGGCCCACCTGGCGGGCCTGGCCACGGGGTTCTGGGCCGACGGGGCCGAGATCGCCTCGCAATGGGCGCTGGACCGGCGCTTCGAGCCGTCGATGTCCGAGACCGCCCGCCGTGCCAAGGTCGAGCGCTGGCGCGAGGCGGTCGCGCGCTCCCGCGCGTGGGCCCGGACTTGACCGTGTCCACGCAGGCGCCGCTGCGTACCGACCGGGCCGGGTTGCTGGCCCGGCTGGCCGAGCCCCGGGATTACGACGTGGCGGTGATAGGCGGCGGCGCCACCGGCCTGGGCGTGGCGCTGGATGCGGCCACGCGAGGCCTGCGCGTGGTGCTGGTCGAGGCCCATGACTTCGCCAAGGGCACCTCCTCGCGCGCGACCAAGCTCGTGCACGGCGGCGTGCGCTACCTGGAGCAACGCAATTTTCCGCTGGTGCGCGAGGCTTTGCGAGAACGGCAGATCCTGTTGCGCAACGCGCCGCACCTGGCGCAGCCGCTGCCCTTCGTCGTGCCCGCCTACCGGTTCTGGGAAAAACCGTACTACGGAACGGGCCTGGTCCTGTACGACGTGCTGGCCGGCAAGGCCGGCCTGGGGCGCACGCGCTGGCTGGACGCGCGGGCCATCACGGCCCGCCAGCCCGGGCTGCGGACGCAGGGGCTGCGCGGCGGCATCGAATATTGGGACGGCCAGTTCGACGATGCCCGGCTGGCCATCGCACTGGCGCGCACCGCGGCGCGCGAGGGAGCGCTGCTGGTCAACCATTGCGCCGCCGTCGGCCTGGTCCGTGAACAGGGCAGGGTGGCCGGCGTGCGGTGCGAGGACCGCGAAACCGGCCGCTCGTACGTCCTGCGCGCCGCCTGCGTGGTGAACGCCGCGGGCATCTGGGTCGACGCGGTGCGGCGCCTGGACGCCCGCGCGGAGGCGGTCGAGGACACCATCGTGTTCAGCCAGGGTGCGCACGTGGTCGTGTCGCGCGACTTCCTGCCCGGGGACCGGGCGCTGCTGGTGCCGCGCACGCGCGACGGCCGGGTGCTGTTCGCGCTGCCCTGGATGGGCAGGACCGTGATCGGCACCACCGACACCCCCCGGCCCGGCCTGGAGCTGGAGCCGCGCCCGCTGGCCGAAGAAGTGGACTTCCTGCTGGGCGAGGCCGGCCGCTACCTGGCGCGCGCGCCGGGCGCCGGGGATGTCTCCAGCGCCTGGGCGGGCCTGCGTCCGCTGGTCCGCCCGGCGGGGCACGCCAGCACCAAGGATGTCAGCCGCGAGCACGTGGTCCGGATCGAGGACGACGGGCTGGTCACCGTGGCCGGCGGCAAGTGGACCACGTACCGCGCCATGGCCCGGGACACGCTGGACGCCTGCCTGGATGCCGGGTTGCTCGCATCCGCCGGTCCCTGCGTGACGGCGGACCATGCCCTGGTGGGAGCCGAGCCGGCCAGGCACAGCATCGGCGATGCCCCGGGCCTGTGGGGGTATGGCAGCGAGCGGGACGCGCTGCTTGCCCTGCCGGGCGCGGACCGCGAACTGGGCGGCGGATTGACCGAGGCCATGGTGCGCTTTGCCGCGCGCCACGAATACGCGCGCACGGTCGAGGACGTGCTGGCGCGCCGCTCGCGCCTGCTGTTCCTGGACGCCCGCCTGGCACGGGAGCTGGCGGGCGAGGTCGGAAGGCTGCTGGCCGAGGAGACTGGCGTCGACGCGGGCGCCGGGGTGTTCCGCGAACTGGCGGACAGTTATTTGCGCTGGCCGGCCGAGGCGTCATCCTCGGGCACCACCAGCTTCTCCAGGTAAGCCAGGTCCTCGCGCAGCAGCCGCAGGGACTCCTTGACGTCGGGCACCCGCGCCCGGCGCGATTCGTCGCGGCGCAGGGCATGGATGGCCATGTCGGCGATGGCCTCGGCCACTTCCTGCTGGCCCAGGCGCCCGCTGGGCTTGAACCACCATGCGGTCCAGTTGCACATGCCGATCAGCCCGAAGGCCGCGACATGCGGATCGGCCATGCGGAAATGGCCGAGCTGGATGCCGCGCTCGATGATGCCGCTGAAGTCCGCCAGCACGCTGCGGCGCGCCGTATGCATCGAGGCGCGCTGGCGCTGCGTGAGGTCCGACTCGTTGCGGTCGGCCACGCGGAACTCGGCCGGGCGCGACAGGATGAGATTGGCGTAGTCGGTGACCAGTTCCCGCAGCGCCTCGGCCGGATCGCGGTCCTGGCGGGAGACGGCGGCGTTGGCCAGTTCCCGGGCCGAGGTCAGGATTTCCTCGGTCAGCGCCCGCAGGATCGCGTCCTTGTTCTTGAAATAGTAGTAGACGGCGGTACGGCTCAGGCCCAGCGATTCGGCGATGTCCTGCATGCTGGTGCCGCCCGTGCCGCGTTCGATGAAGAGCTTGGCCGCGGCGTCCAGGATGGCGCCGCGCAGGACTTCCCCTTTCATCGTTGCCTTGGTGGGAAGCTCGTTCACGGATAGGGACTTTCCAGGATATGGGGCAGGAACGGGTGCCGGCCCAGGAGCCGATTATGGCATGTCGAAACCCCGTCTTCCCAGGGAAAATGGGCGCGTCGGCGAGTTTTTTTGACACTTCTGTCTGAATTTCAACGTGTATTGACAATTAAGTCAAAAAATAGTCGAATGTGACAAAAGACGGTTGCATCAGCCGTCCGCGTCATCAGGAGACCCATCGTGAGCACCGGCGCCAACGCCCCCCAGCACGTCACCGCAGGCTTCTTGAACACCGACTGGAACCCCCGCGATCTTCCGGCCGGCGCCTCCACCCGCAACGTCGTCCTGCGCACCGATGACGCCGCCGCCACCACGGGCTCGCTCTACCTGCCGGCGGGCCCCCGTCCCCGGACCGTCGTGTGCGTGATGCACCCGCGCGAATTCATGGCCTGCCACTACCTCATCCCCGACATCGTCGGCGCCGGCTACGCGGCCTGGTCGCAGGGCGCGCGCTCGGTCGGCAACGACCTGCGCCTGGAGCACGAGACCGCGCTGCACGACGTGGCCGCCGGGCTGGCCTTCCTGCGGGGCCAGGGGTTCGAGCACATCGTGCTGCTGGGCAATTCGGGCGGCGCGGGCCTGTATTCCTTCTACGTCCAGCAGTCCTCGCTTCCGCCCGCCGAGCGCATCGCCCGCACCCCGGGCGGCAGGCCGTCCGGCCTGGCCGGGCTGGAGATGCCCGGGGTCCAGGGGCTGGTGCTGGTGGGACCGCATCCCGGGCAGGGCGCGCTGCTGATGAATTGCATCGATCCCTCGGTGCTGGACGAAGGGGACGCGCTGTCGGTCGACCCCGCCCTGGATCCGCTGAATCCCGGCAACGGCTATCGCCCCGGCGGACAGGCGCGCTATGCGCCGGAGTTCGTCGCGCGCTACCGGCAGGCCCAGCGCGCCCGCGTGGAACGGCTGGATGCGCTGGCGCGGCAGTTCATCGCCCAGCGGCTGGCGGCGCGCAAGGCGCTCAAGGGCCGCGAGGATGCCTCCCAGGCCGAGCGCCGGGCGGCTGCCCATACCCCCGTGATGACGGTCTGGCGCACCGATGCCGACCTGCGCTGCCTGGACCTCGGCCTGGATCCGTCGGATCGGCATCCCGGTTCGCTGTGGGGCCGCGATCCCTACGCCTCGAACTACGGCGCCGTCGGCTTCGCGCGCTTCTGCACGCCCGAGAGCTGGCTGTCGACCTGGTCCGGCCTGTCGTCCAACGCCAGCCTGGCCGCTGCCGCGGGCGCCATCGTCCAGCCCACCCTGGTCATCGAATACACGGGCGACCAGGCCTGCTTCCCGGGCGACGTGCGCGCCATCCACGACGCCCTGGCCACGGCCGACAAGCGCCATCTGCGGGTGCGCGGCGACCACCACGGCCGCGCGCTGACCGAGGGCGAGGAGCCGGGCCGCTACGAGGCCGGCCGCCAGCTGGCGGCCTGGCTGCGCGAGCGTTTCGCGCACTGACCATCATCCATAGGCAAGGGGAAACGACATGAGCAGCAGCCCGAACGCCGGCGCCACGCTGGCAGGCAAGACGACCGCAGCCGCTCCCGGGGCGCCATCCGCCCACGGGCTGGCGCTGCGCGGCGTCGATCACACCGCGCGTCCCACCTGGAAGCTGCGCGAGACCGTCGCGTTCTACCGGGACATCCTGGGCCTGCCCCTGATCCACGTGATCTCGGCGCGCGGCTGGGGGCCGGCCACGCATCCGGACTTCCTGCATTTCTTCTTCGACAGCGGCAACGGCAGCACCATCGCCTTTTTTTATTACCTGGGCTCGGAGCCGCCCGAGGCCATGCGCGACCGTCCGGTCATGGCGCCCGTGCCCGACGACCACGTGTTCGACGCCACCCACACCGCCTGGCTGGTCCAGGGGCAGGACGAGCTGCGCGCGTGGAAGAAGAAGCTGGAGGATGCCGGCCTGCAGGTGTCGGTCGAGACCACCCATGAAGTGATCGAGTCGATCTACGTGCGCGATCCGAACGGCTACTTCATCGAGTTCACGCGCAAGCTGCGTCCGCTGACCCAGGTGGATGCCCTGGACGGCCACCTGACGCTGCAGGCCGCGCTGGAAGCCGAGGACGAGGCCCGGGCCGGACAGCGGCGCGTGTCGGACATCGCCGAAATCTGGTCGCGCAAGGCCCGGCTGGTGGCCGAGCACGTGCAGCCCGGCCAGGCGCAGGCCACGCCGGCGGTGCGCATCTTCGTGCCCCGCGTGCGCGAGTTCGCCGCCATCGTCGAGGATGCGCGCGGCCGCGGCGATTGCCGCGTACAGGCCCTGGGCGACTACGACCGCATCGAAAGCGACGGCCCCATCGAGTTCCGCCGCAAGACGCTGGGACTCAAGCCCGCCATCTGGTATGGCCTGTTCACCGGCGGCGTGCAGGGCCGCATCGAAACGCTGGACCGGGACCGGGTCCGCATCATTCCAGAGGCCGCCTGAAGCCCGGACGGAGGAGACCATCATGCAAGACATACGGCACCCGATAGAAGGGGTCATCTACCATCCGGCCGAACGCGCCGCATCCTACCTGGACAGCGGCGCGTGGATGCGGTCCTCGGTGGGCGACGCCCTGCGCGCCACGGCGCGGCGCCTGCCCGGCAAGACGGCGTTCATCTCCGACGAGGGCAGCCTGAGCTTCCAGGAACTGGACGAGCAATCGGAACGGCTGGGCGCTGCGCTGCTGGAAGCGGGCCTCGCGCCCGGCGACCGCGCCATCTTCCAGATGGGCACCACGCTGGAAACCGTACTGGCGCTGGCGGCCTGCTACAAGGCCGGCATCGTGCCCGTCTGCTCGCTGCCCCAGCATCGCGAACTGGAGATCGGCCAACTGATCCGGCAATCGGCGGCGCGCGGCTATTTCGTGCAGGCCGATTTCCATCCCAGCTTCGACCTTGCTGCCTTCGCCCGCAAGATGGCCGAAGGCAGCGATACGCTGCGCCATCTGGTCGTCGCGCGTGGGCCGGCGGGCGAGGGCGGGCTGTCCCTGCGCGACCTGATCGCCGGCATGCCGCTCGCGGCCGCGCGCCGGCGCCTGGCCGAGGCGCCGCCGGGACTGGGCGACGTGCTGAGTTTCCAGCTCTCGGGCGGCACGACGGGGATGCCCAAGATCATTCCGCGCTTTCATGCCGAATACCTCGGCCATGCGCTGGCCTGCGCGGGCATGTACAAGCTGCGCGAAGACGACCGCTTCATGTGGGCGCTGCCGTTGCTGCACAACGCGGCCCAGGTGTACGTGCTGATCCCGGTATTCGCCATGGGCGTGTCCGCCGTGCTGATGCCCAGGCTGGACCTCGTCCGCATGCTGGAGCTGATCGAGGAACACCGGGTCACCCGCGCCGTCTCCATCGGCCCCATCGCCCCGCAGCTCATGACCTATCCGGACCTGGCCAGGCACGATCTGTCGGCCTTGCGCCTGTTCATCACCATGAGCCGCGCCGATCGCCTGGAGGCGCACCTGGGCGTGCCTTGTTCCAACCTGTTCGGCATCACCGAGGGGCTGCTGCTGGGGTCCCCGCCCGACGCGCCGGCCGCCAGGCGTTTCCAGACCCAGGGCTGCTCCGGCTGCCCGCAGGACGAACTGCGCCTGCTGGAGCCCGATTCGGAAAAGCCGGTGGCGCCCGGACAGATGGGCGAACTGTGCTTCCGCGGTCCCTCCACGCTGCCGGGCTTCTTCAACGCGCCCGAGGCGAACGCCCAGGCCTATACGTCGGACGGCTTCTATCGGACCGGCGACATGATGACCGCCCACGTGGTCGACGGCGTCACCTGCTACGCCTTCGAAGGCCGGCTGCGCGACAACATCAACCGCGGCGGCGAGAAGATAGGCTGCGAGGAGGTCGAAGGGCTGGTGGGCGCGCACCCGGCGGTGGCCGAGGCGCGGCTGGTGGCCATGCCCGATCCCGTCTATGGCGAGAAGGGCTGCATCTACATCGTGCCGCGCCCCGGGCAGACCGCGCCGCAGGTCAAGGAACTGGCGGACTTCCTGGTCGCCCAGGGCCTGGCCAAGTACAAGTGCCCCGAGCGGGTCGAAGTGATCGACGCCTTCCCGGTGACCAAGGTGGGCAAGCTGGACAAGCCCGCGCTCAAGCGCATGATCGCCGAGAAGCTGGCGGGCGAGACCGGTGCCCAGGACCAGGATCCCGGGCAAGGGAGCCCGGCATGACCAGCACCGAACACGTGCTCTCGAGCACGCCCTTCGTCGTGCGCCGCCGCGTCAAATGGGGCGACTGCGACCCCGCCGGCGTGGTCTACACCGTGACCTTCGGCGAATACGTCATCTCCGCCGTCGAACTGTTCTACGGCATGCTGTTCGATTCCACGCCCCAGCGCGTCAAGGACGAGCTCGGCTTCGGCACGCCCAGCCGCGCGCTGTCGTTCGACTTCCGCTGTTCGTTGTGGCCGGACGACGAATTCGACATGCGCGTGACCGTGGAGGACATCCGCCAGCACACCTACGCGCTCGACATCACCGCCACCACGGCGGCCGGGCAGACCGCCTTCATCGCCAAGCTGACCCCCATCTGCGTCGCCCGCGGCGAACGCCGGGCCATCCCCGTGCCCGGCGTGCTGCGCGACGCCTTGTCCTCTTATCAGGCCGCCTGCGGCGCCGCCGCGACGGCAGGGAGCCCCGCATCATGAAAATCGCCGTCATCGGAGCCGGCCCCGCCGGCCTGTACTTCTCGCTGCTGGCCAAGAAGCACGACCCGTCCCACCAGATCCACGTCTACGAACAGAACCCCGCCGGCGCCACCTACGGCTGGGGCGTCGTGTTCTCGGACGTCGGCCTGTCCTTCCTGCAGGAGGCCGATCCCGAGTTCTTCAAGGCCTTCGTGGCCCACCACGAACGCTGCGACTACATGGAGATCGTCCACCGCGGCACCCACGTCCAGGTCCACGGCAACCACTTCTCGCGCACCGCCCGCATCGACATGCTGCGCGTGCTGGAAGACGCCTGCCGGCGCGAGGGGATCGAGATCGAACACGACCGCCGCATCGATGACGTGTCCGCGCTGGCGCGCGAGGTGGACCTGGTGGTGGCGGCCGACGGCGGCAACAGCGCCGTGCGCAAGCAGTTCGCCGACCACTTCCAGCCCAGCTTCGAGAAGCGGCGCAACAAATTCGCCTGGTACGGCACCCGCCAGCGCTTCCACCCGGTCTCGCTCATCTTCCGCGAGACCCCGCACGGCGTGTTCATCGCCCACAGCTACCAGTACAGCCCCGAACTGAGCACCTTCCTGGTCGAGGTCGATCCCGACACCTGGCGGCGCGCCGGCCTGCACGAAGCCAGCGAGGACGAGAGCCGCCGCTACTGCGCCGACGTGTTCCGTCCCGAACTGGGCGGCAACGAACTCCTGACCAATCGCTCGCTCTGGTTCGAGGCCAACATCGTCCGCAACGAACGCTGGACCTGCGGCAACATCGTCCTGCTGGGCGATGCGCTGCGCACCGTGCACTTCTCGCTGGGCTCCGGCACGCGCATGGCCATGCAGGACGCCATCGCCCTGCACCAGGGGCTGGTGCGCCACCCCGGCGACCTGCAGCAAGCCTTCGCCGCCTTCGAAACCCAGCGCCGCCCCGCTTCGTCCAGCTTCCAGAACGCCGCCGCGCGCAGCCTGGACTGGTACGAAAACGTCGCCGACAAGATGCATCTCGACCCGGTCTCGTTCGCCTACGACTACATGCGGCGCACCGGCCAGGTCAGCCATGAAGACCTGAAACAGCGCGACCCCCATTTCGCGGCCGCGTGCGAGGCGCTGTCCTGCCACCAGCGCACGCCCGCGACTGCCTGATTCCCCCACACCAACGAAACACACACGAGGAGACACCATGAAAACCATCTTGCGCGGCGCCGCCGCCCTAGTCCTGGCCCTGGGCGCCGGCCATGCCGGTGCCCAGGCCCCCGCCTATCCCTCCAAGCCCGTGCGGATCGTCCTGCCGTACTCGGTCGGCAGCGGTCCCGACGCCGTCACCCGACTGGTCGGCGAAAAACTGTCCAAGACCTGGGGCCAGCCCATCATCGTCGAGAACAAGCCTGGCGCCAACGGCTGGCTCGCCATCGGCGACGTCAAGCGCGCCGCGCCCGACGGCCTGTCCCTGGTCGTGGTCGACAACACCCACATGACCCTGCACCCGCACCTGTACAAGAAACTGCCCTTCGACCCCGTTGCCGACTTCGAGCCCGCCTCGCCCGTCTACACCACCAACTTCTTCATCGTCGTCTCGGCCAAGTCCCCCTGGAACAACGTCGCCGACCTCATCGCCGACGCCAAGGCCAAGGGAGGCAACCAGACCTACGGCACCTGGGGCCTGGGCAGCGTCGCGCACATCGGCGCCTCCATGTTCCAGACCCAGACCGGCACCCACATGACCCACGTGCCCTTCAAGGAACTGCCGCAGCTCTACACCGCCGTCGCCACCGGCGAAGTCGACTGGGCCTTCGGCACCGCCGCCACCGTGGCCCAGCTCTACCAGGCCAAGAAGGTCAAGCTGCTGGCCCTGGCCGCGCCCAGGCGCCTGGCCCTGTATTCCGGCGTGCCCACCGTCTCGGAGGCCGGCGGTCCGGCCAACTTCGAACTCAAGACCTGGGTCGCCCTGTTCGCGCCCAAGGGCACCCCCAAGGCCGCCATCGACGCCATCAACAGCGGCGTCGCCAAGGCCGTGGCCGAGCCCGACGTGCGCAAACAGTTCGACACCTTCGGCTTCGAAGCCTGGCCCGCCTCGGCCGCCGACCTGGCCCAGGCCGTCAAGGCCGATACCCAGCGCTTCGAATCCGTCGTCAAGCTCGCTAATATCACCCTCGACTAAACCGCGCAGGAAACGCCATGACATCCCGCCTCTACCGCATCGGCCAGATCGTCCCCAGCTCCAACACCACCATGGAGACGGAAATCCCGGCCATGCTCCGCGCCCGCGAGGCCATCCGGCCCGAACGCTTCACCTTCCATTCCAGCCGCATGCGCATGCACAAGGTCACCAAGGAAGAACTCGAAGCCATGAACCGCGAAGGCCTGCGCTGCGCCGCCGAACTGGCCGACGCCCGCGTGGATGTCATGAGCACCGCCTGCCTGGTCGCCATCATGGCCATGGGCCTGGGCTACCACCGCCAGACCGAACGCGAGCTGACCGAGGTCGCGCGCGCCAACCACTGCGACGCGCCCGTCATGACCTCGGCCGGCGCGCTGGTCGAGGGATTGCACCGCCTGGGGGCCAAGCGCATCTCGCTCATGGCCCCCTACATGCGCCCGCTGACCGACCTCGTCGTGAAGTACATCGAGAACGAAGGTATCGAGGTGGTCGACGCCAAGTGCTTCGAGATCCCCGACAACCTGGAGGTCGGCCGGCGCGACCCCATGCAGCTGGTCGAGGACGTGAAGACGCTGAATACCCGCGGCGTCGACGCCGTGGTGCTGTCGGCGTGCGTGCAGATGCCGTCGCTGCCGGCGATACAGGTGGTGCAGGACCGGCTGGAGGTGCCGGTGGTCTCGACGGCGGTGTGTACGGTCAGGGGGATGCTGGAGAGGCTGGGGCTGGAGGCCGTGGTGCCGGGGGCGGGGGCGTTGCTGGCGGGGTAGGCCGGGTCAGGACGCGTAGCCGTCCGGATTCTGCGATTGCCAGCGCCAGCCGTCGGCACACATGTCTTCCAGGGTGCGGGTGGCTTGCCAGCCCAGGAGAGCCTGGGCGGCGGAGGGGTCGGCCCAGCATTCGGCGATGTCGCCGGGGCGGCGGGGTTGGAACTCGTAGGGGATCTTTCTGCCGCTGACCGTGCTGAAAGTGCGCACCAACTCCAGGACGCTGGTGCCCCGCCCTGTGCCCAGGTTGATTGCGGTAAAGCCCCCCATCGTTTCCTGGGCGTGTTCAAGCGCCTTGACGTGGCCGATGGCCAGGTCCACGACATGGATATAGTCGCGCACCCCGGTTCCATCCACCGTGGGGTAGTCGTTGCCGAAGATGTTCAGATGGGAACGTTTGCCAACCGCGACCTGGGTGATGAACGGAAAAAGGTTGTTGGGTATGCCCTGCGGCGCCTCTCCCAGCATCCCGCTGGGATGGGCTCCGATGGGGTTGAAATACCGCAGACAAATGGCCCGTCGTTCGGGGAACGCCGCGCACCAGTCACGCAGGACTTGCTCCACCATGGCTTTCGTCTGGCCATACGGATTCACCGGCGCGATCGGATGCCTTTCGGTGTACGGCTGTTCGCGCGGAATACCGTAAACGGTTGCGGATGAACTGAAGACGATGGTGCGGACCCGTGCCCGGTCCATCGCCTGCAGCAAGGTCAGCGTCCCGGCGACGTTGGTCTGGTAGTAGTCCAGGGGTGCAGCGACGGATTCGCCCACCGCTTTCAGGCCGGCGAAGTGCACCACCCCCTGGACGGGGGCTCCGCGTGCCGCGGCCTGGCGAAATACTGCATCCAGCGTGGCGGCATTCCTGATGTCTCCTTCGATGACATCGAGGGCATGGCCGGTCAACGCTTCGACACGCCTGAGCGCATGCACCGAACCGTTCGAAAAATCATCGAGGACGATCGGACGATAGCCGGCTTGGATGAGCTCGATCAGGGTATGGGGCCCGATGTAGCCGGCGCCGCCGGTGACGAGCAGGGTCGGGCTGGAAGCTCGTTGCAAGGCGTGACCTCGAAGGCTGGATGACATGGCGCCAACCATACCGGACCGGCGCGTGGGCATTGTAACGAAAAGCGCGGGTATTCCCGTGGATGAGCGAGATGGTCGGGTTAAACTGCGGCTTCGCCGTCGGCCGGCCCCGTGTCGGGCTTTTTTTCTTCGTCTTCTAGGACTACTGCCAGATGGGACTTGTTCCAATCATCCTCTCCGGAGGCAAGGGTACGCGCCTGTGGCCGGTGTCTCGGGAACTGCATCCCAAGCCTTTCATTCGTTTGGCGGATGGCGAAAGTTTTCTCCAGAAGGCGTATCGGCGGGCCATCGGGCTCGACGGCGTCTCCCGGGTCATTACGGTCACGAACCGGTTGCTGTCGTTTAAGACGATGGATGAATATCGGGCGCTTGGCCTGTCCGAAATCGAATGCGGCATGATTCTGGAGCCTGTGGGACGCAACACGGCGCCGGCCTTCGCCGCCGCCGCGGCGACTGTGTCTCGGCGATTCGGGCCGCAGGAGGTATTGCTGTTTCTGACCGCCGACCACCTGATCGAGGATATTCCCGCGTTCACGCAGGCCGTGGAGCAGGCGGTTCGACTGGCAGAGTCCGGCAGGATCGTGACGTTCGGAATCCGCCCGGACGCGCCGGAGACAGGCTATGGCTACATCGAGGCATCGGGATCCGACGTGCTGCGGTTCGTTGAAAAGCCTACCCAGGAACGGGCGCAGGAGTTTCTTGCCAGTGGTCGATATCTTTGGAATTCGGGCATGTTCTGCGTGCGCGCCGACGTGGCCGAGGCCGAGCTGAAGTTGCACGCAGCCGATGTCTGGCAGTTCGCCGAGCAAAGCGCCGCATCGGCGCGCGTGCTGGAAGGGCGCCACGAATGGCAGGTCATGCTCGACGAGGCGGCCTTTGCCCTCGCGCCTGATATTTCCGTCGATCACGCTCTCATGGAAAAAACCGAAAGGGCGTCGGTCGTGCCTTGCGACATAGGCTGGAGCGACATCGGGTCCTGGGCGGCGTTCGGCGAGCTGTTTCCCAAGGACGGCGACGGCAACCGGATCGATGGCGACGTCATCGCGGTCGATACCGTGAATTGCTATGTCCATAGCGATGCCAGGGTCGTCGGTACCGTAGGTTTGAAGGATCTGGTCATCGTCGATACGCCCGATGCCTTGCTGGTCGCACATCGGGACAACTTGCAGGACATCAAGCAGGTCGTGGCGCGGCTCAAGCAACGTGGGGACGATGCCTACCAGATTCATCGAACGGTCCACCGTCCTTGGGGCACCTATACGGTCTTGGAAGAGGCGCAGCGGTACAAGATCAAACGCATCGTCGTTCATCCCGGGCAGACCCTTTCCCTGCAGATGCACCATCACCGCAGCGAGCATTGGGTCGTCGTAAGCGGCATGGCGAGCGTGACGAATGGAGATCAGACTTTCCTCGTGCGTAGCAACGAGTCCACGTATATCCCTTCTGGCCACAAGCACCGGCTGGAGAACCCGGGGATCATCGATCTTGTCATGATCGAAGTGCAAAGCGGGGAGTACCTGGGCGAGGACGATATCGTCAGGTTCGAGGATGCCTATGGCAGGGGCTGAATGGGTGAGGTGGAAGCGCATGGCCATGTTCATCTTGCCGGAGGCCTCGCCTGAAACATGTCTGATGTGAACGAGCCTTTCATTTCCGGCCTTGTCTCGGTCGTCATGCCTGCGTACAACTCGGCTGCGACCCTTGCTGCGGCCATCGAGTCGGTGCTTGCCCAGGAGTACGGCGAACTCGAGCTCTATGTCGTGGACGACCATTCCGTCGACGCGACTCGTCGCCTTGCCGAGGCATTTGGGAAGAAGGATGCCAGGGTCCGTGTGCTGAGCACGGACTCGGGAAAAGGCGTCGCTCCTGCTCGCAATACCGCGTTGCGCCGTTGCAGGGGGGAGTTCGTAGCCTTTATCGACGCGGACGACAGGTGGGACCCTGAAAAACTTCGGGTGCAACTGGCAGCCCTGTCCGATTCCGGCCTTGCCCTGGCCGCGACGAGTTACCGTGTCGTGGACCAGCATGGCGCAGACTGCGGCCTGGTCCGGATCGACGGAACCGCCGGCTATGGCGACCTGCTGAAAGGCAATGTGCTGGGCTGTTCCACGGTCGTGGTCGATCGCACACGGACAGGCACTTTTCTGATGCCCGAGGAAGTCAATGAAGACTACCTGACCTGGCTGGCTTTGACGAAAAAATACGGGCCGGCGTTGTGCGTTCGCCAGGTGCTTGCCACCTACACCAAATCCAGCGCATCGCTATCGGGTTCCAAGCTGCGTGCGGCACAATGGCAGTGGCGCGTCTATCGCGAGGTGCTGAAGTTTTCGGCCGTTCGCTCCGCGTATCTGTTCGCTCACTACGCCTGCAGAGGCGTGGGAAAGCATTTCTTTTCCGGCCGATCGGCTGAGCGGCCGTCGTCGAATTCAGCATGATAGTTTTCATCCGCTCACATGTTCCCCAGCTCGATGGAAGGATGCGGAAATACCGGCAGGCCTTGGCGGAAGCCGGCATGCGGACTGTCGCCCTGGGCTGGCTGCGGGGCGAGAGCATCCCGAATGTGGACGAAGCCAACGACGCCTTTTACCGGCGCCCGGCTCCGCTGGGAGGCGGCTGGCGGAACGTGTTGAATCTCGTGCTGTGGAATGGTTTCGTATTGCGGTGGCTGTGGCACAACCGGCGCGATATCGATCTCGTCCACGGTGTGGATTTCGACTCCTGTCTTCCCGCCTACGTGTTCAGTCGCTTGCGCCGGGTGCCTTTCGTGTTCGACCTCTACGACAAATATACGGAGACCCGCGGCATGGCGGGCCCGGTCGCGGCTGTGATCGACACGCTGGAATCCTGGGTGGCGAGCAAGGCCGATCTCGTCCTGCTGGCCGATGCATCACGCTACGAACAGCATGGCTTGCGCCCGTCTTCCCGCATCCGCGTGCTTGAAAACGTGCCAGTGTCCGGGCACGACTTGTCCTACCGGGCGGTTCAGCCGCAGGTGCCGATACGTATCGGCTATTTCGGTGTCCTGGAGGAACGCAACAGGGGACTGGAAGATCTGATCGCCGCCTGCACACGCTCGGCGGACAAGGTGGAGTTGCATCTGGCCGGTTATGGTCCGGTGGCGCCGTTGGCGCGAGAGGCGGCCCGACAGCATGAGAACGTGACGTTCCATGGCGCGATGGACGTGGCGGCGGGCCTCTCCTTGATGTCGTCGATGGACGTCGTGGCGGGTTTCTATTACCTGACCGTGCCCAATCACCGCTTTGCCGCTCCCAACAAGTATTACGAGCATCTGCTGCTGGGGCGACCGTTGCTGACGACGAAGGGGACGCCACCCGGGGACAAGGTCGGTCAATATGAAACGGGCTGGGCATTGGACGAAGGTGAAGCCCCTATTCTGCAGTGGCTGGCTGATGTCGGCCCGGCAGAGATCGAAAGGCGTGGCCGAAATGCCCGGATGAAATGGGATACGGAGTACGAGAACTATTACGAGGAGAACTATGCCGGGTTTTATGCCGAGTACGTGCGCGGCCGGATTGCGGCGCGCAGGAATGATCGGGTGAAATGATGAAAGTCCTACTCGTATTTGGCACTCGCCCCGAAGCCATCAAGATGGCGCCGGTATACAAGGCGCTGATGGCCGCCAAGGGTGTGCAGGCGGAAGTGTGCGTTACGGGACAGCACCGGGAAATGCTGGATCAGGTTCTTGACTGGTTCCAGATGAAGCCCGCCTACGACCTGAGCGTCATGAAGAAGAACCAGTCCCTGTCGGACATCACTTCCCGCATTCTGACTCGGATGGATGAGGTCTTGTCGGCATCCAGGCCGAACCTCGTGCTCGTCCATGGAGACACCAGCACGACCTTCGCTGGCGCGTTGGCGGCCTTCTATCACAAGATTCCCGTGGGCCACGTCGAAGCCGGCTTGCGCACGCACAATCTGCTGTCGCCGTGGCCGGAAGAGGCCAACCGCCAACTGACTTCGGTGTTGACCCGCTTCCATTTCGCTCCGACGACGACGGCGCAGCGGAACCTGCAGGGCGAAGGGGTCGCCGCAAGCAACATTCACGTCGTGGGTAATACTGTCGTGGACGCCTTGCTCGAAACGGCTGCGCGTTTGAAGAGCGAAACGCTGGAACTGGAGATGCGTGCGCGTTTCTCCTTCATTCGCCAGGATGCCCGCATGATCCTGGTGACCGGACATCGGCGCGAGAATTTCGGAGCCGGTTTCGAACAGATCTGCGCGGCGTTGAAACAACTGGCGCAGCGGAAAGATCTCGACATCGTCTATCCCGTCCATTTGAACCCGCAGGTGCGAGAGCCGGTTCAGCGGGTGCTGGGGAAAATCAGGAACGTGCACCTGATCGAGCCGTGCGACTACATGTCCTTTGTGTGGCTGATGCAGCGCTCGTACCTCATCCTGACCGATTCGGGAGGCGTCCAGGAAGAGGCGCCGTCGTTGGGCAAGCCAGTCCTGGTCATGCGGGATACGACCGAGCGGCCCGAAGCCGTGGAGGCGGGAACGGTCAAGCTCGTGGGGACCGATTCGGACAGGATTCTGGACGAGGCCTGGGCCCTGCTGGATTCCACGGAAAAATATCGCGCCATGGCGGAAAGGCACAATCCCTACGGAGATGGCCGCGCCGCCGAACGGATCGTGAGCTGCCTGCTACAGCAGTTGCCGTCCTGAAGACGGAGCTGCTGTGTCACGTGTCTGGCGTGTCACCTGCCTGTTTCCAATTGCTTGAATAGCGCATCCCACAGCGCGCCTACTTTCTCCATCCTGTAAGCCTGCGCTGTCTTCAGCGCTACGAGGCTCATGGCTTGTCTGACGGCGGGGGCGTCGATCAGCGTTTTTATTCCCTTGGCCAGCGCACCAACATCTTCCGGGGCGCACAGCAGGCCGTCGACCTGATCCGTGATGATGTCCCGCGGACCGAAGTCGCAATCGAACGAGACGATGGGCAGTCCGCAGGTTTGAGCCTCCAGCATGACCAGGGGAAAACCTTCGAATCGAGAACTCACCGCCAGCAGTGACGCGGTCTCGTAGAACGAAGCCAGATCGTTCGAAAAGGGAAGAAACTCGACCGAACTTCCCAGGTCCAGTTCCTGGGCCTGCCGCTCCAGCTGTGTGCGCAGTTCACCTTCGCCGATTATCGACAGGCGCCAACCGGCAACATCACTCCTTATGAGATGCCATGCCGCCAACAACAGGTCGAACCCCTTTTGATGGCTGCAACGTCCCACGGCTAGAACAATTGGCTGTCTTGTCCGTCCAGCGGACGGCACGAGGTTTACCGGATTCGGTATTTGCACGACAAGCCGGTTGTATCCGTGCGCTTCATAGTAGCGTCGTTGCGTGGAGGTCAGTGCGATCAGGGCGTCGGCCCTGGGGTACAGCAACCGGCATAACCAGCGAGTGTGCCGTCCAAACCCGCGCGGGTTGTTGTGGTCGCATATCACCAGTTTGAACCTTCGGCCGAGCATGAGCAGGAGCAGGGCCGACCAGGGGCCATTTGCGACCACGACATCGGCCGAGGCCAGCGCCGCACTCTGTTTCAGGCGGCGTAGAGCCTTCCAGTACTCGAGCAGACGTTGCCAGCGGCTGCTCCTTTCTTTCCCGCCCAGGCTGTGAACCGCCACCCTCGCATCGAGATCGTACGGAGGAATGACGGGTTCCTGCCTGATCAGTAGCGTCACTTCGTGGCCTTGTTCCGCCCAGTGGCTGCTCATCAAGCTCATGACGCGCTCGACTCCGCCTTTTATCCTGAACTCATCGTAGACTGAGACGATTCTCAAAGCGCACGCACTCCCATACGCGATTTACGAAGCTTGAAAAATACGGTGCCCATGCCGATTGATGCGGCGGTCGTATATCCAGCGATCAGCCCGGCAATGCCAGTCAGCCATTCGCCCCGATCGCCCAGCCACAGCACCAGGAAGCACACCAGGAATCCGCCCAGCCACTTTGCGGCAATCAACCTGAAGTACCTCAGGCGTACCAACAAGGCCGTGACCCCGGTATCGAAGAAACCGACGACCGTGATCCACGAGGCTGCGCGCAAGATTTCCTGCACTTGCACGAATCTTTCCCCAAAAATCGCGGTGGTAAGTAAACCGGAGAAGAGATAAAAACCAATGACGGCTGCGAGCCCCAGGCACGTCAATATTATCAAGAGCCGTCCGGCGTTTCTGGCCACTATTGACAGGTTCTCATGTCGATACAAGAGTCTTGGGGCCAGGGCTGTCATGACGACAGGCCCGAAGAACATGACACTATCCATCAGACTCATGGCCGCGGCGTATTCGCCAAAAATCGCTGGCGGCAGTGAAATGCCTAGAACCAGCCGGTCCATGCGCTGCATGCCTATCATCAAGGCAAGCCCCAACCATACGGGGACGCTCGCCCGAAGCAATCTCGCCGTGTGTCGCCGCGTTGGACGCCAGTCCCAGGGCCGCCCGTCATCCGCGATGAGGTAGACGTAGGCAGCGGCGATGACGATGGTTTCAGCCAGGTAGATTGCCAGCATCGAGAGGACACCGCCGCCCAGCGCGGCGACCCCGGCGATAGCCACCAGCTTCAGGACACTTGTCTGGAAGCGGATGCGCGCGATCACTCTGGTATTGGACGCGGATTCTCTGATGATCCGCAGGATATTGAAGGGTTCCGCGATGAGCAGACTCAGCGCCATGATGGCCACCCCTTGTCCGACCGTGCCGCTGAACCAAAACAACCCGCTCGTTGCCATGAGAAGCATGGCAACGCCGCCAAGGGCCAACCGGATCAATAGTGCAGAACCCAGGATGCCTTGCCGGGATTTTACGTAGGACAGTTTCACCAGATCCGGAGCGATGACTTCCGCTCCGCAGCCCAGCGTAACTGCGGAAAAAATGAACAGCACGGCAAGTACGTACTGAAATTCGCCGTAATGCTGGGGACCCAGTGCCCGGGCAATGATTCCTATGGATATGAAGGAAAAGGCCAGTTGCACGGCCTTCTCCATGGATAGCCATGCCAGACTATGTATGCTGGGATTTCGCAGCAGATTTGCGCAGCGGTCGAAACGCATGGAGGGCGGGCCTATATCGATAGTCGCGGCATTCAAGCAGATTCAGAGCTTTCTTCGGATAGATGCCTTCGTGATGCTCGCGCGAGCCCGCATACCCGTGCTCCTTGCCCTGGAGCCCCTGGGTGCCACGGTTTTCAGAAGATGCGTGCGCGGATCATGCCTGGCGAACTGCTCTGCAGTCCGTGTCATGTCGTTTCGACCGACGCCATGCAAGCCAACGGTTCCATGCAGAGCCGGCGGCGATTGCATCGGGACTGATGGCGAAGAACAGCCACAGGAAGGGAAGATGGAAGTACGCGCCCTTCAGCAGGAATACCCCTATCAGTAATAATGTTGATGGCCGGTAGCTCGTGAACAAGTAGGCAGAAAAAACAAGCAGGATGACGATGCCGACAACCAGGCCGTAGGTGGTAAGAGTGGTGATGGGAAAGGTCAGGTCGTTCAGCGCCTGGTAGTACATCGGGTCGCCGCTGATATAGCCTTCCAGTCCATAGCCGGTTGCCCACAGCGTTGGGGTTTTCAAAAATTCTTCGATTACCTGGAATTTTACCTGCGTGCTCGGATCATTGTTGTTTCCAACCTCGGCCGAACGGGTCACGGCATGTCCCAGCGGACTGTAGGCGTCGCTCGGGATTATTTGTGAAAGAAAATATTGTCCGCCGAAGTAAACGACTATCGCGATCAGGCCGACACGAATGTTGATGAATAAGAGAATCAGGAAAAAAACGACCAGAGCGAGCAGCGACGAGGTAAGCACAAGGGATATCATGCCCGCCCACCAGAGCGTGGTCATTTTTCTCTGGCGGACATAAAGTGCAATGCAGAGCCCGGCCATGACCATGGCGTAAAGGGCTGGTTCGTCAAAAACCCCGGTCGGCCGGTACAAATCTCCCTGGAGCGATCGGTGTCCCTCTCCTCCCAAGGCATTGCCTATGTCCAGATCATAGCCCCAGCCGTACCATGCGATGAGCTGCGCGACCATGACCGTCAGGTGGAGCGCAAGGCACAGCTTGATGGCTTTTGTGGTTGCGTCGGAGTACTGGTTGTAGGCATGAACGAGCGTGGGAGTCAGCACGCAGCCGAAGCCGATCATCAGCGTATTTTTCAGAGATCGGCTGGAAACGGGAGGAACGAGAATATATCGGGCGACGAAATAGGCGGCGATGATGGCCGCCAATAATATCAGGCGCCGGTCGATCTCGAACCGCTGTCCAGAGGACACATGCAGTGCGACGAGCCCGCATGCGGACAGGGCCCAGCCGTAGGCGGCGATCGATGAAAAACCCAATGCGGTATCGAAATACAAGGTGGGCAACAAGATGGAGAGGAAAATCAGTCCATCGTGCAACGGTTTCGAATTTTTCAAAGAAAAAATCACTAAAAATATGATGTAAAAATCATGATGGCTGGCTGCGCCGGAAAACATGGATTTTCCGGCGCTTGACCGCATTTCGTCAAGGTTGAGCGCGGAGTTTTTTGTCGACCGAGGTGTTTCTTAGGTTTTTACTCTTTGGCGCCATGTCTGCCTGTAACTGATGGCGACGACATGCGAACTGTCGTGCGCCCGTCCTTGGTGATCGGAATACTCCATCAGGTCAAAATTGGATTTACTGCGAAGGCCACGGCGATGCCAATGCCGATACCAGCGGCAATTTCCAACGAGTATGCCCCATGCGGTCAGAGGCGGTGGATGACCGAAACACCCTACGGCCAGTTTGTTGATTGCCGTCGCGTGCTTGCCCACTTGCCGGCGCAGGCTGCTGGCGTCGAGCGTGACGATAAAGGCCAGCGTGATAGCTACGCCGAAAGCGGGATGTTCGACTCCCCTCTTGAGGGCGATCAGCGCGGCCGTGCTGCTGACGAGGGCGCTATGGTTGCTGGGCAGGCCACCGTACCACAACACCAGCGGCGCGAACAGCGTCCGGCCGCACACCGTCGCAAGTATTTTGCGCGATGACGGTACGCTGACCTACACCTACGATGCCAACGGCAGCATGCTGACGGGGGCGGGTCACACGGTAACCTACACCGGCTTCAATATGCCGGCCACGATCACCGGCAACGGCACCACGCTGTCCTTCGTGTACGACGACACGCATCAGCGGGTCAAGCAGATCGCCCCTCGGGCACGGTGTACTACGTGCATCCGGACAGCGTCAGCGGCCTCTTCTACGAGAAGGAGGTCAAGACCGGCGGGTGACCGAACACAAGCACTACATCACCGCCTCGAGCGGCACGGTTGCGATCTACACGACGCGCAGTACCAATGTGACGACGCTACGCTATCTGCACAAGGATCATCCGGGTTTAACCAACGCGATCTCGGACGAGACCGGCGCGGTGGTCGAGCGGCTGGCCTACGATGCGTGGGGCAAGCGGCAGTTCCCCAACGGCACGACCGATCCGGGCAATACGCTGGCAGGCGTCAATACGGATCGGGGCTTTACGGGGCACGAGCACCTCGAAGAAGTGGGGCTCGTGCACATGAATGGGCGGATCTACGATCGGCGCATCGGCCGCTTCACGAGCGCCGATCCGATGATCCAGGCCCCGTACAACCTGCAGTCCTACAACCGCTACTCCTATGCATTTAACAGTCCGCTCAATGGTGTCGATCTGTCAGGGTATGGACTCCTTAGCTTTATAAACGATATCTTTGATGCCGTCGGGGATCTCATCGGCAGTGTCGCCAAGGGGGTCAGCAGCATCGCTGAGTCCAAGGTCGGGCGCATGGGCCTGTCCATTGGGGTGGGCTATATGACGGGGCAATGGTACCTGGCAAATTTCGGAGGATGGAGCGGAGCTAGCGTGGCGGCCGGCGCTCTAGGAGGTTTCTCCGGAACGATGGTGGCAACGGGCGGGGACTTCGAAGCTTCGGTAAAAGGGGCAATTATTGGGGCAGGGTTTGGTTGGGCGGGTGGCCTTAAAGGGAACCTGATCTATGCGGGGCATGCGGCCGTAGGATGTGCCAGTGGAGAGTTGCAGGGCGGTGGGTGCCTGCGCGGTGCCGCCTCTGCCGTGGCGGGTAAGCTGATGACGGTCAATACAAAGGGCTGGGAGGACTATGAGCGATTCGCCATGACCGTCGCGGTGGGTGGAACAGTCTCAGTCATCGGTGGTGGACAATTCGCCAACGGCGCCATGACATCTGCCTTTGGGTATCTCTACAACCAAATGGCGCATAAAGCCTGCCTTGGGAGTGGTAGTGTGATGTGTAAGGCGGCACCCTCGCAAATTGAGCGAGAGGCGGCTGCGCGCACTGCTTCTCTGGAGCCGGGACTACAGGGTGTATATCCGGAAGTTGCTTTGGTGCCGGCTGGTCGCGGGGTTTCATTATTACGAAACTTAGTAAATTTCTTCACACGAGATGAACTCGTAATCCATTGGGGAACCAATAAGAACGATAGTTCCCATGCTATGCGATGGGTGGAAAGCAAAGGGCTTGATGTAAATCAGGTGCAAAATGCCATTCGTCAAGACTTGATCGTTCGCGACGTCCAGGCTCTTCCACCCGGGGGGGTGGGTGGACACAACCCTGTCAATGTACAAGGCGTTACTGTCCGCTATTCCGCTTATAAGTTCGATGATGGAGCGATTAATGTCGGATCGATTCGAACCCGCTAAGAAATGGAGAAAGCTCACAAAAGCAGAGGCGAGTCTCGTCGCTCGATTATGGCAAGGGAAAGATACTCTGCTTGTCGTGCATTCAGTTGCAGAATTACTCGCAAGAAACATGGGCGACGGATATTGTTTACGACTGTCTCGACCTGATCAAATCAACGTCGAGCGACAAGGATATGAAGCCTCTGCCTTTGTTGGCGATGCTGTCGACTATGACCAGGTTATGGTTCAGGCAGTTCTCGTGATCGGATTGGATTTTTATCCATTAGAATTAGAAATTTTTCGCCAAGACGGAAAATATCTAAACACCCCTTTAGAAGAACTAGATTTCCACTTAGTAAGAGAAGACTAGATAGAGATGGCATGTTATTTTTCTGGTAATTTCCCCGCAAGACTGGTGAAGTCAGAAGTAGAGTTTTCTCATTGAGGAGTTCTACAGCATGAAGAAGTCGAGATTCACGGACAGCCAGATCATCGAGGCGATCAAACGGGTGGAAGCCGGATTGGCGGTGCCGGAGCTGTGCGGAGTGTTGGGCATCAGCTCGGCGACGTTCTACGAGTGGCGTTCGAAGTACGGCGGCTGGATGTGTCGCTGATGGCGCGGATGAAGGAGCTGGAAGCCGAGAACGCCCGGCTGCACACAAGATGTACATTGAAGAGAAGCTCAAGGCCGAGATCGTGTCGGAGGCGCTCGAAAAAAAGTGGTGAGGCCATCTCGCCGCCGCGAGATGGCCCAACGTGCCGTGCAAGAGCGAAGCGTATCGATCCGGCGGCCTGCCAAGCATTTCGGGTCAGCTAGACGTGCTATCGATATGTGGCCAAGGCCGACGCCGAGAACGAAGAGATTGCCACTTGGTTGCTGCGCCTGACCGACAATCACCGCAACTGGGGCTTCGGGCTGTGTTTCTGTACCTGCGCAATGTCAGAGGCTACGGATGGAATCACAAGCGCGTGTACCGGATCTACCGCGAGCTTGAGTTGAATCTGCGGATCAAGCCGCGTAAGCGGCTGGTGCGGCTGGCGCCCGAGCCGTTGACGGTGCCGACGGGCTTCAACCAGGTGTGGTCGATGGACTTCTCGCTGCCATCCGAACGCGTGATCCGTGCGCTCAAGCAGATCATCGGCTGGCGTGGCCGGCCGTTGGCGATACGTTGCGACAACGGCCCGGAATATCTGAGCGCAGCGATCGTCGAATGGGCGGGTCGATGGGGCATCACGCTCGAATATATCCAGCCGGGGAAGCCACAACAAAACGCCTACGTTGAGCGGTTCAACAGGACCGTTCTCTATGAATGGCTGTCCCAATATCACTGGACGACTTGGATCACGTCCAGCGCGTCGCCACCGACTGGATGTGGTCCTACAATCACGAACGCCCGAATATGGCCCTGAGCGGCTTTATCCCTAAATAGCGGTTGGCCATGACCGTCTGAATCCACAGCCGTTAAAAATGGGGGGATTACCCATCGGCGTGCCCCCGCCGAACCAACCGCAGCACCCACTGCCCAAAATCATCCACAAACAAGAACACCACCGGTATCACCAGCAAACTCAAAAACGTCGACGTGATCAACCCTCCCAGCACCGCGATCGCCATCGGCGACCGGAAGCTCGGGTCCGCGGCTCCGTAGCCGATCGCGATCGGCAGCATCCCGGCGCCCATCGCCATGGTGGTCATGATGATGGGCCGGGCCCGCTTGTGGCAGGCGTCGATCAGGGCATCCCAGCGGCTCATGCCGGGCACGGCCGGCCGCACGTCGGTGGCGGGGTGTCCCCGCCGCGCCAGGATGGCGTATTCGACGAGCAGGATGGAGTTCTTGGTGGCGATGCCCATCAGCATGACCAGGCCGATCAGCGAGGGCATGGAGAAGCTCTTGTGCGCGATGAGCAGGCCGACGAAGGCGCCGCCCAGTGACAGGGGCAGGGCGGCCAGGATGGTGACGGGGTGCAGGAAGTGCTTGAACAGCAGCACCAGCACGACGTAGATGCACAGCACGCCGGTCAGCATGGCCAGGCCGAAGCTCTGGAACAGTTCGCCCATGACTTCGGCGTCGCCCACGGTGGCCTGGCGCACGCCAGGCGGCAGGTTCTTGATGGTGGGCAGGTCGGCCACGCGCTGGGCGACTTCGCCCAGGTCCATGCCGGCCAGCTCGATCTCGAAGTTGATGTTGCGCGAGCGGTCGTAGCGGTCGATGACGGACGGTCCCGCGGAGAAGTCCAGGGTGGCGACCTGGTCGAGCAGGACCGGGCCTCGCGTGCCGGGTACGGACAGGCGGCCGAGCAGGGAGAGGTCTTGGCGCGCGGCCTGGTCCAGGCGCACGACGATGGGGACCTGGCGCTGGGACAGGTTGAGCTTGGGCAGGGAGATGTCGTAGTCGCCGACGGTGGCGATGCGCAGGGTGTCGGCGATGGCGCTGCTGGTGACGCCCAGGTCGGCGGCGCGGGCGAAGTCGGGGCGTACGGCGATTTCGGGGCGGATGAGGCTGGCGGTGGACGAGATATTGCCCAGGCCCGGTATGGTGCGCAGTTCCTTGGAGACGGCCAGGGCCGCCTGGTTCAGCGCGTCGGGGTTGTCGCCGGTCAGCACGAGCACGTATTTGTTGTTGGAGCCGCCCAGGCCGACGCGGCTGCGTATGCCGGGGATTTCCTGCAGGGCGGCGCGCATGTCTTCTTCGATGCCTTGTTTCCTGGGGCGGTCTTCGCGCGGGTCGAGCTGGATGGTCAGGGTGGCCTTGCGGACTTCGGCCGCGCCGGACATGGAGAACGGGTCGCCGCCGGCGGTGCCGCCGCCGATGGTGGTGTAGACGCTGCGCACGTGGGGGACCTTGGCCAGCCGCAGGCGGACGAGTTCGGCGGTGTCCAGGGTCTGGGCCAGGGTGGAGCCGGGCGGCAGCTCGACCACGACCTGGGTCTGGGAGTTGTCGTCGGCGGGCATGAAGCCGGCGGGCAGCAGCGGGATCATGCCGATCGACAGGAGGAAGAAGACGGCGGCGCCCAGCACGGTCAGCCAGCGGTGGCGCAGGCAGGCGGCCACCCAGCGCATGTAGGTCTGGAGCCAGCGCGGTTCCTTGCCGGCATGCACGACGGGCTTGAGCAGGTAGGCGGCCATCATGGGCGTGAGTACGCGCGCGACGATGAGCGAGGCGAACACGGCCAGCGAGGCGGTCCAGCCGAATTGCTTGAAGAAGCGTCCGGCGACGCCGCTCATGAAGGCGGTGGGCAGGAAGACGGCGATCAGGGTGAAGGTGGTGGCGACCACGGCCAGTCCGATTTCGTCGGCGGCTTCCATGGCGGCCTGGTAGGGGCTCTTGCCCATGCGCAGGTGGCGCACGATGTTCTCGACTTCGACGATGGCGTCGTCCACCAGGATGCCGATGACCAGGGACAGCGCCAGCAGGGTGATGACGTTGATCGAGAATCCCAGGAAGTACATGCCTGCGAAGGCGGGGATGACCGACAGCGGCAGCGCGACGGCGGAGATCAGCGTGGCGCGCCAGTCGCGCAGGAACAGCCAGACGACCAGCACGGCCAGCAGCGCGCCTTCGTACAAGAGGCGCATGGAGCCGTCGTATTCTTCCTGGACCGGCGTGACGAAGTTGAAGGACTCGGTGATCTGCAGGTCGGCATGCTGGGCCTTGAGTTCGTCCAGCGCGCGCTGCACGCCCGCGGCAACGTCCAGTTCGCTCGCGCCGCGGCTGCGGGCCACCTCGAAGCCGACGACGGGCTGGCCGTCGAGCAGGGCGGCCGAGCGCCGCTCGGCGATGGTGTCGGTCACGGTGGCGACGTCGGATAGCCGGATGGACCGGCCGTCGCTCAGGACCAGCCGCAGGCCGGCGAGTTCTTCGGCGGTGCCCACGGTGGCCAGGGTGCGCACGGGTTGTTCGGCGTCGCCGATGTCGGTGCGGCCGCCGGAGCTTTCGCGCTGCACCTGGCGCAACTGGCGCGAGATGTCGGCGGCGGACGCCCCCAGGGCCTGCAGGCGCTGCGGGTCGAGCGCGATGCGTATCTCGCGGGTTACGCCGCCCACGCGGTTGACCGCTCCCACGCCGGGCACGTTCAGCAGTTTGCGGGCGACGTCGTTGTCGACCAGCCAGGACAGCGCTTCGTCGTCCATGCTGCTCGCGCGCACGGTGAAGGCCAGCACGGGCTGGCCTGCCAGGTCGACCTTGTTGATGATGGGGTCGCGCAGGTCGGCAGGCATGTCGGCGCGCACGCGCGAGACCGCCGAGCGTACATCGTCCACCGCTTCCTGCAGGGGTTTTTCCAGCTCGAACTCGGCGGTCAGGCTGACGCTGCCATCCTGGATCTTGGTGTAGACGTGCTTGAGGCCCTGCAAGGTGGCGATGGAGTTCTCCAGCTTGCGGGCGACGTCGTTCTCCAGTTGGCTGGGCGAGGCCCCGGGCAGCGAGGCCGTGACCATGACCATGGGCAGGTCGATGTCGGGGAAGTTCTGCACCTTCATGGCGCTGAACGACAGCAGGCCCGCGAAGGTCAGCAGCACGAACAGCATGACCGACGGAATGGGGTTGCGTATGGACCAGGTCGAGACGTTCATCGCGTCGGCTCTCAGCGCGTCACGGCGGTGGCAGGGGTGGCCGCGGGAGCGGGCGTGTCGACCACGCGCACCAGGTCGCCGTCGGTCAGGAAGCCCGCGCCGCGCACGGCGACGCGGTCGGTGGGTGCGAGGCCGTCCAGGACCTCGACCCGGTCGCCGTCGCGCCGTCCCGGCTGGATCTTGCGCTGGGCCACCCGGTTGTCCGCGCCTACGACGAAGACGTAGTTGAAGGCCTCGCGCATGACGACGGCCTGCTGGGGCACCGTCAGGCCCTGCGCGGAGCCCAGTTCGAATTCGCCGCGCGCGAACATGCCGGCCTTGGCCGAGGAGTTCGGCGCGCCGGCGCCGGGCAGGTCGACGTAGACCAGGGTATTGCGCGTTTGCGGGTCGACGGTGGGGCCGATGGTGCGGACCTTGCCCTGCAGGCGTTCGCCGCTGGCCGCGACGACGGTGACGGGGTCGCCCACGCGCACGCGGCCGACCTCGGCGGAGGTGACCTCGCCGCGCCATTCCAGGCGGCCCTTGCGGATCATGCGGAAGAGTTCGGTGCCGGCGCCCACGACCGCGCCTACCGTGGCGGTGCGCGACGAGATGACGCCGCTGTCGGGCGCGCGGACCTGCGTGAATTTCAGGCGCAATTCCTGCGCGGCAAGGCTAGCCCGGGCGGACTCCACGCGCGCCTGGGCGGTCTGGCCGCCGGTCACGTACTGGTTGATCTGCGATTCGCTCAGGGCGCCGGAGGCTTTCAGGGACTGGGCGCGCTCGGCGTTGGCGCGGGCCTCGGCGGCGCTGGCCTCGGCCTCGGCCAGCGCGGCGCGGGCCTGGGCGATGTCCGCGCGCACGGTTTCCTGCGCGAAGGTGGCCAGTACCTGGCCGGCCTTGACGGTATCGCCCACGTTGACCAGGACGTCCTGCAGGCGCAGGCCGCCGATCTCGGCGCCCAGGCTGGCTTCCTGCCAGGCCATGATGTTGCCATTGGCCTGCAGGGCGAGGCGCAGGGACCGCATCTGCGGCTGGGCGACGGTGACGGTCAGGGCTGGCCGGACGGCCGGGGCGGCGCCGGTGTCGGCCGCGCGCAGGGCGGGCGCGAGGAAGGCGCCGGCCAGGATGGCGCCGAGCACGGCGGCGGCGATGAGAGGGCGTAGCGGCATGGACGGGATCATGGTTGGGGTGGGGCCGGGGCGGCAACGAGCCCTGCGGCGACAAGGTTCGTGAGATGTCGTCAGGAAGGGTTGGCGGCAGGCTTCGCGGAGGCCGACGGCGGCGTGTCCGGAGGCGCCGGCGCGTCCTGCCGCCAGCCGCCTCCCGCCGCGCGGTACAGCGCGATCCAGGCCGCCATGCGCTCGCGCTCCAGCGCGGACTGGGTGGTGCGCGCCGTCAGCAGCATGCGCCGCGACTCCTCCAGTTCCAGCAGGCTGGCCAGGCCGCCGCGATAGCGCTGCTCGGTGGCTTCGAACGAAGCCTGGTATCCCTCGACCGCGGCGCGCGCGTCGGTGGTGCGCGCGGCCGTGCTTTCCAGGTTGACCAGGGCTTGCTCCACTTCGCGCACGGCCTGGCGCGCCGTGGCGCGATACTGCGTGACGGCTTCGTCGTAGCGGGCCCGGGCAGCGTCGATGTCGGCGCGGTGGCGGCCGCCGTCGAACAGCGGCAATGACACCGACAGCGGACCGATGGACCAGGTCGAGACGTCGACGTTCATGCCGCGTGCCTTGAACGAGGCCGCGCCCACGCTGCCGGCCAGGGTCAGGCGCGGGTAGCGCCTGGCCTGGGCGCTGCCGACCTCGGCGCTGGCCGCCGCCACGTTGCGATCGGCGTTGAACAGGTCGGGGCGTTGCGCCAGCACGGCGGCAGGCAGGTGGTCGATGGCGAACAGCGTGTCGGACGGAGGTTGCGCCGGCGCGGCCAGCCGGGCACGCAACTCGGGTTCGTCCAGCGCGGTCAGCGCCACCAGCGCCTTGACGCTGATGTCGCACGAGGCCCGCTGCTGGCGGGCGCGGGCGGCGGCTTCGGCGCTGCTGGCGCGCGCCAGCGCGGCGTTGGCGGTGGACTGGAAGCCCGCGCGCATGGCGAGGTCGGTCAGGCGCGCGCTTTCCGCGCGCGAGGCCGCGTCCGATTCCTGGATGGCGAGCTCGCGGCGGCAACTACGGAAGTTGTTCAACTCGTTGGCGACTTCCGCGGCCACCGAGATGCGCGCGTCGTGCCATTGGGCCTGCGCGCCCTCCAGGCGGGCCTGCGCGGCGTCGCGCGTGGCGGCGTTGGCGCCGAACAGGTCGATCTCCCACGAGGCCTGCAGGCCGGCCTGGTTCTGCGTGGCGATGCCGCCCGCGATCTGCGAAAAGCCGCGGCTGGTTTGCGCCGTGGCGTCGAGCGTGGGCCCCAGGGCGGCGCCGGCGGACACGCGGGCGGCCCGGGCCTGCAGGAAGCGCGAGCGCGCCGTGCCCACGGTCGGGCTGGCCGCCTGGGCCGCCTCGATCAGTCCGGGCAGGGCCGGGTCGCCGGTCTGTTGCCACCATTGCAGCAGGCGCTGCGGGTTGGAGTCGTGCGGCAGGGAGGGTTCGGCGGAGGCGGGCAGCGAGGCCTGCCAGCCGGCCGGCGTGGCCAGCGGCACGGACGGCGCGGGCGGTTGCAGGCTGCAGCCGGCAATCAGCAGCAGCAAGGCCAGGCCCAGGACGGGGCGTGGCGACGACGAAACAAAGGACTGGGCGCGAGCGAGAGGCATGCTGGAGGCGCGGAGGCCGGCGGGATCGCCGCCGGTCCGCGCAGTTAGAGTGCATGGACGACTCGATAGCGTAAACGAAAAGATTAGGAAATCGTGAATATCGAGAATATTTCTCGTTACGGAAGGGCGTGATGCAGCCCGGGGGCGGGCTGCCCACTCCGCGCCTACCGGGACAGCGAGGCCAGGTCGTAGCCCGCCACGCGCTTGTAGCCGTTGGAGATGGCGGCCAGTTCCTCCTGGCTGATGACATCGTCGATGTGCCGGAAGGGGCGATCGCCCGTGCGCTCATACACTTCCTTCAGGATGGCGTCCGGCGGCGTCTTGCGGTTGGCCAGCACGATGTCCGTCGTCGCGGGGCGGCGCTGCGATTCATATCGCGCCAGCGCGGCCGGCACGTCCGGCTCCGCGGCCAGCGCGGCGGCCAGGGCGCGCGCGTCCAGGATGGCCTGCCCCGCGCCGTTCGAGCCGCGCGGCACCATGGGGTGCGCCGCGTCGCCCAGCAGCGTGACCCGGCCCTGGGTCCACCAGGGCAGCGGGTCCTGGTCCACCATGGGAAATTCCAGCAGGACGTCGGCGGCCCGGATCATGGCGGGTACGTCCAGCCAGTCGAAGCGCCAGTCCTCGAATACGCCGATGAAGTCCTCCAGCCGTCCCCGCCGGTTCCAGTCGCGGCGCTCGTAGCGGGGCGTCGTCACTTCGGCCACCCAGTTGATCAACTGGCACCCATCGGCGTCGAGCGCGTTGCGGATCGGGTAGATGACCATCTTGCCCGGCGTCAGCCAGCCGCCGCGGACATAGGTGGCGCCGTCGAAATAGGGCTTCCAGCGGGTGACGCCGCGCCACATGTTGACCCCGGAGTAGACCGGCTCGCCTTCGGCGGGATGCAACTGCTTGCGGATCACCGAGTGCAGGCCGTCGCAGGCGATCAGCGCATCGGCCGCGCGGGGACCAAGGGAGTTGCCGGCGGGATCGACGAACGAGGCGGTGACGCCGCCGGGCGTCTGCGTGAAACCGGTGCAACGATGGCCCGCGACGATGCGGTCCGCGCCCAGGCGCTCGCGGCAGGCCTCGAGCAGGATCATCTGCAGGTCCCCGCGATGGGCCTGGAACTGCGGCCACTCGTAGCCCGCCTGTCGGCCGGTCGACTCGGAATAGACGTGCTGTCCGAAGCGGTTGAAGAAGGTGGTGGTCGTGGTGGTGACGGCCACCTTCGCCAGGGCCTCGTTCAGGCCGAGCTCGCCCAGGACCCGGGTCGAGTGGGGCAGCAGGCTCACGCCCACGCCCAGCGCCTGGATTTCCGGCGCCGCCTCGAAGACCCGGGCGGCGATGCCCATCTTGTGCAGCGACAGCGCCAGGGTCAGGCCGCCTATGCCGCCGCCCACGATCATGACTTCCATGAAGACTCCTCTTGGTGTGGTTGGGATATGCGTGCTATTGGGACGCCAGGCCGGCCTGGCGGATGACGCCGGCCCAGCGCCTGAGGTCGTCCCGCGTCAGCCTGGCCAGGTCGTCCGGCGTGCCGCCGCTGGGCTGCAGGCCCTGCATGGACAGGCTCTTGACCACGTCCGGCATCTTCAGGATCTGCGCGACCTCGGCGTTCACCTTGCCGACGATGGCCGGCGGCGTGCCGGCGGGCAGGTAGAGGCCGTACCACATGTCGACGTCGACGTCGGCGATGCCGGAGGCCTCGGCCAGCGACGGGATGTCGGGCGTCACGGCGGTGCGCCGCGTGCCGCCGGCGGCCAGCATCTGCATCTTGCCGGCGCGGGCGAATTGCAGCGCCTGGTGGACGGGAACGAAAGCCAGGTCAACCTGGCCCGACAGCACGTCGTTGACCAATCCGCCCGAGCCTTTGTAGGGCACGTGGACCACGTCGATGCCGGCGCGCTGCTTGACCAGCTCCATGGCCAAGTGGTGAGGCGTGCCGGTGCCGGGCGAGCCGTAGTTGAGCTTGTGCGGCTGCTTCCTGGCCAGCTCGATCAGTTGGGACACCGACTTGGCCGGGAGGTCGGGGCGGGTCACGAGCGCCAGGCTGCCGATGGCGATGGGCATCACCGGCGTGAAGTCCTTTACCGGATCGAAGGTGACGCCCTGCATGAAACTCGGCGTCATGATGATGGTGTTGGCCGTCATCAGGTAGGTGTAGCCGTCGGGCGCGGCCCGCGCGGCCAGGTCGGTGCCGATGTTGCCGCTGGCGCCGGGGCGGTTCTCGACTACCGCCGCGTACTGCCAGGCCTCGGATAGTTTCTGGCCTATGGTCCGGCCCAGCACGTCGATGCCGCCGCCTGCCGAGAAGGGCACGATGATGCGGATGGGGCGAGTGGGATAGGGTTCGTCCGCCTGGACCGCGCCGGCGGCCAGCGCCAGCAGCCAGGCATTACAGAACGAGCGACGGGAGAAGCAGCGGCGGGTGGGCATATCGACCTCTCTGGTGGGACAGGAACGATCGCCATTCAATACGAGCTTTATACGCGAGTGAAATATGAATAAAGTATGAATTGATCAGGTATCTGCATCAATGCACCGACATGAACATCTCCCACCGCCAGCTCAAGGCCTTCCTGCTGCTGGCCCAGCAGCGGAATTTCTCCCGCGCGGCCGAGCAACTGCACATCGCCCAGTCGGGCCTGAGCCTGATGATCCGGGAACTGGAAGGGCAACTGGGTTTCCGTCTGTTCGACCGCACCACGCGGCAGGTCACGCTGACGCAGTTCGGCGCCGAGTTTCGCGCCGTGGCCGAACAGAACGTCAAGCGGATCGAGGAGATCGTGGAGCAGGTGGGGAGATCGGCGCAGCGTGCCAATACCACGCTGTCGATCGGCGCGCCGCCGCTGACCTGTTCCTATCTGCTGCCCCCGGTCGTGGCGGCCTTCGAGCAGCGTCATCCGGGCGTGCGCCTGACCGTCGTCGACACCGACCTGCCATCGGTGTCCAGCATGGTGCGTGCCGGGCACCTGGACGTCGGGCTGGGCATGTTCATCAAGGCGGCGCCGGGCATGTTGCGGCAGCCGCTGTTCCACTTCTCGCTGGTGGCGGCCAGCGCCGCGCCGAAGTTCCAGCTGGCGCGGTCGCCACGTTCCTGGAGCGCGCTGGCGGGCGAGCAGTTCATCAACCTGCCCTTCGACAACCCCTTGCAGCAGTTGATCGACAAGAACCTGGCCCTGGTGGGCCACGAAGGTCCGCCGCGCTTCGTCGTCAATTTCATCGAAACCCAGATCGGCCTGGCCGAGGCCGGGCGCGGCATCGCCATCCTTCCCTCGACCGCCGTCCCCGCCTGCCGGGGCCGCGGCATCCGTCTCGAGCCGCTGGGCCCGCCCCTGGTCGAACTGGAGTTCTACGAACTGCGCGACCGCGGCCGCAAGCTGCCGCCGTGCGCCGACGATTTTTGCGATCTGCTCAAGCGCTCCATTCCCCGCGCCGTGCGAGGCGGGTAGGGGGCGGCAAAAAAAACCGGACCGTTTCCGGTCCGGTTTTCCCAGCGTACGCCCAGGGGGTTCTGGGCGCTTGCAAGGAGCGCGCGCGGCGCTCCCGCCGCCGATTTAGAACATGTGACGCAGGCCGACGCCGAACTGGCGGGTGGTCTTGTCGCCGGTCGTGACGGCGCTGCCGTAGTGACCGACGTTGTCCATGTTGCTGAAGAAGGCATAGGCGTTGGTACGACGCGACAGCGGGTAGGTGTAACCGACGCTGAAGCCTTCGATGTCCCAGTCCTTGGCTTTCTGGTACGAGCCGAACAGCGAGCCGGGGCCGACGGGAGCCGACGCGCCGACCATGTACGACAGGGTCTTCTTGGCGAAGCGGCCGTTCCAGCCCGGGATGTCGCCAACGTTGACCGCGACGTTGCGCTGGTCGGCGATGGCGGCATGCAGCTTGACCACGCCGAAGTCATAGGTACCGCCCAACTGGGTCGAACGGCCGACGTTGCCGCCGGTCGAGGGCTCGACCTGGTCGTAGGTCAGGGCGACTTCGACGGGACCGTTGGCGTAGCGCAGGCCCGAGGTGATGGCGCGGTTGTTGGTGCCGGCGACCGGGGTTTCGCTGGTCGAGCGGTTGAAGCTGTAGCCGATGGCGCCTTGCAGGCCGTTCCAGGTCGGCGTGAAGTACATCACGCTGTTGCTGTTGCGGACCTGGTTGGCGGCGATGAAGGTCGAGCCCATGCCGGCCTGACGGAAGGTCGTGCCGAACGGATCGATGTTGGTGAAGAATTGCGAGCCCAGGATGAACTGGCGGCCCAGGCGGATTTCACCCAGCGTGTTGGACGACAGGCCCACCCACGATTGGCGGTTGAACAGGCCGGACTGGGTGGTGGTGCCGTCGTCGGCGTTGATGCCGGCTTCCAGCAGGAAGTTGGCCTTCAGGCCGTTGCCCAGGTCTTCCGAGCCACGCAGGCCGAAGCGGGAATCGCTCTGCAGGCCGCTGTCCAGCGCGTTGCGCGCCTTCATGCCTTCGGTCTTGGTATACAGGTAGCCCATATCCATGATGCCGTACAGGGTGACCGAGCTTTGCGCTTGCGCGGTACCAGCCATGCCGGCCAGAACGGCGGCAGCGATCAGGGTCTTTTTCATTCGTACATCTCCATGATTGATCTGGCTGTCGCGGCAGACGGGGGGTGCGAGGCGCCGGATGGAATGCGCGGATCCATCGTCGGGTATCCGTTTGCTGCGGGAAAACCAGAGCTTCCTGGTAGGAAGTTGTTCATATTGCAGCAAAGAATGCGGGTTACTACCAAGTCGAGAGACGAATGAAGGCCGGGTTTTTACTTATTCTTACGGCTTTCGTTGTTTTTGCGCAAAAAACCAACGAAAAAGCCCGTCTCCAGGCAAGCCGAAGACGGGAAAACACTCACTGCTGAAGTAAGCACTTCGAAACATGGGCCGGATGCCCCGGCCCATGCCTGAGCCGGGCTTAGAACTTGTGCTGCAGGCCGATGGCGATTTCGCGCTTGTCGCCCAGGGCCTTGTTGTCCGTGCGGACGATCACGTCGGTGTACTGGTTGAACAGGGCGTAGATCATGGTGCGCTTGGACAGCGTGTAGTTGTAGCCGATGGCGTAGCCATTGATGGCCTTGTCGGCGCGGCCGGCGTTGATGTTGGCGTTGTCGTTGCGCTGGTAGGTGGCGAACACGGAGTGCGCGCCGAACGGCACGGTCACGCCCAGCAGGTACGAGTTCTCCTTCTCGGCGTTCGACTTGTAGCCGGAGTTCTGCAGGCGGCCGTAACCGGCGTGCAGCTTGGCCACGCCGAAGTCGTAGGTGGCGCCCAGCTGGATGTTCTTCAGGTCGGAGCCGCCCACGCCCGCACCGGGAGCCAGGTCGGCCGCGTTCTTCTGTTCGTACGTCAGGACGGCCAGCAGGGGGCCGTTCTGGTAGCGCAGGCCCAGCGAGTAGGCGGCGTTGTCGGCGTCGTTGCCGGCGGTTTCGCTGCCGTTGGCGTTGAAGCTGTAGCCGGCGCCGACCTGGAAGCCGCTGAACTTGGGCGACAGGTAGAAGGCGCTGTTGCTGAAGCGGTCATCGATGCCGCTGACGTTGAAGACGGTCTTGCTCTGGGCCTGCGAGTAGGCGTTGCCGAAGGGGTTGATGGCGCCGCGGAACCAGTTGAAGCCCAGGGAGTCCTGGCGGCCCAGGCGGATTTCACCGAAGTTGCCCGACACACCGACCCAGGCGGCGCGGTCGAACAACTGGCCGCTGGCGCTCTGGATGCCCGTGTCGGCCTTGAAGCCGCTTTCCAGCTGGAAGTTGGCCTTCAGGCCGTTGCCCAGGTCTTCCACGCCACGCAGGCCGAAGCGCGAGCTGCCGGCGATGCCGCTTTCCAGCCCGTTGGTGGCCGATTGGCCATCCTGCTTGCTGTTCATGAATCCCATGTCGACGATACCGTACAGCGTCACGCTCTGGGCTTGCGCGGTGCCGGCGAAGCCAGCCAGCAGCGCGGCGGCGATGAGGGTCTTTTTCAATTGAGAACTCCAGATGGATTTGTGTGATGTGGCACGAGGGCGTTGCTCAAGTGCTCGGACGAGAGGATGACGATCCAACATGAGGCGAAAATGACAACGGGGTTGCGTCGCGCCGGACGTTGTTCAAGAACAACGAATCGGGGATTGCCTATACTGGAATCTGTTCATGTCGCTGTCCGGCCATGTCCGGACCGGAGGTCGCAATGTCGGGAACCGCATCCTTTCGCCGTATTTCCCTGCTGGACCGGGTGCTGTCCGAGGCGGATCGCGCCGTGCGCGTGCTGACGGGGTCGGTGTCGGCGCAGCGGCCGAATCCGGCGGGACGCCTGTCCGCCGCTGCCGAGGGGACGTCCGGGGACGCTTCGGGCCCGGCGTTGACGGAAACCGAGCGCAAGCACGCGGCCGGCCTGATGCGGGTCAATCATGTGGGGGAGGTGTGCGCCCAGGCGCTGTACCGGGGCCAGGCGCTGGTCTGCGACAAGCCGGAGACACGCCAGGTATTCCTGGACGCGGCGGCCGAAGAGACCGATCACCTGGCCTGGCTGGACGACCGCCTGCGCGAGCTGCGTTCGCATTCCAGCCTGTTGAATCCGTTCTGGTATGCGGGGGCCTTCGGGCTGGGCATGCTGGCGGGCAAGGCGGGCGAGGCCTGGAACCTGGGCTTCATGGCGGAAACCGAGCGGCAGGTGGAGCGCCATCTGGACGGACACCTGGGTACGCTGCCGGCCAGTGATGCGCGTTCGCGCGCGATCGTCGAACGGATGGCCGCCGACGAGCGCCAGCATCGGGTGACGGCGGAGCAGCGTGGCGGCGTCGAGCTGCCCGCTCCGGTGCGGGCAGCGATGCGGTGCGGGTCCAGGCTCATGACCTCCACCGCGTATTACCTCTGACGCGCTTCAGTCGGCTTCGACGATTTCCACCGACCAGGTCAGTTCCGCGGTCTTTTCGAGCATGGCCGAGGCCGAGCAGTACTTTTCGTGGGAAAGCTGCACTGCACGCTCGACCGCCGCGGGCGGAAGGTTCTTGCCCGTTACCGTGAAGGCGAAATGGATCTTGGTGAAGACCTTGGGGTCGGTGTCGGCCCGCTCGGCCTTGAGCGCCACCGTGCAGCCGCGCACGGCATGGCGGCCGCGCTTCAGAATCAGGACGACGTCGTAGGCCGTGCAGCCGCCTGTTCCGGCCAGCACCAGTTCCATCGGCCGGGGCGCGAGGTTGTTGCCCCCGCCGTCCGGCGCGCCATCCATGACGGCGACGTGTCCGCTGCCCGTCTGGGCGGTGAACAGCATGCCCTGGGGGCCGCCCCAGCTTACGATGCATTCCATGATATTCCTCGTGCTGCGATAGAAAGTTGACGATCAGCACGATGATAGCGGGTGGGAGGCAGGTTTCGCGGTTGTCGCCGGCTCCGGCCATGTTGCGATGCGGCGAAAACTGCGACAAATGGTCGCGCCCCCTGCCGGAGCTGTTCCAGGGCCGGATTTTTTCTCCGCAACGTTGCGGAGTGGTGGGATGGTTTGTGTATAACTTATTGATTGGTAAGGGGTTTTTTATCGGCATCCACATCGGTTTTTGTACGTAGGCAACAACCCTTAGGGGTTCTTGCATCGCACAAAAGATCTCTCTATAATTAACCCAACGGATGACGCTTTGTATGTCGACACGGCCTCGGGCCCCTCGGCATCGTCGGATTGCCCCGCAAAGCCCATCTACCGGTGTCTCCTCCACCCTCCTCCTTTGGTGGATTAGCCCGAAGCCGCAAGGCTTCGGGCTTTTTTTTGCCCGTACCATGCTGCTTCGCATCAAAATATGTCGACAGCACATCCGCATCCATGGCTGAGCAAGCCTGAGTCGCCTGAAAAGGATGGGGAGGGGCGCGCAGAACCGCGCTAAAAAAGGACTTAACTTGTTGATATAAAAAGAATTTTGCCTGTTGAAAATTGATACCGCATGGTGGTGAACAGGTCAAAAAAAACTTCTTGCATCGCACAAACCGCTTCCCTATAATGGGTTCAACGGATGACGCTTTGTATGTCGACACGGCCCCGGGCCCCTCGGCATCGTCGGATAGCCCCGCAAAGCCCATCTACCGGTGTCTCCTCCACCCTCCTCCTTTGGTGGATTAGCCCGAAGCCGCAAGGCTTCGGGCTTTTTTTTGCCTGTTTTCGGATCAGCGCATCATCGTGCCGCCACCCGTGGAGCCGCCATAGCTGCCGCCGGTCGAGCCGGCGCCTTGCATCAGCGCGCCGTACCGCTGCATCAGGGCAGGATCCTGCTGGACGGCTGCGTTGATGGCGTTGAACTCCCGCACGGTCAGCCCTTCGCTCCAGACAGCCTGCGCCTTGCGGCCATTGGCTTCGTCGAAAGTGGCGTTGGTGGGCTCGCCGCCCGCGGTGGTGGCGGCGGCCGCCCCGGTTCCGGGCGACACCGCGTTCACTTTCCTGGCGGCGTTGGCGAAGCGCTGCAGCTGATCGTCGGTAACCGACTGCGGCGATATCGTCGAGGCCTGCTGGGTGGACGTGTCGCGCTGGGGCGCCGCGCAGGCGGCCAGTCCCGCGGCCACGGCTCCGGCGGCCAGCATCGTCTTGATCGTTTTCATCGGACGGTTCTCCATAAGGCACTGTGAACGGCCTAGTGTCTGCCCTTAAGTGGCGCCGGGATCTTTTCTTATGTATGGATGTTTATCAAAGCATGAAGCGCGGCCGTGGCATCACAGGGGAAGCGGGCGGTGGCGTCGGATATCGTTACAGCTGGACCGGGGGCCGGATGGCGGCCGCGGGTGGGTCGGCGCATGGCCTTTGACTTTGCGGGATATTCCGGGTTACCATCTTCTGCTTACCCTTTTTCCGTACCTGCAGTTCACAATGCCGAGGCGGGATCGGGGTGACTGCCGTCAGGAAGCCCGTAGGGGGCTTTACGGGCACCAGATATGTCACAGAGATCATCATGAAAACCTTCGTTGCGAAACCGCATGAAGTGACGCGTGACTGGTACGTGATTGACGCCAAGGGCAAAGTCCTAGGTCGTGTGGCCAGCGAAGTCGCACGCCGTTTGCGCGGTAAACACAAGCCTGAATTCACGCCTCACGTCGATACCGGCGACTACATCGTCATCATCAACGCCGCCGATATCGTCGTCACCGGCAACAAGGCGCAGGACAAGCGCTACTACCGCCACTCGGGCTATCCCGGCGGTATCACCGAAACCACGTTCCTGAAGATGCAGCAGCGTTTTCCTGGTCGTGCGATCCAGAAGGCCGTCAAGGGCATGCTGCCCAAGGGTCCCCTGGGCTACGCCATGATCAAGAAGCTGAAGGTGTACGCAGGATCCGAACATCCGCACACCGCCCAGCAGCCCAAGCTGCTGGACATCTGAGGAGCC
The DNA here is from genome assembly GCF_002188635.1 of Pigmentiphaga sp. NML030171. GTDB lineage: Bacteria > Pseudomonadota > Gammaproteobacteria > Burkholderiales > Burkholderiaceae_B > Pigmentiphaga > Pigmentiphaga daeguensis. The sequence continues at coordinate 39,040 of NZ_NINX01000055.1, read as the reverse complement.
GCGCATGATCGGTAACTGGAATTATGGAACCGGCCGCCGCAAGACCTCGGTGGCGCGCGTGTTCCTGAAGAAAGGCTCGGGCAAGATCACCGTCAACGGCAAGCCCGTCGACGAGTACTTCGCTCGCGAGACCGGCCGCATGATCGTTCGCCAGCCGCTGGAACTGACCGGCCACCTGGAAACCTTCGACTTCCACGTCAACGTCCACGGTGGTGGCGTGAACGGGCAGGCCGGCGCGGTGCGCCACGGCATCACCCGCGCGCTGATCGACTACGACGCGACGCTCAAGTCCGCGCTGTCGCAAGCCGGCTTCGTGACTCGCGATGCCCGCGAGGTCGAGCGCAAGAAGGTCGGTCTGCACAAGGCGCGACGTCGCAAGCAGTTCAGCAAGCGCTGATCGGCTTCGATCCCCCTCGTCCCGTTCCGGCTCCGGCCGGCGGGCGAGACAAGAAAGGCCGCAGCGATGCGGCCTTTTTTTCGCTTTGAGCGGCGCTCGCCCGAAGGGGCGTCACATCGATGCTGCCGAGCGTGGGGTATTCTTATTCATCACATGTCGCAGGGCACCGTCCCGCTTTCCCGGGCCGGGAAGCGCAAGGGACTCCAGGAGATTGCAATGGCCAAGATCAAGGTAGGTATCGTCGGCGGCACGGGCTACACCGGCGTGGAACTGCTGCGCCTGCTGTCGCAGCACCCGAACGCGGAGCTGACCGCGATCACCTCGCGCAAGGAAGACGGCATGCCGGTGGCCGACATGTACTCCAACCTGCGCGGCAAGGTGGACCTGGCGTTTTCCTCGCCCGACAAGGCCAGGCTGACCGAATGCGACGTGGTGTTCTTCGCGACGCCCCATGGCGTGGCCATGGCGCAGGCGCAGGAACTCCTGGCCGCCGGCGTCAAGATCATCGACCTGGCCGCCGATTTCCGCCTGCAGGACCTGGCCTCGTTCGAGAAGTGGTACAAGATGCCGCACGCCTGCCCGGACGTGCTGCGCGAGTCGGTCTACGGCCTGGTCGAACTGAACCGCGAGAAGATCCGCGGCGCACGGGTCGTGGGCAATCCCGGGTGCTACCCGACCACCGTGCTGCTGGGCCTGGCGCCGCTGCTCGAGGGCCGGGCCAAGGCGTCGCCGCTGGTGGACGCGTCCACGCTCATCGCCGATTGCAAATCGGGCGTGACCGGTGCCGGGCGCAAGGCCGAGCTGCACATCCTGTTCTCGGAAGCCAGCGACAACTTCAAGGCCTACGGTGTGTCGGGCCATCGCCACCATCCCGAGATCGTCGAGCACCTGCAGACCCTGCACGGCGGGCCGGTAGGGCTGACCTTCGTGCCGCACCTGACGCCCATGGTGCGCGGCATGCATTCGACCATCTACGCCCGCATCGACCCGAAGGCGCGCGACGTCGATTTCCAGAAGCTGTTCGAGCAGCGCTATGCCGATGAGCCGTTCGTCGACGTGATGCCCGCGGGCAGCACGCCCGAGACCCGCTCGGTGCGTGCCTCCAACATGATCCGGATCGCCGTGCACCGGCCCGGCAACGGCGACCAGCTGGTCGTCCTGGTGGTGCAGGACAACCTGGTCAAGGGCGCATCCGGCCAGGCCGTGCAGAACATGAACCTGATGTTCGGATTGCCCGAGGACGCCGGGCTCGGCCAAGTGGCGGTGCTGCCCTGATGAAGCGGCGGCCGCTGTTTCCGGCGCTCGTGCCGCGCAGGCTGCGGCGCGGCGCGGGGCCGGCTGCGCGGGCCGACGGGACGGGACTGCCCCCTGCCTCGCCGTGGCGGATCGTGGTCCTGGTATTGCTGCTGGCGCTGGGCGCTGCCCTGGGAACGGGGCTGTACGAGTCGGCACGCCGAATCTTCGGCGGGCCCCAGGTTTCGGCATCCGAACTGGCGCAATTGCGCGCCGAGCACCAGCGGCTGATCGCCGACAACGAGCGCTTGCAGGGCAGCCTGGCAGCCGCGGAAAGCCGCCTGGAGATCGAGCGTGCCGCCAAGGACCAGCTCGCGGCCGATTTGCGGGCCGCGCAGAAGGAAATGGGCGACATGCGCAATGACCTGGCCTTTTTCGACCAGCTCATTCCCATGGATCCGCGCCAGGCCCAGGTCAATATCCGTTCCGCGGAACTGGAGCGGCAGGGCGAACTGCTGCGCTATCGGGTGCTCCTGATGCGCGGCGGGCGCCCCTCGGGCGAGTTCAGCGGGCGCTTGCAATTCTCGGCGTCCGGCGTGCGCGCGGGCGCCGCCACCACGATAGACCTGCATCCGTTCTCGGTCCCGACCGACGCGCTGGCAGGGGACGGCGCCCCGGTCGCGGCCCGGCCGGCCGCCGACCCGCTGGCCGTGCGGTTCCGGCAGTATCAGCGCGCCGAGGGATCGCTCGCGGTCCCGGCCGGCTTCGTGGTGCGCAGCGTCACGGTGCGCGTGGTCGAGGGAGGCGTGGTGCGCTCGCAAAGCACCGTCAACCTGCCGGCCTGAGGCCGCGGGCTTGAACCTTGGCGGTGCGCCCGCATCTAACGGGTGTGGCCGCCGACCGGAGTGTCCCTGGCGGCGCCAGGGTTGAAATCAAGCGCCAATAGCGGTTGAATTACCCATTAACCAGATGATTTACAGCGCATGCGCGGCACGGGCCGTGCCTACGCGCAGGCAAGGAGCAGTCATGAACGCAGCAGTCGAACAAGCCAGCCTCGAGGCCCCGCCGATGGGCCTCGTCTTCACCGATGCGGCGGCCGCCAAGGTCAAGGAGCTGATCGATGAAGAAGGCAATCCGGCGCTCAAGCTGCGCGTCTTCGTGCAGGGCGGCGGCTGTTCCGGCTTCCAGTACGGCTTCACCTTCGACGAAGACGTCAACGAAGACGATACGCAACTGGACAAGAACGGCGTGCAACTGCTGATCGATTCCATGAGCTTCCAGTACCTGGTCGGTGCCGAGATCGACTACAAGGAAGGCCTGGAAGGCGCGCAATTCGTCATCAAGAACCCGAACGCCACGTCCACCTGCGGCTGCGGGTCGTCGTTCTCGGTATAAGGCGGGGGCCCACAGGGGCCGCGCCGTTCCGTCCTTTCTTCCAGGGCGCCCTCGCGCAAGCCAGGGCGCTTTTTTCGTTTTCGCTCCTGACCGGTCCGCCCGGCGTGCTTCATGGCTCTCATCGCTCTGACCGACATCGAACTGGCCTACGGCCACGTCCCTCTTTTGCACCGTGCCAGCTTCTCGGTGGAGGCGGGCGAGCGGGTGGGGCTGATCGGCCGCAACGGCACCGGCAAGTCCTCGCTGCTCAAGCTGCTGGATGGCCGCTCCCTGCCCGACGACGGCCTCATCTCGCGCCAGGACGGCCTGAAGGTCGCCACGGTGGAACAGGAGCCGGTATTCGACGAATCGGGCACGGTGTTCGACGCCGTCAGCGAGGGCCTGGCCAAGGGGCGCGACCTCTTGCGTGCCTACCAGCGCCTAACCCACGAACTGGCGGAAACGGCCGGCGGAGCGGACCACGACGCGCTCCTGGCCCGGCTGCAATCCCTGCAGGCGGAGCTGGAGGCGCACGACGGCTGGACGGTGCAGGCGCGGGTCGAGGCCACGCTGGCCCGGCTGAACCTGCCCGCCGATGCGCCGGTGGCCGGATTGTCGGGCGGTACGCGCAAGCGCGTGGCGCTGGCCCGGGCGCTGCTGGGCGATCCTGATCTGTTGCTGCTGGACGAGCCCACCAACCACCTGGATTTCCAGGCCATTGCCTGGCTCGAGGAATTGTTGAAGGCCTTTCCCGGCAGCATTGTCTTCATCACCCACGACCGCCGCTTCCTGGACGCCGTCGCCACTCGCATCGTCGAACTCGACCGCGGCGAGCTCTCCAGCTTTCCGGGATCCTTCTCCACCTACCAGATGCGCAAGGCCGAGATGCTGGAGGCCGAACGGCTGGAGCAGGCGCGTTTCGACAAGCTCCTGGCCCAGGAGGAAGTGTGGATACGCAAGGGCGTCGAGGCGCGCCGCACGCGCAGCGTCGGCCGGGTCAAGCGGCTGGAGCAGCTGCGCCTGCAGCGGGCCGAGCGCCGCGAACGCATGGGCAAGGTCAGCATCGACGTGGCCGAGGGACAGCGTTCGGGCAAGCTGGTGGCCGAACTGACCGATGTGTCGAAGTCGTTCGGCGACAAGGCCGTCATCCGCTCGTTCTCGACCACGGTCATGCGCGGCGACCGTATCGGCCTGATCGGACCGAACGGCGCGGGCAAGACCACGCTGCTCAAGCTCATTCTGGGCGAACTGGCCCCCGACACGGGTTCGGTCAGGCAGGGCACCAATCTGTCGGTGGCCTACTTCGACCAGATGCGCAGCCAGCTGGACGAGGACATGGCCCTGGCCGACGTCATCAGCCCGGGCAGCGAGTGGATAGAGATCAACGGCCAGCGCAAGCACGTGATGAGCTACCTGGGCGACTTCCTGTTCGCGCCCGAGCGTGCCCGCTCGCCGGTCAAGAGCCTGTCCGGCGGCGAGCGCGCGAGGCTGCTGCTGGCGCGATTGTTCGCGCGGCCGGCCAACGTGCTGGTGCTGGACGAACCCACCAACGATCTCGACATCGAGACGCTGGAACTGCTGGAGGAACTGCTGCAGGACTACTCGGGCACGGTCTTCCTGGTCAGCCACGATCGCATGTTCCTGGACAACGTCGTGACGCAGACCATCGCCTACGAAGGGGATGCGCGCTGGCGCGACTACGTGGGCGGCTACGACGATTGGGCGACGCAGCGCGCCAGGGCCGAGGAAGCCAGGTCGGCCGCGGCCAAGCCCGCGCGCGAGGCCGCCCGCGACGAACCAGCCGCTCCCGCCAAGCCCGGCCGTTCGCGCCTGAGTTCCTGGGAAGCGAAGGAACTGGAGAGCCTGCCCGACGCCATCGCCGCGCTGGAGGCCGAGCAGCAGGAACTGAACGGGAAACTGGCCGACGGATTGATCTATCGCGACGATCCGGCCGGCGCGACCGCCATCCAGCAGCGCCTGACGGCGATCGAGGACGAACTGATGGCCAAGCTCGAGCGCTGGGAACTGCTGGAAAGCAAGCGGGGCTGACCCTGCGCGGTTTCAGCCCGCATCAGGCCGTCCGGTGTCGTCGCCCTACGCAGGGTAATAGGCGCCCAGCACACGGGGACCGGCCGCGCCGGTCACGGCGGGCAGGTTGCCGGACAGGCCGGCGACATGGCGATGGGCCAGCCAGGCGAAGGCCAGGGCCTCCATTTGCTGGGCAGGCACGCCCGCGTCGTCGCTGGGTGCGACGGGGCAGGGCAACGCGTCGGCCAGGGCCCGCATCAGGCCGCCGTTGCGTGCGCCGCCACCGCAGACCCACACCTGCTCGCAGGCGGGAAGCTGGCGGCGTATCTCGCGCGAGACCGTTTCGACCGTCAGGGCCTGCAGCGTGGCCTGCACGTCGGCCGCGGCCAATACGCCGTGGCGGGCCTGCCAGGCCTGCAGGCGCTGGTCCAGCCATGACGTATTGAACAGGTCGCGTCCGGTGGATTTGGGCGGCGGGGCCGCCAGCCACGGTTCGGAGGCAATGAGTTCCGCCAGCAGGTCTGGCCGCATGGTGCCGGAGGCGGCGTAGCGGCCGTCTTCGTCGTAGTCCCGGCCGGTATGCCGTGCGCACCAGGCGTCCAGCAGCAGGTTGGCCGGGCCGGTGTCGTAGCCCACCACGCCGGCGGGCGACAATAGCGTGACGTTGGCGATGCCACCCAGGTTGACCACGGCGCGCGGCCGGTCGGTGCCGAATATCGCCGCGTGGAAGGCCGGCGCCAGCGGGGCGCCATGTCCGCCCGCGGCCAGGTCGCGACTGCGCAGGTCGGCCACGACCGCGATGCCGGACAGTTCGGCCAGGCGGGCGGGGGCGTTCAATTGCACGGTGTAGCCGGCATCGGGACGGTGGCGGACGGTCTGCCCGTGGGCGCCGATCGCGCGAACCCGCGCGGCGTCCAGGCCGGTCCGGGCCAGCAGTTCGGAGATGACCTGCGCATACAGGTCCGCCAGGGCCAGGCCGGCTTGCGACATCCTGTGGATCTCGTCCGGACCCGGCGTGTTCAGGGCCAGCAACTCCGCCCTCAGGGCCGGCGGCATGGCGACGTCGGCATGCGCGAGGATGCGGGGCCGGCCGCCGTCGAACACGGCGGCCACGCCATCCACGCCGTCCAGGCTCGTTCCGGACATCAGGCCGATGTACGGTTCGGCCATGGCGGACGGCCTTATTGGGCGGCCAGCGACATGTCGCCCGCCGGCATGCTGTAGTCCTTCAGCTGGGCGAGCAGCGACATCTGGTGGCGCAGGGGATCGGTCTGCTGCTTGAACAGCGCCAGGCCGCGGGCGCTGAGCTCGGGGGCCTGCGGCAGGGCGACGGTGAGCGGATCGACCGGCTTGCCGGCGATGCGGAACTCGTAGTGCAGGTGCGGGCCGGTGGCCCAGCCGGTCGAGCCGACGCGGCCGATGAACTGGCCCTGGCTGACGCGGGAGCCCTTGGACAGGCCCGGCGCGAACGCGCTCATGTGGGCATACAGCGTGGAATACTGGCCGTGGTGGCGGACCACGACCACGTTGCCGTAGCCGTTCTGCTTGCCGATGAAGTCGATGGTGCCGTCGGCGGTGCTGCGGATGGGCGTGCCGGTGGGCGCGCCGTAGTCCACGCCCTTGTGCTCGCGCCAGGTTTTCAGGATGGGGTGGAAGCGGCGCGAGAAACCGGAAGTGACCCGGGTGAACTCCATGGGCGCGCGCAGGAAGGCCTTGCGCAGGCTCTTGCCGTCGAAGGTGTAGTAGCCGCCGCTGACGCCGGGCTGCTGGTCGAACCAGACGGCCTGGTAGGGCGTGCCCTTGTTGACGAATTCCAGCGCGATGACCTTGCCGGCCCGCACGTAGTTGCCCTGGTGCGTATAGGTTTCGTAGACCACGTTGAAATGGTCGCCGCGGCGCAGGTCGCGGTGGAAGTCGATGTCGCCCGACAGGATCTCGGCGATCTGGGTGGCGACGCTGTCGGGGATGTCGGCGGCATCGGTGGCGCCGAACAGCGAGCTGTAGATCTCGCCGTGGGCGATGCGGGTCTCGCGCTCGGTGTCCAGCTGCACGTCGCGGGCCGACAGGCCTTGCGCGGAGCGTTCGATCTGCAGCATGCGCGAGACGACCTTGTCGCCGGACTCCGCGCCCGGGGTATGGATGTAGCGCAGCCAGCGGACTTCGCCTAGCGCGTCGGTGGAAGCCTGGACCACGCGGCCGGGGTAGAGCTGGTAGAAGCTGCGGGCGTCCGGCGAGGTGCGGATGAAGCGCTCGAGCTCGGGATCGTCCACGCCCAGGCGGTTCAGCAGCGTGGCGACCGAGTCGCCGCGCTGGACCCGTTCTTCGCGGATGAAGTCCGGCGCCTTGGCCTCCTGCTCGGCGACCTGTTCGGACAGGTCCGGCAGGGCCAGCGACTCGACGATGCGGGTCGTGGGCAGGGTCGAGGCGTCCGGCGCCAGCGGCGCGACGCCGATGGCGGCGGCGGTCACGAACAGGCCGGCGGCGCCGGTGCCGATGACGATGCGGCGTTTCAGCGGCGACGAGGTGATGGTCAGGGTGGCGGGATGGGAGGTGATGCGGGAGAGGGTTTGTTGCACCGCTGCGGCGATGCGCTTGAGCATCGCGCCGGCGATGCCGGAAAACTTACGATTCATGCGGCCTGGCCCCTGGGGTCGGTTGGGCTAGAATTGCTTCGGAGTGCGGGTCCGGAGCGCGGCGTGTCTCGGGCCCCGTTGTATTGCCGCAACTTTGTTGCGAAGCACAAATAGCGTCGCTGGGCTCGATTCATGAACCGAACCCGCGCCTTCATATTTGTAACAACGGGATGTCGCCGAAACGGGCCGAGTATATAGAAACTCCCCCTGGCCTGCCAATACGATTGTTTACACTTGACACACTTTCCAGAGCTGTCCGCGCCATGACCGAAACGAAACCCGACTCGTCCGTATCCCTCCCCTCTGGCACGCCCGGGGCGGCGGCGACATATCCGGTTACACCGGAGGTCGAGCGGGACCTGGCGATCGTGCGGCGCGGCTGCGACGAACTGCTGGTCGAGGCCGAATTCGCGCGCAAGCTGGCCCGCAGCCGGGCCACCGGCGTGCCGCTGCGCATCAAGCTCGGCCTGGATCCCACCGCGCCCGACATCCACCTGGGCCATACGGTCGTCCTGAACAAGATGCGCCAGTTGCAGGAACTGGGCCACACGGTCATCTTCCTGATCGGCGACTTCACCTCGATGATCGGCGACCCCAGCGGCCGCAACGCCACCCGCCCGCCGCTGACGCGCGAGCAGATCGAGGCCAACGCCAAGACCTACTACGCCCAGGCCAGCCTGGTGCTGGACCCGGCCCGCACCGAGGTCCGCTACAACTCGGAATGGTGCGACCCGCTGGGCGCGCGCGGCATGATCCAGCTGGCTTCGCGCTACACCGTGGCCCGCATGCTGGAGCGCGAGGATTTCACCAAGCGCTTCAAGGGCGGCGTGCCCATCTCGGTCCACGAGTTCCTGTATCCCCTGATGCAGGGCTACGACTCGGTGGCGCTGAAGGCGGACCTGGAACTGGGCGGCACCGACCAGAAATTCAACCTGCTGGTGGGGCGCGAGCTGCAGAAGGAATACGGCCAGGAGCCCCAGTGCATCCTGACGATGCCGCTCCTGGAAGGGACGGACGGCGTCGAGAAGATGTCCAAGTCCAAGAACAACTACATCGGCATTTCCGAGGCGCCCGAGTCGATGTTCGGCAAGCTCATGTCGATCTCCGACACGCTGATGTGGCGCTACTACGAGCTGCTGTCGTTCCGGTCGCTGGAAGAGATCGCCGGCTTGAAGCGCGAGGCCGAGGCCGGCCGCAATCCGCGCGATATCAAGGTGATGCTGGCCCAGGAAATCGTTACACGTTTTCATTCGGCCGCCGCCGCCGAACAGGCCCTGGCGGACTTCGAGGCCCGCTTCAAGCAGAAGGCCATTCCCGACCAGATGCCCGAGGTCTCGATCGCGGGCGCGCCGCTGGGCATCCTCCAGGTGCTGCGCGAGGCGGGGCTCTGCGCCTCGGCCTCCGAGGCGCAGCGCAACATCGAACAAGGAGGCGTGCGCATCGATGCGGCCAAGGTCGAGGACAAGGGCCTGAAGCTGGACGCCGGCACCTACGTCGTACAAGTTGGTAAACGAAAGTTCGCGCGCGTCACGGTACGATGAGGGACCGGAGTCGCTTTCCGGGCCGGCGCGAACCATCCCGCCCCGCGCCGCCTTTGGCACACCATGCCAGGTAGACGATTTTTAGGAGTATCGCGATGAAGCTCTGGAGCAATTCCTTCATGGATGGCGAACCCATCCCGGCGCGTTATGCCTTCGGCAAGATCGATCCCAAGACGCAGGTGACGCTGTCCGACAACGTCAATCCCCATCTGGCCTGGGACGACGTGCCCGCCGGCACGCAATCGTTCGCGATCATCTGCCACGACTACGACGTGCCCAGCAAGGGCGACGACGTCAACCAGGCCGGCAAGCAGGTGCCGGCCGATCTGCCGCGCGTGGACTTTTTCCACTGGGTACTGGTGGACGTGCCCGCGGGCAAGACCGAAATCGAGGAAGGCGAGTTCTGCAACGGCGTGACGCCGCGCGGCAAGGCCGGCCCGATGGCTCCCGGCGACACCCGCCAGGGCGTCAACGACTACACCGGGTGGTTCGCCGCCGACCACGACATGAGCGGCGATTACTACGGCTACGACGGCCCGTGCCCGCCGTGGAACGACTCCATCATCCACCACTACGTGTTCACCGTGTATGCGCTGGACGTGCCCAGGGTCGACGTCGACGGCAAGTTCGGCGGGACCGACGTGCGCCGCGCGATCGACAAGCACGTGCTGGGGCAGGCGGCCATCACGGGCACCTACACGCTGAATCCGGCCCTGGCGCCGCGCCGGATCGCGCCCAATGACTGAGCTCTGGCTGATCCGGCACGGCGAGACCGAATGGAACCGGTTGCGCCGGGTGCAGGGGACGCTCGACATCGGCCTGAATGCGCTCGGCCGCGCCCAGGCCGAGCAGGTCGCCGCCCGGTTCCGGCCCGGGCGCGACCGCGTGCATGCCATCTATAGCAGCGACCTGGCGCGGGCCCACGATACCGCCCGTCCCACCGCGGGCAAGCTGGGACTGGAAGTGCGGCTCGATGCCGGCCTGCGCGAACGCAAATACGGCGTCTTCGAAGGGCTCAGCTTCGACGAACTGGCCGAGCGCCACCCGCAGGCCGCGGTGGCCGTGCGCGAACGGCATCCCGACTACGAACTGGACGGCGGCGAATCGCTGCGCCAGTTCCATCATCGCGTGGTGGCCACGCTGGACCGCATCGCCGCCGCCCACAAAGGCGAGCGCGTACTGGTGTTCACCCACAGCGGCGTGCTGGACACCGCCTACAGGCATGCCGAGGGATTGTCGCTGCGCGCCGAGCGCCGGCACACGCTGCACAACGTCAGCATCAACCGCCTGCTGATCGACGGCGCCCGCTGGCGGGTGGAGAGCTGGGGCGACGTGGCCCACCTGGAAGGCGCCGGGCAGGACGCCTGGGAAGAGCCGGCCGACGCGGCCTAGGCTGCGGGGCCAGCCAGCTCGCCGTGGACCTCAAGCAACTCGAATATTTCGTCAGCGTGGCCGAGCTGGGCGGTTTCACGCGGGCGTCCATCGCGCTCGGCATCGCCCAGCCCGCGCTCAGCCGGCAGGTGCGCCAGCTCGAGATCGAACTGGGGCAAAGCCTGCTCAGGCGCACCGGGCGCGGAGTGGTGCCCACCGAGGCGGGACAGATGCTGCTGGAGCACGGACGGGGCATCCTGCACCAGGTGGCGCGCACCCGAGAGGAGCTGGGACGGTTGCGCGGGGCCCTGGCCGGCCGGGTGGCGATCGGCCTGCCGCCCCGCTTCGCCAAGATGCTGACCGTGCCCTTGACCCGCGCCGTGCGCGCGCGGCTGCCCGAGGCGGCGCTGTCCATATCCGAGAGCCTTTCCACCGGGCTGCAGGAGTCGCTGCTGAGCGGCCGGCTGGACATCGCGCTGTTGTACAACCCGGCACCGTCACCGGACATCGACAGCGTCGTGCTGCTGGAGGAGGACTTCTACCTGGTCACCCGCCGCCAGGGGCGGGCGCGCAAGTCGATCAGCGTGCGCGAGCTGGCCGACGAGCCCTTGGTGATCCCGACCCGGCCCAACACCATACGCATGCTGGTCGAGGCGGAACTGGCCAACATCGGGCTGCATCCGCGCATCGCCATGGAAATAGACGGTGTGGCCGCCATGCTCGACCTCGTGGCCGAGGGCGTGGGAGGCGCGGTGCTGTCGGTCAATGCCGTTCGCACGTCGGGCCGCGAGGAGGTGTTCCGCGCGGTACCCATCGTCAAGCCGCGCCTGCGCAGCAAGCTGGCGCTGGCGGTCAGCGCGCAGCGCCCCGCCACGCGCACCCAGCAGGCCATGCAGGACATCATGCGCGAGCTGGTGCTGGGCCTGCGCATGTAGCGGCGCGAGCCCGGCGCAGCCACGCCAGCCCCGCCGACGTGCCGCCCGGCTGCGCGCCCAGCCGGGGGTGGTATTCGCAGCCGACCCAGCCGTCATAACCCAGTTCGTCCAGCAGCCCGAACAGATAGGGATAGTTGATCTCGCCGGTATCCGGCTCGTGCCGGTCCGGCACGCCCGCGATCTGCACGTGGCCGACGTGCCCGGTGGGCAGGTAGCGGCGCAGCCGGGCGGCCAGGCCGCCTTCCACGATCTGGCAGTGATAGAGATCCATCTGGATCTTCAGGTGGGGCGAGCCCACTTCGCGGACGATCCCATGGGCCTGATCCTGGCGGGTCAGGAAAAAGCCCGGCACGTCGCCAGGGTTGATCGGCTCGATCAGTACCGTGCGCCGGTCGCGCGCGGCCAGGTCCGCGGCCCAGGCCAGGTTCTCGACGTAGGTGGCGTGCAAGGCCGGGAGATCCGCCTGCGCAGGGATCCGGCCGGGCATGACGTGGAGGTTGTCGCAATCGAGCGCCGACGCGTAGTCGAGCGCATGTAGGAAGCTGTCGCGGAATTCGCGGCGCCGGTCGGGCAGGCAGGCGATTCCGCGTTCATCCGGGTGCGACCTGGGCGTGGCGTTGAAGAACACCAGGCGCAGCCCGTGATCGCGCAGCCGGGCCGCCAGCTCCGCTTTGGCATGGCCGTAGGGAAAGAAGAACTCGACCGCCGTGAACCCGTCCCGCATCGCGCAGCCGAACCGCTCCAGGAAGGGGCGGTCGGGATAGAGCATCGAGAGATTGGCGGCGAAGCGGGGCATGGTCGATGGCTCCGTGGGGCGTTCAGACCGGGGTCAGGACCTGTCCGCCGCGGAAGTAGGCGTCCAGGTTGTCGCACACCAGCCGTTCCATGTCGGCGCGCGACTCGCGCGTGAAGCCGGCGATGTGCGAGAGCGCCACGACCTGGTCCATGTCCAGCAGGGGCTGGGGCACGTCGGGCTCTTTCTCGAACACGTCCAGGCCCGCGCCGCCCAGCCGGCCTTCCTGCAAGGCCCGGACCAGCGCGGCTTCGTCGACCACGCTGCCGCGCGCGATGTTGACCAGGATACCTCGCGGGCCCAGCGCATCCAGCACTTCCGCGTCGACCAGGTGGCGGGTGGCAGGGCCGCCGGGGCAGGCCACCACCAGGAAATCGGCCCACCGGGCCAGTTCCACCAGCGAGGGCTCGTGCTCGTGCGGGCTGCCCGCGACCGGCCGGCGCGTGTGATAGCGCACCACCATGTCGAAGCCGGCCGCGCGGCGCGCGACGGCCTGGCCGATGCCGCCGAAGCCCAGCAGGCCCATGTTCTTGCCATGCACGCGGGTCATCAGCGGGCGCTGGCCGGTCTTCCAGCCGCCGGCCCGCACGAAGCGGGTCGTGACGGAAATGCCGCGCGCCACGTCGATCGCCAGGCCCATGGCCAGGTCGGCGACGCAGCCGTCCAGGACGCGCGGGGTATTGCTGACCTGCATGCCCAGGCGCCTGGCGGTTTCGACGTCGATCTTGTCGTAGCCCACGCCGAAGTTGGCGATGACGCGGACATTGGGCACGGCGTTCAGGATGTCGGCGCCGCAGGCGTCGCGCACGTGGATCGCGATGCCTTCGAACGCGGGGCCGTGCTCGGCCAGGAAGGCGGCGCGATCGGACTGCTTCCACAGCGGGGTGACGTCGTAGTCGCGCGCCAGCCGCTCGTCGGCGGGGGCGGTGATGGGGCCGATCTGCAGGATGCGGTGTTTCATCGTGGGCTCTCCCGGGGTCAATCGCGGTAGCTCGTATCGCGTCGGTCCAGCATCCGCAGCAGGGCCGGCCACTCGCGTTCGCCGTGGGGGGGATGGGTGCCGTCCGGATTGGGCGTGGGCGCGTGGCGCAACTGCTGATAGGCGCGCTCGGTCACGGCCGGCGCCGGCATGTGCAGCGGGCTGCCGGCCGACAGCGTCAGCAACTGTGTCTGGCATGCCCGTTCGAGCCGCTGCATGTTGACGAAGGCCTCGGCCACGGTCCTGCCCACGGCCAGCAGTCCGTGATTGCGCAGGATCATGACGTCGCGGTCGGCCAGGTTGGCGGCCAGCCGCCGGCGCTCGTCCACGTCCACCGCCACGCCTTCGAAGTCGTGGTAGCCCACGCCGCCGGCGAAGCGCATCGCGGTCTGGTTCAGCGGCAACAGGCCGCATTCCAGGGCCGAGACCGCCATGCCCGCCGGCGTGTGGGTATGCAGGACGCAGGCCACGTCCGGGCGCGCGCCATGGATCGCGCTGTGGATCACGTAGCCGGGCAGGTTGATCGTGTACTGCGCATTGGGGTTGTGGATCACCTTGCCGGCCAGGTCGACCTTGATCAGGCAGGACGCGGTGATCTCCTCGTACATCATGCCGAACGGATTGATCAGGAAGTGCTCGTCGTCGCCCGGGACCCGCGCCGAGATGTGATTGAGGATCATGTCGCTCATGCCGAACAGGTCGATCAGCCGGTAGCACGCGGCCAGGTCTATCCTCGTTCGTCTTTCCGCCTCGGTGATGGCGGCGGTCGTTTCCTGCGGCGCCGAAGGCGCCGTGCTGCGGTGGGTCATGACGTTTCCGTTTGCCTGGTCGGGTTTCATTGCTTCTCGATGCCTGCTTCTTCGATGACGACCCGCCACTTGGCGGCGTCCTTGCGGAAGACCTCCTTGAGCGCCTCCGGCGTGCTGGCGCGCGGCTCTATGCCCAGCGCGATGAAGCGCTGGCGCACGTCCGGCGCCTGCAGGGCCTTGCCGATCTCCTGGTTGAGCTTCTGCACGATCGCGGGCGGCGTGCCGGCGGGGGCGACGATGCCGTTCCACGAATCGGATTCATACCTGGCCAGGGCCGGGTTGCCGCTTTCGGCGATGGTGGGCACGTCGGGCAGGAACCCTATCCGCGCGGGCGCCGTGGTCGCGATGGCTCGCAGCGACCCGCCGCGGATCTGGCCCAGCACGCCCGTGACGGTTTCCATCGCCACCTGCACATTGCGGCCGCGCAGCGCGGCGATGACGTCGCCGGTGGACTTGAACGGGACGATGGGCACGTCCAGTCCCGCCATCGTCGCGAACAGGCGCGCGGAAAGATGCTGGGCGCTGCCGACGCTGATCGTGCCAATGTTGAAGTGCGCCGGATCCCGGCGGGCGGCGCCGACGACGTCGTCGACGGTCTTGAGCGGACTGTCCTTGTCGGCCACCAGCAGGAAGTGGAAGGTACCGATGGTGGAGATCATCGAGAAGCTCTCGACCGGATCGTAGGGCAGCGACTTGAACAGATAAGGGCTGAACGCGTTCTGCCCGCTGACCAGCAGCAGGGTGTAACCGTCCGGGGCGGCACGGGCCACCATGGACGCGGCCGTGATGCCGCCGGCGCCGGGGGCGTTTTCGACCACTACGCTCTGACCCATGGATTCGGCCATTTTCTGCGCCAGGGTACGCACCACGGTATCGCCCAGCCCGCCCGGGCCGAAGCCGACGACGATCTTGACCGGCTTCTGCGGGAAGGCCTGCGGCCACGCCGCCAGCGGGGCCAGGAGGGTGGCGAGCGCTAGCAGCAACGGGGAAAGGAGCCCGCGCGGGGGCGGGCGATGATGGCGGTCCATGGCGTCTCCTGATGATCCGGCAGTGTCGTCCTGCCTGGAAGAGCATTGTGGTCGGGCGCGGCGCTGGCCGATACCGCGTTCCATGGACAGCTGTTATGCCGTTTTGATATGGCTGCCCTCGCCGTAGGGGTTTCCGCCGTCTGAGCGCCCGAAGTCGATCGGCTATGCTTGCGCCTTGATTTCCACGCACCTTCCCGACATGGCCACTTCCACCTCCCGCACCGTTTTCCGTTCAACCCGCCGCCGCCTGCTGGCCGCCGCACCGGCGCTCGGCCTGGCCGCTGCCGCAGCCCCCAGCGCCCGGGCCCAGGGCCGCAAGCGGGTGACCCGCATCATCGTGCCCTTCGCGCCGGGAGGCGGGAACGACGTGTTCGCGCGCCAGCTCGCGCACAGCCTGAACGCGATGACCCAGAAGGACGTCATCGTCGAGAACAAGCCGGGCGCCGGCGGCAACCTTGGCACGGAACTGGTGGTGCGCGCCGCGGCCGACAGCAATACCTTCCTGCTCGGGCATACGGGTACGATCGCCATCAATCCCGCGCTGTACAAGAACCTGTCGTTCAACGCCTCCACCGACCTGCAGCCGGTCGCGATGTTCGCGTCGTCGGCGCTGCTGCTGGTCGTGCCGGCGGCCTCGCCCGTCAAGAGCGTCGCGCAGCTGGCCGACGCGCTGAAGGCCAAGAATGCCGACCTGTCCTATGCGTCCAGCGGCGCCGGCACGGGCGGCCACCTGACGGCGGAAATGTTCCTGCACGCGCTGGGCGCGCGCGCCGTCCATGCGCCGTACAAGGGCACGGCGCCGGCGCTGGCGGACGTGGCCGGCGGCCAGGTGGATTTCAGTTTCAGCGTGATCCCGGCCGCCATGGCGCTGGTCAAGGCCGGCAAGCTGCGGGCCCTGGCCGTCACCAGCGCGAAGCGGCTGGCGCTGCTGCCGGACGTGCCGACCGTGGCCGAATCCGGCGTTTCCGCGCTGGCGGGTTTCGAAAGCACGCTGACCTACGGCATCCTGGCTCCCAAGGGCGTGCCGCAGGCGGACGTGGCGCAGCTTGGCGCCGAGATCCTGAAGGCGGCGTCCACGCCCGAATTCCAGTCCAAGCTGGGCATCGAAGGCGCCGAGCCACTGCTGGGCGGCGCGGCCGAGTACGCCCGCAAGGTCCAGGAAGAAAGCCGCAAGTGGTCCGAGGTGGTGAAGTTCTCGGGGGCGTCGGTCTAGCGGCCGTTGCGGGCGGAATCGGGAGGCTGCTCAGACCGGATTCAGCACCTGCCCCGTCCGGAAATACGCATCCAGGTTGTCGCACACGCGGGCTTCCATGTCCGCCCGCGATTCGCGGGTGAAGCCGGCGATGTGCGAGACGGCCACTACGTTGTCCATCTCCAGCAGGGCCTGGGGCACGTCGGGCTCGTTCTCGAACACGTCCAGGCCCGCGCCGCCCAGCCGGCCTTCCTGCAAGGCCCGGACCAGCGCGGCTTCGTCGACCACGCTGCCGCGCGCGATGTTGACCAGGATGCCCTGCGGGCCCAGCGCCTCCATGACTTCGGCGTTCACCAGGTGGCGGGTGGCGGCGCCGCCGGGGCAGGCCACCACCAGGAAATCGGCCCATCGGGCCAGTTCCACCAGCGAGGGCTCGTGCCGGTACGGGGTGCCCGCGACCGGCCGGCGCGTGTGGTAGCGCACGTCCATGTCGAAGCCGGCGGCGCGCCGGCCGATGGCCTGGCCGATGCCGCCGAAGCCCAGCAGGCCCATGTTCTTGCCGTGCACGCGCGTCATCAGCGGGCGCTGGCCGGTTTTCCAGCCGCCGGCCCGGACGAAGCGGGTCGTGACGGAAATGCCGCGCGCCACGTCGATCGCCAGGCCCATGGCCAGGTCGGCGACGCAGCCGTCCAGCACTTCGGGCGTGTTGCTGATCTGCATGCCCTGGCGCTTGGCGGTCTCGACGTCGATCTTGTCGTAGCCCACGCCGAAGTTGGCGATGACGCGGGCATTGGGAAGGGCATTCAGGATGTCGGCGCCACAGGCGTCGCGCACGTGGATCGCGATGCCTTCGAACCCGGCGCCGTGCTCGGCCAGGAAGGCGGCGGGGTCGGCCTGCTTCCACAGTGGGGCGATGTCGTAGTCGCGCGCCAGGCGGGCGTCGACGGCGGGCGTGATGGAGGCGATCTGCAGGATGCGGTGCTTCATCGGGAGAGTCCTGGAAGTCGGTTGTCGGTCGCGGTCAGGGTGCCACGATAGCCCATGTTGCGCCGCCGCGCAGACGTGCGCCAGGGCGCTCGAGACTGGGGTAAACTAATTCTTGCCTTCACCCTGCGTGACTGGCGACTCTAGGCTTCGGGGCCTAGGTGGGTTTACCACAAGGAAGCGCAGGGTTTCGGCGGTTAGGTTCGTCCCGTCCGGGGCGTGGCCGCGCCGCCCGCCGTTCGCCTGGGCAGCCGTTAGGCAGATTCGTAGATCGCGTCACGCCGTCTTTCGTTTCGGCTGCCCTGCCGCGCAGGCGCAGCAGGGCGATGTGGCGCGGTTTCCGTCATATCGGCTGGCCGTCGCGTTGAATCCGTCGGTTGGCCCCCCGTTCTGCACAGGAAGGAAACCGTCATGTTCGACCGCAACCGCACCATCGCCCAGGCCGATCCCGAGCTCTGGTCCGCCATCGAGCTGGAAAACCAGCGCCAGGAACAGCACATCGAGCTGATCGCCTCGGAAAACTACGCCAGCCCGGCCGTCATGCAGGCGCAGGGCACGCAGCTCACCAACAAGTACGCCGAAGGCTATCCCGGCAAGCGCTATTACGGCGGCTGCGAGTTCGTGGACATCGTCGAGCAGCTGGCCATCGACCGCGCCAAGCAGATCTTCGGCGCCGACGCCGTGAACGTGCAGCCCAACTCGGGCTCGCAGGCCAACCAGGGCGTGTACATGGCCGTGCTCAAGCCCGGCGACACCGTGCTGGGCATGAGCCTGGCCGAGGGCGGCCACCTGACGCACGGCTCGCCGGTCAATGCCTCGGGCAAGCTCTACAACTTCCTGTCCTACGGCCTGAACGCCCAGGAAGAAATCGATTACGACCAGGTCGCGCGCCTGGCCGCCGAGCACAAGCCCAAGCTGATCGTGGCCGGTGCCTCGGCCTATGCGCTGCGCATCGACTTCGCCCGTTTCGCCGAGATCGCCAAGGCCAACGGCGCGCTGTTCATGGTGGACATCGCCCACTACGCCGGCCTGGTCGCCGGCGGCGCCTATCCCAACCCGGTCCCGCACGCCGATTTCGTCACCTCGACCACGCACAAGTCGCTGCGCGGCCCGCGCGGCGGACTGATCATGTGCAAGGCCGAGTTCGAGAAGGCCGTCAACTCCGCCATCTTCCCGGGCATCCAGGGCGGTCCGCTGGAGCACGTCATCGCCGCCAAGGCCGTGGCCTTCAAGGAAGCGCTGGATCCCTCGTTCAAGCAGTATGCCGCCCAGGTCGTGGCCAACGCCAAGGTGATGGCGGAGACGCTGGTCGAACGCGGCCTGCGCATCGTGTCCGGACGCACCGAGAGCCACGTCATGCTGGTGGACCTGCGCGCCAAGGGCATCACGGGCAAGGACGCCGAACTGGCGCTGGGCCAGGCTCACATCACGGTCAACAAGAACGCGATCCCGAACGATCCGGAAAAGCCCTTCGTCACCAGCGGCGTGCGTGTCGGTTCGCCGGCCATGACCACGCGCGGCTTCAAGGAAGACGAGGCCCGCCTGACCGCCAACCTCATCGCCGACGTGCTGGACAACCCGCGCGACGAGGCCAACATCGCGGCCGTGCGCGAGCGCGTCAACGCCCTGACCGCGAAGTTCCCGGTCTATGGTGGGTAGTAGGGCTCACCCCCTACGCCCTTCGGGCGCCCCCTCGAGGGGGCGGCGCTGGCGGACCGGTAGGAAAGACCACTCCCTGCGCCCTTCGGGCGCCCCCTCAAGGGGGCGGCGCTGGCGGACCGGCAAAGCCGGATCCGCTGCGCCCTGGGGGGCTGGTCTTAAAGAGGGAGTCGCACGCATGGACGCCATTTTGGCCGAGGACCGCAGATGAAGTGTCCTTTCTGTCGCCATGAGGACACCCAGGTGATGGACACCCGGGTGCTGGAAGAGGGCAGCGCCATTCGACGGCGCCGCCGCTGCACGCATTGCGATCGGCGCTTCACCACCTACGAGCGGGTGGAGTTGTCGCTGCCGGCGGTGGTCAAGCGCAATGGCAGCCGGTCGGAGTACGACCAGGGCAAGCTGCGCGGCAGCCTGATGCTGGCGCTGCGCAAGCGGGCCGTCAGCGCCGACGCGGTGGAAGCCGCCGTCACGCGCATCGAGGAAGCCCTGATGACCAGCGGCCTGCGAGAGGTGCCCTCCGAGCGCGTGGGCGAGCTAGTCATGCAGGAGCTCAAGAAGCTCGACAAGATCGCCTACATCCGCTTTGCCTCGGTCTACAAGAGCTTCGAGGACGTGGATGAATTCACCGACGTCGTGCGCGAGGTCCAGGGGCCCCGGCCTCCCGGCGCGAAGTCCTGATCGCCGATGAGCGCCGACATTCCCGAACGTCCCGAGGATGCCGCCTGGATGCGGCGCGCGCTGTCGCTGGCCGACGGCGTCATGTATACGACTTCGCCGAATCCGCGCGTGGGCTGCGTCATCGTGCGCGACGGCCAGGTCCTGGGCGAAGGCGCGACCCAGCCCGTGGGCGGGCCGCATGCCGAGGTGCGGGCGCTGCGCGACGCGCAGGCGCGCGGCTTGTCGGTGGCAGGCGCCACCGTCTACGTCACGCTGGAACCCTGCAGCCACCATGGCCGCACGCCGCCATGCGTCGATGCGCTGGTCGCCGCCGCGCCGGCGCGGGTCGTCGTGGCGATGGGCGATCCCAATCCGCGCGTCAACGGCGAAGGCCTGGCTCGGCTGCGCGCCGCGGGCATCGAAGTCACCGCGGGCGTGTGCCTGGACGAGGCGCTGGCGCTGAACGTCGGCTTCGTCGCCCGCATGAGCCGCGGCACCCCCTGGCTCTGGGCGAAGATGGCGGCGTCGCTGGACGGGCGCAGCGCGCTGCCCAACGGGCGGTCGCAATGGATCACCGGCGAGGCCGCCCGCGCCGACGGCCATCACTGGCGCGCGCGCAGTTGCGCCGTGCTGACCGGCATCGGCACCGTGCTGGCCGACGATCCCCGCCTGGACGTGCGCCATGTGGCGACCACGCGCCCGCCGCGCAAGATCGTGCTGGATACGCATCTGCGCATGCCGGCCGCTGCGCGCCTGCTCGACGGCACGGAAACCTGGGTCTTCACGGCGCGCGAGGATGCCGGGCGGGTCGCCGAACTGGCGGCGCGCAATGCGCGGGTCATTTGCCTGCCGGGCGCGGATGGCCGCGTCGACCTGCCCGGCGTCATGCGCTGGCTGGGGCAGCACGACATCAACGAAGTCCATGCCGAGGCCGGCGCGGTGCTGACCGGCGCCTTGCTGCAGGAGGGCTGCGTGGACGAATTGCTGGTCTACATGGCGCCCATGGTGTTGGGCGAGGGCGCCGGCATGGCGCGCTTGCCCCTGATCGAGGATCTGGGCCAGGCACGCCGTTTCCAGTTCGTGGACGTGCGCGGGCTGGGCCCGGACGTCCGGCTGCGGGCGCAGGACCCGCGGCGGCTGGCGGCGGCTCGCGCGGCCGCCACGCCCGCGCGGCGGGCCTGATCCGCCGCCGTCAGGGCGCCGTCCGGCTGCCCAGCGTGCGCGAGAGCTCGGCGGCTTCCCGCATCACCATTTCTCCGAATTCCTGGATGCGATCGGCGGGCAGCCGCGCGCCGGGGCCGAATACGCCCAGCGAGCCCGCCACCTGGCCGCTGCGATCGAAGAAGGGCGCGGCGATCGCCACCGCGCCCTGTATCAGTTCATCCCTGCTGACGGCATAGCCCCGGCGCCGCACCATGTCCAGGTCTTCGGCCGGCCGCTCGATGTCCAGGCCGCGCTCGGCCGCGTAGCGGCGGCGGTCCTCGTCGCCCTGGCCGATGTTGGCCAGGATGGCCCGGCCGCTGGCGCCCACCGATATGCGCTCGCGATAGCCGATGCCGCGCTTGAAGCTCAGGGGCTGGGGACTGGGCAGCTCGGCGATGCAGAGCCGGTCTCCGCCTTGCAGCACGAACAGGGCCACCGTCTCGCCGGTCTGCTCGCGCAGCCGCTGCATGGGCGGCGCCGCCAGCGCGCTCAGGTCCAGGCTGGAAGTCCAGACGTGGGCGAGCTGGCCCACCGAGGGCCCCAGGCGGAATTTCTGCGGATCGCCCTCCGATACCACGAAGCCGCACTGCTCCAGCGTGTACAGCAGGCGGTACAGCGTGGGCCGGCTCAGGTCCACGCGCTTGAGCAATTGCCCCACCGTCAGCTCGTAGTCCGTGGCCGTGAAGGCCAGCAGGATTTCCAGGGCCCGGTCCACGGCCCGCACGCTTTCGCCCGGTTTCTCGGTTTCCGCCACGCCTTTCCTCGTTCGTCTCTGTCCATCCAGCCCGACATCGTAGCCGAGCCGACGCCCGGTTCCGTGGGCGCCTGCCCATTGACATTCCGTTTTATGTCCGTAGAATGGACTCAATTATCATAGAACGGACATTTCCTGCAGGAGGCAGTGGAGTCATGAACAAGGAAACCTCGGAAATCCTGGTGCGCACCGGCCCGGGCACGCCCATGGGCAATCTGCTGCGGCGCTACTGGGTCCCCATCCTGAAATCGAGCGAGATCGCCGAGCCCGACTGTCCCCCGGTGCGCGTGCAGATCATGGGCGAGAAGCTGCTGGCGTTCCGCGACAGCAGCGGGCAGGCGGGGCTGATCGACGAGTTCTGTTCGCACCGCGGCGTGTCGCTGTACTTCGGCCGCAATGAAGAGGACGGCATCCGCTGCGCCTACCACGGCCTGAAGTTCAACCGCCTGGGAGAGTGCGTGGACGTGCCGTCGGCGCCGCAAAGCTGCAGCCGCATGGGCATCAAGGCCTATCCGTGCATCGAGCGCGGCTCCATCGTGTGGGCCTACATGGGGCCGCCGGAAACCCAGCCCAGCCTGCCCGAGGTGGAGTGGTGCTGCCTGCCGGAAAGCCATATCTACGTGTCCAAGCGGCTGCAGGAGTCCAACTACCTGCAAGCCATGGAAGGCGGCATCGATACCAGCCACGTGTCGTACGTGCACCGCTACGAAGTCGACGTGGATCCGCTGCACCAGGGCACCAAGGCCAATGACTACATCAAGGCCGACGGCAACGTGGTGTTCGACATCGAGAAGAACGAGTTCGGCCTGTCCCTGTACGGCCGCCGCAATGGCGAACCCGATTCGTACTACTGGCGCATCACCCAGTGGCTGTTCCCGTGGTTCACGCTGATCCCGCCGTTCGGCGACCACGCCCTGGGCGGGCACGTCTGGGTTCCCATCGACGATCACAACTGCTGGGCCTGGAGCATCAACTTCCATCCCGACAAGCCGCTGTCCGAACAGGAGCGCGCGGACCTGGACGCGGGCCGGGGCATCCATGCGCCCTGCGATCCCGTTACCTTCCGCCCCCTGGCGAACAAGGACAACGACTACCTGATCGACCGCGTGGCGCAGAAGGAGAAGCGCGCCTACAGCGGCGTGTTCGGCTTCGCCATGCAGGATGCGTCGCTGCAGGAAAGCATGGGCCCCATCCAGAACCATGAGGCCGAACGGCTGCTGCCCACGGATCGCGCCATCGTCATGGCGCGCCGCATGCTGCATGAAGCCGCCGTGGGGCTGGCCAACGGTTCGGAGCCGCCGGCGCTGGACGGCGCCGCGCAGCGCGTGCGCGCTGCGGGCGTCTTGCTGGACCGTGGCGCGGATCCGATGGAGTGGGCCAGGAAACACCTGGCGGACGGCTTGAACGAGCCGGTCTACAGCGTGTAGCCGGCCGCTTCGATAACGAGAGGGTAAGGAGACTTTCATGCATGCATTGCTACGCAAGGCGGCCTGTGCGCTCGCCGTCTGTTCCGTCGTGCCGGCGGCCGCGGCCGCCGGCGAATGGGCACCCACCAAGCCCGTGCGCATCATCGTTCCCATCGTGGGCAGCACCAACGACGTGCTGGGACGGCTGGTGGCGTCTAAGCTCGAAGGCATACTGGGGCAGCCGGTCATCGTCGAGAACAAGCCGGGCGCAGGCGGCAACATCGGCGCGGACCTGGTGGCCAAGTCGCCGCCGGACGGCTACACGCTGCTGGTGGGCTACAACGGGCCCATCGCCATCAACAAGACGCTGTTCGACAACATGCCCTACGATCCGGTCACCGACCTGGCGCCGATCACGCTCGCGGTCAGCTCGCCGCAGTACCTGGTGGTCAATCCGGGGTTGCCGGTCAAGAGCGTGGCGGATCTGGTGGCCTGGTCCAAGGCCCATCCGGGCAAGCTGTCGTACGGGTCGGTGGCCACGGGCAGCGCCTCGCACCTGACCATGGAGATGCTGAACGAGGCCTCGGGGCTGAGCGCCACGCACGTGCCCTATCGCGGCGCCTCGCCGGCCCTGGTCGACCTGGTGGCGGGCAACGTGCAGGCAGCCTTCATGGTGCCCGGCAACGTCCAGCAGTATGTGAAGGAAGGGCGGCTCAGGCTGCTGGCCTCGACGGGCGAGAAGCGCTTTCCCAGCACGCCCGACATTCCGACCATGATCGAGTCGGGCTATCCCCACTTCGTTGCCACGTCGTGGATCGGCTTCCTGGCGCCGGCCGGCACGCCGCGTCCCATCATCGACCGCTACAACAAGGAGATCGTGAAGATCCTGCACATGCCCGACGTGCAGCAGAAGCTGCGCGACATGGAGTTCGAGGTCGTGGCCAACACGCCGGAACAGTTCGGCGCGTGGATACGGACCGAAGTCGAACGCTGGGGCAAGGTCATCAAGGCCACCGGCGCGAAGGCGGGGTAAGCCATGGCCAGACTCGCAGAACGCAGGGCCCTGATCACCGGCGGCGGCGCGGGCATAGGCGCCGCCATCGCCCGGGTCTTCTGTCTGGAAGGCGCGGCGGTGCTGCTGGTGGACCGCGATGCCGACGCGCTGGCGCGCAGCGCCGCGGCGCTGCGCGAGCAGCATCCGGAGGCCCGGGTCGAGTGCCTGGCCGCCGACGTGGCCGACGAGGATGCGGCATTGAACGCGGCCGAGCTGGCCCGGCGGACCTGGGGCGGGCTGGACGTCCTGGTCTGCAACGCGGCCATGCGCAACTACTCGCGCCTGTCCGAAGCCCGGCCCGAGGAGTGGCGCGCCATGGTGGACGTGAACCTGGTCGGTACGGCCAATTACTGCCGTGCCGCGCTGCCCGCCCTGCGCGAGTCGGGCAGGGGCAGCCTGGTGATCGTGTCGTCGTGCTACGCGGTGACGGGCAGGGCGGGCATGGGCATCTACGATGCGACCAAGGCCGGCCTGCTGGCGATGACCCGCACGCTGGCGTTCGAGGAAGCGTCGCACGGCGTGCGCGTCAACGCCGTATGTCCGGGATCGACCCTGACCGAGTTCCACGTGGACCGGGCCCGGGCGCGCGGCCAGGCGATCGAGCAGTTGAAGGGCGAGCGCAGCGATACCTCCCTGCTGGGCCGCTGGGCGGCACCCGAGGAAATCGCCTGGCCCGTGCTGTGGCTGGCCTCGGACGAAGCCTCGTTCATGACCGGGACCCACGTGCTGGTCGATGGGGGCCTGTCGGCGATGTGATGCGCAAGATGCGCACTACCGGCCCGTTTTCTTTATCATGTCCCCATGAAGCGTGGCCGGCGAGGGGGTGCCCGGCTCCGCCGAACTTGTCAGGGGGACGGGATCCGTGCATGCGTCGACGTCCGGGGGCCGGAGGTATCGCCCAAGTGGTGATGGGCAATGGCGGCGGAAGGCGGGTGGGTTTGCGGCCTGGCTGGCCTTTGTCCTGCATGCGGGCGCGGCGGCCCAGGCGCTGCCCGCCCTGAGCTATCAGGCGGCGCAGCAGCAGGTACTGGCGCGATCCGACAAGCTGGGCGCGGCGCGGGCGGCGGTCGAAAGCAAGGAACTCCAGCTCGAAGGTGTGCGCCATCTGGGCGGGCCCTCGCTCAGCGTGTCCGCCTCCCACATCCGCTACGAAGCCAACGCCAATCTCAGCCTGTCGGGGCTGAACAACATCGGTATTCCACTGCCCCTGCCTTCCAGCGTGGAACTGGAGCGGCGCGGCTCCCTGACCAACAAATCCCTGATCGGCATCTGGCCGCTCTATCTGGGCGGGGCCACCGACGCGGCGCGCGGCCTGGTCAACGCCCAGGCCGACGAAGCGCGCGCGGACGCGACCCAGGCCGGCTACGAAGTGCAGACCACGCTGGCCAAGCGCTATTTCGCCGCGCAGCTCGCCGCGCGCGCATGGGACCTGCGCCGCGAGGCCCTGCGCGCCATCGGCGAACACGACCGCGCGGCCGAGCGTATGATGGCCGAAGGCACGATTGCCCGCGTCGACCGGCTGCAGGCACGGGTCGCGCTGGAAGATGCGCGGCGGGAAGAGCGCAAGGCGCAGGACACGCTCGAACTGGCGCAGGTGGCCCTGGGCCGCACGCTGCGCATGGACGAGGCCGTGCGGCCTTCGACGCCGCTGTTCATCCTGACCCAGTCCATCGAACCGCTGTCGTACTTCCTGGAGGCCGCCATGCGCGGACATCCCGCGCTGGGCAAGG
This sequence comes from Pigmentiphaga sp. NML030171, assembly GCF_002188635.1. GTDB lineage: Bacteria > Pseudomonadota > Gammaproteobacteria > Burkholderiales > Burkholderiaceae_B > Pigmentiphaga > Pigmentiphaga daeguensis. The sequence continues at coordinate 13,277 of NZ_NINX01000055.1, read as the reverse complement.
TCGCGGCCAAGGAAGAACAGGCGCGCCAGCTGCATGCGGTGGAAACCGCCACGCGGCGCCCGCAGGTGTTCGCCTTCGGCGGGCACCAGATCCGCAGCGAGAACGGCAGCTGGCTGGTGGGCGTGGGCGTGCGCTGGACGCTGTGGGATTCGCTGGACCGGCCGGCGCTGGACGCCGCCAGCGACAAGACCATTCTCCAGGCCCGGCTGACCGAGGCCCAGGCGCGGCAGGACATCAGCCTGCTGGTGGAAAGCAAGTGGCGCGCGGTGGATCAGGCGCGCCGCCAGTTCCTGGCGACCGGCGCCAGCGTCGAACTGGCCGACGAGGTGGTGCGCCTGCGCACCAGCGGCCTGCGCGAAGGCGTCAGCACCGCCACGGACCTGATCGATGCCGAGACCAACCGCGCCAAGGTGCAGACCGAAAGGGCGCAGGCCGCCTACGACTACATCCAGTCCCTGGCCGAACTGCTGGAGGCCAGCGGGCTGGGCGGCGAATTGACGCGTTACATCGAACGGGCGGACGTGCGCCTGCCGCTGGCGGCCGTGGCCGCCGATCCTGTCCGCGGCCCCTGACGACAACGAGACCGAGCTGCCATGAGCGCAAGAAAATCCACTCTCGCCATTGCCATTGCCGGCATGCTGGTGCTGGCCGTCGTCGCCTATGGCTTCTGGCGCGCGTCGCGGCCCGCGCCCGAGCAGTTCCAGGGCTACATGGAAGCCCAGGAGACCGACGTCGCCGCCAAGATCTCGGCGCGGGTGGCCGAGGTGGCGGTGAAAGAAGGCGACAAGGTGGAGCGTGGCGCGTTGCTGGTGCGCCTGGACAGCCCCGAGGTGGCCGCCAAGATGGCCCAGGCCCAGGGCGCGCTGGCGGCGGCGCGCGCGGTGCAGGCCAAGGCCGATCGCGGTGCCCGCCCGCAGGAGATCACGATGGCGCAGCTGAACTGGCAGCGTGCGCAGGCGGCGGCCGACCTGGCCGAGGTCTCGTTCCGCCGCGTGGACAACCTTGCCCGCGAAGGGCTGGTGGCCGAGCAGAAGCGTGACGAGGCGCGCGCCAACTACCACGCTTCGCGCGATGCGGCGCTGGCGGCGCGGGCGCAGTACCAGCTTGCGCTGGACGGCGCGCGGCCCGAGGACAAGGAGGCGGCGGCGGGCCAGGCCCGGCAGGTGGCCGGCGCGCTGGCCGAGGTCGAGGCGGCCGAGGCCGAGGTCAATCTGAAAAGCCCCGTGGCCGGCGAGATCGCCAAGGTCTATGCCAAGGTCGGCGAGCTGTCGCCGCAGGGCGTGGCGGTGGCCACAGTGGTCGATCTGGCCGACCAGTGGGTCGTCATCAACGTGCGCGAGGATCGGCTCTCGCGTTTCGCCGTCGGCTCGAGCTTCCAGGCCGAACTGCCGGCGCTGGACAACCGCCGCGCGGATTTCAAGGTCTATTACGTCTCCGTGCTGCCCGACTTCGCCACCTGGCGCACCACCCGCGCCAGCCAGGGGTTCGACGTCCGCACCTTCGAGGTCCGGGCTCGTCCGCAGGCGCCGATAGAAGGCGCGCGCCCGGGCATGAGCGTGCTGGTACGGTGACGCCATGAGCGCAGCGGCGGGACCTCCCCCGCATACGGCCGGCGGGGCCGCGCCCCGCGAAGCGCGGCCGGGCGCCTTCCGGCGCGCGGCGAGCCGGGAGGCCGCGTGGCTGCGCCGGCATCCGCGCGAACTGGCCATGATCAGCTGGGTACCGCTGCTGGCCGTGCTGCTGCTGTGGTGGATGTTCTCGGCCGGCATTCCCACGCGCCTGCCCATCGCCGTCGTGGACGGCGATCATTCGGCCCTGTCGCGCCAGTTCGCGCGCATGCTGGAGGCGGCGCCGGGCTTGCGCGTCGCGCGGCGCGACGCCAGCCTGGCCGAGGCGCGGGCCGGCATGGAGCGGGGCGACGTCTACGCGGTGGTGGCGGTCGAGCGCGACTTCTCCCGCGACATCAAGCGCGGGGCCAGCGGCCACGTCACGCTCTACCACAACGCGCAGTTCTACACGGTGTCGGGCCTGGTTCTGCGCGATGTGCAGACCGTGGCCATGACACTGTCGGCCGGCGTCGAGATGGCAGCGCGCAACCGCCGCGGCGAGCCGGCGCAGTCGGTGGCGGTCAGCGCCGAGCCGGTTCGGGCCAGTTCGCTGGCCTTGTTCAACCCCAGTCTCAACTACGAACAATTCCTGGCGGCCGCGCTGGTCCCTGCGCTGCTGCACATCCTGGGGATGACGGCCGGCGCCTGGACCGTGGGCCGGGAGATCCGCGACCGCACGGTGGGCGCCTGGCTGGCGGCGGCCACGGGCGCGCAGGCCCGTCCCGACGGCGGCGTGCGCGTCGCGGCGGGGCCGGCCCTGGCGGCATTGGCCGGCAAGCTCGCGTGGCCGTGGGCGGGGCTGTCCGCCGTGGGCCTGGCGGCCCTGCTGTGGCTGACCTGGGGCCGGGGCTGGCATCCGCCCGGCAGCCTGCCGTGGGTAGCCGTGGCCCTGATGTCTTTCATTGCCTTGTCGATCGCGATGGGGGCCGCCGCCGCGCTGGCGACGCGATCCCTGCGCACGGCCTTGTCGCTGGCCGGCATCGTGACGGCGCCGGCCTTCGCCTTCAGCGGCATGGGCTTCCCGCTGGCCGCCATGCCGGCCGGTGCGCGTGCCTGGGCGCTGGTGCTGCCCTATACGCACTACATCCGCCTGCAGGTGGAGCAATTGCAGATGGCTGCGCCCCTGCGCCATTCGTTGCCGGCCTTCGTGCTGATGCCGCTGGGCGCGGCGCTGCTGGCGCTGGCGGGCGCGTGGCTGCTGTGCCGCGTGGCGGCCGAGCCCGCGCGCTGGGGAGGCCGCTGATGGACGCGCGCGGCTGGGCCGCGGCCTGGCGAGACACCCTGGCTGAGCTGCTGCGCGACAAGGGCGCGCTGCTGCTGATCGTGCTGGCCCCGGTCTTCTACGGATTCTTCTATCCCTGGCCCTATGCCACCGAGGTCCTGCAACGCGTGCCGGTGGCCATCGTGGACCTGGACCACTCCAGCCTGTCGCGCCAGATCGTGCGCTACGCCGATGCCAGCCCGGACCTGCGCGTGGCGATGGTGACCGGCGACGAAGAGACGGCACGGCAGGCGATGTGGCGGGGCGAGATCGAAGGCTATGCGCTGCTGACGCGAGACCTCAGGCGCAATGTGCTGCGCGGCCGGCCGGCGCCGGTCGTGGTCAGCACCAACGGCAGCTACGCGCTCTACAACAAGGCGGTGATGACCGGCTTCACGGCCGTCGTCGGCACGGTGTCGGCCGGCATCGAGATCGCGCAGCGTACCGCGCACGGGCAGGGGCGGAACCAGGCCATGGCAGGCCGCAGCCCGGTCGGCGTCAGCGCCGTGGCCCTCTACAACCCCACCGGCGGCTATGGCAGCTACGTCGTGCCGGCGGTGGCGTTGATCATCATGCAGCAGACGCTGCTGATGGGCGTCGCGATGCTGGCCGGCACCTGGGCCGAGGCCGGCCGCCTGCGGGCGCCGGCCAGGGTCTGGCTGGGGCGCGTGCTGGCCTTCTCCACCGCCGGTCTGGTCGCGGGGCTGGTCTATTTCGGCTGGATCTTCTGGTTGCAGGACTACCCGCGTGGCGGCAACCCGCTGGGGGCGCTGGTCCTGCTGCTTTGCTATGCCCCGGCGATCAGCGTGGCGGGGGCGCTGCTGGGCGCCTGGCTCAAGGACCGCGAGCAGGCCTTGCAGGTATGGCTGTTCACGTCGCTGCCCATCGCCTTCCTGTCCGGATTCGCGTGGCCGGTGGAAAGCCTGCCGCCCGTGTTGCAGGCGGCACGCTGGATCTTTCCCAGCACCGCCGGCATCGATGCCTCGCTCAGGCTGAACCAGATGGGGGTGCCGCTGGCCGACGTGGCGGGATCGCTGTCGTGGCTGGCGGCCTGGGCGCTGGCGGGCTTTGCCGCGCTGGCCTGGTGGATGCGTCCCCGGGAGCCGGGGACGCTCCGCGGGGACGTCAAATCTGCGTGATGAACTTGGTCACCAGGTAGCCGTCGAAGGTCTCGACGCCGCCTTCGCTGCCTATGCCCGAGTCCTTCACGCCGCCGAAGGGCGTCTCGGCCAGGGCGACGCCGAAGTGGTTGATGTTGACCATCCCGGCTTCCAGGCCGTTGGACACGGCGGTCGCGGTCTTGAGCGAGTTCGTGAACACATACGAGGCCAGGCCGAAGGGCAGGCTGTTGGCTCGCTTGAGCACTTCCTCGATGGTCTTGAAGCGCGTGACCGGGGCGATGGGGCCGAAGGGCTCCTCGGTCATCAGCTTGGAGTCGTCGGGGATGTCGGTCACGACCGCGGGCGAGAAGAAATAGCCTTTTTCGCCCATGCGCGAGCCGCCCGTCACGACACGGCCGCCGCGCTGGCTGGCGTCGTCCAGGAAGGTTTCCATGGCCATCAGCCGGCGCTCGTGGGCCAGGGGGCCCATTTCCACGCCCTTGCCCAGGCCGTCGCCGACCTTGATGGAGGCGATGGTGTCGGCGAAGCGCGCCACGAACTTGTCGTAGGCCTTTTCCTGGACGTAGAAGCGGGTCGGCGATATGCAGACCTGGCCGGCGTTGCGGATCTTCATGCGCGCCAGCATCTCGGCCGCCGGCTCGACGTCGGCGTCGTCGAAGACCAGCACCGGGGAATGGCCGCCCAGTTCCATCGTGGTGCGCTTCATGTGGGCGCCGGCCAGCGCCGACAGCTGCTTGCCCACCGGCACCGATCCGGTGAACGAGATCTTGCGCACGATGGGCGACTCGATCAGGTAGGTGGAGATTTCGCTGGGCACGCCCCAGACGATGTTCAGCACGCCGGGGGGCAGCCCGGCGTCGTGGAACAGCTGGGCCATGGCCACGACCGCGCTGGGCGTGTCTTCCGGACCCTTCAGGATGATGGTGCAGCCGGCGGCGACGGCCGCGGAGACCTTGCGGATGGCCTGGTTGAACGGGAAGTTCCAGGGCGTGAACGCGGCGCAGACGCCCACCGGCTCGCGTACGACGAACTGGCGCACCGCCGGGTTGCGGGGAGGAATCACCCGGCCGTAGATGCGGCGGCATTCCTCGGCATGCCATTCTGCATGCTCGGAGCAGGTCATGATCTCGGCCACGGCCTCGGCCAGCGGCTTGCCCTGGTCCAGCGTCAGGTTGCGCCCGATGTCCTGGGCACGCTCGCGCGCCAGTTCGGCCACCTTGCGCAGGATGCGCGAACGCTCCAGCGGCGAGGTCTTCTTCCAGCTTTCGAAGGCCCGCTGGGCCGCCGCCAGGGCCCGGTCCAGATCCGCGCGCGAGGCGTGCGGCAGCTTGCCGAGCACTTCCTGGGTGGCAGGATTGATGACATCCTGCTCGCGGCGATCGCCGCCTTGGATGAATTCGCCGTCGATGTAAAGGGCGAGGTCCTGATACATGCCAGTCTCCTGAGGTCGGAGTCCGGGACGTTCCGGACTCCGGAAGCGAAAAGCAACCCCATAGACTAGCACGGCCTGGCGATTTTCCGCATGAACCGCCCGCCCCGCATGCTATCTTCCCGGGTACTTTTCCCTACCCCGAACCTTGCGTATTTCCCGCGGCATGCCGGCAGGACGACACCCGAAAACACAGCCCGGCGACAGCCCCCGCTACCGGCAGATCCTGGATGCCTTGCTGGCTCGCATCGAGCACGGCATCTATCCGGTGGGCGGCCACGTCCCCACCGAAGGCGAACTGTGCCGCGAGTTCGAGGCCAGCCGCTACACGATACGCGCCGCGCTGGCCCGCCTGGTCGAGCACGGCATGGTCGAACGCCGCCCCGGAGCCGGGACGGTGGTGCTTGCGTCACGGTCGCGACGGGCCTACCAGCAGTCGATCGCCTCGCTGTCCGACCTGTTCCAGTATGCGCTGGACACGCACGTGGAAATCCGCGCCTCGACCCTGGTGACGCTGGACGCGGCCACCGCCGCCATGCTGGGCGCGCGCGAGGGCGACCGCTGGCTGCAGGTGGACAGCGTGCGCTGGACCGAGCGGGGTGGCACGCCTATCTGCTGCACCAGTTCCTTCCTGCCCGAGCGGCTGGCTTGGATAGGACCCGAGCTGCCCGGCTGCGTGGGACCCTTCTATGCCCACATCGAGGCGCGCGCGGGCGAGCCCATCGTGCGGGCCACGCAGGAGATCCGCGCCGAGCCCATGCCGGCCCACCTGCGGCCGCTGCTGGACGAGCGGGCCGACGCGATCGCGCTGTGCCTGATCCGCCACTATTTCTCGGCGGTGGGCAGCGTCATCTGTTCGTTCAACTGGCACCCTGCGGCCAGCTTCAGTTACCGGATGGAGATCGAGCGCCGGGGTTAGCGGGAACCGGCCTTAGGGGTTCATGTGCTCGGTCCGGCCTTGCCCGGGGCGCCTACATGATGGCCGGCTTGTCCACGTGCGGCGCGCGGGCGCCTTCGGCGGCCAGTTCGGCCGGCAGCGATTCATTCCACAGCCGCGCGATGTAGCGTTCGCCGGTGCGGCCATTGGAGGCGTCCGAGCACAGCCACAGGATGCCGCGCCGCATGATGGAGGCGGGCAGCAGGTTGCCGTCGGCGCCTTTCCTGTTGGGACCGCCGGGAAGGAAATCGGTGTCGGCCGCGCCGCCGGGCAGATAGACGTTCACGTCCACGCCCGTGCCCGCCAGGTCCTGGGCCCAGATGCGCGAGGCGGCCTCCAGCGCGGCCTTGCTCGGCCCGTAGGGCGAATAGCCCCGGCGCACCATGGTTTGGTCGCTGGTCGAGATGTTGATGATCTTGCCGAAACCCTGGGCCACCATCAGCGGTGCGGCGGCGCGCGCCATGTTGAAGGCGCCGTTGATGTTGGTGTCGATGATCGCCCGCCAGGCCTGCGGGTCGGTCTGCCAGAAGCGCGCGGGCTCGGTGGTGAAGGTGTCGCTGATGACGCCCATGCCTATGCCGGCATTGTTCACCAGCACGTGCAGCGCGCCGAAATGGTCGCGGATCTCGGCCACCGCGCGCGAGCAGTGCTCGAAGCGCGTGACGTCGGCGACGATGGCGAACATGCGCCCGATGCCGGCCGTGGCCTGGGCCTGCGCCATGGTCTCGTGCATGGCGTCCGAGGCATGGGCGCCGGTGATCGCCACCCGGGCGCCCGCCGCCACCAGCGCCAGCGCCATTTCGCGTCCCAGTCCGCGCGTGCCGCCGGTGACCAGCACGACGCGGTCGCGCAGGGATGCCGTGTAATCTGCCGTCATGACGTTCGCTCCTGGAAGAGGCGCCCACGCGGCCGCACCGTCCGGTGCCCGTATCGCGCCGTGCATGTCCCAGTGTAGCGGCTTGGCGGGGGCGCAGGGGCATTCTGAGGCGCCGCGATGTCGATTTGTCCGGACAAAGTTATACTGCCCCTGACCACAGATACGGGGGACCCGGCATGGACGGCCACGTGGAGATCATCGACGTCGCACCGCGCGACGGCATCCAGAACGAGCGCGTGCTGTTGCCCGCGGCTGACAAGATCGAGCTGATCCGCCGCATCGCCGATGCCGGCGGCAGGCGGATCGAGGCGACGAGTTTCGTCAATCCGAAGCGGGTGCCGCAGATGGCCGATGCCGAGGCCGTCATGGCGGGCGTCGAGCGCCGTCCGGGCCTGTCGCTGATCGGCCTGGTGCTCAACGAGCCGGGCCTGGCGCGGGCGCGGGCGGCCGGCTGCGACGAGGCCAACGTGGTGGTGGTCGCCAGCGAGACCTTCTCGCGCAAGAACCAGGGCGCGGGCGTGGCCGAGGTGGTCGCGGCCGCCTCGGCCATCCTGGCGGGCGCGCGGGCGGCCGGCATGCGTACCTCCGTCACCGTCGGCGCCGCCTTCGGCTGCCCCTTCGAGGGCGAGGTGCCCGCGCAACGGGTGCTGGCCCTGGTGGAGTCGCTGCTGCCGGCCCGGCCGGACGAGATCGCGCTGGCCGACACCATAGGCTGCGGGGTGCCGAGCCAGGTACGCGAGCTGTTGGCGGGCACGCGCGCGCTGGCGCCGCACGCGCGCCTGCGCTGCCATTTCCACAATACGCGCAATACCGGCATCGCCAACGTGCTGGCGGCGCTGGAAGCGGGCGTGGATGCCCTGGACGCCAGTACGGGCGGTTTCGGCGGCTGCCCCTTCGCCCCGGCGGCCACCGGCAACATCGCCACCGAGGACGTCGTCTACATGCTCGAGCGCATGGGCGTGGCCACCGGCATCGACCTGGACGCCGTGCTGCGGACGGCGCAGTGGCTGGGTGAGCGGCTGCAGCGGCCCGCCATCGGCGGCGTCAGCCGCGCCGGCCGCTTTCCGGCCCCGGCGCCGCAGGCCTGCGCATAGCGGTCCCGGCCGCGTCGTGGACTATCATGGCGTCCTGAGAATGACGTGGAGTGGGTACGACGATGGACAACGTCGATCTGGACGTCCTGCGGCGCCTGGCCCAGTGGCGGCGGGAAGGGCACGAGGTCGTGCTGGGCACGGTGACGCGCACCTGGGGCTCGGCGCCCCGGCCCATCGGCGCGATGGTGGCCGTGCGCGGCGACGGTTCGATCGCCGGTTCGGTGTCGGGCGGTTGCATCGAGGACGACCTGTCGGACAAGGCGCGCACCGGCGCCTGGCCCACCGGCGTGCCCAGCGTGGTGCGCTACGGTGTCTCGGCCGAGGAGGCCACGCGTTTCGGCCTGCCCTGTGGCGGCACGCTGGAACTGGTCCTGGAGCCGGTCGCCGACCATAGTGGCGTGGAAGAGCTGCTGGCGGAGCTGACCCAGGGGCATCGGGTGCTGCGCCGGCTGGACCTGGCCACCGGCCGCGCCGTGCTGGAGGCCGCCCGCGACCGTGCCGACACGCTGTCGCTGACCGACTCGGAGCTGGTTGCCACCCACGGGCCGAGCTGGCGCCTGCTGATCATAGGCGCGGGGCAGATGTCGCAGTACCTGGCGCAGATGGCGCTGGCGCTGGACTACGAGGTCATCGTCTGCGATCCGCGCGAGGAATATACGCAGGGCTGGGAGGTGCCGGGCGCGAGGCTGGTGACCACCATGCCCGACGATACCGTGACCGAGATGCGCCCCGATCGCCATACGGCCATCGTCGCGCTGACCCACGATCCCAAGCTGGACGACCTGGCGCTGCTGGAGGCGCTCAAGTCCCAGGCCTTCTACGTTGGCGCCATCGGTTCGCGGGCCAACCAGGCCAAGCGCCGCGAGCGGCTGGTCGAGTTCGACCTGACCCCGGACGAGGTGGCCCGGCTGCACGGCCCGGTGGGCCTGCGCATCGGGGCCCGCACGCCGCCCGAGATCGCCGTGGCCATCCTGGCCCACATGACGGCCGAGCGCTACGGCTTCCACAAGCTCGAATTCGAGGCGCCGGGCGCCGGCGCGTAAACTATCGCGCCTCGTCGTTTTCCGGATCCCCGCCGTGCCCGCCGTCGTCAACATCGCCGCCTACCGTTTCCTGACCCTGGACGACCTGCCCGCGCTGCAGGCCGCGGCGCGCGACCGGGCCCTGGCGTGCGGACTGAAGGGCACGGTGCTGCTGGCGCACGAGGGCATCAACCTGTTCCTGGCCGGCACCCGCCCGGGCATCGACGCCTGGCTGGAGTGGCTGCGGCATGGTCCGGACTTCGGCGGCCGGCTGGCGGGTATCGAGGTCAAGGAAAGCCTGTCCGCCCGGGTGCCGTTTCGCAAGCTGCTGGTGAAGATCAAGCGCGAGATCATCCGCATGGATCATCCGGCCATCCGTCCCGAGGAGGGGCGCGCGCCGGCCGTCGAGGCCCGCACGCTGGCCCGCTGGCTGCGCCAGGGCCGGGACGACGAAGGGCGGGAGGTCGTCATGCTGGACACCCGCAATGCCTTCGAGGTCGATCACGGCACCTTCCGGGGCGCGATCGACTGGCGCATTTCCCGCTTCACGCAATTCCCGGCGGCCGTGCAGGCGCACCGGAACGACCTGGCGGGCAAGACCGTGGTGAGTTTCTGCACCGGCGGCATCCGCTGCGAGAAGGCGGCCATCTACATGGCGCGAGCCGGCGTCGAGCACGTCTACCAGCTCGAGGGCGGCATCCTGAAGTATTTCGAGGAAACCGGCGGGGAGGGCTACGACGGCGAGTGCTTCGTGTTCGACGGGCGCGAGTCGCTGGATCCGGCGCTGAGGCCCCGGCTGGACGGGGTGGACGACCCGATCCCGGCGCCGTAGGCTGCGCTGCGCGCCGCCCCCTTGCTGTCCCGGCATCCGGGTAAAATACCCGGTTTCCCCGTATCGGCCGACCGCCCGCGCCGCCGCCGGTACAACCCCGCAACCCCGCGCCGGACGATCTTCATGTCTGCATTCATTTCTCCCGTTCCCACCCCCGGCGGCTCCTCGGCGATCTCGTCGGTGCCGGAAATCGTGGCCGAGCTGCGCGCCGGCCGCATGGTCATCCTGGTCGACGAGGAGGACCGCGAGAACGAAGGCGACCTCGTCATGGCAGCCGAGTTCGTCACGCCCGAGGCCATCAATTTCATGGCCCGCTACGGACGGGGCCTGATCTGCCTGACGCTGACCGAAGAGCGCTGCCGCCAGTTGAACCTGCCGCTCATGGTGTCGGCCAACGGCACCAAGCACGGTACCAATTTCACCGTTTCCATCGAAGCCGCCCAGGGCGTGACCACCGGCATCTCGGCGGCCGACCGGGCCCGCACGGTGCAGGCCGCCGTGGCGCGCGACGCCAAGCCGTCCGACCTGGTGCAGCCCGGCCACATCTTTCCGCTGAAGGCGGCCCGCGGCGGCGTGCTGGCGCGGGCCGGCCACACCGAAGCCGGTTGCGACCTGACCGCCATGGCGGGGCTCACGCCCGCCTCGGTCATCTGCGAAGTGCTCAAGGACGACGGCTCCATGGCCAGGCTGCCCGACCTGATCGAGTTCTCGCGCCAGCACGGCGTCAAGATCGGCACCATCGCCGACCTGATCCAGTACCGCAGCGAACACGAGTCGCTGGTGCAGCGCGTGGCCGAGCGGCCGATCCGCACGGCGCACGGCGTCTTTCGCGCGGTGATGTACCGCGATACGCCCAGCGGCGCGCCCCACCTCGCGCTGGTCCATGGCGAGATCCATCCCGAGCGCGAGACCCTGGTGCGCGTGCACGAGCCCACGTCGCTGCTCGACGTGCTGGAAGTGGCCCGCAGCACGCACAGCTGGAGCGTGCCCAGCGCCCTGGAAGCCATTTCCCAGGCCGAATCCGGCGTGGTCATCCTGCTCAACTGCGACGGCACGGCCAGCGACCTGGCGGCCGAGTTCCAGCAATTGATCGACCAGGACCGCACCGGCGCGGCCTGCGGCGACGCGCCGGTGCGCATGGACTTGCGCACCTATGGCGTGGGCGCGCAGATCCTGAAAGACCTGAACGTCGGCAGCATGAAGCTGCTGGCACGGCCGGTCCGCATGCCCAGCATGACCGGCTTCTCCCTTACCGTGACCGGCTACGAGGCCGGCCATGACCAACCCCCCACCAAGGACGGCGCCCCATCATGAACCCCTATACCATGACTCCCGATCTGAATGGCGAAGGGCTGCATATCTGCATCGTGCGCTCCCGCTTCAATGAAAACATCGGCGAACTGCAGCTGCAGGCCTGCCTGGAAGAACTCGGCAAGCTGGGCGTGGACGAGCGCGACATCATGGTCGTGTCGGTGCCCGGCGCCCTGGAACTGGGCGTGACGCTGGCCCAGCTCGCCCACACCGGTGAGTTCGACGGACTGATCGCCCTGGGCGCGGTGATCCGCGGCGAGACCTACCACTTCGAAGTGGTCAGCAATGAGAGCGCGGCGGCCATCAGCCGCGTCGCGCTCGAGACCGGCATCCCCGTCGCCAACGGCGTGCTCACCACGGAAACCGAGGAGCAGGCGGTGGAGCGCGCCGCGACCAAGGGCCGCGACTGCGCGCAGACCGCCGTCGAGATGGCGAACCTGCTGGCCACCCTCGAGCCCGAGGAGGACGACGAGGACGAGGACGACGAAGATTTCGACGACGAGGAAGAACAGGATGACTGAGGCCAGCCGCCAGAACGCGCGCAGCGCGCGCCGCCGCGCGCGCGAGTTCGCCCTGCAAGGGGTGTACGAGTGGCTGCTCAAGGGGGGCGACGCCGGCGAGATGGGCGAGATCGACGCCCACATGCAGGACGGCGAGGGTTTCGCCGAAGCCGACCTGGGCCATTACAAGGCGCTGCTGTACGGCGCCGCCCGCGACGCGGCCGCGTTGCGCGAACGCTTCGCGCCCTTCCTCGACCGCCAGGTCGAGGAGCTGTCGCCGGTCGAGCACGGCATCCTGCTGATCGGCACCTACGAGCTGCAGAACCACGTCGAGATTCCGTACAAGGTCGTCATCAACGAGGCCGTCGAACTCGCCAAGTCCTTCGGTGGCACCGACGGCTTCAAGTTCGTCAACGGCGTGCTGGACAAGCTCGCGGCCGAAGTCCGCGCCGCCGAGGTCCAGGCCGGCCGTCGGGGTTGACGGTGCCTGGCCCGGGCCGGGGGAGCTGGCATGAGCGGTGAGTTCGAACTCATCCGCCGGCATTTCACCCGGACGGCGCCGGCGGGCATGCTGGGGGTGGGCGACGACTGCGCGCTGCTCTCGCCCTCGGCCGACGCCACGGCGGTCAGCACCGACCTGCTGGTGGAAGGGCGCCACTTCTTTCCCGACGTCGATCCACGCGCGCTGGGCCACAAGTCGCTGGCCGTGAACCTGTCCGATCTTGCCGCCATGGGCGCGAAACCGACGGCCTTCGTGCTGGGGCTGGCGCTGCCGCGCGTGGACGATGCCTGGCTCTCGGCCTTCGCCGCCGGCCTGTTCGCGCTGGCCGACGCCTACGGCTGTCCCCTGGTCGGGGGCGACACCACGCGCAGCGACGCGGGCACGACCCTGTCCATCACGATCTTCGGCAGCGTGCCCGCCCAGGCGGCGCTGCGCCGCTCGGGCGCCCGCCCTGGCGACGACATCTGGGTGTCGGGTACGCTGGGCGACGCCGATCTCGCGCTGCGCCTGCTGCTGGGCGAGCGGGACGTACCGGTGGCGGACCGGGCGGCGGTGCTGGCGGCGACCCGCGGCGCGCTCGAATGGCCCGAGCCGCGGGTGGCGCTGGGGCTGGCGCTGCGCGGCCTGGCCAGCGCGGCGATCGACATCTCGGACGGCCTGCTGCAGGATCTCGGCCATGTCCTGGCCGCCAGCGGATGCGGCGCACGGTTGTGCGCCGATGACGTGCCGGTGTCGCCGGCCGTGGCGGCCCTGCCGGCGCCCTGGCGGCGGCGCTGCGCGCTGG
>NZ_NINX01000021.1 GCF_002188635.1 Pigmentiphaga sp. NML030171 | reverse complement strand
CTGGGCGGAAAGGCGCCGGCGCGGCCCGTCGCGAGCCCCGCGCCCGCCACGCCCCCGGATGCGTCCCCCGCCGCGCCCGCCGCCATGGGCGGGGCCGGGCAGGCAACCGGCATCCCCGACCCCAGCTACGTTTTCTTCCGGCTGATCCCCGATGGCCCGCAAGGTCCGCTGGGCGCGCTGGGCGTGCCGCTGACGGCGGGCCGCTCCATCGCGGTGGATCCGCGCACCACGCCCCTGGGCTACCCGGTCTTCGTATCCACCGGCGACCCTTCTCCCGCGGCCGGCACCGTCAACCGGCTGATGTTCGCGCAGGACACCGGCGGCGCCATACGCGGCACGGTGCGCGCCGACTACTTCTGGGGCTTCGGCCCCACGGCCGGCGACCGGGCCGCGCGCATGAAGGAAACCGGCCGGATGTGGCTGCTATTGCCGCGAGATCTCCAGACCGCGGCCATGACGGCCGCGGTGCGCACGCGCTCGCTGGGCGGCCCGGCGGTGCTGGCCGAATGCGTGGTCCCCGATCCGGACAACTGCGTGGAGCAGTAGGACATCTCGGCACCCGCCGGATGCCACGAGTAATAGGCCATTCGGCGAATGGCCGGGGCCGCCGTCCCCTCCTAGACTGCATGCTCCAACGCGCCGGATCGTCCGCCCATGCTCGAGGAACTCCTTCCCTACTACGAAGACGAGCTCACGCATCTGCGCAAGCTCTCGAAGGAGTTCGCCGCGCGCTATCCCAAGATCGCGGCGCGGCTGCTGCTGGACGGCGATGTCTACGAAGACCCTCACGTCGAACGCCTGATCGAGTCCTTCGCCTTCATCGCCTCGCGCATCCACAAGAAGCTGGACGACGATTTCCCGCAGATCACCGAGGCTTTCCTGTCGGTGCTGTATCCGCACTTCCTGCGGCCTGTGCCTTCGATGTCCATCGCCCAGTTGCTGCTGGCGCCGGGCGCGGAGCTGAGCGGCGCGCAGCGCGTCGAGCGCGGCACCACGCTGTTGACGCGCCCCGTGCAGGGCGAGCCCGTGCGCTACCGCAATGCCTGGCCGGTGGAGGTCTGGCCGCTGGAGGTCACGGCCGCCCGCTGTGAATCCATCGAACGCTCGGCCTTCGCGCTGCGCGGCGCGGAGACGGCCGCCACCATCAGCGTGCGCGTGGAGACCCGCGGCCAGGCCAGCTTCGCCAAGCTGGGCGTCGATACGCTGCGCTTCTACCTGGATGGCGAAAGCCCGCTGGTGCATGCGCTGCACGAACTGCTGCTCAACAGTACCAGCCGGGTGCAGATCGCGGCGGCCGAGGGACAGCCCGCGGCCGAGCCGCTGGAGCTGCCCGCCTCCTGCCTGCGTCCGGTGGGCTTCGGCGAGGGCGAAGGGCTGCTGGACTACGATCCCCGCTCGTTCCTGGGCTACCGGCTGATCCAGGAATACTTCGTCCTGCCGGAGAAGTTCCTGTTCGTGGACCTGGCCGGCCTGGACCTGCGCCGCTTCGCCCGCGGCATCGAGATACGCTTCCTGCTCGCGCCCTTCGGCCGCCAGGAGCGCCTGGGCCGGCTGGAGCAGACGGTGGGCCGCGATACCTTCAGGCTGCATTGCACGCCCATCGTCAATCTTTTCTCGCAACCGGCCGAACCGGTGCGGCTGACGCACGAGCTGCACGAATATCCCGTGATCCCCGACGTGCGGCGTCCGCTGGGACTCGAGGTCTATTCGGTGGACGGCGTGCGCCGGCACACCCGCGGCGTGTCGCAGGAGCACGTACGGGAGTTCCTGCCCTTCTTCTCGGTGGCGCACGGCCTGGAGCAGGAGCCCGGCACCTACTGGATCGCCCGCCGGGTCCCTTCGTCGCAGCCGTCGGACGAGGGCACGGACATGCGCATCGCGCTGGTCGACAAGGACATGGATCCCAGCGTGCCGTCGGTGGACACGCTGTCCATCATGCTGACCTGCACCAACCGCGACCTGCCGGCGCTCCTGCCCTTCGGCGGCGAGGACAGCAATCTGCAACTCGAGGACGCCGGCGCCGTTTCCGGCGCGCGGCTGCTGAAGAAGCCCACCGCCACCTGGCGCGCGCCCATGCGCCTGGCCAACCAGTGGCGGCTGATCTCCCACCTGGCGCTGAACCATCTGTCCATCGTCGAGGGCGGACGCGAAGCGCTGCTGGAGATACTGAGCCTGTACAACTTCACCGACTCGGCCAGCCTGCGCAAGCAGATCGCCGGCATCGTGGACGTGGCCGGCGCGCCCTCGGTCGCACGCGTGGGCGCGGCGCCGCGCCAGGCCTTCGTGCGCGGCACGGACATCACCCTGACCTTCGACGAAAACCAGTACGTGGGCTCGGGCGTCTACCTGCTGGCCTGCGTGCTCGACCGTTTCTTCGGGCTGTACTGCACGGCGAATTCCTGGACCCGGCTGACCGTGCGCACCTTGCAGCGCGAAGCCGCCATGGCCACCTTCGCCCCGCGCTCGGGCGACCAGCACCTGGTGTAGCGCCATGGCCGCTCCCGTCCACAGCCACCTGGCCCTGCTGCAAGCGCATCCGGAGCGATATGGCTTCTTCCAGGCCGTGCGGCTGCTGCTGCGCGGCGCCGGCATACCGGCGGGGACGCGCGCGATCCCTCCGGACGCCCTGCGCTTCGGCGCCACGCTGGGCCTGTTCTTCCCGCCGAACGAGATCGCCTCCATCGACCGGCCGGCGTGGGCCGGCGCCGACGGACCGCAGCTGATGCGGGTGAACTTCATGGGCCTGGCCGGCCCATCGGGCGTCCTGCCCCGCCACTACACCGAGTGGCTGATGGTCCTTCGCCAGGCGCGGGATCCAGCCGCGCAGGATTTCCTGGACCTGTTCAACCACCGGCTGATCGAACTGTTCTGGCGCGCCTGGGCCCGCCATCGCCCCGAGGTCGCGCTGGAATCGGATGCCGAGTCGGGCGTGCACCGGCACGTCTACGACCTGATCGGCATGGGCACGCCCCATCTTTACGGCAGCCTGTTTCCGCGCCGCGCGGCAGGGTCCCAGGCGCGGCGGCGCCCGCTGCCCGGCTCGGCGCTGGGCTACTACGCCGGCCTGCTGTCGCAGCGGCCGCACGGCGCCGGGTCGCTGGCCCAGGTCATGAGCGACTACCTGCGCGCGCCGGTCGCGGTGGAAAGCTGCGTCGGCACCTGGCAGGAGGTGCCGGCCGGCGACCGCACGCGCCTGGGCCGGCAGGCCGCGACGCTGGGGCGGCAATGCGTGCTGGGCAGCCGCTTCTGGGACCGGCAGAGCACGCTGCGGCTGCGGGTGGGACCGCTGCGGCGCCGCCATTTCGAGCAGTTGCTGCCGCCGCCGGACAAGCGCGCGGGCTGGCTGGACGGCACGGTGGAGCTGGCGCGGTTCATGACCGGGCTGGCGCTGGACCTGCGCATCCGGCTGGCGGTCCGCGCCGACGAAGTCAGGCCGCTGCGGCTGGGCGGCGCCACCACGGATGCCGCCCGCCTGGGTTGGAACACCTGGCTGGGCGGGCGGCGCAGCGCGCGGCCGGCGGACGACTGCGAATTTCAATTCAGCGCAACGGGAGGCCAGTCATGGCGGTGAACCTGCGGGCTTTGGTGGGACGCCTGAACGGCGTATGCAAGGGCGCCATGGAGGGAGCGGCCGGCCTGTGCCTGTCGCGTACCCACTACGACGTCGAGATCGAGCACCTGCTGTCCAAGCTGCTCGAGACCGAGAACACGGACGTCACGCGCATCCTGCGCCAGTTCGACGTCCCCCCCGACCAGGCGCGCAAGGAACTGGACCGCGCGCTGGATACCTTCAAGACCGGCAACTCGCGCACGCCGGCGCTGTCGCCCCATCTGCCGCTGCTGCTGGAACGCGCCTGGGTGTTCGCGTCGGTGGAATACGGCGAGGCCAGGATACGCAGCGGCCATCTGCTGATCGCGCTGCTGGCGGATGCCGACCTCAGGCGCCTGCTGGCGCCCGCCATCAAGTCGCTGCAGGGCATCAACCTGGAATCGCTGCAGCAGAACTTCCACGCCATCGCCGCGGCGTCGGTGGAAGCGCGCGACGCCCTGGCGCTGGGCGACACCGGCGCACCGGCCGACCAGGCGCCGGCGGCCGATGGCGCAGGCGGCAAGCCCAGCGCGACGCCCAACCTGGACCGCTTCTGCATAGACCTGACGCAACGGGCGCGCGAGGGCCACCTGGACCCGGTGCTGGGCCGCGACGAGGAAATACGGCTGATGGTGGACGTGCTGTCGCGGCGGCGCCAGAACAACCCCATCCTGACCGGCGAGCCGGGGGTGGGCAAGACCGCCGTGGTCGAGGGCCTGGCGGCCCGCATCGTGGCCGACGACGTGCCGCCCGTGCTGCGCGGGGTGACGCTGCTGTCGCTGGACCTGGGCCTGCTGCAGGCGGGGGCCAGCGTCAAGGGCGAATTCGAGAACCGGCTCAAGGGCGTGATCGACGAGGTCAAGCGCAGCCCCAAGCCCATCGTCATGTTCATCGACGAGGCGCATACGCTGATCGGCGCGGGCGGCGCGGCCGGCCAGAACGACGCGGCCAATCTGCTCAAGCCGGCCCTGGCCCGGGGCGAGATGCGCACCATCGCCGCCACCACGTGGAGCGAATACAAGAAATACTTCGAGAAGGACGCCGCGCTGACCCGCCGCTTCCAGGTGATCAAGGTGGAGGAGCCCGCCGACGCCAAGGCCGTCGGCATGCTGCGCGGGGTCGCGGCGGCCATGGCGAAGCACCACGGCGTGCGCATCCTGGACGAGGCCGTGGCCGATGCCGTGAAGCTGTCGTCGCGCTACGTGGCGGGGCGGCAGTTGCCGGACAAGGCCGTCAGCGTGCTGGACACGGCCTGCGCCAAGATCGCGGTCGGCCAGCATGCCACGCCGGCCGCGGTGGAAGACGCCCAGCGCAGGCTGGAGGCGCTGGCCACCGAGCGCACGCAACTGGAGTCGGAGGCCGCCACGGGCCTGGACCATGCCTGCCGCCTGGCGGAGATCGCGGCCGACACGGCACAGGTCCAGTCCGCCCTGGAGCGCCTGAAGGAAAAATGGGCGGCCGAGCGCAAGCTGGTGGCCGAGATCGGCACCCGGCTGGATGCGCTGGCCGGCCTGCCGGCCGACGCCCCCGAGCGCGCCGGCGCCGCGCAGGAACTGGACCGGCTGCGCGCCGAACTGCGCGCCGCGCAAGGCGATGCGCCCATGGTCCACGCGCTGGTGGACGGCAACGCGGTGGCCGAAGTGATCGCCGGCTGGACGGGGATCCCGGTGGGCCGCATGGTGGCCGACGAGATCGACGCGGTGCGCCGGCTGGACACGCTGCTGGCCGAACGCGTGATCGGCCAGGACCATGCCCTGCGCGCCATCGCGCAGCGCGTGCGCACTTCGCGCGCGAACCTGGAGGACCCGAACAAGCCCAAGGGCGTGTTCCTGCTGGTGGGCACCAGCGGCGTGGGCAAGACCGAGACCGCCATCGCGCTGGCCGACATCCTGTACGGCGGCGAGCGCAACATGATCACCATCAACATGTCCGAATACCAGGAGGCGCACACCGTCTCCAGCCTGAAAGGCTCGCCGCCGGGCTACGTGGGCTACGGCGAGGGCGGCGTCCTGACCGAGGCGGTCCGCCGGCGGCCCTACAGCGTCGTGCTGCTGGACGAGATCGAGAAAGCCCACCCCGACGTGCTGGAGCTGTTCTTCCAGGTGTTCGACAAGGGCAACATGGAAGACGGCGAAGGGCGCGAGATCGACTTCCGCAACACGCTGATCATCCTGACCTCGAACGCCGGCACCGACCTCATCATGCAGGCCAGCGACAACGGCCGCATCCGGCCGCCCGTGGACGAGCTGCTGGAGCTGCTGCGGCCCGACCTGCAGGAAACCTTCAAGCCCGCGTTCCTGGGCCGCTGCGCGCTCGTTCCCTACTATCCGCTGCGCGACGAGAACATGAAGCGCATCGTGCGGCTGAAGCTGGACAAGATCGCCCGCCGCATACGCGCCAATCACGCGGCGGCGTTCGAGTACGACGAGGCGCTGGTGGACGCGATCGCGCAGCGCTGCACCGAGGTCGACTCCGGCGCCCGCAACATCGACAACATCCTGACCGGCACCCTGTTGCCCGAGGTGGCCGATCTCGTGCTGGCCCGCATGGGCGCGGCCGAGCCGATCTCCCGCATCGGCGCCGGCATCGGGACCGACGGCGGCTTCGCCTACACCATCGGCTGACGGCCATGGCCATCTCCACCACCGAACGGCTGTTCGACCTGGCCACGCCGCTGGGCGAGGACGCGTTGCTGGTCGAATCCTTCGAGGGGCACGAAAGACTGTCCGAACCCTTCCGCTTCCACCTGACGCTGGCCTCGGAACAGGAGGACATCAAGCCGTCCGCCCTGCTGGGCCAGCGCGTGACCCTGCGCGTCTACACCGAGGACGGCGAGCGCCACTGGACCGGCTGGGTATCGAGCTTCGAGCGCGCAGGCGAGCCGCGCCAGAACGACGACGACAACCACAGCACCCGCTACGTCTGCGACGTGGTGCCGTGGTTCTGGTTCCTGCAGTTGCACGAGGACTCGCGCATCTTCCAGAACCAGAGCATCCCCCGGATCGTCGAGGCCCTGTTCAAGGAATTCAGCTTCTCGGACTACGAACTGCACCTGACCGAGGACTATCCGGACCTGGTCTATTGCACCCAGTACCGGGAAACCACCTTCAACTTCATTTCGCGGCTGCTGGAGAGGGCGGGTATCCACTACTTCTTCCGCCACGAGGAAGATGCCGAGATCATGGTGCTGACCGACAACCGGGACAACAACCCCAGGCTGGAGACGGCCACGCTGCCCTTCCACCAGCAGATCCTGCTGGAAGAGCGCGACGGCATCTCGTGGCTGTCGCGCCGCTTCGCCTCGCGCACCGGCCGCTACGTGTCCAACGACTACGACTTCACCAAGCCCGGCACTGATATGCGGGTCTCGATCAATTCCCTGATACGCGTGGGCAACAACGCCGAGTTCGAACGCTACCGCCATCCCGGCGGCTATGCCGAACTGGCTGACGGCGACCAGTTGACCCGGGTGGAGATCGAGGCCGAGGAAGTCGAGTACGAGACCCTGGAAGGCGCCAGCAACGTCCGCACGCTGACGCCGGGCTATGTGTTCGAGCTGGAAGACCATCCCATCGACGCCATGAACGAGGAATACCTGGTCGTGTCGGTGGAGCACAGCGGCACCAACAACCTGGGCGACCTGGGCGGCGAGCGGGCCAGCACCTATGGCAACCGGATATCGGTGATTCCGCACCGGGTGACGTACCGCGCGCCGCAGCGCACGCCCCGCGCCCGCGTGAACGGACCGCAGACGGCCGTGGTCGCCGGCCCCAAGAGCGAAGAGATCTACACCGACGAGTACGGCCGCATCAAGGTCCACTTCTTCTGGGACCGCCGCAGCCACCGCAACGAGAAGAGCTCGTGCTGGCTGCGCGTGGCCCAGGTCTGGGCCGGCAGGCAGTGGGGCGCGATGTTCATCCCGCGCATCGGCCAGGAAGTCATCGTCGATTTCCTGGACGGCGACCCGGACCGGCCCATCGTGGTGGGCAGCGTCTACAACGCCGACAACATGCCCCCCTACGCGCTGCCCGCGGAACAGACCAAGTCCACCATCAAGACCATGTCCAGCAAGGGCGGCGAGGGCTTCAACGAGATCCGCTTCGAGGACAAGAAGGGCGAGGAGCAACTGTTCGTGAACGCCCAGAAAGACATGGACCTGCGCGTGGGGAACGACCGCCGTGCCGCCATCGGCAACGACGACCACCTGGTGGTCGAACGCGACCGGCTGGACGAGATCAAGCGTCACCGCCACGAAAAGATCAAGCAGGACCGCGTGGCCGAGATAGGCGGCGACGATCACCTGAAGATCACCGGCATGCAGGCCGTCGCCATCGCCGGCTCGCAGTCGGTGAAGGTGGACGGCGGCGTGGGCGAGTCCTTCAAGAGCCATAGCGAATCGGTTTCGCAAAGCTACTACCTGAAGGCCGGCATGAACGTGGTGCTGGAGGCCGGCGCCAAGCTGTCGCTCAAGGTCGGCGGCAGCTTCATCGACATCTCGGCCGGCGGCATCTACATCCAGGCGCCCATGGTGATGATCAACAGCGGCGGCGGCCCGGCCTCGGGCAGCGCGGCTTCGCTCGTGTCCCCCATGCAGGCGATGCAGGCCGCGCTGGCCACGCGCGCCGACCCTGGCCAGGTCTTCAAGGGCGGCGGGGACGGCGACGAGCCGACGCACGACCCGACGTCGGAAGAGAACCAGGACAAGACGCACTACATCGAGGTCCAGCTGCTGGACGAGGAAGGCCAGCCCGTGACGGGCGAACGCGTGAAGTTCAAGCTGCCCAACGGCAAGACCGCCACCCGCTCCACCGACCAGGAAGGCGTGGCCCGGGTGGCGCGCCTCGACCCGGGGAACTGCGAGATCAGCTTCCCCGGCCTGGACGATTCGGCCTGGGAGTAAGCCATGCCCAACTACACGGTGGGAGAGAACGACAGTATCGCCAGCATCGCCAAGGACCACGGATTCCTGTGGAAGACGATCTGGGAACACGGCAACAACGCCGGCCTGCGCGCCAAGCGCAAGGATCCCAACCAGCTCGTCCCGGGCGACGAGATCTTCATTCCCGACAAGGGGACGAAGTCGGTCAGCAAGCCGGTGGACGCCCGCCACACGTTCACGCGCAAGGGCGAACCGACCAAGCTCAAGCTGCGGCTGACGGTGCTGGACGAGCCGCGCGCCAAGGAAGCCTATACCCTGGTCTTCGGCGACAAGGTGATCCACGGCGTGACCGACGGCGACGGCAAGCTGGAGCATCCCATCCCGGGCGAGACGCGCAGCGCCACGTTGACGCTGTCCGAGGGCGCCGAGGTCTACGACATCGCCATCGGCGCGCTGCGTCCGGTCAGCGACAACGCCGGCGTGCAGCGCAGGCTGGAGAACCTGGGGTTTGATTGCGGCGGCGAGAGCGGGAGCATCGGCGACGCCACGCGTGATGCGCTCAAGCGCTTCCAGAGCCAGTATGGGTTGGAGGCGACCGGCGAGCCGGATGATGCGACGCGCGCCAAATTGGAAGAGCTCCATGTGTAGGACATTGCATGGGATCGAGTTCTTGATCCGGTCTTGTCTGGCGCGGAGGGGGCAGGCAGGGGGGGCCGAGCGCAGCGAAGCCGGTCCCGCTACGCGGGACTTCCCGGTGGGGATGGGGTTGGCCCCCCCTGCCTGCCCCCTCCGCGCCAGACAAGACCTGCACCCTGAGTCGCGTGGATCAAACGTAGTTAACCCATCCAGGGCGAGAATCGTGGCAACGCAAAGCCGCAGGCCTTGGTTGGTGTGGCGGGGCCGCCCAGCCCCCGGGGCGCATTCGGAGCCGCCGGTTTGGGTGGGCTCGGCGGGGAAGCAAGGGCGCAGCTGTTTGAGGGCGGCCTTAGGAACAGTCCGGGGGACTGTTCCCGCCCGAGTTCTGCGCCCGCCCCGCCGGGTCCACCCAAACCGGGAAGTCCCGCGCAGCGGGACCGGCTTCGCTGCGCCCCGGGGGCTGGGCGGCCCCGCCACACCAACCAAGGCCGGGTCAAGAACTCGAATCTCTCCGCAATGGATATCACCCCCGCACCACGCCGGCGCCCCGACGACGACCGAGGAGAAATAAGCGATGGGACTACTCGAAAGCGCGGCCGGCACAGCAGCGGACAAAGCCGATAGCGTCGCCGGCAAAGACTCCACCCTAGGCGGACTGATCGACGACGTCGCCGGCAAGCTCGGCGGCGGTGCCGGCGGCGTCCCCAGCGGCACCCCGTACTACTACGCCCGCGAAACACTCAACGACAAACTCGGCCAACCGCAAAAACTCTTCCTGAAACCGACCGCCCAGGGCTCCGAAAGCCAATCCTCGGACGAGAACCGAGGCAGCCGCCCCATGCCCATCGAATTCATCCACTTCGGCAAGGTGCACGGCGACATGAACGACACCTTCGCCGGCAAAGGGCCGCCGGGCCACGGCGTAGGCTGCCGCGACGCCCTGCTGCGCGAGACCATGCTGCTGTTCAGCTTCGTCGATGCCGCCAAGCACGTGCTGGAAACCAACATGCAGGGCGCGATCGGCAACGCCATGGAAACCGTCGGTTCGCTGCTGGGCAGCGGCCAGAAGTCCGCGGCGGTCGGCCCCGAGCAATTCACGCCGCTGCTGGTCAAGATCCAGGCCACCGGCGACAAGCTGAACGTCGGGTCGATCGATTACCCCACCCTGCACCAGGCCGGCGTGGACCTGCACCAGGTACGCGCCGATTTTGCCGTGCTGTGCGCCTCGGCCTTCAAGCCGGGGGCGGGCGGAGGCGCGGGACTGCCGTCGCTGCCCCTGCCCGGGCCGCTGGGCGCCGTTGGCGGGGTGGGCGGGTTCATTGCCGACATTCCCAAGTACCTGTTCAAGGCCCAGGATACGTACAAGGCCATGTTCCAGGCGGCGCGCGCGGAATACGAAGCCGGCATCGAGGAAGCCTGCCGGGCCTTCTCCGTGGCGGCGATACGGGACGGCCGCGAACCTACCTTCGGCATCTGGTTCTTCGAGAAGGAAGCGCCGGACGCGCAAGGCGCGGCCCCGCCCGAGCCAGCCAAGACCTACGCCGACAATCCCCTGGGCAAGGCCGAGAAGGCCGTCGACGATGCCCAGGACAAGATCGAGGAGGCGCAGGAAAAGGCCAAGGGTGCCCAGGAATCGCTGACCGACTGGCTGGAGACGGCGGGCGCCCGCACGCGGCCGGGCACCGCCGCCCTGGCCGCGGCCTTCGCCACGCTGGCGGGCGGCACGCGCTGGAACGAGCCCCGTACGGATCCCAAGAACCTCGACAAGATCGTTCCCGCGCCGGTGCTGATTTCGCGCGCGATCGCCCAGGGTACCGGCATCCAGCCCTTGCCCGGCTTCGTCGACACCGTGGTCCAGGAGATCGCCAAGGCCTCGGTCGCCATTCTCGAGCGCGTCTACACCAACCTGCTGCTGGCAGCCGGAGACGGCGATCTTCGCGTACTGACCGCGCTGTCCACGCGCGAAGCGCTGAGCAAGTTGATCGTGGACCTGGTGTTCAAGCTCGCGGGCTTTCCTCCTCCTGGAGACAACAAGAAGGCCGAAGGCGAGACCCAGCTCGGCAAAGTCAGCATGGGCAAGCAGCAATTGCTCAACAAGGGCGCGGAACTGTTGCGCGACTTCCTGACCAGGCACGCCGCCCACCTGGACGTCATCATCGATTTCATCGCCGAGGAGCTGAGCGCGGAATTGCAGAAGATGCGTGGACAGGCGCTCAGCAAGGATGCGCGGACCATGGAGATCTGGCTGGGCCGGTTGCCCATGCTGCTGGCCCTGCAGGTTCGCAATACCTTGTTTCCGCTGTTCAACCTGCTGCTCGATGCCTTCGGCCTGGGCGATACCGTGGGTCAGACCGTCTGGAATCCGGTGCGCGACAAGATCAAGCAGGCCACCGGCATGGTCCAGGACGTCAAGCACACCAAGGACAATCTCCTCGAAGCCACGGAACAGGCCAAGGAAAGCGGCAAGAAGATGGACGACGCGGTCAGCCAGCTGGGCGACAACAAGTTCAACTTCCTGGATCCGGCCAACAGCGCCAAGGACATGAAGGACAAGGTCGGCAACGTCGACCGGGCACGCAAGGACGGCGTGCAGGACGTCCTGGACAAGGCCACGGGCGCGGACGAAGACAAGGCCAGGTCGCTGCTTGCCGGCGGCGACGAGGATGCGCCGCCCGCCGGCGATGCCCCCTTCAGCAATATCCGGGTAAGCGACAGCGCAGCGGTCCGGCCCGAGAAGCCCGACATCGATCAGGTCGGCAAGGTCGTACTGGGCACCGAGGCGGCATAGCGGCGGCCAGTTCGGCCCGCCCTGGTCAGGGCACCAGTTCGGTCACCTGTCCCGGCATGGTGATGGTGATCACCCCGCCCCAGTTGCACATGCAGGTCGACGTGTTGTTCAGGACCGGCTGGTTGGCCAGCATGACGGTGGGCGAACCGGGTGTCCAGGGCGAACTGGTCGCGGGCACGCAGGGCATGGGGGTGAGCACGCCCAGGGCGGCGGAGGTCGCCGAGGCGACCGTAGGATTGCCAAGGCTGGCGCACATGCCGAAGGGCATGATGTTGACCATGGGCTTGTGGTCCATGATGTTGGCCGCCGGCTGGTTCGAGGACATCATCCGATTGACGGGCAGCACCACCAGGGACGAGGGCGCCAGACCGAAGCTGCATTGCAGCAGCGCCCCATTGACGACGTGCATGGCCATGGCGGTCCTCCCGCAGCGCGCCGGAAACCGGCGCGCGGCTACGAGCCGGTGGCGATGATTTCCACGCGCCGGTTCTCGGCGGCACGCGGATCGGCCGGATTCAGCAGTTCGGTCTGGCCCTTGCCCACCGTGCGCAGCCGCGCGGCGTCGACGCCATGGCCGACCAGGTAGGTCTTGACCGAAGCGGCACGGCGCTGCGACAGGCGCATGTTGTAGTCGGCCGACCCCACCCCGTCGGTATGGCCCGCCACCGTGAACGTGCGGCCCTTCAGCTCATCGGAGGCCAGGGCGGCGGCCAGGTTGTCAATGGACCGGCGCGAGCTTTCGGCGATCTGGTCCGAGCCGAACGCGAACTGGATCTGCATGGAAATGGCGGCCGGCGCGGCGGGGGCGGGCGCGGTTTCGGGCATCGCGGTGGCCTGGGACGAAGCGCCGGGACGCAGCGCGCGCGTGCGCACGCCGGCGGTGGCATCGTCGCCGCCGCCGGCCTTGAGCTGGTCGATGATCTGGTTGACCGAGGGGGTCTCGGTGCCGAAGTTGCCGGACTGGGCATGTGCCGGGTGCGGGATCGCAAAGGCGGCCGCGCAGGCCAGGGCCGCGGCGGCGAAAAAGCCCGGGGGAAAAGCGCGGGGCCGGACGGAGGTTTTCATGGCGCGCACTCCAGGAAGATGGGCAGGCGGATGCCATAGTGTGCGCAAATCCCCGATCCGGATCGATATGCCAAGCGGCCTATTCCATCGCCTACGGACGTGGCGTCCCCCGGCGGCCGGCCTGCCGGCGGCATAGACCCTCTGCCCTA
The DNA here is from genome assembly GCF_002188635.1 of Pigmentiphaga sp. NML030171. Classification (GTDB taxonomy): domain Bacteria; phylum Pseudomonadota; class Gammaproteobacteria; order Burkholderiales; family Burkholderiaceae_B; genus Pigmentiphaga; species Pigmentiphaga daeguensis. Next base: position 183,398 of record NZ_NINX01000021.1, on the reverse strand, counting down.
TCGCCGCGCGCGCCGGGCTTACGTAGATTGCGGATACCGCTTTCACGAATCTTCGAATCTTCGCAACGTGCTCCGAACATCCGCGCCGCCTCTGTTGCCGCTCCTGCGCCGGTTGGCCATCCTATGGCTGGCCGCGCCATTGGCCGCGTGCTGGGCGGCCGACATGACGCTCATCCTGGACGATACGGCGCAGCAGTACGGCGAATTCGCCGCGCAGTTGCGCAGCGTCAACGCCGCCTCGCACCGGCTGACCCAGGGCAAGGTCGACATCCTGCCGCTGGACTCGCTGCGCCAGCTCGGCGCGCCACAGGCGGCCGCGCCGCGGGCCGGTCCGGACGACGGCGATTCCGTCCTGGCCGGCGTGCGCACGCGCAGCGCGCGCGGCTCCATGCTGCCCGATACGGCGTCATCGGCCTCCCCCCCGCCCCCGGCGCGCGCCGAGGGCAGCGACCCGGGCGTGCTGGTCGCCGTGGGCCCGCGAGCTGCCCGGGCCGTGGTCCAGCGCGCCGGCAGCGAACCCGTCCTGCCGGCCTTGCTGGGCCGCCTGGACTACGAGGAACTGCGCGCCCTGCCGGCGCTGCGCCGCCCCGAACGCGCCATCGCCGTGCTGCTGCGCGACCCGGCCGCGGCCGAGCAGCTCAGCCTGATAGACGCCGTGCTGCCCGGCAAGCGCCGCGTGGGCGTGGTGACCGCGCCCCAGGCCGAACCGCTGATGCGCGAGCTGGCCAGCGCCGCCCTGGCCTGGCCCGCCCAGCATCCCTCGCGCGGCGGCCGGCCCTGGGCCATCGCCGCGGCCGACGCCCCCGACGCCAATGCGCTGACCGGGGCCTTGCAGGTCGTCGTTCCCGCCAGCGACGCCCTGCTCGTGCTGCCCGACCCGGTGGGATCGACGTCCGCCGCGGCCCTGGCGCTGCTGCAATCGGCGGCCACGGCCAACCTGCCCGTTTTCGCCACCAGCGAGGCCATGGTGCGGGCCGGCGCCGTGGCGGCGCTGGTCCCCGGCAACGCGCAGCTGGCCGAGCAGGCCCATGCCCTGGCCGTGCGCCTCAGACAGGCGCCTCCCGGTCCGCCGGTGGTCGAGGCGCCGCGGCGGTTGACGGTACGCACCAATCCCCACGTGGCCAAGCGGCTGGGCCTGGCCTTGCCGCCGGACGAGGCCCTGACCGCGGCCGTGGCGCGCCGGGACTAGGCCTGTTCCGCTCCATGGCTCTCATGCTCCCCGCCGCGCTTCGATCGGACAGTCTGCAACGGGACCTCATACGCCTCGGGGTGCTGCCGTGCGCCACCGCCGCCGTGGCGCTGACCCTGTGGTTCACCCACGAACGGCTGGACGCGCTGGAGCAGGCCTTCCGCGCCAACGGCGCGGCGATCGCCCGGCAGCTTGCCGTGGCCAGCGACCTGAGCCTGTATGCGGGCGACGTGGAAACGCTGCGCGACCTGGCCGAGAACATGGTGGCCAAGGGGATCGCGTCGCGCGTGGAGATCGGCAACGGCGCGGGCATCGCCATCGCGGCGGGGCCGGAGTCGGGCAAGCTCAAGCACGCCCGCCCTTTCGCCGAACCGGTGCGCCTGCGCGCCACGCGCGGCCTGACCGACTACCCCCGCCCCGGCGGACCGGCGCTGGACATCGGCACGGTGCGCGTGTTCCTGGACGATGCCCAGCACCGGAGCGCGCGCGCCGCCTCGATGCTGGCCGGCGGCCTGATAGGCGGCACGGCCCTATTGCTGGCCTGGCTGTCGGCCCGCCACATGGCACGCGCCGTCGTCCGGCCGCTCAAACGGATCTCCGCCACTGTCTCGTCCTTGCAGGAAGGGAAGCTGGACGCCCGCTGCGGTCCGTGCGGCCGCAACGAGATCGCCGCCCTGGCCAGCGACGTCGACCACATGGCGCAACGCCTGCAGGACGCCTACTCGTCCCAGGAAGAGCGCATCCAGGCCGCCACCCAGGAGGCGCTCGCGCGGCTGTCGCAGGCTGAACAGGCCACGCGTTCGCGCACGCGCTTCCTGGCCACGGCCAGCCACGACCTGCGCCAGCCGGTGCATGCGATGGGACTGTTCATCGACGGCCTGCTGCCCACCGCCAGCCCCGCGCAGTTGCCCGCCATGCAGCGCCTGCAGGAAGGCACCCAGGTCATGAGCGCGCTGCTGGACGCGTTGCTGGACATCTCGCGGCTCGACGCCAACGTGCTGTCGCCGTCCTATGCCCCGGTGCGCGTGCGCGACCTGTTCGACCAGCTCGACGCCATGCATGGCGCGGTCGCGCGCGAGGCCGGCGTGGAGCTGGTGTGGCGCGACCGCGGCCGCGCGGTCATGACCGATGCGGGCCTGGTCATGCGCGTGCTGGACAACCTGGTGCGCAACGCCGTGCGCCACAGCGAAGGCGGCAGGGTGCTGGTGGCGGCCCGGCGCGACGGCGCCGCCACCCGGATCGAGGTGCGCGACAACGGCATCGGGATCGCGCCCATCCAGCAATTGCGCATCTTCGAAGAGTTCTACCAGGTCGCCAATCCGCAGCGCGACCGGCGCAACGGCTTCGGCCTGGGCCTGTCCATCTGCGCCCGCATCGCCCGCCTGCTGCAGACCGACATCGGCGTGCGATCCGCGCTGCGCCGGGGCAGCACATTCTCGCTGCTGCTGCCCAGCACCGACGCACCGCCCGTGGCGCCCATGGCCGCCGCGTCCGAGACCGCCGGCACGACCTCGCTGGACCTGGACTGCCTGCTGATCGACGACGACGAGGCCATCCAGGAAGGAACGGCCCACCTGCTGCGGCAATGGAACTGCCGCGTGGACCAGGCCCTTACGGCCGGCGACGCGCTGCGCAAGCTGCGCGACGCCAGCCGGCGCTACGACGTGATCCTGTGCGACCTGCAACTGGGCGACAGCGACGACGGGCTCGCGCTGCTGCTGCAGGCGCGGGAGCTGCGGCCGCGCGCCACCGCCATCATGATCTCGGGCACGACCACGCCGGACATCCTGCAGCGGGTACGGGAAGCCTCGGTCACGCTGTTGACCAAGCCGGTCGCGCCCGCCAAGCTGCGGGCGCTGCTGGGACGCTGGACGCCGGCCGGACGCGGCGCCCGGTCGGCCAGTCTCTAGGTCCCGTTCCCCCTAAAAATCCGAGCAGGCGTTGCGGCGATCGGTGGACACGCAGTTGCTCAGGTTCGGCCGTGTCCGCACCCGGGACCATTCCCGGGCCAGCACGTCGCCCGCCTGCTCGACCCGGTCGCCGGCGATCGGCCCGGTGGCGAAGCACATGGCCACGGGGGCCAGGTTCCGGTCGTACAGATAGGTGGTCGGTATCTCGCGCTGAAGGTCCACGCTGGGCAGGGTGTAGCTGTTCACGGTCAGCACGCCCGGCACGACGTTGATCAGATATCCCTCGGCCGAGACGAAGGGTGTGACCGCGGTCACGGCATAGGTGCCGGCCGGGCTCGACGCGGTGGCGGCCGAGCCGGCCGTGCCGCTGATGCCCGCTCCGGTATCGCCCAGAATCAGGCCCTCCAGTGTGTAGCCCAGGGCGGGATTGCCGATGCCGGCCGGCCGCGAGGCGCTGTCCAGCGTCACGGTCACCGTCGGTTGTTGCCGGTAGATGAAGTGGTTGTCCGCGTCGGCGATGGATGCGCCATAGGCGCGGCCGTACAGGTTGGGCAGCGTGCCCGAGCCGGCCATGCCGCCGCGCGTCTCGCCCTCCCAGGTGTCGGCCCATACCCGCCAGCGCCCGGAAGTATCGATGCGCGCGCCGTCCGGATTCTGGAAGCGCGCCGCCGCCACCAGGTCGGCGGTGCCGCCGGTCACGCCGGCATCCAGCGTCAGGTCGCCGGACTGGGTCCGCACGACCGTGGTGGCGGCGGAAATGCCTCGTTCCGAGCCGGCCACCACGCCTTCCCCCGCGCCCAGTGTCGGCAGCGTGACTTCGCCTATGCGCAGGGCATCCGCGTCGGTGTAGGCGAACCCGCCACGCGCCCCGCCCGCCACCGTGCCGACGCGGTTCGATGCCTGGTCCAGGACGACGCTGCCGTCCGTGCTGCGGGCCGCCAGTTCGTCGGCGATGATCGAGCCCGACGCATTCTGGCCGATGTCGCCGCCGGCAAGCAGCGCGACCGTGGCGGCCTGCACGGACTGCCCCAGCGTCACGTTGCCGGCGTCCGCCTGGAGCACCATCGCCCCGGCCGCGGCCGAGGCGGCGGCGATGGACAGATTGCCCGAGGTGGCCCGCACGAACGCATCGCCGGCCGTCACGCCCGAGGCGGAGACCGTCTGCGGCGCGCCCGCCCCATCCAGCCCGGCGGCCGTCACGGTCGTCACGGCCAGGTCGCCGGTGCCGCGATAGGCCAGGCTGCCGGCCGCGCTGCCCGCCAGCGCGCGCACGTCGTTGCCGCCGTTCTCCAGCCGCACGTCGCCGCCGGTCGAACGCGCCAGCAGCGCATCCGCCGCGATGCCGCCGGACGTCGATTCGGTGATCCCTCCCGTGGCGAGCAATGCCACGGTCCGGGCCCGCACCGCGGCGTTCACGGCCACGGCGCCGGCATCGGCCTGCAGGCTGGCGGCATCGGTGGCCGTCACGCCCGAGGCGACCGTCAGGCTGCCCGTCCGCGCCGCGACCCGCACCGTGCCGGCCTGCGCACCGGCCACGGTCGATGACGACAGCCCACCCCCCGCATCCTGGGTGGCGACAGTGGCCTCGCCGACGGTCAGCGCATTCGCGTCCGCGTAGCGCAGCTCGGTGGCCGCACTGCCCGCGAACACGCCGGCGTCGTTGCCGGGGGCGGTCAGCGTCACCGACCCGGCCGTCGACCGGGCCGCCAGCGTGTCCGCCGTGATGCCGGCGCCGGCCTGCTGGCCGATGTCTCCGCGGGCCAGCAGGGCCACGGTTCGCGCCTGCAGCGATTGCCCGACTTGCACGCTTCCCGCGTCCGACTGCAAGGTCAGCCCGTTGGCTGCGTTCGAAGCCGCCTGGACCGACAGGTTGCCCGTGGTCGCCTGGACGATCGCATCGGTGGCCGTCAGGCCCGAAGCCGCGACGGTCTGCGGCGTGCCGCTGGCGTCCAGCGCCCCCGCCGTCACCGTTGCCACCGCCAGGTCGCCGCTGCCGCGATAGCGCAGGTCGCCCGCGGCGGATGCCGCCAGCGTACGCACGTCATTGCTCCCCGCCGCCAGTTGGACGTCGCCCGCCGTGGACCGGGCCAACAGCGCGTCGCCGGCAATGGCGCCGGCGGCGGCCTGCGTGATGTCGCCGCCGGCCAGCAGCGCCACCGTGCGCCCCTGGACCGCGGCACCCACTCCGATCGCCCCGGTGTCGGCCTGCAGGCTGAGCAGGTCGACGGCCGAGACGGCGGCGGCGACGTCCAGATCGCCCTTGCGAGCCGCGATCTGCGTCGTATCGGCCGAGATCCCCGACGCGGCAACGGCCTGCACGTTGCCCGCGGTGTCATGGCCCACGACGGCGGCATTTCCCAGGGTCAAGCCGTCGGCGTTCGCATACCGGAAATCGGTGGCCGCGCTGCCCGCCAGGATCCCGACCCGGTTGCCCGCGTCCGTCAGCGTCACGCTCGCGCCGGTCGAACGGGCGACCAGCGTGCCGGCGGTGATGGCGGCGCCCGCCTGCTGGCCGATCGCGCCGGCCGCCAGCAGGCCCACCGAACCGCTGTCCAGGGTCCGGTTGAGCTGGATGGCGCCGGCATCCGCCTGCAGCGTGATGGCGGTCGGCGCGGTAATCGCGGCATTGGCCGTGATGTTCCCGGCACGGGCCTGCACGATGGCGCGGTCGGCCGAAATGCCATCCAGCGCCCGGGTCTGCACGCCGTTGGTCGCGGCGTCCATGCCCAGGGCCGACACGTTGCCGACCGTGATGCCGTCGGCATCGACGTAGCGGAAGTCGCCCGCCGCGCCGCCGGAAACCGTGGCCACGGCATTGCCCGCGTTGGTCAGCACGACGTCGCCCGTGGCCGATCGGGCCGCCAGCGCGTTCGCGGCGATCGCGGCGGTGGGCGATTGGGTCACGTTGCCGCCCGCCAGCAGCGCCAGCGTGCCGGCCGTCACGTTGTCGCCCAGCGCGATCGCCCCGCCTCCTTCGTTCTGCAGGGTCAGGTTGCCGGCCGTGGCCACCGGCCCGTCCACCGAGATGTCGGCGGCGTGGGTATTGCTGCCGACGATGACGTTGGGCGCATCCAGGTTCCCCATGTCGGCGTCCGACAGCGAGAACCCGTTGCCGCCCGCCCCGCCCACGGAAATCCGGGTCGCCGTGTGGTCGGTGGCATTGCCCGCGGCATCGACGCCGCCCGGCCGCAGGTTGATCGACGCACCCGACCGCACCGAGGCCGCGAGCGCGATCGCATCGGCGCTGCCGTCGTTGTCGGCCCGCAGGACGACGCCTTGCTGGCCATCGATGGCATGCGACGACAGGCTGGACGAGCCGCCTTGCAGGTCTATGCCGGCGCCGCTGCCTTCGGACTGACCCGCCACGCGCGCCCGGCCGGCCTGCGCGACCAGCGAAGAGTCCTCCAGGATCACGCCGGAAGCGGTCGTGCCCGCCCCCCGCGCCAGCCCGCGCACGTCCACGTCGCCACTGGCGGACTGCACGTGCGCCCCTTCCATCCTGACGCCTTCCGCGCCCGTCGACGAATCGCCGCCGCCGATGCCGACGATGGCGATGTTGCCGGACGTGGTCGTAATGATGGTGTCGTCGCTGCTGCCCGACGTCATCTGCACGCCCTCTCCATAACTGGAAGAGACGCCGCGCACCGTGACGCTGCCGCTGGCCGCGTCGATGCGTCCGCCTTCGATGTCCACGCTGGCCACCCCGTCGCCCGCGCCCCGCAGCAGGACGTTCCCGCCGGCGCCGGCATCGCTCTGGCCGACACGCGTGTCGATGACGCTGTCCACCAACCGGATGGCCGGCCCGCGATTGGAGCTGGCGCTGCCCGCCACCGGGTCGCTCTGGCCATACAGGCTGACCGATCCGCCGTTGGTGGTCAGCGTCGCGTTCTGGAAGGCGATGGACTGATCGCCCGACAAGGTGCCGCTTGCGTTGCTGTTGAACGCCAGGTCGAGCGCGCCCGCCTCGGACACGATGCTGAACGAATCGCCTCGTATGCCGCGGTACGCGTCCAGCGCGAACGCCAGCGGCGCCGCGCCGGTCGTGCGGCGGATATCCACGCCGCTGGCTATGGTGATGTCGCCGCCCGTGCCGCTGCCGGCCCCCGTCCCTATGCGTACGCTCGTGCCGGCATCCAGGGCGGTGTTGATGCTGGAATCCTGGATCGTGGTGTCGGCCACCGCCTCGAAAGGATCGGCCAGCGGCGCGCCCGGCCCGGTGCCGTGGACGATGCGGACGTCATAGGGATCGACGATCCAGTTTCCCGCCGCGCCGGTGACGGTCCCGGCATTGACCCGGACGCCGCTGGCGTCGACGCCGCCGCCGGAAGTCTCGATCCGTCCGCCGTGGCCCGCGCCCGTGCCCCGCGCCTGGAGCGAGCCGTGGACGCGCAGGCCATCCTGCCCCGTCAACAGTACCTTGCCGCCATCGCCCTCGGCGCCGGTCGAGTTCGCCTGCACGCGCGCGAAATCGTCCACGGCCGCCACGGCCTCGGCCCGCACCGTCACGTCGCCCCCGCCGCCGGCGCCGTCGGCCAGCAGCGCGGTGGCACCCAGCACGCCCACGTTGCGTCCGGTGACCTCGATGCTGCCGCCCCGGCCGTCCGCGCTGCCGGCGTCCACCTGCAGCGTCGCGCCCACCTTGGTCGGTTCGCCCGCCAGCCAGACGTCGCTGTCGCGGCCGGCGATGCGTATGCGGCCACCGTCGGTGGCGATGTCGGGCGCCGTCCCGCCCGGCGCCTCCAGGGCCTCGACGCTTTTCTCGATGCGCACGCCGCGCGCGGCGATGGTGGTGAAGGTCGCCCCCGAGGCGCCGTCGCTCTGGATGAGCAGGCCGTCGCCGCCCGCCGCCCCGGTGATCAGGATGTCGCGGCGCGGACCGGCCAGCACCCGGGTGTCGAGCATGTGCACGCCATCGACGGCCTCGATGGTGTCGTAGCCCAGCACGCCGAAGATGTCGGGCGACTGCGTCAGCGCGTCCAGGTTGGAGCCCTTGCCGTCGATCGTCACGTCGCCGCCGGCCGCCAAGGTGGTGTTCCGGATCGCCACGCCGGCTTCCGGGACCTCCACGGGAAGATTGTCGGCCAGCGTGGCATTGGCCGCCGTGCCGACGATGGTGATGTCGCCCGCCGCGTTCAACTGGTGCTGCGTGCCCCCTTCGCGGCGCCCGTCTATCCGTACGCCCGCCGCCGCCACGCCGCCGTGGCCGGTTATCGTGATGTCGCCGCCCGCCGCCACGCCGGTCCCGCTGAGGGTGACGCCCTCGCCCCCTTCCACGCCGCGGCCGGACGTCGCGTCGACGGTGGTGATGCCGGCCCCCGCGGCGGCCAGCGAACCGCCTGCCGAGCAGGCATCGTCGGCGCACAGCGACACGTCGCTCCAGCCGACGAAGATGCCGGCGCGGCGGGTCTGCGCCCGGCCATTCACGAAGGACGTGCCGCCGGTGGCCTTGCCGTTGGCGGCATCGCCTTGCCCGAACAGGCGCAGGTCGCCACCCCGGGTAGCGATGGTGGCGCCTTCCACGTCGATGCTGCCCCCGCTTTCCTCGACGAAATCGCTGGCGCCTTCCGGCCGGCGCATCGCGGCCTTGCCCGAGGAATCGGCGTTGAACTCGACGTTCAGCGCGCCCGCCTGCGACTCGATGCGCGCGCCGTTCCACATGTCGATGTTGCGCATGGCGTCCACGCGCAGGGTGGAAGTGCCGCCCTGGGTCTTGACCACGCTCGCGTCGCTCTCGAACACCACGTTGCCGCTCTGCCCCCGGCCGCCGTCGAGCGCGAAGCCGGTGGCGGCCACGGTCACATCGGTACGGTTCCCCAGCGCTTCGCCCACGGCGCCGCCGGATACCCGGCTGTCGTCACCGGCCACGGACACCTCGGTGGCGGGCCGTGCCGCCGGCGCGGTACCCACGGTCACGTCGCCCTGCGAGCTTATCGTCCATTTGCCGTTGGCGCCGCTGCCGGCGCCGGCCGCCGAGACATGGGCCGCCCCGACCTCGACCACGCTGCCCGACGTCTTGACGACGCCGCCCGCTCCGTCGCCCGCGGCATTCGCCGTCATGATGCCCGCCGCATGCAGCCCCGGGGCGCCGATGTCGACGGTGCCGCCGTTGCCCGCGGCCAGCGCATCCGCGTGCAGGCGGCTGCCCTCGTCCATGGTGACCGCCCGCCGGCCCGCCAGTTCGATGTGCCCGCCGCCGCCGTCGCCGGAGGCATCCAGGCGCGCCGATCCGGTCCGGATGCCGCCGGCCTCGATGCGGAGGGTGCCGCCCGACGCCCCCGCGGTGCCCGACACGTCCAGCGTGCCGCCCACCGCCACGTCCGCCTGGCCGGATGCGCCCAGGATGATCTCGCCGTTGCGCGCGGTCAGCGATTGTGCCCGGATCGTGCCCTGCTGGTTGACCACGCGCTGCGCCACCTGGGCCGAATCCGCCAGCACCGCCACCCGGCCGCCGTTGGCCTGGAGCACCGCGCCGCTTTCGTTGGTGACCGCGGCCATGCTGGCGCCGGCGTCCGGCGCGAAGCGGAACGTGGTCAGTCCGTCGCCCTGGAAGTCCAGCGTCACCTGGCGGGCCGACACCAGCCCCACGGTGCCGCCGTCGGCCACGATCTTGCCTTCGCCGCCGTTGACCACGGTAGCGGCCATCAGCGCGATGGTCGATCCCGGCGCGGTCAGGGTGCCCAGGTTCGTCACCGAAGCGGTGTTGGCGTCGTCGCGCTCGAACCGGAAGCGGCCCGCCATGAAGTCGGCATTGGAGATGTTGAGCGTCGAGGCGACCAGGCCGCCGGTCTCCACCTTGGAGCCCTGCCCGAACAGCACGCCCGCCGGATTGATCAGGAAGATCCGGCCATTGGCCGACAGATCTCCCGAGATGCGCGACAGGTCCCCGCCCAGCACCCGGTTCAATGCGATGCTGGAGGCGCCGGGCTGCAGGAAGCGGACCGCGTTGCCCGCGCCGATCGAGAACGTGCTCCACTCGATGATGGCGCGATCGCTCTGTTGCTGGATGGACATGACGTTGCCGCTCGTGACGGGCGCGAGCACGCTGCCCTGCACGGGATTGAAGCCGGTCGGCATCTGGGCGCCCGCGCTGGTGCCCACCAGGGCGAGCGCCAGCGCCAGCGGACGGGGACTCCAACGCTCCTGGGGCACCGCGGAAACGGGCCCGCGAACCTTGCGCGGGGAACGGATGGCTGCACTCATGTGATTCTCCTGGTCCCGGAGCGCGGTCCGCGCCGCCTTGGGCGCCGGTCTCCGCCGCCCCGGTTCCTTAAAACACTTTCTGGAATTGCACGAAGATCCTGGGCTTGCGATCGCCGCCGTCGGTGACCGGCGCCGAGGTGTTGCGGCGCCACGCCAGCGAGACGTTCACCATGAAATCGCCGGGCCGCGACCAGACCGCGCCGATGCCGAAGCCCTGCATGCTGCGGGTATTGTTGGTGTCCAGGCTGGTGGGCGAATGGAACATCCGGCCCTTGCCCACGTCGTAGAACACATAGGGCGTCAGGTCCTCGGTGGCGGACCAGCGCCACTCGACCACGCCCAGCACCCCCTCGTCCACCAGCAGTTCGCTGGACGGGAAGGCGCGCACGGCGCGGGCGCCGCCCAGCGCCAGCTTCTCGGACGCGTCCAGGTTGCCGTTGGTGAGCTGCCCGCCCAGGGACACGTACAAGGTGTGGCGCGGCAGCACCGATTGCAGGCGCGACACCTGCCAGGTCAGCTTGGTGAATCCGCCGTCCGTGCGGTGGCCCGCCGGCCCCTGGTCCATCGCGCGCGTCAGGTCGTCCTTGATGTCCAGGCGCCCGTGGTAAAGGGTACCGGTGCTGGCCCAATAGCCGCCGCCGAGCAATTCGTCGCGCCGCTCCCAGCTCCAGCCCAGTCCCACGCCGACGATATTCTTGCGCGCCGAATACGAGAACATGGAAAGATCGTCGCGCAGGTCCTTGTGGTCCACGCCCAGGCGCAGGAACAGATTCTGGCCACGCTGCCGGATCACGGGGTAGTTCAGCGACAGGTCGGCCACCGTCGCCCGGCCCTTGGCGCCCAGTTGCGACCAGGGCTGGCCCAGTTCATAGCGCACCCGCGAGATGCCCGCGCCCAGGCGCAGGCCGTCCGTGCCCAGCGGCGCCTCGTAGCCCAGCCGTCCGAAGTTCAGCGAATTGCCCTCGGACATCATGAGCCGGGCGTCCAGGTTGTCTCCCAGCCCCAGCGGACTGGCCACGCGCATGGTGCCGCCCGCGCGGACCCGACCCGACTCGCGCGTGCCGTGGTTGTCCGCGTCGAAGGCGAAGGTCACGCGCCGCGCCTGCGTCACCTCGACCACCAGGTCCGTCGTGCCGGGCTCGCCGCCCTCCTGCAGGCCGGACGACACCTTGATGCCGGGCAGGTCGGACAGCAGCAGCATGGCGCGTTCGTAGCTTTGCGCGCTGACCGGCTGGCCCGGCTGCAGCGGCGCGAGGTAGGCGCGGACGCGTCCCTCGGAGATCGGCGCATCCGGCGCGACCTGGATGTCCACCTTGCCCAGGCGCCCCTCGACGACGCTGATCTCGACCCGTCCCTCGCGCACGGTCTGCACCGGCACCAGCGCCTGGGCCAGGAAGTAGCCGCGGCTGCGGTACAGCCCGGTCACGTCCTGCGCCAGCGCTTCCAGGTCGGACAGCGAAACATCGCGCCCCACATACCCGGCCGCCAGCGCCTGCAATTCGTCCGCCGGTATGGCCGCGGCGCCGGTGAAGGTCACCTGCTGCAAGCGGAAGGCCGTCTGCGCGGCTGGCGCGGGCGGTTCAGGCAGGCGCTGCGACGGCGCCTGCGCCAGCGGCCCGGGCGTCTGGGCCAGCGCGGCCGAGCATGCCAGCCCCATCGCCGCGGCGGCGATACCTCGGCGATTCCATGTCTTGTCGGCACCCCGCATGCTTCAGCCCTCCACCGTCAGGCGCCAGTTCCCGATCAGGTTGAACGGCGCCCAGAAGAACGGATGCGCCATCTTGTTGCGCTTGAGGACGGCAAGCTGGCCGGCCTGCATCGCCCGCTGGATGTCGTTGCCCTTGGCCAGTTCGGCGTACAGGGTACTCATCAACAGCTCCGCGGCGTCGTCGGACACCGGCCACAGCGAGGCGATCAGGCTGGATGACCCGGCGGACAGGAAAGACCGCGTGAACCCCAGCACCTCGTCGCCCTGCGCGATCCGGCCCAGCCCCGACTCGCACGCCGACAGCGTGACCAGGGCCGTGTGGTTCATGTCCAGCCCCAGGATTTCGCGCGCCTCCAGGAAACTCTGCCGGCCGTCCTCGTTGGCCAGCAGGATGCGCGAATAGAGCGGATCCACGGTGTCGGCCTGCGCGTGGGCGGCCACGTGGATCAGGGGCGCGCGGGCGGCGGCTTCCTTGAACTGGGTCTTGGTGGCGGCGGTGCCCATGTAGACGTTCTTCTGCGGGAACAGCCGCGCCAGTTCCTGCACCTCGCGCTCGGCGCCGGGCAGGTCGTACTGGTCCTCGATGCGCGGATTGCCGAACGCGGTCAGCGTGGGCGCGACGCGCGGCGTCCTGCGCGCGAGCTGCACGGCGATGCTCATGGACGGCGCCACCGACATCGCGTGGCTTTCGATCAGGTAGGCGCCGTTCAGGCGCAGCGCCTGGAACGGCAGGTAGTGCAGCGGGCCGTGCGGCACCACGACCAGCCGCTGCCCGGGCGCGATGCCCAGCGGCGCGATCAGCAGTTCGCCCACCCGTGCCGCGCCGTCCACCGCGCCGCGCTTGCCGTTGACGATCAGGTCGCGAAAGGCGTCGACCAGCTTGGCCAGGTCGTCGCGCCCGATCGGGATGGAAACTTCCCGCAGCTCGGATGGCCCGACGATCCAGGCCTGGAGGCGCTCGGGCAGGGCATGGAACTGGATCACCCGTTCGTCGGGCGCCAGGGACTGTTGCAGCCCCGACAGCGACAACGTGGCCATGGCGGCATCCGGTACGCTGCCCCGCCCGCGCACCGCGTCCAGCAAGGCCCGGCTGCGGCTGCGCTCGCTCAACTCGAATGCCGCCGAGGCGTTGCCCAGGTCGCTGTACAAACCGATCGCGCGCTCGAACACCGACTGCATGTCCGAGAACAGTCCCATCTTGAATTCGTCGCTGCGGAAACGCGCGCGCACCGCGTCCACCCCGTCGAGCGCCTTGCCCAGCGCATCGGCCGCCGCCGGCTTGTTGCCCAGCGCCATCTCGCTGCGCGCCACGCCGTCCCACGCCCACAGCTGGTAGTAGCCGCTGTCGGCGCCGGTCCGTCGCGTCGTGAGCGAGCGGTACAGGTCCGCCGCTTCCTGCGGCCGGTTCTCGGCCAGCAAGACCCGCGCGCGCGTGCGCTGCCACTGCGTGGCCAGGACCGGGTCGGAAGGCTGGGCGGTGGCGTCCAGCACCTGCCGCGCCCGCGCGGCATCGCCGTTCTCGGCCAGCGCGTTGACCAGCGACACGCGCACCAGCGGCGCATAGCGTTCCGAGCTGTTCGCCAGCGCGGTCTCGTAGCTCTTGATCGCCGCGGGGTAGTCGCCACGCCGGACTTCGACGTCGCCCAGCACCTTGTGCACCGGCCCCAGCACCTTCTCGGGTTCCTTGGGAGGATGCCGCAGCGCCTCGCGCGCGAAGGACTCCGCCTTGTCCAGGCGGCCCGCATAGCTGTAGGCGATCGCCAGGTCGCGATTGGCCAGCGCGGCCAGGTTGGGATCGTTGGTGGCCTGGGCCAGGTGCAGCGCCTTGCTGGCGGCGCGCACGCTCTGCCGGAACTCGCCCTGTTCGGCCAGCGCCACCGCCTGGCTGCAATACTGGTAGCCGCTGAGCTTGACCGGATCCTGGGCATACAGGATCGCACCGTCCTGGGTCAGCGCCAGCAGGGTGTCGGCATCGGCCAGCCGCTCCTGCGCGACCTGCCCCACCTCGGCGTCCGGCACGGGCTCCTGGGCCCATGCCGGCGAAAGGGCCAGTCCGAACGACAGCGCGCACACGGCCTTGCGCGCGCCGCTCCAGATCCTCTCCTTCCGCATCGCCCGCCCCATGCTCTCGCGCTCCACGTTCGCAGCGGGTGCGTCCCGCCATGGATATAGGAACGAAGTCTAGGTAGCGTGCGCTAACATGCCTATACGCAATAGGACATAGCGCTAAAGGGGTAAGGCCGCGACATGCATCTGTCACTCGACCTCGACGATCTGATGCTGTTCCAATCCGTGGTGGAAAGCGGCTCGCTCACGTCGGCCGCGCACAAGCTGGGCGTGCCGCGCGCCACGCTCAGCCGCCGCCTGATCGCGCTGGAGAAAAGCTGCGGCGCGATGCTGCTCAAACGCAATACGCGCAAGGTCTCGCCCACCGCCCTGGGCCTGGACCTGCTGCAGGAGTGCGCGGACATCGCGCGCGCCCGCGACAGCATCGCGCGCAAGATCGCACGCAGCGCCACCAGCATGTCGGGCACGCTGAACGTCGCGATGCCCATCGAGTTCGGCACGGCGTGGCTGGGGCAGGCCATCTCGGAATTCGCCCTGGAACACAACGACCTGCAGATCGTGGTCGACACCACCACGCGGCCCATCGACCTGATCGGCGAAGGCGTGGACATCCTGATCGCCTTCGGCGAGCCCAAGCCGTCGCGGCTGACGGTGCGCAAGCTGGGCGAGATCCGCTACGGGCTCTATTGCAGCCCCGCCTATGAAGCCGGCCTGCCCCAGCCCATATCCCTGGCCACGCTGCCCGCGCTCGACTGGGTGGTGACCGAGCTGCAGTCCGGACAAAGCCTGTGGAACACCGTGCCGTCGGGCGCGGGCCGCTCCGCGCTGGGGCGGGTGCGGGCGCGCGTGAACAGCATCCGCCTGCTGCGCGAGATGGTGGCCTGCGGAACCGGCGTGGGGCTGATCCCCGAGATCCTGGGACGCGATTACGTGCCCGGCGGACGCCTCAAGCGCATCGTTCCCGAGTGGGAGCCCCGCCTGCCGCTCAATGCCTACATCGTCTCGCGCACCAGCGTGCCCCGTGCCACCCGGGCGATGCTCAAATACCTGGCGGACGCCATCCGCAAGTCGCAGGACGCTTAGGGCCTGGTCACGCCAGCGGGAACCCCGCGCAGGCGCCTACGCCTTGCCGAAGTGCCCCGCCATCATGGCCTCGAAGGCGGCCGGATTCTCGAGCTGGGGCAGGTGCCCGGCCCCGGGTATCTCCACCCATTGGGCATGCGGCATCGCCCGCGCCTGCTCGCGCATGGCCGGCACGATGACCCCGTCGGCCTCGCCCGCCGTCAGCGTTGCCCTGACCGGGCTGCGCGCCAGCCCGTCGCGATAGTCGAAGCGGCTGATCGCCCGCGCGCAATGCGCATAGCCTTCCACCGGCGTCTTCAGGATCTGCTCGCGGACCCGCGCGACGAGGGCCGGCTGCTCCGCCAGCGTGGCCGGCGTGAACCAGCGCGCCAAGGTCTCGTCCGCCAGCGCCGCCATGCCGTCGCGCCTGGCGCGCGCGATCCGCTCGTCCCACAGCGCCCCGTAGTTGTCCGGCGTGCTGGACGGCGCATCGCATGCCACCAGGCTGGCCAGCCGCGCGGCATGGCGCGTGGCCAGGTCGAAGCCGATCATGGCGCCCAGCGATACGCCCATGAAATGGAAGCGCGCAAGACCGAGCGTGTCGGCCAGCCGCGTGATCGCATCGGCCAGGCCGGGCAGCGTCACCTCGCCGGCGACAGGCGCCCGGCCATGGCCCGGCAGGTCGATGGCGACCACCTGGTACGTGCGCGCCAGCCAGGCGGCCTGCCGCGCCCAGCTTTCCCCGTCGGACATGATCGAATGGACCAGCAGCACCGCCTCGCCCGCCGACGGCCCCTGCACCGTGTAGTAAAGGCCCGACCCCGCATCGAACTTGCCCTGCGCGCTCATCACCGCATCTCCCCTGTTGAAGTACCCAGCATCATAGACTCCTGGCGGGCGATCAGGGGTCCCTGCGCTTCCGAGCGGCGCTTGACCTCCAGCCAGCGCGGATCCCGCGCGAACGCGTCCCAGGCCTGGTCGAAATCCACGCCCGACCGCCATTTCAGCAGGTAGACGAAGGTGTCGGGCGCCTCGGGCGGCGTCCAGCTTCGTTCCAGCATCAACCCTTGCTCGGCCAGCAGGGGCGCGGCCGATGACAGGAAGCGGTCGCGCATGGCGGCGAACTTGCCGGGAGCCGCCACGTAGGTCTTCAAGGCATAGACATGGCCGTCCCCCGTCTCGACCGGCAAGGCCGCATCGCTGCCCCATTGCGTCCAGGACCCGTCGTAGACCCTGACGTCGCGTTCGCCCAGCTTGTGCAAGGCCAGGGCCAGCACGCAGGCCGACACGCCGGATCCGCAGGAGCAGACGAAGCGGGTGTCCCGCCCCAGCCCGAGCCCATGCGCCCGCATGACCTCGGCCAGCCGGTCGTCAGGCAGGTAGGCATGCGAAACCGGGTCGAGCAGTTGTTCGTAAGGCAGGTTGACGCTGCCCGGGATGTGGCCGGCGCGCAGTCCCGGCCGCGGCTCGGGCGCCAGGCCCCGGAAGCGTTCGGCGCTGCGCGCGTCCACCACCTGGGACGAGGCGTGCGCAGCGGCAGCGCGCGTGGCGGCGGTATCGGCCACCGCGTCGTGCTCGCGCATCGCGCTCCAGTCCCCTTCCCGCGCGGGCGCGGCCGGGCCCTGCTCCACCGCGCCGCCGGCGGCCCGCCACGCGGGCAACCCGCCGTCCAGCACCGCCACGCGCTCGTGGCCGTAGCCCCGGAACATCCACCACAGCCGTGGCGCGGTGCGTATGCCGTGAGTGTCGTAGACCACGACCAGATCCCCGGCCTGGATGCCCAGTCCACGCATGACGGCCTCGAACTGCGCCACCGGCGGCAGCATCGTGGGCAGGCCGGACGCCGGATCGCTGATCTCGGCCAGGTCCACGAAACGCGCGCCCGGTATGTGCGCCGCCTCGAATTCGCGGCGCGCGTCGCGCCGCTCCGCGGGCAGGTGGCTGGTGCAGTCCAGGATGGCCACGCCCGCGCTGCCCGCGATGCGGGCCAGGTCGGAGGCGGCGATCAGTGGTCCGGTCGGCATCGGGGCGGCTTCACGCTCGTTGGCCATGCCTATTCCACCTTGATGCCGGACTCGGCCACGAAACCCTGCCAGCGCTTGATCTCGCCGGCCATGAAGGTCCGGAACTCCTCCGGCGACATGTTCCCGGGCGGGCTGCCCATGGCCCCGAGCTTGTCCTTCATCGCGGGTTCGTTCAGCGTCTTGCGCACCACCGCCGAGATCTTCCGCACGACGGCGGGCGGCGTGCCGGCGGGCGCCAGCAATCCGGTCCAGCCGTCCATGCCGTACCCGGGCACGCCCGACTCCGCGATGGTGGGCAGGTCGGGATTGCGGGGATAGCGCTTGGGACTGGTGATGGCGACCGCGCGCAGCCGGCCGGACTCGATCCAGGGCTGCACGTCGGAATAGTTGGCGAAGGTCATCTGCACGTCGCCGGCCACGGCGGCCGCCACGGCCGGCGCGCCCCCCCGGTAGGGCACGTGCACCATGTCGGTCTTGGTGTCGTACTTGAAGACCTCGCCGGCGAACTGCGTCAGTCCCCCGGCGCCGCCGAAGTTCAGCTTGCCGGGATACTTGCGTGCATACGCAATCACATCGGCCACCGTCTTGACCGGCAGCGAGGGATGCACGGCCAGGATCAGCGGATTGGTGTTGAGCAACGCCACCGGCGCGAAATCGTTCAGCCCGTGGTAGTCCACCTTGTAGATGAACTGGTTCAGGGTCTGGGGCGCGGCCAGGCCCACCAGCAGCGTATAGCCGTCGGGCTTGCTCTTGGCCACGTAGGACGTCGCCAGGCTGCCGCTGGCGCCCGGCTTGTTCTCGACGACGAAGGGCTGGTTGAACGCGGCCTGCAACGCCTCGGCCGTGATGCGCGCCATCTGGTCGGCGATGCCGCCCGGCGCGTAGGGCACGATCAGCCGCACGGCATGCCGCGGCCAATCGGTGTCGTCGGCGGCTTGCGACGGCGCGATACAGGCGGCCCATGCCGCGGCGGCCAGGCCGGCGGCTTTCAAGCTTTTCTTCATGATGTGTCTCCTCCGGTGCGCGGCGCGCCCGTTATAGTGGAATGACGGTCAGCACGTCGACGCAGCGCGAATCCAGCACGACCACGCGTTCCCGCAGGCGCGGGCCGTCGCCCTGGGCATGCACGATGTCCAGGTACTTGCCGACGCCGTACAGCCGGGATTCCCCGCTCTCGAACGTGCGATAGACGCTGAAATTCGACCGCACGCGCCAGATGCCGTCGCCCACCGCGGCGACCCGGCTGGGTCCCAGCACGTGCGTGTAGCAATGCGGCTCGAAGATGTTGGCGGTACGCAGCGCCGCGATGCGATCGCGCAGCATGCCGCGCCCCTCGCAATGGATGATGCCCACGGGCAGCCCGGCCGCCACGTTCTCGCGCGTGGTCAGCCGGTAGGTGCCATCGTCGGTGAAGAAGTCCGGCCAGGACTCCAGTTCGTCGTCGTCCAGCGCGTGGGCATAGTCGGCCATCAGCCGTACGATCGCGGCCTGGACGTCCTCGCGCACGGCGGGGGAAGAAGCAGTACGAAGTGTGGTCTGCATGATCAGCGTTCCGTCAGAATCCCATGATGTCGCGATAGCCGTGCCAGAACCCCCGGACCGAGGCCTCGGTGGCGCGCGACGACTCGTTCGACTCGGCCACGCGGCCGCCCATCTCGATGAACGCCGCGCGCTGGCCCGCCCCCACCGTGCCCCGCTGCACGAACTCGTTGATGCAGCCGTCCTCCAGGGCCACCAGGCCGGCCGCGCCCGTCAGGTTCGACTGCATGATGCGCATCTTCGACTGCTCGGGCGTGTCGCGCTCGTAGCCCAGGAATATCCATTTCAGTTCGGTCCTGTCCACGCCCTGGGGCACGAAGAACCGGATAGCCAGGGAGTTGAGCGTGAACTGGAACACCACGTTGGGAAACACGGTCTGGATGCTGTGGGTGATGCCGTCGTCGAACTCTTCCCAGGC
This sequence comes from Pigmentiphaga sp. NML030171, assembly GCF_002188635.1. Classification (GTDB taxonomy): domain Bacteria; phylum Pseudomonadota; class Gammaproteobacteria; order Burkholderiales; family Burkholderiaceae_B; genus Pigmentiphaga; species Pigmentiphaga daeguensis. Next base: position 164,281 of record NZ_NINX01000021.1, on the reverse strand, counting down.
GTCCAGCAGTTCGGGGCCTTCCAGCGCCGATTCGCCGTGCTTGGCGCCGTACTTGGCGGAGTGCACCTCGGCCGTCAGGTACTCCTTGTCGAGATTGAAGGTGGCGCGCTTGGAATAGCTGATGTGGTGCCACTTGCGGTCGGACAGGATGATGCCCCCGTCCATGTCCAGCCGGTTGACCTTGAACGTGGTGTAGAAGGTATGCAGCAGCGTCGCGTGATAGGAGTCCCGCACGTTCTCGGCATACAGTTTCCAGTTGTTGTGGATGATCTGGCTATGCCGGCCCAGCACCTTCAGCGGCCGGCCGAAGTTGCGCTGGATGAAGGCGCTCATGCGCGGCCCCAGGAACTCGTCCAGTGGCGGCGTCTCGTCCGACAGCGTGCCGAACACCAGCCCGCAGAAGGCCTGCACGCGCACCGGCTGCAGCCGGTGCGCCTCGACGTCGAAATCCTCGGGCATGCCGCCCTTGCCGTTGACGCCGTTCTGGAAAGCGATGGACCGCAACCGGCCGTCCAGCCGGTATGACCACGCATGGTAGACACAGGTCAGATTCTTGACCTTGTCCTTGCTCTTCAACGCGACCAGCGCGCCCTTGTGGGCACAGCGGTTGACCATGGCGTTAATGCGGCCATCGTGGTCACGCGCGACGATCACCGGCGTCTCGCCCATCCAGGACGTGACCACGTCGCCCGGTTCGGGAATGTCCTGCTCGATGCAGAGAAACTGCCAGACCGGGCCGCGGAAGATCCGCTGCTGTTCCCTGTCGTAGACCTCCCGGTCGGAAAAGACCTGGAACGGCACCCGGGTGATGCCTTCGCTGGGCCAGTCGACCAGCGCCTCTCCTGCCTCCATCGTTTTCTCCAATACGCCTCGCGAACTTGGGGCGACGGAGCGATGGTAAGGACTTGCCCGGCCGGGGCATAGCCACATGGCTGGAACTCATCATCCCACTTTTGATGCAAATCCCATTCAATTATGGGCGTCACTCATCACCGCCGTAGTCCTTGATCGGTGGGGTGGGGCGGCCCGCGGTGGGGCGCATTCGGAGCCGCCGGAGTTGGCGCGGTTGGCGGGGAAGCAAGGGCGTGCATGTCTGAGCGCGGCAGTAGGGACAGTCCGGGGGACTGTCCCCGCGCGAGTTCACGCCCGCCCCGCCAACCGCGCCAACTCCGGGAAGTCCCGCGCAGCGGGACCGGCTACGCTGCGCCCCACCGCGGGCCGCCCCACCCCACCGGTCAAGGACGGTTCAATATCTCAGTCCCTGCAGTTGAGGCCAGTCATCATGGATGCCATGCATGGCGATTCAGCCCAGGCTAGCCGATCATCTTCGGCAGCCAGGTGGCGATGCCCGGCAGGAAGAACACCGCGCCCAGCAACAACAGGCTCATGACCACGTAGGGCACGACCGCGATGAAGATCGTCCCCATGGAGACCGACGGCGGCGCCACGCCGCGCATGGTCATCAGCAGCAGCCCATGCGGCGGCAGCAGGAGGCCGAGCTGCATGCAGATCAGGAACATGACCCCGAACCACACCGGGTCGATGCCCAGCACGCCGACGATGGGCATGAAGATCGGCAGCGTGATCATCATCATGCTGATCTGGTCGACGAAGATGCCCAGGAAGATCAGCATCAGCATCATGCCCAGCACGATCATGCCGGTGGACAGGCCATGGCCGGTGATCGTCTCCACCAGGCCGTTGCTCGCCCCCGAGAACGACAGGATCTGGGCGAAGGTCGTGGCACCCAGGATGATGAACAGGATCATGCCCGAGATCGCAGCCGTTCCCTTGAGCGACTTGACCACGGCTTCCCAGGTCAGGCGCCGGTAGAGCGCGGCCAGCAGCATGGTGGCGAAGGAACCCAGCGCCGCGCACTCGGTGGGCGTGGCCCAACCCGCCGCCAGCGCCCCCACCACGACGCCGAAGATGGACAGCGTGGGCAGCACGTAGGCCACGAACAGGTTCCATCGCGCCCAGCCGGTGCGCCGCTCGCCGGTATCGGACGCCGGCGCCCAGGACGGCGTGATGCGCACGCGCACCACGATCCACAGCACGAAGGCCACCGACAGGATGATCCCCGGCATCACGCCGCCTATCAGCAGCTTGGAGATGGAGATGCCCGACAGCGAACCCAGCAGCACGGTCAGCGCCGACGGCGGGATCAGCATGTCCACGGCGCCGATGGCCATGATGGGGCCGGTCGCGATGCGGGGATGGTAGCCGCGCGACAGCATGACCGGCAGCATCAGCGATCCCAGCATGGCGGTGGTGGCGATGGTCGATCCGGAAATGGCCGAGAACACCGTTCCGGCCACCACCGCGACCACGGCCAGGCGGCCCGGCACGCGCGTGATCAGCCGTTCGATGCCGTCGATCACCTTGAGCGCGAGGCCGGTGTGGAACAGCACCTCGCCCATCAGCACGAACAGCGGAATGGGCGTGAGCGAGAAGGCCGCCACCGAGCTGACGCTATTGCGGGCGAGCTGCATCAGCCCGATCTCGCCTCCCATGTACAGCCACGCGCCGATGATATTGATGGAGATGAAGGTCAGCGCCACGGGCATGCCGATGAACAGCAGCACCGTGGATCCGCCCAGCAGGATCCAGGCCGCGATCTGCCAGCTCATGATGCGCTCACCGCTTCGTTGCGCGGGCCCGCCTCGGCATGCAGCAGGCGGTGCATGCGGAACAGCATTTCCACCGCCAGCAGCAGGAACACCACGGGCAGCGGCGCCAGCATCCACCATTCCGGCGTGACCAGCGTCTTGATGTTCATGGCGCCCGACTGGTAGCTGGCCCAGGCCGACTGGGCGCCATACCAGGCGATCGCCAGGCAGCATCCCAGGCCCAGGACGTCGCCGAGCCATTCCAGCCCCCAGGCCACGCGGCGCGGAATGGCCTGCAGCACGATGTCCACGCGAATGTGCTGGCCCTGGCGCAGCAGCCAGGGCGCCAGGCACAGCGTGAGGAGATACAGCATGGCCTCGGACACCTCGTTGCTCCAGGCCAGGCCGCGGGGCAGGCCGGCGATGGCGAGGTTGCGCAGCAGCACGTCGGCCACGATGATGAGCATCATGGCCAGCAGCAACGCGCATCCCACGGCGGCCAGCGCCGTCAGCAGCCGCCCGTAGGCGGCGGACACGCGCGCGATCATGGACGGCTGCCGGCGGCCGGACGGGACAGCAGCGACTTGAAGCGCGCCGCGACCTCGGGGCTCTGCTTGGCCGCGGTGGCCCAGCCCACTTCGTAGGCCATGTCGCGATAGCGCCTGGCGGTGGCATCGTCGAACTTGATGGTCTGGATGCCGGCCTTGGCCTGCCGCGCGGTTTCTTCCTCGGCGTAGCGGTCCCAGAAGCCGTTCTGCGCTTCCAGGGCCAGCAACTGCTTGTTCAGGTAGGCCAGCTGCGGCGGGGTCAGCTTCTTGTAGGCCGGCAGGTTCATGATCAGCGAGACCTCGGCGTCGTAGAAGCCCGGGTCCACGCGGAACTTGGTCTTCTCCTGCCAGTTCAGGTCAAAGATGCCGCCTATCGGCCAGCCATAGCCATCCACGACGCCGCGCTCGAGCGCGGTGTAGACCTCGCCCGGAGGCGTGGTGATGACGTTGGCGTTCAGGGCCTGGAAGAACTCGCGGTAGACCGGCGTGATGCGGATCTTCATCCCCGTCAGGTCCGGCTTGTCGATCTTCTTGTTGATGTACAGGTGGAAGGGCTGGTGTTCGACCATGCGGGCCAGGTACTGCATGTTGCCCTTCTCGTTCCAGACCTTGTTGATGGCCTCGAACGCGCCGTTCTTGCGCTGCTCGGCGACCGGGACGTCGCTGAGCTTCAGGAAGTCGGCCTCGGGCAGCACGTTGGTGTAGAAGGCGCCGGTGTTCAGCGCGATGTCCACCACGCCGGTCTTGACCGCGTTGCCCACCTCGAACGGGGGCATGGTCTTGGGGCCGCCCAGGAAGTTGAGCTGCAGCACCCCCTTACCTTCCTCGTTGAACTTCTTGACCCATGCCTGCAGGTGCTGCACGTAGATGCCGTTCTCGGGAAAGGCCGAGATCAGCCGCAGCGTGGCCTGCTGGGCCTGGACGGGGCCGGCGGACATGGCCGCGCAGGCCAGGAAAGCGGCGGCTGCCTTGACGAGCGGAAATTTCATGCGTTGTCTCCTGTCTTTTCTTGTACCTACGAAGTGCTGCGTGATGGCGCCGCCTCATCCTAGACGGTCGCGAGTTTTTCCTCCAGCGCGCGGCCGCTGTCGTCCGACAGGGCCGCCTTGACCAGCGCCCGCAGGCGCGGGGGGCCGTCGTCGGCCTGCCGCAGCGCCGGCAACACCGACATGATGCGCTGGAAATTGCCCCAGCCGCGCACGTGGGTGTCGCCGTAGCCCTTGATCAGCCGCTGCGCGCGCGCCACTTCCACGGCCAGCGCCGGCTGCCCGGCCGCCAGCGAGACGATGGCCTCCATCCACCGATCCATGCGCTCGCGCTCGACCCGATAGCGCAGCGACGCCCGGCGCATGCCGCGCAGCCCCGCCACCGCGTACAGCAGCAGGAAACCGCGCAGCGAACTGGTGCGCACCACCCGGCCCTTGCGCGTGAACGGCCCGATGCAGGCCCGCGCGAAGGCGCTGCGCATCATCCACCGTCCCAGCCAGGCGGGCATGGCGTCGGCCAGTTCCTCGAGCCGGGGGTGCATGAATTCATTGATCTCCAGTTGCTGCGCCGGCGTCAGCCGCACCTCGGCGGCCACGCGGGCGAAGCGCGCGCCGCGCGTCTTCAGGTCCGCCACCCGCGCCACGTCCTCGTAGGTCATCCACAAGGCCAGGTGGCGCGCCGTCTCGGACAATACCTCCATGCTGGCGGCGCCGCGATCCGGCAGCGCGGACAGCAGCGGGACCAGCCGGTCCAGGTACTCGCCGGCATAGGCCACGTCCTGGTAGTCGGCCGCGCGGACCAGGCCGGCGCGCAGCACCGCGTGGCACTTGGCCGGGAATTCGCGCGCCATCCGCTCTTCCAGGGACGCCAGCCGGGGGCCGACGGCAGCGGGCAGCCGGCCGGGGGCCGCGGATGCCTCCGCCGGCGAAGCCGCCGCCGGCACCTCGCGCCGCACGGTGGTCTCGTGCAGCACCGTCTCCTGGCCGGCGATGGCGGCGTCGAAGCCCGCGGCGAAGGCCTCCAGGCTGGCCTTCACCCCCACGCCCCCGCGGCGGATGGCATCCTCGAACCGTTCGCGGCCGAAGGGCAGCGCGCCCGTCGCCGCCAGCGCCCCGTACAGCGCCGGACTGATGGGACTGCCGGCGTCCTCGGCGATCCGGCTGAAGTCGGCCGCCACGAAACGCCGCGCCGCCACCCGTCCGCCTTCCAGCAGCGCGGCCGAATCGACCCGGTCGTCGCCCATCGCCGTGCGCTCCGTCATGGAATACACCCGGTGGGTGGACGCGATCAGCGTGGTGCGGTCGTCCGCCACCAGGCCCCGCTGCAAGGCGCGGCCCGCCTCCATCAGCTCGGAGGCGATGACCACGTCGACCTCGCCGGGCACCGGCCCCAGCGCCATGACCGGCGCCTTGCCCGGCGGCACGTCCGCCTCGCGGAACATCTCGATGTAGTACACCGTCGCGCCCGTGCGCTGGGCCACGCCCGGCACCGAGGTGGTCTGGGCCAGGTAACCGTTGTGCTCGGCCAGGTCCACCAGCCAGTCGGCCAGCACCCCGCCGCCCTCGCCGCCCATGGCCAGCACCGCGATGGTCAGCGCGCGCGGCGCGCCTGTCTCGTTGCCGATGCTCATGCCGCCAATCCCTCCAGCCGACGGTCGATGCGGCGCTGCAAGGCGCCGATGACGGCCTTCCTGACGCGCGCCTTGAATTTGTCCCAGCGTCCCGGGTTGTTGATGATCTCGGCCCGGTAGAACGATGGGCATAGCACCGCCGCGTGCGACACCTCGCCGCACAGTCCGCAGCCCACGCAACTGTCCACCACCGCCGCGACCGGATCGGTGCGCAGCGGATCGGGATTGTCCCGTATGGTCAGCGAGGGGCAACCGGACAGGCGGATACAGGAATGGTCGCCGGTGCACGTATCGGGATCCACGCCGAAGCGCTCGCGCACGACCCGCCGGCCTTCGCCTATGGCCTTGCGCATGAGCGGACGCACGCGGCGCTGCTTGTTCAGCATGCATTCGCTTTGCGCCACCACCACCTTCGGCCCCTTCTCGCGCGTGGTCAGCGCCTCGCGCAGCGTGTCGCGCATCTGCGCCACGCTGTAGGTGCGCGTCACCGTCCGCACCCACTTCACGCCCACCCCCCGCACGGCGTTCTCGATGGGGTTGTTGGTGCTGCGTATGGGGTTCTCGGCCTTGGACGACAGCACGTCCTGTCCGCCGGTGGCGGCCGAATAGCCGTTGTCCACCACCAGCAGCACGTTGTCGGTCTCGTTGAACACGGCGTTGCCCACGCCGCTGGTCAGGCCGTTGTGCCAGAACCCGCCGTCGCCCATGATGGAGATGGTGCGGCGGGAAGTCTCGCGCGTGTTCAGCGCCGAGGCGCCGGCCCACCCCAGGCCGTAGCCCATGGTGGTGGCGCCCAGGTTGAAGGGCGGTAGCACCGAGAACAGATGGCAGCCGATGTCGCAGCTGATGTGGTGCCGGCCCAGTTCGCGCTCGACCAGCTTGATGGCGGTGAAGATGGGCCGTTCCGGACAGCCGGTGCAGAACGACGGCGGCCGGCCCTGGACCTGGTCGGAAGCACGCTGGATGGCGAAGGCCTTGGGATTGTCCGGCATGCGCGCGGGCGAGGCCGGCCGCGCGGCGCGAGGCAGCGTCCGCCCTTCGAGCAGGCCGGGCTCGTAGCGGCGCACATACTCCGCCAATCCCTTGAGCAGCACGCCGCCGGTGTATTCGCCCGCCATCGGCAGCACGTCCTTGCCATGGACGCGCGTGTTCAGGTCGGCACGCCGCAGGATGGCGTGCACCGCCTGCTCGATGTAGTCGGGCTGCCCTTCTTCCACGATCAGGATGCTGCGCTTGCCGGCGCAGAAGCGGACGAACTCCTCGTCCACCAGGGGATAGGTCACGTTCAGCACGTACAGGGGAATCCGCGACTGGCCGAAGGCATCGGCCAGCCCCAGCAGCTCCAGCGCGCGCAGCACGCCGTTGTACATGCCTCCCTGCATGACGATGCCGATGTCCCGGTCGTCGGCGCCGAAGAACTCGTTCATGCCGTGCTGGACGATGTAGCGCACCGCCGCCGGCCAGCGCTTGGCCACCTTTTCCTGTTCGTGCAGGTAGGAGGCCGGCGGCAGCACGATGCGGTTGACGTCGCGCTCGGGATTCTCGATGGCGTCCTTGAGCGTGAACGCCGGCCGCTTGTTGGCCCGCGTGGTGAAGCGGCCATGCACGTGGCAGGCGCGGATGCGCAGCTGCAGCATGACCGGCGTATTGCTGGCCTCGGACAGCTCGAAGCCCCGCTCCACCGCGCCCACCATGCTTTCCAGGTTGGGGCGGGGGTCCAGCAGCCAGACCTGCGATTTCATCGCGAAGGCATGCGAGCGCTCCTGCATGATGCTGGAGCCTTCGCCGTAGTCCTCGCCCACGATCAGCAGCGCGCCGCCGGTCACGCCGCCCGAGGCCAGGTTGGCCAGCGCGTCCGAGGCCACGTTGGTGCCCACGGTGGACTTGAAGGTGACGGCGCCGCGCAGCGGATAGTTGACCGAGGCCGCCAGGGTGGCGGTGGCCGTCGCCTCGGAGGCGCTGTGCTCGAAGTGCACGCCCAGCTCTTCCAGGATGTCGTTCGCGTCGGTCAGCACATCCATCAGGTGCGAGATCGGCGCTCCCTGGTATCCCGCCACGTACGACACGCCGGACTGCAGCAGGGCCTTGGTCACCGCCAGGATCCCCTCGCCGCGGAACTCCTCGCCCTCTCCCAGCTTCAGCTTGCCGACCTCGTTCGTGAACGAACGCTCCGCCATGGTCCCGTTCTCCTCTGCCTGGTGTCAGCGCATCATTCTTCTCCAGCGGCGGGCCGTGGGCTAATGGTTTATTCGTATATCCCACATTTGTTTTGTGAATACCCCGGATAATCCCTATAAGGATCATCCATGAATATCGGCCCGGCCTGTCTTGATTCCCTACATTTTCCGGTATTGATAAATCCATCCTTTGCTGCCAGCATGACAGCTGCGGTTTTGCTGCAAGGAGCGTGCTGTGAAGCAAGATCCTGCCTGGAACCCGACGGCCCGCGCGGACTCCACCGGAGCCGGCATGTCCCGCCGTGGCTTCCTGAAGGCCATCGCGGTGGGCGGCGTCACGGTGTGGATCGCCCCCCTGTACAGCGCCGCCTTCGGCGCCCTGTTCGAGGAACGCATCTTCCGCGGTCCCGAATGGAACCGGGCCAGCGGCCGCACCCGCTTCCGGGTCGACGGCCACGAGAAGGTGGTCGGCGGCAAGGTCTTCGCCCGCGACATCCGCGCCGCCGACATGCCGCACTGGCCCAAGCAGCAGTCCCACGCGCTGATCCTTCGCGCCACGCTGGCCGACCGGCTCTACGAGGGTTTCGACCTCGCGCCGCTGGGCGATGACCTCAAGCCCGACCGCGTCGTCACGGCCGAGGATCTGGCCCGCGACAAGCTCGCCTTCCCCAGCTTCTACGGCGACGACATGCTGCTGCCCGCCGGCAAGACGCCGGCCTACCTGGGACACGCGGTCGCCATCCTGATCTTCCACGACTTCGCGCGCTACCAGCTCGCCCGCGGCCGGCTGCGCGCCGCCCGCGACGTCATCCGCTACGGCGCGACCACGGGGCCGCTCGACCGCGAGCCCTGGGGCGTGTTCCGCTACGTGCGCGTGGGCGGCGCCTCGCCCGACGACGAAGATGCTTATTCCAGCCTGAAAGACAGCCCGCTCTTCCCCACGGAAAAGAAGACACTGATCTGGCCCTCCACCAAGGCCGAGGACAGCATCGACGCGCAGGGCATGCGCGCGGCCGAGCAGATCGGCGCGGAACTGGCCTCGCCGCCCGCCGACTGGCTGGTCATGAAACGACGCTACACCACGCAGTCCATCGACACCGCCGCGCTCGAGCCCGACAACGCGAACTGCTGGTATGACCCGGCCACCCGTTCCCTGCACATGGTGCTGGCCACGCAATCGCCGCAGGAAGTGGCCGAGGCCGCCGCCAAGATGGTGGCCGACAGCGGCTTCCCGCTGGAACACCTGTTCGTGCACCCCTGCTACACGGTCGGGTACGGCTCCAAGGACCATTGCAACGTGCCGTTCTACGGCCTGGTCGCCGCGCTGTACGGCGACGGCCATCCGGTGCGCTTCGCGGTCGACCGCTTCGAGCACTTCCAGACCTCGCTCAAGCGCCACGCCTTCGACATGCAGTACACCATGGCGGTAGACCGCAAGACCGGCAAGCTCCAGTCCTTCCAGGGCACGCTGACCGGCAACGGCGGCGGACGCGCGAACTTCTCGCCCTCGGTGGTCATGGTGGCGGCCACCGCCGCGCAGTCGGTGTACTACTTCCCCAAGAACGACCTGATCGCCGTGGCCGAGGCCACGCGGGCCATCGACGCGGGCTCGGCGCGTGGCTACGGCACGCTGCAAAGCATGGCCGCCACCGAGATGATGATCGACGAGATGGCGGCGGAACTGGGGCTCGATCCGATCGAGTTCCGTATCCGCAACGCACTGCTGTCGGGCATGAAGAACACCCAGGGCGCCATCGCCGGCGGCGCCCTGCGGGTGGACGAGGTGCTCGAGCGCGCGCGCCGCCATCCGCTGTGGGCCGAACGGGCGCAGCGCAAGCTCGACTACGAGGCCGCCCATCCGAACGAACGCTATGGCGTGGGCTTCGCCTGCGTGCAGAAGGACTTCGGCACCGGCGGCGAGGCCGCCTTCGTGCGCGTGGAGCTGACAAGCGAAGGCCGCATCGTGCTGCACCATACCGGCGTCGAGATCGGCACCGGCATGAGCACCTCGCAGGCCGTGATGTGCGCCGAATGGTTCGGCCGCCCCGCCGACGAAGTGCGCACCGCCGTTACCGACTGGTCCGACCTGCCCATGGTCGGCAACGTCGATACCTACACGGTCAAGCAGGAGGAACAGGACCGGCTGGCCGCCGATCCGATGTGGACGCCGGTCCACGCCTCGCCCTCCAGCGCCAGCAACTCCGTCTACTTCTTCGGGCACGCCACGAAGGAAACGGCCCGTGTCGTGTTCGAGCACGGACTGTGGCCGGCGGCGATGGCCATCTGGACCCGCGGCGCGGGTGGCGGCCAGGCCGCGCCCCTGGTCGTGCGGCGCGAGGACGCGCGCTGGACCGAACGCGGCCTGACCGCGAACGGCCTGGAACCGCTGCCGCTCGAGCGCCTGGTCAAGGCCGCCTACGAGGCCAACCTGGTGACCGCCGCCGTGGGCCATACCTTCAACCGCTGGCAATGGGCCGAGGCCGACTTCGACGTGGGCGGCACGACCGTCCGGCGCCCGCTCGACGGCCTGGCCGTGCGCTACGGCGACGGCGGCCGCTCGGCCAGGCCCTACGACGTCATCAGGCGGGCCAACGTCTTCTATCCGCCGGCCCAGCGCAACAACGCCGGCGTCACCTACTACAGCGCCAATGCCGCCCTGGCCGAGCTGGCCGTCAACCCGACCAGCGGCAAGGTGCGGCTGCTGTCGCACCACTCGGTGCTCGAATGCGGCAAGCCGGTGGTCGAGGAACTGGTGTCGGGGCAATTGCAGGGCGGCATCGCGATGGGCATCGGCCACGCGCTGCACGAGTACCTGCCGCTGTACGAGGACGGCCCCGGCAACGGCACCTGGAACTTCGACCGCTACCACCTGCCGCGCGCGCACGACGTGGCCGTCTGGAGCCAGACCGGCGACATCCTGCCGCCCATCTCCGACACCGATCCGCCCAAGGGCATCGCGGAAGTCGTCATGATCCCCATCGTCGCCGCCATCGTGAACGGCATCGCGCATGCCATCGGCCACCGCTTCACCGACCTGCCGGTCACGCCGGAGAAAATACGGGAGGTCCTGGAATCATGACGATCACGACCTCGCCCCTGACGCTGACCATCAACGGCAAGCAAGTCGGGCCCATGGACGTGCCCGACACCTTGATGATGGTCGACTTCCTGCACGAGTACCTGGGCCTGACCGGATCGCGCTTCGGCTGCGGCATCGGCGTCTGCCATGCCTGTACGGTGCTGCTGGACGGTCCGGACGGCACCGAGGAGATCCGTACCTGCATCACCGGTGCCCACTACTTCAACGGCAAGCGTATCCGGACCATAGAAGGCCTGGCCGAGCGCGACGATAAGCGGAAGATCATCGCCATCACCCCGATCCAGCAGGCCTACCTGGACCACTACAGCTTCCAGTGCGGCTACTGCACGCCCGGCTTCGTCATCGGCGCGACCGCGCTGATGGAACGACTCAAGGCCCACCCGGTGCGCGCCGACCAGCTGGAAGACACGATCACCGAGCACCTGGGCCGCCACATCTGCCGCTGCACCGGCTACGTACGCTACTTCGAGGCGGCCAAGGCGGTGATCCTCGCCACCCCCGGCCTCGTCCTCAAGGAGAACTGAGATGGCCCGCCCGTCCCCCCGGCGACGCGGTCCCATCGTCGCCCTCGTCATCCTGGTCCTGATCGTGGTCGCCGTCGCCGCGGCGATCCTGGGCAACCGCGACGATCCGCCCGACCGCCCGCCCCAGCAGGTCCAGGCCACGCCGGAACAATTACAGCTGGGCCGCTACCTGGCCCGCGCCGCCGACTGCGCGGCCTGCCACCAGACCGCCGACGGCGCCGCCTACGCCGGCGGCTTCCCGCTGCAGACTCCCTTCGGCACGCTGTACGGCACCAACATCACGCCCGACCCCGACCACGGCATCGGCCGCTGGACCGCCGACGAATTCCACCGCGCGCTGACCCGGGGCAAGGCCCCGCACGGCCGCAACCTCTACCCGGCCATGCCGTACACGGCCTACCACGACATCCCCCGCGCCGATTCCGACCTGATCTACGCCTACCTGATGAGCGTGCGCCCCAGCGCCCAGCCCAACAAGAAACCGGAGATCCCCTTCCCGCTCAACCTGCGCATCCTGATGACGGGCTGGAACCTGCTGTTCTTCGACCACGACCCGCTGCCCGCCGCCTCGCAGGGCGACTCCGCGCAATGGGTGCGCGGCCGCTACCTGACCAACGTCCTGGGGCACTGCGGCGAATGCCACACCCCGCGCGGCAAGCTGGGCCAGCTCCACCGCGACGACTGGCTGCAGGGCTACACCCTGAACCGCTTCGAGGCGCCGTCCCTGACCCCTCGGGCCCTGGCCGAACGCGGCTGGACGCCGGAAGACCTGCAACGCTTCCTGCGCACCGGACTCGCCCCCCAGGGCATCGCCGCCGACGAGATGTACCCCGTCATCCTGCACAGCACCCAATACCTGAGCGACGACGACCTGAAGGCCATGTCCGCCTTCCTGCTGGGCGACCAGCCCCCCAAGCCCGCCCCCGCCCCACAAGCCAAGCCCGACAACGCCGCCCCCTCCCCCGGCCGCCGCGTCTACCTGAACACCTGCGCCGCCTGCCACGGCGTCGACGGCGAAGGCCACCCGCCCGGCATGCCTCCCCTGGCCAACAACAGCACCGTCCGCCTGGAAAACCCACGCAACCTGCTGCTCTCCATCCTGGACGGCCTGCCCGCCCAACGCCTGCCCGACGGCACCACCATCGGCGACATGCCCGGCTTCGCCCGCCGCCTGACCGACGACGAGATCGCCCAACTGACCAACTACCTGCGCACCACCTGGGGCGCCCGCGAAGGCCAGATCACCGCCGCCGACGTGACGAAACTGCGCGAGGGCAAATGAAGGGGGCAAGCCCCCTTCATTTGCCCACTGAATATTCCGTAGAATCCCCATAAGGGCCCCGGATACCCCCACCCCATCCTCCAGGACGCCAGCACCCTTGCACTGGCAGATGACGCAGGCTGTGTCCGGGGCGGCCGCCGTGGGGCGCATTGGAGCCGCCGGTGTCGGGGCGCTTGGCGGGGAAGCAAGGGCGCAGCTGTTTGAGCGCGGCAGTAGGGACAGTCCAGTGGACTGTCCCCGCGCGAGTTCTGCGCCCGCCCCGCCAAGCGCCCCGACACCGGGAAGTCCCGGCAAGGCCGGGACCGGCTCCTCTGCGCCCCACGGCGGCCGCCCCGGACACAGCCGTCTCAAGAACCAGAAACCCCCATGAACTTCCGCCAACTAGACCTGAACCTCCTACGCGTCCTGGTCTCCATCCACCAAACTCGCTCCGTCACCGCCGCCGGCAAACTCCTCTCCCTCTCCCAACCCGCCACCAGCAACGCCCTGGCCCGCCTGCGCTACTTCTTCGACGACGAGCTCTTCGTGCGCACCCCCCAGGGGCTGGTCCCCACCCGCATCTGCGAACAGGTCGCACCCACCGTCGCGGCGGAATTGCGCGCCCTGGAAACCGCGGTGACCGGACGCGAAGCCTTCGATCCCCAGCACAGCCACGTCGAGTGGCGAGTCTCCATGTCCGACCTGGGAGAAATGACCTTCCTGCCGACCCTGGCCGCGGCACTGCACACCGAGGCCCCCCACTCCCGGCTGACCAACATTTCCGTGCCCGCCAACGATGTCGCCGCCGCCCTGGAAGCGCGCGAGATCGACTTCTGCCTGGGCATCCTGCATCCCAAGCAGCGCGGCATCCAGGCCGACGTGCTGTTCCACGAGCCCTATGTGGCGATCACTTCGCCGGACTGGACGCCCACGCCCGGACACAAGGGCAAGACACTGAGTCCCGCCGAACTGGCCAGCGCATCGCTGCTGGTGGCCTCGCCCACGGCAACCTTCCACGACAGCGTCAGCGAAATGCTCACGCGCATGAAGCTCGACGACCGTATCGCCGTGCGGGCACGCCATTTCGGCGCGCTGCCCGAGATGGTCATGAATTCGCGCATGCTGGCGATCGTACCCACCACGTACGCGCGCAACGCGCAGCCGCGCTATGGATTCAAGGTATGGACCCTGCCTTATGCGCCCGCCTACGACGTGCGCCTGCTGTGGCACGCCAGCACGGCGCGCGATCCCTCGCTGCAATGGGTACGGGCGCTGGTGCACAGGCTGTTCCGGGTGCCCGCGGCGGGCGAGGATGGCGCCGCTCCGGCCAAACGCGCGCGGCGGCGGGCGGCGCCTCAGTGATAGTCGTCTTCGCGCTGGAGGCGCACGGCAAGGATGGTGACGGAATCAGGCCCATCGATCTCGAACAGGGCGACGTAACCCGTACGGCCGAAAGGAATCACCAGTTCGCGCAGGTAGGGCGAATGCGGCGTCGCTTTTCTGCAGGTATAGGGCGAACGCTCGAGAATCTCGACGCCACCCTGGATTGCGACCAAGGCCTGGGCGGCCAGGCCCGGATCATCGGGATCCCTCTCCAGGACAAAATCATAGAGCCGCAGAAGGTCCTGCTCGGCTTCCCGCGTGAAACGAACGCGGTACATCAAGACCGCTTGCGCCGGTCGACCTTCGCTGCCTCCAGGCGCTGCTGCAACTTGTCCAATACGGCTTGCGACGATGCGTAGTCCCCCGACTCCCGCGCCTGATCACGCGAGGCCAAGGCCCGGGCCAGGAAAGCAGCCTGCGCCTCGCGGCGCGATACAGCCGAACGAACAGCCTGCTCGACAAAGCTGGACAAACTCTCCCCTGCTTCGAGGACTCTTTCAGCAGCCTCGCGCAGTTCCGGCTCTACCCGCAGGGGAGGAAGCGTGGCGGTTTTCATGGCAACTCCCAAATGCATCGCATTTGCAATACATTAACGCAACGCAGGGCCATCGGCAAGCCAGGGGACGTATTCAATCCGCCTGGCGCACCTCGGCCCGTATGGCTTCCCGCACCCGCGCCGCCATCGCATGGCGATGGTCCTCGTCGCCGTTCTCGGCCGTGGCGGGCGGCAGGTAGACGACCTGCACCGCCACGCCGGTCGAGCCCAGTACCCGCCAGGCATTGCCCATCAGCGTTTCTTCGCCCACGTAGGAAGGCAAGGTGCTGCGCGCGCCATGATGGAGATAGCGCAGCGCCACCGGCAGCACCGGCACGCCGGCGCGGCGAGCGGGCTCGAACAGGCCGGCGTGGAAGGGCAGCACGTCCAGGCCGTCTGAGGTCGTGCCTTCGGGAAAGAGTCCGATCAACTGGCCGCGCGCGAAGCGCTCGCCCATGGCCTGGGCCACGTGGTGCAGGGCGCGCCGGTTGCCCCGTTCGATGAACACCGTGCCCACGCCCGCGATCAGCCAGCCCAGTACCGGCCAGTCACGCAGCTCGCGCTTGCCGACGAAGATGGTGCAGCGCACGCTGCTGAGCGCGTAGATGTCCAGCCACGACACGTGGTTGGCGATCAGCAGGGCCGCGCCCTCGACCGGCGGATGGCCGCTGACGTAGACGCGGACGCCGCACCAGCGCAGCAGCCAGCGGGACCACCAGCAGTTGATCCGGTCGCGCCGCGCCACGTCGAACCGCCGGAACACGGTGGCCAGCACGATCAGCCCGAATATCACCCACAGGGTGACAAGCAGGAACCGCAGCGAGAACCGCAGCAGGTGCGCGGCCAGGCGAAACCAGGCGCGCACGATCAGGCAGCCGCCTCATACGCGACGTGGCCCGCGACGATGGTCATGCGGACTTTGCCCGGCAGTTCCATGCCCAGGAACGGCGTGTGCTTGCCCTGGCTTTGCAGGCTGTCCTCGCTGACCAGCCAGTGCGCGTCCAGGTCGACCAGGCAGAGGTCGGCCAGCGCCCCGGCGCCCAGTTGACCGCACGAGGCCAGCACCTTGGTGCCCAGGACCCGGGCGGGTTCGCTGGTGACGCGCGCCACCGCGCGCGAAAGCGGCAGATCGGCGTCGCGGGCCCATTTCAGCGCCAGCGACAGCAGCAGTTCCAGGCCCGTCGCGCCGGGCTCGGCCTCGCCGAAGGGCAGCAGCTTGTAGTCTTCGTCCACCGGCGTGTGGTCCGAGCAGATCGCGTCGATCGTCCCGTCCGCCAGCGCGGCCCGGATGGCATCGCGGTCGCGCTGGCCGCGCAGCGGCGGGGTCAGCCGGCAATGCGCGTCGAAGTAGCCGATGTCCACGTCGGTCAGGTGCACGTGGTGGGCGCTGACGTCGCAGGTCACGGGCAGGCCCTCGGCGCGGGCGCGGCGCACCAGTTCGATCCCGGCGGCACTGGAAATGCGGCACAGGTGCAGGCGCGCGCGCGTGGCCCGCTGCAGTTCGAACAGCGTGTGCAGGGCGATGGTCTCGGCCTGCTCGGGGATGCCCGCCAGGCCCAGGCGCGAGGCCATGGCGCCGCTGGCGGCCACGCCCTCGCGGGCCAGCCAGGGATCCTCCGGGCGCAGCCACAGCGCATAGTCGAAGGTGCGGGCGTACTGCATGGCCCGCAGCAGCACGTTGGTGTCGGTGACGTGCGCGTCGGCCTGCGAGAACGCCACGCAGCCGGCCTCGGTCAGCTCGGCCATCTCGGTGATGATCTCGCCCTTCAGGCCGACCGTCATCGCGCCCAGCGGATAGACGTGCGACTGGTTGAGCTGGCGGGCGCGATGCTTGAGCATCTCGACCAGGCCTGGCTCGTCCAGCACCGGATCGGTGTCGGGCGGCAGCACCAGGCTGGTCACGCCGCCCGCCAGCGCCGCCTGCAGTTCGGACTCCAGCGTGGCGCGGTGCTCGAAGCCGGGCTCGCGCAGCCGGGCGGACAGGTCCACGAGGCCCGGCAGCACCGCCAGGCCGCGCGCGTCGATCAGGCGGTTGGGCACGAAACCGGCCGGCGCCTGGCCGATGCCGACCACGCGTCCGGCGGCGATGTAGATGTCGTTGACGGCGTCCACGCCGTTGGCCGGGTCGATCAGGCGGCCGCCCTGGATATGGATTTTCATGGGTCAGGCTCCTGCGACGATGCTCATGACGGCCATGCGGACCGCGATGCCGAACGTGACCTGGTTCAGGATAACGGCCTGCTTGCCGTCGGCCACCGGGGAATCGATCTCCACGCCGCGGTTCATCGGTCCGGGGTGCATGACGATCGCATCGGGCCTGGCCAGCGCGAGCTTCTCCTGCGTCAGGCCGTAGTGCTTGAAGTACTCCTGCGCGGAAGGCAGCAGGGCGCCGCGCATGCGCTCGTTCTGCAGGCGCAGCATGATGATGACGTCCACGCCCTTGAGGCCTTCGGCCATGTCGGTGAACACGCGCACGCCCATCTGCTCGAGGCCGGAAGGCAGCAGCGTCAGCGGACCGATGGCCCGCACCTCGGGCACGCCCAGCGTGGTCAGCGCATGGATGTCGGAACGGGCCACGCGCGAATGCAGGATGTCGCCGACGATCGCCACCGTGAGCTTGGTGAAGTCCTTCTTGTAGTGACGGATGGTGTACATGTCCAGCAGCCCCTGCGTCGGGTGCGCGTGGCGGCCGTCGCCGGCGTTGATCACGTGCACGTGGGGCGCCACGTGCTGGGCGATCAGGTGCGGCGCGCCGCTGGAGGCGTGCCGCACCACGAACAGGTCGGCCTGCATGGCCGACAGGTTGTTGATGGTGTCCAGCAGCGACTCGCCCTTGCTGGCCGACGAGGCGTTGATGTTCAGGTTGTAGACGTCGGCCGACAGGCGCTTGGCCGCGATCTCGAACGTCGTGCGCGTGCGCGTGGAGTTCTCGAAGAACAGGTTGAACACGCTCTTGCCGCGCAGCAGCGGCACTTTCTTGATCTCGCGGTCGGCCAGGGGCACGAAGGATTCCGCGGTATCGAGGATCTGGTTCAGGATCGCGCGCGGCAATCCCTCCACGGTCAACAGGTGGGTGAGTTCGCCGTTGCTGTTGAGCTGCGGGTTACGCATGGTGCGGCTCCTGGGGCGGCAGGGTTTCGAAATCGATCTTGAAGGCATCCCCGGCGCGCGACAGCACGAGGCTCTGTCCCGGCGCCAGATCGACGGTGGCCGCGGCGAAGTCGGCGGCCACGGGCAGCTCGCGCCCGCCCCGGTCCACCAGCACGGCCAGCCGGATGGAGGCCGGGCGCCCGTAGTCGAACAGTTCGTTCATGGCGGCGCGTATGGTGCGGCCGGTGTAGAGCACGTCGTCCACCAGGACCAGGTGCTTGTCGTCCACGTCGAAGGCGATGTCGGAGGGCTTGACCTGGGGATGCAGGCCGATGCGCGCGAAGTCGTCGCGATAGAAGCTGATGTCCAGCTTGCCGGGCGCCTCGGGCAGGCCCAGGTCGCGGTGCAGCCGCTCGGCTATCCACGATCCCCCGGAATGGATGCCGACCAGGTGGGTGCGGTCGGCCGGCAGCGTGTCCAGCAGCTTGCGCACGGCATCGCGCAGCCGCGCATACAGCGCCTCGGCGTCGAGGTTGGGAGGAGTTGGGTTCATGGCAGTCTCGGATCAGGGAGAACGGGGCGTGTCGAAGTAGCTCTGCAGGATGATGGCGGCGGCCACCGCGTCCACCCGCAGCCCGCGGCCGGCCGCCCCCATCTCGGACTGGGCGGCCAGGCTGGTGCCGCGCTCGTCCACCAGTTCCACGGGCAGGCCGTAGCGGCCGTTCAACTGGTTGGCGAAACGCCGGCACAGGGCCGTCATGGGCTGCTCGCCGCCGTCGGCATCCAGCGCCAGGCCCACCACCAGGCGGGACGGCTGCCATTCGCCCAGCAACTGCTCGATGCGGCCGAAGCGTGCCTCGCGCGTGGTGTTGGCGATGACTTCCAGCGGACGCGCGTGGCCGGTCAGCGTATTGCCGACGGCAACGCCGATGAATTGGGTTCCGTAGTCGAAGGCGAGCAGCGTTTCGTCAGGCATGGCCGGCTTCGCCCGCCAGCATGATCGGGGCGATGCCCAGCAGCGCCAGCGCGGCGTCGAAACGCTCGGACGGCGGAACGTTGAAGATGATGTCGGACGATGCCGACACGCTGAGCCAGGCGTTCTCGGAGATTTCGTCCTCGAGCTGGCCCGCGCCCCACCCCGCGTAGCCCAGGGTGACCAGCAGCTTGCCGGGCCCCTGGCCGTCGGCAACCGCCTGCAGCACGTCGCGCGAGGTGGTCAGGGCGAGGTCGCCAACCTTGATGGAGGAGTTGTAGTCGCCCACCGGGGCATGCAGCACGAAGCCGCGGTCGGTCTGGACCGGCCCGCCGAAGAACACCGGGGACGCCGCCTGGGGGGAATCGTCCAGCGACAGCTCGATCCGCTCGAACAGGCCCGCCAGGGTCAGGTCGGTGGGCCGGTTGATGACCAGGCCCAGCGCGCCCTTGGGGGTGTGTTCGCATACATAGATGACCGCGCCGGCAAAGTTCGGATCGGCCATGGCCGGCATGGCGATCAGGAACTGGTTCGTGAGATCGATATTGGCGCGTTCGCTCATACCTGAATTGTAAACGCCCGCGGCGGGTCAGATCTCGACCATCTCAAAATCTTCCTTGCGGGCGCCGCATTCGGGGCAAACCCAATTGGGCGGCACGTCTTCCCACTTCGTTCCAGGAGGGATACCCTCTTCCGGCAGGCCGGCCGCCTCGTCGTAGATCCAGCCGCAAATCAGACACATCCAGGTACGCATCGTCGCTCAATCTTACCAAGCCCTGTCCCCGCGGACCGGGAACCATCGGGCATCCATTAGAATCTCGCATCTTACCGAAACACCGTGGGCCCCGCCCGGATCCCGCCGGACGGCGCCGCCTTTCGAGACTTTTCGTTGCCAGCCGCCCCCACGCCTCCCCTCGTTCTGACCTTCGCCCCCTCCGACCCCAGCGCCGGCGGGGGTATCCAGGCCGACCTGCTGACCTGTGCCAGCATGGGATGCCATGCGCTGACCGTGCTGACCGGCTATACCGTGCAGGACTCGGCCGGGCTGGAAGACGGCGAAGCCGTCGCGCCCGAATGGATAGACGACCAGGCCCGCAGCCTGCTGGAGGACATGCCGGTGCGGGCCTTCAAGATCGGCGGGCTGTTCTCGGCCGAGGCGGTGGCGGCCGTGGCCGAGATCCTGGCCGACTACTCGGCCGTCCCGGTGGTGCTGCACCTGGGGGCGGATCCCCCGGACGCGGACGACGCGGAAACCGAGGACTCGGCCGAGGAAATCATGGCCGCCACCATCGAACTGCTGGTGCCCCAGTCGACCCTGGTCGTGGCCGACAGCCTGCGGCTGGAGCAACTGGTGGCGGACGGCCTGCTGGACCTGGACTCGGCCGACGAGACCGCGGCCCAGGCGCTGCTGCGCCGGGGGGCGGCCTGGGTGCTGGCCACCGGCCTGCACCAGCCCGGCGACATCGTGGTCAACACGCTGCGCGGCGGCGGCGACACGGCCGCCGAACCGGCGGGCGAATACCGCTGGCCAAGGCTGCCCGGCAACTTCCGGGGCGCCGGCCCGACCCTGTCGGCGGCCCTGGCCGCCCTGCTGGCCAGCGGCATGGATGTGCGCGACGCCACGGCGGAGGCCCAGGAATACACCTGGCAGGCGCTGGCCTCGGGCTTCCAGCCCGGCATGGGCCGGCTGCTGCCCGACCGTTTCTTCTGGGCCAAGCAGGGCGAGCAGGCGGCGGCCGGCGACGAGGCGGCGCCCCACTCCACGGAGTCCGAGCCATGAGCGCCGATCCCGCCCTGAACCACCCGCTGCGCGGCCTGTACGGCATCACGCCCGAATGGGACGACACCGCCCGGCTGGTGGCCGCGGTGGAAGCGGCCGCCCGCGGCGGCCTGCGCGCCGTGCAACTGCGCCGCAAGCTGGCCGAGCCGGCCAAGCGGCTGGAACAGGCACGGGCCTTGCGAACCGCCTGCGACCGCCTGGGCGTGCTCCTGGTCATCAACGACGACTGGCGGCTGGCCATCGAGGCCGGCGCCGACGGCGTCCACCTGGGGCGCGAGGACGGCGACATCGCCCAGGCCCGCCAGGCCGGCGGACCGGCGCTGCTGGTGGGCGCCTCCTGCTACGACGAGATCGGGCGCGCCCGTGCCGCGCTGGCCGCGGGCGCCGACCACGTGGCCTTCGGCGCGGTGTTCGACTCCCCCACCAAGCCCGCGGCCGTGCACGCCCCGCTGTCCTGCCTGACCGAGGCACGCGGGCTGCGGCGCCCCGGCGCCGGCCGGCCGGCCATCGTCGCCATCGGCGGCATCACGCCGGCCAACGCGCGGCTGGCCGTGGCGGCGGGCGCCGACGCGCTGGCCGTCATCACCGCGCTGTTCGGCGCCGACGACATCGAAGCCGCCGCGCGGGACTTCGCCCAGGCCTGGGCCGAGGACCCCGCCGGCAACCCCAACAAGGCATGACCATGATCCGCAACGCAGAACTCTTCGAACGCGCCTGCCGCACCATTCCCGGCGGCGTCAATTCGCCGGTGCGCGCCTTCCGCTCGGTGGGCGGCACCCCTCCCTTCATCGAACGCGCCGCCGGTCCCTACACCTGGGATGCCGACAAGAAGCAGTACATCGACTACGTGGGCTCGTGGGGCCCGGCCATCCTGGGCCACGCCCATCCGGAAGTTATCCGGGCCGTGCAGGAGGCCGCCGTCAACGGCCTGTCGTTCGGCGCCCCCACCGAGGCCGAGGTCGAGCTGGCCGAGATGCTCGTGCACCGCCTGCCCTCGATCGAGCAGGTGCGCCTGGTCAGCTCGGGCACCGAGGCGACCATGAGCGCGATCCGGCTGGCCCGCGGCTACACCGGCCGGGCCAAGATCATCAAGTTCGAGGGCTGCTACCACGGCCATGCCGACAGCCTGCTGGTGAAGGCCGGCTCGGGCCTGCTGACCTTCGGCAACCCGACCTCGGCCGGCGTGCCGCCCGAGTTCACCTCGCACACCCTGGTACTGGACTACAACGACATCGCCGGCGTGGAAGCCGCGTTCAGGCAGTACGGCGACGAAATCGCCTGCGTGATCGTGGAGCCCGTGGCGGGCAACATGAACCTGGTCCAGCCCGTGCCCGGCTTCCTGCAGGCGCTGCGCGACCAGTGCACCCGCTACGGCGCGGTGCTGATCTTCGACGAGGTCATGACCGGCTTTCGCGTCGGCCCCCAGGGCGTGCAGGGCCGCACCGGCATCGTGCCCGACCTGACCACCCTGGCCAAGGTCATCGGCGGCGGCATGCCCATCGGCGCCTTCGGCGGCCGGCGCGACATCATGGCCCACATCGCCCCGCTGGGCGGCGTCTACCAGGCCGGCACGCTGTCGGGCAACCCGGTGGCGGTGGCCGCGGGCCTGACCACCCTGCGGCTGCTGGCCGAACCGGGCTTCTACGAGAAGCTGGAAGCCCAGACCGGCAAGCTGGTGCAAGGCCTGCGCGCGGCCGCCGCCAGCGCGGGCGTGCCCTTCAGCGCCGACCACGTGGGCGGCATGTTCGGGCTGTATTTCCGTGACACGGTGCCGACCTCGCTGGCCGAGGTCTCGGCCTCGGACACCGCCGCGTTCAACAAATTCTTCCACGCCGCGCTGGTGCGCGGCGTAAGCTTCGCGCCGTCGGCGTTCGAGGCCGGTTTCGTCTCGATCGCCCACGACGACGACGTCATCGCCCGGACCGTCGCCATCGCCGGCGAGGCCTTTGCCGAACTCAATCCCTGATCCGGCGGGGCGCAGGCCGCGCCCCGCCCCTTCCGCTCCGCGAGGACAGCCATGGCCGTCAATCTGCACATTCCCGCTCCCGAACTCGTCTTTCCGGTGGACGGCGTCGAAATCGGCGTCACCGAAGCCGGCATCCGCAAGGCCGGCCGCCGCGACCTGACCGTGTTCAGGCTGGCCGAAGGCACCAGCGTGGCCGGCGTATTCACGCGCAACCGCTTCCGCGCCGCCCCGGTCCAGGTGTGCGAGGAACACCTGGCGCATTCGCTGCCCATCCGGGCCATGGTCATCAACACCGGCAACGCCAACGCGGGCACGGGCGAGCCCGGCCTGGCCGCCGCCCGCGCCACCTGCGACGCGCTGGCGAAGCTGCTGGGCCTGGACCCGCGCCAGATCCTGCCGTTCTCGACCGGCGTGATCCTGGAGCCGCTGCCGGTGGATCGCATCGAGGCCGGCCTGCCGGCCGCCGTCAAGGCGCTGGCGCCGGGCAACTGGACCGAGGCCGCGCACGGCATCATGACCACCGACACGCTGCCCAAGATCGTGTCCAGCAAGGCCAACATCGGCGGCCACCAGATCACCCTGACCGGCATCAGCAAGGGCGCCGGCATGATCCGGCCCAACATGGCGACCATGCTGGGTTTCCTGGCCACCGACGCCGCCATCGCCCCCGCCCTGCTCAAACGCATGGCGGGCCAGGTCGCCGACGTCTCGTTCAACCGCATCACGGTGGACGGCGACACCTCGACCAACGATTCCTTCATCATCGCCGCGACCGGCCGCGCGGGCCTGCGCATCGAGTCCGAGTCGGATCCGCTCTACCCCGAGCTGCTGGCCACGCTGAAGGCCGCGGCGACCGAGCTGGCCCAACTGATCGTGCGCGACGCCGAAGGCGCGACCAAGTTCATGACCATCCGGGTCGAGGACGCCGGCAGCCAGGAAGAGGCGCTCAAGGTCGCGTATTCGGTGGCGCATTCGCCGCTGGTCAAGACCGCCTTCTACGCCTCGGACCCCAACCTGGGACGCATCCTGGCGGCCATCGGCTACGCCGGCATCGACGACCTGGACGTGGGCCGGGTCAACCTGTGGCTGGACGACGTGTGGGTAGCGAAGCATGGAGGACGCAATCCCGACTACCGGGAAGAAGACGGCCAGCGCGTGATGAAACAGGCCGAGATCGCCGTGCGTATTTCGCTGGGCCGAGGGAAAGTGACCGAGACGGTGTACACCTGCGATTTCTCGCACGAGTACGTGAGCATCAACGCCGACTACAGATCTTGATCCTCCACGCTCCGGTGGCGCGGGGTTGTGCATACGCATGATCTGCTCTCCTGGTGATGACCCTGATCGTCCACCAGGACAGCGTCCCCGTTCTCGACATAGAACAGGTGCGGTGCCGTTTGCCTGTAGCCAGGCAGGCAATCCGGCCCTGCGGGCGCGCCCTTGAAAAAAATGGTGCAATACCCGATGCCGTAGGCGGATTTCGATCGGACGGCGCCCCTGCCCGGGCCGGAATCCGTCGTTCAAGAACACGATCCGGGGCCTGCGCGGCTCCGGCCGAAGATAGGAACGCTGCTGTGCCGAACGAGTCTTCCCCACCTGTCGATCTGGCCTCTTTCCTGAAACGCGCCGAGGGCGTTCTCGCCCAGCTCGAAGCCTGGCTCCCCCCCGCCCCGCCCCCCGTGGACTGGAATTCCCACGCCTTCCGCTGGCGCAAGCGCGGAACGCGAGGCTGGCTGGAGCCGGTGCGGCACATCGCGCGCATCGACCTGGACGACCTGCAGCACATCGATCGCCAGAAGGAAGTGATCGACCGGAATACGGTGCAGTTCCTGGAAGGCAAACCGGCCAACAACGTGCTGATGACCGGCGCCCGCGGCACCGGCAAGAGTTCCCTGGTCAAGGCCATGCTGGCCACGTATGGCGATCGCGGACTGCGCCTGATCGAAGTCGACAAGAGCGACCTGGGCGACCTGCAGGAGATCGTGGAGACCGTGGCCGAGCGGCCCGAGCGCTTCCTGGTCTTCGCCGACGACCTGTCGTTCGAGGAAGGCGAGGCCGGCTACAAGGCGCTCAAGTCGGTGCTGGACGGCTCGATCGCCGCATCGACCCAGAACGTGCTGATCTACGCCACGTCCAACCGGCGCCACCTGATGCCGGAGTACATGCACGAGAACCTGCAGGCCAAGCACCAGAGCGACGGCGAGATCCATCCCGGCGAGACCGTCGAGGAAAAGATCTCGCTGTCCGAGCGCTTCGGACTGTGGTTGTCGTTCTATCCGTTCAAGCAGGACGACTACCTGGACATCGTGGCGCACTGGCTGCGCGACCTGGGATGCAGCGAGGAATCCATCGCGCGCTCGCGTACGGCCGCGCTGCAATGGACGCTCGAGCGCGGCTCGCGTTCCGGCCGGGTCGCCTGGCAGTTCGCCAAGGATTGGGCCGGGAGGGAGGTCCCCCCCCCTACGCGCTGACAGGAGGGCTCCCCCCTACGCGCTTGCGCGCGCCCCCCAGGGGGCGGCACTGGCGGACCGGCGGAGCCGGATCCGCTGTGCCCTGGGTATTGTTCTTGTGTGGATTGCATTTTTGGAAGGATTATGGGGTCTCTGGGTTCTGGTGTGAAAGTCGTGGATGTCGCGGTGGGCGTGATGCTCCGGCCGGACGGCAGCCTGCTGCTGGGCCAGCGGCCCGAAGGCAAGCCTTACGCGGGATGGTGGGAGCTGCCGGGGGGCAAGCTGGAGCCGGGCGAGACGATATTGCAGGCCCTGGCGCGGGAATTGAAGGAAGAACTGGGGGTGACGGTGCTGGAGTCGTCGACCTGGGTCACGCACGTGCACGCCTACTCGCACGCCACCGTCAGGCTGTATTTCTGCCGGGTCACCCGCTGGGAAGGCGAGCCCCGGGGGCTGGAATCGCAGGCCTTGCAATGGGGGCGGATACGGGACGCGAGCGAGGCCGAGGTGCAGGCGGCGCGGCGCGATCACGGGGAACGGCTGAAGGCGCTGGAAGCGCGCATCGCCCGGGGCGAGCAGCCGACCGACCTGGAAACGGCCCAGGCGCGCGCGCAGTCGCCGGAGGACGCGCTGGGACTGGCGCTGGAGCCGCGCATCGGCCCCCTGCTGCCGGCCACGCTGCCGCCGCTGCGGTGGCTGCACGTGCCCGATACCTATGCCATCACCCATATCGGCTCGCCCGGCAACGTCGATGCCTTCCTGCGGCGCCTGGATGCCGCGCTGGCCTCGGGCCTGAAGCTGATCCAGTTCCGTGAACCGGACTGGCCCGGCGGCGCGGCGGACGACGCGCTGCGCCAGGTGCTGAAACAGGTGGTGGCACGCGCCCGGCCGGCCGGCGCGCGGGTACTGGTCAACAGCGCGCATCCGCGCGACTGGATCGCCGATGCCGACGGTGTGCACCTGCGCGCCGCCGACGTCCCGGCCCAGCGCCCCAAGCTGCCGCCCGGCGCGATGCTGGGCGTATCGGCCCACGATGCCGCGGAACTGGAACGCGCGCGCCAGCTGGACGCCGACTTCGCGGTGCTGGCGCCGGTGCTGCCCACGCGCTCGCATCCCGGCCAGCCCGGCCTGGGCTGGGAGACCTTCGGCACGCTGGCGCTGCACGCCGGCCTGCCGGTGCTCGCGCTGGGCGGGCAGTCGGCGGACACGCGCGCGACGGCCCTGGCGCACGGCGCGCATGGCATCGCGGGCATCAGCGGCTTCTGGGGCGGCTGACCCGGGCGACGGACCGGCGGCCCCCTCCGCCGGCCTCCCGGCCGCGTCACTGCACGGTGATGCTGGCCTCCTTGATCACTTTCTCCCAACGCGCGGCCTCGGTGTCGATCAGGCGCTTGAACTCGGCGGGCGTATTGCCCACCGCGATGCCGCCGTGGGCCTGCACTTTCTCCTTGATGTCCGGCGACCGCGCGATGCGGGCCAATGCGTCGGCAAGCTTGCGGACGATCTCCGGCGAGGTGCCGGCGGGCGCGACCACGCCGTTCCAGACGGTCGCCTCCAGGTCCAGGCCCTGTTCCTTCAGCGTGGGCAGCTCGGGCATGGACGCCAGGCGCTCGCCGCTGGTCACGCCCAGGCCGACCACCCGGCCTGAACGGATCGGCGCCATGCCCGAACCGGTGAAGGCGAAATGGATGCGGCCGGCGTTGAGATCGACCTCGGCCGAGGCGGTGGACTTGTACGGCACGTGCAGGGTGTCGACCCCGGTCATGGAAGCGAACAGCGCGCCCACCAAGTGCGGCGACGTGCCCGACCCGGGCGACGAATAGTTGAGCTGCCCCGGCCTGGACTTGGCCAGCGCGACCAGTTCCTTCACGTTCTTGACGCCCAGCGTGGGGCTGGCCATCAGGTAGAACGGCAGCGCCGCGACCATGGAGACCGGCGCGAAGTCGCGCTTGGGATCGTAGGTGATGTTGGGATACAGCGAAGGATTGATCGACAAGGTGGTCACCGAGGCCATCAACAGCGTGTATCCGTCCGGGGCGGCCTTGGCGACGTACTCGGCGCCTATCATGGTGCTGGCACCGGCCTTGTTCTCGACGATGACCGGCTGCTTAAGCTCGCGCGCCAGCGCATCGGCGAAGATGCGCGACACCGTGTCGGCGACGCCCCCCGGCCCGTGCGGCACCACCAGCTTGATGGGCCGGTCCGGATACTGGGCGTGCGCCGCCAGGGCCGGGACCGCCGCGAGCATCATGGCCGCGACGAAAGTCTTGATGCGTGTCTTCATGCTGTCTCCTATTTTGATGCGCCGGACGGGCACCGGCCTCCCGGCTCCGTCCGGCGAAGGCTTATTGCGCGCCCGCGTCCAGGGACACGTTCCAGGCGTCGTAACCGTAGACCCAATCGGGATTGGTGGACTCGCGCATCCAGTTGTTGGCGCTCGATCCGGCCTGCACCGCCGACGTGCGGGGCTTGCGAACCTGCTCGAACAGGCGGAACGCCGCATCGAGGTCGGTGCGGTGGGCGGCCACGCAGCGCGCCAGGACGACCGAGTCCTCCAATGCCATGGCCGCGCCCTGGGCCATGTAGGGCGTCATCGGATGGCAGGCGTCGCCCATCAGCACGATGTTGCCCCGTCCCCAGCTCGGCAGCGGATCGCGCTGGAAGATCGCCCATTTGTGCACGTCCGGGCATGCCGCCAGCACCGCGCGCACGTCGGGATGGAAATCGGCATAGGCCGCCCGCAGCACCTCCAGGTCGCCCTTGGCCGACCATGATTCAGGGGTCAGCCAGCCGGCGTCCTCGGGTTGGCTGGTGACGAAATAGATTTCGTCCTGGTTCCGGGTGACGTAATAGATGACGATGTGGCGGTCCGGTCCCCACCATTTCGTGCGCGACTGGCCGATGTCGAGCGAGCCCAGCCGGCTGGCCGGGAACGTCGTCCGGTAGGCGACGCGGCCGGTGAAACGCGGCTGCTCCTCGCCCAGCAGCAGTTCGCGCACCAGCGAATGCACGCCGTCGGCGCCGATCACCGCGCGGGCGCGGGCCTGGGTGCCATCCTCGAAGCGCAGCGCGATCTCGCCATCGCCCTGGTCCAGGTGCACCAGCTTCTTGCCCAGCGCGATGTGCGCCGCCGGTACCCGCGCCGCCAGCGCCGCGTGCAGGTCGCCCCGGTGCATGGCCAGGAAGGGCATGCCATAGCGCTCCAGGACCGCGCCGGCCAGCGGAAACTCGTTCGTCACGGCGCCGGTGTCGTGCGCGCGGTTCAACGACGACCGGGGGGCGAAGGCGATCGATTCCAGTTGCGGGCGCAGCCCCAGCCCATCGAGCACCCGCATGGCATTGGGCGTCATCTGGATGCCCGCCCCGATGCGCGCGAACTGCCGCGCCTGTTCGTAGACCTGCACTTCCACGCCCTGGGCGCGCAGCGCGGTCGCCGCCGCCAGCCCGCCTATGCCCGCGCCGATGATCGCAACCGGCAACTCCGACTTCTTCATGAAACGCCTCCGATGGGTCCGCCTTTGCGGAAGCGCCCATTATTGAAGTCGGGACATATCGAGTAAATTGCAGAACAGCTCTAGCAGCTATAGAACTTCTCTATGTAACGCGAGACAGGCATGGATATCAAGCAACTCGAGTACTTCGTCCAGGTCGTCGATGCCGGCAGCTTCACGCGCGCCGCCATGGTGCTCGAAATGACCCAGCCTTCCCTGAGCCGGCAGATCCGCCTGCTGGAGGTGGAGCTGCACGAGCACCTGCTGTACCGCAACGGCCGCGGCGTGGAGCCGACCGAGGCGGGCAGGTGCCTGCTGGAGCACGCCCGGGTCGTCCTGGCCCGACTGGCCACCGCGCGCCAGGAAATCCACGAACTGAAGGCCGTGCCCCGCGGCAAGATCGTGGTCGGCTTTCCGCCGCGCATCGCCCACCTGCTGGCCCCCAGCCTGGTGCGCGGTTTTCGCGAACGCCTGCCGGGCGCCGCGCTGACCGTGACCGAGGGGTTGAGCGTGAGCCTGAGGGAATGGCTGCACGAAGGCCGGGTCGACGTCGCGCTGCTGTACGATCCCGCCCCCGGCGAGACGCTGGACTACGAACCGGTATTCCAGGAGGAACTGATGCTGGTGGGATGCGTGCCGGGTCCGGGCGAGCGGCTGCCCGAATCGCTGCCGGTCGATGCCCTGGCGGACTATCCGCTGATCCTGCCCTGCGAGCCCAACACCATCCGCGCGGTGGTGGACGCCGCCTGCCGCCGGCGCGGCATCGCCCTGAACATCGTCGCCGAGGTCAACGCGGTCCACACCATGGTGGCGCTGGCCGAAAGCGGCGAAGGCTACGCGCTGCTGTCGGCCAGCGCCATCGGGCCGCAGCGACGCGCCGGCACGCTGGCCACGGCCCGCGTACACACGCCGTCCATGCACAACAATCTGATCATGTGCACGGCACGGCTGCAGCCGCTGACCCGGTTGACGCGGGAAACCATGCAGTTGCTGCGGTCGCTGGACATCCGGGCACTGCTGGCCAACGCCTAGGGCCCGTTCAGTTCACCGATTGCGGCGGAGGAAACAGGCGCCCCGAGGTGTCGCCGCTCAGGTCGTCGGTCTCCAGCGGCGCGCCGGGAATGGAGAATTTCTCGGCCGCCCACGCCCCCAGGTCGATCTGGCGGCAGCGCTCGGAACAGAAGGGCCGCCAGGCGTTCTCGGGGCTCCACGGAGCCAGCTTGGCGCAAGTGGGACATTTGACGTTCTTGACCATGGCAGCATTGTAGCCAGCGGACGAAGGGGCCGCCGCGCTTAGAAACTGTTGCACAGCGTCAGCTGGAAGGGCACGTCGGCCACCACCGGCTGGGGCTTGAGGTCGCCCCCCTGCGACGAGAAGCGCACCGACACCATGTACTTGTTGGCGCTGACCTCGGGAAACACGCCCAGCGCCTCGTCGACGTAGATGCGCAGCAACTGATAGGCCTTGCCTCCCAGCATCTGCTGGAAGGCTCCGCCCTCGGCCACCACCGCGACCTGGCGGCCCGATTCGCGCAGCATCTTCAGCACGATGGCCAGGCCGTCGCGTATGGGCAGGAAGGGCTCGACCCACTGGGCGAGATCCTGGACCCGATGCTCGACAGGCTTGTGCTTCCAGGCATGAAAGGAAGGAACGTCGAACTCGCACGCCCCGCCCGGGATCGCCAGGCGGCTGCGTATGCTGGTCAGCCATTCGTTCTGCCGCAACGGCTGGCCGGTCTTGCCCTGTGCCACCAGCGAACCCGTGGCCTGCTCGATGCTGGACAGCATGACGTCCAGGGTCTGGCGATCGACGCCGGGATGCTCGCGCAGCGAGCTCAGGGATTGGCGATAGCGCTCCAGGTCCTGCAGCAGGTCGGACTTGAGATCGGCGCGCGCCGATACATCCAGGATTTCGAACAGCGTGGTCAATGCGACGTGATGCCCGCGGGCATCCGGTTGCCGCACGAAGAAGAACAGATTGTCGAAGAGGCTTTCCAGACGCAGCAGCGTACGGACGCGCTCGTTGAATGGGTATTCGTAAAGAACCACGTAGACCGTCCGGAATCGGAATTTCGTAGAAATATACCTGTACGGCATGGACACGGCGACACTTGCCGCGCCCGCTTCCGAACGGCCCTTGCGCGGGCGCTTCGGAACACCTCCATTGTAGGTACGGAGCCCACCGGAAAAACACTCAACCGTGGCCCGATCACCCCTTACTTTGAAGCAGGCGGCTCGGCAATGCGGTTTCGAGTTGTGACGCCCGCCGCGCCGGCCGCTTCCAGCAAGGCCTCGTGGAAGTCGCGATGCAAGGCGGTGTCGGGCGCGTCGCGATGGCGCAGGATGCCCACCATGCCCTGCCGGTGCGTGGGCAGGTCCAGCGCCACGAGCTGCCCGGCGGCCTGGAAGTAGCCCAGCACGCGGCGCGACAGCGCGGTCAGCAGGTTGGCCCGCTGCATCATGGCCACCAGCATCAGGATGCCGACCGCCTCGACCCGGTAGCGCGGCGCGGGCAGGCCGGCCAGCGCGAACTCGGCGTCCAGCTCGCGGCGCAGCGGGTTGCCCTGGGGCGGCACCACCCAGCCGCATCCTTCCAGATCCGTCCAGGCCAGGCCGCGGCGGGCGGCCAGCGGGTGCGAGGGAGGCGCGGCCACCGCGATGCTTTCGCCATAGACCGGCGTGCAGCGCAGGCGATCGTCGATGGCGTCGCCCTCCAGGCGCGTGACCACGAAATCCAGGCGGCGCTCGAGCAAGGGCGGCAGAAGCTGGTCCAGCGTCGACTCGGTGATCGAGAGCCGGGTCTCGGGACGCCGGGCCAGCAGCAAGGCCACGCTGTCCGGCAGCAGGCCGGTCGAGACCGTGGCCGTCACCCCGATCGACAGGTGCCCGTCCGCCCCTTCGGCCATCAGCGCCATGGCGTGACTGGCCCGCTCGACCTCGGCCAGCATGACGCGGGCATGTTCGGCCATGGCGGTGCCGAAACGCGTGGGCACGAGGCCGCGCGAATGGCGCTCGAACAGGGGCACGCCCAGTTCGGCCTCGAGCTCGGCCAGCCACTTGGACAGGGCCGGCTGCGTCATGCAGAGACGTTCGGCGGTGTGGCTGAGATTGCACGTGTCGGCCAGGCTGCTCAGCACTTCGAGCTGCCGGATGCGCAGGCGCCGGGTCCAGTCCATTGCCATGAATTTTATGTATGACAGAGCGGAATTTTATCATTGGAAACAAATACCTCTCCGTTCCCATAATGCCGGCACGGCGCCGACCAGACTGGCTCCAGCCAGCCCGCCCCCCTTCCACGGAGACACCCCATGCGACCGCTTGCGCGCCTTTTCCTCGTGCTTTCCCTCGTTGCCGCCGCGCCCTCGGTGCGAGCCGCCGACTATCCCGACCATCCGGTCAAGCTGGTCGTCAACTTCGCCGCCGGCGGGCCGCTGGACCTGATCGCCCGCTTGATCGCCGAACAGGCGGCATCGCGCCTGAAACAGCCCGTCATCGTCGAGAACCGGGCGGGTGCCGGCGGCAACATCGGCGCCGAATACGTCGCGCGCTCGCCCAAGGACGGCTATACGGCGCTGGTCAGCGTCGACCACCTGCTGACGATCAATCCGTCGGTCTACCGGAACATGGGACTGGACCCCTACCGCGATCTCGTGCCGGCCGGCATCTTCGGCACCACCTCGCAGGTGCTGGTGGCCCACCCCAGGCTGGGGCTGAAGGATTTCCGCGACTTCCTGGACCGGGCCAGGAAGGAGGACCTGACCTACGCCTCGGCCGGCCTGGCCTCGCCCGGCCACCTGACCTTCGAACTCCTGAAGGCCCGCACCGGCATACGCGGCACGCACGTGCCCTACAAGGGCAACGCCCCCGCCCTGTCGGACGTGGTGGCCGGCCACGTGCCGCTGGCCTTCGTGGCCTCGTCCAACACCCTTCCCTATGTCCGGTCCGGCGCGCTGCAGGCGCTGGCCACGTCCGCCGCCATCCGCAATCCCCAGTTGCCGCTAGTCCCCACGGCGCAGGAACAGGGCGTACCCGACTTCGACGTGCGATTCAGCCAGGTGGTCCTGTTTCCCGCCGGCACGCCGGCGGCCGTGGTGACGAAGTGGGAAGGCCTGCTGCACGACATCCTGGAAAGCGCGGAAGTGCGCCGGCAACTGGATCAGATGGCGGTGACGCCGTTCTGGGCCGACTCGGCGCAGACCACGGCGTGGTTGCGCGACACGCGTGCGCGTTGGGACGCGTTGATCCGCAAGCTGGACATCCAGTAAAGCCCGGGCAGCCTGCTAGGGCAGCGCCAGCAGGTCGAGCCACGCGCGATGCCGGGCCAGCGTACGCTCGGACAGCTGGCCGGGCGTGGTCTGGCCATCGTTGAGGATGACGTCGTCGGCCACGGCCAGCCGCTGGGCGCGCGTCGCCTGGGCGGCCATGATGCGGGCGACCATGTCGGGAGCCAGGCCGCTGCGGCGCTGCACGCGCCGGACCTGGGTGGCCTCGTCGCAATCGACCACGCAGATCCGGTCCACCCGGTCCCGCCAGCGACCCGACTCCACCAGCAGCGGCACCACGAAGACCTGATAGAGCCCCTGGCGCCGGGCGGCCTCGCGCTCGACCTCCTGGCCGATGAGCGGGTGGATCAGCGCCTCGAGCCGCGTCTTGGCCTGTGCGTCGGAAAACACCAGGGCCCGCATGCGGGGACGGTCCATCGCGCCGTCGGGACCGATCATGTCCGGACCGAATTCGCGCCGCAGCGGCTCGATGGCGAGTCCGCCCGGCGCGGTCAGCGCATGCGCGATGGCATCGGTATCGATGACGGCCGCGCCCTGCGCCTCCAGGATATCGGCCACGGCGGTCTTGCCGGATCCGATGCCGCCGGTCAGGCCCACGCGCAAGGGACGGGCGGGGAAAGAAGGAAGTGTGCCTACCATGCCAGCAGCTTAATCCATGCGTCGCCCGCGAACATCGCGGCCACGCCCGCCGCCGCCAGGTACGGCCCGAATGGCAGCGGCTGGTCGCGCCGCACGCGGCCGGCGATCATCAGCACCCCGGCCACCGCCACACCGGCCAGCGAGGCCGCCACCATGACCAGCGGCAGGCTCTGCCACCCGAGCCAGGCGCCGATGGCGGCCAGCAGCTTGAAATCGCCGTAGCCCATGCCTTCCTTGCCCGTCAGCAGGCGGAACAGCCAGTACACGGACCACAGCACCCCGTAGCCGGCCATCGCGCCGATGACCGCGTCGGGCAGGAAGGCGAAACCGCCCCACAGGTTGACGAACAGGCCCGCCCACAGCAGCGGAAGCGTCAGGTCGTCCGGCAGCAGCGAGGTCTGGTGATCGATCACGGCCAGCGCCAGGCAGGCCGCGCAGAATGCCATGGCGGCCAGGCTGGTCCAGGTCACGCCGAACACCACGACGCAGGCCGCGAACAACGCCGCCGACGCCAGTTCCACCAGCGGGTATTGCCAGGAGATGGGCGCGGCGCAATGGGCGCAGCGGCCGCGCAGCGCCAGCCAGCCCAGCACCGGGATGTTGTGGCGCCAGGCGATCGGATGCCGGCAGGCCGGACAATGCGAGGGGGGATAGGCCAGGTCGAAGCGGGCCTGCCCGGGTTGCGCGGCGCCGTGCAGCTCCGCGCACTGCTCCTGCCAGGCGCGCTGCATCATCTGCGGCAGGCGCGCGATCACGACGTTGAGGAAGCTGCCCACCACCAGCCCCAGCACGGCGGCGGTCGCATAGGCCAGCCACGGGGTGGCCGCGAGTATCTGCACGAATGACATAGACAAGGATGTAAACGCCGCCACGGCGGCCCCCCGCAAGCTTAACCGCCCCCGGGGCCCCGCGTGGGACGGGCACGGCAATAAATGTCCTGCCCCCGGCACGGCATCCGTCGATGCCCGCCGCGCTTCCCTTCGCATGCCGGCAGACGCAACAGGTTAGACTTGCGATAAATCTCAAGAGCCGGAGCCGTCATGACCAACCCGCCCCTTTCCTCCCGCCCCGCCCCTTCCCGCCTTGCCACCCTGGCCGCCGCCCTGGCCGTGGCGGCCGGATTGGGCGCGTGCTCCATCCCCCTGCCCGACCGCGAGCGCTCCGGCACCCTGGCCGCCGCCGACGCGGTGATCCCGCCGCCGCCCGCCGTGACGCGGGAACAGGCCGAGCGAGGCGGACAGGATAGGGGCGTGCCCCTGGCCCAGCCGCAAACCTTCCGCGGCGTGATCCCCTGCGCCGACTGCGCCGGCCAGCGCGTCACGCTCACGCTGCTGCCCGACTGGACCTGGCGCATGCGCCGGGTGTATTTCGGCACGCGCGACAACAAGGAACAAAGCTTCATCAGCACCGGCCGCTGGGAACGCCTGTTCGACTCGCCCGACCAGATCCGCCTGATCGGCGACCGCAACGAGGGCGGACTCTACGAGTTCATCTCCGGCAGCACGCTGCGCATGCTGGACCAGAACGGCGAACCCATCCAGTCCACGTTGAACTACGCCCTGACCCAGCAGTTCGAGGTGGACTTCATCACCGACACCTTCACCATGCGCGGCAAGGTGATGGCCAAGGACGGCCAGCCCACCTTCGCCATCTGCAGCACCGGCAAGCGCTATCCGGTGTCGTCCACCGGCCAGGCCCAGGCCCTGGCCGACGCCTACGCCAAACTGCGCGTGGCCCCCGGCACCCCGGTCCTGATGTGGATAGACGGCCACATCGCCCGCAGCGGCGAACCCCCGGTAGAGTCGGTGGTCGTAGACAAGCTGGCCCGCGGCACCTTGGACAGCCCCTGCGAGGACTGATAGGCCCACCCCCTACGCCCTTCGGGCGCCCCCTCAAGGGGGCGATGCGGGTGGACCGGCAAAGCCGGATCCACCGCATCCTGGGTCTAGTTCCTTTATCTTGGGTTGTGGCGCCGGTGCTTCGCTGGCAGCCAGCGAAGCACCGGCGCCACAACCCAAGAAACGGGTACTAGACCCAGGAAACCGCGGATCTGGCTCCGCCAGTCCGCCGGTTTCGCCCCCTGGGGGGCGCGCGTAAGCGCGTAGGGGGGGGCTTCTACCTCGCCCGAGAGATACGTACCTCGGCGCCGCGGCGCTTCACTTCCAGGCCTTCGGAGGGCAGGATCTTCAGGCCTTCCAGGCCCTTGGCGTAGCTCGAACCCTGCATCTGCATGACGCGGATCTTGTTGCGCATCACGCTGGGGTTGTGCACGGGCATGCCGAACAGCCAGACCTCGTCCAGGATGCGGGCGGAGTTGAACTCGCCGGTGTGCTGGGCGGCGGGCCCCAGGCACAGCATGTGGCCTTCGCGGCCGAACACGGGCAGGCGGTCCAGGCCGCATTCGAAGGTCCAGGTCGTGCCGCCCTCGTAGCGCCAGCCCGTGTTCAGGTCCCACCAGGCTTCGCCCTTGGGGAAATAGACGCGGATCTGGTTGCCGGGCTGCACGGCCGGCGCGACCAGCAGGGCCGGGCCGAGCAGGTATTGCAGCTCGTGGGCATGCGCCTCGGGATCGTCCGGGAAGGACAGGGCCATGGAACGCTGCACCGGCAGGCCGGTGCGGGCCGCGTCCTCGATCACCCCCAGCACGTAGGGAATGAGTCTATAGCGCCACTGCATCAGCGTCTGCGCGTGCTGGAAGGCCTCCTCGCCGAAGTCCCAGGGCAGCAGCCCCGGCACGGCGTGAAAACGCAGGTGCGAACTGAACACGCCGGCCGCCAGCCAGCGCAGGTACAGCTCGGGCGTCATGGCGTCGCGCGGATGCTGGGGCGAACCGATGTCGTGGGCATGGGCGGGCAGCCCGCTGGCCCCCGCCGTCAGCGCGGCGCGCAGCGATTCGGCCAGTCCTTCCCAGGTGTTGGGCACGGACACGGGGGCCTGCATGGGCAGGCGCTGGCCGGTCGGGAAGAGATCGCGGCTCCACACCACGCCCTCGGGCGGGGTCTTGTTCCAGGCCGCCGCCTCGAACAGGCAGCGCTTGACCAGCATGGGATAGGCCGTGCGCAGCCGCGCTCCGGTATCGCCGTTGCGCGCCTCGACGCCGTCGGGGATGTCGAACTGGATGTCGCAGGACACCGCATCGACGCCCTCGTCCATGACCTGGCGGATCTTGTCGCGCCAGAAGGTCCACACGTCGCGGTGGGTCAGGTCGAGCAGGCCGAAGGCGACGCCCGCGCTGGCGGGCACGCCGGCGAACACCTGCGCGGCGCCGGATTCGTCGGTCAGCAGCCAGCCCTTGTCCTCGAGTTCGGCGAACATGGGGCTGTGGGTGGGCACGCCCGGGAAACCGGGTGCGCACACCTTCAGGTCCAGGCCCTTGAACTCGCCCAGCACCTGGCGCGGATCGGGGAAGCGGGCGGCGTCCCATTCGAGGTTCAGCTTGGCGCGGATCTCCCAGGCCGCGGGTGGCCGGAACGACACGGCGTCGAGGGGCACGCCGCGGCTGCGCATCTGGCCGGCCACGGCGGCGAGCTGCTCGGCGCCGGTATCGGGCGCCTGGTGCAGCCACGTGCCCATGCTCCACAGCGTGGGCTGTCCCGCGCGGCCGGTCAACTGGGTGTACTGGTTCAGGATCTCGGCCGGCTCGCCCACGAACAGGAACACGTCCAACTGGGCGTCGGCCACGGTCACCACGTAGCTGTCGGGCGCGAACTCGGGCAGGCCGATGTCGTGCACGACGGATTCGAGCGTATTGACGTACAGCCCCCAGCCGCGCGGGCTCCAGGCCAGCGGCAGGGCGCGCGACTCGGCCTCGTCGGACACCACGCGCTCGGCGCGGCGGTCCAGCATGATGCGGCTTTCGCCCAGGCCGTGGACGGCTTCGCCAACCGCGAGGTCGAAGCACAGGGCCCACGACGTCGGGGCCGCGGCGTCTTCGGTGCCGAGCGGGCACAGGTCCTGGTCCGCGGACGAGGCCAGCACCTGCTGCCCCTTGCGGTACAAGGCCAGCCGCACGGGATTGGCGGCGATCTCGAGTACGTTGTCGCCCTGGACGATGCGCCAGCCGGGCTGGCCGGCCACATCCGCCTGTTCAACCACGGCCTCGCCTATGGCCTCGTCCCGGGCCAGCAGATCATGCAGGGCGGCGGCGCGCGTGGCGGAGCCGGAGGCCGGCTTGCCGGTGGCGGCGGGCGTGCCCATGCTCAACCTGAACACGCCTGGCGCGCTGGCCTCGACCAGCACCGGCTGGCCCTGGTCCGTCGTGAAACGGACGGCGGACGGGCTGGTCGTGTTGAGAGACAGGGATTCCAGACGCTGGTAGCGGGAGGAGTCGAATTGAAGTGGCACAGGTTTCCCTCGATCGCTTTCGACAGATTGGCAATAGCAAAGACGCAACCCTCGCGAGGCCCCGCTATCCGCCCCAAATGCGGCAAATGACCGCACTTTTTCGCCAAAACCTCTATTTTGACGGATTCGGGGAGGCAAATAAACCGTGGAAGAAGCCGTCTCCCGCACGGACGCGCTTCGCGGGGCGCCGCGAGAGGCCCGGCAAGGCCGTATCCGGGGCCATCCCGCGCCCCTGGAAGCAGCGGATCGGGACACGCGGGCCGGGCACCGCGCGCCCCCAGGCACGTCTTTTTTGCTGTTAATCCCGCTATTTTCCCACGATTCGGCCCGGGATCAGCGCCAGGCGATCATGCGCAGCAAATCCCCCTCCAGCACCATGGGTTCTCCCTCCAGGGAAGCGGCCAGTATGTCGCCTCCCAGCGCCGACCAGCTCAGGCCACGCGAGGCATAGCCCGAGGCGGCCCAGAGCCCGCCATGGACAGGCGATTCGCCGATCACCGGCAACCTGCCGGGCAGCACGGCGCGCCACCCGGCCCAGCCCGTGAACGCGCCGGGATCCAGGCCGGCCCCGGCCAGTGCCGGCAGCAGCCGCGCGGCCCGGTCCAGGTTGACCGCGTGGCCCTCGGCCGTGACGACGGCGCGCGAGGCATCGTGGACGTACGTGCTGCCGGCCACGCAGGCGCCGTCCACGGCGGGCAGCACGTAGCCGTCGCCCGCCACCACGCAGCGCGGCGGGCGCCAGGCGGCATCTTGCGCGGGAAGCAGCGTGATCTGTCCCGCTATGGCCTTTTGCCCGAAGAAACCCGGCAGTTCGCCGTCGGCGGCCAGTCCGCTGGCGGCAAGCAGCCGCGGCGCCTCGGCCGCATTGGCCAGCACCACGATCTCGGCCTCGGCCAGCGTGGCGCCTTCCTGGTCGAGGGCCCGCCACCGGCGGCCCGACGGCACGTCCGCCGCCAGCGCCTCGATGCGGGCTACCCGGGCCGCCCGGACTTCGATGCCCGGCCGGGACAGCAGCGCCGCCCCCAGCAGGCGCGGACGCACCCGCAGTCCGCCCGGAAAATAGACCCCGCCGCGCGCCGTCGGGCAACCCGCCAGCGCGCTGGCTTCGTCCCGCGTCACCGGTCGCACCCAGTCGGCCGGAAAACGCAGCTCCTCCAGCATGGCGCGCATGCCGGCCTCTTTGTCGTCGGATTTGGCCTGCTGCACGGTGCCGCAGCGGGCGACGATCCCGCCGTCCATCCACGGCGCCCAGCGCGCGGCCGCGCGCAAGGCACCGGCACGGCTCAGGCGCGCGCGGGGGCTGTCGTCCCGGGCCAGCAACGGCGTCAATGCGGCGGCCAGATGGCCGCCACCTTGCGGGGGAAAAGTCCAGGCCGCATCGAACACGGACACGCGCCAGCCACGCAACGCCAGCGCATGCGCCACACCGGCCCCGGCGATGCCCGCTCCCACCACGATGGCATGGCGCTCGGCGAAGGACGGCGGCTCGGCCGGCGCGTGGCGGCGCTCGAAGCGCGGCGCATGGCGCGCCACCGTCATGTGCAGCTTGCCGCCGAAGCCCTCCCTGCGCTCGACCTCGAAACCCGCCGCCTGCAAGGCGCGGCGCGCCGCGCCGGCGCTCGCCCAGGTCGCCGCCGTGGCATCCGGCGCGGCCAGCCTGGCCAGCGCCTTCATCAGCGGCTCGGACCACATGCCGGGATTCGCGGACGGCTTGAATCCATCCAGGAAAAAAGCGTCCGCGCGCAGGACCAGCCGGGGCACGATCTGTTCGGCCAGCCCGAAGGCCAGGGTCAGCGTCACCGCGCCGCCATCCAGGTCCAGCCGGTGCAGGCCGGGAAGAAGAGGCGGCCACTGCGCCAAGAGTTGCGCCGCCATGTCGTCCCACCCGGCGGGCACCCGCGCGCGCAGCAGCTCCGCCAGGTCCTCGCGGGCAAAGGGATGGGCCTCGACGGACACCACATGCAGCCTCCGGCTGCGCCGGGGATCGTCGCGCCAGGCGCGCCATAGCGCCAGGAAAGTCAGCCCCAGCCCGAATCCCGTCTCGCACACGGTGAAGCGCTCGCGTCCGCGCCATCGCTCCGGCAGACCGTTGCCCGCCAGGAACACATGGCGAGCCTGCTCCAACGCCCCCTGGGCGGCATGGTAGATGTCGCCGTAGAGCGGGCTATAAGGCAGGCCGTCCTGATCGAAGGCCGGGCGGGAAGGAGTCAGGGGGGTAAACACGGCGAGGATGATAACCCCCCCCTACGCCCTTCGGGCGCCCCCCAGGGGGCGATGCGGGTGGACCGGAAGGGAAGCCCACCCCCTACCCGCTACGCGGGCCCCCTCAAGGGGGCGATGCGGGTGGACCGGCAAAGCTGGATCCACTGCATCCTGGGTCTAGTACCGTTATCTTGGGTTTGGCACGGGTGCTATCGCTGGCTGCCAGCGGTAGCAACGGTGATCCAATCCAAGAAGCGCGTACTAGACCCAGGAAACCGCGGATCTGGCTTTGCCAGTCCGCCGGTTTCGCCCCCTGGGGGGCGCGCGTAAGCGCGTAGGGGGGGGTACACTCCCTGTATGAGCATCCCCGCAGCCGCCACCATGGACAAGCCCGTCCCGCTGGATCTCTTCAAGGCGCTCGAAGCCGCCGTCACCGCCGCGCACGCCGGCGCGGCGATCTTGCAAGCCTATGCGCACAAGCGCTCGGAACTGGTGATCGACCTGAAGGCCCGCAACGATCTGGTTTCGCAGGCGGACCGCGAAGCCGAAATCGCGATCATCGAGGTCCTGCGCGCGCGCACGCCGCAATACGGCATCGTGGCCGAGGAGACGGGGGGCTCGCCTTCCGGTCCCGCCAGCTGGTACATCGACCCGCTGGACGGCACCACCAATTTCGTCCATGCCATTCCCCACTACGCCGTTTCCATCGCGCTGGTGGCCCAGGAAGGCTGCGGCATCGCCTTCGAAGAGACGCGGTGCGAGCCCGGGCCCGTGGTGGGAGTGATCTACGATCCCTGTCGTGAAGAGATGTTCACCTCGGTACGCGGCGTGGGCGCCTGGCTCAACAGCCACCGCATCCAGTGCTCGCGCACGGAAACCCTGGCCGATGCCCTGCTGGCCACCGGCTTTCCCTACAGCGACATGTCGTTCACCGAAAGCTACCTGCCCATGCTGCGCGACGCCATGCACGGCACGCGCGGCGTGCGCCGCAACGGCGCCGCGGCGCTCGACCTGGCCTGGGTGGCCTGCGGGCGCTTCGACGGCTACTGGGAGCTGCGGCTCAAGCCGTGGGACGTCGCCGCCGGCACGCTGCTGGTGCGCGAAGCCGGCGGGCAGGCCTTCGACCCGTTCGGGCGGGCTCCCTGGCCCGAGCAAGGCAACATCGTCGCCGGCGGCCCCGGCGTGGCCAAGGCCTTGCACGACCTGATCGGTCCCAACCTCAAGGCCGCCGGCGCGGGCTGAAGACCGCTCAGCGCACGATCATCAGGCCGATGCGCACCTGCGACTTGGCGCGCACGTTGTAGTCCAGCAGGGTCTCGCCGTAGCCGTTGAAATACTGCACGTGCAGGAAGCCGTTCAGGCGGCCCAGGCCCAGCTTGCGCAGCGGGTAGGCCATGTCCAGTTGCAGCGATCCCTTCTCGTGGCCCTTGCGCACCAGCGCCGACACCATCAGGCCGTCATCCTTGGCCCAGCGCAGTTGGTAGTCGACGTGGCCCCGATAGTCGGCGATGTCCGGATTGCCCTCGCGGGTCATGTAGTACTTGATCTTGGGGCCGAAGCTGAGCGTGCTGCCGTCGTCCAGGCGATAGCGCAGCGTGGGCCGGGCGTACAGGGAATTGATGGCGCGCGAGGTATCGCCGTCGCGCCCGTTGGATTCGTGCTCGAAGCCGCCGTCGAAACCCAGCGACTTGCGGCGGTCCTGCGACTCCCAGACCCGGTCGGACAGCCAGAAGACCGCGGGGCGATAGCTGCTGTCGCGGAACGGGGCCGAGTTCTCGCCTATGTCCCACAGCGAGGTCTGGCTATAGCCCAGGTACAGGTTGTTGAGAAAACCGGTTTCCTCGCCGTCGTAGGGCTGGAACAGCCGGAACTTCAGGCTGACCTGGAAGCGCGCGTTCAGGTTGGGGCGGGCGCCGAAGCTGAAATACACGGGCTCGTAGGGCGACAGCGCGCTGCGGAAGCGGCTCAGCACGTCATGCTCGTCGTTGCCCGGGGCGGTGGCGTCCGACGGCGCCGGCCCCGACAGCGCGGTGCTGCCCGGCCCCGAACCGGCCGACAGGCCGCTGACCGCCGCCAGCACGCCGCTGTCCGGCACCTGCGGCACCGCGCCGGGCGCGCGCGGATCGACGATGGGACCGATCGCGCGCGACCCCACGATGGCCCCTTTCTCGGCGGGCGTCGCGTCCAGCGCCAGCAGCACCGGCTCGCCTTCGATCGCGATGGCCTGCAGGCCGCGCGCCTGCTCGGGCACCACGGCCGACCAGGTCGCGCGCGAAAACTGTCCCACGGGAATCTGCAGCACGGCGGTGCCGCCGTCCAGCCGCGCGGGCGCGCGCACGACGCGGCCGGCGGCGTCGCGCCATTGCAGCACCAGCTCGCGCGGCGCGTCCCAGGTCGCCGTGGCGTTGCCGTCGTTGAAGAACATGGCCTCGATGCGCACGGTCTCGCCCGGCCCGGCCTGCATGCGGTCCAGCTTGAAGGTCACGCCCGCGTCCGCCCGCAAGGGCGCCGCGGCCATCAGGGCGAAAAGGCCCGCGGGCGCGAGCGCGCGGCGCACGATGCCATGCGGCGCACGAAGACGATGGTCAGCCATCCGACCTGGCATGTGGACTCCCCGACAACGCCCGCGATGGGGCAGACGCCGCCATTGTAGGGGCATGCCGGGAATAATCCGTTACGCGGCGGCCTCGGTGCCGGTCCGCAGTTCGCGCCGCAGGATCTTGCCCACGTTGGTCTTGGGCAGCTCCGACCGGAATTCCACATAGCGCGGCCGCTTGTAGCCGGTCAGGCGATCGCGGCAGAACGCCTTCAGGTCCTGCTCGGTCAGCGCCGGGTCGCGCTTGACCACGACCACCTTCACGGCCTCGCCGGAATGTTCGTCGGGCACGCCGATGGCGGCACACTCCAGCACTCCCGGGTGCTGGGATACCACGGCCTCGACCTCGTTGGGATAGACGTTGAAGCCCGACACCAGGATCATGTCCTTCTTGCGATCGACGATGCGGATGTAGCCGCGTTCGTCCATGATGCCGATGTCGCCGGTCTTGAAGAATCCGTCGGCCGTCATCACGCGGGCGGTCTCCTCCGGCATGTTCCAGTAGCCCGGCATGACCTGCGGGCCGCGCAGCGCGATCTCGCCGCGCTCGCCGATGGGCAGCGCGGCGCCGTCGTCGTCCAGGATCGCCGCGTCGGTGGACGGCAGCGGAATGCCGATGGTG
This sequence comes from Pigmentiphaga sp. NML030171, assembly GCF_002188635.1. Taxonomy (GTDB): domain Bacteria; phylum Pseudomonadota; class Gammaproteobacteria; order Burkholderiales; family Burkholderiaceae_B; genus Pigmentiphaga; species Pigmentiphaga daeguensis. Next base: position 121,091 of record NZ_NINX01000021.1, on the reverse strand, counting down.
CCGGAATATTCCTTGATATTGATGGGCGTGCAGCAGGCCACCGGCGACGTTTCCGACAGCCCGTAGCCCTCGCACAGCGGGGACTTGGTCACCTCGCGCCAACGGTCGGCCACCGCCTTCTGCACCGCCATGCCGCCGCCCACGCTCACGCGCAGGCCCGAGAAGTCCAGCGACCGGAACTGCTCGTTGTTGAGCAGGGCGTTGAACAGGGTGTTGACGCCGGGAAACAGCGTGAAGCGGTAGCCCGACAGCGTCCTGACCAGGTCGGGAATGTCGCGCGGATTGGGCACCATCACGTTGAGGCCGCCGGCCCGCATGCCGAGCAGGGCGCACACCGTCAGACCGAAGATGTGATACAGCGGCAGGGCGCAGACGAAGATGTGCTGGGTGCGCTGTCCGCCCTGCCTGGCGGGCTGCTCGTCGGTCAGCAGCCAGGCATCGCATTGCAGGACGTTGGCGACGAGGTTCCGGTGCAACAGGACGGCCCCCTTGGCCACGCCCGTCGTGCCGCCGGTGTACTGCAGGAAGGCGACGTCGTCGGGCCCGATCTCGGGGCGCGCCAGTTCCCGCGCCGCCCCTTGCGCCAGCGCGCGCCGGAAGCTTACCGCGCCCGGCAGGCTGAACGGCGGGACGAGCTTCTTGACGTAGCGCACCACGGCATTGACCACGGTGCCCTTCACGCCGCCCATCAGGTCGCCCATGGACGCCACCACGATGTGCCGGATGGCCGTGGCGGACAGCACCCGCTGCAGGGTGTGGGCGAAGTTCTCCAGGATGACGATGGCCTCGGCGCCGCTGTCCTTGAGCTGGTGCTCCAGTTCCGGGGCGGTGTAGAGGGGGTTGACGTTGACCACCGTATAGCCGGCCCGCAGCACCGCCGCGATGGCCACGGGATACTGCAGGACATTGGGCATCATCAGGGCCACGCGCGCGCCGCGCGGCAGTCCGCGCGATTGCAGCCAGGCTCCCAGCTTGCGCGACATGGCGTCGATGTCGGCGTAGGCAAGCGTCCTGCCCATGCAGACGAAGGCCGGGCGCTCGGCGTACTGCGCGAACGATTCCTCCAGCAACTGGATCAGGGACCGATAGCGTCCCGGGTCGATGTCGGCGGGAATGCCCGGCGGGTAGTACGCCAGCCACGGTCTTTGCATGCACGTCTCCTGGTCTAGTCTGTGCCGCGTGGTGTCGGCCTATGGGGCCGATGATAGCCCAGCGGCCTGCACGCGGTCGGTTTCCGCCTGCAATCGCCGCCGGCGCTCGGCATACGGCAGCCGCGCCAGCTCGCGCGCCTCGTCCAGGAACGGCGTCAGGCTGCCGTCGCGGCAACTCTCGCAGCGGCGCGCCATGGCCCGCAGCGCCGGCACCCACTGGTGGTACGCGCCCATGGCCGCGAACTGCGCGTTGTTCAACGCCTGCGCGAACCAGGCGTCGTAGCCGGCGTAGCCGTTCCAGCGCTCGCGCTTCATCCGTTCGTAGCGGGACCGCAGGTCGGCGATGATTTCGGCCTTGCGCGCGCGCCGCCGCTCGATCTCGTCCGGCCCCAGGCCCACCGGATCGGGCGTGGTGGGCGCCGGACCCTGCCGGGCGCCGGTCTCGCCATAGGCCTGCGCCAGTTGCCGCCGGGTCTCCAGCAGCAGCGCGACGAAATCGCGCCGACGCGCATCGAAGGCCTCGTAGGCCGGCCGCAGCGACTGGTTGCGGGGCTCCCGCAGCCAGCGCTCGACGCCGATCTGCTCGACCGCCGTGGCCAGCGACTCGTTGAACGTCGTGTCGTTCTTCGCGTAGACCGCCTGGTGGGTCAGTTCGTGGAAGACCAGGCGCGCGACCTCGGCCGGCGGCAGACGGATGAAAGTGTTGACGAAGGGGTCGGGATACCAGCCCAGCGTCGAATAGGCGGGCACGCCGCCCACGTGCACGTCCCAGCCCCGTGCCTTCAGTTCGGCGGCCGTCCGCCGGGCCTCGGCTTCGCTGTAGTAGCCCCGGTAGTCTATGCATCCCACCACCGGAAAACAGGACTGCTTGAGCCGCAGGGACAGTTCCGGCGTGGCGAACACGTTCCAGACCACGTAGGGGCGCTTGACGTCGGCGTATTCGGTGTAGCTGCGGTTGTCGGGCAGGCCCAGCACCTGGCTGGCATAGCGGCGCGCGTCTTGCGCATGACGCAATCGCTCGCGCAAATCGGGGGAGGTGGCGGGATCGGCCAGGACCTCGTCGACCGGCCGCGCCGCCTGCAGCAGCGACGAATGTCCGCCTATCGACTGCGCGTAGTAGCGCAGGTCGGCGCACCCGGCCAGCGCCGCTGCCAGGACCAGGGCGCCCCAGGCCGCCCGGCCCCTCGTCGTTACACTCGCCATGGACAAGCTCATTGGAGATAATGGCTATGGTAACCGCCGGCCCCGGGGCACACGACCCCGCCGGCGACGCCGGACACGGCGCGGCACATCGGCCCTTCCCGCCTTCGCGACCGCCTGGACAAGGCGCGGCGCGCTCGCACCCGCGGCGGGGCAACGTTCAGGAGTTCCACATGAATCTGCTCGAACCCATCGTCGCTTTCCACAGCGACCTGAAGACGATCCGACGCGACCTCCACGCCCACCCCGAGCTGTGCTACGAGGAGCACCGCACGTCGGACACCATTGCCCGCCTGCTGGAAGGATGGGGCATCCCCGTCGTGCGCGGCCTGGGGGGCACCGGCCTGGTCGGCGTCCTGGAAGGCACGGACAGGAACGGACCGGCCATCGGCCTGCGGGCCGACATGGACGCCCTGCCCCTGCAGGAACTCAACACCTTCGAGCACGCCAGCGTGAACCCAGGCAAGATGCACGCCTGCGGCCACGACGGCCACTGCGCCATGCTGCTGGGCGCCGCCCGCCACCTGGCGGCGCACCGCGACTTCCCCGGCACCGTCTACCTGATCTTCCAGCCGGCCGAGGAAGGCGGCGGCGGCGGCAAGGCCATGATCGACGACGGGCTGTTCACGCGCTTTCCCATGGAGGCGGTGTTCGGCATGCACAACTGGCCCGGCATCCCGGTGGGCAGCTTCGCCGTGACGCCGGGCCCGATGATGGCCTCCAGCAACGATTTCCGCATCGTCGTCCGGGGCAAGGGCACCCACGCCGCGCTGCCCCACCTGGGCATCGATCCGGTCATGATCGCGGTGCAGCTCGCGCAGTCGCTGCAGACCATCCTGACCCGCAACAAGAAGCCCATCGACACCGCGGTGCTCAGCATCACCCAGATCCACGCGGGCACGACCACCAACATCGTGCCCGACGAGGCCGAGATGGTCGGCACGGTGCGCACCTTCACCATCGAGGTCCTGGACCTGATCGAGCAGCGCATGCACGAGATCGCCCGGGGCATGGAGCTGGCCCACGGCGCCCGCATCGAGGTCGACTTCCAGCGCAAGTACCCGCCGCTGATCAACCATCCCGACGAGACCCGTTTCGTGACCGACGTGCTGCGCTCGCTGGTCGGGCCCAACCAGGTGGATGCCGCGACCGAACCGACGATGGGCGCCGAGGACTTCGCCTTCATGCTGCAGGAAAAACCCGGCTGCTACGTCTTCATCGGCAACGGCGACGGCGCGCATCGCGAGGCGGGCCACGGGCTGGGGCCATGCACCCTGCACAACGGCAGCTACGACTTCAACGACGAACTGCTGCCGCTGGGGGCCAGCTTCTGGGTGAAGCTGGTCAGCGACTGGTTCGCTCGGCCTCGATCAGTATGACCCGGTAGTCGTTGACGTTGGTCAGCGTGGGCCCCGTCGTGATCAGGGTGTCGAGTTCCCGGAAATAGCCCCAGGCGTCGTTGGCGTCCAGCCACGGGCCGGGCGCGACGCCCCGGGCCGCAGCCCGCCGCAGGCGCTCGCTGTCCCACCAGGCGCCGGCGTTGTCCTCGCTGCCGTCGATGCCATCGGTGTCGCAGGCCAGGGCCGAGATCCTGGCTTCGCCGCACAGCTCGGCGGCCAGCGACAGCAGGAATTCGGTGCAGCGCCCGCCACGGCCGCTTCCACGCACCGTGACCGTGCATTCTCCTCCGGATACCAGCGCCACCGGCGCATCGAAGGGTTCGCCATGCCGCACGATCTGGCGCGCCAGCGCGGCATAGACCTTGGCCACCTCGCGGGCCTCGCCCGTGACGGTGTCGCCCAGCACCACCGCCTGGATACCCGCGCGGCGCAGCACGCGCGCGCCGGCCTGCAGGCTTTGCTGGGCGGTGGCGATGACGTGGTTCTCCACCCGCTGGAACACCGGATCGCCCGCCTTGGGCGTCTCGGGGTGGCGCCCCGCGGCCCCGCCCTCGAGCCAGTCGACCACCGGCCGCGGCGCCTGCACGCCGTGGCGGCGCAGGATGTCGAGCGCGTCGGCATAGGTGCTGGGATCGGCCACCGTGGGACCGGAGGCGATGGCGGACGGATCGTCGCCGGCGACGTCGGAGACGATCAGGCCCAGGACCCGGGCCCGCGTCGACGCGGCCAGGCGTCCGCCCTGCAACTGCGACAGGTGCTTGCGCACCACGTTCATCGATTCGATGGGGGCGCCGCTGCGCAGCAGCGACTGGGTGACCTCGCGCAGCGCGGCCATGGGCACCGCCGGCACCGGCAGCGACAACAGGCTGGAACCGCCGCCGGACACGAGCACGATCAGCAGGTCGTCCTCGCCCAGGTCGCAAGCCAGCCGAAGGATGTCGCCGGCGGCCCGTTCGCCGGCCGCGTCGGGCACGGGGTGGCCGGCCTCGACGCAGGCGATGCGGTCGAGCGGCATGCCGTGCCCGTAGCGGGTCACGACCAGGCCCTCCAGCGGGGCGTCGGCGGGCCAGGCGGCCTCGACGGCGCGGGCCATGCTGGCAGCGGCCTTGCCCGCGCCGACGACGACCGTGCGGCCCCTGGGTGGGGCCGGAAGGTGGCGGGCGGTGATGTGGAGGGGGTCGGCGGCGGCGACGGCCGCTTGAAACGATTCCAGGAGGAGTTGATGCATACGCGGGGAACGGCTGATGTCTCTTTTCGTGGTGATAGCCATTATGGCTGCCCGCCACCGCTTGGCTAGCTGGATGAAATCCCTATTCCACCCATCGCGCCGGCATGCACCACGCCCCCGCGTGGCACCTGGTCGCAGCCGTCCTCAGGCGCCGGGCGCCGCCGGAATCTGCAAGCCCCGCTGCACGGCGGGACGCGCCACGAAGGCATCCAGCACCCGCTTCACGTTGGCGAAGTCGGCGAACCCGACCAGCTCGCCCGCGCCGTAGAAGCCCACCAGGTTGCGCACCCAGGGGAAGGTGGCGATGTCGGCAATGCCGTAGTCGTCGCCCAGGATCCAGGCCTTGCCTTCCAGGTGGTGGTCCAGCACGCCCAGCAGGCGACGCGACTCGGCCACGTAGCGGTCGCGGGGGCGCTTGTCCTCGTAGTCCTTGCCGGCGAATTTATGGAAGAACCCCACCTGGCCGAACATGGGGCCGATGCCTCCCATCTGGAACATCACCCACTGCATGGCCTGGTAGCGGCCGGCGGGATCCCGCGGGATGAACTTGCCCGATTTCTCGGCCAGGTAGATCAGGATGGCGCCGGACTCGAACAGCGGCAGCGGCTTGCCGCCCGGGCCGTCGGGATCGAGGATGGCGGGAATCTTGTTGTTCGGGTTGAGCGACAGGAACTCCGCCGACATCTGGTCCTGGGTGTCGAACGCCACCCGGTGCGGCTCGTACGGCAGGCCGGTTTCCTCGAGCATGATCGAGGCCTTCACGCCATTGGGCGTGGGCAGCGAATAGAGCTGGATGCGGTCCGGATGCTGCGCGGGCCATTTGCGGGTGATCGGGAAAGCGGAAAGATCCGTCATGGGGAATCCTTGCTCGATGGAAGTGTCGGTCCGCCCGACTATACCAGCCGTGCACGGCAGCCACGCAGGGGGGCGGGGCCGTAGAATATTGATGAAGATCGATCAACCTTGAAGACCATGCCGCACAAGGACTATCTCAGCGCCAAGGAAGCCGTGGAGCTGCTGGGCATACGCATGCAGACCCTCTATGCCTACGTCAGCAAGGGATGGATACGCAGCGTCAAGCAGCCGGACACGCGCCAGCGCCTGTACCTGCACGAGGACGTCCTGCGGGTCAAGGCGCGCTCCACCGCCCGCTCGGGGCACGGGGCGGTGGCCGCCTCGGCCATGAACTGGGGCGAGCCCATCATTCCCACCTCGATCACCGAGATCCGTTCCGACGGTCCGCACTACCGCGGCCATTCCGCGGTACGGCTGGCCCGCGGCCACGCCAGCTACGAAGCCGTGTGCGAGCTGCTGTGGACCGGCGTCTGGCACGATGCGCCGCGCCGCTGGGATACGGGCATCACGCCCCGGCTCCAGGAAACCCTGCTGGAATCGCTGGCGCCGCCCAAGTCCAACAGCGGGCTGCTGGAGATCATGGCCATCGTCACCCTGCGCCTGGGCATGTCGCGAGGATCGGTGGAAGACCGCATGCGCGGCGGCCACATGCACGAAGCCGCGCGGCAGCTGATCAAGACCCTGGCCGGCTGCATGGGCCTGGTGTCGCGCCGGCGGCGCTTCCATGCCATACCCGACGAGGCGTCCATGGCCGAGGGCCTGCTGGCGGCCCTGGACCTGCCCGCCAGCCCGGCCAACCTGCAAGCCATGGAAGCCTTCCTGGTGCTGTTCGCCGACCACGAGCTCTCGCCCAGCACCTTCGCCGCGCGCGTGGCGGCCTCGGGCGGATCGACCCTGCACAGCTGCGTCGCATCGGCCATCTGCAGCTCGGCCGGCGTGCACCTGGGGCGGATGTACGACCGGATCGAAGACTTCCTGCGCAGCGCCGACGACGCCGCCGGCCTCATGCAGCGGGCGCGCGCGCAACACGAGCGCGGCGCCAGCGTGCCCGGCTTCGGCCACCCGCTCTATCCCAAGGGCGACGAACGCGCCGAGCTGCTGCTCGAACTGGCCCGCAACCGGCCGCGCAAGAAGGCGGCGCTCGAACAGGTCCATCGCTTCATCGACGACGTGCGCGGCGAGTTCGGCCTGCATCCCCGGCATGAGCTCGGCGGCATCGTCCTGGCCATGGCCATGGGCGTGCCACGCCAATCGGTGGGCACGCTGTTCACGCTGGCGCGCATGGCGGGCTGGGTCGCCCACGTGCAGGAGCAGCGCCTGAGCGGCATGCTGCTGCGGCCCCGGGCCAAGTTCGTGGGCGCCGCCGGCGACCCCTGAACCTCAGTCGGCCGCGGGCCAGAACGACTCGATCTCGGCCCACAGCGCGTCGGGCGCTTCCTCGGCGATGTAGTGGCCGCAGTCCAGCGCCCGGCCGTCGACCTGCGAGGCCTGCCTGCGCCACAGGTCCAGTACGTCGAAATAGCGCCCCACCACGCCCTTCCCGCCCCACAGCACCCGCAGCGGGCAATCCACGCGGTTGCCCTGGTCGCGGTCGGCGCGATCGTGTTCCAGGTCGATGGTGGCGGCCGCGCGATAGTCCTCGCAGATCGCGTGCGCCCAATGCGGATGGCGCGCGCAGCGTTCGTACTCGGCCATCGCGCGATCGGCGAAGGGAGCCAGGCCCGCGTGGCGGCCGCCCATCACGGAACGCAGATAGAACGCCGGATCGGCGCCGATCAGCTTTTCCGGAAAGGGCGCCGGCTGGATCAGCCAGAACCAGTGGTAGTAGGCCTGCGCGAAACCGCGCGTGGTGCCCTCGTACATGTCCAGCGTGGGCGCGATGTCCAGCAGCATCATGCGCTCGATCCGCTCGGCATGGTCCAGCGCCAGCCGGTGCGCGACGCGCGCCCCGCGGTCGTGGGCCAGCACGCCGAAAGTCTCGTAGCCGATGCAGCGCATCACCTCCACCGCGTCCACCGCCATCGTGCGCTTGGAGAAGGCCTCGTGCCCGGCCGGCTCGTCCGCCGGCATGCCGCTGTCGCCATAGCCGCGCAGGTCGATGGCGACGCAGGTATAGCGGTTGGTCAGCCGGGCCCACAGCTTGTGCCACATGGCATGGGACTGGGGATGTCCGTGCATCAGCAGCAGCGCCGGCCCGGTGCCGCCCACGCGCGTGGCGATGTCCACGCCATTGACGTGGAAGTGCTGCAGCCGGTCGTTGAAGAGCGAGATCTCGGACATGGCGGCCCCTAGCTTTTCGCGACGATTTCCGCCACCGCCTTGCCGACGTCGGCCGTGACCGCCTTGCCGCCCATGTCGGGCGTGCGCGGGCCGTCGGACAACACGGTCTCGATGGCAGACAGGATGGCGTCGTGCCCCGCCTTGTGGCCCAGGAACTCCAGCATCAATGCGCCCGACCAGATCTGCGCGATGGGATTGGCCACGCCCTTGCCGGCGATGTCGGGCGCCGAGCCGTGCACCGGCTCGAACAGCGACGGGAAGCGGCGGTCGGGATTCAGGTTGGCCGAGGGCGCGATGCCGATGGTGCCGGTGCAGGCGGGCCCCAGGTCGGACAGGATGTCGCCGAACAGGTTGGACGCCACCACCACGTCGAACCAGTCGGGATGCAGCACGAAATTGGCGGTCAGGATGTCGATGTGGAACTTGTCCACGCGCACGTCGCCATACGTGCCCGCCATCGCCTCCACCCGCTCGTCCCAGTACGGCATGCTGATGGCGATGCCGTTGGACTTGGTGGCCGAAGTCAGGTGCTTGCGGGGCCGCGACGCCGCCAGGTCGAACGCGAACTTCAGCACCCGGTCGACCCCGGTGCGCGTCATGACCGTTTCCTGCAGCACGACTTCGCGGTCGGTGCCTTCGAACATGCGGCCGCCCACGCTGGAATACTCGCCTTCGGTGTTCTCGCGCACCACGTAGAAATCGATGTCGCCCGGCTTGCGGTTGGCCAGCGGCGAGGGCACGCCGGGCATCAGCCGCACGGGGCGCAGGTTCACGTACTGGTCGAACTCGCGGCGGAACTTCAACAGCGAACCCCACAGCGAGACGTGGTCCGGCACCGTGGCCGGCCAGCCTACCGCGCCGAAGAAGATCGCGTCATGGCCGCCGATCTGCTCCTTCCAGTCGTCGGGCAGCATCGCGCCATGCCGGGCGTAGTACTGGCACGAGGCGAAATCGAACCGGTCGAACGACAGGCCGATGCCGAAGCGCGACGCCGCCGCCTCCAGGACACGCAAGCCTTCTGGGACGACCTCGGTGCCGATGCCGTCGCCGGGGATCACTGCAATGCGGTGGGCCATGGATGAAACGTCCTTGTCGTGATGGCGCCGGCACGCAAGCCTGTCGCGAAAACCGGTGCGGGATGGAATGGATCAAGTGTATCTCGCGCTTGTCCTTCATAATTGAACGAGATAAAAACCATTGTTGAATGGAAGTTAACAATGGACACCATCTCCGACCTCGCCTTCTTTTCGCTCCTGATCCGCCAGGGCAGCCTGTCCTCCGCCGCCCGCGAACTGGGCCTGTCCACCCCGGCCGTCAGCAAGCGCCTGCAGCGGCTGGAGCGGCGCCTGGGCGTGCGCCTGCTCAACCGCACCACCCGCCGCATCGCGCTGACCCACGAGGGCGAGCTCTACCTGCGCGAAGGCAACCGCATCCTGGCCGACGTCGAGGAACTGGAACATACCGTCGGCCGCAGCCGCGACGAACCCCGGGGCCTGCTGCGCATCAACGCCACCCTGGGCTTCGGCCGCCACCACATCGCCCCCGCCCTGTCCGATTTCCTCAAACGCTTCCCCGCCGTCCAGGCCCAGTTGCACCTGACCGACCGCCCCGCCAGCCTGCTGGACGAATCCTTCGACGTCTGCATCCGCATCGGCGACCTCCCCGACGCCCGCCTGACCGCCCGCAAGATCGCCTCCAACCGCCGCCTGCTGTGCGCCTCGCCCATCTACCTGAAGCGCCACGCGCCCCCCGCCTCCCCGCGCGACCTGGCCCGCCACCCCTGCATCGTCATCCGTGAAAGCGATACCGCCTACGGCACCTGGCACCTGCGCTCCGGTACCCGCGCCGAAACCGTCAAGGTGCGCGGCCCCCTCAGCGCCAACGACGGCGAAAGCGCCCTGTACTGGGCCCTGGAGGGCCACGGCATCATCATGCGTTCGGAATGGGAAGTCGGCGCCTACCTGCGCTCGGGCAGGCTGGTCGCCGTCCTGGAAGAATGGCACACCCCCTCGGCCGACATCTTCGCGCTCTACCCCGAACGCCAGAATCTGTCCGCCAAGACCACCGCCTTCGTGGATTTCCTGGCGGAACGGTTCGCGCATCGGCGACGGGACAGGGAAGAAGGGTTGTCGTGGTAACGGGGATACCTCGCCCCCTCTTCCAGGTCTGTACGGCGGCAGGGGGCGGCTGGCGGGCACGGCCCTGTGAGGGCTATTCGGAGCCGCCGGGTTTCAGGCGTCCGGCGGGGAAGCAAGGGCGCAGCTGTTCGAGCGCGGCAGTAGGGATAGCCCGGGGGGCTATCCCCGCGCGAGTTCTGCGCCCGCCCCGACGGACGCCTGAAACCCGGGAAGTCTCGGCGAAGCCGAGACCGGCTTCGCTAGCCCTTACAGGGCCGTGCCCGCCAGCCGCCCCCTGCCGCCGTACAGACCGCCCCCCTTTCTAAATCAATGCGGCAGGATCTTCGACAGGAAATGGCGGGCACGCTCGGACCGCTGCGCCGACGGATCGAAGAACGTTTCCTTGTCGGTGTCCTCCACGATCCTTCCCCCGTCCATGAACACCACCCGATGCGCCACCTTCCTGGCGAACCCCATCTCGTGGGTCACCACCATCATCGTCATTCCCTCTTTCGCCAGATCCACCATCACATCCAGCACCTCGTTGACCATCTCGGGATCCAGCGCCGACGTCGGCTCATCGAACAGCATCGCGACCGGGTCCATCGACAACGCCCGCGCGATCGCCACCCGCTGCTGCTGCCCCCCCGACAACTGCCCCGGGAACTTCTCCCGATGCGCCTTCAGCCCCACCCGGTCCAGCAACTTCTGCGCCCGCTCCTCGGCCTCGTCCTTCCCGCGCCCCAGCACCTTCACCTGCGCCAGCGTCAGGTTGTCCATCACCGACAAATGGGGAAACAGCTCGAAATGCTGGAACACCATCCCCACCTTCGAGCGCAGCTTCGGCAGATTCGTCTTCGCATCGCCCACCGAGATGCCGTCCACCACGATCTCCCCTTCCTGGAAGGGCTCCAGCGCGTTGACCGTCTTGATCAACGTCGACTTGCCCGACCCCGATGGCCCGCACACCACCACCACTTCGCCGGTCGCCACCGACGTCGTGCAATCGGCCAACACCTGGAAAGACCCGTACCACTTGCTGACATGCTTGATCTCGATCATTCGAGACTCTCCTGAAAATATCCCCGGGCCGGGTCAGCGGACGATCGCCACCCGCTGCTGCAAGCGCCGCACCAGCCTGGACGCCGCAAAGCAGATGATGAAATACACCACCGCCGCGAACACGTACATCTCGACCAGCCGCCCGTCGCGCTGCGCCACCTTCGACGCCGCCCCCAGGAAATCCGTGATCGACAGCACATACACCAGCGACGTGTCCTGGAACAGCACGATGGTCTGCGTCAGCAGCACCGGAATCATGTTGCGGAAGGCCTGCGGCAGGACCACGCTGCCCATGGTCTGCCAGTAGTTCAGGCCCAGCGCGTAGGCGGCGTAGGTCTGCCCGCGCGAAATCGACTGGATGCCGGCCCGCATGATCTCGCAGAAGAAGGCCGCCTCGAACATCGTGAAGGTGATGACCGAGGACCAGTAGGCGCCGACCTTGATCGGCGTGGACGACCCGATGATCCACGCGCCGATGTAGGGCACCAGGAAATAGAACCAGAAGATCACCAGCAAGAGCGGCAGCGAGCGCATCAGGTTGACGTAGGCGCCCGCCACGGCCGACAGCCAGCGGAAGCGCGACAGCCGCATCATCGCCAGCAACGTGCCGAAGACGATGCCGCCCGCCGTCGCCATCGCGGTCAGCGTCAGCGTGAAGGTCATGCCCTCCTTGAACAGGTAGGGCAGCGTGCGCCAGATGACGTCGAAATCGAAATTGCCGAACATGTCCGCCCCCGTTCAGTGCGAGCCGCCGCGCGCGGGCCCGATGAAGCCGGGCACCGCCACGCGCCGCTCCACCCAGCGCATGAAGGTGACGACGACCAGGCTGACGATCAGGTACAGCACCGTGGCCGCGGCGAAGGCCTCGAACACCTGGAAGCTGAATTCCTGCATCGACCGGGCGCGGCCCGTGAGTTCCAGCAGGCCGATGGTCATGGCAACCGACGAGTTCTTGATGATGTTCATGAACTCGGACGTCAGCGGCGGCAGGATCACCCGGTAGGCGATGGGCAGCAACACATAGCGATAGACCTGCGTGCCGCGCAGCCCCAGCGCGGTGGCCGCCATGCGCTGCCCGCGCGGCAGCGACTCGATGCCGGCCCGTACCTGTTCCGCTACCCGCGCCGAGGTGAAGAACCCCAGGCACAGCACCGCCGGCCAGTACGCGCCCCACGGCGGCGCGATCTGCTTGATCGCGTTGCCCAGCGCCTCGGGCAGCAGCTCGGGCAGCACGAAATACCACAGGAAAAGCTGCACCAGCAGCGGGATGTTGCGGAACAGCTCCACGTAGGCCCCGGCCAGGCGTACCGCCCACTTGACCTGCGTGGTGCGCACCACGCCGACGATGGAGCCCAGCACGAAGGCGATCACCCATGCCGCCAGGGCCGTGGCCAGCGTCCACTGCAGGCCCGACAGCAACGTGTCCATGTAGGTGCCCTGGCCGTCTGGCGACAGCTCCCAGAAGATCTTCCAGTTCCAGTTGTAGTTCATCGCGGCTCCGACGTGCTTACCCGGTCCGGCACGGGGCCGGCCCCATGGAAACAGGGGACCGCTCGGGTCCCCTGGAATCCTGCTCGATCATGCGCAGCGCATGGCCGGCTGCCTGGCCTTCCGGCCCGGCAATCAGCGATAGGCTGCTGGGTCTCCCGAATCGGTGGGATTGGCGATCACCTTCTTGAGCGAATCGCTCATGGGCACCTTCAGGTTGACGTTGCGCGGCGGAATGGGCGAGTTGAACCACTTCTGATAGAGCTTCTCGACCTCGCCCGACTTCATCATCGCCACGACGGCGTCGTCCACCACCTTCTTGAACGCCGGGTCGTCCTTGGGCTCGATCATGCCGTAGGGCTCGACGGTATAGGCCTTGCTGCTGACCATCCACTGGTCCGGGCTCTTGGAGTTGGCCACCAGCCCGTACAGCAGGATGTCGTCCATGAAGAAGGCTGCGGCGCGCCCGCTGTCGACCATCAGGAAGGCATCGGCATGGTCCTTGGCGGGGATGATCTGCATGCCCAGGTTTTCCTTGCCGTTGGTCTCGGTCAGCCACTTCAGGTTGCTGGTGCCGGCCGTGGAGACGACGGTCTTGCCCTTGAAGTCTGAAAGGTCGTTCAGTTTCGAGCTTTTCTTGGCGACGAAACGCGTGGCCGTCACGAACGTGGTCGGCGCGAACGACACCTGCTGCTGGCGCTCGGCATTGTTGGTGGTCGACCCGCATTCGAGGTCCACCGTGCCGTTGGCGATGAGGGGAATACGGGTGGCCGAGGTGACCGGCGCAAGCGCGACGTTCAGCTTGGGCAGCTTCAGGTGGCTCTTGATCGCGTCGGCGATCTTGTAGCAGATGTCCATCGAGTAACCGATGGATTTCTGGTTGTCGTCCAGGTAGGAGAAAGGAATGGAGGAATCGCGATAGCCAAGCGTCAGCGTCCCCGTGTCCTTGATCTTCTTGAGCCGGCCGGTCAGGTCTTGCGCCGAGACAGACGACACGGCGACCAGGGTCAGCGCGGCGGAGAGCAGCACGAGTTTCTTCATGGAATCTCCCTTCCGTAACTAGTAACGATGTCGGCCGAGTGTAGCAACAAGCCGACAGTACGGACATGGATTTTTACCCGAGCCGAAGCCCGGGAACGTGCCGTCACCCTCCCGGACCACCCCTCATCTCAAACCGCCACTTTCTTGAACCGGTAGGGCCGCGTCAACACCTCCGGCTTGAGGACCTGCTCCAGGGTCTCCGCATCCAGCAGCCCCGCTTCCAGCACCAGATCCGCCACCGGCCGGCCCGTCCGCATCGCATCCCGCGCGATCCGCGTCGCCGCCTCGTACCCGAGCACCGGATTCAGGGCCGTCGCCAGCCCCGCCGACCGCTTCACGGCCTGCGCCAGCCGCTCGCGATTCGCCGTGATCCCCTTGACGCAGTTGTGCGTCAACGTGGTGCATGCCGCTTCCAGGTGCGAAATGCTCTTGACCAGGCTCCACGCGATGATGGGCTCGAAGGCATTGAGCTGCAGCTGGCCGCTTTCGGACGCCATCGTGATCGTCATGTCGTTACCGATGACCTCGAAGGCCACCTGGTTGACCACTTCCGGAATGATGGGGTTCACCTTCCCCGGCATGATGGAGCTGCCCGCCGCGCGCTCCGGGAGGTTGATCTCGTTCAGCCCCGACTGCGGTCCCGACGACAGCAGCCGCAGGTCGTTGCAGGTCTTGGACAGCTTGCAGGCCACGCGCTTCAGGACGCCGGACAACTGCACAAACGCGCCCGTGTCCTGCGTCGCCTCGATCATGTTCGCCGCGCGCACCAGCGGCAGCCCCGTGATCTCGGCCAGGTACCGCACCGCCAGCGGGCTGTAGTCGGGATCGGTATTGATGCCGGTACCGATGGCGGTCGCGCCCAGGTTCACTTCCACCATCAGTGTCCGGGCCTCGCCCAGCCGCGCCTCGTCCTCGCCCAGCATGACGGCATAGGTCAGGAACTCCTGGCCCAGCGTCATCGGCACCGCGTCCTGCAACTGCGTGCGCCCCATCTTCAGCACGTCGTCGAACTCCAGCGCCTTGGCCTCGAAGGCGCCGCGCAGTTCGGCCATGGCCACCAGCAGGCGCTGCAAGGAAAAGCACATCGCGATGCGCAGCGCGGTCGGATAGACGTCGTTGGTGCTTTGCGAGGCGTTCACGTCCTGGATGGGGTGCAGGACGTCGTACTGGCCCTTCCTGGCCCCCAGCAGCTCCAGCGCACGATTGGCGATGACCTCGTTGGCGTTCATGTTGGTCGAGGTGCCGGCCCCGCCCTGGATCACGTCGACGATGAACTGGTCGTGCAGCGCGCCTTCGATGATCTCCTGGCAGGCCTGGACGATCGCCCCGGCCCGTTCCGCGGGCAGCACGCCCAGGTCCTGGTTGGCGCGGGCCGCCGCCAGCTTGACGCAGGCCAGGGCCCGCACCAGGTCGGCCTGGCCGCCTATGGTCGAGCCGGAAATCGGAAAGTTCTCGCGGGCGCGCAGGGAATGGATGCCCCAGTAGGCGTCGGCGGGAATCTCGCGCTCGCCAAGCAGGTCGTGTTCGATGCGGAAGAGGCCGGAAGCGGCATTGCTGCTCATGTTCGATGTCCATCGGAAAGGCCGCCGCACCATGCGGCGCCCGATGGAAAACACTATAGGCAGGCGCCCCGCGATAGCGCCAATGCCGTGTTCGCATTGGCCAATGTTTTTTTTGCATTGCCAGGAAAATGCCCGGCGGCCAGGGACGCGTCAGCGCGCGGCGGACAGATAGTCCCAAAGGGCGTCGACCAGCGGCTTGGCGGGAACGCCGGCCGGCGCGCGTTCGCGGTAGAGCCGGATCTCCATGGTCTCGGTATAGGCCTCGCCCGCGCAGGCCAGGCGGCGCGCGGCCACCTCGCGGCTGACCGCGCTCTCGGGCAGGAAGGCCACCCCGTGCCCCTCGAGCGCCATGGCCTTCAGCCCCTCGGCCATGTCGGTTTCGTAGCGCTCGTCCAGCGGCGGCCGGGGCTGGGCGCCCGCCAGGATCAGGTCGACGATGCGGCCCAGGTAGGCGTTGGGCGCGTAGGCCAGGTAGGGCACCGGGCCGCCCCCGCCCAGGACGTACTCGGGCGTGCCGTCGGGCTTGCTGCGCGCATAGGGGTAGACCGCCTCGCTGCCCAGCACCAGCATGTCGTAGTGGCGCGGATCGAGCTGGACCGGCTGGCGGGGATGGTAATAGACCATGACCAGGTCGCTGCCGCCCTGCACCAGGCTGATCGCGGCGTCATGGACGTTCAGCGCCATCAGCCTGGCCGTGAAATCCGGCAGGCCGGCCTCGGCCCGGATACGGCTCAGCCAGCGCGGGAAGAAGGTCAGCGACAGGGTATGGGGTACGGCGAAGTCGATCACCGCCTGCGAGGCGGGACGCATGCCCCGCAGCATCGCGCGGGTCTCGTCCAGCTTGGCCAGCATGGCGATGGCTTCGGCGCGGAAGGTCTCGCCGGCGGGCGTCAGGCGGGTGGGGTAGACGGCGCGGTCGACCAGATCGGTGCCGACCCAGGCCTCCAGGGCCTGGATACGGCGCGAGAAGGCGGGCTGCGTGATGTGTCGCAGCTCGGCCGCCCGCGAAAACGAACGGGTCTCGGCCAGCGCGATGAAATCTTCGAGCCACTTGGCTTCCATGCTTGCAACCGTGGAGGAACCGGCGGAAATTGTACCGTGGGGCCGGTGCCGCGCCCGGCCGGGCATACACTTGCCGCATGGCCCCGCGCCGCACCGACCATCTTCGTGGAGTCCAGCGTGACCGATTCGCTCCCCTACCCGCCCCCTGCCCCCAATTCGCTGCCCGCCGGCCAGATGCCGGTGCTGCGCGTCATCCCCATGCCCGCCGACTCCAACCCGTCGGGCGACGTGTTCGGGGGCTGGATCATGGCCCAGGTCGACCTTGCCGGGTCGGTGCCCGCCCAGGGCCGCGCCAACGGCCGCGTCGCCACCGTGGCCGTGACCTCGTTCGTGTTCAAGGAACCGGTGTTCGTGGGCGACCTGCTCAGCTTCTACGCCCACATCGTCAAGACCGGCCGCACCTCGATCACGGTCGCGGTCGAGGTCTACGCCGAACGCATCCGCCTCAACTCGGAAGTCGTCAAGGTCACCGAGGCCACCCTGGTCTACGTGGCGACCGACCACCAGCGGCGCCCGCGCCCCCTGCCGGACCTGCGCGCGGACTGAACCCGTCTGGACACCCATGGCGATTAGTGGCACATTGACCACAAGGACGTCACCGCCCCAGCCCAGCCGGCACAGACCGGCCGGCCAGCCAACACGGCAGGCACGCAGGCCCTGCCCCCAAGGCGAAGGAGACTCACCATGGACATATCCGGTTCGCGCCTGATTCCAGCGTCCCAGGAACGCACCTGGAACAAGCTCGTCGCTCCCGAGACCCTCAAGGTCTGTATCAGCGGATGCGAAAAGGTCGAGCGCCTCTCCGAAAACGAATACCGGGTCAACCTGCGGGCCGAGGTCGGCCCGCTGTCGGCCCGCTTCCACGGCCGGCTGCAGCTGACCGACATCCGGCCCCAGGACTCCTACCACCTCACTTTCGAGGGGGAAGGCGGCGTGGCCGGATCGGCCAAGGGTTACGCCGACATCCGGCTGACGCCGGAAGGCGACGGCACGCGGGTCTCGTACACCGCCCACGCCGACCTGGAAGGCAAGCTCGCCCAGTTGCGCACGGACCAGGCCGAGAAGATCGCGCGCAAGATGATGGACAACTTCTTCGCGCTGTTCTCGGTCTGCGCGTGCCGGGCGCTGGAACGTCCCGCGCCCCGTCCGCCGCGCGTGGCCAGGCCGATGGCCGCCGGCGGCGCGCATGCCCTGCACCTGCCCTCGCAATGGGTCAACCGGCTGTCGTGGCTGGCCGCGCTGGCCGTCATCGCGGGCCTGGTGGTCTACCACACCTTCCTGCACTGAGCGCGGCAACGGCGCGCCGCGGCGTTCAGCGGCGCACGTTCTTCATCTTGATGCGCTGGGACAGGGCCATCATCGCGACGCAGAACACGATGGCCATCACCATGCCGGCCTCGATGCCGGTATTGACCGACGTGCGGGCGATGACCAGCCCCACCAGCGCGGTGCCCACCGCGCTGCCCAGGGTGCGCATGGTCTGGATCAGCGCCGAGGCCACGCCCACGTCGCGGCGCTCGGCGATCATCTGCATGAACAGCGTCAGGTTGGGGATGATGAAGCCCATGCCCACGCCGGCCAGGCCGAACGAGACCACGGCGAAGGCCATGGACGATCCACGCTCCAGGAACATCACGCCCAGGCAGCCCACGGCCAGCAGCAGCGCGCCGAACACCATCAGCCGCTGAGGCTGGCTCTGGCGCGGGAACAGGCGCCCGTTGATGACGCTGCCCACCGGTATGCAGGCCACCAGCGGCGCGAGGATCATGCCCGCCTGGGTGGGGCTCAGCCCCACCTCCACCTGCAGCAGCAGCGGGCCGTAGTAGATCAGGATGAACATCACCGCGCCGGTCATCACGCCGACGACGTTCAACAGGCGCGACTCCCTGCGCTCGAGCACGCGCAACGGGAACATGGGCTGTTCCAGGCGGCGCTCGTACCAGACGAGCAGGAAGACCGACACGGCGGCCACTGCCAGGAACACCAGGCCCAGCACCGGACGCGGGTGGGTGGAGAAGCCCAGCTCGAGCGCCGCCATGGGCGTGCCCACGGCCAGCGCCAGCAGCGCCCCGCCCAGCCAGTCTATGCGCGGTGGCGTGTCGTGCCGGGGCTTGAGCGGCGGGAAATACCGCCACAGCATCACGAAGGCGATCACCCCCATCACCGGGCTGACGAAGAACGCCGCCCGCCAGCCGAAGGATTCGGTGATCGCCCCGCCCAGCAGCGGCCCCACGCCGCTGGCCACCGCGAACGACGTCGAGATCAGGGCCTGCCAGCGCACCCGCCGCATGGCATCGGGAAACAGGTCGGCGGGCGCCGCGAAGGCGGTGGCGATCATCATGCCGCCGCCCACACCCTGCAGGGTGCGGGCCGCGATCAGTTGCGGCATCGACTGGCTGATGCCGCACAGCACCGAGCCCAGCGACACCAGGCCCAGCGAGACGAGGATGAAGTACTTGCGTCCGAACAGGTCGCCCAGGCGGCCGAAGATGGGAATGACGATGGCCGAGGCCAGCAGATATCCGGTGCCGACCCAGGCGTAAAGCGGCATGCCGCCCAGTTCGGCCACCACGCGCGGCAGCGTGGTGCCGACGATGGTCGAATCCAGCGCCACCAGCATCACGACCGCGCAGATGCCGATCAGCGCCAGGATCAGTTGGCGCTGGTCTTCTACCGGTGAAGCGAGGTCGGAAGGCGGGTGGGGACTGGCGTTCCCGGGCGGAGATGGCGGGTGCGGCGGGTTCTCGGACATTTGCGCATAATCATATACCGCGCCCCGGGTATACCCCTACCCCCCCAATGGCCCGCCGTTCAAAAGCGATAGCCGATAGCGATGGTCGGCACCCACGGATCGATGCGCGCCTTGCCGATCTGGCTGCCGTTCAGCTTCACCTTGGACGAAATGTCGATGTAGCGCAGGCTGGCGTTCAGGAACCAGCGCTCGCCCATCTTCACGTCCACCCCTACCTGCGCTGCCAGCCCCCACGAGTCGCCCAGGCTCAGGTCCTGGCCGGCCAGGGCGCCCGCGGCCCGGGTGTGGAAGAAGCGCGTGTAGTTCACGCCCAGGCCGACATAGGGCTGCACCTGCGAATCGGGCAGGAAGTGCCATTGCACGCTAAGCGTGGGCGGCAGTTGCCGGGACGAACCGATGTTGCCGCCCACCGCGCCGGAAGCGCCGATGTCGTGCCGGAAGGGTACGGCGGCCAGCAGCTCGATCCCGACGTTGCGGGTGGCCATGTAGGTCAGACTGGCGCTGGGCCGCGTCGAATTGCCGGCGTCCAGGCGCACGGCCCCGTTCAGGACGGTGCCGTTGTCCGATTTCGGCCGGACCTGGCTGATGCCGGCCTTGAGCAGCCAGTCGCCGGCTTCGTGCGCCTGCGCGGCCGAAAACGCCGCGGCAAGAAGGGCGGCAAGCAGGATGGGCGGCGTGCGGCGGGAAAACATGAGGAGCTCCATATCGAACGATGAGGCTCCAGCTTGGCAGCCCCTCGCCCCGCGCGCCTTGTCCCAGATCAAGCCGCCCTCGGGCACGCCGCTTGCTGGGGCATCCGGCTGCCCACGCGGCGCCCCACTATGGAGATCGACATGGCCAAGCCGTTGCAAGGACTCACCGTTGCCATCGTGGCAACCGACAATTTCGAACAGGTCGAACTGACGAGCCCGAAGGAAGCGCTGGAACGCGCGGGTGCCACGGTGCACATTCTTTCCGCCCAGGCCGGCGAGATCCGGGGCATGAAGCATGACGAGAAGGCCGACCGCTTCCGCGTGGAGGCGAGCTGGAACGACGCCGACCCCACCCGCTACGCCGGCGTGGTCGTGCCCGGCGGCGTCTTCAACGCGGACGTCATCCGCACCGACAAGGGCGCGCAGCGCTTCGTGCAGGCGCTGCACGACACGGGCAAGCCGGTGGCCGTCATCTGCCACGGCCCCTGGCTGCTGGTGTCGGCCGGCATGGTCGACGGCCGGCAACTGACCAGTTGGCCATCGTTGCAGGACGACATCCGCAATGCCGGCGGACAGTGGGTGGACGAGGAAGTCGTGCTGGACGGCAACCTCATCACCAGCCGCAAGCCCGACGACCTGCCGGCATTCAACGCGAAGCTGATCGCCGCGCTGTCCAACGTCGAGAGCGCCGACACGCCATCGGGCGCGCAGCCTACCTGACCCCGGGTATGTGCCCGGCGCGGGGGCGGCCGGCAACCCCTATACTTGCCGCGACCAGGCAAGTATAGGTAGCGCCGCCGTATGAATGTGACCCTGCGCCAGATGCGCGCGTTCGTCGAAGTCGTGCATTGCGACGGTTTCACCGCGGCCTCGCGCCGGCTGCACCTGACCCAGTCCGCCACCAGCCTGCTGGTGCGGGAGCTCGAAGGCCAACTGGGGTTGCAGTTGCTGGACCGGTCCACGCGCAAGCTCGCGGTCACCGAGG
Organism: Pigmentiphaga sp. NML030171; assembly: GCF_002188635.1. GTDB lineage: Bacteria > Pseudomonadota > Gammaproteobacteria > Burkholderiales > Burkholderiaceae_B > Pigmentiphaga > Pigmentiphaga daeguensis. The sequence continues at coordinate 100,216 of NZ_NINX01000021.1, read as the reverse complement.
CCGGCACGGAATTCCTGCAGCACGCGGAACGCATCCTGGGCGAGGTGGAACAGGCCATCCGCCGCACCCAGGACCTGGTGCAGATGCGCCGTGGGCGCGTCACGGTGGCGACCACTCCGGTCATGGCGGCCACGCTGCTACCGGATGCCATCGCGGCCTTCCAGGCCGCCCATCCCGCCATCGACGTCAGGATGTCCGACGCCCCGCCCGACGTCATCCTGCGGCAGGTGCAGCAGGGCGAGGCCGACCTGGGCGTGGGCGTGTTCACCGGCAACGAGGTGGAGCTGAACCGCAGCCTGCTGCTGCGGCACCCTTTGGGCGCCATGATCCCGAGCGCGTGGCCGCTGGCGCGAAAGAGACGGGACCTGACATGGGCCGACCTGGCCAGCCAGCCCATGATCGTCGTGCCGCAGTTGAGCGGATCGCTGCCGCAGATGGACCGCGTGCTGCACCAGTCGGGAATCGCGGCCCAGCCGCGCTTCGAAGTGCACTACCTGTGGTCGGCCATCGGCCTGGTCGAGGCCGGCCTGGGCATCGCGGTCATGCCGTCCTACGCGGGGCTGCTGGCCCGATCGAAACGCGCGCGCTTTCGCGTGCTGCACGACCCGGTGGTGTATCGCAAGATCGAACTGGTCACGCAGCCCGGCCGTTCGCTGTCGCCGGCGGCGGCGTCCTTCCGCGCCCACCTGGCGGCGCACTGCAAGGAATTCGAGGAACGCGGCTGATGCCGCGCCGGCCGTCCCGGCCGGCGCACGTTCACCGCGCTGCCAGTTCGCGCACGGACTGGGCCGCGTCACGCACGATCTGCGCGGGATCGCAGGCGGTCCACTGCCCGTGCCGACGCAAGACCCGCCCGTCGACGATGACGGTATCCACGTTGGCCGGCTGGGCCGAGTAGACCAGCGAGAAGGCCGGGTCCGCCACCGGCGCCATGTTCAGGTCCGTGGTGCGGACCAGGATGACGTCGGCCCGCTTGCCCGCCTCAAGCGAACCGACGCGGTCCGCGATGCCCAGGTCGCGCGCGCCGTCCAGCGTGGCCAGCCGCAGCAGGCGGCGCGCCGTGAGCGGGACCTCGGCGCCGAAACGCTGGCGATGCGACCACAGCAGGGCGCGCATGCAGGCAAAGAAATCGGCGTTGGCCGAGGCCGACGAACTGTCCACCGACAGGCTCTGCCGCACGCAGGCGCACTCCAGCTCGTGGAACTGGATCACGCCGCGCGATGCCTGGGCGTACAACACCTCGATCACCGGTGAACACGAGAACGAGACGCCGCAGGCGGCCAGCCGCAGCTGTTCTTGCTGCGACACGCCCTGGGGGTGCACCAGTTGCAGGTCGGGCCCCAGCAGGCCGTGCGCGTCCAGCACCGAGACCACCCCCGGGCGCGCGTGCATGGTGATCGGCAGGCCCAGGCGCCGCACGCCCGCGAACTCGGCGCGCACGATGTCGATGGGCACGGTGCCGCGCGGATTGGATACCGGCGTCCGCAGCGCCGCGCCCAGGTGGATCATGGGATCACCGCCCTCGGCCCGGGCGATTTCCGCCAGGCCATCCAGGTCCATCGCGCGCCCCAGCGGCAGGTCCTGCCCCCAGCCATAGGCCATGCGGCCCCGTATGCCCAGGCTGCGCATGGCCGCCAGTTCAGCGCGGGCGTGATCGGGCGTGCGGGTGTTGTGCGACCAGTTGTGGACCGTGGTGATACCGCTCGCCAGGCCCTCGGCCAGCCCGAGCCTCACCGAGTGGTAGGAGTCGTCCGGCGTGAAGCGCGGCCCCATGGACAAGGTCACCGGAAAATAGCCGCGCGCAGCTTCGTCGCCGCTGATCAGCGCGCGCAGCGAACAGTTCCACAGGTGCCAGTGCGTGTCGATGAAGCCCGGCATCACGATCATGCCGCGCGCATCCAGCTCCCGCGCCCCCGGCGCGCGCAGTCCGCGGCCGATCGCCACCAACGTTCCGTCGCGGACATGGACGTCGGCATCGGGCAGGTCGTCCATGCCGTCGGCCATGGTCATCACATGGCCGCCCCGTATCACGAATTCCTCGCGCGCGGGCAGGCCGGACACGTGTCCGGCCGCCTCGTGCCATCTTGCTGACTGCATGCCCATTAGTCGGCCTTGGCTCCGGTCAGGCGGATCAGGCGTTCCTTGTGGCGCATTTCGTCGCGCAGCGCGGCGGCGAATTCAGCCGGCGCCGAGAACACCGGGTCGAAGCCGCGCGCGGCCACGAAGCGCTGCTGGAATTCCGGATCGGCGGCGATCGCCTTCACGTCGGCATGGATGCGCTGGATCACGGCGTCGGGCGTGCCGCCGGTGGCGAACAGGCCGAACCAGGATTCGCGCGGGTCGACGTCGGCATGGCCGGCCTCCGCCAGGGTAGGCACGTCGGGCTCGGACGCCAGCCGGCTGGCCCGCGCGATGGCCAGCGGCTTCATCTTGCCCGCGCGGATGTGAGGCTCGGCGATGGCCGCGCCCACCATGGCCAGTTGCACCTCGCCGCCGATCAGCGCCGTCACGGCCGGCATGATGCCCTTGTAGGGCACCTGGGTGATCCGTATGCCCGTCTTGTGCCGCAGCCCCTCGAACAGCAGATGGGGCAGGCTGCCCGATCCCATCGAGGCGTAGTTCAGCTCGTTGGGCCTGGCCTTCGCCAGCGCGACCAGTTCGTCGAGCGTGGCGGCCTTCACGGACGGATGCGCCAGCACCATCTGTGGCAGGCTGACCAGTTGCGAGATCGGCGCCAGGTCGCGCACGGCATCGTAGGGCAGCTTGTCGTACAGGAAGAGGTTGCTGGTGATGGTCGATTCGCTGGTGACCAGCAGGGTGTGGCCATCGGGCGCCGCCTTGGCGACGGCGTCGGCGCCGATGATGGAAGCCGCTCCCAGCTTGTTCTCGACGATGACCGGCCGGCCCCATTTCTGCCCCAGGCGCTCGGCCAGGGCGCGGGCGATCACGTCCACGCCGCCTCCGGGCGCATAGGGCACCACGATGCGCACCGGCCGCGCCGGCCAGGCCGGCTGCCCCATCGCCGGCGCCGCGGCCGCGACGCCCAGGGCCGCGGCACATGCCGCCAGCCACCGGCGGCGACCCTGCGCCGCCGCTGTACTTGCTTGCCTCATCACTTCTCCTTCCCGCCGGACGGCCCGGAAAGCAAGGCCCGCCTTCCGATGTCCCGCGGCGACATGGCAGGCATTTCACCCGCGGGCGGCGGGACAGGCAAACGAGAAAAATTTGTAGTTCTATCAGTTGGCCATCTAAATACGTGCTCCCGCCGCGCTTACACGCTGTCATGAAAAAAGACGCGAAATCTGCAAGAATCGGGCGCTCCGCCTTCGCCGGCCGCGCCCCGCGGCCCTCTCTTGCGAGTCCCCATGGCCTACATGCTGCTCATCGTCGAACCCACCGGCCAGCGCGCCGAACGCAGCGAGGCGGCGGGCCGCGACCTCTACGACCGCATGGTCGCCTTCGGCGCCGATCTGAAGACGCGCGGCCTGTTGCTGGCCGCCGAATCGCTGGCCTCGCAGGACGGCGCCGTGCGCGTGCAGAAGCGGGACGGCCGCACCCGCCTGGTGGACGGGCCGTTCGCCGAAGCCAAGGAAATGATAGGCGGCTTCTTCCTGCTGGACTGCGCCACGCGCGAGGAGGCCGTAGCCATCGCGCAAGCCTGCCCGGCGGCGCAATGGTGCACGGTCGAGGTCCGCGAGGTGGCTCCCTGCTACCGCTGAACCGCTCGACCTGGTAGTTTCCCTAGGCCGTCTCCGCCATGTCGATTCCGGCCCGCGCCGATCGTCGTAGGGACAAGAGCCCACGCCCGGGCTTGCAACCACCGGAGAAACCGCCATGCGATTCATGATCATCGTCCGCGCCACCGCCGACACCGAGGCCGGCGTCATGCCCGAGGAACCCCTGCTAGCCGCGATGACCGCCTACCACGAGGAACTGGCCAAGGCCGGCGTGCTGCTGGACGCCAACGGCCTGAAGCCCTCGTCCCGGGGCTGGCGTATCCGCTACCGTGCCGGCAAGGGCACCGTCATCGACGGCCCCTTCGCCGAGACCAAGGAGCTGATCGCCGGCTACACGCTGATCCAGGTCCGCTCGCGCGAGGAAGCCATGGAATGGGCCCGGCGCTTTCCCTCGCCCATGGCCGAGGCCGACGGCGAGATCGAGGTGCGCGAGCTCTTCGAGCTGGACGACCTCGGCCCGAGCGAAGCGGTGGACCGCTTCCGGAAGCTGGAAACGACCAGCCGATAACGCGCCGCGCGCCCCTCTCTTCCCAAGGAATCCATCATGCACAAGCAGATCTTCGTCAACCTGCCCGTCGCCGACCTGCCGCGCACCCAGGCCTTCTTCGGCCAGCTCGGCTTCACCTTCAACGCCCAGTTCACCAACGAAAAGGCCGCCTGCATGGTCATCGGCGAGAACATCTACGCCATGCTGCTCACCACGGATTTTTTCCGCGGTTTCGCCAGCAAGCCGATCAGTGATGCCCGGGAAAGCACCGAAGTCCTGGTGGCCCTGACCTGCGACAGCCGGGAAGCCGTCGACGACATGGTGCGCAAGGCCCTGGCCGCCGGCGGCACGGCACCGCGGCCTCCGCAGGACCACGGCTTCATGTACAGCCATGGCTTCGACGACCCGGACGGCCATGCATGGGAGGTCTTCTACATGGACCCGGCCACGGTCGAGCAGGGCTGAGCCTGTGACCCAGGCCGCCACCCACCGGGCCATCGAAGCCGTCTGGCGGATCGAATCGGCCCGCATCATCGCGGGCGTTGCGCGGCTGGTGCGCGACGTCGGCCTGGCGGAGGAACTGGCGCAGGACGCGCTGGTGGCCGCGCTGGAACGATGGCCCGGAGATGGCGTGCCGGACAATCCCGGAGCCTGGCTGATGACCACCGCGAAGAACCGGGCGCTGGACCGCCTGCGCCAGGCCGCCCTGCACGCGCGCAAGCACGAGGAGTACGGCCACGAGACCGAAGTGCTGGGCGCGGGCCATGCGCCGGATCCGGCGGCCCTGGTCGAAGCCGCACGCGACGACGAAGTGGGCGACGACCTGCTGCGCCTGATCTTCACCGCCTGCCATCCCGTCCTGTCCACCGACGCCCGCGTGGCGCTGACGCTGCGCCTGCTGGGCGGCTTGACGGCCGGCGAGATCGCCCGCGCCTTCCTGGTGCCCGAGGCCACCATCGCCCAGCGCATCGTGCGTGCCAAGCGCACCCTGTCGGCGGCCAGGGTGCCGTTCGAGGTGCCCCACGCGCATGAGCGCGCGGCCCGCCTGGACTCGGTACTGGAAGTGATCTACCTGGTCTTCAACGAGGGCTATTCGGCCACGGCCGGCGACGACTGGATGCGGCCGGCGCTGTGCGGCGAGGCGCTGCGGCTGGCGCGCGTACTGGCGGGATTGGCACCGGACGAGGGCGAGGTGCATGGCCTGTGCGCGCTGCTGGAGATCCAGGCCTCGCGTCTGCCGGCCCGCACCGACGCCGACGGGCGCCCCGTCCTGCTGATGGACCAGGATCGCACGCGCTGGGACCCGCTGCTGATACGGCGCGGCCTGGCGGCCCTGGCCCGGGCCGAAGCCCTGGGCGGAGCGCACGGCCCCTATGCCTTGCAGGCCGCGCTGGCCGCCTGCCATGCCCGGGCCCGGACGCCGGACGAGACCGACTGGGAACGCATCGTGGCCTTGTACGACGCCCTGGCGCAGGTGGCCCCGTCCCCCGTGGTCGAGCTGAACCGCGCCGTGGCGGTCGGCATGGCCTTCGGCCCCGCCGCCGGCCTGGCGCTGGCGGACGCGCTGCGTTCCGAGCCGGCCCTGGCGAACTACCACTGGCTGCCCAGCGTGCGCGGCGACCTGCTGCAGAAACTCGGGCGCCACGCCGAGGCGCGCGAGGAATTCCTGCGCGCCGCCGCCATGACCCGCAACCTACGGGAACAGGAACTTCTCCTGGAGCGTGCTGCCCAAGCCCTCCCTTCCCACTGATCCTCCCATGACCTCATCCCCGTCTCCCAAGGCCACCCGCAAGGAATGGATAGGACTGGCCGTCATCGCGCTGCCCTGCATGGTCTACGCGATGGACCTGACCGTGCTCAACCTGGCCCTGCCCGCCATCAGCGCCCAGCTCAACCCGTCCAGTTCGCAACTCTTGTGGATCATCGACATCTACGGCTTCCTGGTCGCGGGCCTGCTCATCACCATGGGCACCCTGGGCGACCGCATCGGGCGCCGCAAGCTGCTGCTGATCGGCGCCGCGGCGTTCGGCGTCGCCTCGGCCATCGCGGCCTTCTCCGACAGCGCGGGCATGCTGATCGCCATGCGGGCCCTGCTGGGCATCGCGGGCGCCACCCTGGCACCATCGACCATGTCCCTGATCCGCAACATGTTCCACGACGAGCACGAGCGCCAGTTCGCGATCGGCGTCTGGATCGCCAGCTTCTCGCTCGGCAGCGCCATCGGGCCGCTGGTGGGCGGGGTGCTGCTGCAATTCTTCTGGTGGGGATCGGTCTTCCTGGTCGCGGTGCCGGTGATGCTGCTCCTGCTCGTGCTCGGCCCGGTGCTGCTGCCGGAATACCGCGACCCGGACGCCGGCCGCATCGACCCGCCCAGCGTGGCGCAGTCCCTGTTCGCCGTGCTGGCGATGATCTACGGACTCAAGCAGATCGCCCAGCACGGCGCGTCGTGGACCGCCGCCGCCATCATCGCGGCGGGATTCGCGGTGGGCGTGGCCTTCGTGCGGCGCCAGCGGCGCCTGCCCTATCCGCTGCTGGACCTGAACCTGTTCATGCGGCCGGCCTTCAGCGCCGCCATCGCCGCCTACGCGCTGTCCTGCCTCGCCATGTTCGGCGTCTACATCTTCATCACGCAGTACCTGCAACTGGTGCTGGGCCTGGACCCGCTGCGGGCGGGCCTGGTCACCGTGCCCTGGGCGCTGGGCTTCGTCGCGGGCTCGCTGCTCGCCCCGAGGCTGGCCCGGCGCGTGCCGCCGCTGTCCATCTTCGTGGGCGGACTGCTCGCGGCCGCCGCCGGTTTCCTGATGGTGCTGCTGGCCGACCGCCCCTACGGACTCGAAGCCATCATGGCGGGCCTGATCGTGATGAGTCTGGGCATGGCGCCGGTGTTCACCATCGGCAACGAGATGATCATCACCTCGGCGCCGCCGCAGCGGGCGGGCTCGGCCTCGGCCATCTCCGAAACCAGCGCCGAATTCAGCGGCGCGCTCGGCATCGCGGTATTCGGCAGCATGGGCACGATGATCTACCGTTCCGGCCTATCGGCGGGCATGCCGGAGGGCATCCCGGCGCAAGTAGCCGAGACCGCCTCGTCGACGCTGGGCGCCGCGGTGGCGGCGGCGCATGCGCTGCCCACGCCGCAGGCCGACGCCATGCTGGCGGTGGCGCGCGGGGCGTTCGTCGATGCGCTGCAACTCTCCGCGGCGGTCGGCGCCGTACTGACACTGTGCGCGGCCGTGGCCGCGGCCTGCATCCTGCGCGGCGGATCCGCCCGCGCCCAGGCACTGCGCGACGACGCGGCGTAGCGCGGCCGGCCGCCGCTCAGCCGCCGAAGGCGAGCACCAGCGCGTGCAGGCCGATCCCGATCAGCCCGCCCACCAGCGTGCCGTTGTAGCGGATGTATTGCAGGTCGGGGCCCACGCTCAGCTCCAGCGCCTGCACCAGCCGCTTTTCGTCCCAGCCCCTGACGGTCTGGGCGATATGCTCGGTGACCCCTTCGCGCAGCCGGGCCGCCAGGCTGCGCGCGCCGGTCATGACATGTTCGTTGATCGCTTCGCGCAGGGCGGGATTGGCGGCCAGCTGGCGGCCCAGTCCCAGCAGGCTCTGCTCCAGGTGCCGCGCCAGCGGCGAGTCCTGCGCATCCAGGTTGCGGCGCAGGGCCGCGTGGATCTCTGCCCACAGCCCCTGCACGTACGCCTGCACCGAGGGGTGATCGATCAGCCGCGACTTGATGCCGTCGATCTGCTCGCGCAATTGCGGATCGTCGCGCAGCCGCGCCACGTAGTCCGCCACCCAGGCCTCGTAGTCCTGGCGCAGCGGATGATCGGGCCGCGACAACACCTCGTGCAGTTCATCCAGCAGCGCGCGCGCCAGCCGGTCCGCCAGATTGTCGGCGATCCCTTCGACCGGTTTCACCAGGTTCACGGTCCCGACGATCCTGGGCCATTCCTTGCGCGCGTATTTCACCATCAGATCCGACACCCGCTCCTTGACGCCCTCGTCGTCCAGGTAGCCCCCCAGGCGCCGCAGGGCCTCGTCCAGCAATTGATGATGGCGGCCGTCGCGCGTCAGCAATCCCAGCACCTCTCCCGCCGTCGCCCCGGCATCCCAGGCCCGCAGGCGGGCGACGACGAAAGACTGGATGGCCTCGCGCACGACCCGCTCGTCCAGCAGGTCCAGCGCCTGCGACAGCCACGTGCGCGCCATGCCCGCCGCCATGCGCGCCTGGGCCGGCTCGCTCAGCCATGCGCCCAGCCGGCTGGCCGGGTCGAATACCTGGAGCCTGGCCAGCAGCGCGTCGGGCGCCAGGAAATGATCGCGCACGAACACGGCCAGGTTGTCCCCCAGGCGCGCCTGGTTGGCGGGAACGATGGCGGTGTGGGGAATCGGCAGGCCCAGCGGCCGCTTGAACAGCGCCACCACGGCGAACCAGTCGGCCAGCGCGCCCACCGTGGCGGCCTCGCAGAAGGCCCGGACCCAGGCCCAGGCGCCCTGCCCGCCCATCGCATGGCTGAGCCCGAAACCCGCCAACGACGCGGCAAGCAGGCCCAGCGCGCCCAGTTTCATGCGGCGCAGGCGGGCCAGGCGGGGATCGGCGGATGGGGAAGGATTCAAGACGGCGGTGCTTCGGTGGGCAAGCCTCCACTTTACCCACGGCCGCGGCGCGCTTCCAGCCGCGGGGGTCGCGGGCGATAGAATCTCCGGTCAAGATTCGCTTCCGGAGCACGACCGCCATGACCGTCCGCCGCATCGTCGCCAATCTCTCCACCCCCGACCCCGCCCTCGCGCGGGAGTTCTACGGCAGGCTGCTGGGCCTGGACGTGGTCATGGACCACGGCTGGCTCATGACCTTCGCGTCCGGCGGCAGCCAGACGCCCCAGGTCAGCGTGGCCAGCGAAGGCGGTTCGGGCACGCCCGTGCCGGCGCTGTCCATCGAGGTCGACGACGTGGACGACGTGCTGGCCCGCGCCCGCGCGCACGGGGCCGAGATCGTCTACGGGCCCTGCGACGAAGCCTGGGGCGTGCGGCGCTTCTACGTGCGCGACCCGTTCGGCAATCTGGTCAACATCCTGACGCATCGCTCGTAGGCCGGCACCCGGCCGAGCAGGCGTCCCGACGCGCGACGCCCCTATGTTCTAATCTGCCGGCAGGGCCGTGCCGGCCGCCGACTCACAGGACGCAAACCATGGCATCCCAGATCCACATCCTTTCCTCGATGGCAACCAAGCAGCTGCTTGCCGATCTCGTCGCCCAATTCCAGCAATCGCACGCACAGCAGGACATCCTCGTGGAATCCGTCGGCGGCGTCGATGCCGCCCGGCGCGTGCAGTCCGGCGAAGCCCTGGACGCCGTCGTGCTGGCCGCCAACGTCATCGACCAGATGACCGAAGCCGGGCATATCGTGGCGGGCAGCCGCGTGGACCTGGTCGTATCGGGCGTCTACGTGGCCGTGCGCGCCGGCGCGCCGCGCCCGGACATCGGCTCCGAAACCGCCCTCAGGCAGGCCGTGCTGGACGCTGGCACCATCGGCTACTCCACCGGTCCCAGCGGCGTCTACCTGTCCAAACTGTTCGAACGCTGGGGCATCGCCGACCAGATCAAGGACCGCACCGTCCAGGCCAAGCCCGGCATCCCGGTGGGGACCCTGATCGCCAAGGGCGAAGTCGATCTCGGATTCCAGCAACTGAGCGAAATGATGAACGTGCCGGGCATCGACATCGTGGGTCCCCTGCCCCCCGGCCTGCAGGTCATGACCACCTTCTCCGCCGGCGTGGCCGCCACCTGCACCCGGCAGGACACCGTGCGCGAACTGCTGGCCTTCATGGCCAGCGCCGACGCGGCCGAGATCAAGCGCAAGAACGGCATGGACCCCGCCTAGGGCCGCCATGAACGCCGCGGCGTCCCTGTTCCAGGCCGACCGGCTGACGCTGGGACTGGCCCTGCCCTGGGTCGACGCCGCCGAACATGCCGGCCGGCGCGAAGTCGATTTCCACCATCAACTGGAACTGGCGGCCCAGGCCGAATCGGCGGGTTTCGCCGCGCTGTGGGTGCGCGACGTGCCGCTGAACCATCCCGGTTATCCCGAAGCCATCGGCCATCTCGATCCGTGGACATGGCTGGGCGCGCTGGCCGCGCGCACCCGGCGCATCGGCCTCGTGACGGGTGCCGTCGTGCTGACGCTGCGCCATCCGCTGCACGTCGCCAAGGGCGCCGTCTCGATCGCCTCGCTGGCGCCGGGACGCTTCGTGCTGGGACTGGGATCGGGCGACCGGCCGCCCGAATACCTGGCGTTCGGCCGTGATGCCGCCACCCGGCGCGAGGATTTCCGCGCGCGCTGGGAACAACTGTCGGCCGCGCTGGGGACCCCGCCGCGCGTCGTGCCCGACGTGCAGGACGATCCGCCCGTGGCCTTCAGCCTGCGGCCGCTCCCCGCCACGCCCGTGCCCATGCTGGCCGTCGGTTCGGCCGGCCAGAGCCTGGACTGGATCGCCCGCCACGCGGTGGGCTGGACCACCTACCACCGTCCGCCGGAAGTACAGCGCGGCCGCCACGGGATGTGGCGCCAGGCGGTGGAACGCGCCGCGCCGGGCCAGTTCCGTGCCTTCGGCGTCGCCATGCGCGTGGAACTGCTGGACCGCCCCGAAGCCCCGGCCGAAGCCATCGAACTGGGCTATCGCACCGGCGCACGGGCGCTGGCCGGCATCCTGGCGCGCATGCGCGAAGCCGGCACCCACCATGTCAGCCTGAACCTGCCCGCAGGCGCCCGGCCGCTGCCGGATGTCATCGCCGAGCTGGCCCCGCTGAACGCCGAGCTGTCCTGAACGGCCTTCAGGACAGGCCCGTCACCGGCAATGCCGCGCCGTGGACGGCGCGGGCCGCCGGCGAAGCCAGGAAGCGGATCACTTCGGCCAGGTCGGCCGGCGCCACCCAGCGCGCGGGATCGGCATCCGGCATGTCGCGCCGGTTCTCGGGCGTATCGATGATGGTGGGCATGACGCAATTGACGTTGATGCCCCGCTCGCGCAGCTCCGCTGCCATGGACTCGGTCAGCCGCATGACCGCGCTTTTCGAGGCGCAATAGGCGCCCATGCCGGCCGTGCCGCGCAAGGCGGCATGGGCGGCGACGTTGACGATCCGGCCTTCACCCCGTGCCACCATGCCGGGCACGACGGCGCGCGCGGTATGGACGATGCTGCGGGCGTTCAGGTCCAGCAGGAAATTCCAGGTGGCGTCGCGGATCTCGTGCACGGCCTCGCCCATGCGGAAACCGCCGGCGATGTTGCACAGCACGTCGATCGCGCCGAAGCGGTCCCGCGCGCGGTCCGCCGCATCCGCGACCTGCCCGGCATCCAGCAGATCCACCGGCGCGATCAGGCACGAGGCCGCGCCCAGCCCCGCCGGCGGTTGCGCCTCGCGGCGGTCCAGCAGCACCAGGTTGGCGCCCTCGGCGGCAAAGGCGGCGGCAACGGCGCCGCCCAACGTTCCAGCCGCGCCGGTGACCATGACCGTGCGCCGCCCCGTATGTGTCGATGCCATGTCAGTTCCCTTCCGCCCGCGCGGCATGGTAAGCGCCCGTACCCCGGGTCATGATGTCGTCCCCCGGCAGCAGGATGCCCGGCTCCAGTTCGGATTGCTGGCGTACGCGCTCGTAGACGGGCGCGAAATCGACCCGCGCGAGCTCCAGCAGTTCTTCCAGGTCGTGCAGCACGAAATAGGTTTCCTGGAAATCGTCGATGCGATAGCGCGTCCGCATCACGCGCTCCAGTTCGAAGCGGACCCGGTTGGGCGAGGGGTCTGCCAGCGCGAACAGGCTTTCCGCGTACGACGAGATGATGCCCGAGCCGTAGATGCGCAACCCCTCGGTCTGCTGCACCAGGCCGAACTCCACGGTGTACCAGTACACGCGCGCCAGGTTGGGCAGCACACCCATGCGCTGGGCACGCAGCCCGCCTTCGCCGTAGGCCTGCACGAAATCCGCCAGGATGGGGTTCATCAGCATGGGCACGTGGCCGAAGACGTCGTGGAAGACATCGGGCTCTTCCAGGTAGTCGAGCTGGTCGGCGCGGCGGATGAACTGCCCGGCGGGAAAACGCCGGTTGGCCAGGTGCTCGAAGAACACGTCGTCGGGCACCAGGCCGGGCACGGCCACCACCTGCCAGCCGGTGCGCCGCGACAGCACGTCGCTCAGGCGGCGGAAATCGGGAATCTGGTCCGCGCCTATGGGCAGGTCGCGCATGCCCTCCTCGAACTCGCGGCAGGCGCGGCCCGGCACCAGCCTGGACTGCCGCTCGAACAGGAACCTCCAGACGGCGTGCTCTTCCTGGGTGTAGCGCTCCCAGCCCTGGTCTATGGTCCAGTCCGCCCGCTCCGGCCGGCCCGCGTCGCCGGCGGCAAGACCGTGCTTGGGCGCGGTCGATGGGTGCTTCATCCTGGCCTCTTATCCGGAATGGGCGCGCGCAGCCTCGTCGGCGTGGCGCGCCAGGTCGATGTCGCGCTGTGTCAGGCCGTTCGCGTCATGGGTGGTCAGCGTGACGTCCACCCGGTTGTAGACGTTGGACCACTCGGGATGGTGATCGTTCTTTTCCGCATACAGGGCGATGCGCGTCATGAACGCGAAGGCCTGGCTGAAATCCTGGAACTGGAACCGGCGCCGGATGGCGCCCCGCTGCGCGTCCAGCTGCCACTCGGGCAGCTTCGCCATCGCCTGCTCGATGTCCTGCGCACTCAACTTCTGCATGGCCTGCTCCTTGCGCCGGGAGATCGCACCGCAGCCGCGCCCCGGCTGTCGCGCGGCCTGCGCTCCCCGACAAATCTTATTCCGTTGCCTGGAAACCGGAAACCCGCATCCGGTCGCGCCACTGGCCACGTTCGCGCTCCAGCCTGGACCCGAGCCCGGCGGTGGGCTGAGCCGGCAGGGCGTAGCCGAGGTCGGCGATCGCCTTGCGATAGGCGGGGCTGGCCAGCACCGCATCGGCCCGCGCCTGCCACTGCGCCAGCCGGTCGGCCGGCGTTCCCGCCTTGGCGAAAAGGCCGAACCAATCCACCGCCTCGAGCTGCGGCAGGCCGGCTTCGCGCGCGGTCGGCACGCCCGGCAGCTTGGCATTGCGCTGCGGCGAGGTGATCAACACGGCGCGCAGCTTGCCCTGGGCCTGGTAGGGAACGAGCAGTTGCTCGGTGGTGATCAGCGCCGCGACCTGCCCGCCCAGCACGTCGGTGACGGCATTGGCGCCTCCGCGGTAGGGCACGTGCGTCAACGGCGTGCCGCCCTGCCTGGCCAGCTCCGCGCCCAGGAAGTGCTGCGGCGTCCCCAGGCCGGGCGTCGCGTAGTTGGCCTGGTCGGCATGGCCCTTGGCCCAGGCCATGAACGCCGCCAGCGTGGCGCCCTGCGCGGCGGGCCCCAGCGCCACGCCGAAGCCGTATTCGGCCAATGCGGACACCGGCGCGAAATCCCGGACTGCGTCGTAGTGGGCGGACTTCAGCACCATGGGCGTCAGCAGCAGCGAACTGGCCGGCATCACCATCAGCGTCTGGCCGTCGGCGGGGGCGGCCTGCACCGCATCGATGGCCAGCTTGCCGGTCGCGCCGGCGCGGTTCTCCACCACCACGGGAAAGCCGGCGACCTGCCGCAGGTGCTCGGCGAACACGCGCGCCACGGCATCGGGCGCCCCGCCGGCCGGATAGCCCACCAGCAACCGCGCGCCGGCCTGCTGTGCCTGGGCCATGCCGGCCACGGCGGCCAGCGCGGCCGCGATCAGTCCGCGTAGGACCCTGGGGTACTTCATGTCTTGTCTCCTGCCGGTTTTGTGATGATGCGGCGCCGGGCGCCGCGATGGAATCCGCTCCTCACGCCAAGACCGGCGTGTATCCCCCTATGCCCGTCCCGGCCCGGATCGCCGCGTCGCCGCCATGGCGCCGGATCAATTCGGCCTGTCGCGCCTTGGCGCGGCGATCGACCTCGTCGGGGTCGCAGAACCCGGCCAGCCGCTCGCGCCAGGCATGCACGCGGCCCGGCGACTTCGCGGCGATGTCGTGCAGTTCGTCCGGATCGTCGTCCAGGTCGAACAACTGGGGAGGATGGTCGCAATAGTGGACGTACTTGGTATGGACGTCGCGCAGCATGAAGACGGCCGCGCGCGAACCCACGGTATGGTATTCGGACAGCACCGCGCGGTCGGCGGGCAGCTCCCGCAGCAGCGAACGCGCCGATGGCGACACGCGTCCGGCATCGGCGGGTACGCCCACCGCGTCCAGCACGGTATCGTAGACATCGGTCTGGCCGACGGGCGTGCGCTCGACCCGTCCGGCCTCGATGCCGGCACCGGATAGGATCATCGGTATGCCCACCGACTCGGCATACATGGTGCTCTTGCCCCAGAGGCCCCGCGCCCCCACGTTGTCGCCATGGTCGCTCAGGTACATGATGCGCGTCGCGTCGTCCAGCCCGCACTCCTTCAGCGTGCGCACCAGCGTGCCCACCTTGGCATCCAGGAAGCTGACCAGGCCGTAGTAGCCGGCCAGCGCCCGCCTGACATCCGATTCGTCGCGGAAATGGACGTTGTAGCCGGTCTCGCGCGCATACTGGCGGATGAAGGGATGGGCCGCCTCGTCGATGCCGAACCGATAGGCCTTGGGCAGGCGCAGGGGCTGCGCGGCATAGCGGTCGAAGAAGGGCGCCGGCACCGTCAGCGGAAAATGCGGCGCGACCAGCGATACCATCAGTACCCAGGGCTTGTCCGGGGTGGGCGTCGCCGCCTTGCGACGCAACCATCGGACCGCCGTGTCGCAGATGCGGTCGTCGTAGCGGTTGTAGTCCGACTCGCCCGCACGCGCCGAGGCCAGCATGTTCGCGCCGTCGCCCAGCGAGGCGGGCGGATCGCGCAGCAGCATCTTGACCTCGCCCCGGCCGCCATGGATGTGCATGGGCAGCAGGCTTTCGGAAAAACCGTAGTCCTCGCCCGGGGCGCCGCGATAGTGCAGCTTGCCTATGGACACCACTTCATGCCCGTGCTCGCGCAGCACGTGGTGCCAGCTGGGCACGGCACCGTCGTAGGCATCGACATTGTCCCAGTAGCCGGCCTCGTGCACCGCCCGCCCGGTGGCGAGCGCGGCACGGGTCGGCACACAGATGGGGCTGGCGCATACCGCGTTGGCGAAACGCGTACCCGACGCCGCCAGCGCATCCAGGTGCGGAGTCGACACCTCGCCATGGCCGGCGCAGCCCATGACGCCGGGGCTGTGTTCGTCCGACAGGATGATCAGGAGATTGGAAGCCATGAAACGGATCGTTGAACGCTGCGGAAGAGACGATGCGCGCTTTTTGTTGTGTTGTCAATGATGTTTTGACAACCAATTGGCGGCCGGCACGCTCTTCTGTCAACATGGCGCCTGTCCGTTCCACTTTCGTCCCGGCCGATGCCCATGACCGCCCCCTCCCGATCCTCGTCCCGCCGGCGCGGAACCGCGCCGGTCGATTTCGACCTGACCTCGCTGCTGGGCTTCGTCATCTTCCGGCTGTCATCCAGCCTGGGCGGCCTGGCCGAACGGGATGCGCAGGAAGTGGCCGGCCTCACGCTGCCCGAATACCGCTGCCTGGTGGTCCTGGCCACGCGCGGCGACATGGGCGTCACGCCCCTGTGCCAGATCATGCACATCGACAAGGCCTGGGTCAGCCGCACGCTGGCCAAGCTGGCTCAGGCGGGACTGGTGGGCTCCATCCCCGATCCCGCCGACGCGCGCCGCACCATCTTCAGCGTGACGCCGCGGGGCCGGCAGACCGGCCAGGCGCTGATCGCCCGGGCCATGGACAGGCAGGCCAGGATGCTGGAAGGATTCGACAGGGAAGAGGTGGAACGCTTGCTGGAACTGCTGCGCCGGATGCAGGAGAACGCCGATCGCGCGAAGGGCCGGTAGCCGCCCGGCTCAGGCCTCGCCAGCTGGCGTTCCGCAGTCCACGCATTTCATCGGTCCCCTGCGAGGCGGGAAGATGACGCTGCTCCAGCACAGCGTCACCAGTGCCAGCGCCACCTGCGGCCAGTTCACGTCGCGCGCGAACCGCGTGCCGCCGCAGGCCTCGCATCGCGCGGCGACGGGCTGGTCGAACACTTCCTGCTGATACTCCCCGCTGTTGCGGCGCGCCAGCACCGCCTGCGCGCGCGGCAGCGACAAGGCGGGAACCTGCACCTGCACACCGCCCAGGGCCAGCGAGAAAGGCCAGTTGGCCCATACCTGGTGCTCGTTCTGCAGCAGCACCGGGATGCCCTCGCTTTCCAGCAGCCCACGGGTGATGTGGGCGTCCCAAGGGTTGGTATGGACTTCCAGGGTGACGAACTCCGCCATTGCACGCCCCTCCCGTCGCCGCGCGGCGTCCCGCCAGGAATCGCCACGCCCCGTCTCGACCACGCGACTAGACCCGCTCGAAGATTCCCGCGGCGCCCATGCCCGTGCCCACGCACATCGTGACCATGCCGTACTTCAGGTTCCTGCGCCGCAGCGCATGCACCACGGTAGAGGCACGGATCGCGCCGGTCGCCCCCAGCGGGTGGCCAAGCGCGATCGCGCCCCCCATCGGATTGACCCTGGCCGGGTCCAGGCCCAGGTCGCGGATCACCGCCAGCGACTGCGCGGCGAACGCCTCATTGAGTTCGATCCAGTCGATATCGGACAGCGACAGGCCGGCCTGCCGCAGCGCGGCGGGCACGGCTTCCTTGGGGCCGATGCCCATGATCTCCGGCGGCACGCCCCGCACCGTGGCGGTCACGAAACGCGCCAGCGGCACGAGGTTGAATTCCTTGAGCGCTCTCTCGGACACCAGCACCAGCGCGCCCGCGCCGTCCGAGGTCTGGGAACTGTTGCCGGCGGTCACGCTGCCCTTGGCCGCGAACACCGGCCGCAACCTGGCCAGCGCCTCGGCGCTGGTGTCGGCACGCGGCCCTTCGTCCAGCGACATCGTGCGCTTGCGCACCGCCACCTTCTCCGCCTCCAGGTCGGGGAAGTGCGTCACCACCTCGATGGGAGCGATCTCGTCCTTGAACTCGCCCGCCTGCTGGGCGGCCAGCGCCTTCTGGTGCGAGGCCAGCGCGAACGCATCCTGGTCTTCCCGCGACACCTGCCACTGGGCGGCCACCTTCTCGGCGGTCAGGCCCATGCCGTAGGCGATGCCGATATTCTCGTCGCCCTCGAACACCCGCGGATTCAGCGACGGGTTGATGCCCATCATCGGCACCATGCTCATCGATTCGGTGCCGCCCGCGATCATCACGTCGGCCTCGCCCACGCGGATCCGGTCGGCGGCCATCGCCACCGCGGTCAGCCCCGACGCGCAGAAACGGTTCACCGTGACCGCGCCCACGCTTTGCGGCAGGCCGGCCAGCAGGGTGGAAATCCTGGCCACGTTCATCCCCTGCGCGCCCTCGGGCATCGCGCAGCCGATGATGGCATCCTGGATACGCCCCGGATCCAGCCCCGGCACCTGCGCCAGCGCCGCGCGCAGCACATGGATCAACAAATCATCCGGCCGCACCGTCCGCAACGCTCCCCGCGGCGCCTTCCCGATCGGCGTGCGCGACGCGGCAACGACATACGCATCCTGAACCTGACGTGACATCCCCATCTCCTTCAATTCGTCCGTGGCGCCGGCAAGCGCCGCCATATTCCAAAGCCCTGCTCACCCAGGATGCGGTGGATCCGGCTCCGCCGGTCCACCCGCATCGCCCCCTGGGGGGCGCGCGTCAGCGCGTAGGGGGGGGCCACATCAATTCCTTATAGGTTTGCCGGTCTGCATCATGCCCATCAGGCGCTCCTGGGTCTTGGGTTCGCCCAGCAGCGACATGAACGTCTTGCGCTCCAGCGCCATGATCCACTGTTCGTCCACCAGCGACCCCGCCTCGATCTCACCGCCGCACAGGATCTCGGCAATCGCATGGCCCAGGCGGTAGTCGTAGTCCGAGATGAAGCCGCCGTCGCGCATGTTCACCAGTTGCGCGCTCAGCATGGCGATGCCTTCGCTGCCGGCGGCCGCGAACGGCTCCTTCCATGGCGCGCGCCAGCCCGTGTCGTGCAGGGCCTGCGCCTCGCGGATGGCCGCGTACAGCACCTCGTGCACGTTGAAGACGATGGGGTCGTCGTCCAGCAGGTAGCCCATGCGCCGGGCCTCGACCGCGGACTTGGAGACCTGCGCGGTGGCGGCCTGGAAGGCGTACTTCTTCAGGAAGGCCATCAGCGGCATGTCCGGCGCCAGCGCCCGCTCCTGCGCCGCGCGCCGGGCCAGGTAGGTCAGGCCGCCGCCGCCCGGGATCAGGCCCACGCCCACCTCGACCAGGCCGAGATAGGTCTCGAAATGCGCCACGCGGCGCGCGCAATACACCGACAGCTCGCAGCCGCCGCCCAGCGCCATGCCCGCCAGCGCGGCCACCGTGGGCACCTGGGCGTAGCGCAGCCGCAGCATCAACTGCTGCAGGCGTTCCTCCTCGGGCGCGACGGCCTGCACGCCGCCGCTCATGAACAGCGGCACGATGGCCTGCAGGTCGGCGCCGGCCGAGAACGGCTCGCCCGGATTCCAGACCACGAGCCCGCGGTAGTCCTGCTCGGCCAGGTCGACGGCCCGCAGCAGCCCCAGCGTCACGGCGGGGCTGATGGTGTGCATCTTGGTCTTGAACGAGGCGATCAGCACATCGTCCAGGCCGGCGCGGTCCAGGGTCCACAGGCGGATCGCCTCGTCCTCGAAGACGGTCTTGCCGGCGGCCAGCGGCACGATGCCCTCTCCTACCAGCGGCGCGCGGAAGATCTGGCGCGCATAGACCGGCAGGCTGGAGCGCGGCTCGAACCTGCCCGCGGCCGGGTTCCACGACCCTTCCGGCGTATGGACGCCGCCGCGCTCGGCCACCGGGCCGCTGGTCACCCAGGCCGGCAGCGGCGCGCTGGACAGCGTCTTGCCTGCCGCGATGTCGGCCTGCACCCATTGCGCGACCTGCAGCCAGCCGGCCTGCTGCCACAGCTCGAACGGGCCCACGCCATGGCCGAATCCCCAGCGCATGGCGAAGTCCACGTCGCGCGCGGTGCCGGCGATGTCGGCCAGGTGCACGGCGATGTACTGGAAGGTATCGCGCAGGATGGCCCACAGGAACTGGGCCTGCGGATGCTCGCTGTCGCGCAGCGCCTGCAGGCGCTGCCCGGCGTCCTTGTTCTTCAGGATGCGGGCGACGGCATCGTCGGCCTTGCCGTCGGCCGGCACGTACTCGCCCTTGGCCGGATCCAGCCTGAGGATGGCCTTGCCCTGCTTGCGGAAGAACCCCGCGCCGGTCTTCTGCCCCAGCGCGCCCTGCTTGATCAGCCCGGCCAGCACCGGCGGCGTGCCGTAGTGCGCGGCGAACGGATCATCGGGCAGGTAGTCTTCCATGGTCTTGATGACGTGCGCCAGCGTGTCCAGCCCGACCACGTCGCCGGTGCGGAAAGTGCCGGACTTGGCCCGGCCCAGCTTGGCGCCGGTCAGGTCGTCCACGACGTCGTAGGTCAGCCCGAAGCGCTCGGCCTCGATCATCGCGGACAGCAATCCGAACACGCCCACGCGGTTGCCGATGAAATTGGGCGTGTCCTTGGCCCGTACCACGCCCTTGCCCAGCACCGTGGTCAGGAAAGCCTCCAGATGGTCCAGGATGGCGGGTTCGGTATGCGCGGTGGGAATCAGTTCCACCAGGTGCATGTAGCGTGGCGGATTGAAGAAGTGCACGCCGCAGAAGCGCGGCAGCAGCGCGGGGGCCATGCCCTTGGACAGCTCGGTGATCGACAGGCCCGAAGTATTGGTGGCGAAGATGGCCCGCGGACCGATCGCCGAGGCGACCTTCGCATACAAATCATGCTTCCAGTCCATGCGTTCGGCGATCGCCTCGATCACCAGATCGCATTCCTTGAGCCTGGCCAGGTCGTCTTCGTAATTGGTGGGCTCGATCAGCGATGCCAGTTCCGGCACCGCCAGCGGAGCGGGGCTGAGCTTGCGCAGGTTGTCGATGGCCTTCTGCACGATGCCGTTCTTGGGGCCTTCCTTGGCGGGCAGGTCGAACAGCACCACCGGCACCTTGGCATTGACGCAGTGCGCGGCGATCTGGGCGCCCATGACTCCGGCACCCAGCACTGCGACTTTGCGGACGAGGAAATTCGACATGGTCTTCCTGGCGATAAACGGGCCGGAGCGGCCGGCCCAATCTAGGGCATGCGCGACAGCCGCCGCGCACGGGCGATTCGGGACTAAAGACACGCGCAGCCGCCACGCCTCATCGCAGCAACTGCCTACTCGCATAGTCTACCTCTTGAAGGGAGCGGCGCTGGCGGGCCGGAAGGAAAGCCCGCCCCGCGCGGCCGATGGCCGCGCCCTGGGACTAGACCCGGGAGGCGCGCGTCAGCGCGTAGAGAGGGTCCACACGTCCTTATGGGACTTGGTGCTATAGAGGCCAGGTTCCAGCTTGCGCAGTTGCGGCAGGCCGTTCGTCCCCTTGGGCTGCGCCGCGATGTATTCCAGGAACACGTCGGCATCCAGCACGCCCACGTCGAGCCGCCGCGCGGCCGGCACGGCCGCCAGGGTGGCGTAGCCATCGCCGCCGTTGGCGTTGAAGCTCAGCACGAACAGCTTGTAGGTGCGGGTGGCGTTGCCCAGGTCCAGCAATCCCCAGTTCCCCGTGGCACTGTCGCGCAGCTCGATGTTGCTGACCCGGCTGCCCTTGAGCTGGGTCGCATCCACGTCCCAGCGCAGCCCACCGGTGTAGGGATAGGGCCCCGTGGCGCCGGTGCCGCCATAGGTGGCCTCGATGCCGTCCTCCAGCAGGTTCTTGATCTCCGTCGCGGTCACCTCCAGGCGATACAGCTGGTTGCCGAAAGGCACGACCTCGATGGCGCGGCCCGCGGTGATGTCGCCCTGCAGGGGCACCCGCACGCCACCGCCGCTTTGCAGCGTCAGGTCGGCACCGCCATAGGCCTTCTGCGCAATTTCCAGGAAGGCCTGCGCCACGATCTGCTGGATGTCGCCGCCGCGCCGGGTCACGTCGCCCAGCGCGTTGCAGGCCGCGCTCGACCGGCCGTAGTCGTTCCAGCCGGCCGTCTGCGTGGGCGAGCCGCCCGGCACGCGGCGCGAGCACAGTTCGTCGGGCGCCTGTGCCACGACCGTCTTGTTGAACGCATCCACCTGCAGCTTGAACGGCTGCAGCAGCTGCGCCGCCGCGGCGTCCGGCGCCACCACTTTCAGGAAACCGCTGGCCTGCACGTCGGCCAGGATCGCGGCCCGGTCCGGCGCACCCGCCGCCGCGCCGCCAATGGCGAAATCGTCGCCGATCAGCACATGCGGCGTGCCTTCGCACTTGCTGATCTCGCCCCTGGCGTCGAACTCCACCTTCAGCTCGCCCACCACCCGGCTGTATTCCCAGGCCTGGACCAGGCACACGGGCTTGCCCTGCTTGTCGGTCATCCGCGTGGGATAGGCGCCACCGGGCGTCGCACCCAGCGCGTACGTGCCCGCCATCGCGTCGGGGCCGAGCAATGTATGCGAGTCCCCGCCCACCAGCACGTCCACGCCATCGAGCCTGGCGATGATCTGCTTGTCGTACCCGTAGCCGGTGTGGCTGAGCAGGATGATCTTGTCGATGCCGTGCTTGCGCAGCGCGTCGATCTCGCGCTGCGCCGCCACCGCCTCGTCCTCGAACACCGTACCCTTGTCCGGGCTCGAGGACGCCTGGGTCTTGGCCGCGATCGTCAGTCCGATGATGCCGATCTTCTGGCCGTCGCGCACCACGACCGTCGACGGCGATACCGCGCCCGCCGCGCGCGAGGGATGCAGCGCCGAGGACGCGGCGAAGCTGACGTTCGCGCTCAGCACGGGCGTTCTGCAACTGCCGGCGTGCAGCAGGTCGATGAAATGCTTCAGGCCGCTGTCGCCCTTGTCGAACTCGTGGTTGCCGAGCGCGAAGGCGTCGAAGCAGACCGTGTTCATCAGGGCGGCATCGGGCTCGCCCATCTCGCCCGCCCGGTTGAAATACAGCGTGCCGGTCAGCGCGTCGCCCGCGTGCAGCTTGAGCACGTGGGTCGACTTCGCCGCCAGCTGGTCGATCGCCGCCTTCACCCGGGGAAAGCCTCCGGCCGATACCGCGACGGCCTTGCGCGATCCGTCGGCCACCTTCAGTTGCAGCGTGGCCGAGGTGGCATCCAGGTGGGAATGATGGTCGTTGACGTGCAGGATGGTCAGGGCCAGGGGCCGCCCCTGCGGCTCCGGATTGACGGGAATGGGATCGTCATCGCCCGAGGACAGGCATCCTGCCGCCAGCAATACCGCGGCGAGCCCCACACCGCCGCTCACGAGTCTTTTCATGGTTTTCATCCGTTTGTCACTGAAGGACTCGAAGGATGGAGGCGTGTCATGAAACGGTCGTGAAGCTTGCATGAAGATCGTGTTGCACCGTCCCCGGGCCGTCCGGGGACGAGCCCCGCGATCAGAACAGGCCGAGCAGCGCGGCCAGTCCCAGACAGGCGAAGATCAGTGCCGCGATGCCATGCACCAGCCGCACCGGCAGCCGATGGGCCAGCTTGTCGCCCAGCAGCACGGCGGGCACATTGGCGATCAGCATGCCGAGCGTGGTGCCGGCCACCACGGCGTAGTAGGCATGGAATTGCGCGACCAGCGCCACGGTCGCCACCTGCGTCTTGTCGCCCATTTCCGCCAGGAAGAATGCCACCACCGTGGTGCCGAACACGCCCAGCCTGAGCTTGCCGGTCTCGGCTGCGTCGAGCTTGTCGGGAACCAGCATCCAGACCGCCATGGCGATGAAGGAGACGCCCAGTATCCAGCGCAGCGCGTCGGGACCGATCACCTGCGTCAGCCACGCGCCAACGGCGCCGGCCAGGGCATGGTTGACGATGGTCGCGGTGAAGATGCCCAGGATGATGGGCCAGGGGCGCCGCCAGCGGGCGGCCAGGAACAGGGCGAGCAGTTGGGTCTTGTCGCCGATCTCGGCCAGGGCCACGATGCCGGTCGAGACGAGGAAGGCTTCCATGTTTGATACGCGCTCCGGGCCGGACGGTTGACCGAATGATCGTGCAACAGCCCCGGCCCACCGGAAGCTGCACGATCAAAGGTCTTGCCAAGTCCTGGACCGCCTGCGCCATGCCCGTAGGCAAGTGTGTTGACGCAGGCCCTTGCACCCGAGGGCAAGGAGGCTACTCCCCAATGACGGGCGCAAGTATAGCGCAACTGCTCCGCCGTACGCCGCATAATATGCGCTGCTTCAAGATGGAATGTCCGCATGAAGAACCGCTCCTCCGACCAGGACGACCGGAGCCCGGCCAACCCGCTGGCCCAGGTCACCGGCGCCTGCCTCGCCGCCGCGGCGCTGCTCTCGCCGGTCGCCCACGCCCAGGACGATCCGCTTCCCATCCCGGTCGGCTTCGTCCACCTGACCGACGTCGCCCAGACCGTGCGGCTGGACATCCGCTATCACGGCAGCGCCAATTTCATGGGCCGGCCGGCGGCGGGCTACGACGCCCCCACCTGCATCCTGACCGAGCCCGCCGCGCGGCGCCTGCTGGCGGTGCAGCGCGAGATCCGGCCCCAGGGCCTGACGCTGAAGGTCTTCGATTGCTACCGGCCCCAGCGCGCCGTGACCGATTTCGTGGCCTGGACGCGCGACGCCGCCGACCAGAAGACCAAGGCCGAATACTTCCCCGGCGTGGACAAGGCCGCGCTGCTCGACCTGGGCTACATCGCCGAGCGATCCAGCCATAGCCGGGGCAGCACGGTGGACCTGACCCTGGCCGCGCTGGAGCCCGGAGCCGCCTCGGCCCTGCCCACCCGCGGTCCGTTGCTGGCCGGCGGCGAGGTCGACATGGGAACCCCCTTCGATCTTTTTGATGTAAAGTCGCATACAGACAATCCTGATTTACCCGAGGCTGTCCGACACAATCGCCGGTTCCTGAAGGAACTGATGGCCAGGCACGGTTTTCGCAACCTGCCCGAAGAGTGGTGGCACTACACTCTGGACGAAGAACCGTATCCGGACACCTATTTCAATTTCCCCGTACGCTGATCCGCGCGCCGCGCGCACGGCGCACGCACAACAAGAAGATGCATCCCCTGGACGGACTCACCCCGCCGCGCAAGTACTGGGCATTGGCAGCCACGATGCTGGCGATGGCGATGACCGTCCTGGAAACCACCATCACCAACGTCGCGCTGCCGTCCATCGCGCGGGACCTGGGCGTCTCTCCGGCCCAGGCCGTCTGGATCGTCAATACCTACCAGCTCGCGATCGTCGTCGCCCTGCTGCCCTTCTCGTCGCTGGGAGAAATCCTGGGCTACCGGCGCGTGTTCGGCGCGGGCCTGACGGCCTTCACCATCGCCTCGGCGGGCTGCGCGATGTCGCAGTCGTTCACGATGCTCATTTCCTTCCGCGTGTTCCAGGGCCTGGGCGCGGCGGCGGTCATGAGCGTCACGCCGGCCCTGCTGCGCTTCATCTATTCCCAGAAGCAGTTCGGCCGGGCCATCGGCTATAACGCCCTGGTCGTGGCGACCTCGTCCGCCGCCGGGCCGATGATAGGGTCGCTGATCCTGTCGGTCGCCTCCTGGCCCTGGCTGTTCGCGGTCAACCTTCCCATCGGCCTGTTCATCCTGTCCATCGGCAGCCGCATGCTGCCCGAGACCGAACTCGCCAAGCGTCCTTTCGATGCGCTCAGCGCCACGCTCAGCGGATTGACCTTCGGCCTGATCGTGGTGGGCGTGGACCGGCTGCTGCACGATTTCATGACGGCGCTCGCGCTGCTGGCCGGCGGCGCGGTGGCCGGGCTGGCGCTGGTCCGGCGCGAACTGACCCAGGCGACGCCGCTGCTGCCGCTCGACCTGCTGCGCATCCGCCAGTTCGCGTTCTCGGTCGGCGCCTCGGTCTGCGCGTTCTCGGGCCAGACCATTTCCTATATTTCGCTGCCGTTCTACTTCCAGCAGATCCTGGGCCGCAGCCAGCTGGAAATGGGCATGCTGATGGTGCCCTGGCCGCTGGCCGTGGCCATCGCGGCCCCCGTGGCCGGACGCCTGTCGGAATCCGTCGCACCCTCGATCCTGTGCTCGATAGGTGCCGGACTGGTCGCCGGCGGCCTGGTGGTCATCTCGTTGCTGCCCACCAGCACGCCCAACGGCTGGATCATGGCCTGCATGGTGCTTTGCGGCACCGGCTTCGGCATGTTCCAGACTCCCAACAACCGGGTCATGCTGACCGCGGCCCCGCGCCATCGCAGCGGCGGAGCGGGCGGCCTGCAGGCCACGGCGCGCCAGTTCGGCATGGCACTGGGCGCGGCGCTGGTGGCACTGGCGTTCACCGCCGCCTCGGCGCACGGGCCGACCACGGGCCTCGTGCTGGCCGCCGTCTTCCTGGCCGCGGCGTCCGCGGTCAGCGCGGCGCGGCCAGGCACCCGCATGTCAAGGTAGTTCGAGCTCGGCCAGCAGCGGCGCGTGGTCCGACAGGCGTGTCCAGGGCCTGCCGTACAACACGCTGGCCTGCCTGACCGAGAATCCGCGCTGGTAGATCCGGTCCAGCCGCAGCCACGGAAAGATGGCGGGGAAAGTGCGGGGCGGACGCGGCGCCATCAGTTCGTTGCCCATGCCGAGCTTGGGCGGGCCCTGGAACCCGGGCCGCAGCCGCCAGGGCGAGGCTTCCCCGCCCCGCAGCACCCGGCCCAGCATGCGGACCGAATCGCGCAGGCGCGGCAGTTCCACGTTGTTGCCCCGAGGCGCGGTCGCGAACACCTCGTGCAAGCCCAGGCGTTCGACCAGGATGTCCGACAGCACGTTGGTCCAGTCGTTGAAGTCCCCGGCGATCAGGATGGGATCCGACGACGGCACGACTTCCTCGATGCGCGACACCAGCGCTCCCACCTGGCGCGACCGGCTGCCGGCGAACAGTCCGAGATGCACCACGAAGCAATGCACCTCGTGGCCGCCGATGCCCACGCGGGCATGCAGCAGGCCGCGCTGCTCCAGGCGGTGATCGGAGATGTCCTGGTTCTGGTGCGACAGGATGGGAAAGCGCGACAGCAGCGCGTTGCCATGATCGCTGTGCCGGTAGACGGCATTGCGGCCATAGGCGGCCTCCAGCCTCAGGGCCGCGGCCAGCATCTCATGCTGCTCGTGCAAGGTACCGGACTTGTCGTTGCGCCCCTGGACTTCCTGGAGAAAAGCCAGGTCGGCGCGCAGCCCGTGCAGGCCGAGGCGCAGTTCCTGCACGGACTCGCGCTTGCCCAGGGCGGACACGCCCTTGTGGATGTTGTAGCTGACGATACGAACGACTGACATCGTGAGCATCAAGGGGGGACAAGGGATTCATTCTAGTGGATTCGCTGCGCTATCATGAATCGGCAGTTCCCCCGCTCCGGTGCGGCCGGCGGCCGCGCTCCGGCATCCCCTTTTCTCATCCAGATCCGGGAATCTTCATGAGCACCTACAAGATCGGCGTGATCATCGGCAGTCTCCGCAAGGAATCGTTCAACCGCCAGCTGGCGAAGGCCGTGACGAAACTGCTGCCATCCAACTTCCAGACGGAGGAAATCGCCATCGGCGATCTCCCCCTGTACAACCAGGATCTCGATACCGCCCTGCCCGGGCCCGTCGTCACGTTCAAGCGGCAGGTGGAAGCCGCGGACGGCCTGCTGTTCTTCACGCCGGAATACAACCGGTCGTACCCCGGCGTGCTCAAGAACGCGCTGGACTGGGGCTCGCGCCCCTGGGGCAAGAGTTCGTGGCCGGGCAAGCCCGCCGGCATCATGGGCGCCTCGCCCAGCCAGGTCGGCACGGCCCTGGCGCAGGAACACCTGCGCATGGTGCTGTCGGCGCTGGACGTGCCCGTGCTGCCTCAGCCGAGCATCTTCGTGCAGTACACCGGCGGGCTGGTGGATGCGGACGGCAAGATCACCAATGAGGCCAGCGCCAAGTTCATCCAGGGATTCGTGGATCGGTACGTGGGGTGGATGGAGAAGTTTCCCCCCCCTACGCCCTGACGGGCGCCCCCCGGGGGGCGGCACTGGCGGACCGGCGGAGCCGGATCCGCTGTGCCCTGGCAACCAACGGGCTGGTGGGGGTCAGCGGTTGGGCATGAGGGCGGCGATGGCGACGCCCAGCCAGCCTACGATCATGGCGCCGCCGCCGAAGGGGGCGGTGCCCCAGAACAGTTTCATGCCGGCCAGTTGGCGCAGGGCCAGGTCCACCGAGAACAGCAGCGTGCCGGCGATGATCAGGGCCGCGGCGCCGATCAGGGCGGTGCGGCCGCGCTGGACGTGGGGCACCACGGCGGCCAGGCCGGTGATGGCGGCGGCATGCAGCAGCAGGAACAACGCGGCGGTGGACAGGATGCCTCCACCCGTCAGGTGCGTGGCCATGGCGGCCAGCATGACGCCGGCCGCGCCCATCGGTGCGGCGCAGCCCAGCAAGACTCGAGAAGATAACAACATGCAGCGCTTCCTTGAAAAATGGCCCCACGCTTGCCGCCGCGCGGCGGCGCTGCCCCGCCAGGGGCGGCCCGGCGATGAAAAACCGGTCGGGCCCGGGTCGCGCCGCCGGCCGGCTACTTCGCGAACACCTGGCCGAGATCGCCAAATGCCTTGAATTCGAGCGCGTTGCCCGAAGGATCCAAAAAGAACATAGTAGCCTGTTCGCCCACTTCCCCCTTGAAACGGACGTGTGGCTCGATCACGAACCGGGTGCCGGCCTGGCGCAGTTTCTCGGCCAGGGCCTCCCATTCGTCCATGGGAAGAATGGCGCCGAAGTGGCGCACGGGGACGTCGTCCCCGTCGACCGCGCTGGTATGGCGCGTGCGGGCCTCGCCCGGCGACAGGTGGGCCACGATCTGGTGCCCGTAGAAATTGAAATCGACCCACGCGTCCGAGCTGCGGCCCTCGGGACAGCCGAGCAGGCCGCCATAGAAGGCTCGCGCCTGCGCGAGATCGTCGACGGGGAAAGCCAGGTGAAAGAGCGGGATGCCAGCCATGAGGAAACTCCGGTGCAGGCCCGCCATCCGGGCCCGGGCTATGATTGTATTGAACGAAACTTCCGATGCGAAACGAAAGTTTCCCGGCCTTGTCATCGATTTTTTCTATTAGCACCCAGGCATCCCCATGGTGATCCGCTACCTGCAAACCTTCATGGCCGCCGCGCGGGCTTCGTCCTTCTCGGCCGCCGGCGCGCGCCTGGGGCTGACCCAGTCGGCCGTCAGCACCCAGATCAAGCGGCTAGAGGAAGACCTGGGCTGCCTGTTGTTCGAGCGGGCGGGCAAGTCGGTCCGGTTGAGCGAACGCGGGCGCCAGTTGCTGCCCGAGGCCGAGCACATCGTGCAGCGCTACCAGGCCATGCGCGGCGCCAGCCGGCAGCCGGCGCCGGTGGCCATCACCGTGGGCGCGATTTCCACTGCACAGACGGGGTTGCTGCCCGGCGCGCTGCGGCGCTTCCGGCAGTCCCTGCCCGCCGTCCATGTCAACGTGGTGCCGGGCATGTCCTCGCAGCTCCTCGCGCAGGTGGACGAGCAGGAACTCGACCTGGCCGTGCTGATCAAGCCCAACCTGAACCTGCCGCGCCACCTGAAATGGACCGCGCTGATGCGCGAGCGCTACGTCGGCATCGCGCCGCGCGGAACGCGGGGGGACTGGGAGGCGGTGGCGGCGGCGCTGCCGTTCATCCGCTACAACCGCAAGTCGCATGGCGGCCATCTGGTCGACCAGTTCCTGCGCCGCCTGTCGACCGGCGTGGACGAGCTGATGGAACTGGACGAACCGGCCGTCATCCTGCGCATGGTCCGCGAGGGGCTGGGCTGCGCCGTCATCCCGGGCACGCTGGTGGATGCGGCCGCCGACAGGCAGGTGCGCATCGTCGAGCTGCCCGGTCCGCCCTTCTTCCGCGAGATCGGCGTGGTCGCGCATCCGCGCGAGGCCAACGAAGCCGTGCTGGCACCGCTGGTCGAAAGCATGCGGAAACAGGCGGTCGAGCTGGAGGCGCGCGCCTGACGCCGCCCGCCGGCTGGCACGGACATCCCCGGAAACGATGCGGGCGGCGCGGCGCCTTGTCCATCGCGCGCATGCCATGCTACGGTTTTCGTACGTTCCGACGCCTGCCTGCCAGGAGACCGCCCATGACACGCACCTCCATCATGCCTTGCCTGGTCTACCGCGATGCCCCCGCCGCCATCGACTGGCTGTGCCAGGCCTTCGGCTTCACCCAGCACCTGGTGGTGCCCGGGGACGGCGGAACCATCGCCCATGCCCAGCTCACCCTGGGAGACGGCATGATCATGCTCGGCTCGGGTACGAGCGAACTCATGCGCCAGCTTACCGCCCTGCCGGCCGACATCGGCGGCCGGCAGACCCAGACGCCCTACGTCGTCGTCGCCGATCCCGACGCGCACTACGCCACCGCCATCAAGGCCGGTGCCCGCATCGTGCGCCCCATCCAGGAGGAAGATTACGGCGGCAAGGGCTATACGCTCGCCGATCCCGAAGGCTATGTCTGGCACTTCGGGAGCTACGACCCGTGGCAGGACTCGGAACTGAATCCCCCGTAGTCCTTACGCCGTCTCCTGCCGTCCGGCCACGCGGCGCGACAGGAGCACGGCCAGCGCGGGCGCGATGGCGAAAGTGCCGAACAGCCAGAGGGCGGCCCGCTGGGCGCCGGCCACGCCGCCCGGATCGGCCAATCCGGCCGCGTTCGCCACCATGCCGGCCAGCGCCGAGGCCAGCGACATGGCGTACAACTGCACCGTGGTGATGGATGCCGAGGCCAGGTTTTCTTCCCCCGGCGGCGCCGCGACGAATAGCCGCGTCAGCAGGTGCGGCCAGCCCACCCCTATGCCCAGCCCCACGCCCGCCAGCGCCAGGCAATACAGCGCCAGTCCGGGCACGCCCTCCAGCCACCCGGCACGTGGCGTCAGGACCGCCATGGCCACCAGCGCGCCCAGGCTGATCCAAGGGCCGGCCCGCACCATCCGGTCGGCCGCGGCGCCGCGCCGGCCGGCGCTGCCCACCGAACCCAGCGTCCAGCCGCCGGCCATGACGGCGGTGAGGTAACCGGCGGCGAGCGGCGTCATTCCGTGGATGACCTGCAGGAAGTACGGCACGAATATCTCGGTCGTGATGCCGACCACCAGCAGACTCATCAGCGCATACAGGAGGCCCAGCCGCGCCGACAGCGAATATGCGCCAGCCGGCAGCAGCCGCGCGGCCGCGCGCCGGTCGATCGCCGCGATGCCCACGGCCAGCACGCAACCCGCCGCCACGCCGGCCAGGTTCCACGCGGCGCTGGTGCTGAGACTGCCCAGGGACACGGCCAGCACCGATACCACCAGGAGGCCTATGGTCGCGTAGGGCGGCCGCATGCCAGTGTCGCCGGCGGAACGGCTCCGGCCCGGCAACTGGACGGATACGATCGCGGCCAGCACGGCGGCCACCGGGATCAGCGACCAGAAGGCCCAGCGCCAGTGCCCTTGCCCGGCGAACAGCCCGCCCACCGCCGGGCCGCACAGCGTCGCCACGCCCCACATGCCCGACACCAGGCCCATGGCCCGTGGCCACAGCCGCGCCTCGAACACCTGGCGGATCAGCGCATAGCTCAGCGCGAGCAACACGCCGCCGCCGAAGCCCTGCACCGTTCTCGCGGCCAACAGGCTGGGCATGGACGGGGACAACGCGCACCACGCCGACCCCGCCGCGAAGGCGCAAAGCGCCAGCAGGTAGGCGCCGCGAGGACCCAGCAGTTCCAGCAGGCGGGCAGACAGCGCCGACCCGACTATGGACGCGACGACGAACAGCGAAGTGTTCCAGGCGTAGTACTCCAGGCCGCCTATGTCGGCGATCATGCTGGGCAGGATGGTGGTCACGACGTAGACGTTGATGGCATGCAGCGCGACGCCGCCGGCCAGCGCGATGGACCGCAACGCGTTGCGGCCATGGAGCAGTTCGCCCCAGGAAGCCTCGGGCAAGGTCGATGCGCTCATGAATTTCCTCCGTCCGTGCCCATGCCCCAGCCCAGGGCCTTGTACAGGGCCACCGCGTTCACGTACGAGGCGGTCTCCGCTTCCGTGGCCTCCTGGCTGATCTGGTAGTAGCTGCGCTGGTTCTCCAGCACGGCCAGATACGGCCCCGCGCCGGCCCGGTAGCGCCGCGTGGCGATCTCCAGTCCGGCGCGCGCATGCTCCGCGGAGCGCGCCAGCGCGGCCAGGCGCTCCTGCTGGCGGGCCAGCCGCGTCAACGCCCCCTCGACCTCTTCCTGCGCCAGCAGCAGCGTCTGCTCGTAGCGCGCCTGCGCGCCGGTCGACTGCGCGTGAGCGGCGCGCAGGCGTGCGCGGGCGCTGCCCAGCCGGAACGCCGGCCAGTCGACGGTGGGCGCGACTTCGAACGCCCGCGCGGCGCCGCCGAGGTCGCCGCCGCGCAGTGCGAAGAAACCGATGAACCCGCCCAGGCTCACACGCGGATAGAGGTCGGCGGTAGCCGCGCCCTCGTTTTCGGTGCTGGCGGCAAGCAGTCTTTCGGCGCGCACCACATCGGGCCGGTTGCGGATCAGCGCATCAACGTCTCCCAGCGGCAGGCGGCCCACCAGCGGAGCCTGCCTGCCGGCATCGGCCGGCGCAGCCGTCTCGCCCGGCCGCCGCCCCAGCAGCACGTCCAGCCGGTAGCGGGTCTCCTGGCTGGCCGCCCACAGCGGCGCGATGGCCGCCTCGCTGCGGGCCAGGTTGGCGCGCGCGTTTTCCAGATCCTCCCGCAGTCCGCTGCCGGCGCGGACGCTGGCGTCCACCAGCCGCACCGTCTGGCGCCAGCTCTCGGCCTGGGCCCGCGCGACATCCAGGCGGCGCTGCAAGCCCTGGTACTCGTAGTGATAACGGGCGACGTCGGCGGCGATGGCCAGCCGCACGCGGTCCAGGTCCGCCCGCGCCGCATCGGCCTGCGCCTGGGCCGACGCGGCCAGGTGGGCCAGGCGGCCGAACAGGTCGATTTCCCACTGCGCATCGAACCCGGCGCGGAAGTTCTCGAAGGGCTTGCGCTCGGGATCGCCCGTGGCCATGGCCTGCTGCTGGACGCCGCGGCGCCAGGCGGCCTGCGCGGTAACGGCGGGATAGCGGTCCAGCTCGCGCTCGTCGTACATCGCCCGCGCGCCTTGCAGGCTGGCATAGGCCTGGCGGACATCGTGGTTGTGTTCCAGCGCGGCGGCGATCAGGCGTTCCAGCGCGGGATCGTCGAAGAACGACCACCAGGGCGCCGTGGAAGGCTCGGCGGCGAACCGGGCCTGCTCGGGGCTGGCCAGCGCAATCGGGGCCACCTGCGGCGCCTCGTAGCGGGGCCCGACGGCGCATCCGGCGATCAGTGCCGCCATGGCCAGCATGGCGGGCATGACAGGTTGCTTGTACATGCGATGCTCCTCAGTGCGCCTGCGGCGCGGCGGCGCCGGCCTCGGCCAGCTCGCGCCGGCGCGCTGCGCCGGTGGCGTGGTCGCGGGCCAGCAGCGAATAGACGGTGGGCAGCACGAACAGGGTGAACAGCGTGCCCACCACCATGCCGCAGACGATGACGATGCCCAGGCCGAAGCGGCTTTGCGCGCCCGCGCCGGAGGCGCCCAGCAGCGGCAGCAGCCCGAACACCATGGCGGCCGTGGTCATCAGGATGGGCCGCAGGCGGATCTGCGCGGCGCGCAGCACGGCCTCGATGGGCGTGAGCCCTTCGGCGGCACGCAGCTCGTTGGCGAACTCCACCATCAGGATGCCGTGCTTGCTGATCAGGCCGATCAGCGTCACCAGCCCGATCTGCGTATAGATGTTGAGCGTGGCCCCGCCCAGCGCCAGCGGCACCAGCGCGCCGCAGATGGACAGCGGCACGGTGATCAGGATGACCAGCGGATCGACCAGGCTTTCGTACTGGGCCGCCAGCACCAGGTAGATGACGATCAGCGCCGCGGCGAAGGCCAGCGCCAGCGCATTGCCCTCCTGCTTGTACTGGCGGGCGTCCGATTGCCAATCGTGGCTGAAGTCGGCAGGCAGGCTCGCCGCGACCGACTCCAGGAACGCCACCGCGTCGCCCAGCGTCACGCCAGGCGCGGGAATGGCCTGGAAGGTGGCCGAGTTCTGCTGGTCGAACTGGGTCAGCTTGTTGGGCTCGACCTGCACCGACACCGCGACCACCGCCGACAGCGGCACGAGGTCGCCGTCGGCGGTGCGCACGTACTGGAGCGCCAGGGCCTCGGGCGTGAGCCGCCGCTCGCGCGTGCTTTGCGGGATCACGTCGTACGAACGGCCGTCCAGGCCGAAGCGGTTGACGTAGTTCTCGCCCACCAGCACCGCCAGCGATTCGCCGATGTCGCGCATGCCTATGCCCAGGCTGTTCGCCTTGGCGCGATCCACCTTCACCTGCACGACGGGGTTGTTGTAGTCGAGGTCGCTGTCCACCACCACGAACAGGCCGCTCTGGCGCGCCCGCTGCTTGATGTCTTCCATGGCGTCGAACAGCGTGCGGTAGTCCATTGAACTGCGCAACACCATCTGCACCGGCAGTCCCCCGGTGGAGCCGGGCAGCGCAGGCAACTGGAACGCGAAGATGCTGCTGCCCTCGACGTCGTTCACGGCCGCCTGCAGCGCCGACTGGACCTCGGCCCCCGACCGCTCGCGCTCGCCCCACGCCGACAGGTCGATGCCGCCGATGCTGGAGGCCAGCCCGTCGCTGCCGTTGATGATCCAGCGCCCCGTGGTTTCGGGCAGGCTCTTGTAGATGTCGTCCAGCTTGCGCGAGTAGTGTTCGACGTAATCGAGGTTGGCATACTGCGGCGACTTGACCGCGGTCAGCACGCTGGCCTGGTCCTCCACCGGTGCCAGTTCGCGCTGCGGCATCGAATACAGCACCGGCAGGCTCACGCAGACCGCCAGCGCCAGCGCGCCGGTTACCCAGCGGTGCCGCAGCGAACGTTGCAGCACCGCCGCGTAGCCGCGCGTCAGGCCGCCGAAGAAACGCTCGGCCAGCCGCGCCATGCGTCCCTCGTTCTGCTGCGCGGGCAGCAGGAATGAGCTCATCACCGGGGACAGCGTCAGCGCGATCACGCCGGACACCACCACCGAGCCGGCCAGCGTGAAAGCGAACTCCTTGAACAGGGCGCCGGTCAGCCCGCCCATCAGGCCGATGGGGGCGTACACGGCCGCCAGGGTCAACGTCATCGCGATGACCGGACCCGCCACTTCGCGCGCGCCGATCAGCGCGGCCGCGGCGGGCGAACGCCCTTCCTCGATGTGCCGGTGGACGTTCTCGACCACCACGATGGCATCGTCCACCACGAGTCCGATGGCCAGCACCATGGCCAGCAGCGTCAGCAGGTTCACGCTGAACCCGAAGGCCAGCATCAGCGCCGCCGCGCCCAGCATGGACAGCGGGATGGTGGCGATCGGCACCAGCACCGTGCGCAGCGACCCCAGGCACAGGAAGATCACCGCCACCACGATGACCAGCGCCTCGATCAATGTGTGCACGACCTCGTCGATGGAGGCCTTGATGAAGCGCGAGGTCTCGAATGCCAGCCGCGCGTGCACGCCGGGCGGCAGCGTCTTGTCGATCTCGGCCAGTTGCTTGCGTATGCCGTCCACGATCACCAGCGGGTTGCCGGACGGCGTCGAGGCCAGGCCCACGAAGATCGCCGGCGTGCCGTCCATGGTGGCGCTGCTCTCGGTCGAGGCCGCGCCCAGTTCCACGGTACCGACGTCGCGCAGCCGCACCAGTCCGTCGGCGCCGCTGTGGACCACCATGTCGCGGAATTCCTCGACGCTGATGAGATCGGTATTGACCCGGACGTTGGCGATCACGTACATGCCCTTCACCTTGCCGGGCGCCGCCTGGTAGTTGTTGCGCCGTACCGCCTCGGCCACGTCCGCCGCGGTCAGGCCGCGGCCGGCCAGCCGGTCGGGATCCAGCCACAGGCGCATCGCCAGCCGCTGCCCGCCGTAGACCGAGACCTTGGCCACCCCCTCGATGCCGGAGAACTTCGGTTCCACCACCCGCCGCACATAGTCGCTCAGGGCCGGCATCGACAGCGTGTCGCTGGCGAAGCCGACATAGGCCACGTCGGTGGACTCGCCGGCCGACCGTTCGATCACCGGATCGTAGGCCTGCTCGGGCAGCCGATAGCGCACCTGGTTGACCTTGGCCATGACCTCGGCCAGGGCCTGCGTGGAATCGCGGTTCAGCTCCATGCGCACCGTCACGACGCTGCGGCCCTGGACCGAGGACGAGGACAGGTAGTCGATGCCTTCCACCGAGGACACGGCCTGGGCGATGGGCTGCGTGACGAAGCCCTGCATCAGCTCGGCGGAAGCGCCGGGATATTCGGTCGTGATGGTGACGGTGGAACTCTCCAGCAGCGGATACTGGCGGATCGGCAGCCGGGTCAGGGACAACAGGCCCAGCAGCAGGATGAGCGCGCTCACCACCAGGGCCAGGACCGGGCGGCGGACGAATACGTCGGTGAACGTCATGGCGGCACCCGGTTCAGATGCCGGAGACGCGCGTGGCGGACACCGTCTCGCGCAGCGTATCGCCCGCGCTCGGCTCCACCGGCATCCCGTCGTTCAGCTTGAGCTGGCCCGAAGTGACCACGCGATCACTTTCGCGCAAGCCCTCTTCGATCTCGACCAGGCCTTCGTGGCGCGCGCCCACCTTGACCGCCACCCGCTTGGCCACCAGCCCCTTGCCCGGCGCGTCCTGCACGACGAACACGGTATCGCCGTAGGCGGTATAGGTGACCGCGGTCTCGGGCACCGCCAGCACCGAGGCCGGGCCGTCCTGGCGCTCGACCCTGACGCTCGCGTACATGCCCGCCTTCAACGCGCCTTCCGGATTGGGCAGGGTTGCCTGGACCCGCACGGTGCGCGAACGCGAGATCATCGGATCGATCGCGTTGATCGTGGCGCGAAAGCGCCGGCCCGGATAGGCGTCCACCAGCACCTCCACGGGCTGGCCGGCACGCAGCCGTGGAACGGCCTGTTCGTCCAGCGAGAAGTTGGCCCGCAGCGACGCGGCATCGACCAGGGATGCGATGGGATCGGCGACGTTCAGGTACTGGCCGGCATGGACGCGGCGCAGGCCCAGCACGCCGTCGAAGGGCGCGCGCACCGTCTTCTGCGCGATCAGGGCCTGGACCCGCTGCAGTTCTCCCTGCGCCATGTCCCGCGCGGCACGGGCGTTGTCGAGCTGTTCGCGCGTGGCGGCATCCTCCTCCAGCAGCCGCAGCACGCGGGCGTGCTGGAGTTCGGCATTGCGCAACTGCGCCTCCAGGCGACGCGCCTCGGCCTGCTCGGGTGCGTCGTTCAGCTGCACCAGCACCTGCCCGGCCTTGACCCGCTGGCCCGACTCGAACGCGATACGCGTGATGCGCCCGCCCGCTTCGGTGGCCAGGAGGACCTGGCGCACCGCCTCCAGTTCGCCGACGCCCACGTAGACCCGGGGCAATCGGGCTCGCTGCACGCTGGCGACCGCCACCTTGGGCGCGGGATAGGCGGCGGGGGGAGGCTCGTCGCCGCCCGATGCGGCGACGCGCACGCCGGCCAGGACGACGGCGGCCAGTATCGCCGTGCCCACCAGGATTTTCTTGCGCATGATGCGGACCTTGAAGGAGGAGAGGCCCGTTCGGACACGGCCGGAGAACCCGGGAACGCGAACGCAAGCCGGATTCCTCGACAACGGGACCGGCAGGGCCTATTATCAAA
Organism: Pigmentiphaga sp. NML030171; assembly: GCF_002188635.1. GTDB lineage: Bacteria > Pseudomonadota > Gammaproteobacteria > Burkholderiales > Burkholderiaceae_B > Pigmentiphaga > Pigmentiphaga daeguensis. The sequence continues at coordinate 63,269 of NZ_NINX01000021.1, read as the reverse complement.
GAAATTTCTTGCATATTAGAGAGCGTCTTTTATTTATGCAAGAAAGACCTTGGAAAATTGAATGGTATTCCCCACCGCCGATCGCATCCTGTTCTTCATCAAGACCCATGGGCCGGTCTCCACCGCCACCCTCGCCCGCAAGCTGGACCTGACCACCGAAGCCGCGCGCCAGCAAGTGCAGAAGCTCGTGGCGGCAGGCCTGGTCGAGGGCCGCCAGCAGCCCGCGGCGGGTGCCGGCCGGCCGCGCCAGGACTGGGTCCTGACCGAGGCGGGCAATCGTCGTTTTCCCGATACGCACGCCCAGTTGACGACGCAGTTGATCGACTCGATCCGGCAGTTGTTCGGCGAGGAAGGACTGGACCGCCTGATTGCCAAGCGCGAAGCCGAAGCCAGGGCCGCCTATGCGGCGGCGTGCGACGGCAAGAGCCTGGAGGAACGCCTGCGCCAGCTGGCGCAGGTCCGCTCCAACGAGGGCTACATGGCGAGAGTGGAACGCGACGGCGCCGACTGGCTGCTGGTGGAGGACCATTGCCCGATCTGCGCGGCGGCGCAGGCATGCCAGGGTTTCTGCCGCTCGGAACTGCAGTTGTTCCAGGAGATCGCGGGCAAGGACACGCAAGTGGCGCGCGAGCAGCACCTGCTGGCGGGAGGCGGCCGCTGCGTGTACCGCATCCACAAGGTGTAGGTGCCGCTTCGCGGCGGCGCCGCCCCCCAAGGGGGCCTTTTCATCCTGGCGACGGTCCGGCGATGAAAAAAGCCCCGCCTCTTGCGAAGCGGGGCCCGGATGGCGTGCGGCGAAGCCGGCCGCTTACTGCGCCGTCTTGACCTCGGCGGCGCGCAGGCGCACGTGCAGTTCGCGCAGCTGCTTCTCGTCCACCTCCGACGGCGCGCCGGTCAGCAGGCACTGGGCGCGCTGGGTCTTGGGGAAGGCGATCACGTCGCGGATGGACTCGGCGCCGGCCATCATCGTGACGATGCGGTCCAGGCCGAAGGCGATGCCGCCGTGCGGAGGCGCGCCGTATTGCAGCGCGTCCAGCAGGAAGCCGAACTTGACCTGGGCTTCCTCGGCATCGATCTTCAACGCGCGGAACACCTTGCTCTGCACTTCCTCGCGGTGGATACGAACCGAGCCGCCGCCGATTTCCCAGCCGTTCAGCACCATGTCGTAGGCCTTGGCCAGGCAGGCGCCGGGATCGGTTTCCAGCAGGTCCTCGTGGCCGTCCTTGGGCGAGGTGAAGGGATGGTGGGCGGCGGTGTAGCGCTGCTCTTCCTCGTCGTACTCGAACATCGGGAAGTCGACCACCCACAGCGGCCTCCAGTCGCCTTCCAGCAGGCCCTGCTTGCGGCCGAACTCGCTGTGCCCGATCTTCACGCGCAGCGCGCCGATCGAGTCGTTGACGATGCGGGCCTTGTCGGCGCCGAAGAACAGGATGTCGCCGTCCTGGGCGCCGCTGCGGCCCAGCAGTTCCTGCAGGGCGGCGTCATGGATGTTCTTGACGATGGGCGACTGCAGGCCTTCGCGGCCCTTGGCCAGTTCGTTGACCTTGATCCAGGCCAGGCCGCGGGCACCATAGATGCCGACGAACTGGGTGTAGGCGTCAATCTCGCTGCGGCTCAATTCCGCGCCGCCCGGCACGCGCAGGGCGACGACGCGGCCGCCCGCGCTGTTGGCGGCGCTGGCGAAGACCTTGAAGTCGACATCCTTCATGACGTCGGTCAGGTCGGTGAACTCGAGCTTGACGCGCAGGTCCGGCTTGTCGGAGCCGAAGCGGCCCATGGCCTCGCTCCACGGCATGACCGGGAACGGGTTGGCCAGTTCGACGCCCTTCACTTCCTTGAACACGTGACGGATCATGTTCTCGAAGATGTCGCGGATTTCCTGCTCGTTCAGGAACGAGGTCTCGCAGTCGATCTGCGTGAACTCGGGCTGGCGGTCGGCACGCAGGTCCTCGTCGCGGAAGCACTTGACGATCTGGTAGTAGCGGTCGAAGCCCGACACCATCAGCAGTTGCTTGAACAGCTGGGGCGATTGCGGCAGCGCGAAGAAATGGCCCGGGTTGACGCGCGAGGGCACCAGGTAGTCGCGCGCGCCTTCCGGCGTGCTCTTGGTGAGCATGGGCGTCTCGATGTCGATGAAGCCCAGGCCGTCCAGGTACTTGCGCGACTCGATCGCCACGCGATAGCGCAGCATCAGGTTCTGCTGCATCTGCGGGCGGCGCAGGTCCAGCACGCGGTGCGTCAGGCGGGTGGTCTCGGACAGGTTCTCGTCATCGAGCTGGAAGGGCGGCGTGACCGACGCGTTCAGGATCTCGATGTCGTGCGCCAGCACTTCGATCTCGCCCGACTTCAGCGCGGGGTTGGTCGTGCCCTCGGGGCGCTTGCGCACCAGGCCGGTGACGCGCACGCAGAATTCGTTGCGCAGGCGCTCGGCGATCTGGAAGGTGTCGGCGCGGTCGGGATCGCAGACGACCTGGGCCAGGCCTTCGCGATCGCGCAGGTCGATGAAGATGACGCCGCCATGGTCGCGGCGGCGGTGCACCCAGCCAAACAGGGTCACGGTTTGTCCCAGGTGCTCGGTCGAGACCTGGCCGGTATAGCAGGTACGCATGGAATCTCCGTCTAAATTGGTGTGTATCGATGCAGGGCCGGGCCGCGCACGCGCGCGCCGGACGTCCTTGGCGACGTCAATTGCCCCGCGCCGGGGAACCCGGCGCCACCACCCCCATCGATACGATGTACTTCAAGGCCGCATCCACAGACATGCCGAGCTCGACGATATCGGCGCGCGGCACCATCAAAAAGAAACCCGACGTCGGATTCGGCGTCGTCGGCACGTAAACGCTCACGCAGTCGGCGGGCAGGTGTTCGGCCACCTCGCCGCCGGGCGTCCCGGTCAGGAAGGCCAGCGTCCAGGATCCGGCGCGGGGATACTGCACCAGCACCGCCTTGCGGAAGGCCTGGCCATTGGGCGCCAGCACCGTGTCGCTGACCTGCTTGACCGAGTTGTAGATCGAACGCACCAGCGGGATGCGGCCCAGCAGGCCTTCCCAGACCTCGAGCAGCTTGCGCCCGAGCAGGTTGGCCGCGCCCATGCCCGTCAGCAGCACCACCAGGATCACCACCGCCAGGCCGAACCCGGGAATATGGGTGCCGAACAGCGACTCGGACGTGAGCACCGAGGGCACGACGGCCTCGAGCGTCGACACGACCAGGCCCAGCACCCACAAGGTGATGACCAGCGGGACCCAGATCAGCAAACCGGTGACGAAGTAGCGTTTGAACACGAAGGTTCCAGTAGGAGCGGACGGCGCCGCCAGCGCCGCGCCCCGGTCAGGTCGAGGCCGGCGTGCTCGGCGCCGGCGCGGCGGGCGTCGACGAAGTTCCCGAATCCGAGCCGGACGAAGCGCTTGCGGCGGACGAGCTGCTTTCCGTGGACGAGGCGGCTGGCGAGGCCGAGCCGCCGGACTTGCCGCCGCTGTTGTTGCGGAAATCGGTCACGTACCAGCCCGACCCCTTGAGCTGGAAGCCAGCCGCGGTCAATTGCTTGGAGAACGTGGACTGTCCGCATTGGGGACAGTCGGTCAACGGGGCATCGGACAGCTTCTGCAATACATCCTGCTGGTGTCCGCAGGCACTGCACTTGTAGGCGTAGATAGGCATCGCCAAGACTCCTCAGGCATACCGGTTCATCCCCACGTCAGCGGGGAACACTCAAAGAGCGGCCAAAGCTATCTGGACCGGCGGGCCGGACTTCGGGAAATTAATCAAAGCCTTGAATTTTAGCGATTTTTTGGGTATTTAGCGCGACGAGGTGGAAAAACGGCGCGGGCGGGAAATATCCCCCGTCCCTAGACCGGCAGCAGGAAGAAGACCGCCGCGATCGCCGTGGGCAGCGAGGCGCCCATCAGCAGCGCCACCGGCGTGATGGTCCCGCCCGGGAAAGAGCCCTTCAGGACCGCGAAACCGGCCGGATTGGGCGCGTTGGCGATGACAGTCAGCCCGCCGCCGGTGACGGCGCCCGCCACCAGCATGGTGCGCCATGCTTCCGAGGTGCCGTCCACCAGCGAGCCCAGGTAGGTCAGCGCCGCGTTGTCGGTGACGGCGGTCAGGGCGGTCGCCCCCCAGTACAGCACCAGCGGCGACATATCCGCCAGCAGGTCCTGCAGCCACCATTTCTGCAGGCCTCCCAGCACCACCAGCCCGGCCAGGAAGAAGCCCACCATCAGCCCTTCCTTGATCATCAGCGGACGCTGGTACTTCCGGTAGGCCTCGGTATAGCCGATGAACAGCAGGAACAGGCCCACGAACACCGCCGGATGGTGCGCGAACAGCACGACCGCGGCCAGGAAGGCCACGTGCACGGCCGTCACGGTGGCCGGCACCCGGCGTTCCTCGCCTCCCGGGCCGGACGCCGCCGGCGCGTGCGTCCGGACCAGCCGATGGAAGCAGAGCGTCACGATCAGCGCGTTCAGCACCACCGCGCATGCCGCGCGCCAGCCGAAATGGGCCAGCATGTAGGCGCTGTCCCAGCCGAAGGTGGACGCCACCATCAGCACGGGCGGCGCCGCGTAGGAGGTCAGGACGCCACCGATCGAGACGTTGACGAACAGCACGCCCAGGGTGAAGTACTTGAAGCGGGAGCTGTCGATGCGATGGAAACTGGTGTCGCGCAGCATGACCGCGGCCAGCGTCATGGCCGCCGGCTCGGTGATGAACGACCCCAGCAGCGGCACCACCGACAAGGTCAGGAAATAGACCGCGACCGACCGGCTGCCCGGCACCACCGCCGCGACGGCGCCCACCAGTTGCGTGACCAGGTTCAGGATCGGCCGGCTGGCGGCGATGACCATGATGGCGAACACGAACAGCGGCTCGGTGAAATTGCGCGTGTCCATGTACTCGACCGCCGCCCCGGCGCCCGCCAGGCCCGCCATCGCCACCAACAGCACGAAGGCCCAGAATCCGAACACGGCCTCGACCTCGGACAGCATGTGCCAAAGCCCCGCATGCCGCCCCCCCTTGTGCGCCAGCGCGGCGAAGACGGGCACCGAGAACGTGTGGATGATCGCGATCGCGAACAGGACGGTGGCGATCAGCTCGATCGCGCTGACGGAGGCAGGAGTCATTGCTGGTGGGCGTCTTAGACTGGCAAGGTGCCTGTGGAGTGTAGCCCACCCCCTACGCCCTTCGGGCGCCCCCTCAAGGGGGCGATGCGGGTGGACCGGCGGAGCCGGATCCACCGCATCCTGGGTCTAGTACCGCTGTCTTGGGTTGTCGTGCCGGTGCTTCGCTGGCTGTCAGCGGTAGCAATCGTGCTTCAGTCCACGATGGTTTCCCTAGAGCCAGGAAACCGCGGATCTGGCTCCGCCAGTCCGCCGGTTTCGCCCCCTCGGGACCCGGCGCCGGGCCGCCCCAAGGCGGGTCCCGGCCCCCTTGGGGGGCTGCCGCGTAGCGGCTGGGGGCCCACCATTCTGGGCGCGCGAAGCGCGTAGGGGGGGCCCCAATCACGTCCTCAACGTGCGGATGGTCTCGTCCAGGACTTGCGCCTGGTTCTGCAGCGACTCGGCCGACGCGACCGACTGCTGCACCGCGGCCGCCGATTCCTCGGAGTACTGGGCGATCTGCTCGACCCGGCTGGCGATCTGCTCGGACGCCGACTTCTGCTCCATCGCGGCGTTCGAGATGTCGGCGATGACCTCGGCGGTGCGGCCGGCGGCCTCGCGAATGCGGACCAGCACGTCGCCCGCCTGGCGGGCGCCCTCGGCCGAGCGCTGCATGTCGGCATTGACCTGGCGCATGGCGTCGGCGGCCAGCGCGGTCTGCTTCTGCACGGCGGCAATGACCTGGGCGATCTGGGAAGTCGAGGACTTCGTGCGCTCGGCCAGGCCCCGTACCTCGTCCGCCACCACCGAGAAGCCGCGCCCTTCCTCGCCGGCGCGGGCCGCCTCGATGGCGGCGTTCAGCGCCAGCAGGTTGGTCTGCTCGGCGATCTCCTGGATGGTCTTGACCACCGCCGAGATCTGGCGCGACGAGGCCTCCAGTTCCTGCACCACCTCGGCGGAACTGGCCACCTGGCTGGCCATCTTCTCGATCTCGGACACCGTCTGGGTCACGACCACCGCGCCTTCCTCGGCGGCCGTGCTGGACGTGCGCGAGAAGCTGTTGGCTTCGCGGGTGTTGTCGGCGATCTGGGAGATCGACACGGTCAGTTGCTCGACCGCGGCCGCGACGCCGCTGGCCGCCTCGGACTGCACCTCGGTACCCTTGCCGATCTGGTGCAGGGCCTGGAGCGTCTGGGTCGTGGCCGTGGCGACCTGCGACCCGGTCGAATTCATCTGCTGGGCCAGGTGGGCGATGCGCGCCCGCGTGGCGTTGATGCGGTCGGCCATGATGTGGATCTCGTTGCGCGATCCGCGCGGCCCCGCCGGCACGTCGCGCGTCAGGTCGCCATCGCCCAGCCGCCCGATTCCCTCGACCACGTCGCGCACCGGCCGCAGCGCGGTGGACATCTGGTAATAGGTCAGGAGGCCGGTCAGGAGGCCGCCCACGACCAGCAGCGCCACCATCAACCCGATCTGCCGGTACTGCGCCGCCATGAACTCGGCCTTGGGCCCGGTCGCCACCAGCGTCCAGCCCCAGTTGGGCACGGTCTGGAAGGCGACCAGCATGGTGGAGTCGTCGGTGGAACGCGTGGCTTCCAGGAAACCGCGGTCCTGGTCGACCATGTGGTAGTAGAAGGAGCGGTCGGCCTCGGCGGCCTCTTCGACCGTCTTGCCCTTGTAGAGCGGATGGACCAGGAACTCCGAGGTGCCGTTCATCCTGGGCGTCATCGCGAACATGGTGCCGTAGCCCGCCACCTGCGTTTTCTCGATGAACTCCAGCGCGCTGCCGACGTCGTCCGACAGGTCGACCTGGAGCGTGATGCCGCCGAAGATCTTGCCGGTATCGTCCTTGAGCGGCCGCACGTGTAGCGCGTACCAGCGCTTGTTGCGATAGACGATGTTGGTCGCGGCCTGTTGGGTATCCATGGTGGTCGCGACGAAATCGTCGGCCGGAATGGGCTGGCCGGTCATCGGCGAGCCGTCCGGCCCGCGCAGCAGCGTCGCGGCGCGGATCCACCGGTTGTTGTGGCGCACGACCAGTTCGGGCTCGGCACCGGTATAGCTGCGCATGCGCTGCAGGATCGCCGAGTTGCCGTTGAGCACGTTTTCCCCGGCGCGCACGGTCATGACCTCGCCGGCGACGCCGGTTTCGGTCATCGTGCCATCCGGCGACGGCAGTTCGCCCAGCATGCGCTGGAATACCAGCAGCTGGCGTTCGACCCGCCCGCGGGAGGACTCGAAAGAGGACACCAGGCTGGAATTGATCGAACCGAGCGCGTCCATCATCTCGCGCTCGACCGCCTCCTTGCCCGCTTGCAGTCCCTGCCAGGCCACGACGACGGCGGTCACCAGCGAGACGACGGCGCTGACGGAAAGCGCCAGCACCAGTACCTGCTTGGCCAGAGATCGCTGACCCAAGCCGAGAGACACAGCCATTGTTTACCCCAAACCGTTGTTGCCGGCTCGTGCCGGTCGTTTCGTGCGCTCGCGTTCCCTTCGCGGGCGGGCGTGTCCGTGTTTACGGCAGCGGGGGCCGGGAATTGAGCATTTTTTGCGGGAGTATTGCGGGCCGGCCTACCAGGGATATCCCGGTAGGCGGCATGGGAATGATTCCTGCGGAGCGAAGCGCTCGCCCTTCAAGGAGATCCTCATGTTCGCGCACAACAAACGCCTGCAATACACCGTCCGCGTCTCGGAATGCAACCCGGGCCTGGCCAACCTGATGCTGGAGCAGTTCGGCGGCCCGCAGGGAGAACTCGCGGCCGCGTGTCGCTATTTCACCCAGGGGCTGGCCGAGGACGATCCCGGCCGCAAGGACATGCTGCTGGACATCGCCACCGAGGAGCTGAGCCATCTCGAGGTGATCGGGACCATCGTCGCCATGCTCAACAAGGGCGCCAAGGGCAAGCTGGCCGAGGCGGCCGAGGAAACCGCGGAGCTCTACCGCTCCATCACCGGAGCGGGTAACGATTCTCACCTGACCCAGGTTCTCTACGGCGGTGGGCCGGCCCTGATCAACTCGGGCGGCGCCCCCTGGCATGCCGGCTACATCGACTCCATAGGCGAGCCCACCGCGGACCTGCGGTCGAACATCGCCGCCGAGGCCCGCGCCAAGATCATCTACGAGCGCCTGATCAACCTGACCGACGACCCGGGCGTCAAGAACGCGCTGCAATTCCTCATGACGCGGGAGGTCGCGCACCAGCAGTCCTTCGAGAAGGCCTTGTACGCGATCACGCCCAACTTCCCTCCCGGCAAGCTCCCGGGCGACCCCCACTTCACCAACGTGTATTTCAATATGTCGCAGGGCGAAGGCGACATGCGCGGCTCCTGGAACGACGACGGCCATTTCACCTACGTCTCCGAGCGCGAGGAACAGTGCGCGGTGGACGGGGGCGACGGCCAGCCGCAGGTAACGTTGACCGCGGATGAGCAAGCCGCGCTGGAGGATCTTGCCACCCGCACGGCCTCCGATCCGGAAGTGGATCCGACCACCGGGGCGGAACTGGGGTCGGAAGCCGGGCGCTGACGCCCGGGCGGCGGCCCGGCCGCTAGCGTACCGTGGCCGCGGCGGGCGCCGCCCGCCGCGCGGGGCGGCCGGCGGCCCGCCCCACGCCCTCGTAGTGCAGGCCGCAGGACCTCACGTAGGCAGGATCGTACAGATTGCGGGCGTCGAATACGGCCCGCGCGCGCAGGGTCTGGGCAAGGCCGCGGAAATCGGGCGACTTGAATTCGCGCCATTCGGTCATGACCACGAGCGCGTCGGCGCCGCGGCACGCGGCGCGGGCATCGTCGGCGATGGAGAATCCGTCCTGCCCCAGGGCGCGCAGCGCGTTCGCACCGGCCACGGGGTCGTAGCCGCGCACCGAAGCGCCGGCGCGCAACAGACGTCCGATCAGGTCGATGGAGGGCGCCTCTCGGATGTCGTCGGTGGCCGGCTTGAAGGCCAGCCCCCATACCGCGATGGTGCGGCCGGCCAGGCGGCCCCGGAAAAAGCGTTCGAGTTTTTCGTACAACAGCGTCCGCTGGCGGAGGTTGACCGCCTGCACGCTGCCCAATATATCGGCCGCCGCGCCATACTCGTCGGCCAGCCGTATCAACGCGCGCACATCCTTGGGCAGGCAGGACCCGCCGTATCCCGCCCCGGCATACAGGAAGTCGTAGCCGATGCGGGGATCCGCGCCGGTGCCCCGACGCACCGATTCGATGTCGGCGTCGACTTTCTCGGCCAGGCAGGCGAGTTCGTTCATCAGCGAGATCCGGGCCGCCAGCATCGCGTTCGAGGCGTACTTGGTGAACTCGGCCGACCGGATGTCCATGCAGATGAGCCGGTCGTGGTTGCGGTTGTAGGGCGCGTAGAGCGCGCGCAGCAAGGCGCCGTCATCGTCGTCGGACGTGCCGATCACGATGCGGTCCGGCCGCTGGAAGTCCTCGACCGCGTGGCCTTCCTTCAGGAACTCCGGATTGGAGGCCACCCGCAATTCGCACGGCGCGCCGCGACGAGCCAGCTCGGCTTCGACGACTTCGCGCACGCGGTCGCACGTGCCCACCGGGACGGTGGACTTGACCACCACCAGCAGGTCGCGCGTGGCCGAGCGCGCGACGTCTCCCGCCGCCTGCAACACCTGGCCGATGTCCGCCGCGCCATCCTCCCTCGAGGGCGTACCCACCGCGATGAAGACGGCGTCGGCATCCGCCACGGCAGCCGGCAGGTCGTCGGTGAACACCAGCCTGCCCGCCGCCGCATTGCGCGCGACGAGCGTGTCCAGCCCGGGTTCATAGATGGGCAGGTGGCCGCCCCGCAGCAGATGCAGCCGGGCGGCGTCGCGATCCACGCAATGCACCCGGTTGCCCACGTCGGCCAGGCAGGCTCCGGTCACGAGTCCCACATAGCCGGCGCCGATGACGGCGAGATTCATGGCCTTGCTCCCTTTGGATATCGGTACCCCCATCCAGCAAGTTCCATTCCCCCGGCGAACGCCTCAATCTGGTTACACCTGTTCCCGCCGGCCGGTGGCAAGGTAGCCGCCATGAGCCCATCACTCTCTTCCCTGACCATCGTTTCCCCGCACCTGGACGATGCCGTGTTCAGCTGCGGCACGTTGCTCGAGCGGACACCCGGGGCCACGGTCGTCACCGTTTTCGCCGGAACGCCCCGGGACGCCCCGCTGACCGACTGGGATCGGCAATGCGGCTTCGCAAGCGCGCAAGCAGCCATGCAGGCGCGCCGGACCGAGGACGCCAAGGCGCTGGCGATGCTGGGCGCCAGCCCGGTATGGCTGGACCTGCTGGACGCGCAGTACGGCGGCGCCTATCGGCCGGAGGACATCGAGCAGCATCTCGCCCCCTGCCTGGACCGCCGGCGCGGCGGCATGGTGGCCGTGCCGCTGGGCCTGTTCCACTCCGATCATCAGGTGGTCCATGAGGCGTGCCTGCGCCTGCATGCGGGGCATCCGGAACTCGAGTGGCTGTGCTACGAGGACGCCTTGTACCGCCGACTGCCGGGCCTGCTGCAGGACCGCCTGGCCTCGCTGCTGCGATCGGGATGGCGGCTCACGCCGGTCATCGCGCCAACCTCCGCGTCAGGCGCCAAGGCGCGCGCCGTAAGGGCCTATGCGAGCCAGTTGCGCGCCTTCGGCGAAGGCGGCTACGAGGATACGGACCTGCCTGAACGACTCTGGAGGCTGGAGCGCCATGACATCGGCTGAACCCCGCGTCACCGTCGTGGTACTGACTCATGACAGGTGCGACGAAGTGCTGCGCACGGTCGGCGGACTGAGCGCACTGCCCGACAGGGTACGGCGGTGCGTGGTGGACAACGGCAGCCGGGACGGAAGCGCGGACGCGCTGCGCGCGGCCTTTCCCGGCGTGCACGTCATCGAGGCCGGCGGCAACCTGGGCGCCGCCGGGCGCAACCTGGGCGTACGGTGGGCCCGCACGCCCTACGTCGCGTTCTGCGACGACGACACCTGCTGGCAGCCTCATTCGCTGGACCTGGCCGCCGACATCCTGGACCGCCATCCGGACATCGCCGTGCTTTGCGCACAGGTACAGGTGGGTGACGACGGACGGCCCGATCCCGCATGCGAGCGCATGGCGCGCAGTCCGCTGCCGTCGCGCGGGATGCCGGGCAAGGCCCTGCTCGGCTTCCTGGCCGGTGCCGCCGTCATGCGGACCTGCGCCTTCCTCGAGACCGGGGGCTATCATCCCGCCTTCTTCATCGGGGCCGAGGAAGCGTTGATGGCCCTGGACTTCGCGGCGGCAGGCTGGCGCATGGTCTATTGCCCGCGCATCTTCACACGCCACTACCCATCTGCCCGGCGCGACGCTCCGCTGCGGCGGCAACTGCTGGCCCGCAACGAGATCTGGACGGCGTGGCTGCGCCTGCCCCTGGCCGAGGCAGGCCGTGAAACCCTGCGTATCCTGCGCGGCCTGCGGGGAACCGCCCGCCTTGGCGTTGCCTGGTCGGCGTTGCGGGGACTGCTGTGGATTCCCGGCCAGCGCCGGGTCGTTCCGCCGCAAGTCCTGGCCATGCGGCGGACGCTGGCGCACGATGCGCAGGCCGGCGCGGGCCCCGTGCCGCTGCCGGGCCGGCGCTCGGCCCCATCCTCGCGCGAACGCTGACGCTACCCGGATTCCCCGGGTATGCATATTGCTGTGGGCCGCGTTCCGGCGCGACCGCGCCGCCACGGGAGTCCGTCGTCCATGGCCCAGGACCCGAGCGCCAAGCCCCTCGTTCAACAACTCGCCCGCACGCTGGGGCCGCCCATATGGGCGGCGCGACGGCGGGTGCTCACGGCGCTTGCCCTGCTCATCCTGGCCAAGCTGGTCATGGTCGCGGTTCCCATGGTGCTCAAGAGCGTCGTGGACGAATTGAGCCAGCCCACCCATCCCCTGGTGCTGCCCGTCTTCCTGCTGCTGGCCTATGCGCTGCTGCGCTTCCTGGGCACCCTGTTCAACGAACTGCGAGACGTGGTGTTTTCGCCGGTGCTGCACCAGGTGGTGGCCGAGTTCAACGAGCGCACGTTCGCGCATCTGCACCGCCTGGGGCCGCGCTTCCACATCGCACGCCAGACAGGATCGCTGGCGCGCGACGTGGACCGCGGCTCGGCGGGAATCACGTTCCTGCTCGGCACCACGCTGTTCACCGTCGTGCCGACCCTGTTCGAGATCGGCGTGGTCGCGGTCGTCCTGTCCATCGGCTACGACATCTGGTTCACCGTCATCGTGGTGCTGGCGTTGCTGGGCTACGGCATCTTCACCTTCGCGCTGACCGAACGCCGGGCCGCGCTGCAGCGGGAGATGAACGTTGCGGATTCGGCCACCAGCGGACGCCTGGTCGATACCCTGCTGAACTACGAAACCGTCAAGTTCTACACCAACGAACGCTACGAGCTGGTGCGTTTTCGCAAGCTGCTGGAACGATGGCGCCAGGCGGGCGTGGCCAACCAGCACGCCCTGTCCGTGCTGCACGTCGGCCAGAGCGCCATCATCGCGATGGGCGTGGCCTCGGTCATGCTGCTGGCCGGCCGCGAGGTGGTCCTGGACCACATGACCGTGGGCAGCCTGGTTCTGGTGAATGCCTACATCATCCAGATCAGCCTGCCGCTCAATACGCTGGGCATGGTGTTCCGCCAGTCCAAGGACGCCATCATCAACGCGGAACGCCTGTTCGCGCTGCTGGACACGCCGCCCGAAGCGGACGAGGCGCGCCAGTTGCCGCCGCTGGATTTCAAGCGGGGCGAGGTACGGTTCGAATCGGTCGATTTCAGCTACGAGCCCGGCCGGCAGATACTCTGGAACGTGGACTTCCGGATCCCGCCCGGCGCGACGGTGGCCGTGGTGGGCGGCAGCGGCTCGGGGAAATCGACGCTGGCGCGACTGCTGTTCCGCTTCTACGAACCCGACACCGGCCGGATCACCATCGACGATCAGGACCTGGCCGGCGTCGACCAGAAGAGCCTGCGCGCCCATATCGGCATGGTGCCGCAGGACACCGCGCTGTTCAACGAGACCGTGGCCTACAACATCGCCTACGGACGGCCCGGCGCCTCGATGGCGGAAATCATCGAAGCGGCGCGGGCCGCGCGCATCCACGAGTTCATCAATGCCCTGCCCGCCCAGTACGACACGATGGTGGGCGAACGCGGCGTGAAGCTGTCCGGCGGCGAGCGCCAGCGCATCGCGATCGCCCGCGCGATCCTGAAGAATCCTCCCATTCTCATCTTCGACGAGGCGACCTCGGCGCTGGACACCATGGCCGAACGCGCCATCCAGACCGAGCTCGCGCAGCTCTCGCGCGACCGGACCACGCTCATCATCGCCCACCGGCTGTCCACCGTGGTCGATGCCGACGAGATCCTGGTGCTGGACCAGGGCCGCATCGTCGAGCGGGGTACGCACGAAGCCCTGCTGGCCGGCCAGGGCATGTATGCCCAGATGTGGAACCTGCAACTCAAACAGAGCGAGCTGGAACGCACCAGCCGCCAGCTCAGCAGGCAGCCCGTCAACATGGTGGCGCTGGTCGCCAGCGTGCTGGACGGCCTGCGTCCGCTGATCGAGGAACGCGCCATCGAGCTCTACACCTTCATGGGATCCCATCCCTATCGGGTCACCGGCGACCCCAGCACCTTGCAGCAAGTCGTGTCCGAGCTTTGCATGAACGCCATCGCCGTCAGCCCCCCTGGCGGCCGCATGGAACTGCGGCTGGATACGACGGACGGCAACGCGCAGTTGTCCATCACCGACGGGCGCGATGACGAGGCCATCGTCGCACTGGAGCACGGCGCCGCGCCGCCGCCCTTGCCGCCGGACGGCTCGGCGGTCTTCGACCCCATGCACATCCGGGCGGTGGTCGAGGGCCAGGGCGGCAAGCTCACGACGCACGCCGTCCGCACCGGCCGGGGCGAGACGCGGGTGCTCAGCCTGCCCCTGCGCGCAGTCGCCGAGGAAACGCCCCCCGCGCACGGCAAGGCGGGCGAGGTCTTGCTGGACGGCATCACAGTGATGGCGGTCGATGACCAGGCCGAGGTGCTGGATCAGATCGGCGCCGTGCTGGAGACCTACCGCGCGAAGGTCCTGCCCATGGACTCCGGCCGCGCCGCCCTGTCGTACCTGGAACGCACCCCTTCGGAACAATGGCCGGACGTACTGTTGTGCGACCTGTCGCTGGGCGACGAGGACGGCCACCAGGTCCTGCAGGAGATCCGGGCCCTCGAATCCCGGCGCTCGATCTCGCTGCCGGACCTCATGCCGGCCGTCGCGTTGACGGGGCGCACCCAACCCATGGACCGCATGCGCGCGCTGCTGGCGGGATTCCAGGTTCACCTGGCCAAGCCCGTGAACCCCGACGAACTGGCCGCCACGGTCGCCACGCTGGCGCGCGACCACGCCCGGCCCGCTCCCCCGCCCGGCCCGGCCGCCTGAGCTTGTCCGACATTCCCACGACAGAGGAGTATCCCCATGAACGGCAATCCCTTCCTGGCCTCGGCCCCCACGGTGTCCGCGCCGAGCTTCTACGCGGACAGGCAGGCCGCGGCGCAGGCCGTCCGCATGGCGATGCCGATGATCGAAGCCGCGATGCGCGATCCCCACGTCGGCGACAGCGGCTTTCTTTATCTCGTCATCATGGACCCGGCCAGTTGTCCCGATCGCGACCAGTTCGAAGAAGCCATCCTCTACGAGCACGCGGTGGGCGACCCGGAGCAGTGGGACGCCGACTATGCCGCCTTCGCGCGCGGCAAGGCCCGGATCAGCTGGCGCACGGGACTCGAAAGCCATCTCGTGCAGACCGCCTATCCGCACCTGTTGCAGAAGAACGACTCCACGCTGTGGGGCACCGCGTGCCTGGACGGCTACGTGGTCGCGTCCAGCGGCGTCAACCCTTGGTACGACGAAGCCTTCGCGATGACGGTCGCGGCCTGCCTGCGGGCGATCGTCAAGGGCCGCGCGCTGTCGGAGTCCCGAGGACTGGTCCTGTAGGCAAACCCGGCAAGAAGTTCACGCTTGTGTAGACCTTACTGGTGAAGCCGGGAGCCCCATGGGCACTGGAGCCGCTTCTCGGGCCGGGAACGGAAGATGCCATGGCTGCCCCTGTAGTTGTGCTGATCAACGAAAGGGACATCACCATGCGCACCATCGCCCTCGTCAGTGAACATGCTTCCCCGCTGGCTCCTCCCGGCAGCGTGGACAGCGGCGGCCAGAACATCTATGTCGCCCACCTGGCGCGCGAACTCGCGGCCCAGGGCAACCGGGTCGACGTATTCACCCGCCAGGACGATCCCTCGCTCCCCCGCACGCTGGCCTGGCAGCCCGGCGTGCGGGTCATCCATGTTCCCGCCGGACCGGCGCGCCCGATCCCCAAGGAAGCGCTGCTGCCATACATGGGGCACTTCTCGGAGTTCCTGCTTCACTACTTCCGCAACAACTGGCCAATCTACGACGTCGTCCACGCCAATTTCTTCATGTCCGGGCTGGCGGCCCTGCCGGTCACGCGGGAATTCGGCGTGCCGCTGGTCATGACCTTCCATGCGCTGGACCGCGTGCGCCGCAAGCATCAGGGCAGTGCCGACCAGTTTCCCGCGGAACGCTATGCCATCGAGCTCGAGCTCGTGCGCCGGGCCGAGAAGCTGATCGCCGAATGCCCGCAGGACCTGGAAGACCTGGTCGAGCACTATGCCGCCGACCCGGCGAAGATAGACATCATTCCCTGCGGCTTCGACGCCACCGAGCTCGCCCCCATGGACCGGACCGCCGCGCGCATGGCCCTGGGATGGGAGCCGGGACGGTTCACGCTGCTCCAGCTCGGCCGCATGGTGCCGCGCAAGGGCGTGGACAACGTCATCCGCGCACTTGCCATCCTGCGCCGCCGCCATGGCGTGGACGCCGTCCTGCGCGTGGTGGGAGGCGACGCGGTGCGGCCCGACGACCTGGCCACGCCCGAACTGGGACGGCTACGCGGCATCGCGGACGAGGAAGGCGTGAGCGAGGCGGTGCACTTCTGCGGAAGGTGCGACCGCGACCGCCTGTCGATGTTCTACGGAGCCTGCGACGTGTTCGTCACCACGCCCTGGTACGAGCCCTTCGGCATCACGCCGGTCGAGGCCATGGCCTGCGCGCGGCCGGTGGTGGGCGCCGCGGTGGGCGGCATACGGTCGACCGTCATCGATGGCAAGACCGGCTATCTCGTCCCGCCCCGCGACCCCGAGGCGCTGGCCGAACGCCTGGCCTTTCTGGCGCGGCACGAACAGACCGCCAGGCGATTGGGGCGCAATGGCCTGCGGCGCGCACAGAAGATGTTCACCTGGACCTTCGTTGCCCGCGACATGCTGCGCGCCTACGCCGGCCTGACCCAGGCGCCGACCGCGTCCCGCCGCATGCGGCGGGAACCCATGGCCGAGCCCGCGCTGGCCGCCAAATGACTTCAAGGAGAAATGCATGACATCCCGGACACCTACGAACATGGCGGGCAGGACGGTACTGGTGACAGGCGGCGGCCAGGGGCTGGGCGCGGCGATATGCCAGGAACTCGCCGCCGACGGAGCCCATGTGCTGATCGGCGACATCGACGAGGGCAAGGCCCATGCGATGGCCCGGCGCATCGGCGCGCACACCGACGCGATCGGTTTCGACGTGGGCAACGAAAGCGACGTGCGGGCGGCCATCGATCGCGCGATTTCGCGCTTCGGCCACCTGGATGCCGTGGTCAACAATGCCGCGATCGACCTGACCGTCCCCATAGACGAGCTGGGATTGGCGGACTGGGAGCGCATCCTGCGCACCAACCTGACCGGCCCCTTCCTGGTGTCCCGGCACGCGTGCGCCCACATGAAGGAACGCGGGCATGGCCATATCGTCAATATCGCCTCGACGGCGTCCAAGCGCGCCTGGCCCAACGCCGCCGTGTACCACGCCACCAAATGGGGCCTGCTGGGCCTGTCGCATGCGCTGCACGCCGAGCTTCGCCCCCAGGGCATCAAGGTCTCGGCGGTGGTCGCCGGCGGCATGCGCACGCCTTTCCTGCTGGACCGCTTTCCCGACATCGACGCGGGCACGCTCCAGGATCCGGCCAACGTGGCGCGCACCGTGCGCTTCGTCCTGCTGCAACCCGATGAAACCGTCATACCGGAGGTGATGGTACTGCCGATGCGAGAAACGTCATGGCCTTGAAACCGGCGGTATTCCTGGACAAGGACGGCACGCTGCTGGTGAACGACGCCTACAACGTCGATCCCGCGCGGATGCGGCTGGATGAAGGCGTGGAAGCGGGGCTGCGCCGCCTGGGAAGCACGGGCGCCCCGATGGTCGTCATCACCAACCAGCCGGGCGTCGCGCTGGGACTGTTCGAGGAAGAGGCGCTGATCGGCGTGCATCTCCAGCTCGCCCGCATGTTCGAGAACGCCCATGCGAGGCTGCACGGATTCTATTACTGCCCCCACCTGGCACGCGGGGTGCGCCGCCCCTACGCCCTGCCCTGCACCTGCCGCAAGCCCCAGCCCGGACTGCTGCGCCAGGCCGCGCGCGACCTGGACCTGGACCTGGAACGCTCCTGGTTCATCGGCGACATCCTGGACGACGTGGAGGCCGGCCGGCGCGCCGGCTGCCGCACCGTGCTGCTGAACAACGGCCACGAGACCGAATGGGTGCGCGGCCCGTTCCGCGAGCCCGACTACATCGTGGACGGATTCGAACAGGCCGCGGCCATCGTGGCGGTGGCGCTGCGCGCCAGGGAGGTGGCATGAACGCGGCCATTCATGGCGACGACGTCGCGCAGCGCCTGGACGAGGACACGGCCCGCGCGGACTGGGACCGGGCGGCGAACGTCCTGTGTGTCCGGCTGGACAACCTGGGCGACGTGCTGATGACCACACCGGCGGTACGTGCCCTGAAGGGCGCCACGGCCGGCCGGCGCATCACGCTGCTGTGCTCGCCGGCGGGCGCGCGCCTGGCCCCCTACCTGCCCAGCGTGGATGCGGCGATCGCCTACGACGCGCCCTGGGTGAAGAACCTGCGCACCGCCAACCCCGCCCCCGACCTGGCGATGATCGAACGATTGCGCGCCGGGAACTTCGATGCGGCGGTGATCTTCACGGTCTATAGCCAGAGCGCGCTGCCCGCGGCCCTGATGTGCAGGCTGGCCGGCATCCCTCGCATCCTGGCCCACGCGCGCGAGAACCCCTACCGGCTGGTCACGCAGTGGGTCAAGGACGACGCCCCCATGGACGGCGGGCGCCATGAAACCCGCCGGCAACTCGATCTGGTGGCATCGATCGGCGTGCGCCCGGCCGCCGAAGGACTGGAGTTCGCCGTGCGGCCGGCCGACCGCGAGACCATGCGGGGAAAGCTTGCCGCGCGCGGCATCGCCGACGTGGCCTCGTGCATCGTGGTCCATCCGGGCGCCAGCGCGCCCTCGCGGCGCTATCCGCCCGAGTTGTTCGCGCAGGTCGTCCGCGAATTGTCCGCCGCCGCTCCCGTCGTCTTGACCGGGGATGCCGGCGAACGGCCGCTGGCCGGGCACGTCAACGTCCTGGCGGGCGGACGCGCGACCGACATGTCGGGCGAGCTGGGCCTGGGGGAACTGGGCGCGCTATTGGCCGACGCGGCGGTACTGGTATCGAACAACAGCGGACCCGTGCACCTGGCCGCGGCCGTCGGCACGCCGGTGGCCGACCTGTATGCGCTGACCAATCCCCAGCACGCGCCCTGGGGGGTCGAGCATCGGCTGCTGAATCGCGACGTGCCGTGCAAGTACTGCTACCGCAGCGTCTGCCCGGAAGGCCATCACGCCTGCCTGACGGGCGTCGACCCCGCGGCCGTCGTCCAGGCAGCGCACGAACTGCTGGCGTGGCGGCGTCACTCCCCCGCCGCCACACAGGCCGCCTGAACACCTTTCAAGGAGTCCGTCCATGTACACACTGGGAATCAACGCGGTCTACCACGACTGTTCCGCCACGCTGGTCCGCGACGGCGTGGTGCTGGCGGCGGCGGAAGAGGAGCGGTTCTCCCGCGTCAAGCATGGCAAGCGCCCGCTGCCGTTCACGACATGGCAACTGCCCTTCCACGCCATCGACTACTGCCTGGCGCAGGCGGGCATCGACATCCACCAGGTCGACCACTTCGCCTACTCGTACGACCCGTCCCTGCTGCTGCAGGAGCAGGCCGCGGACGGCCACATCACCCTGCCGCTGGAGCCCTCGCGCAGCGGCAGCCCCACGGCCACGAGTTCTCCTTGGGACCCCCTGTTCCTGTCCTACGTGGTCAACGCGCCGCGGCAACTGGCCGACGGCGCCCCGCATCACCTGCAGGAACGCTTTCGCGGAGCCACGTCCGGCGACATCCAGCGCCGCTGGCACTTCGTCGAGCACCACCTGGCGCACGAGGCCAGCGCCTTCCTGGCCGCTCCCTTCGACGATACCGCGGTCCTGACGATGGACGGCCGGGGCGAGCGCGCAACCACCAGCTACGGGCACTACGTCGACGGCAGCTACCGCCGGATCAAGCAGATCGATCTTCCCCACTCGCTGGGCCTGCTCTACGAGGAAGTCACCCGCCATCTCGGATTCCTGCATTCTTCCGACGAATACAAGGTGATGGCGCTGGCTTCCTTCGGCCAACCGCGCCATGCGGATTTCTTCGAGGAGGTCATGCGCGTGGGCGACGATGGCGGCTATACGGTATCGCCGCTGTCGCTGGCGCAGCGCTTCGGTCCGGCGCGACTGCGCGGCGGCCCCCTGGAGCAGCACCACTACGATCTGGCCCGGTCGCTGCAGTTCGCGCTGGAACAGACGGTCGAGCGCATGGCACGGTGGCTGCATCGCGAGACGGGCTCGCCCAATCTCTGCATGGCCGGCGGCGTGGCGCTGAACTGCGTCATGAACGCGCGCCTGCGCGAACGCGGTCCCTTTCGCGAGGTCTGGGTGCAACCCGCCGCGGGTGATTCCGGCACGTCCCTGGGCGCCGCGCTATGGGTGGACAGCCAGCAGCGCCCGGGACAAGGCCGCAGCTGGACCATGGATCATGCCTTCCTCGGGCCGGCGTTCGACGATGACGAGATCGAGGCGTTCCTGCAACGCTCGAAGCTGCCCTACCGCAAGCCGGCGGACATCGCCGAGGCCACCGCGGAGCTGCTGGCCCAGGACAAGATCATAGGGTGGTTCCAGGGCCGCATGGAATTCGGTCCCCGGGCCCTGGGCGCCCGGTCCATCCTGGCCTCGCCCATCTCCCCGGACATGCAATCCCGGCTCAACGAGATCAAGGACCGCGAGGATTTCCGCCCGGTGGCGCCGGTCGTCATGGAAGAACGCGCGCGAGAATGGTTCGCCACGTCCCGCCCGGGCCCCATCGTCGCGCCCTTCATGCTGTTCGTCTTCGACCTGCTGGCGGACAAGGCCGACCGCATCCCGGCCGTGCGCCACACCGACGGAACCGCCCGGGTGCAGACGGTGCGGCGCGAACAGCATCCCGCGTACTACGACCTGATCGCGGCGTTCGAGCGGCGCACGGGGGTGCCCGTGCTGGTGAACACCTCCTTCAATACCCGCGGGGAACCGGTCGTGTGCTCGCCGCGCGATGCGATCGAATGCTTCTGGACTTCCCCGCTCGATGCCCTGGCCATCGGCTCCTTCCTGCTGGAGAAAGCGGCATGAACGGCATTTCGGACTTGTTGGTGTCGGTGGTCGTGCCGACGTATCGCCGGCCCGACATGCTGCAACGCTGCCTGCGGGCGCTGACGTGGCAGGACATCGATCCCCGCCGCTTCGAGATACTGGTGGTCGACGATGGGCCCGATCGCCACACCCGGCGCGTGGTGGAGACGCTCGCGCGGGAACACGCCCCACGTGGACTGACCGTGCGCTATCTCGAGGCGGAAGGCACGCAGGGGCCGTCGGGCGCGCGCAACCGGGGTTGGGAACAGGCGCGTGCGGCGGTCGTGGCCTTCACCGACGACGACACGATTCCCACCCCGTCCTGGCTGCGCCATGGCCTGGATGCGATGACGGACGGGGTCGATGCCGTGGTGGGCCGGATACGCGTACCGCTGCCGGACAGGCCGCGCGATCACGAACGAGATACGGGAGGACTGGAACGGGCGGAATTCGCCACGGCCAACTGCCTGGTGCGCAAGCGCGCGCTCGTCGCCGTCGGCGGCTTCGACGAACGGTTCACGCTGGCCTGGCGGGAGGACTCCGACCTGCAATTCATGTTGCTGGCGCGCGGGCATCGCATCGCCAGGGCCGAGGACGCCATCGTCCTGCATCCCGTCAGGCCCGCTCCCATCGGCATCAGCGTGGGCCAGCAGCGCAAGGTGTTCTTCGATGCCCTTCTCTACAAGAAACATCCGTCGCTCTACCGCTCCCGCATACGCCGCCGGCCGCCCTGGAATTACTTCGCCATCGTCGCCGGCGCACTGGCCACCGTCACGGGCGCGGCGGCCGGTCTCGCCTGGCTCGCGTGGGGCGGACTGGCGATCTGGTCGGCCCTGACGCTGCATTTCTGCATCGCGCGGCTGCGCGGCGCGTCGCTCGCGCCGTCGCACGTGATCGAGATGCTGGTCACGTCGGTGCTCATTCCCCCGCTTTCGCTATTCTGGAGATTGCGCGGGGCCTGGCATTTCAAGGCGAGGTTCCTATGACGCGCGTACCCGGCTCCCATCCGCTGTGGCAGCCCGAACCCGGCCGCATCGCCGTGTTCCGCGCGCTGCAACTGGGCGACATGCTGTGCACCGTGCCGGCGTTGCGGGCCTTGCGCGCGCGCTTTCCCCGGGCCCGCATCACCCTGATCGGCCTGGCCGGCGCAAAGGCGTTCCAGCAACGCTTCGCCAACTATGTCGATGAACTGGCCCCCTTTCCGGGAATGGAAGGAATGCCGGAACAGCCGTTCCGCGAGGAGGCGTTGCCTGCCTTCTTCGACTGGGCCCGGGCGCAGCGCTTCGACGTCGCCCTGCAATTGCACGGCAGCGGCCGCTTGACCAACGATATCGTTCGCCGCCTGGGAGCGGCGCGCATCGCCGGCTTCCAGCCCGGACAGGCGCGCGATTCCGAACGCGACGCCTGGTGGCTGGCCTGGCCCGACCACCTGCCCGAAGTCGAACGCTATCTGGCGCTGATGCGGTTCCTGGACATTCCCTGCCCCGACGCCACGCTGGAGTTCCCGTTGACGGACGAAGACCGCGATTCGGCCGCCATGCTGGCCGGGCAGGAAGGACTCAGGCCGGGCCGCACGGTGCTCGTCCACCCCGGCGCCCGCCTGTCGTCGCGCCGTTGGCCGGCCGAACGCTATGCCGCCGTGGCCTCCGCGATCGCCCGGACAGGCTTCGACGTGGCGTTGACGGGAACCGACGAAGAACGCCCCCTGACGCGCCAGGTGGCCCGGCTGGCCAGCGAGCCGCTGCGCGACCTGACCGGCCGCACGGGCCTGGGCACGCTGGCGGCGATGCTCGAACGCAGCCGCCTGCTGGTCTGCAACGATACCGGCGTCTCCCATGTGGCGGCGGCGATGCGCACGCCCAGCGTGGTGATCGCCAGCGGCAGCGACGTACATCGCTGGGCGCCGGCCGACCGCTCGCGGCACGTGGTGCTCTGGCACCACGTCGCCTGCCGGCCCTGCGCCTTCCCCGACTGTCCGATCGGCCACCCGTGCGCGCTCGGAGTCAAGGCCTCGGACGTGATCCTCCAGGCCGAACGCATGCTTTGCAAGGAGCCCACTCATGCCTGAAACCCTCGCGCGGCCACTGCGCATCCTGACCTGGCACGTACACGGCAACTATCTTTACTACCTGACACAGGTGCCGCACGAATTCCATGTCGTCATCCGCCCCGAGGGCGGCCCCGGCTACGCGCCGCTGGGCCCCGGACTGCCCTGGGGCCGCAACGTCCACGAGGTTTCCGCGGACAAGGTGCGCGACATGCGCTTCGACTGCGTGCTCTACCAGTCCAAGCAGGCCTACCTGGAGGACAGGGAGCAACTGCTGTCGGCCGCGCAGCGCCAGTTGCCCCAGATCTATCTGGAGCACGACCCGCCGCAGCTGCATCCGACCAACACGGTGCACTGGTTCCAGGAGCCGCGCGGAACCCTGGTGCACGTCACGCCGTTCAATGCCCTGATGTGGGATAGCGGCTGCACTCCCATGCGGGTGGTCGAGCATGGCGTGCGGCTTCCGCCCGACGTCGAGTACCAGGGCACGACGCCGCGCGGGATCGTCGTCGTGAACCACCTGAAACGGCGCGGCCGTCGCCTGGGGGCCGATGTCTTCGATGCCCTGCGTGCGCGCGTTCCGCTGGACCTGGCCGGCATGGATGCGCAGTCGCTGGGCGGCCTGGGCGAAGTGCCCAACCTGGAGCTGCCGGCGCTCATGGCCCGCTATCGGTTCTTCTTCAATCCCATACGCTATACCAGCCTGGGCCTGGCGGTGGTGGAAGCCATGATGGCCGGCGTTCCCGTCGTCGGCCTGGCCACCACGGAGATGAGCACGGTGATCGAGAACGGCGTCAACGGCTACGTGGACACGCGCCTGGACTGCCTGGCCGATGTCATGCACGAGCTGCTGGCCGATCCCGAACTGGCGCGCGCCTGGGGCCAGGAGGCGCGCCTGCGCGCCTTGCAGCGCTTCGGCATCGACCGCTTCGTGCGCGACTGGATGGACGTCTTCGCACAAGCGACCCGCACGGCCGCCGAGCACGTCGACCAACCCGAGGAGATGTCATCATGAACCCGCGCCTGCCACGCCGCGTCGTCGTCACCGGAGGCGCCGGCTTCCTGGGATCGCACCTGTGCACCCGCCTGATCGAGGCCGGGCACGAAGTCCTGTGCGTCGACAATTTCTATACCGGCACCAAGGCCAACATCGCGCACCTGATCGGCCACCCCTCGTTCGAGCTGCTGCGCCACGACATCACCTTCCCGCTCTACATCGAGGCCGACGAGATCTACAACCTCGCCTGCCCGGCCTCGCCGGTGCACTACCAGCACGACCCCGTGCAGACCACCAAGACTTGCGTGCACGGCTCCATCAACATGCTGGGCCTGGCCCGGAGGCTGAACGCCCGCATCCTGCAGGCGTCGACCAGCGAGGTGTACGGCGACCCCGACCGCCATCCCCAGCGCGAGGACTATTGGGGCCACGTCAACCCCAACGGGATACGCGCCTGCTACGACGAAGGCAAGCGATGCGCGGAGACACTGTTCGCCGATTACCAGCGCCAGTATGGACTGCAGGTCAAGATCGCCCGCATCTTCAATACCTACGGTCCCCGCATGCGGCCCGACGATGGACGCGTGGTATCCAATCTCATCATGCAGGCGCTTGCAGGCGAGCCCATGACCGTCTATGGCGACGGCGGGCAGACACGGTCATTCTGCTACGTGGACGACCTGATCGACGGCCTGGTGCGCCTGATGAACAGCCCCGATGATTTCCACGGGCCGGTCAATCTGGGCAACACCCACGAAACCACGGTGCTCGATATCGCGCGCACGATCCGCGGCCTGGCCGGCTCGGCTTCGGACATCGAACTGCGGCCGCTGCCCCAGGACGATCCGGTCAGGCGCTGCCCCGACATCGATCTCGCCCGCCGCATGCTGGGATGGGAGCCGGCTACGCCCCTGGAAGAAGGACTGCGCCGCACCCTGGACTATTTCCGGGAGCATTTCTTCCAGCATGCACCCGCTCCCGCCGCCAACGTTGTAACCAGCTTTGCTCATGCGGCCGCCAGTCCGCCCTAGGATCTACAATCTGCCGGCAGACATGCTGGCGCCCTGCCGTGCAGCGCTGTCCCACGCGTGGCCATATATGCCGGGAGGGGCTATGAGACTGGCCGACTTCATCGACGCGAACCTGGACCTGCTTCTAAGCGACTGGCGCGCGTTCGCCCGGCAACTGGACCTGCGGCGAACGGCCGTATCCGAGCACGCCTTGCAGACGTCGGCCCGGTCGCTGCTGCGGCAGCTTGCCGCGGACCTGCGGGCCCAGCCCCACGAGCCCTCCGCCGGACACCGGCCGTCCGGCGCCACCCGCCTGGCGCACGTCCATGCCCGCAACCGGCTGCGGGCCGGCTTTACCCTGACCGAGATGGTGTCGGAGTTCTGCGCGTTGCGTGCCAACATCCTGGAACGATGGGCGCGCGAAAACGGTGAAATGGACGCCCAAGCCCACGACGACCTGGTTCGCTTCAACCAGGCGCTGGACCAGGCGCTGAAGGAATCGATCTCCCGCTATTCAGCGGGCCTCGAGCGGGCGCGCGATCTGTTCGTCGGCATTCTCGCCCACGACTTGCGGACGCCGCTGGGCGCCATCGCCATGTCCGCGCAGGCGCTCATGCTCGCCGACGAACTGCCCGGCCGGTGCCGGGAAGCCGCCACGCGCATCGGACACAGCGGCTCGCGCATGCAGCGCATGATCGACGACCTGCTGGACTTTACCCGTACCCGCCTGGGCAGTCCGCTGCCGCTGGCGCTCTCGAACGCCAACCTGGAAGACATCTGCACGCGCGCCCTGGACGAGATCCGGGCCATCCATCCCGAGCAGACTTTTCTGCTGGAATGCCACGGACGGCTTGCCGGCCGCTGGGACGCCAATCGCCTCGCCCAGCTGCTGGCCAACCTGCTGGGCAACGCGGTCCAGCATGGCTACGCCGGCCGCCCGGTCGCGCTGCGGGTGCGCCGCGACGAGGGCTGCGTGATCGCCGAAGTCCATAACGAGGGAGCGCCGATCCCGCCTCACATGCGGCACCAGATCTTCGACCCGCTGATGCGAGGACAGCGTCCCGGCACCGAGCGACGCCGTACGGGGCTGGGGCTCGGCCTGTACATCGCCCGGCAGATCGCGGTGGCACACCGGGGCACGCTGACCGTCGCCTCGTCCGAATCGGGCACCACCTTCACCTTATGGCTGCCCGACGATCCGTCCCCGGACTGACACGGCGTTGCTCAGCTCCGGTTGTCCGTCTCCGGGGCGTCTGGCGTCTGGTTTCCCGGGTCGGCGGCGGTCTCCCGATCGACGCCCACCGGCAGTCCGATGCGCGAGGGCATGCTGTTCGGATCCACGGGATGATTGCCGATGGTGCGTTCGCGCCCGGCTTGCCCATCCCGCTCGCGCGGCGGGGTGCCGGCCTGTTCCTGCTGTTCGTGATCCGGCAGTTCGGTCAATTCGGCACCCGGATCTTCATTGCCGGTCTCGTCCACCGCGGCTTCGGGCAGGTTGGCGGGGGCGGAGGGGCCGCCGGGGCGATGCGCGGACGATGGGGGCTGGCCGCGCCTGGAGTCGATGGGCATGGTGGTCTCCTTGGAATCACTGCATCGATCAGCAATGCGCGTGCCCGCCGCCCGGACGCCCGCTGCGTCAGGCGGCTTGCCCCAGTATCTCGCCGTAGCATGCGGCATGTCGCGCAACCATCGCCTCGTCGGTGAACCGCTCCACGTAGCGCCGGCGGGCGGCGCCGCCCCAGGCCCGGACCTGCCCGGGCTCCAGCCAGAATCGATCCAGCGCGGCTCCCAGTGCACGGGCATCGCCAGGAGGGACGACCAGGCCGGTTTCCTCGTTCAGGTTGATGTAGCTCGTGCCCGTTCCGACTTCGCAGGAGATCATGGGCAACCCATGGACAGATGCCTCGACCAGCGCCAGCCCGTAGACTTCGTCGCGGCGACAGGACGGCAGGACGAAGCCGTATGCCGCGGCCAGCAGATCGTGCTTGTCCTCGTCGTCCAGCGGTCCCAGGAAACGTATGTTGCGCAGCCCTGCCGCCCGGGCATGGGCGTCGAGCGAGGACCGCTCGGGCCCGTCTCCGGCGACGGCCAGGGGGTAATCGCGCCCTTCCATGGCGTCCAGCAGGTGATGCAGGCCCTTGTAGTCGCGCAAGCCCCCCAGGAACACGAAGAAGCGCTGGCCGATGCGTTGCCGCCAGCGCCACACGGCCTCGGGATCGCGCGCAGGAACATCCTCGACGCCCGTGGGCACCACTTCCGTCCGCTGCTGCAGCCCGCGCAGGACCGCACTGCCCGCCAGGTAATTCGGCGAAGTCACGATGATGCGCCGCATGCGGTGCAGGAAACCGTCTCGCGCGGACCGGGCCAGGAATCCGCCGCCCGCCGCATCGGCATGGACCGTCGCCAGGGCCGGCACCGCCACGCGGCCCAGCAGGTAGGCCCATTGGGCGCATGGCCATGGAAAGTGGAAGTGCAGCAGGTCGGCCCACGCAGCCTCGCCGCGGAACCTGGCGATGAAAGAGGGAGAAACGCCACTGCGCCATGCGGGATAGCGCTTGATGCGATATCCGGACAGATCGGCCTCGTCGCAGCCCCCACGCGCCGACACGGTCAACACGCGGCTGTCGATCCCGTGGGCGCCGCCCTTGGAAGCGATGCCGTGGACGGAACGCTCGGCAACGCCGCATCCATCGGGAAAATAGACTCTGCAAATATGGAGCACGCGCATGGAGAAAAACGAACCTTGCTCGAAGCGCAGTCCATTCTACCGGCCATGGCGGGCGGGAGTCGATGCTCCAGCGTGCGAATCCTCCCTCTGATCGGCGCTTTCCCTTCAGGTCTTGCGCCAGTACAGCAGCGTCAAGAAACCGATGCACGCAGCCAGTACCACGGCCATGGTGCCGAACGCCCCGGTCACCGTGAAGGCCTCCGAGAACGACCCCACGAGCAGATAGCCGAAAGGCATGGTGCCGTTGTAGGCCATGCCGTAGAGGCCGACCAGGGCGCCGCGGACGGACTCCGGGCAGCGCCGCTGGATGGTCGCGTTGGTGGAGGTGGCCGAGAAGCTCAGGCAGAAGCCCAGCAGCACGAAGGCGGCTCCACTGACGACGCTGCTCCAGCTCGTGGACAACAGGGCCAGCGCCGCGCACGCGATCCAGGGGGCGAACCGCAGCAGACTGGCGGTGCGCGACGCGATGGACGAGGACAGGACGACCGCGGCGGCCAGCGCCCCCATGCCCGCGCAGGCGAAGAACACGCCGGTGTAGCGGGCGGCGTCGTGGAAGACCCGGTCCGCCAGCAGCGGCACGAGCGTCTGGTAGCTGCCTGCCAGCAGGCCCATGCAGGCCAGGATGGACAGGTACTTGGCGGTGAAGCGGTCGTCCAGCACGTAGACCAGTGCATTGCGCAGCCCTCCCCGGTCGTGCGAGGGCGATGCCGCCGCCGTCGCGCGGCGCGGCATCGATCGCACGCACCAGGCCATGAACACTAGCGCGGCGGCATAGGTCAGGAAGGCCGCCGCCTGGCCGAACGTGGGATAGATGATGGCGGCCATGCTCGGCCCGACCATGCGCCCCACGTTGTAGACCATGGTGTTCATGGCGATGGCGTTGGGCAGCAGCGCCGGATCCTCCAGGCCGGTCAGCAGCAGGACCTGGCGCGATGGGGTCTCGATTGCGTTCAGCACGCCGGCGCACAGCGCCAGGGCCAGGATGATGGGCAAGGTCAGCCAGTGCAGCATCGACAGCACCGCGAGGACGCAGGCGACGGTCATCGAGGAATAGAGCACGCTCAGCGTAGACCGGCGCGCGTTGCCCGCGTTGACCCGCGCCCCCGCCAGCGGCGCGATCACCAGCTGCGGTCCGTACAGCAGGAAATTGAGCAGGGCGAGCACGGCGGCCGAGCCCGACAGATGGTAGACGACCAGGTTGAGCGTCACGTTCTGGGTCCAGCTGCCCAGCACCGACACCCCCTGCCCCATCAGGTAGCGCCGCATCGTGGGTTCGGACAATGCGGGAAATACGCGTTCGAGCTGCAGCATGGGAGGGGCGGCGTGAGTGGGCGGGACGTCCCAGGATGTTAGCTCACGGCGCTTCGCCCCCGCCCGCCAGCCTGCCGGCGCCCAGCAGGGCTTCCCGGCACTGCAGCATGAGCGCCTGCAGCGTCTGCGCGAAGGGCTCGACCACCCGCGAGAAGCCGGCGGCCGGCCCCAGCGACAGCATGCCTTCCTCGTGCAGGCCCTGGGCATAGGCGTAGTCACGTGCGCGATGGCCGCGTATCCATTCGCCGAAGGCTTCGTAGCTGCGGGCCCCTTCGTTTTCCAACCGCGCCACGCGGCGCGCGTTTTCGTTGTCCAGGACGCGCCAGGTATCGCCCAACGTGGACAGCACGGTGCGCGAGCAGTGTTCGTCCGCCTCGACCACGCGCTGCTTGTAGGCCGGATGCGCCGGTGTCTCTGCCGCCGTGGTGAAGCGGCTGCCCATGACCACGCCCGCCGCCCCCATGGCCAGCGCGGCGGCGATCTGCCTGCCGTGGCCGATGCCTCCTCCCAGCGCGAGCGGGATCGACAGGCGGTCCAGCGCGAAGGCGCCGTTGACGAAGGTCGGCAACGGGTTGGAGCCGGGATGCCCGCCTTCTTCCATGCCAACCAGGGTGACCGCGTCGACCCCCATGCGTTCGGCCGCGACGGCGTGGCGGATGTGGGCGCATTTGTGCACGACCACGGCGCCCGCCTCGCGCAGCGCGGGCAGCAGCGGGGAAGGCGGCAGGCCGGCGGTCTCGAAATGGCGCACGCCTTCGTCCAGGGCGACGCGCAGCATGTCGGACACGATGTCGTTGGCGCCCTGGCGCCGCGACAGCGTGAGATTCACGCCATAGGCCTTGCCCGCCGTCAGCGCGCGGCATTTCTGGAGTTGTTCCCGGAAGGCGCCGACGTCGGCCGAGGAGCGGGACGTGATGAAGCCCATGGCTCCCGCATTGACGGCCGCGGCCACCAGCGAGGCGTCCGACAGCCACATCATCCCGCCCAGCAGCACGGGATAGCGGATGCCGAAGAGGCGAGTGATGGGCGTATCGATGGCCGGAGCCTGGGCAGCGGATGCGGAGTTCATGCGTAGCGCCTGCCGAGCAGGAAGATGGGTTGCAGTTCGGCCGCGAGCTTGACCAGCGCGGGCCCGATTTCGTCCAGGATGGCTTCCACCGGCAGGGCCGACGCCGGGCCGCCGCAACTGATGGCATAGCGGTCGTTGCCCTGTACCACGATGGCGGTGGCGACGGTGTTGACGTGATGCTGCGGCCGGCAATGGATGACGAAACCGCGCTCGTCGTACAGGTCCACGGCGTCCTGGAACGCCTGCAGGGCCTCGGGCCCGGGCGCGCCCGCCTCGGCCAGCGCCAGGTCTCGTTCGCCGCCGGCTCCCGAGGCCAGGTAGGCCCAGCCGATCGCGCTGCGGTACAGGGGGATGCGCGACCCCACCCGCAGGTTCATCAGCAGCGGCGAGTCGCCCTGGCAGCGCGCCAGGTACACGATGCTGTCGCCGTCCCGCCGCCCCAGCGCGACGGCCGCCTGGTAGCGATCGGCCAATTCCTGCATGCGCGGCCGCGCGATGTCCAGCGACTCCTGGCCTGCCAGCGCGGCGCCCCCCAGCGCCACGGCCGCGGGCCCCAGGCGCAGCTTGTCCGCGCCGGACTCCATGACCAGGTAGCCGAGTTTCTGCAAGGTATGGGCGAGCCGCCACACCGTGGGTTGGGGCAACCCGGTGCGGGCGGCGATCTCGGTCGTGCCGAGCTGGCGGTGTTCCGCGTCGAAGCAGCGCAGGATCTCCAGCCCGCGTGCCAGCGCCACGACGAACTGGCGGTCTTCGGGTTCGGAGCGAGCGGGAGCGTCGGCCATGCAGCCTCCAGGGATTGACGGACGGAAAGCTTGGACGTTAATCTGAATCCGTTTAGCGAATTACTAATTCGCTGTGCAAATTATAAAGGAGACGCATGTCAAACGCAAGTGCGCCCGCCATTGGCGATGCCGCCGTGCTTGCCGATCTGGAGCGAGTCGTCCTGTGGCCCGGGCATTGCGGCCATGGCCAGGCGGCGTGGCCCTTCGCGGCCCAGGTCCTGCGCCGCGCGCGGCGCGTGGCGGTCATCGCCGACCCGCGGGTCTGGCCGCTGGCATCACCGGCGCTGCAACGCGCGGCGGACCGGGCCGGCTGCCGCATCGCCGCCGTGTACGACGGCGTGCGCCCCAATCCGTCGCTGGACGAGGTCCGCGCCGCGGCGGCCGCGATCCGCGCGGACCGGTGCGACGCGCTGGTAGCGATCGGCGGCGGCAGCGCGATCGACACCGCCAAGGTGGCCTACGCCACCGTGTTCGGCGGCCAGGCCGACCCCGCCGACCTGCTGGCCCCCGGCAATGCCTGGATGGCTGGCGCCCCGCAGGCCGACGACCCGCTCTTCCTGGCCGTGCCCACCACCGCCGGCACCGGCAGCGAAAGCAGCACCGCCGCGCTCGTCAAGGACGAGCACGGCCGCAAACTGATGTTCCGCAGCGCGCGCAGCCGTCCGGGAGCCGTGGTCCTGGCCCCGGAACTGACGCTGGGGCTGCCGCGCGCGGCCACGGCCGCCGGCGGCTTCGACGCGCTGCTGCATGCCATGGGGGCCCTGGTCAACGACTGCGACGCTCCGGTGGGCGCGGCCCTGGCCGCCGAATCCCTGGTCCGGGCGCTTCATGCCTATCCGCGCGTCCTGGCCACGCCCGACGATGCCGACGCGCGTGCCGCCATGCTGATGGCCAGCTACCTGGCCGGCGTCGCGATAGGAATGAAGCGCGTGGATGCCGTGCATGGATTGTGCACGCCGCTCGAAGGCCGGGTGGACATGGCCCATGCCGAAGTCCTGGCCGCCATCTTCGATCCCATCGCGGACCACACCGCCCGGAAAGCCGCCGCCAGCTACGCCCGTGCGGCGCGCCGTTGCGGCCTGGCCGGCCCCGATGAAGACGACGCGCAGGCCGCCGGCCGCCTGCTGGACGCGATACGCCGCATGCGCGCCCTGGGCGGGCTGCCCGACCGCCTGCCGCCGCTGGCGCTGACACGCGACGACGCCCTGGCGCTGGCCGACCAGGCCCTGCTCAGCCCATCGACCCGGCTCAACCCGCGCGCCCTCGACCGCGACGACATCGCCGGCCTCTACCTGGACATCGCCGCGCGCAGCCAAGCCGCCCCATCCACCGTCATCCTTCCCGCCCCGTAGCGACATGAACCCCATCGACGACCAACCCTATCGCATGCTGATCGACGGCCGCTGGCAGGCCGGCGGCGAAGGCGCCCTGTTCCCCACCTACGATCCCGCCACGGGCGACGTCCTGGCACAGGTCCACGCCGCCACCGCGCGCGACGTGGACACGGCGGTCCGCGCGGCACGCCGCGCCTACGACGAACACTGGCGCGATACGACGCCGCGCGAACGGGCCCGGCTGCTGCGCCGGCTTGCGGCGCTGTTCGAGCGCGAAGTGGAGAAGCTCGCCTGGATCGAGACCCGCAACGTCGGCAAGCCCATCACCCATTCGCGCGAATCGCTGTCCGCCATGCCGGCCTCGCTGGACTATTTCGCCGGCATCATCCCGGCGGTACGAGGCGACACCATTCCCATGCTCAACCACGCCAGCGTGTTGAATTTCACGCTGCGCGAGCCGCTGGGCGTGTGCGCGCTGGTCATGCCATGGAACTACCCCATGACGCTGACGCTGCACAAGCTGGCGCCGGCGCTGGCGGCGGGCAACACGGTGGTGATCAAGCCCTCGGAGATCACGCCGCTCTCCACCCTGGCGCTGGCGGCGCTGTTCGCCGAGGCAGGCTTTCCGGATGGCGTGGTGAACGTCGTCAACGGCTCCGGCGCCAGCGTGGGCGAAGCGCTGGTGCGGCATCCGGGCGTCGCGCGCGTCTCGTTCACCGGAGACACCGCCACCGGCGCCGCGATCCAGGCCGCGGCCGCCGCCGACGTCAAGCGCGTCACGCTGGAGCTGGGCGGCAAGTCGCCGCTGATCGTGTTCGACGACGCCGCGCTGGATGCGGCGGTGGACGTGGCGGTGGGCGACATCGTCAAGAATTCGGGCCAGGTCTGCATCGCCTGCACGCGGCTGCTGGTGCAGGACGGCATCCGCGAAGCCTTCCAGGCAAGACTGGAAACCCGCCTGGCCGCGATCCGGATGGGCGATCCGGCCGACCCGCAGACCCAGATGGGGCCGCTGGTCAGCCGCGCCCAGGCCGAACGCGTGCGTGCCTACCTCGACATCGCCCGGCAGGAAGGCGCCACGCCACGGTCCTACCCGGATCCGGCCAGCCGCCCGGAGACGGCGCGCGGCTTCTACGTCCCGCCCACGCTGCTGACCACGGCCGACAACGGCATGAGAACGTCGCAGGAAGAGATCTTCGGTCCCGTCCAGTCGCTGATCGGCTTCAAGGACGAGGCGCAGGCGCTGCGCATCGCCAACGACACGCGCTATGGACTGGCCGCGGTCGTGTTCACCCGCGACGGTGGGCGCGCCCTGCGCATGGCCCGGCGCCTGGAATCCGGCAGCGTGGCCGTCAATACCGGCGTGAGGACGTCGGTGGACGCGCCCTTCGGCGGCTACAAGCACTCGGGCATCGGCAAGGAGCGGGGGCTGGAGGCCATCCTGGAGAACACCCAGCTCAAGAACGTGAAATACGACACCTCGCTATGAGGGCTGCCCGCGGCGCCCCACCCTTTCACCCCAGTACAAGGAGACAGGCATGACCACTTTCCACCGGCCCCTGCTGCTCGGCGCCGCACTGGCCGCCGCCGCGCCCGCCATGGCCGACTATCCCGCCAAGCCCGTGCGGGTCGTGATCGGCTTCGCCCCCGGCGGCGCCTCGGACATCGCGTTCCGCATGGTGCAGGACGAACTGTCCAAGCGGCTCGGCCAGCCCGTGGTGCCGGAATACAAGCCCGGCGCGAACGGCAACATCGCCAACGACACGGTGGCCGCCGCCGCGCCCGACGGCTACACCGTGCTGTGGGCCAACGTCGGCCCGCTGGCGGTCAACCAGTACCTGTACGCCGGCAACAAGCTCGATCCGGCCAAGGCCTTCGCGCCGGTAACCCAGCTGACCGATTCGCCGCTGGTGGTGGTGGTTCCCAAGGACTCGCCCTACAAGACCATGGGCGACCTGATCGCCGCGGCCAGGAAAGGAACGCCGCTGGCCTACGGGTCCGCGGGCAACGGCAGCTCCATGCACATCGCCGGCGCCTCGCTCGCCCTCGCGCTGGGCGGATCCATGACTCACGTACCTTACAAGGGCAGCGGCCCCGCCATCCAGGACCTGTTGGCCGGCCGGCTGGATTTCATGGCCGACAGTCGCTCGACCACCAATCCGCACATCAAGAGCGGCACGCTGCGCGCGCTTGCCCTGACCGGTCCCAAGCGCGTGGAAGACCTGCCGGACGTGCCCACCGTGGCCGAGGCCGGCGTGCCGGGCTTCTCCGTCACCACCTGGCAGGCGGTGGTCGTTCCGGCCGGAACGCCGCGCCCCGTCATCGACAAGCTGGCCTCCGCCTTGCGCGACACGCTCAAGGACCCGGTCGTGCGCGAACGCTTCGCCTCCATCAATACGCCGCTGGTCGGCAGCACTCCCGACGAGTTCGCCGTGTTCCTGGACAAGGAACGCAAGGCCGCCAAGGAATTGATCGAACGGGCCAGGATCCGTATCGACTGAACCTGCCCGACCCCGACTCTTTACAACACTTGCGACAGGAATCATGGATCTAGGAATCAAGGACCGCACCGCATTCATCACCGGCGGCGCCGGCACGCTGGGGCTGGCGGTGGCTCAGCGCCTCGCCCGGGAACAGGCCCGGATCGTCATCTGCGACGCCAACGAAGAAGCCATTGCCCGTGCCGTGGGCATCCTGGAGGGCGAAGGCGCCCATGTGCTGGGGTGCCGTGCCGACGTCACCTCGCGCGACGAGGTCGGCGCGGCCGTGGCCCGGGCGCAGGAACGCTTCGGCGGCGTGGACATCCTGGTCAACAACGCCGGCTTCGCCCGCGATGCCTACCTGACCCGGATGAAGGAAGAAGACTGGCAGGCCGTGCTGGACGTCACGCTGCAAGGCGCCTTCCACTGTTCGCGCGCCGTGCTGCCCGGCATGATGCAGAACAGGTTCGGGCGCATCGTCAACATCGCCTCCCGCGCGCATCGCGGCAACCCGGGCCAGACCAATTACTCGGCGGCCAAGGCCGGCCTGATCGGCTTCACCCGTTCTCTGGCCCTGGAGTCGGGCAAGTTCGGGATCACGGCCAACGCCGTGGCCCCCGGCGTGATCTCCACGCCCCGGATGCGCCAGCGCGCCGACTACGAGACGCTGACCGAACGGGCCAGGCAGAACACGCCGGTCGCGCGCCTGGGCGACCCGGAGGACGTGGCGGCCACCGTCGCCTTCCTGGCCTCGACGCTGGCGGGCTTCATCACAGGCGAGACGGTGCACGTCACCGGCGGCCGCTCCTGAGGCCGGCATGGACATCGAACGCTACCTGCAAGAGGCGCTCTACTACGACGACCTCGAACCCGGCGGGCAATGGCTCAGCCCGCGCCGCACGGTCACCGAGGCGGACGTGGTCAATTTCGCCGGCCTGTCCGGCGACTACAACGCGCTGCACACCGACGCCGTCCACGCGGCGCAGCACCCCTTCGGCCAACGTGCCGCGCACGGCCTGCTGACGCTGGCGATTGCCTCGGGCCTGACGACACGCATGCCGGTCTACCGGCTGATGGACCCATCGCGGCTGGCGCTGACCGAACTGTCGTGCCGCTGGCGCAAGCCGGTGTTCATCGGCGACACGATCCAGGTCGCCCTGTCGGTGGGCGAGAAGCGGTTGTCCGGCAGGCGTCCCGGCACGGGCAAGGTCACGCTCGAGCGCACCGTGCTGAACCAGCATGGGGAGGTCGTCATGGAAAGCGCCTGGATCACCCTGATGAAACTTCGCGAGTCGCAGGCATGACGGCATCCGCAACGACGACGGCCGGCATTTCCTTCGCCGACCTCGACCGGCTCATGAAGCCGCGCTCGATCATGATCGTGGGCGCCTCGTCCACGCCCGGTTCCCTGGGCCACACGACGGTGGAGAATGTGCTGGAGCACTCCGACTTCCAGGGCGACGTCCATCTGGTCAACCCCCGCGGCGGCGAGCTCAAGGGACATGTGCTCCATCCCGACATCGACAGCGTCCCCGCCGGCCCCATCGACGTGGCGCTGCTGCTGGTGCCCGCCGAGGCCGCCCTGGACGCGCTGCGCCGCTGCGCCGCGCGCGGCGTGGGCACGGCCGTGGTCTTTACCGGCGGCTTCGGCGAGGTCGGCGACGACGGCAAGGCGGCCGAACGAGCCATGCGCGACCTGGCGCGCGACACGGGCATGCGCATCTACGGCCCCAACTGCGCGGGTCTGACCTCGCTGGCACCGCGCCTGGGCCTGACGTTCTCCACCGAGTTCCGCAACGACGGCCACGGCGGCCCGCTGGCGCTGGTCACGCAGGGCGGCGGACTGGGACGATCGCTGATGCAGGGCAGCGACCGCGGCGTGCGCTTCGGCCGCTGGTTCTCCACCGGCAACGAAGTGGACCTGGACAGCGCCGACTTCATCGCGTGGCTGGCGCGGCAGCACGACGTGCGGGCGATCTGCGTGGTCATGGAGGGCCTCAAGGACGGCGTCCGCTTCCTGGCCGCCATCCAGGCCGCCCACCGGGCGGGCAAGCCGGTCGCGGTGCTCAAGGTCGGCCGGTCGAGCTTCGGCGCCCAGGCCGCGCAATCGCACACGGCGTCACTGGCGGGCGAGGATGCGGTCAACGAAGCCGTGTTCGCCCAGTACGGCGTCATCCGCGTCGACGACCTGGATGAGATGCTGGACGTCGCCAGCCTGCTGGCACGAGCGGGCGGGCGGCCGTTCCGGCGCATCTGCGTGTACTCGTCGTCGGGCGGCGCGGGCGTGCTGGCGGCCGACATGATCAGCGCCGCGGGCCTGGAGATGGCGGAACTGTCTGCCGCCACGATCCAGGAGATGGCGCGCCATGCTCCGTCCTATGCCGCGCTGGCCAATCCCGTCGACCTGACCACCAAGGCCCTGACCGATACCGCGCTGGCCCGCCGTTGCCTGGTGCCGTTGTTCGCCGATCCCGGCATCGACGCGGTCATCTATCCGATCACGTCCAACTACGCCGCCACCACCGAAACCTCGGTGCGCAACCTGATGGACATCGCCCGCGAAGCGCCCATTCCCTTCGTCCCGGTCTGGATGAGCAGCCGGCGCGGCCCGGCCCACGACCTGCTCATCGAACAAGGTTTCGCGCCGCTCTACAGCCTGCGCAACGCCACGCGGGCCATGGCCCGCTGCGACGCCTACGTGCGCGCGCCGCGGGAGCGGCTGGCCGGCCTGCCGCTGGCCGCTCCCGCCACGCCGGCGGCGGCCGGACCGTGGAACGAGGCGCAGGCCAAGGCCCTTTTCGCCCGGCACGGCATCCGCGTTCCCCGGGAGGCCACGGCGGCCACCGCGCGCGAGGCGGCGCAGGCGGCTACCCGGATAGGCTTTCCGGTGGCGCTCAAGCTGGTCGCCGACGGTGTGCAGCACAAGAGCGATGTCGGCGGCGTCGTGCTGGGCGTGCGGGACGAGGCCGCCGCCGAACGCGCCTTCGCCTCCATCATGGACGCGGCGGCACGGCACGGCGTGGCCGCGTCCGCGATACGCGGCGTCATCGTCGCGGAGATGGTGCGCGGTGGCATCGAAACCCTGGTCGGCGTGCATCGCGACGCGGTGTTCGGCCCCATGCTGTCCTTCGGCGCGGGCGGCGTGGCGGTGGAAATCGTGGCCGACGTGGCACGGTGCCGCCTGCCCGCCGACCGCCCGGCCATCGAAGCCATGGTGGACCAGACCCGGGTGGCGCGGCTGCTGCCGGCCCACCGCGGCCGGCCCGCCTACGACCGGAATGCCCTGGTCGATGCGATAGAAAGAACCGCGGCGCTCTTCCTGTCGCTGGGCGACGGCGTGGAAGCGCTGGAGATCAACCCCCTGCTCGTGCTCGAACAGGGCCAGGGCGCCGTCGCATTGGACGGCGTCATTCACTGATGATGGAATCCCGGATGATACGCAGCGAAATCGGCGGCGGCGACGCCCACCGCATCACCGTGCGAGGCCATGACCTCGTGCACGACCTGTTCGACAAACGCGACTTCATCGACGTGATGTCGCTGGAGCTGCTGGGCAGGTTTCCCGACGACAGGCTCAAGCGCATGCTCAACCTGTTCCTGGTCAGCGCCACCGATCATGGCCTGACCCCCAGCGCCCTGTCGGCGCGCCTGACGCTGCATGGCGCGCCCGAGGCCATGCAGGGCGCGCTGGCCGCCGGCCTGCTGGGCGCCGGCAGCCGTTTCCTGGGCGTGATCGAATACAGCGCGCGCTTCCTGCGCGATGCGCTGCCCCGGCAGGAAAGCTGGACCGACGAACAATTGCGCGAAGCCGCCGAGCGCTGCGTGCGCGAGACGCGCGCGGCCAAGCGCAAGATCCCAGGCGTGGGCCACCCCGTCCATGTGGACGGCGACCCGCGCTGCGAGAAGATGTTCGAGATCGCGCGCGACTGCGGCTACTACGGCGCCTACTGCCGCTTCGCGGTGGAACTGGCGGCCGCCGCCAGCCGGGCCACTGGCCGCAAGATTCCGCTCAACGCCACGGGCGCCAAGGGCGCGATCACGCTGGACATGGGGCTGACGCCGGAGCAGGGCAAGGCGCTGACGTTGATCGGCCGCACGGCGGGCCTGATGGCGCACATTCTGGAGGAACAGCGCACCCCCCTGGGCCAGCAGGTGTGGGACATGGCGGCGGGCAAGCTGCAGGCCTGACCGCCTTCAGGGCTCCGCCGGCATCGGCCCGCCGCGGAGCTCATCCACCCAGGCGCGCAGGGCCTCGATGGGCATGGGCCGCGCATACAGGAAGCCTTGCGCGTAGTGCACGCCCTGGGCGGCAAGATAGTCGCGCTGCCCGTGCGTCTCCACGCCCTCGGCCGTCAGCTCCACCCCCAGCCGCGCGGCCAGCCCGATGATCATCTCCAGCACCGAGGCATTGACCGCGTCCGTGCCGATGGCCGCCACGAAGCCGCGGTCGATCTTCAGGTAATCGACCGGGAACCGCTCCAGGTAGGCCAGCGAGCTGTGGCCCGTGCCGAAATCGTCGATGGCCAGCTTCACGCCGCTGGCGCTGAGCACGCCCATGTTCCGGTAGACCTGCTCGATGGGAGGCAAGGGCTCGCGCTCGGTGATCTCCAGCACGAAGTCCGCCGCCCCCGACCCGACCACCTTGCGCAGGCGGGCAACGTCGTCGACGATGCCCGGCTCCACCAGATGGCTGGCGGTGATGTTCAGGCCCACGCGGAATAGCGGCCCCATCGGACAGCGGCGCAGGTCGCGCCCCACCAGCTTGAACAGGTGCCGCGTCAGCGGAATCGCCAGGCCGCTGGACTCGGCCACGGCGAAGAACAGGTCCGGCCGCACCGCGCCCAGGCCCGGGCGGAACCAGCGCATCAGCGCCTCGGCACCCGCGCAGGACCCATCGCGCAGGTCGATGACCGGCTGGTAGTGGACCTCGAACTCGCCCCGCCGCATGCCGCGCCTGATGGCGGCCACCAGCGAGAACCGGTACTTCAGGAAGTGGTGGCACAGATAGCCCAGCAGCAGGGCAAGCAGCACGACGAAAGGCGCATAGCTGCCCGCCAGCCGCTTCCGGTATTCGGCCAGCAGCGCGGCATCCGCCAGGGACCGCACCCGGAACGGATAGATCGTCGACACCACCTCCCGCACGGACGATGCGCCGGGCGGCGGGACGCCCGCGCGCCGGCCCGCCAGGCCTTGCCGGCCATCCAGCGACTCGATGCCGATCCGGTAGCGGCCGCTGCCGCCCACCGCGTCCAGGAGGTCCCGCAGATAGCGGCCGTCCACCGTGACGATGACGCCGTCCCCGGCCGCGTCCAGCCGGACCGCCATTACCGCGGGCCGGTCCGGGACCATGGGTGTGCCGGGAACGAAATGAAAGGACCGCCCCGGCGGCACTGCGCTGTCCGGCAGCAGTTGCGCCAGCGGCAGCGTGAAGGCGTCCGTGATCGAGGAACAATAGAGCACGCGGTGCCGCACCAGGACGATGGCGCGGAAGTAGGGCTGGAAGGCCGCATCGTGCAGGGTGGAGTCGGCCTCGGCGCAGGACTTGCCGGCCTGCGGCGCCATCTCCGCCGCCAGCCTGTCGGCCTCGGCGAAAATGGCATCGGCCTGGCGCATCACCACTTCGGCCGCGCCACGCGCGTCGTGGCGCGCCAGCAGGCCGGCCTGCATGTAGACGAAGGGCACCGCCACCGCGAGCGGCAAGGCGGCGGCGGCCGCCACCAGCAGCCACCTCAGCCACCACCGCTTGTTCTGCCGTTCCCCGGTCGTCACGCGCCCCCCTTGCACGTACCGATCATGGATCGCATCCTACCGTGCGGGCGGCACACCCCGCTACTGGAACGCGGTCTCCAGGAAGCTGCGCAACTTGCGCGAATGCAGCCGCTCGGGCGGCATCTTGCTCAGGATCTCCAGCGCCCGCAGCCCGATGTCCAGGTGCTGGCCCACCTGCCGGCGGTAGAACGCGCTGGCCATCCCCGGCAGCTTCAGCTCGCCGTGCAGGGGCTTGTCCGACACGCACAGCAAGGTGCCGTAGGGCACGCGGAAGCGAAAGCCATTGGCCGCGATGGTGGCAGACTCCATGTCCAGCGCGATGGCGCGCGACTGCGAGAAACGCTGCACCGGCTCCAGGTGCTCGCGCAGTTCCCAGTTGCGATTGTCTATGGTCGCCACCGTGCCGGTGCGCATGATGCGCTTGAGCTCCCAGCCCGACAGCCCGGCCACCTCTTCCACCGCCTGCTCCAGCGCCACCTGCACCTCGGCCAGCGGGGGAATCGGCACCCAGGTCGGCAGATCCGCGTCCAGCACGTGGTCGTCGCGCACGTAGCCGTGTGCCAGCACGTAGTCGCCCAGCCGCTGCGAGGCCCGCAGCCCGGCGCAATGCCCCAGCATCAGCCAGGCATGCGGACGCAGCACGGCGATGTGGTCGGTGATGGTCTTGGCGTTGGACGGCCCCACGCCGATGTTGACCAGGGTGATGCCCGAATGCCCCTCGCGCACCAGGTGATAGGCGGGCATCTGCGGCAGCCGCGACATCGGCGCCGCCGGGTCCGGCAGCGGGTCGCCCGCGCGGGTGACGCGATTGCCCGGCTCGACCAGCGCGTCGTAGTGCCCCTGTGCCACCAGCGTGCGCGCGCGCAGGCAGAACTCGTCCACGTAGAACTGATAGTTGGTGAACAGCACGAAATTCTGGAAGTGCGAAGGCGCGGTGGCGGTGTAGTGCTGCAGGCGATGCAGCGAGTAGTCGATGCGCGGCGCCGTGAACGGGGCCAGCGGCTGCGGCCCGTCCGGCGGATGGCGGTGGGTGCCGTTGACGATGGCGTCGTCGGTGACCGCGAGGTCGGGCGTGTCGAACAGGTCCCGCAGGGGCCGCTTGAGCGCCTCGATGTCCTCGCCCTCGACATAGATGCCGTCGGGAAACGCGAAGTGCAGGGCGATGGGCACGTCGGATTCGCCGATCTCGACCGCGACGCCATGGTTCGCCATCAATTGCCGCAGCTGCTCGGTCAGGTAGGAGCGGAACAGCCTGGGTTTGGTGACGGTGGTCTGGTAGACGCCGGGCTCGGCCACGTGCCCATACGACAGGCGCGAATCCACCTCGTCGTAGGTGTCCACGCTGATCCGGATGAACGGATAGCAGGCGCGGAACCGCCCGGGCGAGGATGCCTGCGTGGCGACCACCTCGCGGAAGCTGTCGCACAGGAAGGCGGTATTGCGCGCGTAGATGTCGATCAGGCGCTGGACGGCGGCGTCGGGATCGCGGAAGGACTCGGTGGGCCAGGGGGCGGGATGGCGAAGGAGGACACTGGCGGGCGGGGTCATGATCGGAGTTGGAGAAGGTCCTGATATAGCTTAGCCTACCGCGGCCTGGCCGGTCCCGCGGCCTCGTACTACACTAGCCCGCCTTCGCAAGGAGTCCGTCATGCTGCTCGCGGTAATCGCGATCGCCGTCGGCGCCGCCGTCGGGGCGCTGCTGCGCTGGGTCATGGGGCTGGGCCTGAACGCCCTGCTGCCCGCCATGCCGCCTGGCACCCTGGCCGCCAACCTCATCGGCGCCTACATCATCGGCCTGGCCGTGGCCTATTTCGCCGGCAACCCGGCCCTGCCGCCGCATTGGCGGCTGCTGATCATCACCGGCTTCTGCGGCGGCCTGACCACCTTTTCCACCTTCTCGGCCGAACTGGTCGCCCTGATCCAGCAGCAGCGGCTGGGCTGGGTGGCCGCGACCATCCTGGTCCACGTGGGCGGTTCCGTCGCGATGACCTTGCTCGGCATCGCCACCTACGCCGGGTTGCGGCAGTCCTGACCCTGCAAGGAGACGCATCGTGAACGGTTTCCAACTGACTTTCTTCACCCGGCAGGACCGGCGCCACGGCGGCCAGCCCCTGGCCCACTGGCTGCTGGCCTTCGCCCAGGCCCAGGGCGCCCTGGGCGGCACCCTGCTGGACGCCCTGGCGAAAGAACCCATCGACCTGTTCTACGTGAAGCAGCCGGTGGAGTTCGGGCGGGTGGGCGCTCGGGCGCCGGCGGCGGGCTGAAACGCCAGGATCGGTTGCAACAAAAAACCCCGCCGGGTCGGGCGGGGTTCGGCTCGTCAGGCCGCCGTGCTGATGACGGCCTCGATGCGGTTGCCTTCCGGATCGATCACGAACGCCGCGTAGTAATCCGGGCCGTAGCGAGGCCGCAGCCCCGGAGCGCCATTGTCGACGGCCCCATGGCGCAGGGCCGCCTCGTGGAAACGGTCGACGGCATCCCGGCTTGGCGCGGAAAAAGCGAGGTGAAAGCCGGGCCCGGGTACGGCCCCGCCTTTCGGGCATTGCTTGAGCGCGAACTTGTCGCCCCCTCCGGGAAGGCCGTATCCGACGGCCTGCCTGTCGGGCTCGCCGTCGAAATCCGTCCAGACACGCTCGTACCCCAGAGGCCTGAGCACCGCATCATAAAAATCGGCGGCGGCACGCAGGTCGGCCACGCCGAAAGAAAGGTGATGGAGCATCGACGGGATGGCGC
Organism: Pigmentiphaga sp. NML030171; assembly: GCF_002188635.1. Lineage (GTDB taxonomy): Bacteria > Pseudomonadota > Gammaproteobacteria > Burkholderiales > Burkholderiaceae_B > Pigmentiphaga > Pigmentiphaga daeguensis. The sequence goes on along the minus strand of NZ_NINX01000021.1, from coordinate 20,263 downwards.
GCCCGTCAGAACGGGATGTCGTCGTCCATGTCGGCGAAGTTCGGCGCCGAGCTCGACTGCGAGGCCGGACGCTGGCCGCCGCCACCGCTGGCCGGACGGTTGGACGGGCGCTGGGCCGGCGCGGAGTCACCATAGCCGCCGCCACCGCCGTAGCCGCCTTCGCCACCGCCGCCACCGCCTTCACGGCCGCCCAGCATCTGCATCTGGTCGGCGACGATCTCGGTCGTGTACTTGTCGGCGCCGGTGTCCTTGTCCTGCCACTTGCGGGTCTTCAGGCGGCCTTCGACATACACCGAACGGCCCTTCTTCAGGTATTCGCCGGCGATCTCGGCCAGGCGGTTGTAGAACACCACGCGGTGCCACTCGGTTTCCTCGCGGCGTTCGCCCGAGTTCTTGTCCTTCCATTGGGACGTGGTGGCGATGGACACGTTGCAGATCGCTGCGCCGTCGGGCGTGTAGCGAACTTCGGGGTCGCGGCCCAGGTTGCCGACCAGGATGACTTTGTTGACGGATGCCATTACCACACTCCTATTGACTGTATTCACCGGCCCGCGGCGAGGCGGGTGGATTGTAGCCACCCCCGCCCGGCGCGGCCACGGGCCACAAGAAAAAAAACATCATTGGTTGAAAATGCGCCGACCGCAATACGGTCTCGTGCGTAAATGGGACAGGAAGGGCTCAGGACGCGGGATGGGACACCCGATCCGGCCGAGCGGTCCGCCTGGCGGGCAGGGGCTTCATCCCCCAGGCCGCCAGCAGCCATATTACCGCCAGCCCCGCCGCCGCCTGGAATACCGCCGCGGACCCCAGGTGGGAGACCAGCCAGCCGCCCAGCGCCCCGCCGGCGAAGAGCCCGATGGCCTGGCTCGTATTATAGAAACCCAGGGCCAGCCCCTTCAGCGACGGCGGCGCCACGCGGGATACCAGCGAAGGCTGCATGGCCTCGAGGATGTTGAAGACGGAGAAGAAGGCGATCATGGCGCCCACCAGCCATCCATAGTGGTCCTGGGCCCACGGCAGGAACATGCACACCAGCACCAGCCCGGCGATCGCGCCCAGCAGGGTCTTGCGGTGGGTGGCGTAGCGTTCGGTGATGCCGATCACCGGCACCATGACGACGAACGAGGCCAGCACCACCGGCAGGTAGACCTTCCACAAGGTGGCCGTGTCCAGGCCGCCGGTGTGCACCAGCGCGGCGGGTACCACCACGAACAGGGCCACCTGGATCAGGTGCAGGGTGAAGACGCCCAGGTTCAGTCGCAGCAGGTCGGGGTGCGACAGCACGCTGGACATGGATGCGGGTTCGCCCCGCGGCGCGGGCGGCGCGGCCGGAACCACCCAGGCGGCCACGCCCAGTGCGGCCACGCCCAGCGCGGCGATGGTCCAGAACAGGCCGGTCAGCCCGCCCCAGCCCACCAGCACGGGAGCCAGCACCAGCGACACCGCGAAGGTCAGGCCGATCGAGGCGCCTATCATGGCCATGGCCTTGGTCCGCACCTCGTCGCGCGTGGCATCGGCCAGCCACGCCGTCACCGCCGCCGAAATCGCGCCCGAGCCCTGGATGGCCCGCCCGATCGTGATCCAGAACAGGTCGTCGGTCGTGGCGCAGACCACGCTGCCGGCGACGAACAGCACCAGTCCCATCACCACCACCGGCCGCCGGCCCCAGCGGTCCGAGGCCAGCCCGAACGGGATCTGCATGAACGCCTGGGTCAGCCCATACATGCCCAGCGCCAATCCCACCCGCGCCGGATCGTTCCCCCCCGGCAAGGCCTTCGCCGCCACCGCGAACACCGGCAGCAGCAGGAACAACCCCAGCATCCGGCACATGAACAGCGCCGCCAGCGACAAGCTGGCGCGGCGCTCGAAAGGGGTCATCCGAAATGAAGTCATTGGGCCCCCCCGTACGCGCTGACGCGCGCCCCCCAGGGGGCGATGCCTGCGGACTGGCGGAGCCAGATCCGCGGCATCCTGAGTCGTGTAACCGTGTTTCGCAACGCGGGCCTTTGCCCGAAGGACAGTGACCGGCCGGCGGAACCGAACCCGCAATCCTCTGAATCCAATACGAGTCTCTTTGTCATGTCACCCATCGCGAACGCCGGCAGCCAGCGACAGCACCAGCGCCACATCCCAAGAAAGCCCCACTAGACCAGGGCACGGGGGATCCGGCTCCGCCGGTCCCCCGCCGCCCGCCCCCTGGGGGGCGCGCGTCAGCGCGTACGGGGGGGTTATATTACCAAGTTGGCTTTCGCCACCGCTCGCGTAAAGGTTTGCTTGATGGATGTCATCCGCATCAGGGGTGCGCGCACCCATAATCTGAAGAACGTCTCGCTGGAGTTGCCCCGCCACCAGCTTGTCGTGATCACTGGGCTATCCGGTTCGGGCAAATCCTCCCTGGCGTTCGATACCCTGTACGCGGAAGGCCAGCGGCGCTACGTGGAAAGCCTGTCCGCCTACGCCCGCCAGTTCCTGCAGTTGATGGACAAGCCCGAGGTCGATCTGATCGAGGGCCTGTCGCCGGCCATTTCCATCGAGCAGAAAGCCGCCAGCCACAACCCGCGCTCGACCGTGGGCACGGTCACGGAAATCCACGACTACCTACGCCTGCTGTTCGCGCGGGTGGGCACGCCCTACTGCCCCGACCACCAATTGCCGCTGCAGGCGCAAAGCATCAGCCAGATGGTGGACATCACCCTCGCGCTGCCGGCCGAAAGCCGGTTGGCGATCCTGGCGCCGCTGGTACGCGACCGCAAGGGCAGCTTCGAGGACGAACTGGCCAGCCTGCAGGCCCAGGGCTTCGTGCGGGTGCGCGTGGACGGCCAGGTGCTGGACATCGACAGCGTCCCCCCGCTGAAGAAGACCGAGAAGCACAGCATCGACGTGGTGATCGACCGCCTGCGCGTGCGGCCCGAGGCCCAGCAGCGGCTGGCCGAGAGCTTCGAGACGGCCATCGGCCTGGCCGAGGGGCGGGCCATCGTGCTGGAGATGGACGCCGATGCCGATGGCCACGAACGCGAGCATCTGTTCTCCAGCCGCTATGCCTGTCCGGTATGCGGGCACAGCCTGCCGGAGCTCGAGCCCCGGCTGTTCAGCTTCAACAATCCCATCGGCGCCTGCCCCAGCTGCGACGGCATCGGCCACGTAGGCTTCTTCGATCCGAAACGGGTGGTGGCATTTCCCGAACTGAGCCTGGCCGGCGGCGCCATTCGCGGCTGGGACCGGCGCAACCCGTTCTACCATCAGTTGCTGACCAGCCTGGCGGCCTTCTACGACTTCGACGTGGACACCCCGTTCGAGGAACTGTCCGAGGACACCCAGCAGCGGGTGCTGTACGGCTCGGGCGACCAGGAAATCGCCTTCACCTACGTGAACGAGAAAGGACGCACGACCGTGCGCTCGCACCCTTTCGAGGGGGTGATTCCCAACCTCGAGCGCCGCTGGAAGGAAACCGACTCGGCCACGGTGCGCGAGGAACTGGGCAAGTACAGGAACGTGCGGACCTGCCCCGATTGCGGCGGCTCGCGGCTGCGCGCCGAGGCCCGCAACGTCCGCGTGGGCGAGGATGACCAGGGACGCGCGATCTACCAGCTGGAAGCCCTGCCGCTGTCCGACTGCCTGCACTGGTTCGAGGAACTGGCGCTGACCGGCGCCAAGCGCGAGATCGCCGACCGCATCGTGCGCGAGATTTCCGCCCGCCTGACCTTCCTGAACAACGTGGGGCTAAGCTACCTGTCGCTGGACCGCAGCGCCGATACCATCTCGGGCGGCGAGGCCCAGCGCATCCGCCTGGCCAGCCAGATCGGCTCGGGCCTGACCGGCGTGATGTACGTGCTGGACGAACCCTCCATCGGCCTGCACCAGCGCGACAACGACCGGCTGATCAGCACCCTGCGGCACCTGCGCAACCTCGGCAACAGCGTGATCGTGGTCGAGCACGACGAGGACATGATCCGCGAGGCCGACTGGGTCGTGGACATGGGCCCCGGCGCGGGCGAACACGGCGGGAAAGTCGTGGCGCAGGGATCGCCGGCCGACATCGTGGCCGACCCGCAGTCCCTGACCGGCCAATACCTCAGCGGCCAGAAGTCCATCGCCATCCCGCCCCGCCGGCCGGTGGCGGGCCAGGACGAACTGCCGTGGCTGGAGCTCAGGGGCTGTTCGGGCAACAACCTGAAAGGCGTGGACCTGCGCATCCCGGCGGGCCGCCTGGTCTGCATCACCGGGGTCTCGGGCTCGGGCAAGTCGACCCTGATCAACGACACGCTCGTCAACGTGGTCTCGCGCCACCTGTACAACAGCCAGACCGAGCCCGCGCCCTACGAGTCCATCGAGGGGCTGGAGCATTTCGACAAGATCATCAGCGTCGACCAGAGCCCGATCGGCCGCACGCCGCGCAGCAACCCGGCCACCTACACCGGCCTGTTCACCCCGATACGGGAGCTGTTCGCGGGCGTGCCGGAAGCCCGCGCCCGCGGCTACGATCCCGGCCGCTTCAGCTTCAACGTCAAGGGCGGCCGCTGCGAGGCCTGCCAGGGCGACGGCGTGGTCAAGGTGGAGATGCACTTCCTGCCCGACATCTACGTCCCCTGCGACGTCTGCCATGGCAGCCGCTACAACCGCGAAACGCTGGAAATCCGCTACCGCGGCCGCAACATCAGCGAGGTGCTGGACCTGACCGTCGAGCAGGCCCTGGAGTATTTCGAGGCCGTGCCGGCCATCGCCCGGCGGCTGCAGACGCTGATCGACGTGGGGCTGGGCTACATCCGCCTGGGACAAAGCGCCACCACCCTGTCGGGCGGCGAGGCGCAGCGGGTCAAGCTGTCACAGGAACTGTCCAAGCGCGGCACCGGCCGCACCCTTTACATCCTGGACGAACCCACCACCGGCCTGCATTTCCACGACATCTCGCTGCTGCTGGAAGTGATCGGGCACCTGGTGGACGCCGGCAACACCGTGGTCGTGATCGAGCACAACCTGGACGTCATCAAGACCGCGGACTGGATCATCGACATGGGTCCGGAAGGCGGCGACGGCGGCGGCAGCATCGTGGCCCAGGGCACGCCCGAGGAGATCGCGCAGGCGCCCGGCAGCCATACCGGCAGCTATCTGAAGAAATTCCTGGCCGCCGGCGCCCCTTCCGCGCCGGCCAGGGCGGCGCGCGCGCCCCGGCGCAAGGCCGGCTGACGCGCCAGGCCCGGCCGGCCCCCGAAGGCCGGGCCGCTTACTCGTCGAATTCGCAGACGGTGTAGAGGTTCAGTCCCGAATCGCGTATCGCCTTCGATCCGCCCAACCGCGGCAGGTCGATGACGGCGGCCGCCTCGACCACGTTGGCCCCCAGCCGCTGCAGCAGCTTCATGCCGGCCAGCATGGTGCCGCCGGTGGCGACCAGGTCGTCCACCAGCACGACCCGTTGCCCGGGGCGCACGGCGTCGGCATGCATCTCCACCGTCGAACTGCCGTATTCCAGGGCATATTGCTCGGCGATGGTGTCGTAGGGAAGCTTGCCCTTCTTGCGCACGGGCACGAAACCGAGGTTCAGCTCGTGCGCGATCACGCTGCCCACGATGAATCCCCGCGCATCGATGCCCGCCACCAGGTCCAGGCGCTGGTTCATGTAGCGGTAGACGAACAGCTCGATCAGCACGCGGAAGCTGCGCGGGTCCTGCAGCAGCGGCGTGATGTCCCGGAACTGCACGCCGGGCTCGGGCCAGTCGGGCACCGTGCGTATGCGGTCTCGGATGTAGTTCGGGTCCAGGAACATGGCGGGCTCGGACAGGAAGGAATCGGAGGAAACCGGGATGGGAGGCCCCGGCGACACAGGACGCCACTGTAACGCAAAGAGCGTGAAGCAAGGATCGTGCCCTTGCTACTATACTGGTAGATCATCGCAATTGAATGACCGTTGCCGCGCAAGGCGACACGAGGCGCGTTTTTCGCTGCCCGCCCTTCCACGGTACCGGCTCAGACCCATCATGAACACCTCAGACAACGGCACGTCCAACGTATACGTTCCCGGCGCTTCCGGCCCCGTCGACATCATCGATTCGGCCCGCAGCACCCTGGCGGTGGAAATCGAGGCGCTCAAGGCCCTGTCCAGCCGCCTGGACCGCACGTTCGTGCGCGCGGTCGACATCCTGCTGGCCTGCCCCGGACGCGTGGTGGTCAGCGGCATCGGCAAGTCCGGGCACATCGCCCGCAAGGTCGCCGCCACGTTCGCCTCGACCGGCACGCCGGCCTTCTTCGTCCACGCGGCCGAGGCCGTCCACGGCGACCTGGGCATGATCACCGCCAACGACGTGCTGGTCACGATATCGTATTCGGGCACGACGGCCGAACTGCTGACCATCGTGCCCGTCGTCAAGCGCCTGGGATCGCCGCTGATCGCGATCACCGGCAACCCGGATTCCGAACTGGCCCAGCTCGCCGACGTGCACCTGGACGCCAGCGTGCCCCAGGAAGCCTGCCCGCTGAACCTCGCCCCCACCGCCAGCACCACGACCGCGCTGGCGCTGGGCGACGCGCTGGCGGTGGCCTGCCTCGAGGCGCGCGGCTTCGGCCCAGAGGATTTCGCCCGGTCCCACCCGGGCGGCGCCCTGGGCCGCCGCCTGCTGACCCATGTCAGCGACGTCATGCGCACCGGCAAGGACCTGCCCATCGTGCCGGTCACGGCCTCGGTCACCGAAGCCCTGGTGGAAATCACCCGCAAGAGCATGGGCATGACCGCAGTCCTCGACGGCGACCGGGTGGTCGGCATCTTCACCGATGGCGACCTGCGCCGCCTGATCGAGCGCGAAGGCGACATCCGCAACCTGACCGTGGTCGCCGGCATGACGCGCAACCCCCTTCACATCGGTCCTGACGCGCTCGCCACCGAGGCAGCCGCGCTGATGGACGACAACCGCAAGAACCAGTTGCTGGTGCTCGACGCCACCGGCAGGCTGGTCGGCGCCCTCCATACCCACGACCTGATGGCAGCAAAGGTGCTCTGAGTTCCATGGCGATCCCCCTCACTCCCCATCCGGCCGAAGCCCTGATCCTGGCCCGCGTGCCGCAAGACGTGCGCGAACGCGTCTCCCGGCTGCGACTGATGATCTTCGACGTCGACGGCGTCCTGACCGACGGCCGCCTCTACTACGGCGAGCACGGCGAGACCGTGAAGCGCTTCCATGCGCTGGACGGCTTCGGGCTGCGCATGCTGCACGAAAGCGGCATCGAGGTCGTGTTCATGACCGGGCGCGACTCGCCCACCGTATCGCGGCGCGCCGCCGAGCTGGGCATCTCCGAGGTCCAGCAGGGCGTGCGCGACAAGAGCGCGGCCGTGACCGCGCTGGCGCAGCGCTGCAACGTCGAGCTGGACGCGGTCGGCTTTATGGGCGACGACATCATCGACCTGGCCGCCATGCAGCGCGTGGGCTTCGCCGCCAGCGTGGCGGAAGCGCCGGTCTACGTCGCCCAGGCCGCCCACTGGGTGGCCACCCGCCCCGCCGGAGATGGCGCGGCACGCGAGTGCTGCGACCTGATCCTGGCCGCGCAGGGCCGGCTGGGCGGCTACATCACCAGCCGCACCCGCACGACCATCACCGCCGGATCCTCTCCCCAATGAAAGACCGACTCGCCTCCGGGGTATCGATCGCGCTGCTGGCCGCCCTGGTGGCCGGCACGTGGTGGGCGGCCGACTATGCCAAGCGGGCGGTCAAGGAAGATCCTCCGCGCCGGCTGACCCACGAGATCGACTCCTTCGTCGAGCAGTTCGTCATGGTCCGCAGCGACGAGCACGGCATGCCGATGACGCGCATGGAAGGCGACCGGCTGGAGCACTACCCGGACGACGACTCCTCGGAAGTCACGCAGTTCCGCGCGGTCAGCCAGCGCACCGAGCGGCCGACCATGACGGCGACCTCGCAGCACGCCAGGATGGACCAGGACGGCGCGCGCGTGGTCATGCGCGGCGACGTCCAGTTGCGGAGGCTGGCCGGGCAGGGACGTCCCGAGCTCGACATACGCAGCGAGGAAGTCACCCTGCTGCCCGACGAGGATGTCGCCTACACGGACCTGCCCGCCACCGTGGTCAACGGCACCACGCGCATACAGGGACGCGGCATGCGCTACGACAACGTCTCGCGCGAACTGAAGGTCAACGAGCAGACGCGGGTGCAGATCGTGCCGGGCAGCACGCGGCCGGCCGCTCCCTCGGCCCGACAGCCATCCAAAGGATAGAAACACCGTGCCACATCACCGATTTTCCCGATACGCCGCCCAGGCCATGCTCGCCCTGGCGGCCCTCGCCTGCGGCGCCCAGGCGCTCGCGGCCGCCGCCGACCGCAACCAGCCGACGACGGTGGATGCCGACGCGCTGCGCTACGACGACCTGAAGCAGACCAGCATCTTCACCGGCAACGTCGTGCTGACCAAGGGCTCGCTGATCCTGCGCGCCGACCGCCTCGAGCTGCGCGAGGACGCCGAGGGCTACCAGTTCGGCGTCGCCACCGCCAACGGCGGCAAGCTGGTCAACGTGCGCCAGCGGCGCGAAGGCACGGACGAATACGTCGAGGGCGTGGCCGAACGCGTCGAGTACGACGGACGCGGCGAGCTGATCCATTTCATCTCGAAGGCGGTCGTCAAGCGCCTGGCCTGCGAACAGATGGTCGACGAAGTGCGCGGCCAGCGCGTGACCTACAACCAGCGCACCGATACCTACACCGCCACCGGCGGGCCGCAAGCCCCGACGTCCAACCAGCGCGTGCGCACCATCATCCAGCCGCGCGGCCAGACGGCCGCCGGCGCGCCGGCGGCGGGCTGCGGCGCCCCGACCTCGGGCAAGGCGGCACAATGAACGCGCCGCTCGTCGAGGCCGGAACGCCGGCCGGGGCGCCGCGCGCCGAAGAGTCCGCCCGGGGCGACGGCCGCCTGCGGGCCGAAGGCCTGCGCAAGTCCTATCAAGGACGCACGGTGGTCAAGAACGTGTCGCTGCACGTGGACGGCGGCGAGGTGGTGGGACTGCTGGGCCCCAACGGCGCGGGCAAGACCACCTGCTTCTACATGATCGTCGGACTGGTGCCCGCCGACGCCGGCAGCATAGATATCGATCGCGTCTCGGTCACCAGCCTGCCCATCCACAAGCGCGCGCGGCTGGGGCTTTCCTACCTGCCCCAGGACGCCTCGGTCTTCCGCCGGCTCAACGTCGAACAGAACATCCGCGCGGTGCTCGAGCTGCAGCGCAACGAACAGGGCGCGCCGCTGGACGCGAAACAGGTGAACGAAAGCCTGGAATCGCTGCTGGACGAATTGCAGATCGGACACATCCGCAGCAACGCCGCAATCTCGCTGTCCGGCGGCGAACGCCGCCGCGTCGAGATCGCGCGCGCGCTCGCCACCAATCCGCGCTTCATCCTGCTGGACGAACCCTTCGCCGGCGTGGACCCCATCGCCGTCATCGAGATCCAGCGCATCGTGCGCTTCCTCAAGGGACGCGGCATAGGCGTGCTCATCACCGATCACAACGTGCGCGAGACCCTGGGCATCTGCGACCGCGCCTACATCATCAGCGACGGCACGGTACTGGCCAGCGGACACCCCGAGGAGATCGTCGGCGATCCGGCCGTGCGGCGGGTCTACCTCGGAGAACACTTCCGCATGTAAGCGGTGCCCATGCTCAAACCCGGACTCCAACTTCGCACCTCCCAGCACCTGGCGCTGACGCCGGCGCTGCAGCAGTCGATCAAGCTGCTGCAGCTGTCGACCCTCGAACTCGAGCACGAGATCGAGCAGATCCTGCAAGAGAACCCGCTGCTCGAACGCGAGGACGATCCCGTGGCGGCTACGCTGCGGGTCGACGCCGACGGCAGCATGCACACGACCGCGCCCGCCGCGCCGGAAGCCGACGGGGAACCCGGCGGCGAGACCGTGGAAGCCCCGACGCCGGCCGACGCCGGCGACGGACCGGACCTGCCCGACATGCCGGAGCTGCACCGCCCCGGCGGCGAACACGACGACGACACCGCGCCGCAACTGGCCGCGCCCGACGCGTCGCTGCGCGAGCACCTGCTGGGCCAGCTCGCGCTCACGCAGGCCACGCCGCGCGATGCGGCGCTGGTGACGGCGCTGGTCGACGAGCTGGACGACAACGGCTATCTGGACGTGTCGCTGGAAGAGCTCGCCGCGCTGTTCCCGCCCGAGCTGGAAATCGACGCCGACGAACTGCGCTCCGCGCTGGGGCTGCTCCAGTCCTTCGACCCTGCCGGCGTGGGCGCCCGCAACATTTCCGAATGCCTCTGCCTGCAATTGCGCACGCCGGACCTCGACTGCCTGCCCGAGGCCCGCGATGCCGAGGTGCTGGCGCTGGCCCGCCAGATCGCGGCCCAGCACCTGCCCCTGCTGGGTGCGCGTGACTACGCCAAGCTGCGCAAGGCGCTGGGCTGCAACGACGACCAGTTGCGCGCGGCCCAGAGCCTGATCCGCCGGCTCGACCCCCGGCCCGGTTCGCGCTATTCGTCGCCCGCGGCGGACTACGTCGTGCCCGACGTGATCGTGCGCAAGGTCGGCAACCAGTGGCGCGCGACGCTCAACGGCGAAGCCATGCCGCGGCTGCGCATCAACCAGATGTACGCGCAGATCCTGAAATCGGAACGCAGCTCGGCCCATCCCGGGCTGTCCTCGCAGCTGCAGGAGGCGCGCTGGCTGATACGCAATGTCCAGCAACGCTTCGACACCATCCTGCGCGTGGCCCAGGCCATCGTCGACCGGCAGCAGGGTTTCCTCAACCATGGCGAAGTCGCCATGCGGCCTCTTGTATTACGCGAAATAGCAGATACACTAGGCTTGCATGAGTCGACGATCTCACGCGTCACTACGCAGAAATACATGCTTACCCCCCTGGGGACTTTCGAGCTCAAGTATTTCTTCGGCAGCCACGTCGCCACGGAGACCGGAGGAGCGGCATCGTCCACGGCGATCCGTGCGCTGATCAAGCAACTCATTGGTGCGGAGGATCCTACCCAGCCACTATCCGACAGCCAACTTGCGCAGACGCTGGGGGAGCAGGGTATCGTCGTGGCCCGCCGCACGGTGGCCAAATACCGCGAAGCGCTCAAGATTCCGCCGGTTTCGCTGCGTAAGAGCATCTAGTACGGATCGCGCCCGCGCGGCATCGCATGCCGCGTATCCATCACCCAATCGCGATGCTAGGGTTAGACCGTACTTGAAAGCCCCGGATAAAGGCTCATCTTTATAGCAACCGCTGAAAACGCATGTGCCAGCCACTTCGATTGCGTGGCGACATCCGGAACATCGGAGCGACGCAAGCAAAGTGGCACGCTCGTGCCACAAGCGCCCATGCCCTGCGGACATGGGCGCGGGCTCCGGGGAAGTCTCCCGGTACATTGCTTCAAGGAGGGCTTTACATGAATCTGAGCATCAGCGGACATCACCTCATCGTGACCCCTGCCATACGTGAGTACGTCCTGAACAAGCTCACGCGGGTGCTGAGGCATTTCGATCACGTCATCGATATCCAGGTGCTGCTTTCCGTGGAAAAACTGCGCCACAGCGCGGAAATCACCATGCATCTCCGAGGCAAGGACGTCCATTGCGAGGCCCAAGAAGAAAATCTATACGCGGCCATCGATGCCCTTGTCGATAAAGTCGACCGCCAGGTCATCAAGTACAAGGACAAGGTCCAGCGACCTCGGGTCGAGGAAGCAATAAAGAGGGTGCCCCCCCCTTCGCCCTGAAAGGAAGCCCACCCCCTACGCGCTTCGCGCGCCCCCTCAAGGGGGCGGCACTGGCGGACCGGCAAAGTCGGATCCGCTGTGCCCTGGGGGTAAACATCGGTCGGCGGGGAAAGGAGGCTTTTCCCGCCGTTGTAACGTTTAAGGGATGGGTTTGCGTCCAGTTAGCCGTGATCGGGATCGAGAAATGCCGCGCTGCGCCATGGTTTTCGAGGGACTGTGTAGGGTCCCGGGTGGGCGCTTCCTTCGTGGGACGAGGGCATGTGATGCCGGGTCGGGATACGGACGGGTTGTTTGCGGGGCACAAAAGTGCCGCTTTCCGTGACAGAACCGGGCCGGTGGCTATAATCGACGTCCATCTCCAAAAGATGTCGCCTGGTCCATCTATTGTGCGAATTTGTATCGCCCGACCGGCGCATACGTTATGAATCTGATCTCGCGGATACTCCCCCCTTCGAACGTGCTGCTTGATCTGGAAGTCACCAGCAAGAAGCGCGTTTTCGAACAAGTCGGCCTTTTGTTCGAGAACAATCACGGCATCGCCCGCTCGGTGGTGTTCGACAGCCTGTTCGCGCGCGAACGGCTCGGCTCGACCGGCCTGGGGCAAGGCGTTGCCGTGCCGCACGGCCGCATCAAGGGACTGACAGATGCCGTGGCCGCCTTCGTGCGCCTGGCCCAGCCCATCAATTTCGACGCCCCCGATGGCAAGCCGGTGCAGATGCTGGTGTTCCTGCTGGTGCCCGAGCAGGCTACGCAGGTACACCTGGAAATCCTGTCCGAGCTGGCGCAGATGCTGTCCAACCGCGCGCTGCGCGAGGCCCTGGCCACCGAACCGTCGGCCAGCGCGATCCATTCGCTGCTGACCCACTGGGAGCCGGCCCAGTCCGACGCCGCGGTCTGACCCGGCGGACCCGGCCGGCCGCCTTCTCCGTGTGCCCCATGCTTACTATCGAAAAACTGGTCGACGAGAACACCGACAAGATTTCCTTGAGCTGGCTGGCCGGGCGCTCGAACGCGAATCGCTCGCCGCTGCCCGACACCTGCCTGGCCGCCGCCGACCTGGTCGGCCACCTGAACCTCATCCACCCGTCGCGCATCCAGGTCTTCGGCCACGAGGAACTGGCGTTCTATGCCCGGCTGGAAGCACGCCGACGCGCCCACCACCTGGACGAGCTGCTGGCCAGCGGCGTGCCGGCCATCATCATGGCCGACGGCCTGGCCGCGCCGGCCGACCTGCTGGAGCACTGCGAACAGCGCGGCGTGCCGCTGCTGGCATCGCCCCGCTCGGCGGCTCAGGTCATCGACCTCCTGCGCATCTACCTGGGCAAGAAGCTCGCCCCCGTCACCACCGTCCACGGCGTATTCATGGACGTGCTCGGCATGGGCGTGCTGATCTCCGGCGAATCCGGCCTGGGCAAGAGCGAGCTTGCGCTCGAACTGATCTCCCGCGGCCACGGCCTGGTGGCCGACGACGCGGTGGAGTTCTCCCGCATCGCGCCCAACATCATCGAAGGCCGCTGCCCCCCGCTGCTGCAGAACATGCTGGAAGTGCGAGGCCTGGGCCTGCTGGACATCCGCGCGATCTTCGGCGAGACCTCGGTGCGCCGGAAGATGAAGCTCAAGATCATCGTCCACCTGGTCCGCACCACCTCGCCCGAAGCCAATTTCGAACGCCTCCCCCTCCAGGCCCTGACGCAGGACGTGCTGGCCCTGCCCATACGCAAGGTCGTCCTGCCGGTGGCCGCCGGCCGCAACCTGGCCGTACTGGTCGAAGCCGCGGTGCGCAACGCCATCCTGCAACTGCGTGGCATCGACACCATGACCGAATTCATGGAACGGCAGATGGACGCGATCCAGAACGGCGAGCCGTAGAGGCCCCCCCCTACGCCCTTCGGGCGCAAGGGAAGCCCACCCCCTACCCGCTTGCGCGGGCCCCCTCAAGGGGGCGATGCGGGTGGACCGGCGGAGCCGGATCCACCGCATCCTGGGTCTGGTGCCGCTATCTTGGTTTGTGGCACCGTTGCTTCGCTGGCTGCCAGCGGTAGCAACAGTGCTTCGATCCAAGATAGTTTCCCTAGACCCAGGAAACCGCGGATCCGGCTTTGCCGGTCCGCCGGTTTCGCCCCCTGGGGGGCGCGCGAAGCGCGTAGGGGGGGCGACGAATGTGCGTTATTGTTCAGGCTTCGATGAATGAACCTCCTACGAGGCAAAGCCTGCTGTGTTACGTGTCGTTTTCATCACCGGTATCTCGGGCTCGGGCAAGTCCGTGGCTCTTCGTACCCTGGAGGATGCCGGCTACAACTGCGTCGACAATCTTCCGGTCCGCTTTCTTCACGATTTCATCGCGGCCGCGCACGATGAAGGGCTGCAGCGTGTCGGGGTGTCCATCGATGCGCGTTCCAGCGGGGCCATCGCCAGCCTGCCCGGCACCATCAATGCGCTGCGCGCGCTGGGCACCGAGATCCGCGTAGTGTTCCTGGACGCCGATACCGGCACGCTGGTGCAGCGCTATTCGGAATCGCGCCGCCGCCATCCGCTGACCGACAAGCTGTTCCACGAAGGCGTGGCGCCCTCGGTCGAAGCCTGTATCGCGCACGAGCGGGAGTTGCTGGGGCCGCTGCGCGAACTGGGGCACGTCATCGACACCACGGGCCTGACGCCCTCGCAACTGCGGTCCTGGGTGCGCAACGTGGTGCAGGCCGATACCGTGCCGCTGGTCCTGACCTTCGAATCGTTCGCGTTCAAGGAAAGCGTGCCGCTGGACGCGGACCTGATGTTCGACGTGCGCTGCCTGCCCAATCCCCACTACGACCCGGTCCTGCGGCCGTTGACGGGGCGGGACGCCCCGGTGGCGAACTTTTTGGCAGCCATTCCCAGCGTGGGGCGCATGATCGACGACATCGCCGCCTTCATCCGCACCTGGTTGCCGGAGTACATGCAGGACACGCGCAGCTACCTGACGGTGGCCATAGGCTGTACGGGCGGGACGCACCGGTCGGTCTACGTGGTGGAGCAACTGGCCGCCATGTTCGCGGGCCAGGGACAGGTGCTGGTGCGCCACCGTGCACAAAAGCAGTTCGACCTTTATGATCCGGGCGGTGGCCCCACCGAGGCGCCGCCGCTTGCCAGACCTTAGCATTCAGGACCCTAGACGATGAAGCAGACCGACCGGCTTCCCTTGCCTGGCGCGCGCCCCACCACCAGCCGCCCACCGCGCGGAAGGACCGAAGGCCCCCTGCTCCTGGCGGCGGTCTGCGCAGCGATGCTGCTGGCCGCTTGCGGCACCACGCCCAAGGGGTCCTCGGGTTCGCGCGGCGGCGGCTACTACAAGGACGACGGTCCGCCGTCCAACCCGCCCGCCAACCTGGATCTCGTGCCCGACCCGCTGCCGGCCGTCGAGCCGCTGGCCAGCGGCGCCAACAAGCCCTATGTGATCTTCGGCAAGCGCTACGTGCCCGACACGTCCATGCAGCCCTACAAGGTGCGCGGGATCGCGTCGTGGTACGGGCGCAAGTTCCATGGCGCGCGCACGTCGAACGGCGAGATCTACGACATGTACGCGATGACCGCGGCCCACACCACGCTGCCCATCCCCAGCTACGCCCGCGTCACGCGGGTCGGGACGGGCAAGTCGGTGATCGTGCGCGTGAACGACCGCGGCCCCTTCCACAGCGACCGCATCATCGACCTTTCCTACACGGCCGCCTACAAGCTGGGCCTGCTCTCACAGGGCAGCGGAGAGGTCGAGGTCGAGTGGCTGGGACCGGAGGAAATCGCCAGGATCCGCAGCGAGCGAGGCAGCGCCCCCATGCTGGC
Source organism: Pigmentiphaga sp. NML030171 (assembly GCF_002188635.1). GTDB lineage: Bacteria > Pseudomonadota > Gammaproteobacteria > Burkholderiales > Burkholderiaceae_B > Pigmentiphaga > Pigmentiphaga daeguensis. The sequence goes on along the minus strand of NZ_NINX01000021.1, from coordinate 4,721 downwards.
CGCCGCCCCCGCGCCGGCGGCCGAAGCCGAGGTGGTCGCCATTCCGGTGGCCACGCAGGCGCCGGCCAGCCAGATACGGGAACTGCCGCCGCTGGCGTCCGCCTCGCCGGACGGCAACGCCATGCAGGCAGTCCCTCGTCCCATGGCGAGCGGCGTGCAGGTCCCCTTGGCCGCCACCACGCCGGTGGTCTCGGCGCCGCAATCGGGCATCTTCCTGCAAGTAGGCGCCTTCAGCGGCCAGCGCAACGCCGAAGACCTGGCGGCCCGGATCCGGTCCCAGCTGGGGGAGCAGGCCGAACCGCTGCGCATCGTGAACACCGACAGCCTGCACCGCGTGCACCTGGGCCCCTACCCCTCGCGCGAGAGCGCGCTGGCGGCCGCGCAGCGCGTGCAGGCGCGGCTGGACATCGCCCCGGTCATCGTCGTGCGCTGACCGGGCGCGCGATCGCTATTCCAGTTCGCCGCCTTTGGTCTCGGGCAGGAAGAAATACACGATGACCGCGGCCAGCGCGAAGAACCCGGCAGTGGCGCCCAGGGCGCTCGCCACGCCGTGGGTGGCCGAGAAGAACCCCACGGCGGCCGGCGCCAGCGCGCTGGTGGCCCGGCCGGTGTTGTAGATGAAGCCCTGGGCGGTCGCGCGGATACTGGTCGGGAACAGTTCGGCGAAGGTGGGCGCGAAACCGCTGTAGAAGCCCGTGCCCACGAACGCGACCAGCGGCCCGAACGCCAGCAGCACCAGGCTGGACTCGATCTGCACGTACAGCGGCACGCACACGGCCGACAGCAGGAAGAACAGGATGAAGGCCATGCGGCGGCCGATCCGGTCGGCGATGTAGCCGAAGCAGACGAAACCCAGCGCCGCGCCCACCTGCATGATGACGATCCAGGTCGTGGACTTGGTCAGGTCCAGGCCGGCGCCCCCTGCGCTGACGGGCGTCGCGAGATAGGTGGGAATCCAGGTAAACAAGCCCCAGTAGCCGCACATGGCGGCGGCCGTGAACGCCAGGCCGACCACCGTGCTGCGCAGATGCTGCCCGAACAGCAGCTTCAGGGTCGCCCCGACGCCCAGGCGCTCTTTCTGGCCCGCCCAGATTTCAGGCTCGGACGCATGGCGGCGCACCCAGAACGCGAACAGCGCGGGCGCCAGTCCGACGGCGAACACCCAGCGCCAGCCCAGCGTGGGCAATACCAGCGCCGCGACGATGGCGGCCAGCGCGTAGCCCGCCGCGAAGGCACTCTGCACCCAGGCCATCACCTTGCCGCGGTGCTTGGCCGGCCACGTCTCGGTGACCAGGGCCGCGCCCGCCGACCATTCCCCGCCGATCCCCAGTCCCAGCAGGAAGCGGAAGATCAGCAGCTGCGTGACGTTCTGCGAGAACCCGCACAGGGCCGTGCCGATGGAATAGCACGCGATGCTGAGCACCAGCGACCGCGTGCGGCCCAGCCGGTCGGCCAGGAAACCGAAGATCAGACCGCCGAAGGCCGTGGCCAGCAGCGTCATCGAGGCGATGACCCCGGCCGCGCCGCTGTCGAAATTCAATTCGGCCCGCATGTGCGTGATCACCATGGCAAACAGCATCAGATCCATGATGTCCAGCATCCAGCCTATGTAGGCCGAACCGAACGCGCGCCATTGTTCCTTGGTACGCCCTACGTACCATTTTTCCTGGGCCACGCCGGATAGCGAGGTCGCGGAGGATGCCATGCTTCGTCTCCTTGGTGTATCGATCAACGATACAAACGTATCGATAAATATTCTATCCGAATATTCCCAAGCCATGCATTCATGGTTTACGATAAATGATACGAACGTATTGTTTATCGATACAAATGGTCCGTTGCCCGGCATGGGGCCGGCCATATCTTCAGGAGTCATCCATGCGCAGTTTCATCATCAGGCTTTACGAAGACCGCATCCCCGCCGGCCACGCGCCGGTCTACCTGCCGCGGATGCCGCGGTCGGTCTACGTGGTGCAGGGCGGGATCACGGTGGAGTTCTCGGACGGCACCCAGCACCAGCGCCAGGAATCGGCCTGGGTCGGGCAGGACCAGATCGCGCTGGTGGCGGGCGAGGAAGACGCCGTGCTGTGGCGCTGGGAACTGGTGGCGCCCGATGCTCCCGCGGGCACGCTGCGCAGCGCCCCGGGCGCCACGTCCACCCTCAAGCTGCAACAGGAAATCGAGCTGGACAGCCAGTTCGACTGGCTGATGCGCTGCGACCGCGTCGACTTCCCGCCCGGCGGCGTGGCGCTGACGCACGTGCACCAGGGCCCCGGCATACGCTGTTGCCTGAAGGGCGAAATCACCATCGAGACCCAGGGCAAGACCACGGTGCATCCGGCAGGCTCGGCGTGGTTCGAGCTCGGCCACGCCCCGGTCCTGGCGCCCACCACCGAGGCCACGGACACCAGCTTCATCCGCTGCTTCATCCTGCCCCAGGGATGCCGCCTGCGCAGTTCCCTGCGCTATGTTCTGCCGGAAGACGCCGGCAAGCCCAAGCGTCAGCATTATCATGTGTACGGCGAGCGCATGCTGACCCTGCCCTGACGGGCGCTTCCCGGCCCAGGCACGGGGCGGGCATGCGTCCATCGAGAATCCACCGGCCTTGCCAAGACACGCTTCGATCCATGCATCCCCCCGCCCCGGACCTTCTTCCCTCCGACGCCACCGCACCCGCCGCGGACGACGCCCAGACCGGCCATGCGCTGCCGACCTCGGGCGACGAGGCCGCGATCTCGTCGACCTCGGTCATCTCCCTGCGCATCCTGGAATTGATGGCGGCCCAGGGCACCGAATGCGGGGTCACGGAACTGGCCGAACTGCTCGGAATGCCCAAGGCGCGCGTGCATCGCCACCTGTCCGCCCTGCGCCAGCAGGGCTACGTCACGCAGAACAAGCGCACCAGCCGCTACCGCGTGGGCTGGCGCCTGTTCCTGCTGGGACGCAAGCTGGTGCAGCAGTTCGACGTCGTATCGCTGGCCAAGCCCATCATGGAAGACCTGCGCAACCGCGTCGGGCAGACCATCGTCATCACCACCTTCGATCCCAACAAGGTCGTCGTGCTGGACGTCGTGCGCGGCCGCAGCGCGCTGGAAATCCTGCTCAGTCCCGGCACGCAGTTCCCCGGCTTCCACACCGTGGCGCAGGGCAAGGTCGTGCTGGCCTTCGGTCCGCCGTCGCTGCGCGACGCGATGCTGTCCCAGCCCCTGGCGGCCAGCACGCCCAAGACCATCACCGACCCCGACCGCCTGCGCGCCGAGATCCAGCTCGTGCGCCAGCGCGGCTGGGCCGAGGCGCCCGAGGAAATCTTCACCGGCATCAACGCCCTGGCGGCGCCGATCTTCCAGGCCGACGGCTCGCTGTTCGGCGCGCTGGCCATCGTCGCCTCGATCCACTACCTGCCGGCGCGGGCCCATCCGGATACCGTGCGGGAGCTGATGCAGGCGGCCGCCGCGGTGTCCGCCGTGCTGGGCGCGGGCCAGGCGGGCGCGGCCGCGCCGGGCTGAGACCGGGACACGCCTGTCCTACCGGCGCGCCGGCGCCCGTCCGATTGAGGCATGCTGGGCGACTCGCATCCCGGGTCGCCATGCCATGTCCCTTCCCTATCCGCCCCGCCGTGGCTTTCCCTTGCCGCTACGCTTCCTTCAGCGCCAGCGCACGGGCATACAAGGCATCGCGCGGCGCGCCGGTGATGCGGGCCGCGACCTTGGCGCTATCGCGCACGCTCAGCACATCCAGCAAGGCCCGCAGCACCTCGTCCGTCCGGGCATCCAGCGCCCCGGCGGCTTCCTCGGGCGCCGCCTCCACGATCAGCACGAACTCTCCCTGCGCCCGCTGGGGATGGGCGGCCAGCCAGGCCTGCGCCTCGGCCAGCGGCATGGCGGCGATCTCCTCGAAACGCTTGGTCAGCTCCCGCGCCACGGTCAGTCGCCGCGCGGCGCCGCACACCGCCAGCAGGTCGGCCATGGTCGCGGCCATCCGGTGCGGCGACTCGTACATGACCACCGGCGCCGGCAGCGCGCACCACTGGGCCAGCCAGCGCTGGCGGGCGGCCGCCTTGGGAGGCGGGAAACCGGCGAAGACGAACGCCGGATTCTCGTCCGAGGTTGCGCCGCTGGCCATCAGGGCGGCGATCACGGCGCTGGCGCCGGGCACCGGCACCACCGGGTAGCCGGCCGCGCGCACCTCGCGCACGATGCGCGAACCGGGATCGCTGACGCCGGGCGCGCCGGCGTCCGAAACCAGGGCCACCCGCTCGCCCGCGGCCAGCCGGCCGACGATGGCCTGGGCCGCCTGCGCCTCGTTGTGCCGGTGGGCCGCCATCAAGGGCGTGGAAATGCCCCAGGCGTCCAGCAGGGGGCGCGTCATGCGCGTGTCTTCGGCGGCGATCACGTCGGCCCGCTGCAGGCAGGCCTGGGCCCTCAGGCTCAGGTCGCCCAGGTTGCCGATGGGGGTGGCCACGACATACAGCGCGGGGGCGGGCCAGTGCTGCGCCGCGACCTTGCCGGCCAACCGTTCCCAGGCGCCGGTGGCGGGCCCGGAAGATTCGAATTCGTTGTCCATGGCGCGAGGATACCGCGAGGGCGCGCATGACGGCTGCCGACACGCAGGCCTACGCCCTGGCCCATGCGGCGCAGCGGCGGGCGGCGCGCCGCCGCCCCCGGCCGGGCCGCCGGCAGGAAGCGGAGTCGCCGCGCCGCCGCTCGCCCACGCAGCAGGCC
>NZ_NINX01000038.1 GCF_002188635.1 Pigmentiphaga sp. NML030171 | reverse complement strand
CCTGTTTCGGCGACTCAAAGGCTTCCGCAGAATCTTCTCCCGCTTCGACAAACTCGACGTCATGTTTACCGGGTTCATCAATTTCGCCCTGATTGCAGATGGGCTGCGTTGTGTTAACAGGCCCTAGCCGGCGAGACGCAGCCGTTCCACTCGTTGCTTTCGTCTCGCCGAATTCACGCAACCGTTTCCCTGGTGCAATTCGATGCGCAGACTTCTATGGCCGCTCGGGCTGGCGGCCGCCTTGTCCAGCCCGATGGCCGCGGCCCAGCCGCGGCCCGATCCCGTTCCCGTTTCCGTTCCCGTTCTTGATCAGGTGCCCGCCGCCGGCGGTCCGCTGACACTGGAGTCCGCGCTGGCCATGGCTGCCGCGGGCAACCCGGCGCTGGCGGCTGCCGCCAAGGAGGCCGAGGCCTTGCAGGGCGGCGTCGTCCAGGCGCGCGTCCTGCCCAATCCCGACATCGCTTTCGCCGTCGAGGATGCGCGGCGCGATTCGCGCACCACCAGCGTGGAGCTGGGCATTCCCATCGAGTTGGGCGGCAAGCGCTCCGCGCGCATCCTGGCCGCGGAGCGGGCGCAGACCGTGGCGGTGGCCGAGTTCACGCGGGCCCGGGCGCAATTGCGCGCGGCCACGGTGGCCGCCTTCTTCGACCTGCTGATCGCGCAGGAGGGCGTGGCGCTGGCCAACGGGTCGGCGCAGGTGGCGGCCCGGGCGGCGGACATCGCGGCCCGGCGGGTGGCGGCCGGCAAAGTCCCGCCGCTGGAGGAGACCCGGGCTCGCGTCGAGCGGGCCAACGCCGACCTCGAGGTCGAGGCGGCGCGGGCGCGTTTGCAGGAAGCGAGGCGGACGCTGGGGTCGCTGTGGGGCGAGCCCGATCCGCGCTTCGGCCAGGCCGTGGGCAGCCTGGACGTACTCCCCGCGCGCGCGCCCGTCGATGCGCTGCTGCGGGAGCTGGAGCAGGCGCCCGAGCTGGCGGCGCACCGGTTGGAGATCGAACGCCGCGACGCCGTGGTCGGGGTCGAGCGCAGCAAGCGCTATCCCGACGTGAGGTTGACGGCGGGCACGCAGCGCAACAACGAACTGGGGCGCAACCAGACCCTGCTGGGGGTGTCGATTCCGCTGCCGCTGTTCGACCGCAACCAGGGCAACCTGTACGAGGCCACCGTGCGGGCCGACCAGGCGCGCGACGTGCATCGTGCCCTGCAAGTCAGGCTTGCGCAGGAACTGCGCCAGGCATCCGCGCAACTGGAACTGGCACGCAAGAGCGCCGACGCGCTGCGCGGCACGGTGCTGCCCGGCGCGCGCGAGGCCTATGAAGCAGCCACCCGCGGGTTCGAGGCCGGCAAGTCCGGCTTCCTGGATGTGCTGGACGCCCAGCGCACGCTGTTCCAGGCCCGCATCCGCTATCTGGCCGTGCTGGCCGACACCTACCAGGCCGCCATCGCGATCGATCGCGTGCTGGGCCGCTGAAGGAATCCTGTCATGTCGACGACAAGCAAACAAAAGGCCGCGATGGCGGCCATCCTGATCGCGGGCGCGCTGGCGGTGGCAGGCGTGCTGTTCTGGCCCGCTCCGCATGGCGAGGGCGACGGCCACGGCCATGGTGGCCAGGCGCCGGCCGGCGCCTCCGCCGACGAGCATGCCGAGGACGGCCTGGTGAGGCTGAGCGAGGCCCAGGTCCAGGCGGCCGGCATACGCACGGCCGAGGCCGGCCCCGGCGTACTGCGGCCGACCCGCGAATTCCCGGGCGAGATACGCTTCAACGAGGACCGCACGGCCCATGTCGTGCCGCGGCTGGCAGGCATCGTCGAACGTGTGTCGGCGGACCTGGGGCAGCAGGTCCGCAAGGGCCAGGTGCTGGCCGTGATCGCCAGCACGTCGCTGTCGGACCTGCGCAGCGAACTGCTGGCCGCGCGCAAGCGCGAGGACCTGGCCGAGGAAACCTTCGCGCGCGAAAAGAAGCTGTGGGAGGAGCGGGTGTCTGCCGAACAGGACTACCTGCAGGCGCGCACCGCGCGGGAAGAGGCCAGGATCGCGGTGCAGAACGCCGCGCAGAAGCTCCGGGCCGTGGGCGCGACGAGCCAGGCGCCCGCGCTGAACCAGTACGAGCTGCGCGCGCCCTTCGACGGCACGGTGGTCGAGAAGCACATGGCCATGGGCGAGGCAGTGGGCGACACCACCGCCGTGTTCACCATCGCCGACCTGGGCACGGTCTGGGCCGAGTTCATCGTCGCCCCGCAGGACCTGGCGGCGGTACGCGTCGGCGAGAAGGTCAGCATTTCCTCTTCCGCCCTGAACGAGACGGCCGAAGGCACCGTGTCCTATGTCGGTCCGCTGCTGGGCGCGCAGACCCGCACGGCCACTGCCCGCGTCACGCTCGCCAATCCCGGCATGGCCTGGCGTCCGGGGCTCTTCATCACCGTCAAGGTACTGCGCGGCGAGGAAGCCGTTGCCCTGGCCGTGCCCGCCGATGCCATCCAGACCGTGGGCGATGACAGCGTGGTGTTTACCGTCGTGCCCGGCGGCTTCAAGGCGCAGCCGGTGAAGACCGGCCGCCGCGACGGCATGCGGGTGGAAGTGCTCGAGGGCCTGGCTCCCGGCGCGCGCTACGCCGAGACCAACACCTTCACGCTCAAGGCCGAGCTGGGCAAGGCCAGCGCCGAGCATACCCATTAGACCGGACAGACAGGAAGACACTCATGTTCGAACGGATCATCCGGTTCGCCATCGAGCAACGATGGCTGGTCATGCTGGCGGTGTTCGGCATGGCCGCGCTGGGCCTCTACAACTTCACCCGCCTGTCCATCGACGCGGTGCCCGACATCACCAACGTCCAGGTGCAGGTCAACACGTCCGCGCCGGGCTATTCGCCGCTGGAGACCGAACAGCGCATCACCTATCCCGTCGAGACCACCATGGCGGGACTGCCCGGCCTTGCGCAGACCCGGTCGCTGTCCCGCTACGGCCTGTCCCAGGTGACCGTCATCTTCCGCGATGGCACCGATATCCACTTCGCCCGCCAACTGGTCAACCAGCGCATCCAGGAAGCGCGCGAGGCCCTGCCGGCCGGCGTCACGCCGACGCTGGGGCCGATCTCGACCGGGCTGGGGGAGATCTACATGTGGACGGTCGAGGCCGCGCCGGACGCGCGCAAGCCGGACGGCAGCCCCTACACGCTGGCGGACCTGCGCGAGATCCAGGACTGGGTGGTACGCCCGCAACTGCGGACGGTGCCCGGCGTGACCGACATCAACACCATAGGGGGCTACGCGAAGGAGTATCTCGTCGCGCCCAACCTGGAACGCATGGCCGCCCACGGCCTGACGCTGGCGGACGTGGTGACGGCGCTGGACCGCAACAACGTCAACGTCGGCGCCGGCTACATCGAGCGGGGCGGCGAGCAGTACCTGGTGCGCGCGCCCGGGCAGGTCGGGTCCATGGAGGACATCCGCGAGGTCATCGTCAGCCAGGCCCAGGGCCAGCCCATACGCGTGCGGGACATCGCCGACGTGCAGATGGGCCGCGAGCTGCGCACCGGCGCCGCCACCGAGAACGGCAGGGAAGTGGTGCTGGGCACCGTGTTCATGCTGATCGGCGAGAACAGCCGCGCCGTGTCCCGCGCCGTGGACGAACGGCTCGCGGCCATCAACAAGACCCTGCCGCCGGGCGTGAAGACCGTGACGGTCTACGACCGCACCACGCTGGTCGACAAGGCCATCGCCACCGTCAGGAAGAACCTGCTGGAAGGCGCGATCCTGGTCATCGTCGTGCTGTTCCTGTTCCTGGGCAACATCCGGGCGGCGCTCATCACGGCCATGGTCATTCCCCTCTCCATGCTGTTCACTTTCACGGGCATGGTGTCCTACAAGGTCAGCGCCAACCTGATGAGCCTGGGGGCGCTGGATTTCGGCATCATCGTCGACGGCGCGGTGGTCATCGTCGAGAACTGCGTGCGGCGGATCGCGCACGCCCAGGCCGCCGCGGGCCGCGCGCTGACGCGCGCCGAACGCTTCGGCGAAGTATTCGAGGCCTCGAAGGAGGCGCGGCGGCCGCTGATCTTCGGCCAGCTCATCATCATGATCGTCTACCTGCCGATCTTCGCCCTGACCGGCGTGGAAGGGAAGATGTTCCATCCCATGGCGATGACCGTGGTGCTGGCGCTGCTGGGCGCGATGATCCTGTCGATCACCTTCGTGCCGGCCGCCGTGGCGCTGCTGCTGGACGGCCGCGTCCAGGAAAAGGAAAACCGCCTGATGGCCGCCGCGCGCCGGCTGTACGAGCCGCTGCTGAGCCGCTCGCTGGCCAACACGCCGGTGGTGCTGACCTTCGGCGCGGTGGCCGTGGCACTGGCGCTGGCCGTCGCGACGCGGCTGGGCGCGGAGTTCATCCCGAACCTGGACGAAGGCGACCTGGCGGTGCAGGTGCTGCGCATACCCGGCACCAGCCTGTCCCAGGCCATCGCGATGCAGGAGGAGCTGGAGAAGCAGGTCGCCAAGGTGCCCGAGGTGGAACGGGTGTTCGCCAAGATCGGGACGGCCGAGATCGCCTCCGATCCCATGCCGCCCAATATCGCCGACACCTATGTCATGCTCAAGCCGCAGGATGCCTGGCCGCAGCCGCGCCGTTCCCACGAGGAAGTGGTGGCCGCCATCCGGAAAGTGGTGGAGGGCGTGCCGGGCAACAACTACGAGTTCACGCAGCCCATCCAGATGCGCTTCAACGAGTTGATCTCGGGCGTGCGCAGCGACGTCGCCGTCAAGATCTTCGGCGACGACATGGCACAGCTGGAACGCACGGCGGCCGAGATCGCGGCGGTCATGGCGCGCCTGCCGGGCGCCGATGCGGTCAAGGCCGAGCAGACCGCCGGCCTGCCCATGCTGACCATCGCGGTCGACCGGCAGAAGGCCGCGCGCTACGGCGTGAGCCTGGCCGAGGTGCAGGAGACCATCGCCACCGCGGTGGGCGGGCGCGAGGCGGGCATCTTCTTCCAGGGCGACCGGCGGTTCGACATCCTGGTGCGGCTGCCCGACGACGTGCGGGGCGACATCGAGGCGCTCAAGCGACTGCCGGTGGCGTTGCCCCGGGGCGAGGGCCAGGCCCGCGTGGCCTTCGTGCCGCTGGCCGAGCTGGCCCGTTTCGAACTGGCGCCCGGTCCCAACCAGATCAGCCGCGAGGACGGCAAGCGGCGCATCGTGGTCAGCGCCAACGTGCGTGGCCGCGACCTGGGCTCCTTCGTGTCGGATGCCCAGGACAGCATCGAGGCGTCGGTGCGCATCCCGCCCGGCTACTGGACGGCGTGGGGAGGCACGTTCGAGCAGTTGCAGTCCGCCACCGAGCGCCTGCAATGGGTCGTGCCGATCTCGCTGCTGCTGGTGTTCGCGCTGCTGTTCGCCATGTTCGGCAACCTGCGCGACGGCTTGATCGTGTTCACCGGGATCCCCTTCGCGCTGACCGGGGGCATGCTGGCCCTGTGGCTGCGAGGCATCCCGCTGTCCATTTCCGCGGCCGTGGGCTTCATCGCACTCTCGGGCGTGGCGGTGCTGAACGGGCTGGTGATGCTGTCCTTCATCCGGTCGCTCAGGGCGGAAGGCCATCCGCTGGACGAGGCGGTCCGCCTGGGCGCCGCCACGCGGCTGCGGCCGGTGCTGATGACCGCGCTGGTCGCATCGCTGGGCTTCGTGCCCATGGCGCTGGCGACCGGCACCGGCGCGGAGGTGCAGCGGCCCCTGGCGACGGTGGTCATAGGCGGCATCATTTCGTCCACCGCCCTGACCCTGCTGGTCCTGCCCACGCTGTACCGGCTGGCCTACCGACGCCAGGCGCATGGAGAGGAGGATAGATGATGAATGACATCTATTGAATAAATTATAGTCATCATTTATTATTCGCCCTTCATGCACAGGAGGGCGACATGCCCCGCGTATCGCGACAGCAGGCCGAGAAGAACCGCGCCGCCATCGAGGAAGCCTCGGCGCGGCTGATCCGGGAACAAGGCATCAAGGGAGTCAGCGTGGCCGACCTCATGGCGGCGGCCGGGCTGACCCACGGCGGCTTCTACGGGCACTTCGAATCCAAGGACGCGCTGGCCGCGGCCGCTTGCGCCAAGGCCTTCGCCGCGTCGCGGGAACGCTGGCGGGAACGGACAGCGGGCATGGCCGACGCATCCGCGGCGCTGCGCGTCATCGTCGAAGCCTACCTGTCGCCGCGGGCACGCGACAACGCCGGCAGCAGTTGCCCGGCGGCTTCGCTGGCGGTGGACGTGGCCCGGGAATCCGCCGACAAGCCGGTGCGCCGGAGCTATGTCGACGGCATCCAGGGGCTGGTTTCCTCGCTGGCCGCGCTGTACGGCAGTGGTGATGCCGCGGCCGACCGCGAGCGCGCGCTGGTCGAACTGTCTCTCATGGTGGGCGCGCTGCTGATGGCGCGGGCCACGGCGGCCGACCCCATTTCCGACCAGATCCTGGACGCGGCCCGCAGGCATCTGCTGCCCGCGGACGATACCTCTCCCACGCCCTGACAGGACCGCATCGTGTTCGCCCATCCCGTATCGCGCTGGCTGGCCCGGCGAGGCATCCATTTTTCCTGGGTCATGGTGGCGCTGGCCTTCCTGACCATGTTGTCGTCGTCGGCCGCGCTGGGCCTGCCCGGCGCTTTCCTGCAACCGCTGTCCCGCGAGTTCGGCTGGAACGTCGACCAGATCTCGTCGGCCCTGGCCGTGCGGTTCGCGCTGTTCGGCCTGATGGGGCCGTTCTCGGCCATCCTGATGGAACGTTACGGGCTGCGCCGCATCATGTGCACGGCCATGGTCCTGGTGGCCTTCGGACTGCTGCTGGCCACGCGCATGTCCGAGGTCTGGCACCTGGTCGCCTTGTGGGGGTTGCTGCTGGGGTTCGGCACCGGCCTGACGGCCGTGGTGCTGGGGGCGGTGGTCGCCACGCGCTGGTTCGACCAGCGTCGCGGACTGGTGCTGGGTATGCTGACGGCCAGCGCGGCCACGGGGCAGCTCGTGTTCCTGCCGGCCGCGGCCTGGCTGATCGAACATGTCGGCTGGCGCATGGCGGTGGCGCCGGTGGTGGCGTGCTGCCTGGCCGTGGCGCTGCTGGCGTTCCTGCTGGCGCGCGATCGTCCGCAGGATCTCGGCCTCGCGCCCTATGGCGCCGATCCCCACGCCGCGGCGGCGCCGCCCGCCACGGCGCGTCCCTCGTTCCTGGCTCCTCTTCAGGTGCTGCGCGCCGTCTCCGGCAACCGGACGTTCTGGGTATTGTTCGGCACTTTCTTCGTCTGCGGCCTGAGCACCAACGGCCTCATCCAGACTCATTTCATCTCGTTGTGCGGCGACTTCGGACTGGCCGCGCTGCCGGCCGCCTCGGTGCTGGCGATGATGGGGGCGTTCGACTTCGTGGGTACCATCCTCTCGGGCTGGCTGTCCGACCGCTACGACAATCGCAAGCTGCTGTTCTGGTACTACGGCCTGCGCGGCCTGTCGCTGTTCTGGCTGCCGCATTCGGAGTTCACGCTGTATGGGCTGTCGCTGTTCGCGATGTTCTACGGCCTGGACTGGATCGCCACCGTGCCGCCCACGGTCAAGCTGGCGGCGGCCGAATTCGGCAAGGAGAAGGCGGGCATGGTGTTCGGCTGGGTGTTCGCCGGCCACCAGATCGGCGGCGCGATCGCCGCGTACGGCGCGGGGCTGGTCCGCACGCAGATGCTGACCTACACGCCGGCCTTGTATGCCGCGGGCGCGGCGTGCCTGGTGGCCGCGCTGGTCGTTTTCCTGATTCGCCGGCGGGCGCCCGTGCCCGCGCCCGCCGCTGCGCGGTCCGCCTGACGGAGCCGGCCGCATGTCCATCGATCCGCGCACGCGCCGCCTCATCGAGGCTCCCATCGTCCCCACGCTGCTGCGGCTGGCGGTGCCCAACACGCTGGTGCTGGCCGCCCAGGCCAGCGCGGGCATCATCGAGACCTATTTCGTCGGCAGGCTCGGCACCGACGCGCTGGCCGGCGTGGCCCTGGTGTTCCCGACCGTCATGTTGATGCAGATGCTGTCCGGCGGCGCGGTGGGAGGCGGCATTTCCTCGTCGATCGCCCGGGCGCTGGGAAGCGGCCGGCGCGAGGACGCCGATTCGCTGGTCCACCACGCGATCGTGGTCGGATTGCTGTTCAGCCTGTTCTTTACGGTGGCCGGGCTGGCGGGCGGCCGTTGGCTGTACGGGCGCATGGGCGGCTCGGGCGGTTCGCTCGAGGCGGCGCTGGAGTATTCGCGCTGGATCTTCGGCGCGTCGGCGCTGGTGTGGCTGTTCAATTCGCTGGCGTCGGTCGTGCGCGGCACTGGCAACATGAACCTGCCCGCGGCGGTCACCTGCGCGGGGACAGCCATGCTGGTGCCGCTGTCGCCCCTGCTCATCTTCGGCTGGGGACCGCTGCCGGGCCTGGGCGTGGCCGGCGGGGCCATCGCGCTGCTGGTCTACTATGCCGCGGGCAGCGCCGCGCTGCTGGCCTTTCTTTGTTCGGGCCGCGGCATCGTCCGCCTGACCTGGAAGGGCTGGGCGCTGCGCTGGCCGCTTTTCCGCGACATCCTTCGCGTGGGACTGGTCGCCGCGGTTTCCACGGTGGCGATCAACATCGCCATCAGCATCGCCACCGCGCTGACCGGCCATTTCGGCCCGGCCGCCATCGCGGGCTACGGCACCGGTTCGCGCCTGGAATACCTGCTCGTGCCTCTGGTGTTCGGCCTGGGCGGCCCCATGGTCGCCATGGTCGGCGCGGCGATGGGGGCGGGCCGGCACGACCGGGCGCTGCGCATCGCCTGGGTCGGCGCGGGATGCGCCTTCGTCGTGGCGGAGGCCATAGGCCTGGCGGCCGCTTGTTTCCCCCATGCCTGGCTGTCGATGTTCGGCAGCGAGCCCGACATGCTGGCCACCGGATCGCTCTATCTGCGCATCGTGGGGCCCGCCTACGGATTCTTCGGCGCGGGGCTGGCGCTCTACTTCGCATCGCAGGGCGCGGGGCGGCTGCTGTGGCCGGTGACCGGCAGCGTCGTGCGCCTGATCCTGAGCGCAACCGGCGGGATGGCCGCGATCGCGGCGGGGCTGGGGCTGGCGGGAGTTTTCGCGGCCCAGGCGCTGGCGCTGGTGGTCTACGGCGCCATCAATGCGGGCGCCATCGCGCGTGGCGCATGGTTTGGCGGGGCGCCGTATCGCTCGAAGAAATCGCAAAGCTGGCGCCCCAGGAAGTCCTCGCCCGTATCGAAGTGAGCCATGATGGACATGTGGTTGTGGCGAGGCAGCATGAGGAACTGGTTCGCCCGGTGTCCGCGGGCTCGCAGGCGGTGGAAGAATTCCGCGCCGTAGACGTCCAGCAGCGGGTTCTCGTACTCGGCGATCGCCACGAAAAGCGGGAGGGCGTCCGGCGTCACCATGCTGACCGGCGACAGCGCTTCGTACCGGCTCTCGTCGTTGCCGAAGTACGCTCGGACCCCGGCGGCGTTGGGGTTGGCTGCCAGCGCATCGGCGCGCAGCCGGCCGGACAGGATGGCCGCCGCCCGCAGTCCCTTGCCCCGATAGGGTAGCTGCGGGTCCAGGGCATGGTGGGCGACGTGGGTGCCGCCCGCGCTGTGTCCGATCGCGACCATCCTGCCCGGATCGCCGTCGTGGGAGCCGATGTTCTCTTCCATCCACGCCAGCGCGCGTCCCAGGTCTTCGGCCCCTCCGGGATAGGGCGCGCCGGGCGCGAGCCGGTATTCCAGGTTGACGCCCAGGTAGCCTTGCCGGGCGAACCAGGTGGGTACATTCGCGTAGACACGCGAGGTGACGTCCTTGTCTCCCCGCACGTAGGCGCCGCCATGCATGAACACGACGACAGGCAGGGGGCCGGCTAGGGCGGGATCGCGATAGATGTCCAGGACGTGGCGCGGGTCGGGCCCGTAGGCGACGTTGCGCGTGCAGGCAGGGCCCGCGGCGGACGTCGTGTCCAGCAAGGAGGTGTAGGCATCCAGCACCAGGTCCCGGTGCGTCCGGATATCGTCGCCCCAGGCCGGGCCGATGCGCGCCAGCAGCGCGTCCACCGTTCGAGCCGCGTTCATAGGGCGGCCAGCCGCGGCTGGCGGGGCGTCCTGGCGCGCGGGCTCGGCGACGGGGCCAGCACCGCGCACATGACGAACTCGACCACGGCCCGCCAGTGGCTGATCATCGATGCGGTGGAGTCGGCCTTGTCCTTGGGCCACAGGGTCCGGATGTTCGAGGACACGTTGAAGAAGTGTACGCATGCGCCCATGATATTGACGGCCGCATGGCCGGGGTCCTGCTGCCGGAACGAGCCGTCCGCCACGCCGCGCTCGAGGATGTCGGCCAGCGTCCGGTACAGCTTGCCGCCGTTGCGGTTGTAGAACGCGCCATCGTTCTGGATGTTCTCCAGCGCGAACAACGGTCCGAGATGGGGTTTGGCGACCATCTGCTGCAGCAGCCTTTCGACGAAGGCATGCAGCGCGTCGACCGGCGGAAGCTTGCGCAGGGAATTGAAGTCCATACCCTGTTCGCGGTCCTGGAACACGCGGTCGAGCACCGCCTGGTACAGGGCTTCCTTGGTGTCGAAGTAATAGTGGATCATCGCCTTGGTGACGCCGCTGCCCGCGGCGATTTCCTCGGTGCGGGTGCTGCGCAGCCCGTCGCGGGCGAAGATCTTCTCGGCCGAGTCGAGTATCGCGCTGCGGGTGGCGACGCTGTCGCGCACGGCCTTGCGCGGGGTGGGGGTAGCCCTCGGGCGGAGTGACGAAGTGCGTGATGCCATGGAGGATTCTCTACGAAGGGGGCGGCCAATGCCGTTCATAGTATCGCGATGGCTTCGATCTCGATCAGGCATCCCGGCGTAACCAGGGACGAGACCTGCACCGTGGAACTGGCGGGCAGCGGGTCCGTGAAGACTTCGCGGCGTATCGCGGAATAGTCCGCGTAGCCGTCCAGCGTCGTGAGGAAGGCCGTGATCTTGACCACATCGGCCAGCGACCCGCCCGCCTCGCGCAGCAGCGCATCCATGTTGGCGAAGATTTCCCGCGCCTGCCGGCCAAGGTCGCCCGCATGGCGGGCATGTTCCGGGTCGGTTCGCGCCAGTTGGCCCGATACGAAGACCATGCGTTTGCCGCCGGCCACCTCCAGCGCCTGGGAGTAGGGGCGGCCCGAGGGCCCCAGGGGTGTCTTGGTGATCATGCCGGTCTCCCTGTTCTATAAGTAACTATCTGGTTGGTTAATTCTAAGCATCGGCTGTCGATCATGTCAAAGACCATTGCGGAAAGAATCTTCTTGACATGCCTTGCCCGGGATTTCTAGACTGCTAACTAATCAGTTGGTTAGTTAAGGAAAACGGAATCACAAGGAGCCGAGATGTCCGCACAGCCGTCGTCTTTCATTCCCGTCACCGGCTTTCCCGGAATACGCGAGCAGCGGTTTCCGCTGAACCTGGGGGAGGCATTGCCCCGCGTCGAACGTATCTGGACCGTCGCCAAGGGATCGAACTGGGATCCGGTCACGGACATCCCCTGGAGCCAGCTGGACCTGGGCAAGTACACCCCGGAGGAGCTGTATGCCGCCCGGGTGTTCTGGAGCCGGCGCGCCTGGAGCGAATACACCGGCCTGGCTGAATCGCCCACCGTGCTGCTGCGGTTCGCCTTCGAGGGCGGCCGGCCGGGCATGATCAAGCTGGCCCTGGCGACCAAGTTCATGGACGAGGCCAAGCACATCGAGGCCTCGTACCTGATGGCGGAGAAACTGGGCGGCTACCTGCCCGAACCGCCGGAAGGCGCGCCGCGCAAGCGTCTGGTGGCGGGCCTGCGCGAGCGCGGCATGAACCCGGACTACACCCCCGAGGCCGTGCTGGCCTGCTGGCATTGCGTCAGCGAGTACTTCGCGGTCGAGATATTCCGCGTCCGCTATCACCACACCACCGATCCCGTCGCGCGGGCCGTCCTGGGCCGGATCCTGGCCGACGAGGTCCGTCACATCGGCATGGGTTGGGAATACCTGGCGTATCGCCTGCCGCAGGTCTCGGACGAAGTCCGCGAGAATGTGAGGACGGCCATGATCGACGTCATCGAGAACATCGAACTGGGCGGGTTCCACTCGTCGTCCAACGTCAACGAAGAGCAGGATCTGTTCGCCCGGCTCGACCTCGTCGTGGCCAAGGCCGGCCTGGGAGCGGCGCCCCCGGAAATCGAGCACGAGGCCTTCGTGTCCACGTTGGCCGAGATCAGGAGCAAGGCGGCTCAACTGGGCATAGACCTGCCCGAATACACGCTGTGAACCGTGCCGGCCGGCTTCGCAAGGGGCGACCGGCCGGCGATGCCGACGTCTTGCGCGCCGTCCAACGGCAGCCGAGGATACGACCATGATTCGCACTCTATGCATGCAAGCGGCAATCGGGATTTCGCTCACCTGTATGGCCTTGCCCGGCGCACGGGCGCAGTCCTATCCCGACAGGCCGATCCGCTTCATCGTGCCGTTTGCGCCGGGCGGCACCGCAGACGTGCTCACGCGGGCGCTGGCCCAGAAGCTCGGACAGCGGCTGGGCCAACCCGTGATCGTGGAGAACCGGCCGGGAGCCAGCACGGCGATCGGCGTCAAGCATGCCGCGATGGCGGCGCCGGATGGCTATACCATCCTGTACGGCGGCGTCAGTTCCCAGGTCATGAACCCGCTCATCAACCGGGTCGACTTCGATCCGGTCAAGGACTTCACGCCCATTTCCCTGGTGAATTCGCTGCCCCTGGTGCTGGTGGTCCATCCGTCGCTGCCGGCGGCCGACTTTTCGCAGTTCCTGGCGCTGGCGAAGACGCGCGCCCAGCCCATCACCTATGCGTCGGCCGGGGCGGGAACGTCCAACCACCTGGCGGGGGAACTGCTCAAGAGCGCCGCGCGCATTCCGCTGCTGCACGTCCCTTACAAGAGCAGCGCTCCGGCCTTGAACGACCTGCTTGGGGGGCACGTCGACGCCATGTTCGACCTGGTGTTGACCTCGGCGCCCCAGGCCAGGCTGGGCAAGGTGCGTCCGCTTGCCATCACCAGTGCCCGGCGCAGCCCGCTGCTGCCGGACGTTCCCACCTTGCGCGAGCTGGGGCTGCCCGAGGGAGAGGTCGATGTCTGGACCGGGGTGTTCGGCCCGGCGGGCATGCCGCCCGCGATCGTCGCGCGCCTGCACGACGAGATCGCCGCCATCCTCCGGTTGCCCGAGGTCCAGCAGCAGTTCTCCTCGCTGGGGGCCCTGGCCGAACCCAGCACGCCGGAGCAGCTGGGAGAGCTGCTGCGATCCGAGCTGGCCAAGTGGAAGCGGGTTGTCCGGGAGGCCAGGATAGGCACGGACTGATGGTGGTTTCATGTCAATTCCCGTTTTGGGGATCAGGGTTTCCCTTAGGAACGCAGTGCTCGAGCGTCCCGTTATCATGTATTTGCCCTACCTATGGGTGGCACTTGTTTTGCACCGGTTGCAGTCTCGTGACGCCCTTTGACAGGACCGGTGCCGCCCGTCGGTTACAACCACCCGGGAGACCCGCACATGCACCGCCGTTCCTTTCTGACCAAGGCAACCGTGGGCGCCGCCGCCGGCGGCGTGACGTTGGCAGCACCCGTATTCGCCCAGGACGCGCCTACCGTCACCTGGCGCCTCGCCTCCAGCTTTCCCCGCAGCGCCGATGCCATCTACAGTGGTGGCGAAGCCGTGGCCAAGTATGTATCCGAGGCCACCGGCGGGAAGTTCACGATCCGCGCCTTTCCCGCCGGGGAGATCGTGCCCGCGCTGCAAGTGCTCGACAGCGTGCAGAACGGCACCATCGAATGCGGGCACAGCGCCTCCTATTACTACTACGGCAAGGACCCCACGCTCAGCTTCGACGCGGCGGTGCCCTTCGGGCTCAACACGCGCCAGATGAACGCCTGGATGCGCCACGGCGACGGCCTCAAGCTGTTGCGCGAGGTGTTCAAGAAGTACAACGTCGTCAATTTCCCCTGCGGCTATACCGGCACCCAGATGGGCGGCTGGTTCCGCAAGGAGATCAAGTCGGTCGAGGACCTGAAGGGCCTGAAGTTCCGCGTCAGCGCGTTCGCCGGCGCGGTGTTGTCCCGCCTGGGAGTGGTGCCGCAGCAGATCGCCGGCGGTGACATCTACCCGGCGCTGGAGAAGGGCACCATCGACGCGGCCGAGTGGATCGGTCCGTACGACGACGAAAAGCTGGGCTTCCACAAGGTCGCCAAGAACTACTACTACCCGGGCTGGTGGGAAGGCACGCTGCAGGTGTCGCTGTACGTGAACCAGGACGCCTACAACAAGCTGCCCAAGCAGTACCAGGCCGTGCTGGAACAGGCGTGCGCGGCCGCCACCAACGACATGATCGCCAAGTACGACGCCGAGAATCCCGCGGCGCTGCGCCGGCTGATCTCGCAGGGGGCGCAGTTGCGGGCCTTTCCGAAGTCGGTCATGGACGCCTGCTATGCCGAGGCCAACAAGGTATACGCCGAGATGAGCGCCAAGAGCCCCGAGTTCAAGAAGGTCTATGACAGCATGGTCGCCTTCCGCGGCAACGTGCTGCCATGGTTCCGGGTGGCCGAAGGCAACTTCGACGGCTACATGTCCACCATTCGCAAGTGACAGGCCCCAGCGTGGCGCTACCTACCCGGTTCCCCGCCACGCACAGGAAGCATGAATCGCTCGCCTGGCCACGCGCCAGGCGTTTTTCGTTCAGCATCGGTCTACAACCATGAATGCTCTCCTTGCTTTCTCCCGCCTGGTCGACAGGCTGAACCTGCTGGTCGGCAAGGCCGTCACCTGGCTGACCCTGGTGGTGGTGGTCGTCAGCGCGGGCAACGCCGTCGTGCGCAAGGTCTTCCACACCAGCTCCAACGCCTGGCTCGAACTGCAGTGGTACCTGTTCGGCGCCATCTTCCTGCTGGCCGCGGGCTATACCCTGTTGAAGAACGAACACGTGCGCGTGGACATCGTCGCGCAGAAGCTGTCGCAGCGTACGCAGATCTGGATAGAGGTCCTGGGCGTCGTGTTCTTCCTCCTGCCGGCCTGCGTGCTGATCATGTGGCTGTCCTGGCCCGTGTTCGTCGATTCCTTCGTGACCGACGAGCAGTCTTCCAACCCCGGCGGGCTGGTGCGCTGGCCCGTCAAGCTCCTGATCCCCGTCGGCTTCTGCCTGCTGGTGCTGGCCGGCCTCTCGCACCTGATCAAGTGCGTGGCCTTCCTGATGGGCAAGGGGCCCGATCCGCGGGAGCGGGACCGGGGCAAGAGCGCCGAGGAGGAGCTGGCCGAGGAAATCGCCCGCGAGGCGCAGGCCCGCGAGGCCGCCGCCCACGGCAGCACGCAGGGAGGCCGATGATGATCGACTTCCTGATAGCGAACCTGGCGCCGATCATGTTCGCCAACCTGGTGGTTTTCCTGCTGCTGGGATTCCCGGTTGCGTTCGCGCTGGCCGCCAACGGCATGCTGTATGCGCTGATCGGCATCGAGCTGGGCCTGCTGACGCCGGTGCTGTTCCAGGCGCTGCCGCAGCGGGTGTTCGGCATCATTACCAACGACTCGCTGCTGGCGGTGCCTTTCTTCACCCTGATGGGGCTGGTGCTGGAGCGCTCCGGCATGGCCGAGGACCTGCTCGAGACCATCGGGCAGTTGTTCGGGTCCCTGCGGGGCGGGCTGGCCATCGCCGTGGTGTTCGTCGGCGCGATGCTGGCGGCCACCACGGGCGTGGTGTCGGCCTCGGTCATCTCCATGGGGCTGATATCGCTGCCCATCATGCTGCGCTACGGCTACGACCGCAGACTGGCCTCGGGCGTGATCGCGGCCTCGGGCACGCTGTCGCAGATCATTCCGCCCTCGCTGGTGCTGATCATCCTGGCCGACCAGCTGGGCCGGTCGATCGGCGACATGTACCGGGGCGCGATGCTGCCCGGTTTCCTGCTGGCCGGCGCCTACGTCGTGTACGTGGTGCTGGCCTCGCTGATCAAGCCGGACAGCGCGCCCGCGCTGCCCGAGGAAGCCCGGCGCTTCCAGGAGCCAAACGGGACGCGCGGCGGCCGGTCGCTGCTGGTGCTGATGCTGGTCTCGGCGAGCATCGCGGCGCTGGTCGGGGACTATCTCGAACACGACACCGCGCCGGTGGACGAGCGCATCGTGCTGACCATGCTGATCTGGGGCGTGTCGGCCTTCATCATCGCGCTGGCCAACAAATGGCTGCGCCTGGGGTGGCTGTCCGCGCTGGCCGAGCGGGTCACCTTCGTGATGATCCCGCCGCTGTTCCTGATCTTCCTGGTGCTGGGGACCATCTTCATCGGCGTGGCCACTCCGACCGAGGGCGGCGCGATGGGCGCGGTGGGGGCGATCGCGATGGCGCTCATGCGCAAGCGCCTGTCGCTGAACCTGCTCAAGCAGGCCATGGACACCACGACCAAGCTGTCATGCTTCGTGGTGTTCATCCTGATCGGTTCCACCGTGTTCGGCCTGACCTTCCGGGCCGTCAGCGGCGACTTGTGGGTCGAACACCTGCTGACCTCGGTGCCCGGCGGCCAATGGGGCTTCCTGATCGTCGTCAGCATCCTGACCTTCGTGCTGGCCTTCTTCCTGGACTTCTTCGAGCTGGCCTTCATCATCGTGCCGCTGCTGGGGCCGGTGGCCGAGAAAATGGGCATAGACCTGATCTGGTTCGGCGTGCTGCTGGCGGTCAACATGCAGACGTCGTTCATGCATCCGCCCTTCGGTTTCGCGCTGTTCTACCTGCGTTCGGTGGCGCCCAAGGAAGACTACCTGGACAAGGTCACGGGCAAGCGCATCGCCAAGGTCACCACCGGCCAGATCTACTGGGGCTCGATTCCGTTCATCGTGATCCAGTTGCTGATGGTGGCCGTCGTGATGCTGATGCCGGGACTGGTGATGCACTACAAGGGCGACCAGGCCGCGGTGGACCCGGGCAGCGTCAAGATCGAGGTGGACAGCTCGTACGGCGAGAGCTATGGCGGCGGGGGCGCCTACGGGGAAGAGCCCGCACCCGGTTCGGGCCAGGAGGGCAGGGACCCGAACGCCGACTTCAAGTAGCCTGCGGCGCGGCGGCGGCGATCTCCCGGGTCACCGCCGCCGCGCAATGCCGCACCAGCTCGGCATAGCCTTCCTCGTTCACCAGTTTTTCGCGCTTTTTCTCGTAGACCAGGGTGGTGGCCCCGACGACGTGGCGCCCGTCGTTGAAGATGGGCGCCGCGATGCCGATGACGCCCGGGTCGATCTCCTCGCGCGAAATGTAGTGCCCATCCTTGCGGATGCGCTTGTAGTGCCGGGCGAAGGATGGCCAGTCGCCGGCGATGGCAAGCACGTCGGGGTCGGCCTTGTGCCGTTCGTACAGCCGCTTCAGGCGCGCGGCCGGCAGGTTGGCGAGGATGACCGCCGGGGCGGCGCCCTTGAACAGGGGCATCAGGTGGCCGCGGTCCAGGCTCATGGGCGCGAGTTCGCCCACGCGCTCGTGGTGGCTGTGCACGATCTCGTCGCCGTATATGTTGCACAGCACGACCGTCGTGGCCGTGCGCTGGGCCAGCTCGCGCATGCTGGCGCGGCTGGCCAGCATGATGGGCTCGGTCCGCCGGATGCGGTAGTCGAGTTCGATGATCTTCGCGCCCAGCGCGTATCGCCCCGCGATCTTCGCCAGCAGGCCGGTCTCGCACAACTGCTTGACGTAGCGGAAGGCGGTGGGCCGGGAGACTTCGAGCAGGTCGGCGATTTCCTCTGCCGCCAGCGTGGTCCTGGCTTCGGAAAAAAGGTCCAGGACCTGGAGGACTTTGGCGAACTGGGACATGGGGGATCGATGCACCTCGGTATTCGGCGCGCCGGCCAGGCCGGCCGGCGCGTTCGCAGGCATGATGGTAATCAATCCCGGACCGGCTTGCCCGGTCAGCGCTGCGCGGCGGCCGGAGCCTCGAAGTCGGCCGCGATCTTGCGGCGGGTCCAGTCGATGATGGTCTCCATGCACTGCGCGAGTTCCCGGGGCTGCCCCAGGTAGTAGTGGGTCGCGCCCTTGATCTGCACGAATTCCTTGTCCGGGGTGCCGAGCGCCGCATGGATCAGGGGATTGTGGATGGCGGGCACGGCGTCGTCCGCTTCGTTCTCGATCTGCAAGACGGGAACCCGGCGTATCCGCGCGGCGTTCACCGGACCCTTGATGTTGGAGTGGTCGTAGGACCATTGCGACAGCCAGCTGCGCAGCGTGCTGAACCGGGCCAGGCCGGCGGGGCCGGAGTTGACCACGCGCGGGTCGCCCAAATAGCACCAGTTCGGCTTGCGCCCGTTCGGGTCCACCGCGGGATCGAGCCAGCGCACGTCGCACATGGTGCGATGGACCACGAAGCCGCGTTCCCGTTCGCCCGAGGACGAGCGCTTGAGCCGGTCCAGCGTATCGAGCACCCAGGCGCTGATGCGGCGATTGCGCGCCAGCTGCGCCGCCCGGAAGCGCGCCACGAAGTCCTGCGAGAAGGGGGGACGGTTGGGGCAGTCGGGGGCGTAGATGTCGAATTCCAGGTCCCGGTCCTCGGGGTCCAGTTCGTTGCGCACCGACGGGTCCAGCCATTCGGTCAGGGTTTCCGGCCGGCTCAGGTGGGCGGCGATGAAGATGATCCCGTCCGCCGGCGTCAGGCCGGCCTGCGTCAGGTCATAGGGGTCGCCCGCCGGCGTGTGGGTGATCGAGGGCGCCTCGGCCTGGGCCTCGTAGAACAGCGACAGCGCGCCGCCGCCGGACCAGCCGACCAGCACCACTTTCTCGTAGCCCAGGTCTTCGCGTGCGTAGCGCATATAGGCGCCCAGGTCGGCCGCCACTTTTTCCATGATCAGGGCCGAATCGTTCTTGGCGTATCGGCTGCCGGCGCACAGCACGTGCATGCCGGATTCGGCCAGCGCCACGGGCATGGGCAGGAGCTGCAGCGTCGAGGCCGGATGCATGAAGAGGAACACGACCTTGGACTGGACGTTGCGGGGCACCAGCCGCTGGCCTTCGAGCACGGTATAGCCCTGGCTGCCGTTGAAGCCGTAGGTTTCCACCATTTCGACCGGCTCGCGGAATTGCAGGATGACGGGGATGCGGTCGAAAGTGTGCTTGGACGGCGTGGACATGACGCGGATTTCCTTGTGGGTTGCGGGGCGGGTGGTTAGCGATGGGCGGCCGAGGGCCGGGTGCGGACCCAGTCCGCCAGTTCGGCATGGGCCGAGGCCTTGAATTCGTCGAGCTTGGCGGCCGGCGCGGTGCGGGTCGTCAGTTCGAGCCGGATGCCATTGGGGTCGAAGAAGTAGATGGACCTGACGAAGCCGTGGTCCGTGACGCCCAGGACCTCGACTCCGGCCGCTTCCAGGCGGGCGCGGGCCGCGCGGAGTTCGTCCTCGGACTCGACCTGCAGCGCGATGTGGTTGACCCAGTCGGGGGTGTTGGCGGAAGGTTCGGCCGCCTGGCCGTCGCCCAGGTCGAAGAAGGCCATGTAGGAGCCGTCCCGCATCTCGAAGAAGATGTGGACGTAGGGGCAGTATTCGCCGGTGCTGGGCACGTGGTCGGCCCGGATCACGTGCGCGAGCGGCAGGCCCAGGAGGTCCTCGTAGAAGTGGCGGGTTTCCTCGGCGTCGCGGCACCGGTAGGCGTAGTGGTGCAGGCCTTGTATGGGAACGAGCGTTGCCATGGTGTCTCCTTCTGCTCCCGGCGCCGGGGGCGGTGGGGGCTGTCGATGATGTGGCAGAGATTGTCGGCGAATTTTGAAAAAGTATCAATAACAGATACTTTTAATTTAAATATGGCGGTTTTTTTCCGATAAAATTTTTCAATAATTTCGGAACTTGCAAAAACAAAAGCCGCCCCAGAGGGCGGCTCGGAAAGGGCGGGGCGGTCCTTCGCGGACCGCGCCGGGGTCAGAGGAAGGAGGGCCGGGCCTTCAGCGCGGCCGGGCTGTAGCCGGCGACTTTCTTGTAGTTGTCGGAGATGGCCTGCAGCTCGGCCTGGGAGACGATGGGTTCGAGCTGTTCGAAGCGCTTGCCGCCGGTCCGCTCGTAGACCTCGCGCAGGATGGCGTCGGGCGGATTCGTGCGGTTGGTCAGCACCACCTGCGTGGTTGCCGCGACCCGGACCTTGTCGTAGTCCTGCAGGGCTTCCTCGGTCAGGCCTCGCCGCTTCAACTGGCCCGCCAGGTAGCGGGCGTCGATGATGGCCTGGCCCGCGCCGTTCGACCCCCGCGGCACCATGGGGTGGGCGGCGTCGCCGAGCAGCGTCAGGCGGCCCTGGGTCCAGGTGGGCAGGGGATCCTGGTCCACCATGGGATATTCCAGGATCGAGTCCGAGGACCGGATCAGGGCGGGAACGTCCAGCCAATCGAAATGCCAGTCCTCGAAGGCAGGCAGGAAGTCTTCCAGCCTGCCCGGCCGGCTCCAGTCGCGGATGGCCGGATTGGGATCGGTGATTTCCGCCACCCAGTTGATCAATTGGCTGCCCTTGCCGTCGACGTCGTTGCGGATGGGGTAGATCACCATCTTGCCCACGTCCAGCCAGC
Organism: Pigmentiphaga sp. NML030171; assembly: GCF_002188635.1. GTDB lineage: Bacteria > Pseudomonadota > Gammaproteobacteria > Burkholderiales > Burkholderiaceae_B > Pigmentiphaga > Pigmentiphaga daeguensis. The sequence continues at coordinate 178,814 of NZ_NINX01000038.1, read as the reverse complement.
CCGCGCGCACCATGCTGGCCTCGCTCAGGAACGGTTTCCATACCGCGGTCCCGCGCCACATGTTGACGCCCGAATAGCGGGGTGCGCCTTCCTGTGGATAGAGCTGCTTGCGCAGGGCCGAGTGCACGCCGTCGCAGGCGACCAGCAGGCGGGCGCGCACGTCGGGCAGGCGTTCGCCGTCGGGCGAGACGAAGTGCGCGGTGATCGATTCCCCGTCCTGCGTGGCGCCGGTGCAGCGCTGTCCGCAGACCACGGCGTCCGGGCCCAGGCGCTGCTTGACGGCGTCGAACAGCACGGTCTGCAGGTCGCCCCGGTGGATGGAGTATTGCGGCCAGTCGAAGCCGGCGGCCAGGCCCGCGGCTTCGCGGAACACGAATTGCCCGTGTTCGTTGAAGAAGATGGACTCGCGCGTACGCACGCCCACCTTGTCCAGCTCGGGCAGCAGGCCCAGCTCGGCCAGCTCGCGCGCCGCGTGGGGCAGGACGTTGATGCCCACGCCCAGCGGCCGCAGTTCGGGCACGGCCTCGTAGATGCGGCAGGCGATGCCGGCCTGGTGGAGACTCAGGGCCAGCGTCAGCCCGCCTATCCCGGCGCCGATGATGACCACGTCCTCTTTGCTGCTCATGTTCGTACCCTCGTGATGAACTTTCTCTTGCGGATCCCTGGCCAGGGATCCGCTGGTGCTGGTATTAGGCGCCAGAACGTATTATTTTTGAAGTTTAGATATGATATGAATACATATTAGAGTTTTATGAATCTCTCATTGCGCCAGTTGCAGGTGTTCCTGCACGTCGCGCGGATCGGCAATTTCACCCGCGCCGCCGAGAAGGCCCATATGACGCAGGCCGGGCTCAGCATCATGATTCGCGAGATGGAAAAGCAGCTCGATTGCCGGCTGTTCGACCGCACGACCCGGATGGTGGTGCTGACCGAGGCCGGCCGCGACCTGCTGCCCGTGGCGCAGCGGGTGGTGGGGGACCTGGAGGAGGTGGTGTCCAAGCTGGGCGTGGCCGGCCGGCGCGCAAGGCAGACGCTGCGCATCGCGGCCACGCCGCTGATCTCGTCCAACATCCTGCCCCGGGTGTTCCAGCTGTTCAAGCAATCCCACCCCCACGTGGAACTGCGGCTGGCCGATACCGAACTGCAGCAGGTCGAGGCGCTGGTGGCGGCGGGCGAGGCCGATATCGGACTGGGGTTCTTCTTCAAGCCGCTGGCGGGGCTGGACCGCGCGCCGGTGGGCAAATTCCGGCTGATGCGCGTCGCACCGACGGACGGGGTACCGGGCCGGCCGGTGGGCACGGCGGCCTGGACCAGCCTGCGCGAGGTGCCGTTGCTCGGCCTGCCGCCCGCGAATCCCATCCAGCGGCTGATCGAGCCGCACCTGGAGAAGATCGGCCGCGGCAACGAGGACCGCGCCAGCTTCAACTTCTTCGAGACCCTGATCTCCATGGTCGAAGCCGGGCTGGGCACGGCGGTCATCCCCACGTTCGCGCTGGTCGCCTGCCACCGCCACCGGGTGGCCACCGATCTGCTGGTCAAGCCGGCGGTCAGCCTGGACCTCTATCAGGTGACGCGGCGCGGTTTCAAGGGGCCGCCTGTCCTGGATGACTTCCGCGCGACCCTGATGCAGGCCCTGCCAGCCGTCGGATCCTAGCAGGCGCCCCGCGGTCCGGCCGGATGCGATAATCCGCGTGGTTCGCGCGCCGCTCCGGCGCGCAGGGAAAAGGAGACGGCCGAGCGGCCCCGCTTATGTTGCTGCAAGTGATCTATCTGGTCGCCATCACCGCCGAGGCCGCCTCGGGCGCGATCATGGGCATGAGGCGCCGCATGGACCTGTTCGGGGTCTGCGTCGTCGGCACGGTCACGGCCCTGGGGGGCGGCTCCATCCGCGACGTGCTGCTGGGCCACTATCCGCTGGGCTGGGTGGCCCATCCCGAATATCTATTCTTCACCGTGGGGGCGGCCCTGGCGGCGGCGCTCCTGGTCCGGTACATGCATCGGGTGCGCATGGCCTTCCTGCTGCTGGACGCGCTGGGCCTGGTCGCCTTCGCCGTGATCGGCTGCGACGTGGCCGAGGCCGCGGGCGCGCATCCCGCCATCGTGGTGCTGATGGGCATGGTGACCGGCATCTGCGGCGGCCTGCTGCGCGACATCCTGTGCAACCAGGTGCCGCTGGTCCTGCGCCGCGACCTCTACGCCTCCGTCGCGCTGGCGACCGGCACGCTGTACGTGTTGCTGCAGCGCTACGGCGTCGGGCACGATCATGCCACCGCCATCGCGCTGGTGGCCGGCTTCCTGTTCCGCATGGTCGCCATCCGCTGGAGCCTGACCCTGCCCGTCTTCACGACCAGAACGCCTCCCGAACATTGAAGGAACGTCCTCGATGAGCCAGACCTCTCTGCAATACCGCACCTTCCTGCTCCTGCTGGTATTGGTCACGCTGGCGTTCGGCTGGCTGCTGTGGCCGTTCTTCGGCGCCGTATTCTGGGGGGCCATCCTGGCCATCATCTTCTTCCCCTTGCAGCGCCGGCTGGTGGCTGCGTTCGGCGGCCGCAACAACCTGGCGGCCCTGGCCACGCTGGCGGTGTGCGTGCTCATCGTGATCATCCCGGTCTCGCTCATCGCAGGCACCATCGTCAGCCAGGGCGCGGGACTCTACGAGCAGATCAAGGCGGGCGACATCGATTTCCGCGGCTACCTCGACCAGGCCATGGCGGCCCTGCCTCCCACCGCGCGCAGCCTGCTGGAGAAGTTCGGCCTGGTGGACGTGAACAGCATCCAGAACAAGCTGGCCGAGGTCGCGACCCGGGGCAGCCAGTTCTTCGCCACCCAGGCGCTGAACATCGGCCAGAACACCTTCCAGTTCGTCATCAGCCTGGGGGTCATGCTGTATCTGCTGTTCTTCCTGCTGCGCGACGGCCCGGACCTGTCCGCCCGCATCCGCCAGGCCCTGCCGCTGACCGAGGAACACAAGCGCCACCTGTTCCGCAAGTTCATCGCGGTCGTGCGGGCCACGGTCAAGGGCAATATCGTGGTAGCCATCACCCAGGGCATGCTGGGCGGCCTGATCTTCTGGATCCTGGGCATCAAGGGCGCCCTGTTGTGGAGCGTCGTGATGGCTTTCCTGTCGCTGCTGCCGGCGGTGGGGGCCGGGCTGATCTGGGGGCCGGTCGCCGTCTACTTCCTCCTGTCCGGCGCCGTGCTGCAGGGAATCATCCTGACCCTGTACGGCATCCTGGTGATCGGCCTGGTCGACAACGTGCTGCGTCCCATCCTGGTCGGCAAGGACACGCGCATGCCCGACTACGTGGTGCTGATCTCGACCCTGGGCGGCATGGCGCTGTTCGGGATCAACGGCTTCGTGATCGGGCCGCTGATCGCCGCGCTGTTCATGGCCGTGTGGGACCTGTTCTCGTCGATAGACGGTCCGCCTTCTCCCGACCGGAACTGACCTCTCGCGCCCGCCGTTGCGGAATTCCGGAACGGCGGGCGGCCCGCATGGCGGAATTCTGGCCGCCCGTGTCGCTCCCTCTGCCCGCCGGCTCCCGAAAACGCCAATGAAAACAGGCCCTTGCCGCATGTTCGCGTGCCGGGGCCGTGTTGGCATGGGTGTTGCTAATCCTCCGTCGCTGTAACGAGAAGATTCAAGACACATGACAGGAGGAGGCAGGAATGAGACCCGAGACGACACGGGGGCGGCAGGCGCGCGCCCATGGATATGGAATGGGCCGGCTGGCCCTGGCGGCGGGCGCCGCCGCGGTGCTGGCCACGGCCTGCGGCGGGGATGACGGGGATGGCGGAGCGCCTCCGGGACCGCCGCCGGCGCCGGCCCTCAAGCTGAGCACGGTTTCCTCGCTGCCGGACTACGTCACGGGCGACGACGCGCTGGTGCGGCTGGAGGTGCCGGCCGGCGTCAGCGGCACGCCGGTGGTCATGCTGGACAAGAGCGACGTGTCGCGGGCGTTCGCGAAGATCGGCGATCGCACCTGGCAGGGGCTGGTGAGCGGCATGGCGCTGGGCAAGAACACCTTGCGCGCCCAGGTCGGGGACGCGACCGCCACGCTGGAGGTCACGAACTATCCCATCACCGGGCCGATGATCTCCGGCCCCCACCAGAAGCCCTTCCTGTGCACCACCACCACCTTCGGCCGGCTGGGCGGCGGCACGCTGGACGGGCCGTTCGGCGAGCACTGCTCCACCAATACGCGGGTCGATTACTTCTACCGGAACAAGTCGGGCGGCAACAGCCGCTGGAACACGCCCACGGTCTATCCGACCGACATGGCCACCATCACCATCGACGAGGGCAAGCCGACCGAGCGCACGGTGCCATATCTCGTGCGGCTGGAAACGGGCACGATCAACCGCGGCATCTACCAGTCGGCGATGCTGCACGATCCGCTCAACGACGGCGAGATCGGCCCGAACAAGCGTTCGAAGGCCTGGAACGGCAAGCTGATGTATCCGCTGGGCGGCGGCTGCCAGGGCGGCTGGTACACGCAGGGCGCGACCTTCGGCACCCTGATCGTCGACGAGTGGATGAAGCAGGGCTACGCGGCCGTCACGTCCACGCTGAACATCTTCGGCTCCAACTGCAACGACCTGCTGTCGTCGGAGACCGTCGCGATGACCAAGGAGCGCTTCATCGAGGCCTACGGCGTGCCGGTCTACACGATAGGCACCGGCGGATCGGGCGGCGCCTATCAGAGCTTCCAGACCTCGGACAACTATCCCGGACTGTTCGACGGCATCATCGTGAACATGGTGTTCCCGGACGTCACCTCGGCCACGCTGTTCAAGGTCTTCGATTCCCGGCTGCTGAACAACTACTTCAACCGCGCGGGCGGGCTGCCCTACAGCGACGAGAAGAAGAAGGCGATCTCCGGCTACCTGCAGGTCGGCAACATCGCCAATATGAGCGGCAGCGCCGGCCGGCTGGATCCGGTGGTCTCGTTCCCGGCGGGGTTCCAGGAAAGCCTGAAGTATCACCCGGTCAACAACCCCGGCGGCAGCCGCGCCACCGTGTATGACCATACGGTGAACGTCTACGGCAAGGACAGCCGGGGCTTCGCGCTGCGGCCGATCGACAACGTGGGCGTGCAGTACGGACTGAAGGCGCTGAACGACGGCGCCATCACGGTGGAAGAGTTCCTGGACCTGAACGCCAACATCGGCGGCCTGGACGTGGACCTGAAGCCCACGGCGGCCCGCACGACCGGCGACATCGACGCGATCCGCCGCGCCTACCAGTCGGGGCGCATCACCCATGGCGGGGGCGGCCTGGCCTCGACCGCCATCCTGGAGCACCGCGACTACTTCGACAACGCGGTGAACGGCGACATCCACAACAAGATCCACTCGTACTCGGTGCGCGAGCGCCTGAAGGCCGCCAACGGGCATTTCGACAACCACGTCATGCTCGGACCGGGCCCGGTGGGCGACAACCTGCTGCAGCTCATGGACCAGTGGTTGATGGGCGTGGTGGGCGACGCCTCCGACCAGCCCAGGTCGCGCAAGGTCGTCTCGCACAAGCCCGCGGGGCTGGCGGATGCCTGCTGGGACAGTGGCGGCAACAAGATCGTCGAACCGTCCACGGCCTATGGCGACGGACGCTGCAACCAGCTCTACCCGGCAGGCATCACGCCGCGCCTGGTGGCTGGCGCGCCGCTGGCCGACAACATCGTCAAGTGCCAGCTCAAGGCCGTCGACCCGGCCGACTACAAGGTCACGCTGAATGCCGGACAGCTGGAGCGCCTGCGGCAGATCTTCCCCGGCGGCGTGTGCGACTGGAGCAAGCCCGGCGTGGAGCAGCAGCCGCTCAAGGGCACGTGGCTGTCGTTCGGCCCGTCCCCCCGGAATCTGGTGTTCGACATCACTCGTCCTTAAGGAGGTAGAAATGAAGTTTCTTTCCACGTTATCGCTCGGCGTCCTGGCGGCCCTGGCCGCTCCGGCCCAGGCGCAGGACTTCCCCGGCAGCGCGCCCATCGTCGCCGTCGTGCCGTTCGCCGCGGGCGGCCCCACCGACAAGGTGGCGCGCGACGTGACGGCCGTCATGGCCAGGCACCTGAAGGGCCAGATCGTGATCGAGAACGTAGGCGGAGCGGGCGGCACCATAGGCGCGAAGAAGGTGGCCACCGCACGCAACGACGGCCATACGGTGCTGATCCACCACATCGGCATGTCCACCGCGCCGGCCTTGTACCGCCAGTTGGGCTTCGATCCGCTCAAGGACTTCGAGATGATCGGCGAGATCGCCGACGTGCCGATGGTGCTGCTGGGCACCAAGAGCCTGCCGCCGGACAACTTCAAGGACCTGCTGCCCTACATCAAGGCCAATTCCAGCAAGCTGTTCCTGGCGAATGCCGGCATCGGGTCGGCCTCGCACCTGTGCGGCCTGCTGTTCATGAGCACCATAGGCACGCAGCTGGGCACGGTGCCCTACAAGGGGACCGCGCCGGCGCTGACCGACCTCATCGGCGGCCAGGTGAACCTGATGTGCGACCAGACCACCAACGTCGCCGGACAGATCAAGGCCGGCGTGGTCAAGCCCTACGTCGCGATGCAGTCCACGCGCATCGACGCGTTCAAGGACATCCCGGCCGCGGCCGAGCAGGGGCTGCCGGGCATCGAGGTCAAGATCTGGCACGCGATGTATGCGCCCAAGGGCACGCCGCCGGCCGTGGTCGAGAAGCTGTCGGCCGCGCTGCAGGCGGCGGTCCAGGACCCGGTGTTCCGCGGGAAGATGGAGGAACTGGGGGCGCAGGCGGCGACCGGCGAACGGGCCCGGCCCGACTCGCTGCGCAAGCATCTTGGCAACGAGATCGCCAAGTGGACGCCCATCATCCGGGCGGCCGGCGTCTACGCCGACTAGACGCAAAGGAGCTTGCGCCGCCACGTGGCGCAAGCTCCGATGTCTTTCCTGGCGTGCCTGGGATAAATTGCGGACACTAGAACACGAAAATCATGGATGGGGACTTGAGCGTCAACCCGCCTGCCCGCGGTTTTTCCAAGCGCCGCCTGGTGTGGGGCGGCGTCTGCCTGTTCGCCGCCGCCCTGGCGGTGATGCTGGCCTACATCTGGGGCGAACGAACCGGCATCCAGGTGCTGCGCCAGGGGGTGGAGCACAGGCTCGACATCTATGCCGGCGGGGTGCAGAGCGAGCTGACGCGCTACGACTACCTGCCGGGCATCCTGTCCCTGAACAAGGACGTCATCGCGCTGCTGCAGGATCCCGGCAATCCCGAGCGGATCGCCCGGGTCAACCTGTACCTGGAAACGGTCAACCGCAAGGCCGGGTCTTCCGAGATCTACGTCATGAACATGGAGGGGCTGACGCTGGCCGCGAGCAACTGGAACCGCCCGCCCAGCTTCGTCGGCCGCAATTTCTCGTACCGGCCCTATTTCATCGACGCGGCCAAGGGGCTGTCGGGCCGCTTCTACGGCATAGGCACCGTCAGCCAGTCCCCGGGCTATTACTTCTCGTACGGCATCTACCACGACGGCAGGATGCTGGGCGTGGCGGCGCTGAAGGTCGACCTGGACAAGCTCGACGACGCTTGGCTGCGTGCCGACGAGAAGGTGGTGGTGGTGGACGAGAACGGCGTCATCTTCCTGACTTCGGTACCGGGATGGAAGTTCAAGACGCTGGCGCCGCTGTCGTCCCACACGCTCCAGAAGCTGGCGGTGACGCGCCAGTACCACCGCGCGGGATCGCTGGAGCCGCTGGGCATGGCCGAGGTCGGCAAACAGCCCGAGGGCGTGCGCATCGTGCAGTTCACCAACGAAGCGGCGCGCGAGGGCGAGGGCGGCAACTTCCTGGTGCCGTCCTATCTCGTGCAGAGCCGCCAGATACCGGGCACGCAATGGAAGCTCATGGCCCTGTCCAACATGGCCCCCATCCACGCGCGCGCCCGCAACATGGCCATCGCGGTGGCACTGGCCATGGGGTTCCTTGCCATACTGGGCCTGTACCTGCAGCAGCGGCGGCGCGCCATCGCCCAGAGCCTGGCGGCCAGCGCGGCCCTGCAGCGGGCGCACGACGAGCTCGAACGCAAGGTGGCGGCGCGCACGCAGGCGCTGAGCAACGCCAACCGTCACCTGCAGACCGAGATCGCGGAGCGCCGCCGCGCCGAGGAAGTGCTGAAGTCCACCATGGATGAGCTGGTGCAGGCTGGCAAGATGGCGGCGCTGGGCCAGATGGCCGCCGGCATCACGCATGAGCTGAACCAGCCGCTGGCGGCGCTGCGCACGCTGGCCGACAATGCCACGGTGCTGCTGCAGCGCGGACGCCAGGCCGATGCCGAAGAGAATCTGACCATGATCGGCCAGTTGATCGCCCGCATGGGCAAGATCACCGGCCAGTTGAAGAAGTTCGCGCGCAAGTCGCCGGCCCTGCTCAAGCCGACCTCGATCGCGGTGGCCGTGGCCGACGCCTGTTTCCTGCTCGAGCAGCGGCTGCGGCAGGAGCGGGTCGAGCTGCGGTTGAGCGTTCCGGACGATGCCTGCGCCTATTGCGACGGCAACCGGCTGGAACAGATCCTGGTCAACCTGCTGGGCAATGCCATCGACGCAATGGCGCGCAGCGACGAGCGGCGCCTGGAGATCTCGGTCACGGAGGCGGGGGGCTGGGTCGTCATCTCGGTCCTGGACAGCGGGCCGGGCATTCCCGACGAGGTGATGCGCCGGCTGTTCGAACCCTTCTTCACGACCAAGGAGCAGGGGGTGGGCTTGGGACTGGGGCTGGCGATCTCGGCGGGCATCGTGCGTGATTTCGGCGGCAGCCTGCGCGCCTGCAACCGCGAGGGGGGCGGGGCGGAATTCGTGCTGCAACTGCGGCCGGCGAAGTTGGAGGAGACAGTGGATGCATGAAGGATTGACAGTCTTGTTCGTCGAGGACGACCCGGCGGTCAGGCTGGGGGGCAAGCAGGCGCTGCAACTGGCAGGCCTCGAGGTCAAGGCGTTCGAGTCGGCCGAGCAGGCGCTCAAGCACGTCGTGCCCGGATTTCCGGGCGTGCTCGTGACGGACGTGAAGATGTCCGGCATGGACGGGATGGAGCTGCTGCGCCGCGCGCTGGAGATCGATGCCTGCCTGCCGGTGATCCTGGTGACCGGCCATGGCGACATCTCGATGGCGGTGCAGGCCATGCGCCTGGGGGCCTACGATTTCATCGAAAAACCGTTTTCCTCCGAGCACCTGAGCGAGGTGGTACAGCGGGCCCTGGAGAAGCGCGGGCTGACGCTCGAGGTGCAGTCCCTGCGGCGGCAGCTGGACAATCGCCTCGCCATCGAAAGCGCGCTGCTGGGCCGGTCGCCGGCCATGGTGGCCTTGAGGAAGGTGGTGCAGGACCTGGCCGATACCGACGCCGACGTGCTGGTGGTGGGCGAGACCGGGACCGGCAAGGAACTGGTGGCCCGGTGCCTGCACGACCACAGCAACCGGCGCGATCGCCATTTCTCGGCCTTGAACTGCGGCGGCATGCCCGAGACGCTGTTCGAGAGCGAGGTGTTCGGCCACGAGGCCGGCGCGTTCACGGGCGCGGCCAAGCGGCGCATCGGCAAGATCGAGTATGCGCGCGGCGGCACGCTGTTCCTGGACGAGATCGAGACCATGCCCATGGTGTTGCAGATCAAGCTGCTGCGCACCTTGCAGGAGCGGGTGTTCGAACGGCTGGGGTCGAACGAGCCTCAGCCCATGGACTGCCGGGTCGTGGCCGCCACCAAGAGCGACCTGCTGGCCGAATCGGAGCGGGGCGCGTTCCGGGCCGACCTGTACTACCGGCTGAGCGTCGCGGTGCTGGAGATCCCGCCGCTGCGCGAACGGCGCGAGGACATCCCCCTGCTGTTCGAGCATTTCATCCTGCAGGCGGCCCTGCGCTATGGGCGGGATGCGCCGGTGCTGTCGGGGTCCCAGTTGCAGTCGCTGATGGCGCATCACTGGCCGGGCAACGTGCGCGAACTGCGCAACGTGGCGGACCGCTACGTGCTGGGGCTGGCCAAGGACGGCCCGGCCGGCGCGGCGGCCAGCGCAAGGCGCTCGCTGGAAGAGCAGATGACCAGCTTCGAACGCCTGCTGATCGAGGACGCGCTGAAGAACTGCTCGGGCCGCACGGCGGCGGCCAGCGAGATGCTGGGCCTGCCGCGCAAGACGCTCTACGACAAGATGCACAGGCTGGGCCTGAGCACCGACGACTTCAAACAGGCGTAAGGGCGCCCACCAGGCGCGGTCCGCTGGGCGGCCGCTTGCCGGCCGAGGCGGGCGGCTCGGGAATCAGGACGTAGCGTCCGCCTTCCTGGGCCGCGGTATACCCGGTGCCCCGCAGCAGGGTGTCCAGCCCGTCCTGGATCGTGTAGCGGCCGGTCAGCCCGGGCGTCGTCAGGCCGGCCACCAGGGCAGGATCGAACGACAGCCGTATGCCCGCCTGGCGGGCATATTTTTCGAGCGCAGGGCGCAGGTCGCCGCTGGAAATGGCGAAATCCAGCCGGTGCTCGGCCGAGGCCGTCGGGCCGGCCTGCGCATGCGGCATGCCGGGCAGGGCCAGCAGCCAGCCTATCGACAGGGCCACGGGTACCGCGACCATCCACGATTTGCCCGGCACGGTGAACGTCCGCCGTTTGGCGCGGCGTGGCCGCAGGGGAATCACTTGGCACGTCATACGAGTCTCCTGTTGCGGGACTGCGCCGTGGCGCGACCTGCTTGTAATTGTTCGATGACGCCCCTAGGGTAGCACGCCGCGCCCCATCTAGTGGGCGACCCGCACCACCAGCTTGCCGAAATTGCGTCCCTCCAGCAGACCCATGAACGCGGCGGGGGCGTTTTCGAGCCCGTCCACCATGTCTTCCCGGTACTTGATGCGCCCGTCGGCGATCCAGTCCGACATCTGGCGGGTGAACTCCCGGTAGAGCGGTCCGTACCAGTCCGAGACGATGAAGCCCTGGATGCGCAGGCTCTTGGTCAGCGCCAGGCGCATCAGCATGGGCAGGCGGTCCGGGGCCTCGACGCCCGGCACGGCGTTGTACTGCGAGATCAGGCCGCAGAGCGGGATGCGGGCATGGCGGTTGAGCAGCGGCAGGACGGCGTCGAACACGGCTCCGCCCACGCTTTCGAAATAGACGTCGATGCCGTTGGGGCTGGCCGCGGCCAGGCGCTGGGCGAGGTTGGCCGCGCGATGGTCCACGCAGGCGTCGAAGCCCAGTTCGCGGATCGCATGGTCGCACTTGTCCGGTCCGCCGGCGATGCCCACCACGCGGCACCCGTGCAGCCTGGCCAGTTGTCCCACCACCGATCCGACGGCTCCGGTCGCGGCGGCGACGGCCACCGTCTCGCCCGCCTTGGGCGTGCCGATCTGCATCAGGCCCACGTAGGCGGTGAATCCCGGCATGCCCAGCACGCCCAGCGACCATGAGGGATGGGCAAGGTCCGCGGGCAGGCGGGTGAGCCCCTTGCTGGACGACAGCGCGTAGTCCTGCCAGCCGCTGGCGGCCAGGACCAGGTCGCCGGCGGCGAAGTCAGGATGGCGCGATTCGGCCACGCGGCACACCGTGCCGCCCAGCATGACGTCCCCGATGTCCAGCGGCTTCGCATACGAGGCCGCGTCGCTCATGCGGCCGCGCATGTAGGGATCGAGCGAGAGGTAGAGCGTGCGCAGCAGCACCTGGCCGTCGGCCGGACTGGGAACCGCCTCGGTTTCAAGGCGGAAATCCTCGGCCACCGGCGTGCCGGCGGGGCGCCTGGCCATGACGATGCGGCGGTTCATGGGCGCGGACGGGGGCATGTCGTTCTCCTGGCGGTCGTGGTCGGGCACGTCTCGTGCTGATCGGCGATGATCCACCCGCGGGTGGATCGGATCAACGATAAGCCGTCCGGAGCATTTATGAAACCTTCGTCCACCAAGCCTTCCGAGCCGGCCGCCCGGCCCGCCCGCAAGCCGGAGCGGCAGGCCGCCGAGACCGATCTCAAGCGAGAGCAGATGGCCCGCCAGAACGACCGGAATACTTCCGCCGATGACCTGGGCCGTTCGCCCAGGTCGAACAAGCTGTCGGGCAGCGGCATCGACGTGGCGGGACCGGGAGGGAAATAGCCGCCGGTCCGCCGCCGCGCCCTCAGTCCGTGCATGCGCGGTCCAGCCTCAGCAGCGGGACCTGCGCCAGCCGATCGCGCAGGATGCGGTGGACTTCGTGGTCGTATTCGGCGCGCCCGCCGTCCAGCAGGCCGTACAGGGCCTGGTCGTCGGTCGCGCTGCCCAGGAATTGCCAGCGTTCCACGACGTGGATGACGCGGGCCTCGCGTATCCCCACCGGACCTTCGTAGGGCCAGTGCGTGTCGCCGGCCAGGGCGGGCGTGCGCGCGCGGCGATTGTGCAGCGGCGCCAGGGTCCGCAACAGCCGGTTCTCGTGCAGCAGGGCGCCGATCGCGCCGCCCGTCTCCAGCCATTCGATGTGCCGGACCTGCTCGGCCAGGCGCCGTGCCTTGGCCGATTTCCAGGCGCCCGGCTGGAAATGCGCCAGCACCTTGTCCCGCAGCCTGGAGGCCCGCCCGACATACAGCGGCTGGTGGTTCACGTCGCGCAAGACGTAGACGCCGTGGCTGTCGGGCAGCAGGCGGGGCAGGGCCGGGTCCAGGTATTCGGGCCAGGGCACGCGGCCGGCCAGCGCATCGACGAGCTCGCCGAGCTGCCCGGCCGGAAACTCGCGGTGGATGTCCTGCCAGAAGTGCCACAGCAGGCGCGCATCGTCGAGCGCACGATGGCGGGCATGCACATGCAGGCCGTGCCGGGCGATCAACGCATCCAGGCTATGGCTGCGGTACTGCGGGTAGAGCTTGCGCGACAGGCGGACGGTGCACAGGACATCGGGCCGGAAGGGCCGGTCCAGCCGGTCGAACTCCTCGCGCAGGAAACCGTGGTCGAAGCGGGCGTTGTGCGCGATGAACAGGTAGCCGTCCAGGCGCCGGGCGATGTCGTCGGCCAGGGCCTCGAAGGGCGGGGCGCCAGCCACCATCGCGTCCGTGATGCCGGTCAGCGACTGAATGGCCGGGGGAATGGGGCGGCCCGGGTGGACCAGGCTGCTCCATTCGCGCATGCCGTCGGCATCCACCTGAACGATGCCGATCTCGGTGATGCGGTCGCTGCGCGGCGTCGTGCCCGTGGTTTCCAGGTCGACGAAGGCCAGGCGGGGAGGATGCATGGGAATGGGTGAAGAACGAGCAGCCCCTATTTAACCAGACCCTGCCTGCCCGGGCCGCGCGCGGCCGCGGTCGCGTCTTCCGGCCGGCTTACTATATGAGGTAGATAGTCGACAAGGAGACATCCGATGGCCGCATCCTCATGGCGCCGCGAATGGCTGTCCAAGCCGCTGTTCCGCTGGGCCGCGAAGGCGCTGCCGACCATGTCGGACACCGAGCGCGAGGCCATCGAGGCCGGGGACGTGTGGTGGGACGCCGACCTGTTCACCGGCAATCCGGAGTGGCGCCGCCTGCTGGACATGCCGCCGGCCAGGCTCAGCGACGAAGAGCGGGCCTTCCTGGACGGGCCGGTGGCCGAGCTGTGCGCCATGGTCGATGACTGGCGGGTCAACTGGGAACTGCATGACCTGCCCCCCGACATCTGGGCGTTCCTGAAGGCACGCAAGTTCTTCGGCATGATCATTCCGCGCAAGTACGGCGGACTGGGATTCTCGGCCTACGCGCATTCCGAAGTCGTGCGGCGGATCTCGACCCGGTCGCTGACGGCGGCGGTCACGGTCATGGTGCCCAACTCGCTCGGGCCGGGCGAGCTGCTGCTGCATTTCGGCACCGACGCCCAGCGCGAGCACTGGCTGCCGCGGCTGGCGGACGGCCGCGACATCCCGTGCTTCGGGCTGACCAGCCCCGAGGCGGGATCGGACGCGGCCGCCATGGTGGACCACGGCGTGGTCTGCAAGGGGATGTGGCAGGGACGCGAAGTGCTGGGCATGCGGCTGACCTGGCACAAGCGCTACATCACGCTGGGGCCAGTCGCGACCGTGCTCGGGCTCGCCTTCAAGCTGCGCGATCCCGACCGGCTGCTGGGCGACCGCGAGGACATCGGCATCACCGTCGCGCTGGTGCCTACCGATACGCTAGGGGTGGAGATCGGCCGGCGGCACCTGCCCGCGATGCAGGTGTTCCAGAATGGCCCGAACCAGGGCAAGGACGTGTTCATCCCCATGGAGGCGGTCATCGGCGGCGTCGAGCGGGTGGGGCAGGGCTGGCAGATGCTGATGACGGCGTTGGCGGCGGGCCGGGGCATTTCCCTGCCATCGCTGGCGGCGGCCTCGTGCGTATTCTCGGCGCATACCAGCGGTGCCTATGCGCGCGTGCGCCAACAGTTCGGCATTCCTATCGGCAAGTTCGAGGGCGTGCAGGAGAAGCTGGGCCGGATGGCGGCCCTGGCCTACCAGGTGGATGCCGCGCGCCGCCTGACCTGCGCAGCGCTGGACGCGGGGCACAAGCCCGCCGTGATCTCGGCCATCATGAAATACCACGCCACCGAACGCATGCGCATCGCGGTGAACGACGCGATGGACATCCACGCGGGCAAGGCGGTGATCGACGGCCCGCGCAACTACCTGTCCAACGTCTACCGCGCCATCCCCATCGGCATCACGGTCGAGGGCGCCAACATCCTGACCCGCTGCCTGATCGTCTTCGGCCAGGGGGCCATCCGAGCGCATCCGTTCCTGATGCGCGAGATGGCGGCGCTGGCCGACAGCGATCAGGCCAGGGGCCTGGAGGAATTCGACCGTACCTTCTGGCGTCATGCCGGCCACGCGACGGCCAACGCGCTCCGTGCCTTCGGCCGCGCCTGGACCGGTGGCCGGTTCGCGCCGGCACCGCGCTCGGTCGGTCCGGTCGCCCCCTACTACCGCGCACTGGGCCGCTATGCCTCGGCATTCGCGCTGGTGGCCGACGTCACGCTGGCGACGCTGGGCGGCGCGCTCAAGCGCAAGGAGATGCTGTCGGCGCGGCTGGGCGACATCCTGGCCGAGCTGTATCTGCTGTCCGCCGTCCTCAAGCGCTGGCACGACGAAGGCCGGCAACCCGACGACCTGCCGCTGGTGCAGTGGTGCATGGAAAGCGGCCTCGCCGCCATCGAGGCGAGCCTGGACGCGGTGCTGGCCAATCTGCCCGCGCGGGCGGCCACGGGGGTGCTGCGGTTCGTCTGCCTGCCCCGGGGCGTGCGCCGGCGCGGCCCGGCCGATGCCGTCACCCTGGCCTGCGCCGAGCGGCTGCTCGAGCCGTCGCCGGCACGCGATCGCCTGTTGCCCGGGTTGGCCCGGCCACGTCCGGGCGAGGCGCTGGACAGGCTGGCACAGGCCTTCGATCTCGCGGCGCGTGCCGCTCCGGTGCTGGACGAGCTGCGCCATGCCGGTGTCCGCGACTGGCGCGACGGCGTGCGCGCCGGAAAGGTGGACGCGGCCCAGGCCTTGATGTTCGAAGACCTGGAACGCGCCATCGCCGACGTCGTCGAGGTCGATAGTTTCGACCCTGCCGAACTGGCCGGAAAGCGCGTGGCGCAAGGCTGAACCCCGGTTTTTCATGTTTCAGCGGGATGTCGGCGGAATCGAAGCGGATAAGGGTAATTTCGGAGCCGTTGACATCGGAATCCAGGGTTTGTAGGGTTGACACCCCGAGTCTTTCTGACTAGAATGATTTGAGTTGAAATCATTGCTCTACATTGATTTGTGGGCAGTGATTTTTTTTCACCAAGCACTTTCGATTTCCTGGACATGGACCACATCGGCTCGGCCGCGGACACGGGCGTCAACTACAACCTGCGCATCCTGCGAGCCTTGCGTCGCATCACACGCAACATCGCGCTGCACTCCAAGCAGTTGGCGGCGTGCAGCCATATCACCGCGCCGCAGCTGGTCTGTCTCCTGGCCGTGATCGAGTCGGGGCCGCTGACGGCCACGGCCATCAGCCGTGAAATCTCGGTCAGCCCGAGCACGGTCGTCGGCATCCTCGACCGGCTGGAGGAGAAGGGCTGGGTCAAGCGGGAACGCAGCAGGGAAGACCGCCGCACGGTCCTGGTATCGGCCACCGATGCCGGCTGCGAGGTGGCCAGCCAGGCACCGTCGCCGCTGCAGAAGACGCTGGCCGATGCCCTGGGCGCGCTGCCGGAACTGGAACAGGCCACGATCACGCTCTCGCTCGAGCGCATCGTCAGCCTGATGGAGAACCCGGGTTCGGACACCTCGCCCATCCTGGACATCAATGCATCGGATACGTCTCCGGAGTCGGGCCTGGCGGTGTGACCCGGAGCCATCAAACCCAGTGCGTCGCCGCAAGGCGCCGGCGTGCGAAACATAGGAGGGTCGTAGTCTGAAAGCGATCGACGACACGCTCATCCAACCTGCGGTATTCAATCCGGCCCTGGAGAATTTCGATCTCCGGCCACCTGAAATCGAAGATGCCGCGGACGTCCAGCGACTCATACAGGAATCGCCGCCGCTGGATGTCAATTCCACCTACGCCTACCTTCTTCTGTGCCGGCACTTTCGCGATACCTGCGTAGTGGCCACCCGGCAAGGGCAATTGGCAGGGTTTGTTTCTGCCTACCTTCCGCCCAAGCAATCCAACGTGTTGTTCGTCTGGCAGGTTGCGGTCCATCCCATGGCACGCGGCCGTCGCCTGGGCCAGCGCATGCTCGAGCACCTGCTGGCCAGGCCGCTGCCGCAGCCCATACACAGCATCGAAACCACCGTGTCCCCATCCAACCAGCCGTCGCGGCGCATGTTCGCGGCGCTGGCGCAGGATCGCGGCGCCCAGTGCGTGGAGCAGCCCATGTTTCCGCCCGAACTGTTCGGCCAGGCCGAGCACGAGGACGAGCGGCTGCTGCGCATCGGCCCGTTCTAGCAAAGGCCGGATGCCCCTCGTATCCGTCCCGGTTCGTCCGGGTCCGCCTATACGTCTTTCACGCTTCTAGAAGCAAAACAGGAGGGAAAAACCATGGATCTCAAGATCTTCGACCGTCTCGAATCGGAAGTCCGCGGCTACATACGCTCGTTTCCGGTCGTCTTCAGCAAGGCCAAGGGCTCGCTGCTGTTCGACGAAGAGGGCCGGCAGTACATCGACCTGTTTGCCGGCGCCGGCACGCTGAACTACGGCCACAACAACCCCGTGCTGAAGCAGCCCCTGCTGGACTATGTCCAGGCGGACGGCGTGGTGCACGGCCTGGACATGGCCACCTCGGCCAAGAAAGATTTCCTGGAAGCGTTCGAGCGGCTGATCCTGAAACCGCGCGGCATGAAGTACACGCTGCAGTTCACCGGCCCGACCGGCACCAACGCCGTGGAGGCCGCGCTCAAGCTGGCCCGCCGCGTCAAGCAGCGCCCGAACATCGTTTCCTTCACGCACGGCTTCCATGGCGTGAGTGCCGGCTCGCTGTCGGCCACGGCCAACGCCAAGTACCGAGAGGCAGCCGGCGTGAGCCTGGGCAACACCACCTTCATCCCGTACGACGGCTATTTCGGTCCGGACGTGGACACCATGGCGTACTTCGAGCGCATGCTGGAAGACCGCAGCAGCGGCATGGACACCCCAGCCGCGGTGATCGTCGAGACCGTGCAGGGCGAAGGCGGCGTGAACGTGGCCACGCTGCGCTGGCTGCAGGAGCTGCAACGCCTGTGCCGCCGCCACGACATGCTGCTCATCGTCGACGACATCCAGGTCGGCTGCGGCCGCACGGGCACCTTCTTCAGCTTCGAGTCGGCCGGCATCCAGCCCGACATCGTCACGCTGTCCAAGTCCCTGAGCGGCTTCGGCCTGCCCATGGCCATGGTGCTGATCAAGCCCGAACTGGACATCTGGAAGCCCGGCGAGCACAACGGCACCTTCCGCGGCAACAACCTGGCCTTCGTGACCGCGCGGCAGGCGCTGGAACATTACTGGAGCGACGGCGCCTTCACCCGCGAGATCCAGGCCAAGGAGACGCTGGTGCGCGACTGGCTGGAGAACATGGTCCACAGCCATCCGGAGGCGGACCTGTCGGTGCGGGGACGCGGCCTGATCCAGGGCCTGGTCAGCGGCGTGCCGGGACTGGCCAACAAGATCGCGGCCCAGGCGTTCAAGGGCGGGGTGGTCATCGAGACCTCCGGCGCCAACGACGAAGTGCTCAAGCTCCTGCCCGCGCTGACCATCGAGGAAGGCCAGCTCCGGCAGGCGCTGGAAGTGCTGGACCGCGCGGTGGCCGAGGTGGTGGCCGCCGAGCAGCTGGCCCAGAAGCAATCGAATGCCCGTGTATTGAAATTTGGAGGAAAGGGACGATGATCGTACGCGACATCAAGGACATCATAGGCACCGAGAACGAAGTATCCACGCCGACCTGGACCAGCCGCCGCGTGCTGCTGAAGAAGGACGGCATGGGGTTCTCGTTCCACGAGACCATCATCCATCCCGGCACCGAGACCCACATCTGGTACAAGAACCACGTCGAGGCCGTCTGGTGCATCGAAGGCGACGGCGAGATCGAGACCGTCGCCGACGGCAAGGTCTACAAGCTCGGCCCGGGCGTGGTCTACGCGCTCAACGACAACGACGAGCACTACCTGCGCGGCGGCAAGGAGCCGCTGCGGGTCATCTGCGTCTTCAATCCGCCGCTGACCGGCCAGGAAGTGCACGACGCCGAAGGCGTCTATCCCCTGGACGAAGCGAAGGTCGCCTGACGGCCCTCGGCAAGGGGCCGCGCCCGCCGGCGGGCGGGGCGGCGCCCATGAGAATAGGAGGACAACCATGATTACTCCCGCACGCGATATCTATTCCTCGCGCGCCGACCGCGCCGCCGGCATCGTGCAGCGGCGCGACCCCGTGGTGTACGGCAGCGCCAAGGTGGAGCCGGGTACCGGCCTGGACGCCGAGCAACTGGGCGGCTACGAGCGCAACGGCTATATCCTGCTGAAGAATTTCTTCTCCGCGCAAGAGACCCAGGCGCTCAAGCGCGAGGTCGAGCGGCTGGTGCGCGACCCCGCCATCCGCCGCCGTGAAGAAGCCATTACCGAGAAGGGCACCGACGTCGTCCGGTCGGTGTTCATGGTGCACAAGCTGAGCAAGCTGCTCGGCCGGATGTCGCAGGACATGCGATTGGTCGGCATCGCCAGGCAGATCCTGGGTTCCGATGTCTACATCCACCAGTCGCGCGCCAACATGAAACCGGGTTTCAAGGGCAAGGAGTTCTACTGGCACTCGGACTTCGAGACCTGGCACGTCGAGGATGGCATGCCGGCCATGCGGGCGCTGAGCTGCTCGGTGCTGCTGACCGACAACGACGCCAGCAACGGGCCGCTGATGGTGGTGCCCGGTTCGCACCGCCAATTCGTCTCGTGCGTGGGCGAGACGCCGCAGGACCACTACAAGCAGTCGCTGAAGAAGCAGGAATACGGCGTGCCCGACCCCGTCAGCCTGCAATTGCTGGTCGACCAGGGCGGCATCGACGTGTTGTCGGCGCCCGCCGGTTCGGTCGTGTTCTTCGACTGCAACATCATGCACGGCTCGAACAGCAACATCTCGCCCTATCCGCGATCGAACGTGTTCATGGTGTATAACAGCGTGGAAAATACCCTGAACCCCCCCAGGTACGGCCTGAATCCGCGGCCGGAGTTCATCGCCACGCGCGAAAGCTTCGCGCCCATCCAGGCGGTGGAGCCCGGCTATCTGCGATCGGTCTGACGGCGCGCCGTCGGTCCGGCCGGCAAAGGGCGCCTGCGGGCGCCCTTTGCCGCTGGAGGCGGCGCCAGGCCGCCATTGGTGCGGTCCGGCCGGGATCGGGTATAAACGCACCTGGCCGTTTGCGGCCGCTTCCTAGGACACCCGAGTTATGCAACGCATCATGCTTCGCGCCAAGATTCACCGTGTCGCGGTGACTCAGGCCGATCTGAACTATGAAGGCTCGTGCGGAATCGATGAGGATTTCCTCGATGCCGCCGGCATGAAAGAGTACGAGCGCATCGAGCTCTACAACATCAACAACGGCGAGCGCTTCTCCACCTACATCATCAAGGGCAAGCGCGGCAGCGGGGAGATCTCGCTGAACGGCGCGGCCGCCCGGCGCGCCCACGTGGGCGACCTGATGATCATCTGCACCTACGGCCCGATGACGGACGAGGAAGCGGCCGAGCACAAGCCCATCGTGGTCCTGGTCGACGAGAACAACCGCATCAAAGAAGTGATCCGGAAGTCCTGAGCCTGCCGGTGCGCCGATGCAGGCCGATCTGCTGCTCTTTCTTTCCCTGTCGGTGGGCGTGACCATCGCGCCCGGCCCGGACAACCTCCAGGTACTTGCCCGCTCCCTCAGCCAGGGCCGCGCCGCCGGCATCGCGGCCGCGCTGGGCTTCGCCTCGGGCTGCCTGTTCCACACCACCTTGGCCGTACTGGGCGTGGCGGCGCTGCTCCGGGCGTCGCCCATGGCGTTCGACGCGATCCGCCTGGCTGGCGCCGCCTACCTGATGTGGCTGGCGGTGCAGGTACTGCGCAGCCGAGGCGGCTTCTCGCCCACGGGCGGCCCGCCGCCGCTCGGCTTGGCGCGCATCTTCGGCCAGAGCGTGCTGGCCAACATGCTGAATCCCAAGGTCACGCTGTTCTTCCTGGTCTTCCTGCCCCAGTTCGTCAATCCCTGGGTCGGGCATCCCGACTGGCAGATGCTGTGGCTGGGAGTGATCTTCATGGTCCAGGCGGCGGTCGTGTTCTGCCTGATCGCCTGGTTCGCCGGCCTGCTGGGGCAGTTGCTCAGGCGCCGGCCGCAGGTCGGCGTATGGCTTGACCGGCTGGCGGGCCTGATTTTCCTGTTCCTGGCGGTACGCATCGTGTGGGAATAGGCAGCCTGCGGCCACGCATGCTCCGGGCCATGGCTGCGGGATGCCTCGCCGGCATGAAGCCTGGCAGTCAGAGGCGTGTGAGCGATGACAGGAACTCGTCGGCAGGCCAGTTCGCGGCGCTGGCGGCGTCGTTCAGCCGTATCCATAGGTCGCGGCCGCGTCCGTCGGGCCATCGGCGGGCTGAAAGCGCGTGGAATTTGTCAGCCAGCAGCGGGAGGGCCTGATCGCGACGCGACGGGTCGCCTGCGGGAAACCGCGTCTCGATCCAGGGCGACGCCGTACCGTCGTCCAGTGTCACCCGCACGGCATTGGCGCAACTTCGAATGGCCGGATCGTGGTGCTCCCGGGTATAGGCCGGATCCTCGGCCAGGCGGGTCAGCGCGCGCAGGCGGTCGATGCGGGGGTCGGCAGCGGTGGCGTCGTCATAATCATGGTGGTCGAGGCGCCCCTTGAGCAGCGCCACGGCCACGACGTACTGCATCGAATAGTCGCGCGCCGCCGAGGAACTGTGCGTATCGCACGGCGCCATCAGCAAGCAGGTGCTGAATCTCGAGCGCTGGCTGGGCGCGGCGCTGTTCGACCGGCGCGGACGCCGGCTCGAGCCCACCGTGGCAGGGCGGGTGCTGGCGGGCGAACTGCGAGACGCGTTCGACCGCATGGCGGGCGCGGTGGAGCGCGCCCGTCCCGAGGCCGGCCGCAAGCTGGTGGTCAGCGCGCCGCCCACCATGACCCTGCATTGGCTCGTGCCCAGGCTGACCGGGTTCCTGCGCCAGTATCCCGACATCCAGATCCAGCTGAACAACCGGCGCGATCGCGCGCACGCGCTGCCGGGCGGGGTCGATGCGGCGATCCGGCGCGGCCGCGGCGGCGAGCCGCACCTGGTCGAGACACCTTTCATGAAAGAGGCGGTGACGCCGCTGCGGGCCGGACCGCTCAGGCGCCGGCCCGCCTCGATCGACTCGCTGGCGCGGGAAACCTGGCTGACGGCCGACATGCGGCCCGACGACTGGCAGCGCTGGCTGGCGGTGGCCGGCGTGCCGCATCTGCAGCCGCGGGCAAGCCTGGGCTTCGATCATACCTATCTGGCGGTCGAAGCCGCGCTCGACGGACTGGGTATCGTGATGGGTCCCCGCTACCTGATGCAGGAGGAACTGGAGGCCGGACGGCTGGTGGCGCTGTTTCCCGAGGTGCTGGCGCCGGCCGACGATTATTTCTTCGTGCACGACAAACAGCGGTCGGCCGATCCGGCCATCGCGACGCTGCGCGCCTGGCTGCAGGCCGAGGGGCAGGCGCACGAGGCCCGCATCCGGGCCTAGCCGGCGGGCCGATACCACGCGTCCAGTGCATGCCGGACGGTGGGATGACGCAGGCGCACGCGCAGCTCGGTCACCAGGCGGCGGTTGTCCAGCCGCCGTGACTCCTGCATGAAGGACCACATCGCCGGACTGACCGCGGCGCGGACGCCGGCCGCCGGCAGGCTGGGCGGGCGAGGCAGGCCGGCGGCGTCGGCGACGGCATCGAAGTAGTCGCCCATCTTCAGGTCCTGGCCGTCCGCGGCATGGACGATGCGCTGCGGCCGTCCGCGATACAGGGCGGCCTCCAGGGTTCGAGCCAGGTCGCCGATTTCGATATGGTTGGTGTAAACGTCCTCGCCGGGGGCCAGGCGCGGCAGGCCGGCGCGCAGCCGCTCCAGCGGCAGGCGGTCGCGCCCGTAGATGCCGGGAATGCGCAGCACGACGGCGCGCCAGGGAGCCAGGCCCAGGCGCGCCCGGCGAGCCCGGGCCGGGCCGGGCGTGCGCCAGGCGGCCTCGGCGTCCACCCGGCGCCGGCTGCGGGGGGACGCGGGGTGCACGGGCGCGGTTTCTGGCAGCCGGCGGCCCCGGGCGTCGCCATAGACGCCGGTGGTGCTGGCGTAGACCACCGTGAGCGCCCCGGCGGCCAGGGCGCCGCGGCGTGGTTTGGCTACAATGGGGGGATGCCGGATTTGCCGTGGGCCGGGGCCCATCGCAGCCGGCCGGACGCGCGCTTTCGGGGCCGGCCGCCGCAGGACGGCCGCCAGCCTGCGGGAGCGAGGATCGCCTTCGCCCTGTCCGGGCGGGGGGGCCAGCATCAGGACGTCGGCTGCCAGACCGCGCAGGCGGGCCAGTTGCCGCGGGCAGTCCAGGTTGCCCAGCAGCGGGATGGCGCCCGCGGCGCGCAGCTCGGGCAGCCGCTGCGGGCTGGACGTCAGCGCGAAGACCCTTCTGCGGCCCGCCAGCCGCTCCAGGACGTGCATGCCCGTGTCGCCGCAGCCGACGATCAGCAGGCGCGGGCGACCCAGGCGCGCGGCATGCGCAGGCTGCGGGATGTTCATCGTATTTCCACCGTTTTCATAGGATCCAGGTGATGAGTCATCAGGTCACCGTTCTGCCCAGCGGTCATCGGTTCACGGTCGAACATGGCCAGACCGTGCTCGATGCGGCGCTGCAAGCAGGCGTAATGTTGCCCTATAGCTGCAAGAATGGGGCATGTTCGTCGTGCAAGGGCAAGCTGGTCGCGGGCGAGATCGAGCTCGGACCCCACCAGGCCCAGACGCTGACGCCCGAAGAGGCCGAGCTGGGCCTGACCCTGTTCTGCGTGGCGCGCCCGCTGACCGATCTCACCATCGAGGCGCGCGAAGTCATGGGCATCGCCGACATCCCCATCCGCAAGATGCCTTGCCGCGTCCAGGGGCTGGCCGAGGCGGCGCCGGACGTGCGGATCGTGCGCCTGCAATTGCCGGCCACCGAGCAACTGCGCTTCAACGCCGGGCAATACGTCGAGATCATCATGAAGGACGGCCGGCGCCGTTCGTATTCCATGGCGAACGCACCCCACGAGGAAGGCGGGCTGGTGCTGCACATCCGCCACCTGCCCGGCGGCGCCTTCACCGACCACGTGTTCGGCGCGGGCGCGACCCAGCTGAAGGAACGCGACATCCTGCGCTTCGAGGGCCCGTTCGGTTCGTTCTTCCTGCGCGAGGACAGCCACAAGCCCATCGTCATGCTGGCCAGCGGCACCGGCTTCGCGCCGATCAAGGCCATGGTCGAGCACATGATCCACAAGGACATCCGCCGTCCGGTCCATCTGTATTGGGGCGGCCGCCGCCCGCGCGACCTGTACATGGACGAGGTGGCCCGGGAGTGGGCCGCGGCCCGCCCGGATTTCCGGTACGTGCCGGTGGTGTCGGACGCGCTGCCCGAGGATGCCTGGACCGGCCGCACGGGCTTCGTGCACCAGGCGGTGATGGACGACCTGCCGGATCTTTCCGGCCATCAGGTGTACGCCTGCGGCGCGCCCGTCATGGTCGAATCGGCGCATAGGGACTTTGTACAACAGTGCGGACTGCCCGATGACGAGTTTTATGCGGACTCTTTCACGTCCGAGGCAGACATCGCCCGCAACACGGTGTAATGTTTATCGACCCGCCGCGTCGGCGGGTTTTCCATTTTTCGCCCTCGGGCACGCAAGGAGTTTGAGTCATGGAATTCGGCCAGTTCAACGTCAACGCCCTCATGGAGATCACGCAGCGCCCGGACCTCGTGTTCGTCCGAGGGCAGGGGTCGTGGCTGGAAGACCATGCAGGCAAGCGCTATCTCGACTTCATCCAGGGCTGGGCGGTTAATTGCCTGGGGCATTGCCCGCCGGAAATCGTCAAGGCCGTGGAGACCCAGTCGCGCCAGCTGCTGAACCCGTCGCCGGCCTTCTACAACCTGCCGTCGATCGAACTGGCCACGCGCCTGACCCAGGCTTCGTGCTTCGACCGCGTGTTCTTCGCCAACAGCGGCGCCGAGGCCAACGAGGGCGCGATCAAGCTCGCGCGCAAGTGGGGGCAGGTCCACAAGCAGGGCGCCTTCAAGATCATCACCTTCAACCACAGCTTCCATGGCCGCACGCTGGCGACCATGTCGGCCTCGGGCAAGCCGGGCTGGAGCACGATCTTCGCGCCCCAGGTCGACGGTTTCCCCAAGGCTGAGCTGAACGACCTGGCATCGGTCGAGGCGCTGATCGACGACCAGACCGTGGCCATCATGCTGGAGCCGGTGCAGGGCGAGGGGGGCGTCATTCCCGCGACGACCGAATTCATGCAAAGCCTGCGCAAGCTGGCCGACGCGCGCAAGCTGCTGCTGATCGTGGACGAAGTGCAGACCGGCATGGGCCGTACGGGCACGATGTTCGCCTACGAGCAGGCCGGGGTGCGCCCCGACATCATGACGCTGGGCAAGGGCATAGGCGGGGGCGCACCGCTGGCGGCGATGCTGGCGCGCGAGGAGGTCTGCGTGTTCAAGCACGGCGACCAGGGGGGCACCTACAACGGCAACCCGCTCATGACGGCCATCGGCGTGGCGGTGTTCGACGCGCTGGCCGCGCCCGGCTTCATGGAAGGCGTGCGCGAGCGCGGCCAGTACCTGTCGCAAGGCCTGGTGAAGCTGGCCGCCAAGTGGGGCATGCCCGGCGAACGCGGCAACGGCCTGCTGCGGGCGCTGGTCATGGACCGCGAGGACGGCCCGGCCATCGTCGAGCGCGCACGCACGCTCGAGCCCAATGGCCTGCTGCTGAATGCGCCGCGCGGCAACCTGCTGCGTTTCATGCCCGCGCTGAACGTATCCACGGACGAGATCGACCAGATGCTCGAGCAGCTCGACGGCATCATCGCGTCGATGCGCAAGTAGGCCGGCGCCCGGCACCGGCCGGACCCGAAGCCCCTCGTCCCACGGACGAGGGGCTTTTTGCATGCGCCGCCGGCGGCGGGCGGGCTGCTATGATTACTGTATGGATATACAGTCTTCCGGGACCGCCCCGGCGCGGGACGAGCTCCCGTCGCCCGCGTACGTCGTGGCCGTGCGCACCCTGTGCGAGTTCACCGCGCGCCAGGGGGATCTCGACCTGCGCTACACGCCCGCGCCGACCGCCCAGGAGGGCCAGGCGGGACACGTCCTGGTCGCGGGACGGCGTGGAGACGGCTACGAAGCCGAGATCGCGCTGTCGGGGGACTACGGCGTGCTGCGCGTCCGGGGCCGCGCGGACGGCTATGATCGCGCGGCGAACCGGCTCGAGGAAATCAAGACGCACCGTGGCCGGCTCGATGCGCTGCCCGGACACCGCCGCGCCCTGCATTGGGCACAAGTCCGGATGTATGGGCACTTGCTGTGCCGCGAGCGGGGATTGACGGAACTGGAACTGGCCCTGGTCTACCTCGACGTCGCCAGCCGGCGCGAGACGGTGTTGACGGAACGGCTTTCCGCCGCCGAGCTCGAGGCCTTCTTCAACGAACAATGCGAACGTTTCCTGGCATGGGCGCTGGCCGAACGGTCCCATCGCCAGGACCGCGACAGCGCCCTGGCGTCGCTGGCGTTCCCGTACGCCAGCTTGCGCACCGGCCAGCGCGAACTGGCGGTGGCCGCCTTCCGGACGGCACGCGACGGCCTGTGCCTCATGGCGCAGGCGCCCACCGGCATAGGCAAGACGCTGGGCACGCTTTTTCCCACGCTGAAAGCCTGCGCGGCGCAACGCCTGGACAAGATCTTCTTCCTGACCGCCAAGAGCTCCGGCCGCGCGCTGGCCCTCGACGCGATCGACCGGCTGGCCGCGGGCGCCGCAGGCAGGCTTCCGCTGCGCACGCTGGAGCTGGTGGCGCGCGACAAGGCTTGCGAGCATCCAGGCCGCGCGTGCCATCCCGACGACTGCCCATTGGCCCGCGGCTTCTATGATCGCCTGGCCGCGGCGCGCGCCGACGCGGTCGCGGCCGCAGGCCGCTGGGATCGGCCGCGCGTGCGGGAGATCGCGCTGTCCCATGGTCTATGTCCCTACTTCCTGGCACAGGAACTCGCGCGCTGGAGCGACGTCGTGGTGGGCGACTACAACTACTACTACGATGGCAACGGACTGTTGTACGCGCTGACGGTTACCCAGGGCTGGCGGGTGGCCGTACTGGTGGACGAAGCCCACAACCTGGTGGAGCGGGCGCGCGGCATGTACAGCGCGTGCGTCGACCAGTCCGCGTTCCAGGCCGCGCTCGCCGCCGCGCCTCCCGCGCTGCGCCGCCCGCTGAATGCCGTGCGCCGGCAGTGGAGCGCATGGAACCGCCAGCAGACGGCTCCCTATCAATGCCATCCGGCCGTGCCGGCCGCGTGGCTGGCCTCGTTGCAGCAAGCGACGGCATCGATTACCGACCGCCTGGCCGAGACGCCCGTGGGAATGGCGCCGGCGTTGCAGCGCTTCTACTTCGATGCGCTGCACTTCATCCGCCTGGCGGAGCAGTTCGGCTCCCATTCCCTGTTCGACGTGACGCTTGCACCCGGGCGCCGCCCGGTTTCCACGCTATGCCTGCGCAACGTGGTGCCGGCGTCCTTTCTCGCGCCCCGCCATGCGGCGGCGCACGCCACCTTGCTGTTCTCGGGCACGCTGGCGCCATCCGGCTTCTATCGCGATACGCTGGGCCTGCCGGTGTCCACGGGCTGGATGGAGGTGCGGGCGCCGTTCAGGCCCACGCAGTTGTCGGTGCGGATCGCCGGACACATCTCCACGCGTTTCCGCGATCGCGAGCGCTCGGTGCCGGCCATCGCCGGCCTGATCGTGCGCCAATACGCGGCCAGGCCCGGCAACTACCTGGTGTTCGCCAGCAGCTTCGACTACGTGCGGCGCCTGGCCGAGGGCGTACGGGAGCATGACGGGCAGTGGCCCATCTGGGTGCAGACGCCGGACATGGACGAGGCCGGCCGCGCCGGCTTTCTGGCCCGTTTCGTCGAAGGCGGACAGGGGCTGGGCTTTGCCGTGCTGGGAGGCGCCTTCGCCGAAGGCGTGGACCTGCCGGGTTCGCGGCTGATCGGCGTGTTCATCGCCACCCTGGGGATGCCGCAGGTCAATCCCGTCAACGAACGCATGCGGGACGTCATGCAAGCCCGCTTTGGCCGGGGATATGACTACACCTACCTGTATCCGGGCCTGCGCAAGGTGGTGCAGGCCGCCGGACGGGTGATACGGACCGAGCACGACGAAGGCGTGCTGGTGCTGATCGATGATCGGTACGGGCGGCCCGAGGTGCGGCAGCTCTTTCCCGCCTGGTGGCGGGTGGGGCCCGGGGCGGACGAGCCCCTTCAGCGGCGGTGAGCCAAGGGCGCGGCCAGCGAGGCCGGGACCTTGTTTTCGCCGGCGGTTCCGGATCGGCGCGGCAGGACGACTTCGAAGACCGTCAGCCCCTCGGTGTCGCAATTCACCGTCAGCCGGCCCTGGTGGATGGCTACCAGTTCCTTGACGATGTAGAGGCCCAGCCCGAGCCCGCCGGAGGGCCGCGACCGGCCCGCCGTGGTGGCGAAGGGTTGGAACAGCCGGGTGCGGACGTCGGGGTCGAGCGAGCCTGAATTGGCCACCTTGACCGTGACGGAGCCGTCATTCGTTCCGTCTATGCTGATGGACACCGGTTCTCCCGGCATGCCGTGCTGCAGCGCGTTGCCGAGCAGGTTGGAAAAAACCTGTTGCAGGCGGTCCTGGTCCCAATGCCCGTGCGTGTCGCCGGAGCACTCCAGCCGGATCGCGCGCCGGTCGTCCAGCGGGTCCAGTTCCTGCACGATGCCACGGCACAGACCGGCGAGATCGACCGGCTCGTGTCCGATGGCCAAGGTGAGCGTTCCCGTGCGCATGTGCGCGAGGTCCAGCATCTGGTCCACCATGCGCGACATCCGGGTCCCGCTGTTCCGGATGCGGCCCGCCCAGTCCCGCGTGCGGTCGTCCGTGGCGGTCTGGACCAGGACTTCCGAGATGTTGACGATGGCCGACAGCGGGTTGCGCAGGTCGTGGCCCAATACGGCGACGAACATTTCGTTGGTGCGCAGCAGCTGCGTCAGTGTGTCGAGCTGTTCGGCCAGTTGCAGGCGCTGGTGTTGCAACTGTATGAAGACGTCGATCTTGCTGCGGAGTATGTGGGGGTCGAGGGGTTTGTAGAGGAAATCCACCGCGCCGGCTTCGTAGCCTCGGAACGTCCGATGGGTGCTGCGGTCGGCGGCGGTCAGGAAAATGATGGGGACGTGGCGGGTACGGGGACTGCCGCGCATCAGTTCCGCGAGTTCGAAGCCGTCCATGCCCGGCATGTGCACGTCGAGCAGTGCCAGGGCGACGTCGTGTCCGAGCAGCAGCTCCAGCGCCTCCGGCCCCGAATTGGCCCGCAGCAGCTCCACGTCGGGACGCTGCACGAGCGCCTCCAGCGCGACGATGTTTTCCTCGATGTCGTCCACCACGAGAATCTTCACTGAGCGTGGCATGCGTTTTTCCTTCTAGATCTGGTCCGCCGGCGCGCCGCCCCGGGCCGTGCCGAGCTTGCGCAGGGCGGCCGCCATGGCCGCCAGTGGCAATACGGCGTCGGCCGCGCCGGCCTCGATGGCGCTGCGTGGCATGATGGGAGCGGGCGCCGTATCCGGGTCCTGCGCCCAGGTGATGCCGCCCGCGCGGCGGATGGCGAGCAAGCCGGCCGTGCCGTCGCTGCTGTTGCCGCTCAGGACGATGCCGAGCAGGCCGCGGCCGTAGACGTCGGCAGCGGTCTCGAACAGCACGTCGATCGACGGCCGGGAATGATTGACCGGTTCGTCCTGCGTGAGCGACCACGTCCGGTCGCCTTCGGCCTGCAGATGATAGTCGGGCGGTGCGAAATAGACATGTCCCGCCTCGGCGGGCTGTTTGTCGTCCGCCTCCACCACGGGCAGCGCGCAGCGGCCGGCGAACAGGGCGGCCAGCATGCTGCGCTGGGCGGGGGCGATGTGCAGGACCACGGCAACCGTGGCCGGCAGGCCGTCGCGCAGCGCCGGAAGCAGTTCGCTCAATGCTTCGATGCCGCCGGTGGAAGCGCCG
The DNA here is from genome assembly GCF_002188635.1 of Pigmentiphaga sp. NML030171. Lineage (GTDB taxonomy): Bacteria > Pseudomonadota > Gammaproteobacteria > Burkholderiales > Burkholderiaceae_B > Pigmentiphaga > Pigmentiphaga daeguensis. The sequence goes on along the minus strand of NZ_NINX01000038.1, from coordinate 149,129 downwards.
ATGGCTATGGCCTCCAGGTGCGACGGGAAGGGCGCCGTGTCCATGTCATTGTTTCCGATAGATCTTCTCGGCCGGGACGAAGTCTTCGAATGCCTCGCTGGCGGCGGTGAACCGGATGTTCTCCTTGCTGCCCAGTCCCAGGAATCCCCGCCGCACGAGCGCGTCGCGGAACAGGCCCAGGGCCCGGTCCTGCAGCGTGCGGTTGAAATAGATGAGCACGTTGCGGCAGGACACCAGGTGCACCTCGGAAAACACGCTGTCCGTCGCGAGGCTGTGGTTGGCGAAGACCACCTGCGGCTTGAGCGAGCGGGCGAACGACGCCGCTCCGTACGCGGCATGGTAGTAGTCCGACAGGGAGCGCTTGCCCCCGGAGGCCAGGTAGTTGCGGCTGAACTCGCCGATACGTTCGGTGGGGTAGATCGCGGCCTCCGCGGCGCGCAGGGCTTGCTGGTGGATGTCCGTCGCATAGAACAGCGTGCGGTCGCCCAGTCCTTCCTCCTCCATCAGGATGGCCAGCGACCACAGTTCCTCCCCGGTGCTGCAGCCGGCCACCCAGATCTTGATGGATGGGTAGGTTCTCAGCACCGGCACGACGTGCTCGCGCAGCGCCCTGAAATAGCCGGGATCCCTGAACATCTCGCTGACCTGGATGGTCAGGTACTGCATCAGCCTGGGGAACGCCTCGGGTTCGTGCAGGATGCGGTCCTGCAACTGGGACAGCGTCCTGCAGTCGAACGCGGGGAGCGCCTGCGCGATGCGCCGGCGCAGCGAAGTGGGCGAGTAGTCGCGGAAGTCGTACTGGTACTTGAGATAGATGGCTTCCAGCAGCAGGCCGAGTTCCAGGTCGAAATCCTTGTCCGTGGGCATGAGGGCTCCCTGGTCCTTTCCTATTGAGGCAGCCATACCCGGCATAGCGAGAGCAGTTTGTCGACGTCCAGCGGCTTCGAGATGTAGTCGCTCGCGCCCGCGTCAAGGCAGCGCTGGCGGTCGGCGGGCATGGCCTTGGCCGTGAGCGCGATGATGGGCAGCTTGGCGAACTGCGGGCGGCCGCGGATTTCGCGGATGGCGGTCAATCCGTCCATCTCGGGCATCATGATGTCCATCAGCACGAGGTCGATGTCGCTCGAGCGGGCCAGGGCTTCCAGCGCTTCGCGGCCATTGCGGGCGATTTCCATCTGGGCGCCGAGCGGTTCGATGACCTGCGACAGCGCGAAGATGTTGCGGATGTCGTCCTCGGCCAGGAGGATGCGCCGCCCCTCGAACGCGGAGTCGCGGCTGCGTGCTTCCTTCAGCATGCGCTGCTGCTCCGGCGGCAGGTCCGACTCGACGCTGTGCAGGAACAGCGTGACTTCGTCCAGCAGGCGCTCCGGCGACCGGGCGCCCTTGATGATGATGGACTTCGAGTAGCGGCGCAGCCGCTGCTCTTCGTCGGTGGTCAGCGAGCGTCCGGTGTAGACGATGACGGGCGGGAAGGCGTAGGGACCGTCGCCGGCCATTTTCTCGAGCAGGTCGTACCCCGAGCCGTCGGGCAGCGCGAGGTCCATGATGACGCAATCGAAGCTCCTGGTGCGCAATTGCTCCAGCGCGTCGGCCATGGTGCCGACGCCCGTCTGTTCGAGTCCGGGGGATTGCAGCAGCAGCTGTATGTTGCCGCGCAGCGCCGCGTCGTCCTCGATCACGAGGATACGGCGCAAGCGCTGCCTGAGCCGGGCTTCCAGCGATTGGATCGCGCCGGCCAGCTGTTCGCGCGCCGACGGCTTGAGGGTGTAGCCGATGGCGCCCAGTTGCAGGGCTGTCTCGGTGTAGTCGGAAACGGAGACCACGTGGACCGGCACGTGCCGCGTGGCCGGATCGCGCTTCAGGCGTTCCAGGACGCTCAGGCCGGAATCGTCGGGCAGGCCCATGTCCAGCAGGATGCCGCAGGGCTGGAGCTTGCGGGCCAGTTCCATGCCTTCGACCGCGGTCATGGCCAGCACGCAATCGAAATCCAGCTCGTGGGCCAGGTCGTACAGTATCCGGGCAAAGGCGAGATCATCCTCGATGGCCAGGATCAGCCTGCCTGTCCGCGTGAGCTGGTGGCGATCGTCAGGCATGGCGTCCTGGCGCGGTGTCGCGGGCGCTTCCGGGGCGGCGGGCGAGGCGCGCTGCGCGGGCACGTCGGGTACTGCGGGCGGCGTCGGCTGGACAGGCGCGGCGTTCCGCGCAGGAGGCCCGGCCGGGGAGGCGGCTTCCTGCGGCGCATGGATCGCCACCGTGAGCGAGAAGGTGCTGCCCGCGCCGACCTCGCTGGAAACGGTGATGTCGCCTCCCAGCAATTGCGCGAACTCCTTCGAGATGGACAGCCCCAGGCCGCTTCCGCCGTATTTCCTGCTGGTGGTGCCGTCAGCCTGGCGGAACGCCTCGAAGATCACGCCTTGCTGCGACGGCGCGATGCCGATGCCGGTATCCACCACGTCGAAGCGCACCTGCTCCTCGCCGGCCGGCGCCACGCGCAGGGTCACGCTGCCCGTCTCGGTGAACTTGAAGGCGTTCGACAGGAGATTCTTGAGGATCTGCTGCAGTCTCTGGTTGTCCGTCACAAGGACTTCGGGGGCATGCTGGCCGCGTTCGACGCGGAATTGCAGTTGCTTCTGGCCGGCGACAGGTTCGAAAGACCGCCGCATCGCATCCAGAATGCTGTCGACGGTGACGGGCTCTGCCTGGATGTCGATATGGCCCGCTTCTATCCTGGACAGATCCAGGATGTCGTTGATCAGCAGCAACAGGTCGGTGTTGGACGAGTGGATGGTCTGCGCGTAGCGGATTTGCTCGTCGGTCAGGTTGCCGTGCCGGTTCTCGGCCAGCAGCTTGGCAAGGATCAGCGAACTGTTGAGCGGCGTGCGCAACTCGTGGGACATATTCGCCAGGAATTCGGACTTGTATTGGTTGGCCCGTTCCAGCGCGCGGGTGTTCTCGGCCAGGGCGCGTTGCGCGGCGATGAGATTGTTCTTCTGCCGCTCGAGGCTGTCGGTGTATTCCTCCAGCTGGCGGTTGGTCTGCTCGAGCTCGGCCTGCTGGGTCTCCAGCCTGGACTGGGAATCCATGAGCGCCCGGCTCCGTTCTTCCAGTTCCTCGTTGGAAACGCGGAGTTCCTCCTGCTGGACCTGCAGCTCTTCGCTCTGGCGCTTGGTCTCGGCCAGGAGGGCCTCCAGGCGGGTGCGGTACTGCGCCGCCCTGAGGCCGGCGCCTATGCCTTCCGTGGCAGCCTGCACCATGTCGATGACGTCCGCCGTGGCGCCATCCGTTCCCAGGAAACCGAGCTCGATGGCGCCGACGACGGCGCCGTCCGCGAGCAGCGGTGCCGCCACGATGCCGGCCGGTTCCGTGGAGCCGAGCGCCGAGCCGATCTTCAGGTGGCTGGACGCAAGGCCCTGCAGGACCAGTGGCCGCCGCTCGAGCACGGCCTGGCCGATGGCGCCGTCGCCGATGGGTATCTCGGCCGGCGCCCGTTCGCCCTCGGGCAGCGCCCAGGCTGCGACCCTGCGCAGCCTGCCGGCATCCAGGGAATAGAGCACGCCCACCTTCGCGTCCAGATAGTCCGCCAGCGCGCGCAGCACGCCGGTGGAGAAATCCGCTTCGCTGTTCTCGCCCTGCACCGCGGTGGCCATCCTGACCCTGCCTTCCTGTATCCAGGCGATGCGCCGGAGCCTGGCGCCGGAGTCGATGTACAGCGAGGCGACCGTCGCCAGCGCGAACAGGGTGATGGCCCCGATCACCCGGTTGATGGCCGCCATCGCCGTCAGCTCGGCGTTGGTCGGCGACCAGACGTAGCCGATGGCAAGCAGGATGGTGCAGGCGATGGCCACGAAGTAGGGGGCCATGCGATCGCGGGACAACAGGCAGCCGGTCACCGGCGCGATATAGAGGATCCACTCCACGAAGCCGATGGGAGTGAAGATGTCCGTGATGAAGACCAGGGCGGCCATCGCGCCGGTCAACAGGTAGACGTGGAAGGACGACAAGTTGCGGGGCAGGGCCATGGGCGTCTTCGTGCGCGGGAGCCGGGCGGGCCTGCATAGGCGCATGCCCGGCGTCGAAAGGGAAGGGGCCGAGGGAGTGGCTCGCGGGCGGCTCGGCCGGCAAGCGCAAAAGCATATATCGGTATCAATCGAGGTGCAAAACCGGCGCCGCCCGGAGCGATCCTCAGCGTCGGCGGGCCTGCCCCGTACGGTCGAGCTGAAAGTTAGGGTAATCAACTAGTTGATTAACCAACTTTCTTGCCACAGAATCGCCCTCACTGCACAAAAGATTCGCCACGAGACGAGGAGCAGGAGACATGAGGAAGCTGATAGGCGGGGCCATCGCGGCCGCGGCGGTGGCCTGTGCCGCCCAGGCGCAGGCGGCGACGATCAAGGTGGGGGTCATCGGTCCGTTCTCGGGCCCGTTCGCCCACTACGGCAAGCTCTACAAGGACAGCGTGGAGGCCTATCTGGCCAGCCACGCAGGCAAGCTTGCCGGGCACGAGGTGCAGGTGCTCTACCGTGACAACGGCGGTCCCAATCCCAGCGGCACGAAGGCGCTGGCGCAGGAACTGATCGTCAAGGACAAGGTGGACTACCTCGGGGGCTTCGTCTTCACGCCCAATGCGATGGCGGTCGCGCCGCTCATCACGCAGTCGAAGACGCCCACGGTCATCTTCAACGCCGCGACCTCCGACATCACCGAGAAGTCGCCCTATTTCATCCGTACGTCATACACCCTCTGGCAGGTAACCGTTCCCGCCGCGCGCTGGGCCTACAAGCAGGGCAAGCGCAAGATGGTCACCGCGGTCACTGACTACGCTCCCGGCGTCGATGCCGAGACGGCCTTCAAGACCGAGTTCGCCAGGCTCGGGGGCACCGTGGTCGAGTCCATCCGCATGCCCATCAGCACCACCGACTTCGCTCCTTTCGTGCAGCGGATCAAGGCCAGCGGTGCGCAGGGCGTCTATGTCTTCCTGCCCGGCGGGCCTCCCAACCTGGGGTTCGTGAAGGCCTACAACGAGAACGGGCTGCGCGCGGCCGGCATCGACTTCCTGGGATCGGCGGAGACCGATGAATTCGACCTGCAGAAGTTCGGCGACGCCGCGCTGGGCCTGACCACCGCATTCCATTACTCGGCCGCGCACGACTCCGACGCCAACCGTAAATTCATCGAGGCGCTGCGCGGGCAGAGCAAGGATGCGATCGCGAACTACGCGTCGGTGGGCGCCTGGGACGGCATGGCCGTCATCCACAGGATGATCGAGGCCACCGGCGGCAAGCGCGACGGCGCGGCGGCGATCGAGGCGGCCCGCAAGCTGTCCTGGGAAAGCCCGCGCGGACCCGTGTCCATCGATCCGGCCACGCGCCACGTGACCCAGAACGTCTATCTGCGCAAGGTCGAGCGCAGCGGCGGCCAACTGGTCAACCGCGAAATCGAGAACTTCGGACCGCAGCCGGACTTCGGGCTCAGGAAGTAGGCGCCGCCTCATGCACATTCTCGCCAACATCCTGATCGACGGAATTTCCTACGGCATGGTGCTGTTCATCATCTCCGTGGGGCTTTCCATCACCCTGGGGCTGATGCGCTTCATCAATCTCGCCCATGGCGCCTTCGCCATGACCGGCGGCTACCTGGCCGCCTGGCTGGTGCGCACCCAGTCCTGGGGCTACGCCGCGGGCGTCGCCGCCGCGGTCGCGCTGACGGCGGCGCTGGGGGCGGTGCTGGAAGCCGTCGCCCTGCGGCGCCTGTATCGCCGGTCGGAGCTCGACCAGGTCCTGTTCACCATCGGCCTGGCCTTCGTGTTCGTGGCCGCCACCAATCTCGTCTTCGGGCCGCAGGTACAGCTGATTCCGCTGCCGCCCTGGCTGGCCGGCTCGGTCGACCTGGGCATGCGCACGCTGCCCATGCAGCGCATGCTGGTCATCGCCATGGGAGCCGCGGTGGCGCTGCTGTGCGGCCTGGTGGTCTCGCGCTCGCGCTTCGGCGTCTGGCTGCGGGCGGCGGTCGACAACAAGGATGCGGCCGCCGCGCTGGGCATCAACATACGCCTAGTCGGCGGACTGACCTTCGCCGCCGGCTGCGGGCTGGCGGCGCTGGGCGGCGTGCTGGGCGCCGAACTGATGCCGCTCGAACCCTACTATGCCCTCAAGTACCTGGTCCTGGTGCTGGTGGTCGTGGCCGTGGGCGGCATGGGCAGCATTGCCGGCACGCTGGCCGCGGCGCTGCTGCTGGGCGTGATCGAGACGGCCAGCAAGTACCTGGCCTCGGAATACGGCAGCCTGTTCTTTTTCGTCGCCATGATCCTCGTGCTGTCGGCGCGGCCCCAGGGGCTGCTCAGGAGGGCCGCATGAGCCGTGCGGATATCGAGCGCGCGCTGGCGCCGTCGTCGCCGCTGCGGCATTGCGCCATCATCGCCGGCGTCGGCCTGTGCGGCCTGCTGTTGCCCGACCAGTGGCCGCTGCTGGCGCGCATCGCCGTGATGGCGTTGTTCGTCCTGTCGCTGGATCTGGTGGTGGGTATCGCGGGGCTGGCCACGCTGGGCCACGTAGCCTTCTTTGGCATGGGCGCCTACGCGGCCGGCATCGTCGCGCTGCGCTGGAGCGCCGACCCGTTGCTGGGGCTGGCGGCGGGCGCGGCGGCGGGCGCGGCGACCGCTGCCGTCTCGGGCCTCCTGGTGCTGCGCTACCAGGGGTTCACCTTCCTGATGCTGACGGTGGCCGTCGCGCAGATCCTGCACAGCCTGGCCAACAAGCTGCGCGGATGGACCGGCGGCGACGACGGGCTCTCGGGCTTCGTCATCGATCCCGTCCTGGGTATCGCGCCGTTCGACCTGGAAGGCAAGGTTGCCTATCTGTACGCGCTGGCGGTGCTTGTCGGCAGCTATTACCTCGTCAAGCGCATCGTCGATTCCCCCTTCGGCCTGTCGGTGCGCGGTATCCACCAATGCCGCCCGCGCATGCCCGCGCTGGGCACGCAGGTCGGGCTTCAGTTGTGGAAGATCTACGTGGTCGCCGGCCTGTTCGCGGGCATGGCGGGCGCGGTATCGGCGCAGATCAGCGGCATCGTGGGGCTGGACAGCTTCGGCTTCTCGCTGTCGGCCGAGGCGCTCGTCATGCTGATACTGGGCGGGGCCGGACGCTTGTACGGCGCGCTCGTCGGCGCAGCGATCTTCATGGTCCTGCATCACACGGCGTCGTCGATCAATCCCTACCACTGGCTGTTCGTCATCGGCGGCCTGCTGATGGCGATCGTGCTGGTGCCGCGCGCATCCCTGGCGGCCTGGTTCCGGGCGATGCCGCGGCCATGGGCCCATGGCGCGCGGGCCGGCAAGCAGGAGGCCGCATGACGCTCAGCGTACGCAAGCTCGACAAGTCCTTCGGCGGCCTGCACGTGACGCGCGCGGTGTCCTTTGACCTGGCGCGCGGCGAACGCGTGGCCCTGATCGGCCCCAACGGCGCGGGCAAGACCACGCTGGTCAACCTGATTTCGGGCACGCTCAAGCCCAGCGGCGGCGAGGTCCTGCTGGAGGGCCGGCGGCTGACGCACCTGCCGCAGGCCCGGCGAGTGGGCTGCGGTCTGGCCCGCACTTTCCAGATCACCACGCTGCCCGCGCGCATGCCGGTGCTGGACCAGGTCGAGATGGCCATCCATGCGCGGCAGGGCATGGCGCATCGGTGGTGGCGCCCTGCCAGCGTCTACCGCGAGGTGCGCGACGAGGCCTGGGCCATCCTGGAGCGCCTGTCGCTGGAGCCGGCGGCGGGCCGGACGCCCGGCGACCTGGCCTACGGCGAGCAGCGCCTGGTGGAGATCGCGCTGGCCCTGGCGCTGCGGCCCTCGGTGCTGATGCTGGACGAACCCATGGCCGGCGTGCCGCGCGGGGAAGGGCGCACCGTGCTGCGGGCGCTGGAGGAGCTGCCCGGCAGTCTTTCCATCCTGATGATCGAACACGACATGGACCTGGTCTTCAGTTTCGCGCAGCGCATCATCGTGCTGGCCGAGGGACGCATCATGGCCGAGGGCACGCCGGACGAGATCCGCCGCCACCCCCAGGTGCGGGCGGCCTACCTGGGAGCGAAGGCATGAACCCCGGCGCTCCCTTGCTGGAACTGCAGGGCGTGGTGGCCGGCTACGGCCCGGTCACGGTGCTGAACGGCCTGGGCATGGCCGTGGAGGCGGGCAGCCTGACCGCGCTGCTGGGCCGCAACGGCGTGGGCAAGTCCACCACGCTGAAGGCCATCATGGGCCTGGCCCAGGTCAAGGCGGGACGCATCCTGTTCGAGGGGCGCGACATCACGCGCTGCCGGCCGGACGAACGCGCCGGCCTGGGATTGGGCTACGTGCCGCAGACCCGCGACATCTTTCCTTCCCTGTCGGTGGAGGAAAACCTGGTGGCGGGCCTGAAGCGCTTTCCCGCCGGCGATCTCGACCAGGCCTACGCGCTATTCCCGCGACTGCGCGAGCGGCGGCGCAACCGGGGCAACCAGTTGTCGGGCGGCGAACAGCAGATGCTGTCCGTGGCCCGCGCGCTGCTTGGCCGTCCGCGCCTGCTCCTGCTGGACGAACCGCTGGAGGGGCTGGCGCCCGTGATCTGCCAGGAACTGCTGGAAGCCTTCCGCCGGCTGGCGGCCCAGGGCGGGCCCACCATGCTGATCGTCGAGCAGCAGGTGCAGGAGGTCCTGGCCTTCGCCCGCCAGGGCGTCATTCTGGAGCGCGGGAGCGTGGTCCACCAGGGAGACTGCGCGCAACTGCGTACCCGCGACGACATTCTCGATCGTTACCTGGGCATGGCCGTCGCGTGACGGCCATGCCCCGAACCTACCCGTGAGGCGAACATGACCGATATAGCCGCCGACATTCCCGTGGTCGATTTCGACCCGTTCAGCGACGAATTCCTGACCGACCCCTACGACTACCACCGCCGGATGCGGGATGCCGGCCCGGTGGTACACATTCCGAAGTACGGCATCCTGGCCGTTGCCCGGCATGCCGAGGTCCATGGCGTGCTGAACGATTGGCAGACCTTCATCTCGTCGGCGGGCGTCGGACTCGCCAATTTCCGCACGGAAAAGCCGTTCCGGCCGCCCAGCCTGATCCTCGAGGCCGATCCGCCGCAGCATACGCGCTCGCGCACGGTGCTGGGCCGCATCCTGTCGCCCAGGACCGTGCAGCAGATCCGTCCGCAATTCCAGGCGGTGGCCGAGGCGCTGATCGACCGGTTGGTGGAGAAGGGCACGATAGACGGTGTCAAGGAACTGGGAGAGGCCTATCCCCTGAAAGTGTTTCCCGACGCGGTCGGCCTGACGGAAGACGGGCGCGAGAACCTGCTGGCCTATGGCGACATGGTGTTCAATGCCTTCGGCCCTCGCAACCAGCTGCTGGTCAATGCCGCCAAGCGGGTCGAGCCGCTGACGGACTGGATCATGACCAACTGCCAGCGCCGGAACCTGCGCCCGGGCGGATTCGGCGACCAGATCTACCAGGCGGTCGAGACCGGCGAGCTGACCGAGACCGAGGCGCCGATGCTGGTGCGCTCCTTCCTGTCGGCGGGCGTGGACACCACGGTGAACGGCATCGGCAATGCACTGTGGTGCCTGGCGAACCATCCGGACCAATGGGACAAGCTGCACGCCAATCCTGCGCTGGCCCGCCAGGCCTTCGAGGAGTCGCTGCGCTTCGAGGCGGCGGTGCAGACTTTCTTCCGCACCGCCAGCCGCGATTGCGAACTGGCCGGCGTGCCCATCCGCTCGGATACCAAGGTGCTGACCTTCCTGGCCTCGGCCAACCGCGATCCGCGCCAGTGGCAGGACCCCGACGTGTTCGACATCGAGCGCCGTGCCACCGGCCACATGACCTTCGGTTCGGGCCTGCACGGCTGCGTGGGGCAGGCCGTGGCGCGGCTGGAAGGCGAACTGATCCTCTCGACGCTGGCCCGCCGCGTGCGCCGCATCGAGCCGCTGGGGCCGCCCACGCGGCGCCTGAACAACACGCTCAGGGCGCTGGCGAGCCTGCCCCTGAAACTCCACGCAGCATGAAGGAAGGATGTATGCCCGAAGTTCATCTGATCCAGCCCGACGGCCGGCGTGTCACCCTGGACGTGCCGGTGGGCACCAGCATCATGCAGGCGGCGGTGTCGGCCGGGGTGGCCGGCATCGTCGCCGAATGCGGCGGTTCGTGCATGTGCGCCACCTGCCACGTCTATGTGGACGAGACCGCCCTGGCCCGGCTGCCCGCCATGCTGCCCACCGAGCACGAGATGCTGGAGTGCACGGCCGCCGAGCGCCGTCCCGGCAGCCGCCTGAGCTGCCAAGTTAAAATGACGGAAGACTTGGCCGGGCTGTCGTTCACGCTGCCGGAGAGCCAATAACCCATTATCCACGCACGCCATGCGTGCCCGAGGCATGACCGCCAGACAACGAGAACGTCCGACGCGCACCGACGCGCCGCAGGGCCCCGCCGTCGACCTAGACCGCTATACCCCCGCGTATTTCACCTTCATCGCCAACAAGCTGGCGCGCGGTGCGTCCAAGCATTACCTCGAGACCTACGGCGTCGGCATCGAGACCTGGCGGATCATGGTCATGCTGGCGATCGAGGGCAAGGTCACCGCGCAGCGCGTGTGCCAGCTCATCGGCATGGACAAGGCCTCGGTCAGCCGGACCTTCAAGAGCATGCATGCGCAGGGCCTGATCTCGTTCAGTTCCGACGACCACGACGGCAGGTTGCGCCACGCCGCGTTCACGCCGCGCGGACGCGAGATGCACGACAGCATCATGAAGTTCGCGCTCAACCGCGAACAGGCATTCCTGTCGGTGCTCGCGCCGGACGAGGTGGACGTGCTGATCGATCTGCTGCGGCGCCTGCACGAGAACCTGCCCATGGTGGACGCCACCTCCGACGCCTTCATGGAAACCCAGCGAGCCCGGGGGCTGGTCCCGCCCCGCGGTCCGCGCCGACGCAAGGTAAGCACATGACCCGACTCGTTATCGTGGGCGGCGGACACGCCGCCGCGCAGCTGGCCGCCTCGCTGGCGGAAAAGCAGTTTCCCGGCAGCATCGTCCTGGTCAGCGACGAGCCCGAGATCCCTTATCACCGGCCGCCGCTTTCCAAGACCCTGATCAAGGATCCGGAGGCGCCGCTGCCCGAGCTGCGCGGCGCGTCCTTCTACGAGCAGGCCGGCATCACGCTGAGGCTGGGCACCCGCGCGCTGTCCATCGACCGGGCCGGCAAGCGCCTGCGGCTGTCGTCGGCCGCGGGGCAGGAAGACCTGGCCTACGACCACCTCGTGCTGGCCACGGGCGCGTGCGTGCGCGAACTGCCGCAGGCACCCGTGGGGACGCCCGGCGTGCACTATCTGCGCACCTATGCCCAGGCGCGGGCACTGCGCGATGCGCTGCCCGGCGCCCGGCGGGTGGTGGTGCTGGGCGGCGGCTTCATCGGTCTCGAGATCGCGGCCACCGCCCGCCACCTGGGCAAGGAAGTGACCGTGTTCGAATCCATGCCGCGCCTGTTGACGCGCTCGGTGTCGCCCGAGATCTCGTCCTTCCTGCTGGAGACGCATCGCGCGGCGGGGGTGGACATACGCCTGGGCAGTTCGGTCGACGGCCTGGAGATGGCGCAGGGCAGGGCGGTGGGCGTGGTGTCGGGCGGCGCGGCCGTCCCCGCGGACATCGTCATCGCCGGCATCGGCGCGACGCCCAACGTGGACCTGGCACGGGACGCCGGCCTGGCCTGCGACAACGGCATCGTGGTCGACGCCACCCTGTCCACCGAGGATCCGGCCATCTCCGCCATCGGCGATTGCACGTCCTTCCCGCATCCCGCATGGCCGCAGCCGCTGCGGCTGGAATCGGTGCAGAACGCCAACGACCAGGCCCGCACCCTGGCCGCCCGGTTGTGCGGCGATCCCCAGCCCTATACCGCCGTGCCCTGGTTCTGGTCGGACCAGGGCGAGGCGCGCCTGCAGATCACCGGCCTGTGGCGCCCGGGCTACCAAAGCGTCGTGCGGCCGGCGGCGCGCGGCACCGGCTTCTCGGTGCTGCATTTCGACGGGGACGCGCTGCGGGCCATCGAGTCGGTGAATTCGCCGGTGGACCAGATGACGGCCCGCAAGCTCATGCAGGCCGGACTGTCGCCCGCCAAGGGCACGGCGGCCGATCCGGCCGTGCCGCTGAAGGCCTGAGGCCAGGCCCGGCCGAACTCCTCCGGCCGGAGGCCGGGCGCTTGCATGCCGCCGCCTCGGGAGCGATACACTTACGCTTTCCGCCGCCTGCCGGGGCGGCGCCGCGGTGGACATGGTCCGCCAGGCCCGAGGAGCAAGAATGAGAGTTGTCGTATTAGGTAGCGGTATCATCGGCACGTCCAGCGCATGGTGGCTGCGCCAGTCCGGCCACGACGTCACGGTGATCGACCGCCAGCCTGGTCCGGCGCAGGAAACCAGTTTCGCCAACGGCGGCCAGATCTCGGTTTCGTATGCCGAGCCCTGGGCCAATCCGCAGGCTCCGCTCAAGCTGGCGCGCTGGCTGCTCCGGGGCGACGCGCCGCTGCTGTTCCGGCTGCACGCCGACTGGCACCAGTGGCTGTGGTGCATGGCCTTCCTGCGCGAGTGCCTGCCCGGCCGGCTGCCGCGCAACGTGCGGGCCCTGGTCAATATGGCGGCCTACAGCCGCAAGACCCTGCAGGACATGCGCGCCGAACTGGGCATCCCTTACGATCATCTCGAGAAAGGGATCATCAATTTCTATCGTGATCCGGCCGAATTCGACGCTTCGCAGAAGGCGGCCGACCTGATGCGCGAATACGGCGTCGACCGCCGCATCCTCAGTACCGAGGAACTGGTGGCGCTGGAGCCGGCCCTGGCGCCGCAAAGCCACCGCATCGTCGGTGCCGACTACACCGCGGCCGACGAAAGCGGCGACGTCTATCTCTTCACCACCGCATTGGCCGAGAAGGCCGCCGCGGCGGGCGTGGAATTCCGTTTCTCCACCCAGATCACGCGCCTGCTGGACGAGGGCGGGTGGGTCAAGGCGGTGGAGACCATCGACGCCCACGGTCGCTACGCCAAGGTGCAGGGCGACGTATTCGTGGCCGCGCTGGGCAGTTTCACGCCGGAGCTGGTGCGCCCGCTGGGCGTTTCCTGCATGGTCTATCCGGCCAAAGGCTATTCGGCGACATACCCCGTTACGGATTCCACCCGCGCTCCCACGGTCAGCCTGACGGACAGTGCCCATAAGGTGGTATTTTCGCGGCTGGGCGACAGGCTGAGAGTCGCGGGAACCGCGGAACTCAGCGGCTATTCCCGCGCTCTGAACACGGTGCGCTGCCAGGCGCTCACCACCTTGACGCGGGAGCTCTTTCCAGGAGCGCTGGACTTCGACAAGGTGTCGTACTGGTCGGGACTGCGCCCCGCCACGCCGTCGAACGTGCCCCTGATCGGCCGCACGCGCCTGCCCAATCTGTACCTGAACACCGGGCACGGCACCTTGGGGTGGACCATGGGCTGCGGATCCGGGAAGGCCTTGGCCGACCTGATATGCGGCCGCCGGCCGCAGGTGGATTTTCCCTTTTTGTGAGTGTGTCTCTTGAGCTTGACCATGTTTTCGGAGAACGGATCGATGCAGCCGACTAAGCGCTGGTTGAAATGGGGTGTGTCGGTGTTCGCCGCCGGCGTCCTGGCCGTGGGCGGCCTGGGCACGGCAGCGGCGCAGGGCGCCAAGAAGGGCAGCGCCAAGCCGGCGACCAAGGCCGCGCCGGCCAAGAAGCCGGCGGCGGGCGCCGCCAAGGCCGCTGGCGCCGCGGGTGCCGCCGGTGCCGCCGCCGCGATGGCCGCGCCTTCCGGTCCGATCGAGTTGCAGGTGTGGCATACCCTGAACCCGCAGCAGGCGGCGGAGTTCGATTCGCTGGTGCAGCGCTTCAACGAACAGCAGCACGGCTTCACGGTCAAGGTCACGGCCAAGCCTTCGGTCGAGGCGCTGATCGAGGATGGCACGGCCGCCGTGCGCGCGCGCCGCGCCCCGCACCTGGTCGAGCTGCCCGACAACCGTTCGCCTGAGTTCATCGCGCGGCAGGGAGCCATCCTGCCCATGTACGAATTGCTGGCCAAGTATCCGATCAAGGACCTGCGCTGGTTCCTGCCGCAGACCACCGCCGGCATGAGCGATGCGAAGGGCCGCCTGCTGGCGCTGCCCTGGATGGCCGACATCCCCGTCTATCTCTACAACCGCGACCTGTACCGGCGCGCGGGCCTGGATCCCGATACCCCGCCGCGCACCTGGCGCGACATGCAGGCGCATCTGATCGCGCTGCTGCAGAATGGCGTCAACTGTCCCTACGCCACGAGCTGGCAGACCTGGGTGCACGTGGAAAACCTCTCGGCCATGCACAACACGGCCTACGCCACGCGCAACAACGGGCTGGAAGGGCCCAACGGCGCCCAACTGCTGGCCAACGACCTGCTGCACGTCCGCCATCTGGCCCTGATGATGAGCTGGGTCCGCAGCCACCTGTTCCCGGTGCGCACCGACCAGGACCAGGCCGATGCCGCGTTCGCGTCCGGCGAGTGTGCCGTGCTGACCAGCGGCAGCAGCGCGCTGGCCCAGGTTCAGGGCAAGGCGACGTTCTCGTACGGCGTGGCGCCGCTGCCCTATTACGAGGAAGAGGCGTCGCGTCCCAGCACGCCGTTCGTGGGCGGTTCCGCGTTCTGGGCGCTGGGCGGCCACTCCACCGCCGAACAAAAGGCGCTGGCCACCTTCATCGCCTACCTGGCCACGCCGGTGGTGGCGGCCGAATGGCACCAGAAGACCGGCTTCCTGCCGCTGACCGAAGCGGCCTACCGCGCCTCCGAGGTGTCGTTCTACAAGAACATCCCCGGCGCCGAGAACGTGGTGCGGGCCATGGCCAATCCGCCCGCCAAGTTCACGCGGGGCTTCCGCCTGAACAACTACGATCGCGTGACCGACATCATCAACAGCGAACTGAACGCCGTCTGGAACGGCGTCAAGCCGCCCAAGCAGGGGCTGGACGATGCCGTGGCGCGGTCGTCGGCGGTGATGAGCGCGAAGAAATGACCGCCGGGGAAGGCGCCGTTTCCATCAGGACCTGGCCCTATCCCCGCGTGGTGGCTCATAGGGGTGGGGGCGCGCTGGCCCCCGAGAACACCCTGGCGGGCATGCGCGAGGCCCATGCCCGCCGCATCGGCGGCGTCGAGTTCGACGTCATGCTCGCCGCCGACGGCGTTCCCATCCTCATGCACGACACCCGGCTCGGACGCACCGTACCCGGCGTGGGAGACGTGGGGGCATTCGCGTCCGCAGACCTGGCGCGCATGGACGCCGGCGCCTGGTTCGATCCGCGCTTCCAGGGCGAGCCCGTGCCGCGCCTGGAGGACATCGTGCAATGGCTGCGCCGCCATGGCGTCTGGATGAACATCGAGATCAAGCCCATGCCGGGCCACGACGTGGATACCGGGCAGGTGGTGGGGCAGATGGTGCAGGATCTGTATGCGGGGGTTGCCGATCCCGCCGGGTTGCCGCTGTTCTCGTCCTTTTCCGCCAAGGCGCTGGGCGCCGCGCGCGAAGCCGCGCCGGACATTCCGCGCGGCCTGCTGGTGGAGGGCGTGCCGCCGGACTGGCGGACCCGGCTCGAAGCCCTGGATTGCGTGTCCCTGCACTGCCGGCACGACCTGCTCGATGCCGGGCTGGCGCGCGACATCAAGGCCGCGGGGTACGGCCTCATGTGCTACACGGTCAACGATCCGGAGCGGGCGCGCGAACTCTTCTCATGGGGCGTGGATGCCCTGTGCACCGATCGCTACGACCTGATCGGCGCCGACTTCCGGTAAACCGTCAGATCTCCACTACCAGGCCGGGGTCGAATTCCCCGTTTTCGCCCGGATAGCCGCCCGGGTTCGCCACCACGCGCGCCTTGCCGATGCGATAGTCGAAACAGGTGTGGGTATGGCCATGTATCCAGAGGTCGGCCTTGGCCGCCAGGTCGTCCAGGTTGGACGAGAAGGCCGGCGACAGCTGGTTGCCCTTGTACTGCTGCGGCACCGAACGTTCGCTGGGCGCATGGTGGGTGACGACCACCGTGGGGCCGGCGTGGGGCGTGTCCAGCTGTTGTCCCAGCCAGGCGCGAGCAGCCTGGTGCAGGGCGATGCAGGCCGCCGGCGTGAACTTTCCCTGGTCGGTGTCGATGCAGCTGAAATCGGGCATCACGCGCACGGCCATGGCTTGCGCCAGTTCATCGCCGGGCGATCCATACAGCGCGAAATCGGCCCAGAGCGTGGTGCCCAGGAAGCGCACGCCATCCAGCTCCACCGCTTCGTTCTGCAACAGGTGCACGCCGTGCCGGCGGGCCGTCTCGCGCATCTTGCGGTCCAGCCTGCCCATGTGGGCGGAATAGAACTCATGGTTGCCCGGCACGTAGACGACCGGCGTCTTGCCGAAGGCCCGGCCGGCCCAGGCGATGCCGAGATCGTGCGTATGGATGTCGCCGGCCAGGACGACCAGGTCGGCGTCGACGTCGGGCAACGGGCGATTGCCGTTGAAGTGTTCGTGGTGGAGGTCGGACAGAATGCGGATGCGCATGGTCGTCGGAATCCGAGGCGATGGCACGGATCGACTAGCGTAGCACGGCCTACCGGGCCTCTTGCAGTGCCGCCCGGACCGCGTCCCGCGTCAGGTGCGGAGCGAACATCCTGATGAAGTCGAAGGTGTGGTTGCGCAGATAGGCATTGATGCGCAGGGAAATCGACGTCATGCTGGGTTCGAACAAGGTGGCTGGCGTCGATCACTTTCCATCGCCCGCTGAAAGCCGGGTCGTGCGTGATGATCGGATAGGCCGCCACGTCGCGCAGGGTGGGCTTGCGGATCTTGAGCAGCGGATGACCCACCTTGGTGATGATGGAACGCTCGAGCTCGAAACAGTCCATGCGGACCAGCGTCGGGAAGGCTCGCGTGGTTTCCGTGCCCACGGCAAGATCGGCCACGCCTGCTTCCACCATTTCGCAGATCTGCGTCGGATTGCCCTGGCGCAGGTGCAACTGCACCTTGGGATGCTGGCGGATGAAGCGCTCGATGACCTGGGGCAGGACGTAGCGGGCCTGCGTATGCGTGGTGGCGATGGTCAGGCTGCCCCCTTCGCGCGAGGAAAGCTCTTCGCCCAGCCGTTTCAGGCTGTCGATGTCGTTGAGCACGCGCTGGGCGATGGCCACGACTTCTTCGCCGGGTTCGGTCAGGCCGACGATGCGGTTGCGCTTGCGGGCAAAGACCTCGAACCCGAGTTCTTCTTCCAGTTGCTGCAGATGCTTGCTGATGCCGGGCTGTGGCGTCGACCTGACGCCAGTCCATTACAAAGGGGATTCGGCCGCCATCGTCGACCTGCTGGGCGGCCAGGTGCAGATGATGATGTCCAGCATCTCCGGCCTGCTTCCCAACGTGCAGAACGGCAAGCTGCGGCCCATCGCGGTAACGGGCAGGACGCGGTCCCCGACCATGCCCGACCTGCCTACCATCGCCGAGTCGGGCTATCCCGATTTCGAGGTCATCACCTGGTTCGGCCTGGTCGCGCCGGCCAGGACCCCGGATGCCGTCGTCGCGCGCCTGAACCGGGAAGTGCTGCAGGTGCTCAAGCAGCCGGAGGTCAGGGAGAAACTGTCCGGCATGGGATTCGAGGTGGTGCCGAATTCGGCGGAAGCGTTCTCGCGCTTCATGGCCGAGGAGAACGTCAAGTGGGGCTCGCTGGTGCGCGAACTGGGGCTGAAGGGACAGTGATGGATGTCCTGCCCGCATCGCCGGACCTGGATGAAAACATCCGGCAGTAAGTAGTTCACACGCTACCCGGGCACAGAGCTGCCCGGCACGATGCATGCCTGGGCGCGGTCTGGCCGCGCCGCTTTGCCAAGGGTCCTCTATGCATCCGTGTCTCATCACCATCGCCGCCGCATGGCTCGCCTGCGGAACCGCCGCGGCGCAAGCCCTGCCTGCGCCGCACGCCGGCAGGGATGGCGCTTTCGATTTTTCCTATCGCATCGTGGGCGACAAGCGCGTGGCGCCCGTGCAGGTCTTCGACGACGGGCGGCAGACCTATCTGCAATTTCGCGTCGGGCAGGTGTTGCCTGCCGTCTTCAGCGTCGGCGCGCAAGGGGAAAGGCTGGCGCCGGTCGCATGGCAGGGCGGCTACGCGGTGGTGGCCGGCACGGCGGGCGAGTACCTGTTGCGGATAGGCGAAGTCGTGGCGCGTGCCCAGTACCACGGGGGCCGCGGCCGCGCCGGCACGAGTGGTTCCGGCGGAGCGGGCGGCTACCCATCCGACCCGGACGATTCGTCTTTCGCCGCACCAGGCTATCCCGGGCCAGTCCAGGGGCAGACGGTCGCCATCGGCAGCGGGCGTCCCGCAGCGGACCCCGCGCCCGTCCGTCGGGGAACGTACGACGCCACGCCGGCGGACCGGACCATGCGCCAGGCCCTGCGGCGGTGGGCCATGGCCGCGGGCTGGACCTTCGACCCCGAACACTGGACGGTCGACGTCGACATACCGCTTGCCGGGTCGGCCAGCCTGGGCAGCGACTTCAAGACGGCCGTGCGCGAACTGCTGGCCTCCACCGAACTGTCCACCCATCCCCTGCAGCCGTGTTTCTACTCGAACCGCGTGCTGCGCGTCGTCCCCCATGCGGAATCGTGCGACCGTACCAGCACGCCGACGGGACGCCAGGGGTAGGCCATGGTCCATGCATGCAGTGTGTCGCCGCGGTTCCTCCGCGGCACGGCGGCCATGGTTCTTTTCGTGTCGGGCTGCGGGCAGTTCGAGGCCATGCGCCACATCGACGCCGACGCGGCGCGTGCGTCCGACAACATCGCCACCGCCCGCATTCCGTTCCAGCAGTCCGTGGCGGGCGGGCCCGGGCGCGCACGTGCCCAGGAAGTCGCCCGGCCCTGGCTGGCGGGCAAGCCCCAGCCATTGTCGCGCGAGGTCACGCTGCCCGAGGCGCTCCGGGCGTCGGTCGAGACGGCATTGATGTTTCCCGGAGGCCGGGTCGACCTGCCCACGCTGGGCGAGCAGATTGCGCTTGCCACCGGCATACAGGTGCGTATCCAGCCGGACGCGCTCCTGCCGCAGGAAGCCTTTCTTCCGCGCCTGACCCTGGCGCAGGCGGCCGGCGCGGGGACGCCGTCCGCCGTCCAGGTCAGCCTGCCGACGGGGCTGCATCCGCTGCCCCGCCTGCTGGACCTGGCGGCCAACCGCCTGGGCGTGCACTGGAAGTACCAGGCCGGCGCCATCGTCTTCTTCCGCACGGATACCCGGGTATTCAACGTACGCGCGCTTACCTTGAAGGCCTCCGCGGCCGCCAGCCTGGGACGGGCGGGCGGCGGCAACGCAGGCGCTTTCGAAAGCACATCGTCCACGCGCATCGAATCGACGGGCAGCGACGCCCTGGGGGCGGTCAAGGCCAAGCTCGAACCCTTCCTCACGCGTGCCGGCACGCTGGTCGCCAATGGCGACGCCTCGGGGCTCATCGTCGTCACCGACACCCCCGAGGCGCTGGACCGTGTCGCGGCTTTCCTGGAACGCGAGAACAAGGCCCTGACCCGGCGCGTGCGCCTGATGTTCGAGGAGATCGAGCTGGTGGCCAGGAACCAGACCGAGCAAGGCATAGACTGGAATCTGGTCTATCGCCGTACACGGGATGCCGCCCAGGCCGGCTCCCCGGCATCGCTGGTGTCGGACGTCGCGGGGTCGGGCCTGGGCCTGTCCATCGCCGGCGGCCGTTGGGAGGGCTCGGCGGTGGTACTGAAGGCACTGAGCGAGATCGCCACCATCACCCGCCATACCACGGTGCCGTTGCAGACCCTGAACCGGCGCCCGGTCACGCATGCGGTCCGCACCACCTTCACTTATATCGACCAGGTGCAGGTCACTACCGTCGCGTCGTCGGCGGGCACGTCCACCGCGCCGTCAGTCACGCAGAAGGAGGAAACCGTCGGGTCCTTCCTGACCGTGATTCCCGATGCGCAGGACGACGGCCAGATCCTCCTCACGATCGCCTACGACAACACGGTCGCCCAGCCTCTCAAGACGCTGACTTTCGGCGCCAGCGGCAACCAGGTCCAGTTGCAGCAGAAAACCGTGGATGGCATGGGGACCGTGCAGCAGGTCGAGCTGAGGCCCGGCCAGCCGGTGCTGGTGTCGGGTTTCGAGCGCTCGCAGGACCAGTACGACAAGCGCCGGCTGGACGAGGGGGCGCCGATGCTGCTGGGCGGCTCGGGCAAGACCGCGCGCGAGCGTCGCAATACGGTCGTGCTCATCACCGCGCAGGTCGAGGAAGGCTTCTGACTCGCCATGAACGATTACGTCCTGCTTCGATTCGACGGCGACGAGCGCGTGCTGGTCCTGGGCATGCGCTGGCACACCATCCTGGGCAGCCGGCTGGACCAGCGGGCGCGCCAGAAGGCTCGGGAGGTCAGGGCTTCGCACTATGCCCATGCGCCCGGTTCGGAGGCCGTCGGCGTGGTCCGTCTGAGCCGTGCCGACCGTGGCCTGGCGGCCAGTCTCCACAGCGGGGCGTTGGCCTTCGCCGCCGACCACAGGCAAGGGGTGGTCGCGCTGCGGGCGGTGCTGCCCGACGGGCGCATATGGGTGGTCGCCTCGCAGGGTGGCAAGGTACTCACGCATTCGGACCGCGTCCATGATACCGCCGCCGATGCCCAGGAGGCCCTGGACGCCCTGGCCGCGCATCACGGCGACGAACTCGTCGTCCTGGGCGCCGACTCGGAAGATTCCGGCGACGTCTCGCTGCCGGCGCTGCTGGGCGAATCGCCGGATCCATACCGGCTCCAGCCATGCGGTTGGAGCATGCCGACGCTGCCGCGGCCGCTGGTCGTCGCGACCCTGGGGTGTGCCGCCGCATTTCTGCTGCGGGCCGGCTGGGACTGGTATCGCCACCTGGGCGGCACCCAGGCGCCCGCGCCGGCAAGCATCGATCCCGACGCGGCATGGGCCCGCGTGTTCGAGACCTTTCGACAGCGGGTACGCCTGCACGCCCAGGAGGACGGGCTGGCCGTCCTGGATGCGCTGGCCGAGCTGCCCGCCGAATTGGGAGGCTGGAAGCTGTCGTCCGCCCAGTGCACGCGAGATGCCGGGCCGGGCTGGACGTGCCGCGCCGGGTATGGCAGGGGGCATCGCCTGGCCACCAACGCCAGCTTTCTCGCGGCCCGCCCGCCAGGCTGGAAAGAGACATGGCAACCCATGGATGCCGTCGTAGCGCACTTTTCCATCGCCGGCGGCGGCCAGGCGCTCGAGCCATCGCGGCTCAGGAGCCAGGAGGAGCATGACGACCAGACCGTCACGGCCCTGCAGCAGGTCATGCCGCTATTGTCGGGCATCACGCTGGGAGACGCGGCGCCCGCGCGGCTGGAGCCTCCACGCGACGAATACGGGGCCGTCATTCCCGCGCCGCCTTCGATGCCGGCCATATTCGAGCGGCCGTTGGCGCTGGAAGGACCGTTGCGGTCCCTGTTCCTGATGCCGGAGCTGCTGGCCGGCCAGGTCGAATGGCGGTCGGCCTCGCTTACCGTGGCTCCCGACGCCGAACTTTCCTTGAATCGGAGCCGGCTCATGGCCGGCATTTCTGGAGTCCTCTATGCGCGTGATTGAGTGGGGCGGGCGGCCCGCCGTGGCCATGATCGCCGCCCTGTTCCTGATCCATCCCCGGGTGGAAGCGGCTGAAAGCGAACTGGACAAGGTGCGCGAGATGCTACGCATCGATACCGCCCGCGCCCTGGCCGCGGAGCGAGCCCGCCAGGCGCCTGCCCCGAGGGCGGCCGCGGCGCCGGCCCGCCATGGCGACAAAATCGTCCTGACTTCCCTGTATGGCTTGAGCGGGGGCTTGAACGCGGTCGTGCTGGTCAATGGCGAATCGCGGCTGTATCGCCAGGGCAGCGAGCTGCCTCGCGGTACGACCCATCCGGGCCGGGAATATCGGTTGCAGCGTATCGACGACGGCTGCGTCTATCTGAAAAAAGGCGCGGAAGAACGTTCGGCCTGCATCCCGCCCGCCGTGCCCATGCCGGCCGCGGCGGCGGGAGCCGGTTCGGCCGGCATGGCGCCGGTGCCGGCGCCGGCGCCGGCAATGCTGCCCATGCTCGTTCCCGCACTCGGAGCGCGGCCATGAGCCCGCTCATCTGGGGCCGGCCGGGCGTGTCGGCGCTGCTGGCCGGCAGCCGCCTGAGGGCGTCGGGCGCTACCGCCGCGGCGTCCGCGGACAAAGAAAAGGATCCGTCCGCATGCAAGGGCATCGCGTTCCCGGAGCTCGTCATGCGGCTGGACGGCCGCGACCAGCTCGCCCGGATGACGCCAGCCTTCCGGCGGGTGCTGCGTTCCGGCTTCGACGTCGGCAACCTGCTGGACAAGCTCTGTCCCGTCGAACTCGAGGACGGCCGGGTGGCCCTGTTCACCGTCGATGATTATGCGCGCAGCGAGCAGATCGAGGAGTTCGAGCGCATGGTGCAGGCGCGCGGCCGAACGCTGGCCAGTCCCGCCCGCGTCGTGGTGCCGGCGACGCTGTTGCTGTCGATCGTGCGTGGCCAGATCACGGGGGATACCCTGCGGTCGCGCCGCCGGGTACTGCTCGATCCCGTCAAGAGCTCCATGGCTTCGGCTTTCCACGACATCGTCGCCTGGGGCGCGCGCCACGGTGCGAGCGACATCCATGTCAACCTGCGATCCGCGCATCCGGAATCCGAGATCCGATACACCCTGGGCGGCCGCTACGTGATGCCCGAACGCTTCCGTGGCATGCAGACCAGTACGCTGCGCGAGGTGCTGGCCGTCGCCTATATGGATATACAAGGCGGCAACGGCGCGGTCTTCGACCCGATGATCGAGCAGCAGGGCAGCATCCTGCACGATGTGGAAGGGGTGTCGTTCATGTTGCGCTGGGCGTCGCTCGCCACCGATGCCGGGGCGTCGGTCACCATGCGCCTGCTGCGCATGGACATGCGTGAACAGCCCCCGGATTTCGCCCGGCTGGGGTATCTGCCTTCCCAGGTACGAGTGGTCGAACGCGCCTTGGTGGCCGAAGGGGGAGCCATCGTGCTGGCAGGGGTGGTGGGATCCGGCAAATCGACCACCATCGCCTCGATGATGTCCCGCATCCCGTCCACCCGCAAGGTCATCACGCTCGAGGACCCGGTCGAATATCTCATTCCCAACGCGCTGCAGAACAGCGTCAGCCGGTCGCTCGACGGTTCGGTTTCCAACGAGTTCGACGCCAAGCTCAAGACCATCAAGCGATCGGCCATGAACGACCTGCTCATCGGCGAGATACGCGATCGCTCCACCGGCAGGGCGTTCATGGACCTCGCCAGCTCGGGCAGCAACCTGTACACCACGACGCATGCGGGCGGCGCGGCCCTGATCCCGGACCGCCTGGCCTCGGACTTCATCGGCGTTTCCCGAAGGCTGCTGGCGACGCCCGGGATACTGAAGCTCCTGGTCTATCAGACGCTGTTGCCGGCGTTGTGCCCCGCCTGCGCCTTGCCGTTGTCCAGCCTGTTCGACCGGGCCGGCGGGGGCGGCATGGCCAGCCACGAGCCCGATCACTGGCGACGCTATGCCGATCGGCTCCATGCCTTGTACGCCATCGACGTCAACGCGCTGAAGGTCCGCAATCCCGATGGATGCCCCGCCTGCCGGCAGAGCACCCTGCCGGAACTGCATGGCTACGCCGGGCGCACCGTCGCCGCCGAAATGATCGATCCCACCGTCGACGACGGGTTCCTGCGGCTGGTGCGCGACGCGGACACGCTGGCGTTGCGCGACTACTTCCGGTTCCAGCGGCGCAGCGCGTTCGATCATGCCGACATGACGGGCAAGACGGCGATGGAGTGCGCGATCTACAAGGCGTCGCAAGGGCTGGTCGATCCGCGCGACATCGAACCGAGATTCGTCAGTTTCGAGACCGTCGAACTGCGGAGGACCCGCGCGCCACAGGTGCCGCCTGGGCGCAGGCGGCCCCGCAGGTTGGCCTCCGGCCGGGTGCAGGCGCCGCTCGGGCGCCGCCGGGATGCCGAACGGGGAGGCCGTCCGGCATGAACACGCTTCGCGAACGCGCGCGCATCGCGTGGTGCGCGGCGCAGTTCCGGCCCGGCCGCGCCGATTACTACGACTATCTGGCCGATGTCATGGACGCCTGCAATGGCCGCAAGACATTGCGCGATATCTTCCTGGACGACGCCCGGCGCTATGGAGACCATCCGCGGGGCGTGTTGTCCGCGTACTGGGCGGCGCGCTATCAGCATGCGGGCGGCGATCTCCACGAGACCTTGCGTTCGACGCTGCCGGACGACGACCTGGTCCTGCTTCGCATGGCCCAGCGAGGCGGCGCGGGTGCGCTCGAACAGACCTTGCGCGACGTGGCGGCGGTGACGAGATTGGCCGACGAGGCACGGCGCACGTTGTCCGCCACGCTGTCGGCGGCCCTTGCCGCCGTGCTGGTCTCGTTCGGCATGATCGTCGCCGTGCCCATGTTCACCGTGCCGCGCCTGAAGCGGGCGTTCGGTGCGGTTCCCGACGAGTTCCTGGGCAGCCTGACCCGGCGTCTCTATGCCTTCGCCGAACTCGTCCAGGCGCACCTGTTCGTGTCCGCGCTGGCCGTGGGCCTGGCCGTCTACTTCGTGGCCTGGTCCATGCCCAACCTTACCGGCCGTGTCCGCCGTGTGCTGGACCGGTATTTTGTCTGGCGCCTGTACCGGGACCTGCAGGGCATACGCTTCCTGGCGTCGCTGGCGACCATGGTGAAGCGGCGCGGCAACGTCAGTACCGCGCTGCGCGAAGCTCTGGAACTGCAGGTGGAGGGCGCCAATCCGTGGCGGCGCTGGCACCTGGAAAGAATGATCGCGAATATCGACGACGGCCGCGTGGGCAGCGCCACCTTCGACACCGGCATCGTCGAGCCCGAGACCTTGTGGTTCCTGGCCGACCTGATCTCGGCCCGCGGCATGGACAGCGCCTTGCAGCAGACGCGCGTGCGCCTGGAGGCGCGGTCGCTGGGACAGGTTGCCAGGAAAGCGGCCGCCGCCCGCTGGGTGCTGCTGCTGGCCGCCGTAGGCGTCGCGTTGTCCCTGGTCTTCTGGCATGTCGGCGTCGTCAACGAAATGCGTTCCGCCTTGACCAACTATTACTCCAGCCGATGAGGTATTCCCATGTCTCGCTTTCTTCACGTTCGTCCCGGGCGCCAGCAGGGCTTCACCCTGGTGGAGGTCGCCATCGTCGCCGCCATCGTCCTGATCGCCGCCATCATCGGCATTCCCGCCATCAACGGCTATGTCATCGAGAACAAGGTGCCGGCGGTGGGGCAGGAACTGCATCGCTTCATCGCGCGCACCAAGGTCTCCAGCCAGGGGTTGGGCAACACGCCCTATACGGGCATAGGAATCGCCCAGCTCGCCAATTCGCTGCGCAGCAGCAGCGTCATCACCGTCGCGGGCTCGGGGGCCACGGCCACGGTCCGGCATGGCCTGGGCGCCACGGACGGCAGGATCGTGCTCGCTGCCGATACCCTGACTTCGTCCGGGGATGCCTTCGGACTGACGCTGGACAAGGTCAACGAAGCGGCATGCCCGGCGCTGGCCGCGGTCATGCAGCGAGTGTCCGAGCGCATCGTCATCAACAGTGTCACCGTCAAGCAGCCGGGCACCGGCGGAGCGGCGGGCACCTATAACGCCGCCGGCGCGGACGCCGCCTGCACCAGCGGCGATACGAACTCCTTCTCGTTCACCGCACGATAGGGCGCGCCCATGTCGCATACGACGGCTCTCCATGCCGCGCCGGCTGCCCGCGCGGCACGCCAGCGCGGATGGACCCTGATCGAACTGGCCATCGCCGCCAGCATCGCCATGGTGCTGGCCGTCCTGGCGGGGAGCCGCCTGGTGCGCGAGGTGGACGACGCGGCGGCCCAGGCGACGGGGACGTACCTGCTCGCGATCAAGGGAGCCATGGATGGCTACCTGGTCCGGCACTACGACGCGCTGGCCGGCGGAGCACCCGTTGCCGGCGTGGCGCAGGCATTCGCGCCCACCCTGGCCGAACTGAGGGAGGCCGGCCTGCTGCAGCGCGGATTTCCCGATCGCACGCCGTTCAACCAGGCTGTCGCCATCCGTGTCGAGCGCAGCGGCTCCTGCCCAGGGACCGGATGCAGGGTGGATGCGCTGGTGCATACCGCCACGCCGCTGCGCGCGCCGGGGGCTTCCGAGCCGGATCCCGGCATCCTGGCCCAGGTCGTCATGGCCACCGCCGGATACGGCGCCGCCGCCTATCCCGACCAGCCGGCGCTGATGCGCGGCGCGACACACGTCCTTCCCAATCCATTGGGCGCGACGGCGGGTGTCGTGGGAGCCCTGGCAAGCCTGGATACGACCTTGTTCCAGCAGTTCGTGCGCATGCGGGATAGCCGCAATCCCGACCTGCAGGGGAGCCTGGATGTGCGAGGCGGCGTGCGGCTGCACGATTCCCTGGCGCTGCGGGGTACGGCCGGCGATTGCCTGACGGCGACCAACACCGGCGTGCTGACCGTGCAGTGCGCCGGCGTGCTGCAGACCAAGACCGGCCTGTTCCGGGCCGACAACGGCAGCATCGTCCAGATCGATCCAGTCTCGGGCATCGTCGCCAGCCAGCGGGTCCGTGCCGCCGCGGGACTGTCCACCGACCGGGGATCGATCTTCGACGCCGCCGACGCGCAGCCCACCTTGCGCGTGAACACGGGCCAGATGATCGTTGCGACCGGGGCCGGCCTTGCGCTCTCGGTCGTCGGCCGCGACCTCGTCGGACATGCCGGCGTGTCCGTCGATCGGCTGGGCGTCAGGGAGGTGGCCGCGGCCAACACCCCCTGCCTCTCACGGATATCCACCGAGGCCGGCGCCAACGCCGAATTCGCCCGCACGTCGGCCGGAGGCCTCCTGGTCTGCGCCGGCGGCACATGGCGCGAACTGGCAGCCATGGCATCGACCGGCACCGCCTGCGCCCCCAACGGCGCGTTCGCCACCGACTCCGCCTCGGGCACCGGCCTGGTCTGCCGCCTTGGCGTCTGGATGCGCGCCGACGACCTGCTGTCCAGCTACGTCATGACCGGCAGCCAGATCGTCGCGTCCGGCGACACCGTCCAGAAACCCGCCTGCGGCCGGCTTGGTACCGCCGCCGGCACACCGCTCATCTATCTGTTGCCCCAGATCGAGTCCTCCAAGGCTTCGTCGTTCACCCGCAAGGCAGTGGACGCCGGGACGGGCTGGCAGGTGCAACTGCTGGACTACGACGGAACGGTTCTTGGCGGTCCCGCCAAGGCCATCGCCCAGGTCTATTGCAAATACTAGGGAGGAAGAATGAAGCGAATCATCGCCGCGGGCGCGGGCTGCGTCCTGGTTTCATGGAACGCCGGCGCGCAACCGGCACCGCCGCAGATGCGGACACCTTGGGTGGATTCCACGCATATAACGGGGGTGGCGAAGAGGGTGATGCCGGATAGTCCGGTCACGTCTCCGCCGCCGGATATAACACCAGGGCCAGTAAGCCCGGCCAGTATTCAGGAGCTATTGGATCGAATGAACGGTGTCCAACTGTATTTTCGGGAAATCTGGGATGGTCGGAGTGGCTGGAACGAGCTTCCCGCAGTCTTGCGCGTCGAGGTGAGAGGAGATGGGGCAGAAATTCAATCGCATGGTCAGTGGAACAACTACTGGGCTCCGGTGTGTGTCTTGAACCCGACGAACACTCGCTGCGTTTTCTCGCCTGGCTCATTGAATGTGAACCTTGTAATGGAGATCAGTAGTTCGGCAATTACGATCGTAGGCGCCTCCTGCTCCGCCTGGACTAATGGGAGCGCCAATGCGTGGGCCACTTATACATGGGAGCAGTACAGCGCCAGTTCTGGCAAATTCTCCAACCAGAACCGTTACCAACAATCCGTTAATAACGGATATTCCGGCTATTTCTTCCAGAGCGGAAGTTTTCAATCATCTTGTTATTACGAGATGCCAGGGTAGATCTTGGGAGGGGACTCCCCTCTTGCAATCTAATGAACATGTCGGGTTGAGAACGTCCATGTTTTTTCGACGTTTTTCCCCGCCTGAGAAGCTTCGAGTCTTACTTCATAGGTCTTGCCAGATTCGAGTTCAACAATGGGAAGCAGGAAAATGCATCCTTGATGAATGGTACCGAGATTGGAGTCGATGACTACTTCGGCATTGACTCCTTCTCCGATTTCCACAGTTGAGTGGCGCAGAAGCCGGAGTGGTAGCTCATTGGACTCATGCTCTTTCCTAACCGCCACCCGAAGGACGTGCAGCGGGGCATAGTTGCCTTCCGAGCCGCAGAACATGATTGGTGTGCCGGTGACAGCCAAGTCAGGCGCAGGGTTTGGTGATTCTCCAGATGGGAGGAAACGGGGGGCGACGTCAGTCTGTCGATCGACGGGCCAGTGCCAGACGGGAGTAACGGGAAGAAGTCCGGGGGCCGTGGCCCCGAGCGTAATGCTGGTGCTGTTTAGAGGACCGGGAAGGGTAATTTGATCAATACCCAATCCGATTTGGTTAGCACGAGGCTCCAGTAATCCATACAGGTGGTACACCGAATGCAAGAAGGATTCTATGGCTTCGGTTCCCGGAGGGGCGTGAGTGATGACTTCTCCCATGACTCTTCCCGAATATCCCTGGGCTATGGCTCTTGCTGCATGGTTTGTCCCCGTGAACCACGGTTTATTCGGGTCTTCACCGTGTCCGACCACATAATTCCTAACCTGATACGTCGCATGAGCCTGGGCAGCCGCGTCTAATTGGGCATTCTGCTTTACAGCGCCAACCCCCGCCGCCAATCGGGCTTCGTTCAGCCGCACAAAGGCAGCGAGTTTGTCCCCCGTATGGCTCGACGTAGGCATCTCTGTGATGGGCTGGGTGATTTCCTGGCCGGGTGGGGGAGCAGGAGGGGCAGGAGGAGGGGAACCTCCTCCTTCTCCTCCGCCGCCGCAGGCGGCCAGTACCGCTGTGAGTGGAAGTGTGCAGATGAGGCCGGGGAAGGATCCCGGGCCAGCGGGTCGTGCCGGATGTTTCATGACTAGCCTTGGTGCGATGCCGTCTTGGGAGCGATCCCGCTGGCGGCGAATGAGCCCCTAGCCGGGGGATATCCGGTCTAACGGGTCCTTGGCCCGACACAAGATACGGGGCTCCACGTACGTGGTTGCCGAGGGGTCGCCCGGCTGGCGTCCTGCCTTACCGGTAGAATGTCCGCATCACCGTTTCCATTCCGTCCCATGCGTCTGCTTCTCGCGCTGCTCCTTCCCTGGCTCCAGTTCTTCACCATCGGCCGCCCCTTCGCCGGCATCTTCTGCCTGATCCTGCAATTGACGCTGATCGGCTGGATCCCGGCCGCGATCTGGTCGGTCTACGCGCTCAGCCAGTACAAGACCGATCAGAAGATCAAGAAGGCGATGGCAGGCCGGTAGCCCGGCTCCGGCGCTCGCCGGTCCGGCGATCCGCCCCCGTTTTCCCCGTTCCGGCCCGGGCGCGCACCCCGGGGCCGCCGTCCCTCTATAATTGACGATTCGATATCTATCCGGGGATGCAAACGGGTGCAGTTGGCGATTCATCCCCCTACCTGCGTGCAGCGATGAAATCCGCCGAGATCCGTCAGAAGTTCCTTCAGTTCTTCGAGTCCAAGGGCCACACCGTGGTGCCGTCCTCGTCGTTGGTGCCGGCCAACGATCCGACCCTGCTCTTCACCAACTCGGGCATGGTCCAGTTCAAGGACGTCTTCCTGGGCAACGAAGTGCGCCCGTACAAGCGCGCGACCTCGTCGCAGCGCAGCGTGCGCGCCGGCGGCAAGCACAACGACCTGGAAAACGTGGGCTACACGGCCCGGCACCACACGTTTTTCGAGATGCTGGGCAATTTCAGCTTCGGCGACTACTTCAAGCGCGACGCCATCCACTACGCCTGGGAACTGCTGACCACGGTCTACAAGCTGCCCAAGGAAAAGCTGTGGGTCACGGTCTACCAGGAGGACGACGAGGCCTACGGCATCTGGCAGAACGAGATCGGCGTGCCGGTCGAGCGCATCGTCCGCATCGGCGACAACAAGGGCGCGCGCTACGCGTCCGACAACTTCTGGCAGATGGCGGATACCGGTCCCTGCGGCCCGTGCTCGGAAATCTTCTACGACCATGGTCCCGAGATCTGGGGCGGCCCCCCGGGATCGCCCGAGGAAGACGGCGACCGCTACATCGAGATCTGGAACCTGGTGTTCATGCAGTTCGACCGCGACGCGTCGGGCACCCTGAACCCGCTGCCCAAGCCCTGCGTGGACACGGGCATGGGCCTGGAGCGGATCGCCGCGGTGTTGCAGCACGTGCATTCGAACTATGAAATCGATCTGTTCCAGAACCTGATCAAGGCCGCGGCGCGCGAAACCGGCTGTACCGACCTGGCGAACAACTCGCTGAAGGTGATCGCCGACCATATCCGCGCCTGCTCGTTCCTGATCGTGGACGGCGTGATCCCGGGCAACGAAGGCCGCGGCTACGTGCTGCGCCGTATCATCCGCCGCGCGCTGCGCCACGGCTACAAGCTGGGCCAGACCAAGCCCTTCTTCCATCGCATCGTCAAGGACCTGGTGGCCGAGATGGGCGAGGCCTATCCCGAGCTGGCCAAGGCCGAGGCGCGGGTCGAGCAGGTACTGCGCCAGGAGGAAGAGCGTTTCGGCGAAACGCTGGAACACGGCATGAAAATCCTGGACGGCGCGCTGGCCGCGCTCAAGCCGGGCGCCGCGCTGGACGGCGAGACGCTGTTCAACCTGTACGACACCTACGGCTTCCCGGTGGACCTGACGGCCGACATCTGCCGCGAGCGCAACGTGGACGTGGACATGGACGGCTTCGAGGCCGCGATGACCCGCCAGCGCGAGCAGGCCCGCGCCGCGGGCAAGTTCAAGATGGCCGCCGGCCTGTCGTACGACGGCGCCAAGACGGTATTCGAAGGCTATGCGCACCTGGCCGCGCAAGGCAAGGTCACGGCCCTGTACGTGGATGGCGCCTCGGTGCCGCGCATCGAGGCCGGGCAGGCCGCGGTGGTGGTGCTGGACCGCACGCCGTTCTACGCCGAGTCGGGCGGGCAGGTGGGCGATGCCGGCGTGCTGGTGCAGGGCGCGGCGCGTTTCGACGTGGAAGACACGCAGAAGATCCAGGCCGACGTGTTCGGCCATCATGGCAAGCTGGTCTCGGGCTCGCTGGCGGTGGGCGACACGGTCGATGCCCAGGTAGACGAAGTCCGCCGCGCGCGCACGATGCGCAACCACTCGGCCACCCACCTGATGCACAAGGCGTTGCGCCAGGTCCTGGGCGAGCACGTGCAGCAGAAGGGGTCGCTGGTGGACCCGGACAAGACCCGTTTCGACTTCGCGCACGACGCCCCCATGAGCGCCGACCAGATCGCGCAGGTGGAAGCCATCGTCAACCGCGAGGTGCTGGCCAACACGCCGGTGCAGTCGCAGCTGATGGCCTACGACGACGCGGTCAAGGGCGGCGCGATGGCGCTGTTCGGCGAAAAGTACGGCGACGAGGTGCGGGTGCTGGACATCGGCTTTTCGCGCGAGCTGTGCGGCGGTACCCACGTGGGTCGCACCGGCGACATCGGCCTGTTCAAGATCGTGAGCGAGGGCGGTGTGGCCGCCGGCGTGCGCCGGGTCGAGGCCATCACCGGCGACAACAGCCTGTCCTATCTGCAGAACCTGAACGCCACGCTGGCTTCGGCCGCGGGCGCGCTGAAGGTGCAGCCGGGCGACCTGCCGGCGCGCATCGGCCAGGTGCAGGACCAGCTGAAGGGCCTGGAGAAGGAAATCGCCCAGTTGAAGAGCAAGCTGGCCAGCAGCGCCGGCAATGATCTGGCGGCCTCGGCGGTCGAGGTCAAGGGCGTGAAGGTGCTGGCTGCCAAGCTGGACGGGGTCGATCCCAAGTCGCTGCGCGAGACCGTGGACCAGCTCAAGAACAAGCTCAAGTCCGCCGCCATCGTGCTGGCCGCCGTCGACGGCGGCAAGGTCAGCCTGGTGGCCGGCGCCACGGCCGACGTGTCCGGCAAGGTCAAGGCCGGCGATCTGGTCAATTTCGTGGCCCAGCAGGTGGGCGGCAAGGGCGGCGGCCGGCCGGACATGGCGATGGCCGGCGGCACGGATCCCTCGGGCCTGCCGCAGGCGCTCGCCAGCGTGCAGGGCTGGGTGGAAGGCCGCCTGTGAGCGGTGCGGCGGGAGAAGGCGCAATGAGTACCGAACCGGTGGCGTTCGATCTGGAGGTGGATGCCAAGGGGCTCAAGTGCCCCTTGCCCATCCTGCGTGCGAAGAAGGCGCTGGCCACGCTCGAGAGCGGGCAGGTATTGAAGGTGGTGGCCACCGACAAGGGGTCGGTGCGTGACTTCCAGGCTTTTTCCAAGCAGACCGGCAACGAGCTGCTGGCGCAGACCGACGATGGCGAAGTGTTCGTGCATTACATGAAACGCCGCTGACGGGCTACAGGTACTTTCTCCGCCCGCGGCGCTGAACCTGCCGTCGGGCGGCGTGTCATACCGCAGCTGGCGTTCGCCGGCGCGACCGTTCTCCCCAAGGTGACCCCCATGCGGCTACCGTCATTGCGTTGGCTTCTGGTCCTGGCGCTGCTCGTCGTGGGCGGCTTGGCGGCAATGGCCTTCCGCGACCGCGCCGTGCGCCCGATCGTGACCGGGCCGATCAGCGCCATCGTGTCCTTTGGCGACAGCCTGAGCGACGTCGGCACCTACAATCCCGGCGCAACCTATCCCGACCCGGCCACGCGCAGCGCGGCAGGGCAGCGTTTCACGACCAAGCCTGGGGAGGTCTGGGTGGAAGTGGTGGCCGACGCGCTGGGCCTGCCGATCAAGCCGAACCAGCAGGTCGATTTCGGTCCGCGCGGGCAAGGCGGCCGCATCGTGGACCTGGGCGGCAATGGCTATGCGCAGGGCGGTGCCCATATCGAGACCGACGCCGCGACGGCGCCGGCTCCGGATGGCATCCCGGCCGATGGCGGACTCCAGGGCGAGACCGCCGTTTCCATCAAGGCCCAGATCGACCGCTACCTGGCCACGCACAAAGGCTTCGACGGGACGGAACTGGTGCTGGTGCAGGGCGGCGGCAACGATTTCCTCGATGCCTTCCAGACCCTGGGAGACACCGAGCCCGAACCCGCGTCCGATGCCGACGACCGGATGGAGGCGCTGGTCCGGGCCAAGGCGGCCGCCATGGTGGCCCAGCTCAAGCGTCTGTCCGCGGCCGGCGCCAAGCGGATCGTATACGTCAACCTTCCCGACCTGGGCATGCTGCCGTTCATCCGCAATACCGAGCTGGAAGACCTGGCCACCGACGTGTCCGAGGGCTACAACGAACTCGTGGCCGGCGGGCTGTCGGGAACGGGCGTGCAGGTGTTCGACCTGGCCGGCCTGATCGACGATGCCGTCGACGACCCCGCCGCGGTGGGCCTGACCGTGACCGACAAGCCCGCCTGCACCAATTACGATGCGTCGCAGGGCGAGGTGGATGCACTGCTGTGCACCCCCGCCACGCTGGTGGAGCCGGACGCGGACCAGCACTATTTGTTCGCGGATTCCATGCATCCGACCACGGCCGGGCACCGGCTATGGGGGGAGAAGGTGGCGGCCTTCATCCACGATCGCTTTGGCGCGGTGGTCAAGCCGGTCCGGGTGGCCAGGGATACGACGGCTCGTTGAGCCGGGCAGGGCGAGCGTCACGGGGCTTTGGCTGCAATGGTGAAGACGACACCGAGCGAGTCCATGACCTTGCGCAGGGTCAGATAGTGCGGATTGGCCCCTGGAGCCAGGGCTTTGTACAGGCTTTGCCTGCCCAGTCCGGCTTTGCGCGCAATGTCGCTCATGCCGCGCGCACGCGCCACGGCTGCCAGCGCGGCAAGAAAGACGTCGGGGTTTGCGTCGCCGGCCGCTTCCGCGAGAAAGCAGGCGATGCTAGCTTCGTCTCGCAGGAATTCAGCCGCATCGAATTCGGCGGTGGTTGTTTTTGTCGGCGCTATCATGCGTGTCGCTCCCGCTTCAAGTCCCGCCAGATGGTCCTGGCGAGTTCGATATCGTGTTTCTGCGTGTCCTTGATGCCCGCACAGAGCAGGACGTAGATGTCGGCACCCTCCCGTGCGATGTAGAGCCGGTAGCCTGGGCCGATATGCAGGCGAAGTTCGTGGATGCCTTCGCCGATGGAACGCATGTCGCCAAAGAGCCCGTGCTGGACGCGCAGAAGCCGCATCAGGATGGCGCCACGGTCGCTTGGGCTTTTCAGCCGATGCAGCCATTCCGCGAACTGGTTCGTTCTCTTGATGATCAGCATGCCAAGTGTCTCCTCGTGGAGACAGTTTGTCAAGCATGCAGCGATATTTCAACCGTCGGGGTGATCTTTTTGTCATCCTTCGGTTCAGGGGGAGGGCGTTGCGGATAAGGAAACGGCCCCGGAAGGGGCCGTTCTCGCCGGTCGAAAATCCGCTGTCAGCCCAGTTTCGCCCGCTGCTCCCGCACCTTGTCCAGCGTATCGCTGAACTGGGCCAGCCGGGCGCGTTCCTGCTCCACCACGGCGGCCGGGGCGCGGTCGACGAAGCTGGCGTTGCCCAGCTTGCCGTTGGCTTTGGCGATCTCGCCTTCCAGGCGGGCGATCTCCTTGTCCAGGCGGATCTTCTCGGCGGCCACGTCGACCTCGATGTGCAGCATCAGGTGTGCGTCGCCGACCACCTGCACGGGGGCGCCGACGACGTCGGGCAACCGGTCGACCACCTTGACCTCGGTCAGCCGGGCCAGGGCCGCCAGGTAGGGGGCATTGCGTTCCAGGGCGGCGCGGTTGCCGGTGGCGTTCAGCGGCGCCTTCTGCGAGGGCGGCACGTTCATTTCGCCGCGCAGCGCGCGCACGGCGTCGACCTGGGCCTTGAGCTCGGCCATCGCGGCTTCGGCGGCCTCGTCGATCTTCTCGGCCTGGGCGGCGGGGTAGGGCTGCACGCCCACGCTGGTGGATTCGCCGGCGCGGCGCTTGCCGGCCACCACCGAGACCTTCTGCCAGAGTTCTTCCGTGATGAACGGGATGATGGGATGCGCCAGCCGCAGCACGGTTTCCAGCACACGGATCAGCGTCTGGCGCGTGCCGCGCTGCTGGGCTTCGTTGCCGGTCTGCAGCTGGACCTTGGCCAGCTCCAGGTACCAGTCGCAGTATTCGTCCCAGACGAAGCGGTACAGCGCGGTGGAGATGTTGTCGAAGCGATAGTCGTCGAAGCCCTTGGCGACCTCGGCCTCGGTGCGCTGCAACTGGCTGATGATCCACTTGTCGAACACCGACAATTCCACCGCCGCGCCGGCTTCCACGCCGCAGTCCTTGCCTTCGACGTTCATCAGCACGAAGCGGGTGGCGTTCCACAGCTTGTTGCAGAAGTTGCGGTAGCCCTCGCAGCGCTTCAGGTCGAAGTTTATGTTGCGGCCCAGCGTGGCGTAGGCGGCCATGGTGAAGCGCAGCGCGTCGGCGCCGAAGGCCGGAATGCCCTCGGGGAATTCCTTGCGGGTCTTCTTGGCGATGCTCTCGGCCTGCCTGGGGTTCATCAGGCCGGTGGTGCGCTTGGCCAGGAGGCCGTCGAGGTCGATGCCGTCGATCAGGTCGACCGGGTCCAGGGTGTTGCCCTTGGACTTGCTCATCTTCTGGCCTTCGGCGTCGCGGATCAGGCCGTGCATGTAGACGTGCCTGAACGGGACCTGGCCGGTGAAGTGCGTGGTCATCATGACCATCCGGGCGACCCAGAAGAAGATAATGTCGAAGCCGGTGACCAGCACCGACGAGGGCAGGTAGCGCGCCAGGTCGGGCGTCTGTTCGGGCCAGCCCAGCGTGGTGAACGGCACCAGCGCCGACGAGAACCAGGTGTCCAGCACGTCAGGGTCGCGGGTGAGCGCGCCGGCGTAGCCGGCGGCCGCGGCCTTGTCGCGCGCTTCCTGCTCGTTGCGGGCCACGAAGATGCGGCCGTCGTCGGCGTACCAGGCGGGAATCTGGTGGCCCCACCACAGTTGGCGCGAGATGCACCAGTCCTGGATATTGTTGAGCCACTGGTTGTAGGTGGTGGTCCAGTTCTCGGGGTAGAACCTGACGCGGCCGTCGGCCACCACTTCCAGCGCGACGTCGGTGATCGACTTGCCGGGATGGTGGGTGCCCTCGGGCGCCGGCTTGCTCATGGCGACGAACCACTGGTCGGTCAGCATGGGCTCGATGATGGCGTTGGTGCGGTCGCCGCGCGGCACCATCAGCTTGTGCTTCTTGACCTCGGCCAGCAGGCCCTGGGCCTCGAGGTCGGCCACGATGCGGGTACGGGCCTCGAAACGGTCCAGCCCCCGGTAGACCTCGGGCGCCTCGTCGTTGATGCGGCCGTCCAGCGTCAGGATGGAGATCATGGGCAGGCCGTGGCGCTGGCCCACGGCATAGTCGTTGAAGTCGTGCGCGGGCGTGACCTTGACCGCGCCGGTGCCGAATTCACGGTCGACGTAGTCGTCGGCGATGACGGGAATCAGGCGGCCGGTCAGCGGCAGGCGGACCTGCTTGCCGATCAGGGCCTGGTAGCGTTCATCCTCGGGATGGACCATGACGGCGACGTCGCCCAGCATGGTCTCGGGACGGGTCGTGGCCACGACGATGGCGGCATCGCTGCCGTCGACCGGGTAGCGGATGTGCCACAGGTGGCCGTCTTCTTCCTCGCTGACCACTTCCAGGTCGCTGACGGCGGTCAGCAGCTTGGGGTCCCAGTTGACCAGGCGCTTGCCGCGATAGATCAGGCCTTGCTCGTACAGCCGCGTGAAGACCTCGGCCACGCCGCGCGACATGTCCTCGTTCATGGTGAAGTATTCGCGCGTCCAGTCGGGCGAGGTGCCCAGCCGGCGCATCTGGCCGGTGATGGTGCCGCCGGAGTGCTGTTTCCATTCCCAGACCTTCTCGACGAACTTGTCGCGGCCCAGGTCGTGGCGGCTGACCTTCTGCGCGTCGAGCTGGCGCTCGACCACGATCTGCGTGGCGATGCCGGCGTGGTCGGTGCCCGGGATCCACAGCGTGTCGAACCCGCGCATGCGGTGGTAGCGCGTCAGGCCATCCATGATGGTCTGGTTGAAGGCGTGGCCCATGTGCAGCGTGCCCGTCACGTTGGGCGGCGGCAGCTGGATGGTGAAGGCCCGGCCGTTGTCGGGGCCCTGGACGTGTACCCCGGCCTTGAAGTCCCCCCGTTGTTCCCACAGCGGATACCAGCGCGCCTCGATGGCGGCCGGCTCGAAGCTCTTGGGCAGTTCGTCGGTCTCGGTTTGAGGTTGGGGAGAGGCTGAGGTCATCGGTGTTCCGGAAATACGTCGGTCGGGCGCGCGGCGGTGCGCCGCAGGCGCCAAACCGAGGATTTTAGTGGATTCTTCAGAGGCTGACGGCAGGCGGCCGGCGTCTCTTCAGCGCGGGGAAAGGGGCTTGCTCTCGACGGCGGCGCGCCGGATCAGTTCTTTCTGGACGGCCTCGTCCACCAGCCGGCCGAGTTCTTCCCGCAGGTTGTAGGCGATGTCTTCCAGTGCGCGGGCGGCCGCCACTTCCAGCGAGGCCCGCATGCGGGTCTTCAGCAGGGGTTCCACCCGGTCGAGCAGGTCCTGCAGGATGGCGGCGCGCAGCGCCTCGATGCCGTCTTCGTCATCCGGACCGGGCGGGGCGGCGGGGGCGGCGGCAGGCGCGGCCACGGGCCAGGATGGAGCGGGCGGCAAAGGGGCCGGCTCCGCCTTCCTGGCCGGCTGCGGCAGGTCCAGGACTTCGGTCAGGAGCGGGATGCCGGCGTCGTCGCGCGGAGGGAAAGAAGGGGCTTGCATATCGGCTCAG
Organism: Pigmentiphaga sp. NML030171; assembly: GCF_002188635.1. Lineage (GTDB taxonomy): Bacteria > Pseudomonadota > Gammaproteobacteria > Burkholderiales > Burkholderiaceae_B > Pigmentiphaga > Pigmentiphaga daeguensis. The sequence goes on along the minus strand of NZ_NINX01000038.1, from coordinate 111,212 downwards.
GGCAACTGGTGGCGCGACACGTCGTGCCGCACGATGTTGTGGCCGCACTCCTGGTAGAAGCGCCAGCGTGCCCGTGCCGCTTCGCGGTCGGCGGGATCGTTGGTGACGATCTCGATGACGCGCTGGAAGCGGGTGTAGATGGGCGGCCAGGTGTCGTCCAGGTTCAACAGCCAGTCGTGGTGGGGCGTGGGCGCGTCCGAGGCGGTCAGCACGATGGGCGTGTCGGCCGCCAGCGGATCGTTGACGCGGACGTGGGGGATGAAGGAAATGTCGTCCAGTGCCCAGAGCATCTGATCGAAGGCGTTCAGGCGCCCCGTGTCGCGGCAGTACACCACCAGCCGGTGCCCCGCCTGGTGGCGGCGGGTGGCGATCTGGCAGGCGGTGCGCAGCCGGTCGGGGGCGCTGAAGGCGAAGTCGATTTCGGTCATGGGCGGGACGGCGTCAGACCAGGGACAGCAGGTACTGCGTCAGCAGCGGGACGGGGCGGCCGGTGGCGCCCTTGTCCTTGCCGCTGCGCCAGGCCGTGCCGGCGATGTCCAGGTGCGCCCAGCGATAGCCCTTGGCGTAGCGCGACAGGAAGCACGCGGCGGTGACGGCGCCGGCCGGCGGGCCGCCGATGTTGGCCATGTCGGCGAAGTTGGACTTGAGCTGTTCCTGGTAGTCGTCGTCCAGCGGGAGGCGCCATACCGGGTCCAGCGCCTGGCGCGACAGGCTGGTCAGCGTGTCGGCCAGGGCGTCGTCGGGGGTGAAGAGGCCGGTGTTGACGTGGCCCAGCGCCGTGACGCAGGCCCCCGTCAGGGTGGCGATGTCGATGACGGTGGAGGGCTTGAAGCGCTCGACGTAGGTCAGGGCGTCGCACAGGATCAGCCGGCCCTCGGCGTCGGTGTTCAGGATCTCGACCGTCTGGCCGGACATGGTGGTCACCACGTCGCCCGGCTTGTTGGCCCGGCCGCTGGGCAGGTTCTCGCACGCGGGCACGACGCCGATCACGTCCAGCGGCAGGCCCAGCTCGGCCACGGCGCGCAGCGTGCCGAACACGCTGGCGGCGCCGCACATGTCGTACTTCATTTCATCCATGCCGGCGGCCGGCTTGAGCGAGATGCCGCCCGCGTCGAACGTGATGCCCTTGCCGACCAGCACGACCGGGCCGCCGGCGGCTGCCTTGCCGCGCCCCGCGGGCTTCTGCCTGGCGCCTTCGTAGCGCAGCACGATGAACTTCGGCGGTTCGTCCGAGCCGCGCGCCACGGACAGGAAGGAGCCCATCTTCAGCGCCTCGATCTGCTTGCGGTCCAGCACCTCGACCTTGAGCTTGTGCGACTTGCCCAGCTTCTTGGCGGTCTCGCCCAGGTAGGTGGGGGTGCAGACGTTGCCCGGCAGGTTGCCCAGGTCGCGCGCGAGCGACATGCCGTTGGCGATGGCGCTGCCTTCGCGCAGGCCGGCCTCGGCCTCCCTGGCCTCGGATCGCTCGACCGCGAGGACCAGGCGCGCCAGCTTGGGCCGGCTGACGGCATCGCGCTTGCCGAAGGTGGCGTCGAAGCGGTAGGTGACTTCGCCCGCCGCGATGGCAGCCAGCCGCGCGCGGGTGCGGACGTCGGCCGACTGCATGGGGACGGCGGCCAGGGCCGACACGGTCTCGGTCACGCCCAGCGCCGCGACGGCGGCGAGGGCGGCGCGATGGGCGGCGGCCAGCGCCTTGGGCGACAAGGCCTCCTGCGACCCCAGCCCGGCCAGCACGACCCGCTGGGCCGCCACGCCGGGCAGGGACCTCAGCACCAGCGTTTCGCCCGCCTTGCCCTTGAAGTCGGTCTTGACGGCGGCGCGCACCGCGCCCTGGGCCGCCCGATCGACGGCATCGGCCGCCTGCGTCAGCACGCCGTCGGCGTGCACGCCGACCACCAGCGCGGCGGTCTTGATTTTCTCGGGGGCGGAGGTCTGTGTGCTAAAGTCCATGCGCGATTCTTCCTGTATGTAGTCGCGAGATTGTCAATTATCCCGCAGATGCGGGCCCCTCGCACAGGCCAGTACCGTGTTCCTGTTCCAGCGCTCCGTCAAAGACGAACTGACCAGCCATGCCAGCGTCGTATTCTCCACGCTCGTGGTCGTATGGATCAGCGTGCTGCTGGTGCGCCTGCTGGGCGAGGCGGCGGCCGGCCGCATCGGCGCCGACGTGGTCACGGGCATCGCCGCGTTCTCATCCATCAACGCCCTGCCCACCATCATCGCGGTCTCGGTGTTCATCGCCGTGCTGACCACGGTCACCCGCAATTACCGCGAATCCGAGATGGTGGTCTGGTTCTCCAGCGGCCTGAGCCTGGCCGACTGGTTCAGGCCCATCCTGCGCTTCGCCATTCCGTCGGCGGTATTGATCGCCACCTTGACCCTGGCCGCCTCGCCCTGGGCCCAGAAACAGATCGCCGAGTACCGCCAGCGCTACGAGCAGCGTTCCGACGTCTCCAAGGTCACCCCGGGCCAGTTCCTGGAGTCCAGCGGGATCGACCGGGTGTTCTACGTGGAGTCCGCCAACGACGCCGTGGACCGGGTCAGCAACGTGTTCGCGCGCTGGATAGAGAACGGCCGGCTCAACGTGCTGGTCTCGGGCGGGGGCATGCTCGAGGACCAGCCCAACGGCGACCGCTTCATGGTGCTGGAATCCGGCCATCGCTACGAATTCGTACCCGGCACGCCGCAGTTCCGCCTGATGAGTTTCGAGAAATACGGCGTGCGGATGGAGAGCAAGGGCCCGCCTTCCGCCGATGACCTGTCCACCAAGGCGCGCTCGACCATGCAGTTGCTGCGCGAAGGCGGGCAGGGCGCCGCCGGCGAATTGCTCTGGCGCGTCAGCATGCCGCTGCTGGCCATCAACCTGGCGCTGCTGGCCATTCCGCTGGGCGCGGTGAATCCGCGGCTGGGCCGCTCCGGCGACATCGTGATCGCGCTGCTGGTGGCCCTGTTCTACCTGAACATGGTCAACCTGGCCAAGGCCTGGGTGAACAACGGCCGGGTGGACTTCTTCGTCGCCCTGGTCGGGTTGCACGGGGCGGTCGCCGCGCTGACGGCGGCCCTGATGTATTTCCGCCTCAGGGTGAAGGCGCCGAAAGGGGCCTAGCCGCGGGGGCTGCGCAGGTTCCGTGGCTTCCATGCTGCGAAATCCGACTATGCTAATTACTAAATATAATAAATAGCATGTTGTATATTACATTATGATCTATGGGTTGCCACGGCCCATCCGTCCGGGTTGGATGGCAGATCCATAGTGAATCGCACCATGAACCTGCAGCAATTCAAATTCGTCCGGGAAACCGTGCGCCGCGACTTCAACCTGACGGAAGCCGCGAGGATGCTCTACACGTCCCAGCCAGGGGTGTCCAAGGCCATCATCGAACTGGAAGACGAACTCGGCGTGAAGATCTTCGAACGCCATGGCAAGCGCATCAAGGGCCTGACCAAGCCCGGCCTGGCCGTCTCGCAGATCGTCGACCGCATCATGCGCGAGGTCGACAACCTCAAGAAGGTCAGCGACGAATATGCCCGGCGCGACGAAGGCGGCCTGACCATCGCCTGCACCCACACCCAGGCCCGCTACGCCTTGCCGCAGGTGATTCCCGCCTTCCGCAAGCTGTTTCCCAAGGTCCATCTGTCGCTGATCCAGGGCAGTCCGGGCCAGTTGGCCGACATGGTGCTGAACGAGCAGGCCGACCTGGCGGTCGCCACCGAGGCGCTGGCCTTGACTCCCGGCATGGTGACGCTGCCCTGCTATACCTGGGAGCATGTGGTGGTGGTCACGCCGGACCATCCCCTGGCCCAGCTGACGTCGTCCCAGGCCAAGAAACTGACGCTGGAGCAGCTCGCGCAATATCCCGTCATCACCTATGACCGCGCCTTCGCCGGCCGCAGCGCGATCGACCAGGCCTTCAGCTCGCAGGATGTCCACCCGGACTTCGTGCTCGAGGCCATCGATGCCGACGTCATCAAGACCTACGTGGAACTGGGACTGGGGATAGGGATCATCGCCGGGGTCGCCTACGACCCCCGACGCGACACCGGACTGGTCGGGCTGCCGGTGGGGCGCCTGTTCGGCATGCACACCAGCCGGATAGGCGTGAAGTCCGGCACCTTTCTGCGGGACTACGTCTACACCTTCGTCGAACTGCTGGCGCCCAGCCTGACGCGGGAAGTCGTCCAGAATGCGATCAAGCCATCGGACCAGGGCTGACAGGCTTTTCCTATCTCCGGAGCGATGTCGATCAGTTTAATCAAATGAGAATTCATATCATTCTTGTTGACTCTATAACGAGAATGATTATCATTTGGCGAAAGCAATCGACATCACGGAGATCGTCATGGCAGTCAGCGCAGTCGTGGTCGGGGCAGACCGGCTAGGCAACATCCCGGACCTGCTCAAGGGGCACAACATCGCCATCACCCACCATATCAGCGGGCGGGATCCGGCGCATCAGAAGAAGACGCTGCAACTGCCGTCGGGCACGGAGTTGCTGATCCTGCTGACCGATTTCCTCGGGCACAACGTGATGAAGGCCTTCCGCCAGGCCGCCCAGCGCGCGGGCATACAGGTGGTGGCGTGCCGGCGATCGGTGTGTTCGATGCAGCAGGCGCTCGAGAACTGTGGATTGTGCGGCGCCGAGGCGGGCGCGCCGTGCGCCCGCCTCGCGCAGGAAGAAGTCAGCGTGAAGCTGATTCCGAGGAAGCCAGGCGGCGGGCGCCGTTGAAGCGCTTCTTCCAGTAGGCCATGTCCATGCTTTCGACCCGCACGACCCCTCCCGACGAGGGGGAGTGCACGAAGCGGCCGTCGCCCAGGTAGATGCCCACGTGCGAGAATTTCCGGCGCAGGGTGTTGTAGAACACCAGATCGCCGGGTTGCAGGTCGTCGATGTCGATGGGGTCGCCCACCCGGCTGATTTCCTCGGCCCGGCGCGGCAGTTGCAGGCCCAGGACTTCACGGCTGACGTAGGCTACCAGCCCGCTGCAATCGAAGCCGGCCTCGGGCGACGAGCCGCCCAGGCGGTAACGCACCCCCAGGTAATTCAGGGCGTAGGCCGCCAGTTCGGCCTGGCCGCCCACGGTGGCGTCGGACTTGTCGTCCTGCCATTGGCCCGACAGGATCTTTTCCGGATCCAGCGGTTCGGTGCGGGACGGCACGGGGGAGATGCTGTCTTTCCACGACGGAACGGGGTGGCTGGGCAGACTGTACCGCGCCACGCGCTTGGCGGGCGTATCGGCAGCGGCCGAGGGACCGTTCTGCGGGGAGGGCGGCGATTGCGTGGCGCAGCCGGCCAGTATCGCGGACCCGACCAGCATGGCCAGCTTCCCACCCGCTTTCCGGACCTTCGCCCCGCCGGCCGGGAATCGTGGCCGGGATGCAGGGAGGCGAAGGGGAATGCGGGCCTTTTTCATTCGTATAGGGGGACGCTGGGCACAAGATGATACAAAAGTGGCGCTAAGATACCTCTTTGGCGGCGCCCAGGTCAATGCACTTGTGCGTGCAAAGCTATAAATCCGGCATGGGGACGCCCTACAATCCCCGTTTTTCCCCAACGAGGATTCCGCTCCATGAAGACCAAGCACGTCCTGACCGCCGACGACGTCAAGAAAATCCTGGCCGCCGCCGAAGCCGAGGCGCTCGCCAACAAGTGGGCCGTTTCCATCGCCGTGGTCGACGACGGCGGCCACCTGCTGGGCCTGCTGCGGCTGGACGGCGCTCCCGCGATCTCGGCCCACATCGCCCCCTCCAAGGCCCATACGGCCGCGCTGGGCCGCCGTGAATCCAAGGTCTACGAAGACGTCGTCAACAATGGCCGCACCTCGTTCCTGTCCGTGCCCACCATCCATGGCATGCTGGAAGGCGGCGTGCCGGTCGTGGTGGAAGGCGAGACCATCGCCGCGGTGGGCGTGTCCGGCGTGAAGTCCAACGAAGATGCGCAGATCGCCCGCGCGGGCATCGCGGCGCTCGGAATCTGAGTCCGCCAGCCGGGTTGGCCGCCATGTCCGGGCCGTCCATGCGCGGCGCCCTGAACCCGGGCGTCCGCCGGCGCGAGGTCTTCGCCTGGGCGCTTTATGACTTCGCCAACTCCGGCTACACGACGGTCGTCCTGACGGCCGTCTTCAATGCCTATTTCGTCGGCGTGGTGGCGGGCAATGCCCACTGGGCCACGCTGGCGTGGACGGCGACCCTGTCGCTGTCCTATTTGATCGTGATGCTGGCCATGCCCGGCCTGGGCGCCTGGGCCGATGCCCAGGCCGCCAAGAAGCGGCTGCTGGCGGCCAGCACCGTGGGCTGCGTGGCGGCCACGGCGGCCCTGGCGCTTGCCGGGCCGGGCGGCTTCTGGATCGCGGTACCCGCGATCATCATCTCCAACGTCTGCTACAGCGTGGGCGAATCGGTCATCGCCGCCTTCCTGCCCGAGCTCGCCCGGCCCCAGTACCTGGGCCGCGTTTCAGGCTGGGGGTGGAGCTTCGGCTACGTGGGCGGCATGCTGACCCTGGGACTGTCGCTGGCGGTCGTGATCGCGGCGCAGGCGGCGGGCCGGCCCGCCACCGACTTCGTACCCTGGACCATGCTGGTCACCGCCGCGGTCTTCGCCGCCGCCGCCGTGCCGGTCTTCCTGTTCCTGCGCGAACGCGCCCGGCCCGCGCGCGCGGCTGGCGGGCGGCCAGGCTTCATGCCGGTCATGCGCCAGCTCGCGGCTTCGTGGCGCGACTCGCGTGCCTTCCCCGATTTCCGCCGGCTGCTGATCTGCGGCGTCTTCTACCAGGCCGGCATCGCCGTCGTCATCACGCTGGCCGCCGTCTATGCCGAGCAGGTCATGAAGTTCGGCCAGACGCAGATCATGACCCTGGTGTTCCTGGTCAACATCGCGGCCGCCGCCGGGGCCTTCGCCTTCGGCTTCGTCGAGGACCGCATCGGCCACCAACGGGCCCTGGCCGCCACGCTGCTGGGCTGGATCGCGATGGTGCTGATCGCCTTCTTCGCCACCAGCCAGGGCGGCTTCTGGGCAGCCGCCACCATCGCCGGACTGTGCATGGGATCCAGCCAGAGCGCCGGGCGGGCGATGACCGGCGCCCTGGCACCGGCTTCCCGCCTGGCCGAATTCTTCGCCCTGTGGACCTTCGCCACCCGGCTCGCGTCCATCATCGGCCCGCTGACCTACGGCCTCGTGACCTGGGCCACCCAGGGCAACCACCGCCTGGGCATCCTGTCCACCGGACTGTTCTTCGTGATCGGATTGGCGGTGCTGCGGCACGTCGACATGGCCCGCGGCGTCAAGCGGGGCCACGAGGCCGAAGGGCTTACGCCTTCAGGTAGTTGAGCAGACCGAGCACCAGCGCGGTCGCCGGCACCGCCGAGGCGGCATACCACTTGACGTAACCGATTTCACGCCCGACCGAATCGATCTTGGTGTCGAGCCGGCTTTCCATGGCGCGCATTTCGCCGCGCAGTCCGGCCAGCGAGGCATCCGTGCGCTGCTCCATGGATTTCATCTCGCCCCGCAGGGCGTTCAAGCCGAGATCTATCTTGTGATCAAGAGCCTGTATATCCCGATGCAGGCTCTCGATGTCCCGCCGCATGCCTTCCTGCCCATAGTCGATTTTCGCATCCATAGCGGAGTCCATGGCAAGCACGACGGCCTTGGCGCGCTCTTCCGATACGCCCACAGCTGTCAGCGAGGTAAAAAGTTCAACATGCACGATGCCGGCTCTCGATCGTAGAACGAGGAGCGATCATAGGCAACATCTCGATCCTGCGGGCATAGGGTCGGACAATTCCATCCGCCTCGCCGTTGCCTCCGCAGTTGCCAGGGCACAGCGGATCCGGCTTTGCCGGTCCGCCAGTGCCGCCCCCTGGGGGGCGCGCGTAAGCGCGTAGGGGGGGTCAAGCCATCTCAGCGATCTTGACCTTCCACGTCTTCGGCCCGGTTTCATGCACCGACGTGCCGTTGGCATCCACGGCCACGGTCACGGGCATGTCCTGCACGTCGAACTCATAGATGGCTTCCATGCCCAGGTCCTCGAAGCCCACGACCTTGGCGCCGCGGATCGCCTTGGACACCAGGTAGGCCGAGCCGCCGACCGCCATCAGGTAGGCCGACTTGTGCTTGCGGATGGACTCGATGGCGACGGGGCCGCGCTCGGCCTTGCCGATCATCGAGATCAGGCCGGTCTGCTCCAGCATCATGTCGGTGAACTTGTCCATGCGCGTGGCGGTGGTGGGGCCGGCCGGTCCGACGACCTCGTCGCGCACCGGATCGACCGGGCCGACGTAGTAGATGACGCGGTTGGTGAAGTCCACCGGCAGTTTTTCACCGCGGGCCAGCATGTCCTGGATGCGCTTGTGCGCGGCGTCGCGGCCGGTCAGCATCTTGCCCGACAGCAGCAGGGTCTGGCCCGGCTGCCACGAGGCGACTTCTTCCTTGGTCAGCGTGTCCAGGTTGACGCGCGTGGACTTGTTGTAGTCCGGCGCCCAGTGCACGTCGGGCCACTCGTCCAGCGACGGCGGCGTCAGGATGGCCGCGCCCGAACCGTCCAGCACGAAGTGCGCATGGCGGGTGGCGGCGCAGTTGGGGATCATGGCCACCGGCTTGGAAGCGGCGTGGGTCGGGAACATGCTGATCTTGACGTCCAGCACGGTCGTCAGGCCCCCCAGGCCCTGGGCGCCGATGCCCAGCGCGTTGACCTTCTCGTACAGCTCGATGCGCAGTTCTTCCAGCTTGTTGCTGGGGCCGCGCTCGAGCAGTTCGTACATGTCGATGTCTTCCATCAACGACTGCTTGGCCATCAGCATGGCCTTCTCGGCCGTGCCGCCGATGCCGATGCCCAGCATGCCGGGCGGGCACCAGCCGGCGCCCATCAGGGGCACGGTCTTGAGCACCCAGTCCACCAGCGAGTCGCTGGGGTTGAGCATGACGAACTTGGTCTTGTTCTCGGAGCCGCCGCCCTTGGCCGCGACCTGCACGTCCACGGTATTGCCGGGAACCAGCTCCACGCTCAGCACACAGGGCGTGTTGTCGCGGGTGTTCTTGCGCTCGAACTGCGGATCGGCCAGCACCGAGGCGCGCAGCTTGTTGTCCGGGTTCAGGTAGCCGCGGCGCACGCCCTCGTCGCACAGTTCCTGCAGAGTGCGCCGGGTGTCGAAGCGCACGTCCATGCCGATCTTCATGAACACGTTGACGATGCCCGTGTCCTGGCAGATGGGGCGCTTGCCCTCGGCGCACATGCGCGAGTTGGTCAGGATCTGGGCGATCGCGTCCTTGGCCGCCGGGTTCTGCTCGCGCTCGTAGGCGCGGGCCAGGTGGCGGATGTAGTCGACCGGGTGGTAGTAGCTGATGAACTGGATCGCGTCGGCGATCGACTGGATCAGGTCTTCTTCCTTGATGACGGTAGTCATGGGCGCTCCGAAAAGAGAAGGGTGGGGCGCTGGCATGCCGCCGCGCCAGGAGGTTGTGGTCGTGCTGTCAGTGTCCGTGGGCGTCCTGCTTGAGCATGGGAGCCATGAGGCGGTCGCAATAGGCGATCGCCATTGCGGACAGCAGGAAGGCCAGGTGGATGCCGGCCTGCGCCAGGATGGTCTTGGCGTCGTAGTGCGCGGCGTTGATGAAGGTCTTCAGCAGGTGGATGGACGAGATGCCGATGATGGCGGTGCCCAGCTTCACCTTCAGGACCGAGGCGTTGACGTGGGACAGCCATTCCGGCTGGTCGGGATGGCCTTCCAGGTGCAGCCGCGAGACGAAGGTTTCGTAGCCGCCCACGATGACCATGATGAGCAGGTTGGAAATCATCACCACGTCGATCAGCCCCAGCACCACTAGCATGATGGTGGTCTCGGTCAGCTTGGTGGGCGGTGCGGCGGGCGCGGCGCCGGGCACGACCGGCATCACGGCCTCGGCCAGCATGGCAATGGCCTCCTTGTTGCCGAAGGCCGCTTCGATCAGGTGCACCAGCTCGACCCAGAAATGGTAGACGTACACCCCCTGGGCGACGATCAGACCAAGGTAGAGCGGCAACTGGAGCCACCGGCTCATGAAGATGAGCTTGGGCAGCGGGCGCAGGGGTTCCGTCCGGGAAAGCCCCGGTGGCATGAGAGGGGAAGACATGTTTTCCAGGTAGGCTGGGGCGCGCAGAATAACGGTTTGGCGGGAATTGTATGCCAAGAGGAAGGACCACCCCCTACGCGCTTCGCGCGCCCCCTCAAGGGGGCGGCACTGGCGGACCGGCGGAGCCGGATCCGCTGTGCCCTGGGTGGGTTTGTTGCAGTGCAGCGCGTACGGACCACCGGCTTTCGGTAACCTATGGGTATCCGCTCCCTATCACTTCCATCAAAGGACGCAAGGCGATGTCTACCATCGATTCAGTGCTGACCGAGACGCGTGTTTTCCAACCCTCGGCGGAGTTCGTCAAGCAGGCGAACGTTCCCGGCATGGCCGCCTACCAGGCCCTGTGCGACGAGGCCGAGCGCGACTTCGAGGGGTTCTGGGCGCGGCTGGCGCGTGAAACCCTGCAATGGAGCAAGCCGTTCACGCGGACGCTGGACGAGAGCAATGCCCCTTTCTACAAGTGGTTCGACGACGGCGAGCTGAACGTCTCGTACAACTGCCTGGACGTCAACCTGGCCAACGGCAACGCCGACAAGGTCGCCATCATCTTCGAGAGCGATGACGGCGCCGTCACCAAGGTCACCTACCGCGAACTGCATGCCCGCGTGGGGCGCTTCGCCAACGGCATCAAGGCCCTGGGCTACAAGAAGGGCGACCGCTCCATCATCTACATGCCCATGTCCATCGAGGCCGTGGTCGCCATGCAGGCATGCGCCCGCCTGGGCATCACCCACTCCGTGGTGTTCGGCGGCTTCTCGGCCAAGAGCCTGCAGGAGCGCATCGTCGACGTGGGCGCGACGCTGGTCATCACCGCCGACGAGCAGGTCCGCGGCGGCAAGACCATCCCGCTCAAGCCCGCGGTGGAAGAAGCCTTCGCCATGGGCGGCTGCGAGGCGGTCAAGAACGTCGTCGTCTATCGCCGCACCGGCGGCAAGGTGGCCTGGACCGAAGGCCGCGACCTGTGGATGCACGACGTGGAGAAGGGCCAGTCCGACCAGTGCGAGCCGGTCCAGGTCGAGGCCGAACACCCGCTGTTCGTGCTCTACACCTCGGGTTCCACCGGCAAACCCAAGGGCGTCCAGCATTCGTCGGCGGGCTACCTGTTGTGGGCCGCGCTGACCATGAAGTGGACCTTCGACCTCAAGCCGTCCGACGTCTACTGGTGCACGGCCGACGTAGGCTGGGTCACCGGCCATACCTACATCGCCTACGGCCCGCTGGCCGTGGGGGCTACCCAGATCGTGTTCGAGGGCGTGCCCACCTATCCGAACGCCGGCCGCTTCTGGGAGACCATCCAGAAACACCGCTGCTCCATCTTCTATACCGCGCCCACCGCCATCCGCTCGCTGATCAAGGCGGCCGAGGCCAGCCCCGACCACCACCCGAAGAAGTACGACCTGTCCAGCCTGCGCGTCATCGGATCGGTGGGCGAGCCCATCAATCCGGAAGCCTGGATGTGGTACTACAACAATGTCGGCGGCGAGCGCTGCCCGGTGGTCGACACCTGGTGGCAGACCGAGACGGGCGGCCACATGATCACGCCTCTGCCGGGAGCCACCGGCCTGAAGCCCGGATCCTGCACCCTGCCGCTGCCGGGCATCATGGCCGCCATCGTGGACGAGACCGGCGAGGACGTCGAGCTCGGCAAGGGCGGCTTCCTGGTGGTCAAGCGTCCGTGGCCGGCCATGATCCGCACCATCTGGGGCGATCCCGAGCGCTTCAAGAAGAGCTACTACCCCGAGGAACTGGGCGGCACCTACTACCTGGCCGGCGACGGCGCCAACCGCGACACCGACGGTTATTTCTGGATCATGGGCCGCATCGACGACGTCCTGAACGTCTCGGGCCACCGCCTGGGAACCATGGAGGTCGAGTCGGCGCTGGTGGCCCATCCCATGGTGGCCGAGGCCGCCGTGGTGGGGCGCCCGGACGACCTGACCGGCGAGGCCGTGGTCGCCTTCGTGGTGCTGAAGCGTTCCCGGCCGGACGACGCCGAGGCCGCCGAGATCGCCAAGGAGCTGCGCAACTGGGTCGCCAAAGAAATCGGCCCCATCGCCAAGCCCAAGGAAATCCGGTTCGGCGACAACCTGCCCAAGACCCGCTCCGGCAAGATCATGCGCCGCCTGCTGCGCGTGGTCGCCCAGGGCGAATCGGTCACGCAGGACGTTTCCACGCTGGAGAACCCGGCCATCCTGGAGCAGCTGGGCAAGGCGCTCTGATTGACGTAGAATGCACGGATTTGGTGCATTTGTATCCAAAGCTGTGGTGCGCACCGCACCATAATAGGGGTCAATCCCTAGTGTCACAGTCCAATTGCGGGCGCAGAATATCGTTATGCAGTGGAGGAGACAAAACCCCTGCAGTCTTTAGAAAAGCAAAACGCCCGCGCGGCCGACGACCTAGAGCGTCGGCCGCCGTGGCAATAACGGCAAGGCGCAGCGGTCTCCTCCATTCTCGCCAAATCGTTCGATCTGGTGCCCGGCTCACTCCCCATTCTGGTTCCCGTCTTGCCGCGTGGCACGGTTTTGTGCATTGCAATGTGCCATGCTGGACGCTTTTGCTCGGCCTTATGGCGGGGCTTGGCTGCATGGCCCGCAATCTGGTATTATTGCGGGCTCTTCTGCCCAGCCTCTTGGGTAGCAAGGACAGGTGGCCGAGTGGTTGAAGGCGCACGCCTGGAACGCGTGTATATGTGAAAGCGTATCGTGGGTTCGAATCCCACCCTGTCCGCCAAGGACACCGCAACGGTTAGCACCCGTTGCCCAAAAAGCCGCTTCTCCCCAGGGAAAGCGGCTTTTTCTTTGCCCGCCGTCGCCTGGCGTGAGCCAAAGTGTTGCGCCTGAATGAGAAGCCCGGTGATGCTTGGTTCGTCAGATCGATCGCTGATTCACGCGCTTCGATAGTTCCTCCGCACTCTCTTTCCGTTCGCTGTATCGATCCACCAGGTAGTCCCGAACACCGCGTGTGAGCAGCGTGAACTTCATCAGTTCCTCTATGACATCCACCACGCGGTCGTAGTAGCTCGACGGCTTCATGCGTCCTGCCTCGTCGAACTCCAGGAAGGCCTTGGGCACCGAAGACTGGTTGGGAATCGTGAGCATCCGCATCCAGCGCCCCAGGAGCCGCATCTGGTTGACGGCATTGAACGATTGCGAGCCGCCCGATACCTCCATGACCGCCAGCGTTTTGCCCTGTGTAGGACGGACGGCGCCGAGGGATAGAGGGATCCAATCGATTTGGGCCTTCATGATGCCGGTCATCGCGCCATGGCGCTCCGGCGAGACCCAGACCATGCCGTCGGCCCATTGGACGAGATCGCGCAGCTCTTGGACCTTGGCGTCGGAGTCCGGTACGCTGTCCGGAAGGGGAAGTCCGACAGGGTTGAAAATCCGGGTCTCTCCGCCCATGGCCTGGAAGAGCCGGCGGGCTTCTTGAGCCAGAAGCCGGCTGTATGACCGTTGACGAACGGAGCCATATAGCACCAGGAATCTGGGCGGTTGCCCAGACCGCGACCAGGGGAACTGAAACTGGCCCAGCTCCGGACGAGTGAAAAGCGTTTCGTCAATATTCGGCAAGTCTGGCCAACGTTCAGACACGACGGCCCTCCGCATCCACGACGACCTGGCCGTCTTCCTTCGTGTACGCCCCTTGCTGTGGACGAGGCAGGATGTCCAGCACTGCTTCGGACGGCCGGCACAGGCGGGTGCCGAGCGGCGTCACCACGAAAGGCCGGTTCATCAGGATCGGATGCTTACCGATGAAGTCGAGCAACTGTTCGTCGGTCCACTTTGGGTCGTCCAGGCCCAGCTCGTCGTAGGGTGTGCCCTTGACGCGCAACGCCTCCCGGACTGTCAGTTCCGCGTCGGCAATCAGCCGAGAGAGCGTTTCGCGCGACGGCGGTTCGTTCAGGTATTCGATAACGATGGGTTCTTCGCCGCTGTTGCGGATCATGGCGAGCGTGTTGCGCGACGTGCCGCAAGCCGGGTTGTGATAGATGGTGACGTTGCTCATGGGAGTGGTCCAGGTGGGATGTTAGGCACGCTCGTACCAGTTACGGGACCGGTTGACGACGCGCACCACCAGCAGCATGACGGGAACTTCGATCAGCACGCCTGCCACGGTCGCCAATGCAGCGCCGGACTGGAAGCCGAACAGGGCGATCGCGGCCGCCACGGCCAGCTCGAAGAAATTTGATGCGCCGATGAGGGCGGAGGGGCAGGCGATGTCGTGTTTCTCGCCGACACGCCGGTTGAGCCAGTAGGCCAGGCTGGAGTTGAAGAAGACCTGGATCAGGATGGGGACGGCCAGCATGGCGATGACCAGCGGTTGCTGGATGATGGCTTGGCCCTGGAACGCGAACAGCAGGACCAGCGTTAGTAGCAGGGCCGCGATGGACAGCGGGCCGATGCGGGCCATGGCGCGCTCGAAGGCGGCTTGGCCCCGCTTGAGCAGCGCGCGCCGCCAGAGCTGCGACAGGAGCACGGGGATGACGATGTAGAGCACGACCGAAGTCAGCAAGGTATCCCAGGGTACGGTGATGGACGAGATTCCCAGCAGCAGGCCGACGATGGGCGCGAACGCAAACACCATGATGGCGTCGTTCAGCGCTACTTGCGAAAGCGTGAACACGGGATCGCCGCCGGTGAGTCGGCTCCAGACGAACACCATCGCGGTGCAGGGCGCGGCGGCCAGCAGGATCAAGCCGGCGATGTAGCTGTCGAGCTGGTCCTGCGGCAGCCAGGGGGCGAATACCTGCCGCACGAACAGCCAGCCCAGGAAGGCCATGGAAAAGGGCTTGACCGCCCAGTTGACGAACAGGGTGACGCCGATGCCGCGCCAGTGCCGGCGCACCTGGCCCAACGCAGCGAAATCCACCTTGACCAACATCGGGATCACCATGATCCAGATGAGCAGGCCCACGGGCAGGTTGACCTGGGCGACCTCCATGTGTCCGATCGCTTGGAAGATGCCGGGGGCGATCTGGCCTGCTGCGATACCGATGACGATGCACAGCAGTACCCAGACGGTGAGGTAGCGCTCGAAAATGCTCATTGAAGGCGCCGGTGTGGCACATCCCAGCGCGGGATTCTGCGCAGACATGCCGGCCCCTTACCGCTTGCCGATGCTCTGCAGCTCGTGCTGCAAAGACATACCGTCCAGCTTCTGGATCGGCAGCGCCAGGAATAGCTCGATGCGGCGTTTGAGCGCGATGGCTGCATCGTGGAAGGCCTTGCGCTGTTCATCATCCCCTTCCACCGCGGCGGGGTCGGGCACGCCCCAATGGGCCGATACCGGCTTGCCCGGCCAGATCGGGCAAACCTCTCCCGCCGCGTTGTCGCAGACGGTGAAGATGAAATCGAGCGGCGGGGCATCGGCACGCGCAAATTCGTCCCAGTTCTTGCTGCGATATCCCGTGGTCGGCAAAGCCAAGCGCTCCAAGGTAACCAGTGCCTGCGGGTGCACTTCGCCTTTGGGATGGCTGCCGGCCGAGTAAGCGCGGAAGCGTCCCTTGCCCAGTCCGTTGAGCAAGCCTTCAGCCAGGATGGATCGAGCCGAATTGCCGGTGCAGATGAACAGAACGTTGTAGGCCTTGTTTTCCATGGGGGTCTCGCGAGCGCAGTTCATTGGGAAATCAACATGCGGTGCATGCGTCGGCGCCGGAGATTTCACAGGCGGCGCCCTGGCAGCAGTGTTCGGTCAAATAGCCGAGCAGCCCGTTCATCTGGGCGAAGTCGGCGCGATAGATCAGGTTGCGCCCCTGTTGCTCCACGGTCACCAGGCCAGCGTGCGCCAACTCTTTCAGGTGAAAGGACAGGGTATTGCGGGCGACCTGGAGCTGGTCTGCCAGGGTGCTCGGCGTCAGTCCGGCCGGCCCTGCCACGACCAGGGCGCGAAAGGTTCGCAGCCGTTGGGCATGGGCCAAGGCGGAGAGCGCATTGATGGCTTGGATCTCGTTCATTATTCTACGATACAACATTCATTGAACTATTGTGTGAGTAATATGTTGCAGGTTTTGGAAAGCGGAACGGTGCCAGTTGCGTCAGGTGAACGGCTGAAGTTTCACCATTGGCTGTGCTGGACGTAGATGCCGCCGAGCGCTTGACTGGCGGCACTGTCGGCAGGTCGGGACACGCGTTCCCCTTACAGGGTCAAGGAAATTCTCCTATTTTCTCACAAAATGATATCGATTCGCATTATTGTTCTTGCAGTGCGGCCAGCAGGGTTGCGGCGGGGCTATACTCGCCGGCGAAAAAAGAACCGTAATGAAACGGTTCCATGGGGGAGCAGCCATGACGGCTGGAATTTTCGCCATTGTCAGCCTGTTGACCGTATTTGCCGCCTTCCTGTCGGGCGTATTCGGCATGGCGGGCGGCATGGTGCTGATGGGCGCCTTGCTGTTGCTGATGCCGGTCTCGGCGGCCATGGTCGTGCAAAGCGTGGCCTTGCTGGCGTCGAACGTCTGGCGCGCGGTGCTGTGGCGCGCGCATACCGATTGGCGGATCGTGGGGCGTTTCGCCATGGGGGCCGCCGTCGCGTTTGCGCTGATGTTCAGCGTCCGGTTCGTTCCCAGCCGCAGCCTGGCGCTGATCGTGCTGGGGTTGAGCCCTTTCATCGCGCTGGCGGTGCCGGCCCGCCTGGCGCCCCAGGCGGAGCGGCGCATGGCCGCGGAAATATGCGGCTTCGTGTGCCAGGTCATGCATCTGCTCAGTGGCGTCACTGGGCCGCTGCTGGATATTTTCTTCGTGCGCTCGACCACCATGGACCGCCGGACCGTGGTGGCGACGAAGGCAACGTGCCAGGTGCTGGGACATGCCTCGAAGCTGGCGTATTTCGGCGGCGCGCTGGGCGCGGCGGAGCTGTCGGCCCAATGGTGGCACTGGGGGGCGATCATCGGGTGCGCCGTGGTCGGCACCTCGTTGAGCCGGGCCGTGCTCGAACGCATCACCGACGCGCAGTTTCGCCGCTGGACCCGGACGATCGTGCTGGGAATCGGGACCGTCTACCTGATCCAGGGCGTGGCGTCCATGATGTAGCTGGCGCGCCGCAGCCTTCCTAGCCTGCCTCCACCATGAAGCCGTCGAAGAACCCCGCCAGTTCGGCGTGGGCATCCAGCGGCAACACGTGCGCCACGTACTGGTCCGGCCGCACGATCACCACGCAGCCGCGCCGGCGGTCGATGCCGCGCATGTCGAAGATGTCCTGGCCGCTCTTGAGGTCGGGGCAGAACATTTTCTCGTAGTCGATCAGCCCATGGCGGCCCTTGCGCGGCAGCAGGAAGGACGGCATGGTTTCCAGCGCCAGCGTGCGATGGCCCTGCTGGAAGACCGCGCGCACATCGATCACGGCGTCGACGTCGGCCCCTGCGGGCGTGTATTTGCGGATCGGCGACTGGCTTGATCCGGCCAGGAAACGGCACAGTTCCCCGATGGCCGAGGACGGCGCGGCGGGGTCCGCGGCATCGGCAAAGGCGAACACGCGCCAGCGGCCGTCGGCCTTGACCGCGTGGCCCAGGTGCATGGGCTTGGCGTCGGCCAGGCGGATGACCGGGGCCGAGTGGAAGCGCATGCCGATGGTCAGGCCGCGCGCCAGTTCCTGGTGGGTCGGCTCCGCGCTGATGATGGACGGGTAATAGCGGGTTTCGGTGCCGGCGGTGAAGCGGCCCTGTTTGACGAAGTAGCGCTGGAATTCGGCCGGGTCGATGCCTTCGCTGTCGTCCCTGGAAGGATCCTTGGGCGCGGCGCTGAACATCTTGGCGAACTCGCGATCGAAGTCGATCAGTTCCTTGGCGACGGTCTGGCGTTCCTTGGAATAGGTATGCAGGATCTGGGGCGTGCTCTGGCCGCGCAGGACGGCGGCGAGTTTCCAGCCCAGGTTGAAGCCGTCCTGCATCGAGACGTTCATGCCCTGGCCCGCCTTGGGGCTGTGGGTGTGGCAGGCGTCGCCGGCGATGAAGACCCGGGGCAGGCGGGCGTGTTCTTCCTGTTCGGGCACGTCGTCGAACTTGTCGCACAGGCGCTGGCCGATCTCGTACACGGACCACCACGCGACTTCCTTCACGTCCAGGGTGTAGGGGCGCAGGATGCGCTGGGCGGCGGCGATCAGGCGGTCGGACGTGATCTGCCGGCTGGCGACGCGCTCGTTCTCGTTCAATTTGTCGAGTTCGATGTACAGGCGCACGAGGTAGCCGCCCTCGCGCGGGATGATCAGCACGCTGCCTTCGCTGGCCGAGTGGATGGCCGACTTGATGCGGATGTCGGGGAAGTCGGTGACGGCCAGCACGTCCATCACGCCCCAAGCCTGGTTGGCGGATTCGCCGTGCAGCGCGCGTCCGAGCGATTTGCGCACCGCGCTGTGGGCGCCATCGCAGCCGACCGCGAAGCGGGCGCGCACGGTCTCGACCTGGCCTTCGTGTCCGGCATCGGTGCGTTCGAAGCGCGCCGTGACCGGGTGGGTGGGCGTGCCGCCGGCCGGGGATTCGGCAACGGCCAGGTCCAGCAGGCGGCGCGAGTAGTGGGGCTCGAGCCGCGACGGCGCGTTGCGCATGACGTCCAGGTAGAAGTCGTGGACGCGGGCCTGGTTCAGGATCACGTGGGGGAACTCCGAGAGTCCGTCCTCGGTGTCCTGGATGCGGCCGCTGCGAACGATGTGGTCGCGCTGTTCGTCGTCGGGCTTCCAGAACGAGGTCTCGTTGACCCAATAGGCTTCCTTGAGCACGCGCCGGCTGAAGCCGAAGGCCTCGAACATCTCGACCGTGCGGCAGGCGATGCCGTCGGCCTGGCCCAGTCGCAGGGGACCGGGTTTCTGTTCGACGATACAGGTCTTGAGGTCGGGAAAGGCCGCCAGTTGCGTGGCCAGGGTCAGGCCGGTGGGGCCGCTGCCCACGATCAGGATGTCGACCTCGTCCGGCAGCGCGTCGGCGCGCGGGCCCGCGGCGTGCCCGGCAGGTTCGGAGATTTCAGGGTCGCCGGGCTTGAACCCGTTCAGATGGAATTGCATGGCGCATCGGATTCGGCAAAGTGACCCTGTCATTATCTCAGTTATCCCCCCGGGTGTTTCGTATAGACTGGGCAACGGTACGAGTTCTTTCCTACGGCTTCGGCATCCACAGGGAAACCATGACCCACGACGATATTCAGCTTCTGGTGGCCGCCCTGATCAGCGTGCTGGCGCTGGTCGGGCTCATCGTGTCGCGGCTGCGGCTGCATCCCTTGCTGGCGCTGCTGGTGGTGTGCGTGGGGGTGGGGTTCGCCACCGGCATGGCGCCCGACACCCTGGTCAAGGCCATCACCAACGGGGCGGGCAAGACGCTCGGAGCCGTGGGCGTCGTCATCGCCCTGGGGGCGATGCTGGGCAAGGTGCTGGCGGACACCGGGGTGACGGACGGATTGGCCGGGGCCATCCTGACGAAGGCGTCGCCATCCAGCATTCCATGGGCCATGGCGCTGGTGGCCTTCATCGTCGGCATCCCCATGTTCTTCGAGGTGGGTCTGGTGGTGCTGCTGCCGCTGATCTTCAGCGTGGCCCGCAAGCTGGAGGAGCAGAAGGCCATCAAGGGCTCCGCCTACGTCTACGTGGGCGTGCCGGTCATCGCCGCGCTGGCGTCCATGCACGGCATGGTACCGCCGCACCCCGGGCCCCTGACCGCCATCGCCACGCTCAAGACCAGCGTGGGCGCCACCATGATCTACGGTTTCATCGCGGCGATACCCTCGATCGTGCTGGGTGGCCCGGTCTATGCCCGCTTCATCGCGCCGCGGCTGACGGTGCGGCCCGACCAGGCGCTGGTGGACCAGTTCTCGGTGGGCAAGGCGGACCCCGGCCGGCCGGTCGGGATCGGGCTGGGCGTGCTGGTGGCGCTGCTGCCGGCCATCCTGATGCTGGTGCACGCGCTGGCCGAGATGCTGGTGCCCAAATCCTCGTTCACCTTCAAGATGGCGGCTTTCCTGGGCAATCCCATCATCGCGATGCTGATCGGCGTGCTGTTCGCGGCCATCGTGCTCGTCTACGCCCGGCACGGCGACGCCGAGAAGCTGCGCGATGCGCTGGGCGCCAGCCTGAAGCCGGTGGCCGGCATCCTGCTCATCATCGCCGGCGGCGGGGCGTTCCAGCAGGTATTGACCGACGCCAAGGTGGGCGATGCCATCGTGCACCTGACCCAGGCCTTCGCGCTGCCGCCGCTGGTACTGGGGTGGATGATCTCCATGCTGCTGTCGGTCTCCACCGGCTCGGCAACAGTGGGCATCGTGGGCGCCTCGGGCCTGCTGGCGCCGCTGGCCGGCGCCGACCCGACGCTGAACCTGCCGCTGCTGGCCCTGTCGATCGGCTGCGGATCGCTGTTCTTCAACTACGCGAACCACGCCGGCTACTGGATGGTGAAGGAGTCCTTCGGCATGACCATGGGCGAGGCGACGAAGACGATCTCGGTGGTGCAGTCCATCGTGGCCGTGGTCGGCCTGGCCATGGTGCTGCTGATGAACCTGCTGCCGCCGCTGGCGTAGCGCGGCGGCCTTCCCGCCTTATATTTCCACCTTATATTTTGCGCCGCAGCACGATGGGCTTGCCGCCGTAGGCGCGCTTGCTCATCCAGGCGGCCAGCGCCGCGTCCAGGTAGTCGGCATGGCCGGGGAACCACTGGAACAGGTGCAGGGCGAAGTCGTGCACCAGCGCCACGTCGGCCTGCCCGCTCAGGAACAGTTCGCGCACCTCGCGGGTGGATTTCATGACCGCTTCGTGTTCCTGCACGTGGCAGTCGGACGGCGGGAAGTCGGTGGTACGCATCCACTCTTCTTCCTGGCCGAAGTGCGATTTCACGTGTTCCTCGAACGCGTCCAGCGCGGCCGGCGCGGAGTCCTGGGTACAGGTCAGCAGCCGGAAGGCGACGTCGTAGAACTCCTTGTGCGACTCGTCCATGGGGTGGAATCCGAGCAGCCGGGCATCGGACCAAAGAAAGCTGGTGTCGCTTTCCGGGCGAGGAGCGCTGTCGTCGCGCAAAGTCGGTTCTTGCTTCATGGGGCTTCTGGGTAGTATCGACAAGCAGGTGGACATGGTACCCCGCTTTTGGGGGCAGCCGGGCAGCGAAGCCTCCCGCCCGGCTGCCCGGCCGTCAGGCCGGGACGGTGCCCATCAGCTCTTCCTTGCGCGTTGCCATCATGTCCGCCGCTTCCCGCAGGTCGATCTTCTTGCTGACGATCTTGGGAAACAGTTCCTCTTCTTCTTCCTTGACGTGATGGTTGATGTATTCGCCCAGGACGGTGACCTTGGCATCGTACATCTCGTCGGTGGGCTTCATCGCCTGGATCTGCGCGATCAATTCCTTGGCGCTGGCATGCTCCACGACCGCCTCGTCCAGCAGGTCTGCAAAGGGTTCCCCGCCTTCCTGCCGGACCAGGGGATAGAAGATTTCCTCTTCCAGCTTGGTATGGATGGTCAATTCTTTACAGACCGTCTGGGCGATTTCTTCCTTTTCCGCGTCGGATCCCGCGTCCTTGAACTGCTTGAACAGCTTCTTGGCATTGCGATGGTCGTCCAGCAACAGGCTCAGGGCGGCCTTTTGCGGGGCCGGTATGGTCGATTTGTTCATAAGGGTTTCTCCAGAGTGCCCCTCTCACTGAGGTGGGGACCCTTAGCAAACGCCGTGCCCGCTACTCCTGGAACACGCTGGCCGCGACCGCCCGCAGCCATTTGCAGCCTGGATCGCGGTGATAGCGCTCGTGCCAGTACTGGCGCACCAGGTAGGACGGCAGATCGAACGGCACCGCCAGGTAGCGGATCGTGCCGTGGGCGGCCAGGATGCGAGCCAGGTGAATGGGGGCCAGCGCGAGCAGGTCGGTCCTGGCGACGATTTCCTCCAGGCCCAGGAAGGACGGTACCCACAAGGCCGTCTTGCGGACGATGCCGGCGTCGTCGATCGCCTTGTCCAGCAGCCAGTGGGCCGTGCCGGTGGTCATCACGGCCACGTGGGACTCCGACAGGAACTGGGATTTCGTCAGTTTCGCCTTGACGCGCGGATGGCCGGCACGGACCAGGCAGACATAGTGTTCGCTGAACAGCGTCTGCTGGTGGAAACCCGCCTGCATGCTGGTCGTGTAGCCCATGGCCAGGTCGGCATCCCCGGTTTCCAGGCGGCGCGGCGTGTCCGGATCCAGGTCTCGTATCTCCAGGCGTACGTGGGGGGCGATCTCGGCCAGGCGGTTCAGCAGACGGGCCAGGACGACCATCTGGCCGGTGTTGGTCATGCAGATGCGGAACACCCGGTCGGACGTGGCGGGATCGAAGTCCGGGTCCCGGCCTTCCGTACCGTCGAACAGGGCGAGCGCGCCCTGCACCGCGGAGGTGAGCGAGGCGGCGCGGGGCGTGGGCACCATGCCGGCGGACGTGCGCACGAACAGCGGGTCCTTGAAGTGCCGGCGCAGCTTGCCCAGCCGGATGCTGACCGACGGCTGGCTCAGGCCCAGTTCGTCGGCCGTGGCCGATACGGTGCCGGTCTGGCCCAGGGATTGCAAAAGGCGCAGGTCCGTCAGGTCGAGTTTGCTCATGGAGGGCGAGAAAGGGATATTGTATTTTTAAATATGATGAATAAATTCTAGTCGATTGACGCAATAGTGCGGCATCCCTAGTCTTCCTGCCTGACATTCCTGCAAGGAGACATCCATGCTGCTTTGCCGCTTCGACGCGGACCGGCTGGGGCTGGTGGAAGGGGACCGGGTCCGCGACGTCACGCCCGCTCTTGCCGTCCTGCCCGCCCATACCTATCCGCTGCCGCCCTTCGACCCGCTGATCGCCAACCTGGACGTGGTCCGGCGCTGCATCCGCGACCTGTTGCCGGGGGCGCCCAGCCTGCATTTGAAGGACGTTTCCCTGCTGAGCCCGGTGGCCAGCCCGGGCAAGATCATCGCGGCGCCGGTCAACTACCTGAAGCACCTGGACGAAGCCCGGAGCGATGCGCAAATCCATCATCGCAACCAGGTCGGCGAAATCCAGCGCGTGGGCCTGTTCCTGAAGGCCACCAGTTCCCTGGTCGGTCCGGCCGCGGGGGTCGCCCTGAAGCATCCGGATCGCCGCAACGACCACGAGGCCGAGGTGGTGGTCGTGATCGGCCGGCGCGGCCGCGACATTCCCGCCGCGCGGGCGTACGAGTACATCGCCGGCTATTGCGTGGGGCTGGACATGACCACCCGCGGGCCGGAGGAGCGCAGCCTGCGCAAGTCCATCGATACCTATTCGGTCCTGGGACCATGGATGGCGACGCCCGACGAAGTACCGGATCCGGCCAACCTGGATTTCTGGCTGACCGTGAACGGCCAGCCGCGCCAGCGGGCCAATACCCGGGACCTCGTGCTGGGGATACCCGAGCTGATCGAGCTGGCCTCGTCGTTCTACACGCTGCATCCCGGCGACCTGCTGTTCACGGGGACGCCGGAAGGCGTCGGGCCGGTCGAGGCGGGCGACGTCATCGACGTCGAGGTGGCCGGCGTGGGCCGGATGACGGTGGCCGTGCGCCAGGCGCAGGCGGGAGACCCGGCATGAGCGCGGACGATACATCCAGGGTCCTGGTGGCGGGGGGCGGCATAGGCGGTCTGGCAGCGGCGCTGGCGCTGGCGCGCACCGGGCGCCCGGCGACGGTGTTCGAGCAGGCCGAGACCTTCAAGGAAATCGGCGCCGGCATCCAGCTGGGCCCCAACGCCTTCCATACTTTCGATGCGCTGGGCATCACCGACAAGGTGAACCGGCTGGCCTCGTTTCCCGACGACATCGTCGCGATGGACGCGCTGTCCGGCGAACGGTTGGTCCAACTGCCCGTCGCCCGCCTGTTCCCGCAACGCTTCGGCCGGCCCTACGGACTGATCCACCGCGCGGATTTGCATGCGGTCCTGCTGGAAGCCTGCCGCGAAAGCGGGCGCGTCACGCTGCATGCCGCCACCAAGGTGCAGGACTACAAAGACACGCCGGACGGCGTCGTGGTCCGTACCCAGCGTGAGGAGACGTTCACTGGCGCGGCCCTGATCGGCGCCGACGGGCTCTGGTCCACCATCCGCGCGGGCATCGTGGGCGACGGCAAGCCCCGCGTCTCGGGCCATATCGCCTACCGCGCGGTGCTGCGCGCCGACGAAGTGCCCGACAGCAATCGGCTGAACGCGATGGTGGTCTGGATGGGGCCCAAGTATCACCTGGTCCACTACCCCCTGCGCGGCAACGAGCTGTTCAACCTGGTGGCCGTGTTCCACAGCGATCGCTACGAGGACGGCTGGGATACCTACGGCGACCCGGAGGAACTGCACCTGCGCTTCCAGGGCGCGCATCCCCTGGTCCTGGGCATGCTCGAGAAGATCGAGTCCTGGCGCATGTGGGTGCTGTGCGACCGCGAACCCGTGGCCAACTGGAGCAAAGGGCGGGTCACGCTGCTGGGCGATGCCGCGCATCCGATGCTGCAATACCTGGCGCAGGGCGCCTGCATGGCGATGGAAGATGCCGTGTGCCTGGCCGGCAAGGTGCAGGCCCATCGGGGCGACATGGCCGCCGCGTTCCTGGACTACCAGCAGGCGCGCTACCTGCGCACCGCCCGCACGCAGCTGACGGCGCGGCTCTATGGGCATGCCTACCACGCCGCGGGCGCCACGCGCGACTTGCGCAACGCGTTCCTGGGCGCCAGGACGGCGGAGCAGACCATGGAAAGCATGGCCTGGATGTACGACCCGAAGGAGATTCCGCGATGACGGACGACATGCGCGCGCGGCGCGAGGCGTTCTACGGCCGCATCGACGCCAGCCATTGCACGCCGCTGTGGGAAGTGCTGCACGGCCTGATCACGCCCACGCCGTCCACGCCCTGCCAGCCTTGCCATTGGCCGTGGGCAACCATGTGGCCCTACCTGCGGGACGCGGGCAACCTGATCAGCGCCGAAGAGGCCGAGCGCCGGGTCCTGGTGCTGGAGAACCCGGGGCTGCGCGGCCGGTCCCGCATCACGCACAGCCTGTATGCGGGGCTGCAGCTCATCCTGCCCGGCGAAGTGGCGCCGCCGCATCGCCACTCGCAGTCGGCCATGCGTTTCGTCCTGCAGGGCAAGGGCGCCTATACGGCGGTGGACGGACGCCGGATCGCGATGGAGGAGGGGGACTTCGTCATCACCCCGTCGTGGGCCTTCCACGACCACGGCAATCCCTCCGACGAGCCCATGGTCTGGCTGGACGGGCTGGACGTGCCCATCGTGGAACTGTTCGACGCGCAATTCATGGAGAAGGGCGAGGCCGCGCCGTCGGGGCAGGGCGGCGATGGCGCGGACAACCTGGCGGCCTTCGGCGCGACGATGAAGCCGGTGGGTTTCGAGCCGGCCAGCCGGACCTCGCCGCTGTGCTGGTACCCGTACGCGCGCAGCCGCGAGGCCTTGCTGGCCTTCGCGCGGTCGCAGGCGCCGCATCCGTGCTGGGGCCACAAGCTGCAATACGTCAACCCCGTCACCGGCGGGTGGCCCATGCCGACCATGGGTACGTTCCTGCAGTACCTGCCGGCCGGTTTCGACGGCGCGGCCTATCGTTCGACCGACGCCACCGTCTATGCCGTGCGAGAAGGCAGCGGGACGTGCCGCATAGGCGGACGGGAACTGCGCTTTGGCCAGCGCGACGTGTTCGTCTGCCCGTCATGGATGCCCTACACCCTGCATGCGGATGCCGATACCGTCCTGTTCAGTTTCTCGGACCGGCCGGCGCAGCAGAGCCTGGACATCTGGCGCGAGCAGGCGGGCTGAGGGCCGCGGTCACATCGAGACCGCGGCGCGTTCGAACAAGGTGGACAGATAGGCCGCCGCCGGCGTCAAGGGTACGCCGGCGCGCGAGATCTGCACGATGTCCGGGCCCTCGATGTGCTCGCGCACCGGGATGGCCTCGATCACCCCTTCGAACAGGCGGGCCTGCAGCCACTGCCGCGGCAGCATGGCGAGCGCATCGGTCGAGCTGAGCAGCGCCGCCACGCCCACCATGGATTCGGCCTGGGTCATGGGCACCGGCGGGGGCAGCCCCTGGCTGGCGAAGGCATCCTCGAATTCGGCCTCCACGCGTTCGCGCACGCCCGTCAGGACCCAGTCCTCGTCGACCAGTTCCGCCAGGCTGGTGGCGTGGCGCCGGGGATGGCCCTTGCGGCCCACGACCACCCGGTCATTGTGGAACAGCAGGTCCACCTTGTAGCCGTCGCCGATGGGGCGCGCGGGCCGGGGACCGATGAAGAAATCCAGGGTACCGTCCTGCAGGCGGCCTTCCAGCATGGAGAAGAAGCCTTCCATCATGCGCAGCCGCACGCCTGGATATTTCTTGCGGAACCCCTGGTGCGCCCGCGCCGCCATGACCAGCCAGACCGCGCTGGACAGGCCGACGGTGACCGTGCCCGATGGGGTGCCCAGCAACTGCGCCACTTCTTCGCGCCCGCGCTGGAGTTCCGCCATGGCGGCGTGCGCGCGGCCGTAGAAGGCCTGGCCGATGGGGGTGAGCACCACGCCGCGCGCGTGCCGCTCCAGCAGGGGCGTGCCCAGTTCGCCTTCCAGTTCGCGCAGGCTGCGGGTCAGCGCGGGTTGGGCCAGGCCCAGCGCCCGCGCGGCGCCGCGCACGCTGTGCGCGTCGGCGATGGCGACGAAGTCGCGCAGGTGGTGCAGTTTCATGTCGATAACGCCTAGGTATCGATGGAAGGATTTTGCCATCTTTCTGTAAGCACTGACCTTACCTAGACTCGTCTCCGACAACAAGTACCCCATTACGGAGACAAACCATGACCCTAGCCAGATTCGCGGCAACCCTGTTCTGCGCCATGGCATTGCAGCCCATGGCCGCCGGCGCGGCGCAGCCGGATGCCTTTCCCACCCGGCCGGTGCGGCTGCTGAGCCCGTTTCCGGCGGGCAGCGGCCCCGATGCCGTAGCCCGCATGGTGGGCGAGCAGTTGTCCAAGGACTGGGGCCAGGCCGTCGTGGTGGAACCGCGGCCGGGCGGCAACGGCTTCATCTCGATGGAGGCGGTGCGCCGCGCCGCGGCCACCGGCTATGACCTGGGCGTCGTCGACGTGGGCCACATGGCGATCAATCCCAGCCTGTTCCGCAAGCTGCCCTACGACCCGGTCAAGGATTATGTCCCCGTCGGCGGGCTGTACCGGACCTCGTTCTTCGTGGTGGTCTCCAGCGGCAGTCCGGTCAAGTCGGTGGCCGAGCTGATCGCCGCGGCCAAATCTTCGCCGGGCAAGGTGACGTACGGTTCGTGGGCGGTCGGCAGCCCTGGCCACCTGGGCGCCGCGCAGGTCGAGGCGGCCACGGGCACGCAGATGCTGCACGTGCCGTTCAAGGACACCGCGCAACTGTACGCGGCCGTGGCCAACGGAGAAGTGACCTGGGCGCTGGGTTCGTACGCCACTGCCGGCGCGCTGATCCAGGCCGGCAAGCTGCGCGTGCTGGCGGTGGCCGACGGCCAGCGATCGTCGGCCCTGCCCGACGTGCCCACGCTGGAAGAGGCGGGCGGACCCCGGGGCGTGGATGCCTCCACCTGGGTCGCCCTGGTGGCGCCGGCGGGCACGCCGGCCGAGCGGGTCGAGGCGATCTCGCGCGCGGTGCGCGCGGCGCTGGACGTGCCCGAGGTCAAGGCCAGGATGGCCACGTTCGGATTCGTGCCCGCCGCCGTTCCCGGCGCGACGGTGTCCGAGTGGATGCGCAAGGACACTCCCCGCTATGCCGAGATGGTGCGGCGCACGGGGGCGACGACGGACTGAAGGAAGCCTTACCGTGAATACCATGCAGACAGAAGTCGCCATCGTCGGCGGCGGTCCCGCCGGCCTGATGCTGGCCATCGAACTCGGGTGCCGGGACATTCCCTGCGTCCTGCTGGAAGAGGATGCCGATCCGCCGGCCTTTCCCAAGGCCAACGCGACCTCGGCCCGGACCATGGAGCACTATCGCCGGCGGGGTTTCTCCGACGAGATCCGGGCCCTGGGCCTGCCGCCGGATTATCCGCAGGACGTGGTCTATTGCACGCAGCTGGCCGAGCACGAGCTGGCGCGGTTCAGGATCCCGAGCCGCGGCGAGGCGGCTCGGCGCAGCGAGGCCGGCGGCCATGCTCCGGACAATGCCGGCGACTACGGCAGCGATGCGTGGCCGACTCCCGAGCTGCCGCATCGGGTGCAGCAGATGCTGATCGAGCCGGTGCTGCGCCGGCGCGCGGCCGCGTATCCAAGCGTGCGGCTGTGCCTGGGGCAGCGCGCGGTGGCCGTCGAACAGGACGAGCAGGGCGTCACGGCCACGGTCGAACCCGAAGGCGGTGGTCAGGCGTGGCAACTGCAAGCGCGCTACCTCGTCGGGTGCGACGGTCCCCGCAGCCTGGTGCGCAAGTCGCTGGGCGTGGGCTATTCCGGACAGGGCAGCGAGCAGCGCGATTTCTTCGGCGGCCAGATGTTGTCCATCTACTTCCGGTCCAGGCGGCTCTACGACGCGATCGGCAAGCAGCCCGCCTGGCAGTATTGGGCCGTGAACGCGCGCCAGCGGGGGCTGCTGATCGCCGTGGACGGCATCGAGACCTTCCTCCTTGCCGTGCAACTGGCCCCCGGCCAGGCGCCTGGCGACATCGATCCGGTCGCCACCGCCCATGCCGTGGTGGGCAGGGAATTCGACTTCGAACTCATCGATCGCCTGCCCTGGGTGGCCGGCTATACGCTGGTGGCGGACAGGATGGCCGGTGGCCGCGTGTTCCTGGCGGGCGATGCCGCGCATCTTTTCACGCCCACCGGAGGCATGGGCTACAACACCTCGATCGACGACGTGGTGAATCTGGGCTGGAAACTGGCCGCCGTCATCCAGGGCGCGGCCCCGCCCGCGCTGCTGGACAGCTACGAGCGCGAACGCCGGCCCATGGCGCTGCGCAATACGGCCTTCGCGCGCAGCATGGCGGACAGCATCGGCAACCTGCGCGCCGGCGCCGACATCGAGGAAGAGAGCGAGGCCGGCGTGCGGGCGCGCGCCGAGCTCGGCCGCCGCCTGGCCGCGCACGTGGCCAGCGAGTTCAACATTCCCGGCCTGCAATTAGGCGTGCGCTACCTGGACAGTCCCATCGTCGCGGTCGAGCCAGGTCCCGCGCCGCAAGACGATCCGAACCGCTACGTGCCCCTGGCCTTGCCGGGGTCGCGCGCGCCGCATGCCGTCGTGCGCGGCAAGGTGCTGTTCGACTTGTTCGGGCGCGACTTCACGCTGCTTGCCTTTGGCGCGCTGCCGGCCGGCGAGCGCCAGGCGTGGCACGCGGTGGCGGACGAGTACGGCCTGGGCCTGGAGGTGCTGGAGCTCGACGATGACGCCGCGCAGGCGCTTTATGGCGCCGAGCGGGTGTTGATCCGGCCGGACCACCATATCGCCTGGCGGGGGCGGGCGGGGGCCGATGCGCGGTCGACGCTGGCCCGGGCGACAGGCCGGGGGCGGATGGGCTGACCGCCGCCGGCGGCACCATTGCGCGAACGCACCGTCCTCGACCGCTTCGCGTATTTCGCTGGCCAGGGCCAGCAGTGGGGTGGAGTCTGCATGCCGGTCGCATCGACCGGCATGTATGCTCGATCAGGCCTCGGTGTTGTGAATGAAGTCCGGCGGCACGTCCGGCCCCCACTGATACAGGCTGTCCTCGGGCGGGAAATCTCCCGAGGGCCACCCGTGCTCGGCCGAGATGTAATCGATGTCGGCCGAGTATTCGCAGTACGAACCCCACGGGTCGCGCACGTAGTGGAAGAAGTTCGATCCCAGCACGTGCCGGCCCGTTCCCCATCCGCGCGTGTAGCCCGCTGCGGCCATCTGCGCCGCTCCCTGGCCGACCTGGTCGATGCTGGCCACGTCCCAGGCCGAGTGATGCCAGCCGCGTGCCGAACTGCGGGCGAAGGCAACCAGGTGATGGTCGCAGCCATGCGGGGCGTGGGTGAAGGCGATGCCGTCGCCGGACCGGTCGGACAGCCTCAGGCCCAGCGTCTTTTCATAGAAAGCCAGCGCACGCGAGACGTCGGGCGTGAACAGCAGTACGTGGGACAGGCGGCGCGGGCGGACCTGCGCGACCTGGCTGCGGAAGCGGGCGCCGCGCGCGTCGGCTTGCACGTGGATGTCGTCCAGCGGGCTCTTGGCGTCCGGCGTGATCTTGGGGCCGGCCTTGACCTGGATCAGGTTGCCGTCCGCGTCGTGGAACCAGATGCCCTCGGCGGTGGCGTGCGGCACGCCGGCGGCCGTTGCGACGCCGGCCTGCTCCAGCTGAGCGCGGATGGCCGCCAGGTCGCCGGCATAGCAATTGAAGCTGAGGTAGGCCAGCGCCTTGCGCGGGCCCGCGTGGAGGCGGGCCGAGACGTGTCCGTCCCGCGCCCGCAGCGCCAGGCCATGGCCCTCGTCCTCGACCGTGAGGCCGAAGGCCTCGTGGAAATGGCGGGCGAGGGGCAGGTCCGGAACCATCAACGCGTAGTGGTCGATGGAATGCACCGCGGCTTGCCGGGTGCCCGCGCCATGCTGGGTCTGTATGCTCATGGGTCTCCTCCGTCGTGCGGCCGTGGCCGGACGTTCAGGCTTCGTCGGCGATCGGGTTGCGCAGGGTGGCGAAGCCGGTCACCGATATTTCGCAGACATCGCCGGCGCGCATCAGCAGCTTGGGCGTGCGGGCCCAGCCTATGCCGGCGGGCGTGCCGGTGACGATGACGTCGCTGGGTTCCAGCGTGATCGCCTCGCTGATGACGCTGATCAGCGTGGGGATGTCGAAGATCATGTCGTCGGTGCTGGCCGACTGGACCACTTCGCCGTTCAGGCGCGTTTCCAGGCGCAGGCCGCGCGCCGCGGGCGGCACTTCGCTGGCGGTGACCAGTTCCGGACCGAAGGCGCCGGTGGCGTCGAAGTTCTTGCCCACCGTCCATTGCGGGGACAGGAACTGGTATTCGCGCACCGAGCCGTCGTTGAACAGAGCATAGCCGGCAATGCAGTCGAGCGCGTCTTCCTTCCTGATGTGCCGCCCGCCGCGCTTGAGAATCACCGCCAGTTCGCCCTCGAAGTCCAGGGAGTCGGACACGCGCGGGCGGACGATGGGTTGGCCATGGCCGACCAGGCTGGTGTCGTAGCGCGGGAAGATGGTGGGATAGGCGGGCTGCTCGTACTTGCTTTCCTTGGTGTGGTCGGCGTAGTTCAGGCCGATGCAGAAGATCTTGGCCGGATGCTCGACGACGGGCAGGTAGGCGACGTCGGCCTCGTCCACCAGCTTGCCGCCGCCGCGGGTGCCGGCGTAGGTTTCGAGGTCGGTGTCGGCGACCAGCAGGGATTCGATCGATTCCTCGCCCAGGATCCGGATCTTGTTGCCCTCGCGGGTGCCGAGGTAGGGGGTGCCGTCATGGAGGAAGCGGACGTAGCGCATCGGGGATTCCTGTCTCTGTTATGGGGCGTGCGGGAAGAATGAGCACGCCCTTGTGCCCGATGCAAGCGTAAGGCGGGGGAGCGATGGGGAAAAGATGGCGGGTTTTCTCCACCGATACCTGACAAGTATCGGTGGAGGCCTTTGGAGGCCGGAATGCACATGGGGCCTGCCGGCGCGTCGATGACGCCGGCAGGCCCCGTCAGGCAAGGGGGAAACCGCGGTTTACAGTCCCCGTGCCTTCAGTTGCGCGTCCAGGCGCGGATAGACCCGGCGCGCGTTCAGTTCGAACACCTTGCGCTTGTCTTCCGCCGGGATGTCCAGCGCGTCGATGTAGCGCTTGGTGTCATCGAAATAGTGCCCGGTCTGGGGGTCGATGCCGCGCACCGCGCCCACCATTTCCGATCCGAACAGGATGTTGTCGACGTCGATGACCTCGAACAGCAGGTCGATGCCGGGCTGGTGGTAGACGCAGGTGTCGAAGTAGACGTTCTTCATCACGTGCTCGGCCAGCGGCGGGCGCTTGAGCATGTCGGCCAGCCCGCGGTAGCGGCCCCAGTGGTAGGGCACGGCGCCGCCGCCATGGGGAATGATGAAGCGCAGCGTCGGGAAGTCGCGGAACAGGTCGCCTTCGATGAACTGCATGAAGGCGATGGTATCGGCGGCCAGGTAGTAGGCGCCGGTGGCGTGCATCGCGCAGTTGCACGAACCCGAGACGTGGATCATGGCCGGCACGTCCAGCTCGACCATTTTCTCGAAGAACGGATACCACGAGCGGTCGGTCAGCGGCGGGGCGCTGAAGCTGCCGCCGGACGGGTCGGGGTTGAGGTTGCAGCCGACGAAGCCCAGTTCGGTGACGCAACGCTCGAGCTCGGCGATGGAACTGGCGATGGAGACGCCGGGCGATTGCGGCAGCTGGCAGACGCCGATGAAGGTCTCGGGGTACAGGTCGACGACGCGCTTGATCAGGTCGTTCGAGCGGCGGGCCCAGACCTGGCTGACGTTCTCGTTGCCGACGTGGGGCTCCATGGCGGAGGCACGGGGCGAGAAGATGGTCATGTCGGCGCCGCGCTCGCGCAGGAGGCGCAGCTGGTTCTTCTCGATGGTCTCGCGGATCTCGTCGTCGGAGATATCGGGATAGGCCGGGTCGATGTCGCCGCCGGCCTTGAAGTTGGCCTTCTGCTGGTCGCGCCATTGGTTGTGGGCGGCAGGCGAGGTCGTGTAGTGACCGTGGCAATCGATGATCATGCTGCGCAATTCCTGTGTGGCGAAGGATGGCGTCGGCCGGGGCCGCGGGGCCATCGATGGGGGAGAATCCGGACGGCCCGTGGGCCGCCTACGCAACGCGCAATTGTAGCCGCTTACACTTGCGCGATACCCGCTGTTTTCCGCATTTCTGCTTTTCGGGTTTGCGCGGCCGGGAGGGGCCGCCGGGGGGACTTCAGCGTCGCGCCACCAGCGCCGCGCGCAGCCGCTCGCGCTCGTCGGGCGCGGCCTCGACCAGATAGCGGATGTCGCCCGCGACGGCGGCGGCCACGGGCAGTCCGTCGCGATACAGTACGCGGTTGCCGGCCAGCGCGGGTATCTTTTCCCCGGGCAGCAGCACGCCCGCCAGGTTCAGCGGATCGGCGGCGCAGACGCAGGCCAGTTCGCCGCCGGGCTCGCGGCGCCGGATGCCGCGCAGCAGCGGGATGGCCTCGGGCAGCGCGAACTGTTCGCCCGCCAGGCCGGCCACGAAGCGGCCGCCCCGCACGTCGCCGCGGGCCTCCAGGCGGTGGAGCACGGGCAGCAGCTCGCGCCACGGCGGCAGCCAGCGGGCCTCGCGTTCCAGCAGGCGCCAGAAGACGACGCCGTAGCGGCGCAGGAGGACCTGGGCGATGTGTTCCAGGACCTGCGGATCCGTACGCGTACGTTTGCCGGGGGGCGCGGGGTCGGTGGCGGCGGGCCGGCGCAGCAGCGCCCAGCGGCCGGCCTGGTCCATCTGGTTCGGGGCCGTGCCGTGGCGCGAACGCCGACGCTGGTGGGCGGTGCGCTGGGACGCGGGGACGAGCAGCGCGCGCAGGCCGGCGTAGCTGTCGGCGTTCGCGGCGCCCGCCGCGACCAGTTCGCCCAGCGCCGTTTCCAGTTCATTGGGCAGCAGGCGGGTGTCGCCCAGCAGTTCGTCGAAGAACATCGCGCCGTGGCTGGCCAGTGCCTCGCGCACCCGCTGCGCGCGTGCCGACAATTCGGCCTGCTGGTCCGGCGGCACGAGCGCCTGCCAGGGGCCAAGGTGGCGCCGGGGCAGCAGTACCATGGGCGTGGCGCGCACCGGTCCGGCCGTGGACTTGCCCTGGCTCGCCAGGCGCATCCAGACCACTTTGCCGGCCTGGCTCAACCCGTCCAGCCAGCCGGGCGAGTAGGCGTCGAGCCGCGCCGGCAGGATGTCCGATTCCCAGGCTCCGGCAGCGGCTTCGTAGCCTTCCAACTGGTCGATGACCTGTGGCAGGGAGCCGGGGCCTTGCAGGCGGGCGTCCGGCGCGACGTGTTGCCACGCCAGCAGGAAGCGCATGAAGTCCTGCCGTTCGACCGGCTCGATCTCGCGGCGCAGGCGCTTGATGGTGTAGCGGTGGATACGGGCCAGCAGGTGCCGTTCGCACCATTCTTCCTGCCGTGCCTGCGGGTGGAAGCGGCCGCGCATGACGTAGCCCTCGGCCTCGAGCCGGGCGAGTGCCGCGGCGACGACGGTCTCGGGCAGCCGGAGGTCGGCGGCGATGCGCGGCAGCTCGAGCGGTCCGAATCCGGTCAGCCGCGCGCGCACGACTTCGACCAGGGCGGCGTCGGCCTCCCACGGTTCGTCGCAGCCGGCGGGCAGGGCGATGTCCGGTTCGGCGCGAGCTCCGGGGTAAAGGGCGCGCACGCAGGCCAGGCGCTCGACCGGTACCCACAGGGCGGCGCCGGGTCCCAGGCGCAGCCGTGTCGCCCGCCCTTCGTCCGCCAGCGCGCCCAGCCAGTCCCGCCAGCCGTCGTTGGCCGCCGCCTCGGCTTCGGTCACGCAGGCCAGACTTGCCAGCGCCTCCTGCATTTCATCGGTGCCGCGCGCCTGCGGCCAGGCTTCGGCGGCCACCGCTTCGATGGCGCCGGCATCCAGGGCGCCCAGGTCGTCCGCCGATTCCGGATCGGTCCAGCGGCGAGCCTGCACGGCCTGGGTACGGCGTTCCTCCAGCGGCGCGTCGTCCAGGAAAGCGTAGGGGCGCGCGCTGAGTATCTCCATGGCCAGCGGCGATGGGGTGGGCAGGTCACGCGCCACCAATTCGATTTCCCGCTTCTCGATCCGCCGCAGCAGCGCGAGCCAGCCTTCGGCGTCCATCGCCTCGTGCAGGCAGTCGCCGATGGTCTGCGCGACCAGTGGGTGGTCGGGGATCTCGCGTTCCCCGACCACGTTCTCGAGGCAGGCCGCCTGGTCGGGGAAAACCGCGGCCAGCAGGTCGTCGCTTTTCATGCGCTGCAACTGCGGCGCGACCTTGCGGCCGCCCACGTAGCGCGGCAGCGCCAGCGCGGTGGTGGCGTTCCAGCGCCAGCGCACGTTGAACAGCGGTGCGTCCAGCAAGGCCTGCACCAGCAGGTGCTCGGCGGTGTTCGAGCGCAGGTAGCGCCAGACTTCGTCCAGCGGGAAGCTGTGGCTGGTGGACAGCGACAGCACGATGGCGTCCTCGGTGGCCGCGGCCTGCAACTCGAAGTTGAAGCTGCGGCAGAAGCGCTTGCGCAGGGCCAGGCCCCAGGCGCGGTTGAGCCGGCTGCCGAAGGGGGAGTGCACCACCAGCTGCATGCCGCCCGACTCGTCGAAGAAACGTTCCATGACCAGCGCGTCATGGGTGGGCAGCCGGCCCAGCGCCGCTTTCGCGCGCGCCAGGTACTCGACGATCTGGCGCGCTGCCGAGGTGTTCAAGCCGATCTCGTCCATCAGCGCCTGGATGGCGCCCTCGACGTCGGGCGAGGTGTCGCCGGAGCGCGCCAGCAGGCTTTCGACCCTGGCGCGCAGGCGCGAGACGCCGGCCGACAGTTCGTCGCTGCGGCCGGGCGCCTCGCCTAGCCAGAACGGGATGCTGGGCGCGGCGCCGTGCGCGTCCTCCACGCGGACGCGGCCGGCTTCCACGCGCAGGATGCGATAGGACGTGTTGCCCAACTGGAAGACGTCGCCGGCCAGGCTTTCGACCGCGAAGTCCTCGTTGACCGTGCCGACCATCAGCCCTTGCGGTTCCAGCAGCACGGTGTAGTCGGCGTTGTCGGGGATGGTACCGCCCGAGGTGACCGCCGTGAGCTTGCTGCCGCGCCGCCCGCGCAGCGCGCCCGTCACCACGTCGCGGTGGATGTAGGCCGCGCGCACGCCCTGGCGGCCGGTGTAGCCCTCGGCCAGCATGCGCAGCACCGCGTCGTACGCCGGCCGCTCCAGGTCCGCATAGGGCGCCGCGCGCCGCACCAGCGCGTACAGGGCTTCCTCGCTCCATTCCTGGCAGGCGACCTCGGCCACCAGTTGCTGGGCCAGCACGTCCAGCGGCGCGATGGGCACGTGCAGCGCATCCAGCTCGTCGCGCCGCACACAGTCGAGCAGCGCTGCGCATTCGATCAACTCGTCGCGCGAGGTCGGGAACAGGCGTCCCTTGGGGATGCCGCCCACGTGGTGGCCCGAGCGGCCCACCCGTTGCAGGAAGGCGGATATCGTGCGCGGCGAGCCGACCTGGCAGACCAGGTCGACGTCGCCGATGTCTATGCCCAGTTCCAGCGAGGCGGTGGCGACCAGCACGCGCAGTTCGCCGCGCTTGAGCCGTTGTTCGGCGTCGAGCCGGTGTTCCTTGGCCAGGCTGCCGTGGTGGGCGGCCACCGCTTCCTCGCCCAGGCGGTCGGCCAGGTGGCGGGCAGCGCGTTCTGCCATGCGGCGGGTGTTGACGAAGACCAGCGTGGTGCGGTGCTGCCCCACCAGTTCGGCCATGCGGTCGTACACGCGGTCCCAGACATCGGTGGCCATGACGGCCTCCAGGGGGACGGGCGGCAGCTCCAGGTCCAGGTCGCGGCGCCGCACGTGTTCGACGTCGACGATCGCGCAGTCGTCCGCGTGGGCCGGCCCGGCCAGGAAGCGTGCCACGGCCGACAGTGGCTTCTGCGTGGCCGAGAGCCCGATGCGGACGGGACGCCTGCCGCACAGGGCGTCAAGCCGTTCCAGCGTGAGGGCCAGGTGGCTGCCCCGTTTGTTGCCCGCCATGGCGTGGATTTCGTCCACGATCACGGTGCGCACGTCGGCGAGCATGCGGCGCCCGCCGTCCGAACCCAGCAGCACATACAGCGATTCGGGCGTCGTCACCAGGATGTGCGGCGGCCGCTTGCGCATCGCCTGCCTGGCCTGCGCCTCGGTGTCGCCAGTGCGCACGGCGGTACGGATGCCCGGGTCGGGCAGGCCCATGCGGTCGAGTTCCGCGGCGATGCCTTCGAGCGGCGCCTGCAGGTTGACGCGGATATCGTTCGACAGCGCCTTCAGCGGCGAGACGTACACGACCATGGTGGCGTCCGGCAGCGCGCCGCCGGCGTCCACGCCCATTCGCACCAGCTCGTCGATGGCGGCCAGGAAGGCGGTCAGCGTCTTGCCGGAACCGGTGGGGGCGGCCACGAGCGTCGAACGGCCGGCGCGGATATGCGGCCAGGCGCGGCGCTGGGCTTCCGTCGCCGAGCCGAACGCCTGGCGGAACCAGGCGGCCACGGCCGGATGGAAGCCGTGCAAAGCGTCGACGGGGTGGCGGGCGATGGTCATGCCTGACTATATGGGGACGGCGCCGTGCATCGCAACCGCGGGCGCGGCGTGACGCATGAACATCTTGGAGACAAGGCGGGGTTCCTAGAAAACCCTAACTGTTTATAAAAACATACTGTATGTGTGTTAGAGTGAGTGCAGGAGCCATGAGCCGGCATGAACCGGCCGCGGCGGGCGACCCAGAACATCGTCAGGAGACAAAAGCATGAAAGGCGTCCTTTTCCCATCGCGGCTCGCGCTCGCCTTGACGTTGGTGCTGGGCACCGCGGCGGCCCACGGGCAGGCGGCGGGCAAGTCGGAGGGGGGTTACCCCTCCCGGCTCATCCGGATCGTCGTGCCCTATACGCCGGGCACGAGCGCCGACACGCTGTCCCGCCTGCTGTCCGAGAAGCTGGCGGCGCGGCTGGGCCAGAGCGTCGTGGTCGAGAACAAGCCCGGCGCGGCGGCCGCCATCGGCACCGCCTACGTGGCCAAGGCCGCGCCCGACGGCTACACGTTGATGATGTCCCTGAACACGCATGTCATCACCCCGGCTTCGCGCAAGACGCCCTACGATCCGGTCAAGGATTTCGCGCCCATCGGGCAGATCGCCTCGGGCCAGATGCTGATCCTGACGCACCCGTCCGTGCCGGCCAAGACCTTTCCGGAATTCGTCGCCTATTTGAAGAAAATGGGCGACGAGGTCAGCTACAGTTCGCCGGGCCCGGGCTCGACCACCCATCTGTATTCCCTGGTGCTGCAGGACATGTTGGGAACGAAGATGCGCCACATCCCGGCCAATGGCATGGGCGTGGCGGCCATGGACGTCATGCAGAACAGCTCGACCATGCTGATCAGCACGGTCGAGGCCTCGCGCGCGAACGTGGCCTCGGGCAAGCTCAAGCCCATGGCCCAGACCGGCAGGCTGCGTTCGCAACTGGTGCCCGATCTGCCCACGGTGGCCGAGTCGGGATATCCCGACTACGACCTGTCGATCTGGGTGGGCATGTACGCGCCGGCCGGCACGCCCAAGGCCATCGTCCAGCGCCTGCACGACGAGATCGGCGCGATCATGGGGGCGCCGCAGATGCGCAAGGACCTGCTCGAGAAGGGCTATGACGTCGTATTGACTTCGCCCGAGGAATTCGCGGAACTGAACCGCAAGGAATTCGCCCGCTGGAAGGACGTGGTCGCGCGCCACGGCCTGCAGGCGGAGTAGGCGTCAGCGCGGCTTGCGCGCGGACCGGCGCGGGGGGCGGGTGGCGACGATGGCATCCAGTCCCGCGAACGCATAGGTCTTCAGGTGCGCGGCCAGGTCCGCCGCCGGCTGCTGGAACAGTGCCTGGATGGGGCTGTTCATGTCGCGGTGGACGATCAGCAGCACCATGCAGGGCGCCATGACGCTCAGCACGCACCGGGTCAGCGCCGGGTCCCCGGCGGGGATGCCGGTGATCTCGCCGATGATGGCGCTGATGAGCCCGAACTTCGGCAGGGCCTCGGCCTCGATGATGCCGTCCAGGTGGGGCGAGGGCGCCAGCACCTCGCGTGCCCACAGGCGGATGTGCCAGCTGTCGGCATTGAGCAGGCTGGCCGTCAGTCCGTCCAGGAATTCCTCGAGCTTGCGCCGCGGGGGCTGGGCGCTGTGCGCCAGGCGCGTCAGGTAGTCCAGGCTGATCAGATGCTTGTGGACTTCCTTCAATAAAGCCAGGTAGAGACCGTCGCGGCTGCCGAAGTGGTAGTTGACCGCGGCCATGTTGCATTGTGCCCGCTCGCAGATGGCTTTGCTGGTGGTGTCCGCGTAGCCCCGCTCGGCGAACAGTTGCCCGGCGGTCTCCAGGATGCGGGCGCGGGTGGCTTCGCCGTCCATGCGTGGAGAGCGGGCGGGGATCGACGGTCGGGACGTGACGGCCATGCGGGAAGGCGCCGGGGACGCGGGAGTGGGCATGTAAAAATCATACATCAAATTGAAATTTGAGTTATATAATTTGCCGACCGACGGTTTCCAAGGGCGGCGGCGATGAAGAAGGTGCTGGCAGGGGGCGTGCTGGTGGCGGCGGTGCTGGCGGGGGCTGCGTGGTATGTCTTGCGCCCGGCGCCCGCACAGGATGGCTTGACGCTATACGGCAACGTCGATATCCGGCAGGTGACGCTGGCGTTCGACGGCAGCGACAGGGTGGTCCGGATGCGGGTCGAGGAAGGCGACCGCGTCAAGGCCGGCGACGTCCTGGCGGTGCTGGATGACCGTTCGCTGCGTTTGCAGGAGGTCCAGGCCCGCGCGCGTATCGCGGTGCAGGAGCAGGCGCTGCTGCGGCTGCGCAACGGCACCCGGCCCGAGGAAGTGGCGCAGGCGCAGGCACAGGTGGCGTCGGCCCAGGCCGAGGTCGAACTGGCGCAGCAGCAGCTCGCGCGCCTCCGGGGCATCGCCGCGAACACCGGCGGACGCGGGGTCAGCCAGCAGGACCTGGACAATGCCGAATCGCGCCTGCGGGTGGCGCGCGCACAATGGGACAGCCGCAGCAAGGGACTGCAACTTGCGCGTGTCGGACCGCGCAGGGAAGACATCGCGCAGGCCGAGGCGCAACTGGAGGTGTCGCGGGCCGAGCTGGCGCTGGTCGCCTACCGCCTGGAGCAGACCGAACTGAAGGCGCCGGCCGACGCCGTCGTGCGCGCCCGGCTGCTGGAACCCGGCGACATGGCCTCGCCCCAGCGTCCCGCCTATACGTTGGCGATCGCCGATCCCAAGTGGGTGCGTGTCTATGTGTCGGAGCCGCAACTGGGACGCGTCAGGCCGGGCATGGCGGCCGAGGTATTCACCGACAGCCAGCCCGACCGGCCCATCGCCGGACGTATCGGCTACATCTCGTCGGTGGCCGAATTCACGCCCAGGAACGTGCAGACCGAGGAGTTGCGGACCAGCCTGGTCTACGAGATGCGTGTGCTCGTGGACGACCCGCAGGACCGGCTGCGGCTGGGCATGCCGGCCACCGTGCGCATCGCGCCGGACCGGCGGGACGACGGAGCACCGGCCAGATGAGCGAGGCCGCCGTCGTCGTGGCGCGCGGCGTGCGCAAGCGTTTTCCGGCCGCGCGCGGGGGAAGCGAGGTCGTGGCGCTGGACGGCATCTCGCTGGACGCGCCCGCGGGCGCGCTGACCGCGCTGGTCGGGCCGGACGGGGCGGGCAAGACGACCTTGCTGCGCCTGGTCGCGGGGCTGATGAAGGCCGAGGGACAACTGCGGGTGCTGGACATCGACGTCGCCGCGGATCCCCAGGCCGTGCAGAACCGCATCAGCTACATGCCGCAGCGCTTCGGCCTGTACGAGGACCTGAGCGTGCAGGAGAACCTGGACCTGTACGCGGACCTGCATGGCGTGCCCCGGCAACGGCGGGGCGAGCGCTATGCGCGCCTGCTGGAGATGACCGATCTCGGCCGGTTCACCGCCCGCCCGGCGGGCAAGTTGTCCGGCGGCATGAAGCAGAAGCTGGGGCTGGCCTGCACGCTGGTCCGGTCGCCGGAACTGCTGCTGCTGGACGAGCCCACGGTGGGCGTGGATCCCCTGTCGCGCCGGGAGCTTTGGGAGATCGTCCGGCAACTGGTCGACGACGAGCGCCTGTCCGTGATCGTCAGCACCACCTATCTGGACGAGGCCGAGCGCTGCGCCCGCGTGTTCGTGCTGCATGAAGGCAGGCTGCTGGCGCAGGGTGGGCCCGAGGATATCCGCCGGCCCGCGCGCGGGCTGTGCTTCGTGGCGGCGCCGCCGCCGGGCGAGCCGGCCCGGCTGCTGCAGGCGCGCCTGCTGGACGACACGGCCCGCGTCATCGATGCCGTGCCAGAGGGGGGAGAGGTGCGCGTGATCCGTCGCCCGGCGGCGCGGGGCGAACCCGCGCAAGAGCCAGGACGCTCCCTGGCCTGGCGGCCGGTCGCGGCCAGGTTGGAAGACGGCTTCATGGTGCTGCTTCGAGAACGCCGGCCGGAAGCCGAGGCAGCGCCGTTGCCCGTGCCGAGCGCGACGGCCGCCAGCGGCGAAGCCATCATCGAGGTCCGCGACCTGGTGCGCAAGTTCGGCGATTTCGTCGCCGTGGACCGCACCAGCTTCACGGTGAACAAGGGCGAGATATTCGGCCTGCTCGGCCCCAATGGCGCGGGCAAGACGACGACCTTCCGCATGCTGTGCGGACTGCTGCCCGCCAGCAGCGGTTTCCTGCGCGTGGCGGGCGTGGACCTGCGTACGGCGCCGGCGCGGGCCCGGCGCCGCGTCGGCTACGTGTCGCAGCGGTTCGCGCTGTACGGCAACCTGAGCGTGATGGAAAACCTGACGTTCTTCGGCAGCGCCTACGGCCTGCATGGCGAGCGCCTGCGCGCGCGCATCGCGGCGGTGCTGGCGCAGTTCGGGCTCGAAACCCAGGCACGAGCGGCCAGCGGACGCCTGCCGGGCGGCTACAAGCAACGGCTGGCGATGGCGGTCGGCCTGCTGCACGAGCCCGACATCCTGTTCCTGGACGAGCCCACCAGCGGCGCCGACGCGCTGGCGCGGCGCGAGTTCTGGCGCCGGATCACGACGCTGGCCGCCGACGGCACCACCATCGTGGTGACCACGCATTTCATGGAAGAGGCCGAGTACTGCGATCGCATCGTCATTCAGGATGCCGGGCGGCTGCTGGCGCTGGGCACGCCGCAGCAGGTGCGCAAACAGGCGGGCGAGACGGCCGCGCATCGCATGAACATGGAAGAGGCATTCATCGGCATCGTCGAGCGTGGCCGCAGGCAGGAGACCGCGGAGGCCACGGCATGAGCGAATCCCGGTCCGGCGGCTTCTGGCGGCGCCTGGTCTCGCTGACGCGCAAGGAAGTGCGGCAGTTGCTGCGTGATCGCGCCAACCTGATGATGGGCATCGCGCTGCCCATCGTCCTGATCCTGATCTTCGGCTATGGATTGTCGCTGGATGTCCGGAACGCGCCCGTGGCGGTGGTGCTGGACGATGCCTCGCCGGTCGCGCGCGACGTGGTGGCCGGGCTGTCCACGCCGGGCTACCTGGCGCCCCGCGTGGTGGGCTCGGCGCACGAGGCCTACGCGCTGATGCGCGCGCGGGAGGTGGATGCCGCCGTGCTGGTGCCGGCGG
Organism: Pigmentiphaga sp. NML030171; assembly: GCF_002188635.1. Classification (GTDB taxonomy): domain Bacteria; phylum Pseudomonadota; class Gammaproteobacteria; order Burkholderiales; family Burkholderiaceae_B; genus Pigmentiphaga; species Pigmentiphaga daeguensis. Next base: position 68,859 of record NZ_NINX01000038.1, on the reverse strand, counting down.
ATTTCTCGCGGCGGCTGGCCGCCGGCGACGCGCAGGTGCAGGTCCTGCTGCAAGGCGCGGACGCCAGCCGCGCGACCATGATACGCGGCTACGTCGCCGGCGCGCTGGCCTCGTGGAGCCAGAAGCGGGCCGACCGCGGCGAGGCTGCGGGGCCGGGCGCGGGCCGGGTCCAGGTGGTCGACCGCATGTGGTTCAACGCCGCCAACGACAGCACGTGGTACCTCGTGCCCGGGCTGATCGTGCTGATCATGACGCTGGTGGGGGCCTTCCTGACGGCGCTCGTCATGGCGCGCGAGTGGGAACGGGGTACGCTGGAGTCGCTGTTCGTCACGCCGGTGCGGCCGGTGGAAGTGCTGCTGGCCAAGATCATTCCCTATTTCTGCGTGGGAATGATCGGGCTGGCGCTGTGCCTGGCCGCCGCGGCCTTCCTGTTCCACGTGCCCATGTACGGATCGCTGCCGGTCCTGCTGTTCAGCGCCATGTTGTATCTGCTGGTCGCGCTGGGCATAGGCCTGGTGATCTCGTCGGTGACCCGCAACCAGTTCCTGGCCAGCCAGGTGGCCCTGATCGCCAGCTTCCTGCCGGCCCTGATGCTGTCCGGATTCATGTTCGACCTGCGCAACGTGCCGACGGCCATACGGGTGATCGGGCAGATCCTGCCCGCCACCTATTTCATGGAGTTGATCAAGTCGCTGTTCCTGGCCGGGAACAACTGGCCGCTGGTGGCCAGGAACTGCGCCATCCTGGCGGCTTACGCCGTCGTGCTGCTGGGCGTGGCGCGCCTGGTCACGCGCAAGAGGCTGGACTGACGCATGGATGCCTTCATCGACTTCTGGCGACGCCTGGCCCAGCTGTGCCGCAAGGAACTGCTGGCCATCCTGAAGGATCCCGCCAACCGGGCGATCCTGGTCGTTCCCGCCTTGCTCCAGAGCGTCGTGTTCGGCTATGCCGCGACCTACAACCTGACCAACGTGCCATACGCCGTGCTGGACCAGAGCCAGGGCGCGGCGTCGGCCCGGCTGCTGGCACGCCTGGACGGCACCGGGGTCTTCCATCGCGTCGCCACGCTGACCGCGCCCCGCGACATCGCGCGCGTGGTGGATGCCGGCGACGCCCTGCTGGTCCTGCAATTCGGGCCGGACTTCGAGGCCCGGCTGGCCCAGGGGCAGGAGGCCCCCTTGCAGGTCATCCTGGATGGCCGCAACTCGACCACCGCCGGCCAGGCATCGGCCCACGTCGCCGAGATCGTGGCGGCCTACAACGCCGAACTGCGCGGCGGTGGGATGCCGGTCACCGCCGTGCCGCGCGTCTGGTACAACCCCAACCTCGAGACGCGCTGGAACATCATGCCGGCCCTGATCGCCGCGCTCAGCATGATGCAGACCCTGATGCTGACCGCGCTCTCGGTCGCGCGCGAGCGCGAACAGGGCACGTTCGACCAGTTGCTCGTGACGCCCTATACGCCCATGGAGATCATGCTCGGGAAGGCCGTTCCGCCGGTGCTGATCGGCCTCGTGCAATCGTCCATCATTCTTTGCGTCGCGCTGTTCTGGTTCCGCATTCCCATGGCCGGGTCGCTGGCGACGCTTTACGCGGGACTGGCGATCTTCACCGTGGCCTGCGTGGGAATCGGGCTGTCCATCTCGGCCGTCTCGGTCAACATGCAGCAGGCCATGCTCTACACCTTCGTGCTGATCATGCCGCTGATGCTGTTGTCGGGACTGGCCACGCCGGTGCGCAACATGCCCGATCCCCTGCAGGTCGCTACCCTGGCGAATCCGCTGCGCTTCGCCATCGACCTCGTGCAGCGCGTGTACCTGGAGGGCGCGGGCCTGCCGTCGCTGTGGCGCAACCTCGTGCCCATGTTCGTCCTGGGCGCGCTCACATTGCCGCTGGCGGCGTGGCTGTTCCGCCATCGTCTGGTTTGACTGGAGGCCAAGCATGGCATGCGATCCGATCCGCCGGCCCGGGACCCGTTTTTTCCTGCAGGCGACCTTGCTCGTGTCGTGCCTGGGCGGTTGCGCGGCCGTGGGGCCGGACTTCACGGCGCCCGCCCCCGCGCAGCCCGCGGACTGGAACAGCTGGCGCGGCGCTCCCGAGGCCTTGCGCGATCCCGTCTCCACGGCGGCGCCATCGGAGCGCTGGTGGGAAACCTTCCAGGATGCGAGGCTGGACGCGCTGCTGGCGCAGGCACGCGAGGCGAGCCCGGACCTGCGGACCGCGGCGCTGCGTTTCGCGCAAAGCCGGCTCATGCGGCAGACCGTGGCCGCGCAGCGCGGGCCGGACGTGGGCTTGTCGGCGGGCGTGTCGCGCCAGCGCCAGAGCGAGTACGGCGCCGGCACCCGCCTGCTGGACGCGATCGCGCCCGACAACCGCGAGCAGCTCGTCTCGGTGCTGAGCGACCCGTTCACGCTGTACCAGGCGGGCTTCGACATGTCCTGGGAAATCGACTTGTGGGGCCGGGTCGCACGTTCGATCGAGGCGGCCGATGCCGACGTGGACGCATCGGCGGCGGCGCTGGCGCAGGCGCGGCTGTCGGTGGCCAGCGAGATCGCGCGCGACTATTTCGAACTGCGCGGCATCCAGGCGCAATTGCAATGGTTGCAGGAGGATATCGCCGCGGCGCGGGAGTCCCTGGACATCTTGCAGGCGCGGCGGGACGGCGGGCAGATCGATGCGCTGGACGTGTCGCGGCAACAGGCGTTGCTGGCCGACCTGACCGGCCGGCTGGCGCCGCTGCGCGCGCAGGAGGCCGCGGCGGCCAACCGCATTGGGTTCCTGGCCGGCCAGCCTCCCGGGGCGCTGCGGGACATGCTGGCGGAAACCCGGGACACGGACGCCCCCATGCCCGATTTGGCACTGGGGCTGCCTTCCGAGGTCGCGCTGCGCCGGCCCGACATACGGGCGGCCGAAGCGCGGCTGCATGCGGCCACGGCCGACATCGGCATCGCGACGGCCGACCTGTATCCGCGCATCGTGCTGGGCGCGAGTTTCGGCTACGAGTCGTTCAAGGACGGCAGGTTCGGCGAATGGGGCAGCCGGCGCTGGTCGGTCGGTCCCAGCCTGTCGTTGCCGCTGTTCGACCGGGGGCGGCGACGCTCCACCGTGGCGCTGCGCGAACTGGCGCAGCAGGAGGCGGCGGTGTCCTACCAGCAGACGGTGTTGCGGGCGTGGCAGGAGATCGACGATGCCCTGACCGGGTACGGCGCCGAACGCCGGCGCAATATCGAGCTGCGCCGCAGGCTGCGCGCCAGCAGCGACGCTCTCGAACTGGCCCGGGCCCGCCACGCCGGCGGGATGACCGATTTCCTGCCGGAACTCGACGCCCGGCGCACCTTGTCGCAAGCCAGGCGCGACCTGGCGCAGAGCGACAGTCAACTGCGTATCGGGCTGGTCGCGATCTACAAGGCCATAGGCGGGGGCGGGCAGGTGGCGCCGGGCGTCCCCGCCACTGACTGCGACATCTGTTACGAATCCGCGACCCCGCGCCCCGCGTGCGTTCCGGCCCGGCGGCGGGGTGCGGCCTTTCCATCCCCTATTGCCAGATGCCACGCGCCGCCTTAATTTGGAGCCATCGGGGCGCCCCGAGCAAGGACAAGGACCATGATCTATCGCAAACCGTCCAACGCCATGTGGATCGACGCGGTCAGGCTGCTGGAGCAGGCGGACAACCTGCACCGCCAATTCTTCCGTCCGGGCCACGGCGGCCCGCAGGGGCCCACCTGGGAACCCCCCATCGACATCTTCGAGACCGGCCGGGCGTTGTCCGTGCTGGTCGCGCTGCCCGGCGTCGCGCCCGACCAGGTCCAGGTGCTGATCGACGGGCCGACGCTTACCGTGGTGGGCGAACGCCCCTTGCCGGCGCCGGCCGAGGCCCACATCCGCCGCATAGAAATTCCCTACGGCCGCTTCGAGCGGCGCATCGCGCTGCCGCCGGGCGCGTTCGAAATCCGGGAGCACAGGATGGTGGACGGCTGCCTCCTGCTGACCCTGCTCAAGCTGGGATAGACCGGCGGCACGCCGCAACTCGAACCGGGGACAGGTAAGAAGCCATGGCAAACGAATTTCGAGACCAACAATCGGGGCAGGAACGGCAGGAGGCGCAGGGTGCGCAGCCCGCGGGCCAGGGGCCGGCGCCATCGATCGCGCTGCCGTCGGACGCGTTGACGCTGGTCCCGGTGCGCAATCTCGTGCTTTTCCCGGGATTGGTGGCGCCCATTTCCATCGGCCGCGACAGCACCGTGCGCGGCGCGCAGGAGGCCGCACGGGCCGGCCGCCAGGTGGGAGTCGTGCTGCAGCGCGACCCGGAGGCCGAGGAGCTGGGCGACGGCGACCTCCATCCCATGGGGACGGTGGCCAACGTCATGCGCTACGTGACCACGCCCGACGGCACGCACCACGTCATCTGCCAGGGCGTGCAGCGTTTCCGCATCATCGAGCTGCTGCAGGGCTATCCGTTCATGGTGGCGCGGGTCCAGCGCTTCGAGGATCCGGAGATCATGACCTCGGACATCGAGGCGCGCCTGATCCAGCTCAAGGCGCGCGCGCTGGACATCCTGCAACTGTTGCCGCAGGCGCCGGCGGAACTGGCGGGCTCCATCCAGAACATGACCTCGGCGCCGCTGCTGACGGATTTCATCGCCGGGCTGATGGAGATCCGGCCGGAGGAAAAGCAGGACGTGCTCGAGACCGTGGACGTCGTTGCCCGGGCCGACAAGGTGCTGGCCCTGATGATGCACCAGATCGAGGTGCTGCGCATCAGCCGCGACATCGACCAGCAGACCAAGGCGCGCTTCGAGGATCGCCAGCGCGAGGTCATGCTGCGCGAGCAGCTCAAGACCATCCAGCAGGAACTGGGCGAGGCCGAGGGCAACAGCGCCGAACTGGCGGAGCTGGGCGAGCGCATCGCCAAGGCCGGCATGCCGGAAGAGGCCGAGAAGCAGGCGCGCAAGGAGCTCAAGCGGCTGGAGGGCATACCCGAGGCATCGGGCGAGTACTCGATGATCCGCACCTACCTGGATTGGCTGATCGAGCTGCCCTGGTCGGTATCCACCGAGGACCGCATCGACATCGCCGAGGCCCGGCGGATCCTGGACGAGGACCACTACGGGCTCGACAAGATCAAGCGCCGCATCCTGGAGTACCTGGCCGTGCGCAAGCTCAATCCCACCGGCAAGAGTCCGGTGCTGTGCTTTGCGGGGCCGCCGGGAGTGGGCAAGACTTCGCTGGGCCAGAGCATCGCCAAGGCCACGGGACGCAAGTTCGTGCGGCTGAGCCTGGGCGGCGTGCACGACGAGGCCGAGATACGCGGCCATCGGCGCACCTACATCGGCGCGTTGCCGGGCAACGTGATCCAGGCCATCCACAAGGCCGGTTCGAACAACTGCGTGATGATGCTGGACGAGGTGGACAAGCTGGGCGCCAGCGCCCAGGGCGATCCCGCCGCGGCGCTGCTCGAGGTGCTCGATCCCGAGCAGCACGATACCTTCCGCGACAACTACCTGGGCGTGCCCTTCGATCTTTCCAGGGTGCTGTTCATCGCGACGGCCAACGTGCTCGACGGCATTCCCGGGCCGCTGCGCGACCGCATGGAAGTCATCACGCTGCCGGGCTACACCGAGGAGGAGAAGGCCCAGATCGCGCGCCGCTACCTGGTGCCGCGCCAGCTCGAGGCCAATGGCCTCGCGCCCACGCAGTGCGAGATCACCGACGCGGCCATCCACGAGGTGATCAACGGCTATACCCGCGAAGCCGGCGTGCGCAATCTCGAGCGCGAGATCGGCAGTACCTTCCGCCATGCCGCCATGAGCGTCGCCGAAGGGACGGCGCAGCACGTGCGCATCGACGTGGACGAGGTCCATGCGATCCTGGGCGCGCCACGCTTCGAAAGCGAGATCGCCATGCGTACCGGCCTGGCGGGCGTGGCTACCGGGCTGGCCTGGACGCCGGTCGGCGGCGACATCCTGTTCATCGAGGCCAGCCGCACGCCGGGCAACGGCAGGCTGATCCTGACCGGACAACTGGGCGAGGTCATGCGCGAGAGCGTGCAGGCGGCGTTGACGCTGCTCAAGGGCCGTGCGGCCTCCTTGAATGTCGATCCCGCGCTGTTCGAGCACAGCGACATCCACGTCCATGTTCCGGCGGGCGCGATTCCCAAGGACGGCCCCAGCGCCGGCGTGGCGATGTTCGTCGCGCTGACGTCGCTGATGACCAATACGCCGGTCCCCTCGGACCGGGCGATGACGGGCGAGATCAGCCTGCGCGGACTGGTCCTGCCGGTCGGGGGCATCAAGGAAAAGGTGCTGGCCGCGTTGCGGGCCGGCATCAAGACCGTGCTGTTGCCGGCGCGCAACCGCAAGGACGTCGACGACATCCCGGAGGAATCCCGCAAGCAGCTCCAGTTCATTTTCCTGGAGACGGTCGAGGACGCGATCCGCGCGGTGGGCCAGGCCGGCAAGCCGGGGGAGACGACGGCCAGCTGATGGCCTGATGTCATTCGTCGGCTGGCAGTGTCGATTCGTCGGCAGGGATTGCGGTGCCCGCATCCTGACAAATAAGATCGTTCGCGTACGACAAACGCACGGTTGCGTTCGTTTGTCGAGTTCTCGCGCATGGGACCCGTACGCACATGACGACGTATCCGCATTCCCCGACGGCCGCCGGCAACGAAGGCGCTTGCAGGCGGCCGTTCCGTCTGGACCTCCTGGCGGCGGCGACGCTGGCCGCCCTGTCGTCGCTGGCCGGTACCGTGCAGGCCCAGGTCGTCCACGACTACCGGGGCGCCGATGGCTCCTGCTGCCATGACCACAACGGCTCGGACGGCGGCAATGGCGCGGATTTCGTCGGCGCGTCCGATTCGTCGCTGAACGTCTCGGTCGGCGCCGGCACCGCGGTCTTCGTGGACGTGAGCGGCGGCCATGGCGGCGACAGCGAGGGTTCCACCGACCCGGGCGATACGAACTACAACCACTGGGGCGGCAACGGCGGGGAGGGCGCGACGCTGGGCTACAACCTGCTGGACAGCACCCTGCGCAGCGGCGGAGTCGGGCTGCGCGCCGCCTCGCATGGCGGCGACGGAGGCAGGTGGGCGATGCAGAGCGGGGGGCGGCGCTACGGCGAGGGCGGAGACGGCCACGACGCGAGCGTGGTGGTCTCGGGCACCGGCATCACGGCCGGGACCTATGGCATATGGGTCGATTCCCTGGGCGGCGCGGGCCAGGAACCCTCGATCCGCGACATCCTGCCGTCCGGCGATTCCGGGCGCGGCGGCAAGGCGGGCGCGGCCAGCGTGAACCTGAGCTATGGAACGTCCGTGACCGTGTCCGGCGGCACGGGGCAGTCGGAGACCGCCGGCGTGCTGGCCCAGTCCGTGGGGGGCCGGGGCGGGGACGGTTTTCACGGCGGCGTCGGCGGCGGACACAGCACGGCAGGGCAGGGCGGCGACACCGGCGATGTCAGCGTCAGCATCGACGGCAGCAGTTCCATCACTACCGACGGCACGGGAACGGCAGGCGTGATCGCGCGCACCCAGGGCGGCCGGGGCGGAGGCGCGGAAGGAAGCGACGAGGGCGAACCCGCCCAGGACGTGCGCGCCAATCGCGGTGGAAACGCCGGGCATGTCACCGTCTTGAACGCGGGCGCCATCACGACGCACGGCACGGCGTCCGCCGCCATCCTGGCCAGCAGCCAGGGCGGCAGGGGGGGCGATGGCGGGGCCGGCTCCTGGTCGTCAGGACATGACGGCGGCGACGGCGGGTCGGCCAGCGGCGTCACCATCGCCAATTCGGGCCGGATCGCCACCTACGGCGATTATTCCAGCGGCATCCAGGTCCGGGTCGCGGGCGGCGACGGCGGCAAGGGCGGCGATGGCGGGCTGTCGGGCCATAGCGGCAGCGGCGGTTCCGGCGGCGGCGTGGGCGCGCTGGCCTACGACATCACCAACAGCGGTTCGATCGCGATCGCCGGCGCGGGCGCCGAGGACGATGACGGGACCACGGGCACGGGATCCTTCGGCATCGTCGCCCAGGCGTCCGGCGGCGAGGGCGGCGCGGGCGCCGAGGCGGCCGGGTGGTTCGTCGTGGGCGGCAACGGCGGCGGCGGGGGCAATGGCGGCGCCGGCCGCGTGACCAATACCGGCAGCATTTCCACCACGCGCGACCAGAGCGGCGCGGTGCTCATGCAAAGCGCCGGCGGTGGCGGCGGCGTGGGCGGCGATGCCGACAGCACCGGCCTGATCGTGTCGATGGCGATAGGCGGCCGGGGCGGCGTCGCGGGCGATGGCGGCGACTTGTCGCTGACCTCGTCCGGACGGATCGCCACGCAGGGCGCGGGCTCCACCGGCGTGATGCTGCAAAGCATAGGCGGGGGCGGCGGGCACGGCGGATCGGCCAAGGCGGCCTCGGTGGGCGTGCTGGTCGGCGTCGCGCTGTCCACCGGCGGAGACGGCGGCGCGGGCGGGGCGGGCGGGCACGTCGCCATCGGGCTCGGTCCGGGCGGCTCGGTCACGACCTCGGGGGCCCTCAGCAGCGCGGTGGTCGGCCGGTCGGTCGGAGGCGGAGGCGGCAACGGCGCGTTCGCCGAGTCCGTGCAGGCGACCATCGCGCCGGAACTGGGGCCGGACATCCCGTCGGGCACGGCCAGCATCCAGGTTACGGTGGGCGGCCGCGGCGCCTCGGCGGGCAACGCCGGGGAGGTCGACATCGCCAATGCCGGCACGGTGGCCACCTCGGGGCACGAGAGCCACGGCATCTTCGCGCAAAGCAGCGGCGGCGGTGGCGGCAGCGGCGGCGTGGCGGCCGCGCCGCTGCGGCCGACGACGATAGGCGCGTCCAGCTTCACCATCAGCTACGGCGTCACGACCGGGGGCGAGGGCGGCAGCGGGGGGCACGGCGGGGCGATCTCGGTACACAACCAGGGCGGCGGCGCGATCACCACCGCCGGCGACCATGCCGTGGCCGTGCTGGCGCAGAGCGTGGGCGGCGGGGGCGGCAACGGCGGCCTCGTCCAGCAGGAGACCGAGCGTTCGTTCGAACCCGTGGTCGGGTCGCCCACCGCATTCCTGGAGACGTTGGCCAAGGTTTCCGAATGGCTGGAGGAAGCGCCCAGCTCGATCTCGTTCGGAGGGCTGAGCTACGCGCTCGATACCCGGGTCGGCGGCAACGGCGGGAGTGGCGGCAATGGCGGCAACGTCGCCGTCGCCAACGACGGCGCCATCGCGACACAGGGCCTGGCGTCGGCGGGCATCATTGCGCAAAGCATCGCCGGCAGCGGCGGGCGGTCCGGGGCCATCGGCTCGGCGGGCGCATCCAGCCTGCTGTCCGCGATCGACACCTTGCTGAAGGCCGCCAACGAAGGCGTCAGCAACGTGGTTTCCCTGGCGCCTTCGATAGGCACCAATCTGTCGGTGGGCGGGAATGCCGGCGATGGCGGGCAGGGGGGCACGGTGCAGGTGGCCAACACCGGCACGGTCTCGACCGCCGGCAAGGCCGCGGCCGCCATCCTGGCGCAAAGCGTGGGTGGCGGCGGGGGCGTGGGCACGGTCTCGGAACAGGACCTGGCCGAACTGGTGAAAGCGCACGGCGGCGACCAGGCCGCCGAGATCCTGGAGAAGATCGACCAGATCGCCGAACTCCTGGCGTCCAAGGGTATGTCCCTGACCCGCAACATCAACGTGACCGTGGGCGGCGGCGGAGGGGGCGGCGGCAATGGCGGCCTGGCCACGGTCGATGCCAGCGCGGCGGGCAGCGTGGTGGCGACGAGGGGCGACCATGCGCCCGGCATCGTGGCGCAAAGCGTGGGCGGGGGCGGTGGCAAGGCCGAGGTGTCGAGCTTCCTGGTCGGGGCCGGCGGGCTGGCCACGCCGGCCGGACAGACGGAAGCGCCGCTGACGATCACGATGGGAGGCAGCCGGACCCTGCCGGGCTTCATGTCGGAGGCGGCGGTGATGAGCGGTGGCGGCGCCTCGGTCACGACGAGACAGGTCCGTACCCAGGGCGACGATGCGCCGGCGGTGATCGCGCAGAGCGTGAGCGGCGGGGGCGGACTGGCCTCGATCAGCATCGACGGCCTGGACGCGGCGGGGCTGGGAGCCGGGCACGCGGCACAGGCGCCGGTCATTTCGCTGGGCGGGAAGATCAGCGTGGTGGGCGGGTTCTCGATTCCCCCCGTCTACGCCGGCGACGCGACGGTCACCACGACCGGCGGCAACATCGTCACGTCCGGCACGCTGTCCCATGGCGTGATGGCCCAGAGCATAGGCGGCGGAGGCGGAGCGGCGACGCTGGCCACCAGCGCCGCCGCGGCGCCGATGCTGGCGCCGGCGCAAGTGACGCTGGGCATGGATGCGTCGAACCAGGAAGCCGTGCGGACCGACGGCGGACACGTTTCCGTGACCACCGGCAAATACGACGAAGGGGCGAGCACGATCACCCATACGATGGTCCAGACCTCGGGCGACCTGGCCTTCGGCGTGCTGGCGCAAAGCGTGGGCGCGGGTGGCGGCTACGTGGGCCTGTTGAGTGGCGGGCAGGCGCAGGCCACCGCCAGCGTCGCGCTGGGAGCGCTGGGCGGCGCGGTGGGCGACGGCGGCCAGGTCGATGCGCGCGTGGCGGTCAACAGCTCCATCGACACGCGGGGCAGGAACGCCGTGGGGGTGCTGGCGCAAAGCGTGGGCGGCGGGGGTGGTATCGCCGGCCTGTCGACGGCCGCGGGCAGGACTACGCTGGCCGCGCCCGCGTCGCAGGGCTCGGGCGCGGGCGGCGCGGTCAACGTGAACGTCGAAGGCTCGGTGCTGACCGAAGGGGCGGGCGCCATCGGCGTGCTGGCGCAGAGCGTGGGTGGCGGCGGAGGCCTGGCCGGGGACCTGTCCTCGGTCAGCTACGACGACACCCTGGTCAAGGCCGTCGACGTGGCGGGGGGCGCAGGCAATGGCGGCGCGGTCGACGTGCAGGTGGGCGTCATGGTCGCCACGCAGGGCCGGAACGCGCCTGCCATCGCCGCGCTCAGCCTGGGCGGCGGCGCCGTCTTCTCGGAAGCCGGCATCCAGGTTCGGAGCAGCGGCGGCGGAACGGGCAGCGCGGGTGGGGCAATCAACATCGGGCTGGGCACGGGTTCCCTGGTCACCGCGCAGGGCGGCGGCGCGCCGGCCATCCTGGCCGTGAGCGCCGGCAGCGCGGCGCAGGACAGCGGCGGTGCCGTCACTATAGGCGTGGGCACATCGTCCGCCGTCTACGCGGACGTTGCCAGTGGCACGGCGATCCGGACGGTCACCGACAACGCCACCTCGGTCTCCAACCAGGGCCTGATAGCCGGCGCGACCGCGATCGATGCCTCCGGCCGGGTGGCCGTGGACAACTACGGCTTGTTCATCGGCAGCGTCACGAGCGGCGACGCTGCCCGAGGTACTTTCGTCAATCACCCGGGCGCGGTGCTGGCCAGCGGCCAGCGGCTGGACGCCTCCCTGGTCAACCAGGGGGTGTTCAACCCGGGAGGTCCGGTCGACCAGCGTGGTTCGTACCAGACGACGTTCATGCAGGGTTTCACGCAAGGCCCGGGAGGCGTCTTCCAGGCCGACGTCGATTTCAGCGCGGGCGGACTGGCCGACGTGATCGGCGTGAGCGGGCCGGCGCAACTGGGCGGCAGCCTGCTGGTGCTGGGGCACAACCTGGCCGGCGGCCAGCCCATGCTGATCGCCCAATTCAATACCACGCCGACGGGCTCGTTCAGCCTTGCGGGGCAATCGCCGGTCGTGAACTACGACGTGTCGCTGACCAGCGACGGCCAGCTATGGGTCACGCCCCAGGCGAATTTTCGTCCGCAGAACCTGGGCCTGACCGCCAACCAGGCCAGCATCGCCGGCTACCTGCAAACCCTGTGGGACCGGGGCGATCGCGGCCTGACGACGCTGTTCGATCCCTTCGCGCGGCTGGAAGGTACGGATGCGTATGTGAAAGCGCTGGGCGCGGTGGCCTCCGACGCGGCGCTGAGCCGCGCGAGCAACCGCACCTACGAACTTCACTCGGCGCTGGACCGGATGATGAGCTGCCCCCACTTCAGCGATCGAAGCGTCCAGCTGGCCGAGGGCGAATGCGCGTGGGCGCGTGTGATAGGCGGCCGCTTCGACCGTTCGGCGTCCGCCGACGGCGCAGGCTACGACAACCGGCAGACCACGGTGCAGTTCGGCGTGCAGCGCCAACTGGCGCCGGACTGGTTCCTGGGGGCCTCGGCCAGCTACAGCCGCACCAATACCTATTCCGCGGACAACACCGTGCGCATCGCCAGCGACAGCTTCCATGCCGGCCTGACGCTGAAGCGGCAGACGGGGGCCTGGCAGTTCGCCGGCGCGCTGATGGGGGGCTACGAGGAATCGGACCAGGCGCGAAGCATCGTGCTGCCGGGCATGGCCGCGCGAGCGACCAGCAAGCCCGATTCCTACCAGCTGGCGGCGCGTGCCCGGGCCGCCTATCAGTTCTCGTTCGGCGACTGGTACGCCAAGCCGTATGCGGACCTGGACCTCATCTACGATCGCACGCCGGGATACAGGGAGTCGGGCGCGGGCCTCTTCGACCTGGTGCACGACGCCAGCGACCGGTGGAGCGCGGTGCTGACGCCCAGCATCGAGTTCGGCGGCAAGGTCAGTATGGGCAAGGCGGTCGCGCGTCCCTATCTTGCGCTGGGCGTGGGGCTGGTGGCGGGGCGCAAGGTGTCGACCGATGTGCGGCTGGCGGTGGCGCCGCAGGATGCGTTCACGTTGTCGACCCGTGTGCCGGGGGTATTCGGCAGCGCGACGGCCGGCATCGAGGTGATGTCGGCCGATGCGTGGTCGCTGCGGGCGGAGTACGGGATCCAGGCGGGCGAGCATCTGGTGGCGCAGACGGCCAGCCTGAAGCTGGGGGTGCGGTTCTAGGGGTTGGGTTGAATTGGGTTCTTTACCCGGTCTTGTCCGGGGTGCCGGGACCGGCTTCGCTGCGCCCCAACGCGAGCCGCCCCACCGCACCGATCAAGGACGGTTCAAGAACCTGATCCCTGCCATTCACGACCGTCGATTCCACCTAAAGCAGCGTCTGCCCCCCATCGATCACGATGGTCGAACCGGTCACGAACGCCGAGGCGTCGGAGGCCAGCCAGACCACGATCTCCTTCAATTCCTCGGGCCGCCCGATCCGGCCCAGCGGCACGTTCCTGACAAAGGCGGCGTGCTTGGCCGGATCGCTCATTTCCCCTTCAGTCAGTGGCGTCAGGAAACGCCCCGGCGCCAGGGTGTTGACGCGGATGCCCTGCGGCGCCCACTCCATGGCCAGCGCGCGCGAGAAGTTGATCATGGCCGCCTTGGCCGCGCTGTAGGGGGAGTTGTTGGGCCGGCCGCGCAGGCCGGCGGCCGAGGCGATGTTGATGATGGAGCCGCGGCCTTGCGCGTGCATGGCCCGTCCCGCCGCGCGGCAGACATAGAAGGTCGAGTCCAGGTTGGCGCCGATCAGGCGCTTCCATTCATCGTCGGCCAGTTCCAGCACGGGTTTGCGCTGGCTGCCCCCGGCCGAGTGCACCAGGATGTCCAGCGTGCCGAATTCCTCGAGCACGGCCGAGACGGCGCGGTCGACCTGCGCGGAATCGGTCGCGTCGGCGGCCAGCGGCAGGGCGCGGGCGCCGGTCGCGCGGATTTCCTCGCAGGCCGATTCGACGTCCCGTGCCGTGCGTGCCAGCAGCGCCACGTTGGCGCCGGCCTGCGCCAGTCCCATCGCGATGGCCCGGCCCAGGCCCTTGCCGGCGCCCGTGACCAGCGCGGTGCGGCCGTCCAGCCGCATGGTGTTCCACAGGGAAGCGTTCATGGGCGGGTCCTAGTTGAAGACGATGTGGGCCTGCTTGATGACGTCGGTCCAGCGCGCCAGGTCGCGTTTCAGGAAGTCCGCGGCCTGTTCGGGCGTGCCCCCGACGATCTCGGCGCCGAGATCCTTCAGGCGCTGGCGGATGTCCGGCTGCTGCAGCCCGGCGTTGACCGCCTCGTTCAGCTTGTCGACGATCTTGCGCGGGGTGCCGGCCGGCGCGAACATCATGTACCAGGCGCCGATCTCGTAGCCTTTCAATCCCGCCTCGTCCACGGTCGGGACCTGCGGCAGCAGGGCCGAGCGCGAGCGGGACGTGACCGCGAGCGCGCGCAACTGGCCGCCGTTGATCAGGGGCAGCAGCGCCGGCATGTTCTCGAAGGCCAGCTGCACGCGGCCGCCCACCAGGTCGACCAGCGCCGGCGCCGTGCCCTTGTACGGCACGTGCGTCATGTCCACGTGGCCCATCAGCTTGAACAGTTCGCCGCCCAGGTGGGACGATGAACCGTTGCCGACGGACGAGAACGCCAGCTTGCCCGGATTGGCCTTGGCGTAGGCCAGCAGCTCGGGCACGGACTTGACCGGCAGCGACGGGTTGACGACGAGCACATTGGGGACGATGGCCACGAAGGCGATGGGCGTCAGGTCCTTGATGGGGTCGTAGCGCAGGTCGGGGAACATGCTGGGCGCGGTGGAGTACGAAGGCATGCTGCCCAGCGTGATCGTGTAGCCGTCGGCGGGCGACTGGGCAACGTGGGCGGTGCCTATCGTGCCCGAGGCGCCGGGGCGGTTCTCGATCACGACGGGCTGACCGAAGCGCTGGGAGATGGCCTGGCCCAGCGCGCGGGCCAGGATGTCGTTGGCGCCGCCGGGCGTCCACGCGCTGATCAGGCGGATGGGCTTGGCCGGGTAGTCCTGGGCGGCGGCGCAGGCCGCGGCCGTCATCAGGCCAACGGCGGCCGCGATGCGTAGGGAGGATTTCATGAGGGATCCTGTCGCGTGGAGGCGGTCAAGCCGGCGTGATTTCGAAGGTGCACAAGGTCTCGACCGGCGCGGTGTAGATCAGGTCCGGCACGCTCAGGCTGGCGCGGGCCATGGCGGCGCGTTCCGGGCCGAACACCTCGACGAACAGATCGGACGCGCCGTTGGACACATAGGGTGCGCGCTCGAAGCCCGGCGCACCGTTCACGTACACCACCAGTTGCACGACCCGCACGATGCGATCGAGGTCCTTGAGCACCGCCTTCGCCTGGGCCAGGTGGTTGATCGCGCACAGTCGGGCCGACTGGTAGGCCTCTTCCACCGTGACCTTGTCGCCGACCTTGCCCAGGTAGGGAAAGTCGCCGTTGGTGTGGCCCAGGGTGCCCTGGCAGAAGAACAGGCCGCCGGCGGCCACGCCGGGGACCAGGGCCGGGTTTGCCTTGATGACGGGCGCGTCGGGCAGCGTGATGCCCAGTTCCTTCAGGCGGTTTTCGATCGCGGACATGGTGCTTGCTTCCTTGTCATTCGAGAGAGATGTTGGCGGCCTTGATGGCGTCGCGCCAATAGGTGAATTCGGAGCGCCAGAACCGGTCGAGTTCGGCGGTGTTCATGGGCGAGGGGACGGCACCGAGCTCCTTGAGCTTGGCCACCGTTTCCGGATCCCGGGCGGCGGCCAGCACGGCCGACTCCAGGCGGGCCAGCACGGCGGGCGGGACGCCGGCACGGGTGAAGATGGAGATCCAGCTCGAGTTCTTGAACGCGGGCAGGCCGGACTCGGCGATGGTCGGCACGTCGGGCAGCACGGCGATACGCTCTTCCGTGGTCACCCCCAGTGCCGTGACCTGTCCCGCCTTGATCAGGCTGATCGGACCGGTCACGTTGTCGAACACGGCGGTGATGTTGCCGGCCAGCAGGTCCTGGATGGCCGGCGCGGCGCCCTTGTAGGGCACGTGCGTCATCTGGATGCCGGCCATCTTGGCCAGCAGTTCGCCCGACAGGTGCTGCACGCCGCCGGCGCCGCCCGTGCCGAAGGTCACCTTGCCGGGATTGGCCTTGGCCCAGGCGATGAATTCCTGCAGATTGCGCGCGGGCACGTTCTTGTTCAGGATGATCACGTTGGGCAGCTTGCCCACCATGGCGACCGGTTGCAGGTCCTTGATGGGATCGTATTGCAGGTTCTTCTGTGTCAGCGGGTTGATGACCGCCGTGGTCACGATGTTCACCAGCACCGTATAGCCGTCGGGTTCGGCGCGCGCCACTTCGGCGGTGCCGATGGCGCCGGAGGCGCCGGGACGATTGATGACGACCACCGGCTTGCCGAGCTCGGTGGACATCTTCTGCGCGATCATCCGGCCCACGACGTCGGTCGAGCCGCCGGGCGCGAAGCCGATCACCAGCTTCAGCGGCCGGTCGGGAAAGGGCGCCTGCGCCAGGGCGGGCGTGCCGGCGCAGGCCAGCGTCGACAGCGTGGCGGCCAGCAGGGCGCGCCGGATGCGGGGGTGGCTGGTGCTCATGGAAACCTCCGGGTGGGAAGGGAATCAGCGCCTGATGGCGGCGCGCACGTGGGCGATGGCTTCCTGGCGCGTGCCTATCCAGATGTCGTCCGCGGCCTTGGCCTTTTCGATCAGTTGTTCGAACACATGGATGCCGGTGATGCGGCCGAACACGTGGGCGTGGATGGACGGGTCGATGCGCACGGCGCCTTTCTCGCGGGTGCGTACGTAGTCCAGCCAGTCATCGAACATCTCGACCATCATCCGCGGCGAATTGCCGTAGCGGATGTACATGGGCGTGTCGTTCAACTCCATGCCGCCTGGGAACGCGGCGATCTCGCGGTCGCCGAAGCGGACCAGGTAGGGCAGGTCGTCGTTCATGGTGTCGCCGTGCCATTGGTAGCCGGCCTCGGCCAGCAGGCGGGCGGTGCGCGGGCTGGGCGTGGCGCGCGGGCTGATCCAGCCCTGCGGCCGGCGGCCGGTGGCCTGTTCGAACAGCGCCGTGGTGCGCGCCAGGTTGGCGCGTTCCTGTTCCTCGTCCAGGTAGGCGGGGATCACGTCCATGCCGTACGAATGGGCGACGATCTCATGCCCTGCATCCGCGATGCGGCGCACCACGTCGGGATAGCGCTCGGCCAGCACGCCGCAGATGATCATCGTGCTGCGGATGTCATGCTGTTCCAGGATGTCCAGGATGCGATGAATGCCGCGGCGCATGCCGTATTCCACCCACCCCAGCGCGTTCAGGTCCGGCACGCCGGGCTTGAGCGGATTGCCCATCGGCCCCAGCGAGGGCCAGGCGCCGTCCGACCACCCTTCGCAGGCGACGCGGAAGAACACGGCGATGCGCTTGCCACCGGGCCAGAGGAAATCGGGAGGCAGGAGGTATTCCTGGCCTCCGGCATGGACGTCTAGGGTGGGTGCGGGCATGGGATGGTCCTTGCGATGGCGGGGAGGTGGCGGCCGGGAAGGTGATCAGACTTCAGCCACGCATTCGATCTCGAGCAGGAAGTCCTTGCGCGGCAGACGGGCCTCGACGGTGGTGCGGGCGGGCCATTGCATGGAGTCGTTGCCGAAGAACTCGCGGTAGATCTCGTTCATCTCGTCGAAGTCGGCACGGCGGTCCAGGAAGATGTTGACCTTCACCACCTTTTCCAGGCTGGAGCCGGCTTCTTCCAGGATGTTCTTCAGGTTGGTCAGGCATTGCCGCATCTGTGCCGGAAAGTCGCCCTTGGCCAGCTGCATTTCGCCGAAGTAGGCGGGGCAGCCCGACACGAAGACGAGGTTGCCGGTGCGCACGGCGTGGGCGTGGGGCGCCTTGGTGCGGGTGACGTTGGGGCTGTAGATGACGGTCTTGGTCATGGCGGAGATCTCCGTGTTCGATGGATCCAGGGGTGGAGGAGGCGGCGGGCGCGGGGCCCGCCGCGAAAAGGTGGTCGTTGTCCTTCAGGCGGCGCGGCGGCCTGCGCCCACGGGTGCGAGGAAGCCGGCATCCAGTTCGTCCAGCGTGTTGACGCCCAGCATGGCCATGCCGCGGTCCACTTCGTCGCCCAGCAGCCGGACGGCATGGCGAACGCCCGCAGCGCCCGCCACCGCCATCGCGTAGTTGAAGGGGCGGCCGACGAACACGCAGCGGGCACCCAGCGCCAGCGCCTTGAGCACGTCGGTGCCGCGGCGCACGCCGCCGTCCATCATGACCGCCAGGCCGCCCGCCGCCTCGACGATGGCGGGCAGGACGCGCAGCGGCGACACCGCGCCGTCCAGTTGCCGGCCGCCGTGGTTGGACACGATGACGCCGTCCACGCCCAGTTCGCGGGCGCGCGCGGCATCGGCGGGATGCAGGATGCCCTTGAGCACCAGGTGCCCCTGCCAGCGCCGGCGGATGCGCGCCACGTGTTCCCAGTTCAGGTGGTCGCGCGCGGTGAAGTCGCGCATGACGCGGGAGGACAGGATGGGGGCGCCGCGCGTGGCGAACGAGTTCTCGAAATGCGGCATGCCGTGGCGGGCCAGCGTGCGCAGGAAGGTGCCGCACAGCCAGCGCGGATGGCTCACGCCGTCCCAGGCCAGCCTCAGGCTGGGGCGCAGCGGCGTGGAGAAACCCGTGCGCAGGTTGTTCTCGCGATTGGCCATGACGGGGATGTCCACGGTCAGCACCAGGGTGCGGTAGCCGGCCTGCGCCACGCGGTCGATCAGTGGATCGATGCGCGCGGCATCGCCGGGCAGGTAGGCCTGGAACCAGGTGCCGGGCGCATGCGGGGCGACGTCTTCGAGCGGGATCAGCGAACTGCCGCTCATGATCGACGGCATGTCCGCCTCGGCCGCGCCGGCGGCCAGCACGATGTCGCCCCGGTAGGCGGACAGCGCATTGATGCCCATGGGGGCGATGCCGAAGGGGCGCGCGTAGCGCGTGCCGAACAGCGTGATCGACTGGCTGCGCCGGGACACGTCGACCAGGGTGCGGGGAACGAAGCCGTATTCGGCGAAGGCCGAGGCGTTGTCGCGCAGCGAACTGTTGCGCTCGGCGGCGCCGGCGACGTAGCCGAAGATGGGACGGGGCAGGCGCCGCCGGGCCAGATCCTCGAAGTCGTCCAGGCACAGGGCCTCGCGCAGGATGCGCGGCTCGTCCAGCCCGGCCGGCCGGGAGGACGGCTGGGCCGGAGCTGTGCCCAAAGGCAGGGACGTAGGCGTGGGGTCGGCGTTGGCGCTCATCGGGATCGCGGCGTGCGGTAGTTCCAGTCGAACGCCACTCTACGGACCCTGCTTGTATGAAGAAAGCGATAAAATCCCAATAAGCTATTTCGCTTTTTGGAAAATAGGTCCGCCCGCCACGCCATGACGCTCAAGCAACTCGAGGCCTTCTACTGGGCGGCTACCTGCGCCAGCTTCGCCATCGCGGCGGAGCGCCTGCACCTGTCCATCTCCTCGCTGTCCAAGCGCATCAACGAACTCGAACAGTCGCTGGGCGTGGGCCTGTTCGACCGTTCCGGCCACAGGGCGGAGCTGAGCGAGGCGGGGCGCAGACTGGTTCCCCGGGCATGGAACCTGTTGCAGGAGGCCGAAGCCGTGCGGCGCTGCGTGGCGGTGGATACCGGCTTGACCGGCCGGTGCCGCATAGGCGTGGGCGAGCTGACGGCGCTGACCTGGCTGCCCCGGCTGCTGAAGCTGGCGCGGCGCGAGCATCCCGACCTCGTGGTCGAGCCCATGGTGGAGGTGGGCGCGGCCCTGGAGCACGGACTGGAAAGCGGCCAGCTCGACTGCGCCGTGATCGCCGGTCGCTCGCCCCGCCCGGACATCTGTTCCGAACGCATAGGAGAGGCCCGTTTCTCGTGGGTGATCGCCTCGGATACCGAGCCCGCGGCAAGCGCGATGAGCGATCGCCTGCTGGACGCCCATCCCCTGATCACGCTGGCGCTGGGCGCCGGCACCACGAGGTTGCTGGACGACTGGTTGAACGACAGCGGACTGGATGTCCGCCAGCGCCTGATCTGCAACAACTGGGGGGCCATCGCCGGCTTGGTCAGCGAAGGGGTGGGCGTGGGGATGCTGCCCGCCGCCTGGGCCGCCGAGCTGGCCAGGCGCGGCCGCATACGGGTGCTCAAGAGCTCGCCCGCGCTGGGGCCCTTGCCCTATTCGTTCCGCTGGCGGCGGGACGATACGCGGCCGGTGGTGCCCGGCATGCTGGCCATCGCCCGCCAGGCCATCGACTTCTCGGCACGGAACCGGCTGCTGTAGGAACAGGCCCTAGTCGAGCCTGATGTTGGCGTCGCGCACCAGCTTCGCGTTCAGCTTGAGGTCCTTCGCGATCAGTGCGCCCAGTTGCGACGGGGCCCCGGGGGCGACGTCGAAGCCCATGCCGCCCAGCGTGGCCCGCGTGGCGGCCGCTTCCAGCGAGGCGTTGATCGCCTGGTTCAGGTAGGCGACCACCGCGGCCGGCGTGCCGGCCGGGGCCAGCACGCCGTACCAGGAGTTGGTCTCGAAATCCGGGTAGCCCTGTTCAGCGATGGTGGGCAGGTCGGGGGCCAGCGCGGAGCGGGCCTTGGACGTGACGCCGTAGCCGCGCAGCTTGCCGTTGGCCAGGTAGGGCAGCATGTCGGGCAGGTTGTTGAACATCAGGTCCACCTGTCCGCCCAGGATGTCGGTCAAGGCCGGCACGCCGCCCTTGTAGGGCACGTGCAGGATGTCCACGCCGGCCATCTGCTTGAGCATCTCGCCCGCCAGGTGGGCGGAGGTGCCCGTGCCGAACGAGGCATAGGACAACTTGCCCGGATGTTGCCTGGCGTAGGCGATCAATTGCGGCAGGGTCTTGGGCTCGAGTCCGGGCCGGCCCACCAGAATGTTCGCGGTGGCGCCCAGCAGGGCGACCGGCGCGAAGCCGTGTTCGGTGTCGTAGGGCAGCTTGGCGTAGAGCGAGGGGTTGATGGTGAAGCTGTTGGCCACCGTGACCAGGGTGTAGCCGTCGGCAGCGGATTTCGCCACCTGGTCGACGGCGATGACCGTGCCCGCCCCCGGCTTGTTCTCGATGATCAGGGGTTGGCCGAACCGGCCCTGCATGCCCTGCGCGACGGCGCGCACGACCTGGTCCATGGTGCCGCCAGGCGGGAAGGGCACCAGCCAACGCACCGGGCGGGCGGGGTAGGACTGGGCGTGGGCGGGCACCGCGGGCAGCAGCGCGCAGCCCGCCGCGCCGGCCATCGTCAGTAGGGCCTGGCGTCTATCCATGAGTGCGTATCCTCTCGGGAAGGGGAGGTGGACCCGCTTCGTGCCGGGCCGCGCGGGTGTTGGCAAAAGTATCGGGAGATCGGCGGCGGGCGGCAATCGTCCCAGCGGATACACTCTGTTCTCGCTGCGAGAACGGATGTCCCCATGCCTTACCTTGCCCATATCGATTTCCATGCTCCGTCGGCCGAAGTCGGTCCGCTGCTGATCGGCGTGACCCTGCTGGTGGACGGCGTGGGCGGACGCATCGTGGAGGCCGAGGCCTACGACAGGGAGGACCCCGCCTCGCACAGCTTCTCGGGGCCCACGCCGCGCAATGCCTCGATGTTCGGCGAACCCGGCAGGGCCTACGTCTACCGGTCTTACGGCATCCACTGGTGCCTGAACCTGGTCTGCCGCGAATCCGGCCACGGCGCCGGGGTGCTGATCCGCGCGCTGGAGCCGACCCATGGCCTGGACATCATGCGCGCAAGACGCGGGGTGGACGATCCGCGGCTGCTGTGCTCGGGACCGGGGCGCGTGGGCCAGGCCCTGGGCATCGATCGCAGCTTCGACGGCATGCGGCTCGATCGCCCGCCCTTCGAACTGGTGGCGCGCGAGGGCGAGCCGGACATCGCCACCGGTCCGCGCATCGGTATCTCGAAGGCGCTGGACGTGCCGTGGCGTTTCGGGATGGCCGGTTCGCGCTTCCTGAGCAAGCCCTTCCCGCGGCGCTGAGCGCCGCGCGCCGCGGCCCATAGAAAAAGCCGAAGGCGGGTTCCCGATTTTCGAATTGTTGCGGGGGGCGGGCGCGGCCACAATCGCGGTCACTCGGCATTCATGCCCATACCCATGACAGGAGACCCGCCATGCGCGCACGCATTCTTGCCGCGGCACTGGCTTGCTGCCTCGTGCCGGCAGCAAGCCAGGCCGCCCCGGCCGATACCTACCCCGACCGCCCGATCCGCCTCGTGGTGCCCTATGCCGCCGGCGGCGGCGTCGACCTGCTGGCGCGGAAATTCGCCGAGGCGCTGGGCAGCCAGGTGGGGCAGAGCGTATTCGTCGAGAACAAGGTGGGCGCGGGCGGCACGCTGGGCGCGGTGTCGGTCTCGCAGGCCAAGGCGGACGGCTACACGCTGCTGTTCGGCGGCTCGCCCATGATCACCAACAAGCTGATCAATCCCGCCGTGGGCGTGGACGTGCTGAAGAACCTGGCGCCCGTGTCGCTGATCAACATGAATCCCTTCGTGCTGGCGGTGGCGGGGACGTCGCCCTATCGATCGATCCAGGACATCCTGGCGGCCGCCCGCCAGTCCCCGGGCAAGCTGAACTTCGCCTCGGGCGGCGTGGGCACGGGCTCGCACCTGGCGGGCGCCGCGCTGGCCACGGCCACCGGCATCGACGTGGTCCACGTGCCTTATCGCGGCTCGGTGGATCTCGTGCCTTCGCTGCTGGGCGGCCAGACGCAGTTCTGCTTTCCGGTCGTGACGGCGGCGCTGCCGCAGATCGAATCGGGCGCCGTGCGGGTGCTGGGCGTGACCTCGGCCAGGCGCCTGCCCATTCTTCCCGAGGTGCCGACGCTGAAGGAGGCGCTGGGCAACGACGACACGGTGATCGAATCGTGGAACGGCGTCTGGGGGCCGGCGGGCATGCCCGCGGACATCGTGGCCAAGTTGAACCGCGCGATCCACGAGACCTTCAAGCGCGGCGACCTGAACGCGTTCTTCGACAAGAACGGATCGCCGGTGGAGCTGTCGCCGACCGCGGACGATTTCGCCGACTTCCTGGCGAAGGAAACCGCCAAGTTCTCGCGCATCGTGCGCGCTTCCAAGATCGTTCAATTCTAGGCGCATGGCCATTCTATGAACCAAGATTTCCTGCCGCTGGCGGGCGTGCGCGTGCTGGATTTCTCGCACGTCATCGCCGGCCCCCTGGCGACCTTCTACCTTGCCCGGATGGGCGCCGACGTCGTCAAGATCGAGAAACCCGCCGGCGGCGACGTGCTGCGCCGGTCCGAGCGGGGGCCGTCGGCCTTCCTGTCGCTCAATGGCGGCAAGCGCTGTGTATCGCTGGATTTCCGCACCGAGCAAGGACGCGCCCAGGTCCTGGAGATGGCGCGCGAGACCGACGTGTTCGTGGACAACTTCCGCCCCGGATCGCTGGAGCGGCACGGATTGGGCTACGAAGCGATCCGGGCGGTCAACCCGCGCGTCGTCTATTGCTCGATCTCCGGGTTCGGCCGGACCGGGCCCTGGGCCGACCGGCCGGCCTACGACCACGTCGTGCAGGCGATGACCGGCATGGCGATGATGGGAGGCATGGAAGGCGACGACCCGATCAAGACCGGTTTCCCGGTGGTCGACGCGGCCACGGGCATGCTGGGTGCGCTGGCCATCGTGAGCGCCCTGCACCAGCGCAACCGCGACGGCCGCAGCATCCTGCTCGATGTGTCCATGGCGGCGGCGTCCATGCAACTGATGTACAGCTGTGCCGTCGAGGCCCTGACCAAGGGCGTGTCGCCCCGCCGTGTCGGCAACCAGGGCTATTCGGGCAGCCCCGCCGCCGACTTCTTCCGCACGCGCGACGGCTGGATCGCGCTGGGGGCCAATACGCCCGCGCAGTTCGCCCGCCTGCTGGAGGTGCTGGGGCTGCAAGAGCTGGCCACCGATCCTGCCTTGTTCGACGTGTCGTCCGGGCCGGGCGAGCAGGTGTCTTTCCTGAGGGCGAAGGACCCCGTGTTGCTCAAGG
Organism: Pigmentiphaga sp. NML030171; assembly: GCF_002188635.1. Classification (GTDB taxonomy): domain Bacteria; phylum Pseudomonadota; class Gammaproteobacteria; order Burkholderiales; family Burkholderiaceae_B; genus Pigmentiphaga; species Pigmentiphaga daeguensis. Next base: position 45,125 of record NZ_NINX01000038.1, on the reverse strand, counting down.
CGCGGCTGCGGGAGCGGATGGAAGAATGGGAGGCGGCGCAGCTCGAACAGCGGCTGGCCCAGGCCGGCGTGCCGGCGTCCAAGGTCCGGTCGGTGGCGGAGTTCGCGGCCGACGCCGTCGCCAGCGGTGCGCTGGAGCCGGTGGTGCTCAAGGATGGCGAGGACAGCGCGACGGTGCCGGGGCTGGGCTTTCGCGCCTGGGCCTGAGCCGGGTCAGGCCGCCCGCGCGGCGGCCATCTGCCGGGCCGCCCAGACCACGGCCTGCCGCAGCGGTTCGACCCCGGGTAGCTGCATCACGGGTTGGCGCGCCAGGAACGCCAGCCGGCTGACCGGGATGTCGTCGGCGACGGGCAGTATGTGCACGCGGCCCATCCCGGCATAGTGGCGGACCGGCGACGACGGCGCGAAGGTCAGCATGCGGGTGGCCGCCACGACCTCCAGGTTCGTGTGATACGGGAAGGACTCGATGCGAGGTTCCGGCGGGACCAGGCCGGCGCCCAGGAACACGCGCTCGAGCACCCGTCGGGCCTGGGACGCCTTGGGCGGGACGATCCATTCCTGGTTGGCGAGATCGCTCAGCCGCAGCGAGGCATGCCGCGCGAGCGGATGGTCCGTCGCGCAGGCGAACAGCCGGCTTTCCTCGTGCAGCGGTTCGATGTGCAGGTCGGTCAGGCGGCCGCCCTGCACGGGCAACTCGTCCAGGTGGCAGATCGCGCAATCGATCTCGCTCCGGTCCAGGCCGCCGTACAGCACGTTGATGCCGCCATGCGTGATGGCGATGCGGGGCAGGGTGCCGGTGGATTCCATCCGGGCCATGGCCTGCGGCAGCAGCCAGGCGTCGAGCAGCGGCAGGACGCCGACGCGCACCAGCGGCGTGCTGCCCCGCACCACGCTTTCCAGCGCCGTGTCGAACGATGCCAGCGCGATGCGCAACTGCCTCAGCGCGAGATTGCCGGCGTCGGTCAGGCTGCCCCCGCGTGCGTTGCGTTCGATCAGCGTGGTGCCGAAGACCTCCTCCAGCGTCTGCACCATGCTGGTCACGGTGGGCTGGCTCAGGTGCAGGGCCTGCGCTACCGCGGCCAGCGAATGGTGCTCGGCCACCAGCTCCAGCAGGCGCAGGTGCTTGATGCGCAACTGGTCGCTGCGGTTGCGTCTGCTGTCGATGTTCACGTCGGCGTCTCGCGGAAAACCTAGGACGCCCGCATGGGCAGCCCCAGGTTGCTCATCAGCGTCTTGGCATTGCGAGGCGCTTCCACCTTCGCGTCATTGTCGAAGTAGCAGAACACATGGCGCCCGGCGGCGCGGCGCGGCGCCTTGCCGCCCATGCGGCGGGCGTCGCGTGGTTCGCCGCCGCGTGCCCAGGCCCGGATGCGCCGGGCCCAGCCATCCAGCGCCGCGTCGGTGTAGCCGCTGACGTACAGCTCCTGGTCGCCGTGCAGGCGGATGTAGACGAAATCGGCGGTGACGTCTTCGTAGTAGGGCCATTTGCCGGCGGTGTCAGCCACCACCAGGGCCATGCCGTAATGCCGCAGCATGTCGGTGAACGCCGGATCGACGAAACTGTCGTGCCGGATCTCGATCGCGTGACGCAAGGGCAGGCCGGGCTGGGCAGCCAGGCTGGCGCGGCCCTGCATGCGCGTCTCGTGCCGGGCCGCCAGCGCGCGGGCGTGATCGGTATCGTGCGGCAGGGCCTTGAAGAAGGTTTCGAACAACGCCGGGTCGAACCGCAGGCTGGGCGGGAACTGCCACAGAATGGGGCCCAGCTTGTCCTTGAGTTCGAAAAGCCCCGACGCCAGGAAGTTGGCCAGCGGCCGATCGATTTCGCGAAGCCGCAGGATGTGGGTCATGTAGCGCGGTCCCTTCACGCTGAAAAGGAAGCCCTTGGGCGTGTCGGCATGCCAGCGGGCGTAGCGCTCGGGCGTCTGCAGCGAATAGAACGAACCGTTCAGTTCTATGGTCGAGAATTCGCGCGACGCGTAGGCCAGTTCCAGCCGCTGCGGCAGGTCGTCCGGATAGAACACTCCTCGCCAGGGAGGGTAGCGCCAGCCGGAGATGCCCACGCGCATGTCGCCCATGGTGTCATGGACCGCCGGGAAGGCTGCGGTCACCCTGGCCCAGCGGCAACTGCATCATGACGGTATCGACCCAGCGGCCGTGCTTGAAGCCCACGCTGCGCAGCACGCCGGCGTGTTCGAACCCGACCTTGCGGTGCAGGGCGATGGAGGCCGCGTTGCCGCTGTCGCCGATGACGGCCACCATCTGGCGCCAAGGCCCTTCCTGGCAGCGCGCGATCAGGGCCCGCATCAAGGCCACGCCGATTCCGCGCCCGCCTGTGCCGTCGGCGACGTAGACGGAGTTTTCTATGGTGTGGCGGTAGGCCGGCCGCGCGCGGTAGCTGCCGGCATAGCTGTAGCCGACGATCGTGCCGTCCTGCTCGGCCACCAGGTAGGGCAGGCCAAGCTCGAGCACGGCGGCGCGGCGGGCGCGCATGTCTTCCACGGTGGGCGGAACTTCCTCGAAGCTGGCGATGCCGTTCAGGACATGGAAGGCGTAGATGGCCTGGATGGCGACCAGGTCGGCGTCGCAGGCGTCGCGGATGACGAGCGTGGGCGAGGGGGACAGGAGTGCGGAGGTGCTGGACATGGCGATGAACGTTCCTGGAGCCCGGCCGCGGCCGGGCGCAAGCCATTACTTTACCCAAGAACGCCGCCGCCCCCCATCGGAGGGCGGCGAAGTCGCCGGTCAGTTCTTGGTGGCGTACAGGTAGATCTCGGTGCGGCGGTTGGCGGCGCGGCCTTCCACCGTATCGTTGCTGGCGATCGGGTCGTTGGGGCCGCGGCCTTCGGTGGTCAGGCGCGCGGGCGAGACGCCCTTGCTGGTCAGGTAGTTGACCACCGCCTGCGCGCGGTTCTGCGACAGGGTCTGGTTGAGCGACATCTGGCCGGTGTTGTCGGTATGGCCGACGGCCTTGGCGCGCAGTTCGGGATGCTCGTTCAATGTCTTGGCGACGCTGTCCAGCACGGGCAGCAGCGCCGGCTTGAGCGCGTAGCTGCCGGTGTCGAACGAGACGCTGCTGGGCACGTTGACCTTCAGCGAACCATCGTTCTGCTCGGTCATGTCGATGCCCAGGTCTTTGGAGCCGGACTTCTCGACGTCCTGCTTGACGGTTTTCCAGTTGTAGCCGACCAGCCCGCCCGCCACGGCCCCCAGGCCGGCGCCGATGGCCGCGCCCTTGGAGTTGCCCAGCAGAGCGCCCAGCCCGGCTCCCAGGGCGGCTCCGCCGCCGGCGCCGATGGCCGTGTTGGTCTGCTGCTGGTTGGCGCAACCGGCGACGAAGACGCCAAGCGCCGCGACCAGGGCAATTTTGGAGAGGGTGTTGGTTTTCATGTTGACCTCCTGGAGTGGACTGGGCAAAAGCGCCGTTACGTATTCGCGACGCTTTAGCAGGCTGATGTTAGCCCTTCCATATGACCGGGAATCGCAACATTTTGTACGTTTTGAGGATGGTTTGCATTCTTGCCGCGGCGCTCAGCCGGCGGCGCGGCACTGGTTGCGCACGAACTGCCGGATGCGGTCCATCGCGTGCAGCGAGGCGGGCGAGCCCGGTTCGACGGTGATGAACATATGGGCCTCGTCGTCGTACTTCAGCACGTCGATCGCGCCGCCGGCCCGCCGGTATTGCTCGCCGAAGGCATCGGCGCGGAAGTGGTCGACGTTGGCATCGTCCGTGCCCTGTATTAGCAGCACGGGCGGCAGGTGGCGGGCTTCCCCGCGTTCCACGATCAACTGGGGGTTGTCCCGTTCCATGGCGGCCTCGTCCTGCCAGAAGGCGTGGTGCGCGTCCAGCAGTGGCGCGAGCCGGCGTTCGCGGGCCATCCGGTAGCGTGCCAGCGGATCCAGGATCGGCCAGCAGGCCACCGCAAAGCGGACCAGCGGCGCCGGATCCGCCGCCGCGCCAGGGGCGCCCCCCAGCAAGGCGTTCAGCATCAGCAGGTGGCCGCCGCTGGACGTACCCAGGCCGCCCACCCATTCGGGACGGCTGCCCAGCCGGTTCGCGTGCCGGCGGGCCCAGGCCAGGCCGGCGTGGACGTCGGCGAAGGTGGTGGCCGCTTCGGCCTGCGGCGGCATGCGGAAATCCAGTGCGAACGTGGCAATGCCCTCGTCCGCCAGCGCCTCGTGCATGGAGGCATTGTTCAGCCGGTTGCCCCGGATCCAGGCGCCTCCGTGCACGTCGACCAGCAGGGGGACGGCGGCATCGCAGCGGGGCCGGTACAGCCGCCCCGGCAGGGCCTGGCCGTCGAAGGCGGGGAACTCCAGGTCTTGAATGTCGAATCCGGACATGGGCGGGCTCGCTTGGAGGCGGACGTCCTGTTTTGGTCGATATGCCCCGATCTTCGCACACTTGGCGGCTTTCCGTGCTTTTCGCGGCGCGCATGCGGGGCGACGGCCGGATGCAACAGCCGGGTTACGTTTGCATTCGCCGTTTTGACGTATATCCGGCAGAATGGCTGTGCTTGCCGCGGCGGGCCTCGACCCTTCCTCCGGAAGCTGCTTGCGGGCAAGCTCACTCAAGGAGAGAGAGCATGAAACGTCGTCAGTTCCTCTACGCCACCGCTACCGCCGGCCTGCTGGTCGCCGCGGGTTGCACCACGACCGACCCCAACAAGGGCGGCGACAGCTCGCCCGCCGCCAAGCGCAGCCGGATCGATTCCGGGGTCAACGAAACGCTGAACCGCCTGTATTCCACGGTCGACGGTTCCCGCGAACTGGGCAACAAGGCCCGCGGCATCCTGGTCTTCCCCAGCGTGATCAATGCCGGCTTCATCGTCGGCGGCGAGTACGGTGAAGGCGCGCTGCGCGAAGGCGGACGCACCACCGGCTACTACAGCACCGCCAGCGGCTCGTTCGGCTTCCAGGCCGGGGCGCAGTCCAAGGCGCTGGTGTTCATGTTCATGAACCAGGCCGAACTCGACCGCTTCAAGTCCAGCAACGGCTGGACCGCCGGCGTGGACGGATCGGTGGCGGTGGTCAAGGCGGGTGTCAACGCCGCGGTCGACACCAATACCGCCCGGGCTCCGGTCGTGGCCTTCGCGCTGACCAACGCCGGCCTGATGGCCGGCCTGACGGTGGAAGGCACCAAGATCTCCAAGCTCAATCTGTAGCGGGACCGGCCGCCGGCGGATGGGGATGACCTTCCTGTCCGTCGCGGGATCCTCGCATTGCCGGTGCGGGGCGGTTCCCGGAAACTGGCGGCACCTCCGCGGACGGTTGGGCACGGCGCCCGGCGCGCGGGGGTGGAGTCCCGCCCATGTCTCTTCCTGTTTTCTCCGCCCGGCGGCGTCGGCAGCGCGGCCAGTCCATGGTGGAGTACGTCATCATCGTCGCGCTCGTGGCCGTGGCCGCGATCGCCGTCTACCAGCTGTTCGGGCAGGTGGTCCGTTCCCAGACGGCCGCGATGGCCCGCGAACTCGCGGGCGAGGACGGCTCGACCGAATCGCGGGCGGCGCAGACCGCGGCCAAGGGTGCCCGGTCCCAGACCTCCGCCCGTTCGCTCAAGTCCTTCACCGGCAACGCCGCGCAGGCGGGCGCGAACTAGATGCGCGCCGTGGATCGCTCGCAGGCCGGACAGGCGTTGGTGCTGGCGGTGGCGCTGCTCGCCGCGGCGGCCGCCGGGTTGGTGCAGCTCTTCAACGGCGGGCAGCTGCTGCGCGAGAAGGTCCGGTTGACGCGCGCGCTGGATGCGGCGGCCTATAGCGGCGCGCTGGCACAGGCCCGGAGCCTGAATTTCCTTGCCTATGCCAATCGCGCGCTGGTGGCCCACCAGGTGGGCATGGCGCATGCCATCACGCTGGCCTCGTGGGCCAGATTCGGCGATACGCAGGCGCGCCGGCTGGCGTCTTCCAATCCGCCCGCCAGCCTGATCGGCGGCCTGTTCGGCGCCGCGCATGGCCGGGCCTACCGGAGCGCCGCGGGCGCCGCCGGAGCAGGCAGCGCCGCCGACTGGGGAGACGGCGCGCTGGCCCGCGCCTTCGCCGAACACGATCGCGTCGTGCACGATGTCCTGGTGCGGGCGCAGGCGGCCGTCCAGCAATCGTTGGCCGACACCCGCATGCGGACCATGCGCGCCGTGCTGGCCGCCCACTATGACGATGGCGCCACGCATCTGGACGCATCCCTGCTGGCCGATACGCTGCCGGGTTTCCTGGTCCGGCATGGCGGCGCGGCGCGGAACCGGCTCAGGGGAATGGTGGAAGAGGCCAACGCGCACTACGGCTTTCTGTCGCCGCGCGATCACGACCGTCGCAGTTTGTTGCCAACGGAGTGGCGATGCCCCTGGCTGCGGCACGAGCTGCGGCGCCGGGGCGCGACCTCGCTGATGGGGCTGGATGCCTGGCGGTCGGTCGACACGCTGTCCTTCCATGCGCTGCGGTCCAATCGCTGGATAGGCTGCTACTACCGTGAATACCCCATGGGCTGGGGCAGCGCCAGGAGCGATGCTTCGTTGGCGGACGACGATCTGCCCCATGTCGATGAACCTCCCGAGGATTTCTCCGACCAGGATTTCTGGCGCTGGGTGAGCGGGCATACCGATTGGAACCTGCTGGATGGGGCGGCCAATCCGCTCGCCAATTCGTTCGCGTTGTCGCAAGGCGTGCTGTGGCAGGGCCGAGGACTGCCGTCGTTCGCCGGATTAGCCGGCAAGCAGGCCGGAGAACCGATTCTTCGCTTTGCCGCAAGGGCCACCCGCGATGCGGCGGCCATGAGGACGACGGACGCCGCCGGGCCACGAGGCGGAGCGGGCCGCCTGGCGTCCGGAGCGGGGCTGGGGGCGGGCGGACTGGCCGCGGTCAGCGCCGCGTCGACCTACTATCGACGACCCGTCGGGCGTGCCGACGGGGGCTCGGAGCGACCCAGTCTGTTCATGCCGTACTGGCAGGCCGGCCTGAGTCCGGTCGCGGCGGCGGAGCGCGAGCAGGCATGGCGCAGGCAGGGGGCGACGCGATGAACGGGCCCATGGAGCGCCAGTGTGGCCAGGCCATGGCCGAGGCCCTGCTCGCGCTGGGCGTGCTCGGAACATTGTGGGTGTTGGGCTCGGCACTGGGGCGGCTGCAGGATCTCGCGCTACAGACCGAGTTCGCCGGACGCCATCTTGCCTTCATCGTCGCGCAGGAGGCGCCGCGGGAAATACGCGAGCGCGCACAGGCCTACTTCTTTCATCCTGATCGCCATCGCTGGCTCAACCATGATGGATCCGCATTGCTGCCCGATCGGGCCGGACGATTTTCCATGGACCTCCGGCAGGCGGCCGGGCTGCTGCCAGACCGGGCGCAGCCCGGGGGGAATGCCGAGCCGGCGCGCATGATCAGAGGGGAGTTGTTGCCGGCGTATCCGGGGCTGGTGGCCGGGCGGGTGTCGGTGCAACCCGACGTCGCGCCGGCTGCCAGGCTGGGCGGGTGGGGAACCAGGGCCCCGCTGTCCAGCCGGTTCGCGATCCTGGTGAATGCCGGCCACGCCCGGGACGATGGCGATGTCCAGGCGCGCATCGCCGGCGCTCCCAGGGCGTGGAGCGACGCCGCGCGGCGTACGGAGCGGGCCGGCCGCGCCGTGTCGGCATTGTCGCGCGTCGATCGGCCCTGGGACCGCCCGCCGCCGCAATTCGATTGGCTCACGGCGTGGCAAGGCCTGCTGCCTTCGGACCTTGCGGGAGGCTCGCGATGATCGCCGCCCGGTGCCGCCAGCCGGTGCGAGGTGGCTTCATGCTCGTGATGGGGCTGCTATGGAGCCACGCGGCAGCGGCCCAGCCCAGCGTGCCGCCCGGCGCGGTGGACCGGGGCTGGGGAGGCCGCGTGCGCGTGAACGGCGTGCGCATGGACGTGCGCCTGTTCGAGGTCCGGCAACCGCCGCTCGAGGTCGCCGACGGCGTGGCCAGGCAGCCGGGGCTGGATCCCTGGCTGCTGCCTTTGCCCGATGGCGTGATGCTGAGCGGCATTCGAGACGAGCGCCCCTGGTTGATGCAGCTTCGCCGGTCTCGATCCGGCGCGACGCAGGGACTGCTGGCCGTCGGCCTCGATGCGAAGGCGAATGGGCGCGCCTCGCCCGCCGCGTGGACGCCACCGGGGGCAACGCTGCTGCTGGACCTGCAAACCCAAGACGAGCGGGGTCGGGTGGCCCATCGGCTTTACGTCCACGATGCCGACACCGCGACATTTTCCCGGTTGCTGCAAGCCAGGCTGACGGCGCTTGGATGGCGTGCGGCATCGGATGGAGGACTGATGGAATGGCATCGCGCGCGGCGGGTGCTGCAGCTGGTGGTGGTGGCGCGGGAGCAAGGAAGCGGCTTGCTTGCCGTGGAGATCGAGACGGGCGAATGAAGGAGCGAACGAGCATGATCGTGGCGGGCAGGAGGCGGGGCGCGCGATGGCTGCGGGGGCAATCCGCCGCGGAGTATCTCGTCGTGGCCATGTTGCTGGCCGGCGTGGCCGGCGCAGGATGGTTCGGCGAGGGGGGCGGATTGCTGGCATGGCTGCTCGAGGCCTTGCGCGGTTTTCATCTGCGTTTCGCCGGCTCGCTGGCCTTGCCGCTATGATGCCGCGCCTGCCCCGTCTTCGCGTGGACCGGAAGTGGTGGGTGCTGGCCGTGGCGCTGGGGGCCGGAAGCCTGGCCGCATGGCTTGGGCAGCGCCAGATCCAGGGCCGCATCGACGCCATCGAGGCCGATGCGCGCGCCGCGCGCATCGCCGTGGTCGTTGCCGCGTCCGACCTGGAGGCCGGCCAGCGCCTGTCGGCGGACCTGGCGGCGGTGCGCGAGATCCCGGCCGAGTGGGCGCCGTCCGGCGCCGTCGACCCCGGCAGGTTCGGCGATCTCGACGGCGCTGTGCTGGCCCACCCGGTACGGGCCGGCGAACCTCTCCTGCCGCTGCACCTGGAGGCCGGGCGCCCGGCTCCGCTGGCCGAGCGACTGGGCGAGGGGCGCCGGGCGGTGACCATACCGGTGGACGAGATCAGTTCGGTATCGGGCTTGGTGCAGCCTGGGGACCTCATCGACCTGTACGTGTCCTTCGACCATCGCGGCAAACGGACGACCATGCCGCTGCTGCAACGGATGCGCGTGCTGGCCACGGGACACCAGACCGAGACGCAGGGGGCCGGAGGCGAGGCGCCGCGCGGCGCGTTCTCCACCGTGACGCTGGATGCGACGCCGGACGAGGCGGTCAAGCTCATCATCGCGCGCGATGGCGGAATCCTTACCGCCATGCTGCGCCGTCCGGGGGACGGCAGCCCGGCGCCTGGCCGGGTGTCGGGCGGGCTCGCTTCCCTGCTGGGGCTGGGCGATGCGGAGCCGCCCGAGCCGCGCCGGCGGGCGGGCGCGACCATCATCTATGGCGACCGCGCTCCCCGCCGTATTCCCGGCCTGGGCGAGGCCGGCGAAGGGCAGGGAGGCCTGCCATGAGCGCCGCCATCATGGGGCGAGCCCTGCGCGGCGGTCCCGGTATCGTGTTCGCCATCCTGGCCTGCGCGGCGCAGGCAGCCGAGCCGTCGTCCGCCCCGTGGCCTGCATGGCTCGAGCAGGAAGAGGTGCCCGCGGCGGCACCTGCGGCCCAGTCCGGCCAGGACCTTCCGGACGTCGAGATGTACGTCGGCGAGACCCAGGTGTTCCCGGCGCCGGGCGTGGCGCGGGTGGCCGTGGGCAATGGCCGGGTCATCAACGCGGCCACGGCCGACGACAGGGAGGTCGTGGTGTTCGCCAACGCGGCCGGCACGTCGTCGCTGGTCATCTGGGACGGGGACGGCGCCATGCGGCGCATGCGCATCACCGTCGTGCCGGGCCAGTCCTCGCGCGTGCAGCGGGAGATCGAGGCCTTTCTCGCCACCATCCCATCGGTGCGCAGCCGGCTCGTCGGCGACAAGATCATCGTCGAAGGCGACGACCTGAGCGACGCGGACCAGGCCCGCATCGCGCTGCTGGCGCGCCGCTATCCGCAGGTGGTCGATTTCACCGGGCAGCTCGGCTGGGAGCGCATGGTGATGATGGACGTCAAGGTGGTCGAGATGCCGCGTTCGAGGCTGCGCGAACTGGGCGTGCGCTGGGATGGCGCGAGCACCGGCGGCCTGAACGCGGGGCTGGCCTGGGACGCCGCGGTGGGGCGGCCCCTGCGGGCGGCAGCCGGCGACGCCGCGCAACGTCCCGGAGGCGGCCCCATCGAGTTGCCGTTCCCGGCCACGTCCCCGGCGGGGTATCTGGGCATGAATGCCCTGTTGTCCGCGCGCATCCAGGCCATGGCCCAGAGCGGCGAGGCGGTCATCCTGGCCCAGCCGCAACTGTCGGCGCGCAGCGGCTCCACCGCGCGCTTTCTTGCGGGCGGGGAAGTGCCCTATGCGACGGTGGACAGGAACGGCGCGTCGAACACGACCTTCAAGCCCTATGGCGTCACCTTGCAGATCGCGCCGCGGGTCGATGCGGGCGGCACGGTGCGGTCCGTCATCGACGTCGAGGTCAGCGCCGTGGATCCTTCGGTGACGGCCACGGGCGGCCCCGCGCTCAAGGTGCGCAGGACCGCCACGGAGTTCAACGTGCGCTCGGGCGAGACGCTGGTCCTGAGCGGCTTCCTGTCGCGCGAGCAGTCCCAGGACCTGGATGGGTTGCCCGGCCTGTCCAGCCTGCCCATCCTGGGGCCCTTGTTCGGGTCGCGCAGGTTCCAGCGGCGCGAGACCGAACTGGCCATCTTCGTCACCCCGACCGTCGTCACCCAGCGCAATCCCGACCTGCGAGAGCGCATCGACCGCGGGCAGCGAGTGCTGGACGAGACCTTCGGGCCGGAACGGCTGAACGTCCCCGTGCGGCCCGACGTCCCTTTCCTGGAGCGATGATGCTGGACATCGAGATCCTGACCGACGAGGACCATGCGGCCTCGTTGAGCGTGGCGTCGCCGGCGGTGATCGGACGCGGGGATGGCTGCGAGATCCGCCTGCGCCACTGGCGGGTCGCCCGCCGGCACGCCCGGCTGGAAGAGCGGACCGAAGGCGTGTTCGTGGAAGACCTGGGATCGCTGGGCGGGACCTTGGTCAACGGCCGCCGCATCCTCCAATACGGACCCTTGTTGCCCGAGGACGAGATCGTCGTCGGCGCCGTGATGTTGCGTGTACGAGCGGTTGCCGCGCTGGCCGGCGAGGCGTCGTCGCCAGGCGGCGCGCCCCCGTCGGCGGACGGGGCGGCCGCGCCGGTTGCCCGGTCCGCCGCGGGCCACACGCAAGAAGCGGCGATGGTCGAATGGCGGCGCCGGCTGCATGCGCGCCTGCTGGAGGCCCTGGACCTGCGCCGGCGCGACGTGTCCGCCATGAGCGATGCGGCCTTGCGGCAGGAGGCCGACCGCCTGCTGGAAGCGCTGGTGCTGGATGCCGATGCCGAGATTCCCGCTGACCTGGACCGCGATGCGCTCCGCCGGCAGGTCGTGGACGAGGCGGTCGGGCTGGGCCCGCTGGAGTCCTTGCTGGCCGACCCGGACATCTCCGAGATCATGGTCAACCGGCACGATGAGCTGTATGTAGAGCGCGGCGGCGTCCTGTGCCGGTATCCGGCGGTATTCAGCAGCGATCAGTCGGTCCTGGGAGTGATCGAGCGCATCGTCTCGCCGCTGGGCCGCCGCATCGACGAAAGCTCGCCCATGGTCGATGCCAGGCTGCGCGACGGCTCGCGGGTGAATGCGATCATCGCGCCGTTGGCGCTGAAGGGGCCGGCCCTGACCATACGCAAGTTCCCCGCCCGCCGCTTGCGGATGGAGGACCTGGTGGAGGGCGGATCGCTGGATGCGCACATGGCGGCGTTCCTGCGCTTGTGCGTGGAGCGGCGCAAGAACATCGTCGTCTCCGGCGGGACCGGCTCGGGCAAGACGACGCTGCTCAACATCCTGTCGAACTTCATCCCGCCGGCCGAGCGTGTCATCACCATCGAGGACGCCGCCGAATTGCGCCTGGCGCACGAGCACCTGGTCTCGCTGGAGGCGCGGCCGGCCAACCTGGAAGGCCGGGGCGCGGTCTCCATCCGGGACCTGGTGCGCAACGCGCTGCGCATGCGGCCGGACCGCATCGTGGTGGGCGAGTGCCGGGGCGCCGAGGCGCTGGACATGTTGCAGGCGATGAACACCGGCCACGAGGGCTCGTTGACGACGCTCCACGCCAACACGCCGCGCGACGCGATGTCGCGGCTCGAGACCCTGGTGCTGATGGCGGGCATGGACCTGCCGCTGGGAGCCATACGCGAGCAGATCGCCTCGGCGATCGACATCGTGGTCCAGCAGGGCCGCAGCGCGGCCGGGCAGCGGCGGGTGACCGCCATCGTCGAGGTCAGCGGCATCGAGAGCGGCCGTATCCAGCTGCAGGAGCTGTTCCGTTTCGAGCGGCCGGATGGTGCGGTGCCCGGCGACGCCGGATACTTCCAGGGCTGCGAGCTCATGCCCAGTTTCCTCGATGAGTGGCGGGCCGCCGGCGCCGTCATTTCGCCGCAATGGTTCTGCGAGCGCACGCCGGCGCCGGACGGGCCCCGGAGCCTTGCATGAGCGCACGCGCCATCGACGCGCTCATCGCCTGCGCGGTGCTGGTCTGCGTATCGCTGCTGGTCTGGATCGCCTGCGGGTGGGTGCGCGACAGCCTTGTCCGGTACCGGGAGGTGTTCACCGAGACCGCCCGCGTCCGCATGAGCGAGTTCTTCCTGTTCGTGGACGTGAACCAGCTGTGGGTGGCGCACGTTGCGGTGGTCGGCCTGCTGGCGGCCGTCGGCGGGTGGTTCGCGCAGAGCTGGGTCTTCGCCGCCGCCGGCGCGGCGGCCGGGGCGTGGCTGCCGCGCCAGGTCGCCCGCCACCTGCGCACGCGCCGCATGCGCAGGTTCGATGCGCAATTGCCCGACGCGCTGCTGGCCCTGGCCAGCGCCTTGCGCGCCGGCGCCAGCCTGCAGGCGGGGCTGCGCCAGATAGCGACAGAAAGCGAGGCGCCGCTGGCCCAGGAGTTCGCGCTGCTGATGCGCGAGCAGCGCTTTGGCGTGAGCATGGACCAGTCGCTGGCGAACCTGCATGCGCGCGTACCCACCGAAGCGGCCAGCCTGGTCGCTTCGGCGCTGCGGATCGCCGCCGATACCGGCGGCAACCTGGCCGAGACCCTGGAGCGGATAGGCGCGACCGTGCGTGCACGGCTGCACATGGAAGGACGGGTACGCGCGCTTACGGCCCAGGGCCGCTTGCAGGCCAGGGTGGTGGGAGTCCTGCCGTGGCTGCTGCTGGCCACGCTGCATCGCCTGGAGCCCGAGGCGATGCAGCGTCTGTGGACCACTCCCGGGGGATGGGCCGTGCTGGCCCTGGTCGCGGCGCTGGACATCCTCGGGTTGTGGATGATCGCCCGCATCGTCCGGATCGACATATGACAACCGAAGGCGGACTTCATGGGGAAGGCGGCGCTCACGCGACGAGGCCGGCATGGGCATGATCGCGTTGCTGATCGGCCTGGCCGTGGCGGCGCTGGCGGTCCTGGCCTGCCTGCTGGTCATCGACCCGCCCCCCTTGCCGGACCGGACGGCCGAGGCGCCGCCGCGCGCGTTCCGGCTGGCCTGGCCCCTGGTCTCGGCGGCCGCCCACTATGGCCGGCCCTGGCTTTCGTGGCAGGGCCGGCGCCGCATCGAGTCCCAACTGGTCCGGTCCGGCCTGCGCCATGGCCTGGCACCGGTGCACATCCTGGGAGCGCAGGTGCTGTGCGCCTGCGCCGGTGGATTGGTCGCCGCGCTGCTGGCGTCGTCGTGGTCCGGGCTTCCCGCCCTGGCGGCCTGGGCCGCGGCGGGCGCGGCGGCGGGCGGAACCTATCCGCGTCTCTGGCTGCGCGACCGGGTGCGCCGCAGGCGGCGGGACATCCTGCGGGCCCTGCCATTCGTGCTGGACATGACCACCCTGTGCGTCGAGGCCGGCCTGCACGTGGGCGCGGCTCTGCAGCAGGCGGTCCAGAAAGGGCCGCCCGGGCCGCTGCGCGATGAACTGCGCCGCGTGCTGGGCGACGTGCGCACCGGCGTGCCGCGCACGCGCGCGCTCAAGGACATGGCCGAACGCCTGGAGATTCCCGAGATACGGGCCTGGACCGGCACGCTGGCCCAGGCCGACGCGCTGGGCATGAACCTCGCTCCCATCCTGCGCGCACAGTCCGACCAGCGCCGGGCCGAACGCTTCCTGCGCGCCGAGCGCCTGGCGCTGGAGGCGCCGGTCAAGATGCTGCTGCCCCTGATCGCTTGCATCTTTCCGTGTTCCTTCGTCGTGATCGGCTTTCCGATCGCGGTCAAGCTCATGGATACGGGTTGGTAGGGGCATGGCCTGGCATCGCGCGACCAGCTGCCTGGGCCGCCTGCGCGGATGGTTGGGGCAAGTCCCGCCGGCGCCGGGCGATGGCCTGTGGATCGTGCCCTGCCGGGCGGTTCACACCGTGGGCATGTCCTGGCCCATCGATGTCGTCTTCGTGGACCGGCGGGGCAGGGTGCTGCGCATCGTGCCGGCATTGCGCCCGGGCCGGGCGGCCTGTTGCTGGCGCGCGTGGGGCGTGCTCGAACTGGCGGCCGGAGAAGCCGCGAGGCTGGGATGGAAGCAGGGGATAAGAGTGAGCCGGCGCCGCGCATCGACGCCGATGCGGTCCGGCCCATGAGGCGGGTGCGGCGCGGGCCGCACCCCGCGGACGTCAGCCGCGCGTCTCGTCCAGCACGCGCTGCGCTTCCTCGCGCACGCGGGCCGGGGAGGTGCCGCCGATGTGCGAGCGCGACGCCACCGAGCCTTCCAGCGTCAACACCGCGTGGATGTCCTCGCCCACCAGCGGATGGAAGGCGCGCAGCTCGTCCACCGACAGGTCGGCCAGGTCGCAGCCGCGTTCCACGCAGGCACGCACGGCCAGCGCGACCGCTTCGTGCGCGTCGCGGAAGGGCACGCCCTTCTTGACCAGGTAGTCGGCCAGGTCGGTGGCGGTGGAGAAGCCTTGCAGCGCGGCGGCGCGCATGGCCTCGGGCTTGACCTGGATGCCGCCGGCCATGTCGACGAAGATGCGCAGGGTGTCGCGCACGGTGTCGGCGGTGTCGAACAGGCCTTCCTTGTCTTCCTGGTTGTCCTTGTTGTAGGCCAGCGGCTGGCCCTTCATCAGGGTCAGCAGCGCCACCAGGTGGCCGTTCACCCGGCCGGTCTTGCCGCGCGCCAGCTCGGGCACGTCGGGGTTCTTCTTCTGCGGCATGATGGAGCTGCCGGTGCAGAAGCGGTCGGCCAGGTCGATGAAGCCCACGCGCGGGCTCATCCACAGCACCAGCTCTTCCGACAGGCGCGAGATGTGCGTCATGACCAGCGCGCCGGCGGCGCAGAATTCGATCGCGAAGTCGCGGTCGGACACCGCATCCAGCGAGTTGCGGCACACGCCGTCGAAGCCCAGCGTGCGGGCCACGCGCTCGCGGTCGATGGGATAGGAGGTGCCGGCCAGCGCGGCGGCGCCCAGCGGCAGGCGGTTGACCCGCTTGCGGCAGTCGGCCAGGCGCTCGGCGTCGCGGCCGAACATTTCGGCATAGGCCAGCAGGTGGTGGCCGAAGGTGACGGGCTGGGCGACCTGCAGGTGGGTGAAGCCGGGCAGGATGGTGTCGGCGTGCTGCAGCGCGAGCGTGGCCAGCGCGTGGCGCAACTGGCGCAGCAGGTCGGTCAGCGTGTCGATCTCGGCGCGCAGCCACAGCCGGATGTCGGTGGCGACCTGGTCGTTGCGCGAGCGGCCGGTGTGCAGGCGCTTGCCGGCGTCGCCCACCAGTTCGGTCAGGCGGCGCTCGATGTTCAGGTGGACGTCTTCCAGGTCGAGCAGCCATTCGAAGCGGCCGGCGTCGATCTCGGTTTCGATGGCGGCCATGCCGCGGCGGATGTCGGCAAGGTCCTGCTGGGTCAGGATGCCCACGGCATGCAGCATGTCGGCATGCGCCAGGGAACCCTGGATGTCGAACTTGGCCAGGCGTTTGTCGAAGTCCACCGAAGCGGTGTACCGTTTGACGAGGTCGGACACCGGTTCGGAGAACCGGGCTGACCAGGCTTCGGCCTTCTTGGCGAACTGGTCTTGGGGGCGGGGGTCGGTCGATTTGGACATGGCGCGGATTATAAAGCGGGTTATGGCGGTTACTGTATCGGGAACGGGCTCGCCCGGGGTACTGGTGGTAGGGCGGGACGCGGCGTTCTGCCGCCGCCTGTCGGCGCAGCTCAGGACGCTGGCCAGGCGCCTGCCGTTGCATCTGCTGCCGCCCGCCGTGGGCGCCGACCAGGCGCGGCGGGCGGATCCGGCCCCCGGCGTGGCGCTGCTCGACCTGGGCCTGCCCGACGCCCAGGGCTACGCGCTGGCCCGGGCCTGGGAACGGTCGGGGCCCCGGCTGGTGCTGCTCCTGCCCTCGCTCGACAGCCTGCCCCAGGCCGAGCAACTGCGCGCGAGCGACCTGCTGGTGCCGCCGATACGCATCGACCGCCTGGAGCAGGCGCTGCGGCAAGCGCTGGGCACCGGCCCATCGCCGGACGCCCTGATGGCCCACGGGCGAGACGGCACGGTCGCGGTGCCGGTGGAAGAAGTGCTCTACCTGCGCGCCGACGGCAAGTACGTCAGCCTGCGCACCCGCCAGGGCGAATTCCTGACCGATCGCGCGCTGGCCGACCTGTCGCGCGCTTTCCCCGAACGTTTCATCCAGGCCCATCGCAACGCGCTGGTGGCCCGCTCGGCCATCGCCGGCGCGCGCCTGGTCACCCCGGAACTTACCGGGGGCGATGCCGATCCCTATTGGGAACTGCTGCTGCATGGCGTGCCCGACCGCATCGCGGTGGCGCGCCGGCGCTGGCCGCTGGTGCGGCGCTGCCTGCCGCAAGGCCGTGCGGCCCAGTCCCTTTCCCCGGAGGCGATTTGACCGATACCGCCGTCGAATTGATCGACGACCTGGGCACCCTCGATCCGGCCGCCTGGGATGCCCTGGCCGCCGGCAACCCTTTCGTCGCGCACGCCTATCTGCACGGCCTGCACGCCACCGGCTGCGCCGTCCGGCGCACGGGCTGGCAGCCCACCTGCCTGGTGCTGCGGCGGGCGGGCAAGCTCGTGGGCGCCATGCCGCTGTACGTGAAGTCCCATTCCCGGGGCGAATACGTGTTCGACCAGGCCTGGGCGGAAGCCTTCGAGCGCCATGGCCTGCCGTACTACCCGAAACTGTTGTGCGCCGTGCCGTTTACGCCCGTGGGCGGCCCGCGCCTGCTGGCGGCGGCCCACGAGGACCGGGTGCTGCTGGCCCGCGCCGCGATCGAGGTCGCGCGGCAGGCGGGCGTCTCGTCGCTGCACGTGCTGTTTCCCCGCGACGACGACCTGCGGGCGCTGCGCGAGGCGGGGTACATGCTGCGCGAAGGGGTCCAGTTCCATTGGCGCAACGACGGCTATGACAGTTTCGACGCCTTCCTGGCCGCGATGAACCACGACAAGCGCAAGAAGATCCGCCAGGACCGCAAGAAGGTCGAGCAGGCGGGCATACGCTTTCGGCACCTGCGCGGCGCGGCCATCTCCGCCGACGACCTGGCGTTCTTCTATCGCTGCTACGCCTCCACCTATGCCAACCACTGGTCCTCGCCCTACCTGAAACCGGCCTTCTTCCAGGCGCTGCACGCCGCCATGCCTGAGGCGCTGCTGCTGGTCATGGCCGAGCGGCACGGCGAGCCGGTCGCCTGCGCGTTGAACGTGGCCGCCGGCGACACCCTGTACGGCCGCTACTGGGGCTGCGTGGATTTCGTATCGGGCCTGCACTTCGAGACCTGCTACCTGCAGGCCATCGCCTATTGCATCGCCCACGGCATCGCCCATTTCGAAGGGGGCGCCCAGGGCGTGCACAAGATGTCGCGCGGCCTGCTGCCGGTGCCGACCTGGTCGGCGCACTGGGTGGCGGACGAACGTTTCGCCGCCGCCATCGCCGATTTCCTGGACCGCGAAACCCGTGGCATGAACCGGTACCTGGACGAACTGGAGTCGCACTCGCCCTTCAAGGCCCCGGCCGATTGACCGGGCAGGGCGGCTGCCGGGACGTCGGCGGGCCATCGGCCTTATGATGTGAGCTACTCCTTGGCGCTGACTTACACGATGAAAGGCAATTTCTTCAACCTCTACGCGCACCGGTTCGCGCGGGTGGCCGTGGGCGTGCCCCGCTGCCGGGTGGCCGACCCCGCGTTCAACGCGGCACAGACGCTGGACCTGGCGCGGCAGGCGGCCGCGCAGGGAGCGGCGCTGGTGGCCTTCCCCGAACTGGGGCTTTCCGCCTACACCTGCGACGACCTGTTCCACCAGGCCGCGCTGCTGGAGGCCTGCGAACGGGCGCTGGGCGACATCGTGGCCGAGTCCGCCGGGCTGCCGGCCGCGCTCATCGTGGGGCTGCCGCTAAGGGTGAACCATTCCCTGTTCAATTGCGCCGTGGTGGTGGCGCGCGGACGCATCCTGGGCGTCGTGCCCAAGACCTACCTGCCCAACTACGGCGAGTTCTACGAGGCCCGCCAGTTCACCGCGGGCGATGCCACGGTGGCCACCCACGTCGAGCTGGCCGGACAACGGGCGCCATTCGGGCCGGACCAGCTGTTCGAGGTGGCCGACGTGCCGGGGCTGCGCTTCCACGTCGAGATCTGCGAGGACGTGTGGGTGCCGATTCCGCCGTCGTCCTTCGCGGCACTGGCGGGGGCCAGCGTGCTGGTGAACCTGTCGGCGTCGAACATCGTGGTGGGCAAGTCGGGATACCGGCACCAGCTCGTCAGCCAGCAGTCGGCGCGCTGCCTGGCGGCCTACCTGTACACCTCGGCAGGGCGGGGCGAATCGTCCACCGACCTCGCCTGGGACGGCCAGTCCATCATCTACGAGAACGGCGAGCTGCTGGCCGAGTCCGGCCGCTTCCTGGACGACTCGCATCTCATCCTGGCCGACGTCGATCTCGAGCGCCTGTCGCACGAGCGCATGCGGCAGACCACGTTCGGCCAGTCGGTGCTGCGCCACAAGGCCGAGACCGAGCGTTTCCGGACGACTGCCTTCGAGATCGGCCTGGCCGTGGACCAGCCCCTGGCGCTGCGGCGCAAGGTCGAGCGCTTTCCCTACGTGCCGGCCGACCGCCGGCGCCGCGACGAGCGCTGCGACGAGGTCTACAACATCCAGGTCCAGGCGCTGGTGCAGCGGCTGTCCGCCATCGGCATGGACAAGGTGGTGATCGGCGTGTCCGGGGGACTGGATTCGACCCACGCGCTGTTGGTCTGCGCCAAGGCCATGGATCGCCTGAACCTGCCGCGCGCCAACATCATCGGCGTGACCATGCCGGGCTTCGCCACCAGCGGGCGCACCCTGCAGCAGGCGCGCGCGCTGATGCGCGTGGTCGGCTGCACGGCCATGGAGATCGACATCCGGCCCAGCTGCGCGCAGATGCTCAAGGACATCGGGCATCCGTACGCCTCGGGCCAGGAACTCTACGACATCACCTTCGAGAACGTGCAGGCCGGCGAGCGCACCAGCCACCTGTTCCGGCTGGCCAATTTCCACAACGCCATCGTCATCGGCACCGGCGACCTGAGCGAACTGGCGCTGGGCTGGTGCACCTATGGCGTGGGCGACCACATGTCGCACTACAACGTCAACGCCAGCGTGCCCAAGACCCTGATCACCCACCTGGTGCGGTGGGTGGCCGAGACGGGCAAGGTGGGTGACGGCAGCCAGGTGCTGCTGGACATCCTGGGCACCGAGATCAGTCCCGAGCTGGTGCCGGGCAAGACCGACGGCGCGCCCGCGCAGCGGACCGAACAGTTCATCGGGCCCTACGAGCTGCAGGACTTCAACCTGTACTACATCCTGCGCTATGGCTTCGCGCCGTCGAAGGTCGCCTTCCTGGCGCTGGCCGCCTGGCACGACCGCGAGCGCGGCGACTGGCCCGAGGAAGCGCACGTGCCGCGCAACCAGTACGAACTGGCCGCCATCAAGCGCAACCTGGGCATCTTCGTGCACCGGTTCTTCAAGACCAGCCAGTTCAAGCGTTCGTGCGTGCCCAACGCGCCCAAGGTCGGCTCGGGCGGTTCGCTGTCGCCGCGCGGCGACTGGCGCGCCCCCAGCGATTCCGAAGAGATCGTCTGGAAGGCCGACCTTGCGAACGTTCCCGATACTCCGCCGGACGCCTGAAGGCCGGCGCCCGGCCGGCTACAATCCCAGTCATCGCATCTTCGCCATTCCCGCCAGCATCTCGACAAAGGTCCAGCCATGAAGCAAGTCACCGCCATCATCAAACCGTTCAAGCTCGACGAGGTCCGCGAAGCACTGGCCCAGGTCGGCGTCAATGGTCTGACCGTGACGGAGGTCAAGGGCTTCGGCCGCCAGAAGGGACATACCGAGCTCTATCGCGGCGCCGAATACGTGGTCGACTTCCTGCCCAAGATCCGCATCGAGCTGGTGATCGCCGACGATCTGGTCGACCAGGCCGTGGAGGCCATCATCCGCGTGGCGCGCACGGGCAAGATCGGCGACGGCAAGATCTTCGTGACGCCCGTCGAGCAGGTCATCCGCATCCGCACCGGCGAGACCGGCGAAGCCGCGGTCTGACGTCCGGGCGGCCATTGCCGCCCCCGGCGTCCGCCATATATTTCTCACAAGAATAAAGAAATGATGAATATATGGTTTGATGACATATGTGGATTTGTTACGTTTACGTCTCTCGCATCCACATAGTCAGAAGAAGGACGCCGTTTCATGTTCAAGAAGATCATCGTGCTCGCGGCCACCTCGGCCGCGCTGCTCACGGCAGTGACGGGGACGGCGCAAGCCCAGGACAAGCCGCTGCTGAACGCCTCGTACGACGTTGCGCGCGAGGTGTTCGCCGCGGTCAATCCCAAGTTCCAGGCGTACTGGAAGACCAAGACCGGCCACGACATCAAGATCGACCAGTCGTTCGCCGGCACCTCGCGCCAGGCGCAGGACATCATCCAGGGCAAGAAGGTCGACGTCGTGACCTTCAACCAGGTGCCCGACGTCGACATCCTGGCCCAGCGCGGATTGCTGCGCAAGGACTGGCAGAAGGCCTTCCCGAACAACAGCTCGCCCTACTACAGCACCATCGCCTTCCTCGTGCGCAAGGGCAACCCCAAGAACGTCAAGAACTGGGACGACCTGGCGCGCGACGACGTCAAGCTGGTGTTCCCGAACCCCAAGACCTCGGGCAACGCGCGCTATACCTACCTGGGCGCGTGGCTGTACGCCAACGAGAAGTTCGGCGGCGATCAGGAGAAAATCAAGCAGTTCGTCGGCAAGGTCCTGCACAACGTCGTCAACTTCCCCACCGGCGGGCGCGGCGCGACCGTGGCGTTCGCGCAGAACGGGCAGGGCGACGTGCTGCTGACCTTCGAGTCGGAAGTGATCAACATCGCCAAGGGCGAGGAATTCAAGGCGGGCGGCTATGAGGTCGTGGTGCCGCCGGTGTCCGTGCTGGCCGAGTTCCCCGTGGCCGTGGTCGACAAGGTCGTGGACGAGAAGGGCACCCGCCAGCTCGCCACCGAATACCTGAACTACCAGTACACCCGCGAGATCCAGCTGCTGCTGACCACCTTCAACTACCGGGTCAACCATCCCGACGTCGCCAAGGTCGTGGCCGACCGTTATCCCAAGGTGCGCCTGATCGACCCGACCAAGGTGCTGGGGTCCTGGGATGACATCACCAAGAATCACTTCGGTTCCAACGGCGTGCTGGACCAGTTGCTGGCCAAGCGCTGATCGTGGCGGCGCCGGTCCCGGGGCCGGTGCCGTACAATCCTTCCCGGCAAGGCGCGGCCACCCCGCAGGTGGGCCGCGCTTCTTCGCTTCCGCCCCGATCCCGCCGCCTACGCCGTGAATCCGTCCTTCCGTTTTTTCCGTCGTCCGCCGGTCCTGCCCGGTTTCGTGCCGAGCTTCGGCTTTTCGGTGCTGTTCCTCAGCCTGGTCATCCTGGTGCCCTTGTCGGCCCTGCTGCTGTACGTCGGCGACATGACCTGGGCGCAGTACTGGCGGGCGATCTCCGATCCCCGCGTGGTGCAGAGCTACAAGATCACGGTGTCGGGGGCGTTCTACTCGACCGTCATCGTCACCGGCGTGGGCTTCGTGCTGGCCTGGATCGTGTCCCGCTACGATTTTCCCGGCCGGCGGCTGATCGATGCGCTGGTCGACCTGCCGTTCGCGCTGCCCACGGCGGTGGCCGGCATCACCCTGTCGGCCCTGTTCGTGCCCACCGGCTGGCTCGGGCGCTGGTTCGAGCCCCTGGGCATCAAGATCTCGTACGCCTACCCCGGGCTGGTGGTGGCCATGATCTTCACCAGCCTGCCGTTCATCGTGCGCTCGCTCCAGCCCGTGCTGGAAGACCTCGAGCCCGAATTCGAGGAGGCCGCGTCCACGCTGGGCGCCACGCGCTGGCAGACCTTCTGGCGCGTGCTGCTGCCCAGCCTGGTGCCGGCGCTGATCTCCGGCGCTTCGCAGGCCTTCATCCGCAGCCTGGGCGAATTCGGCGCGGTCATCATGATCGCCGGCAACATCCCGTTCCAGACCGAGATCACGTCGCTGATGATCTTCGTGCGCCTGCAGGAGTTCGACTATCCCGCCGCCGCCGCCATCGCCTCGGTAGTGCTGATCGCCTCGCTGCTGCTGCTGTTCCTGCTGCAAGTCGTCCAGGGACGACTGCTACGCCGATGATGAGCCCACCCCCTACGCGCTTCGCGCGCCCCCTCAAGGGGGCGACGCTGGCGGACCGGCGGAGCCGGATCCGCGGCGTCCTGGGTCGGGCGGGGCCTTCTGGCCTTATGGATAACTGACACGACTGCCCATGACCAACAAACGGCCCACTCTCGTCCATCAATGGTTGCTGATCGCGCTGGGCATCGTGCTGACAGTGCTGATCCTGGTCGTGCCGCTGGCGCTGATCTTCTCGCAGGCGCTGTCGGGCGGCTGGAGCCTGCTGGCCCAGAACCTGGATGAAGACTTCATGAAGCACGCGATCGGCCTGACCGTGCTGACCACGCTGGCGACGGTGCCGATCAACCTGGTGTTCGGCATCCTGCTGGCCTGGTGCGTGACCCACTACGATTTCTTCGGCCGGCGGCTGCTGACCACCCTGGTCGACATTCCCTACGCGACCTCGCCCGTGGTGGCGGGCCTGTGCTATCTGGTCGTCTACGGGCTGGAAAGCACGCTGGGCAAGTGGCTGTACAGCCATGACATCCAGCTGATGTTCGCCTGGCCCGGCATCATCATGGTGACGGTGTTCGTGACCTCGCCCTACGTGGCCCGCATCCTGATCCCGCTGATGCAGGCCCAGGGCGCCGACGAGGAAATCGCGGCGCTGTCGCTGGGCGCCTCCGGCTGGCAGATCTTCCGGCGCGTGACCCTGCCCAACATCAAGTGGGCGCTGCTCTACGGCATCGTCATTACCAATGCCCGGGCGGTGGGCGAGTTCGGCGCGGTGTCGGTGGTGTCCGGCACCATCATGAACCAGACCCTGACGCTGCCTTTGCTGGTCGAACAGCTCAACAACGACTACAAGACCGCCGCCGCCTTCACGGCCGCGGCGCTGCTGGCCTGCATGGCCATGCTGACGCTGCTGCTCAAGACCATCATGGAGTGGCGCCAGAAGCGGCGCGACGACACGCCGGCGCATTTCTCGCCCGAGGCGATGACCAAGCGCTGAAAACCGTCCGGGTCAGGCCGGCCGGTCCGGCCCTCGCAGCAGCACCAGCACCACGCCCGAGCCGCCGTCGTTGGCCCGGGCCTCGACGAAGGCCAGCACTTCTTCCTTCTGCACGAGCCAGCGCCGCACCTTTTCCTTCAGGATAGGCGTGCGGTTCTTCGATCCCAGTCCCTTGCCGTGGATGATGCGCACGCAGCGCATCTCCTGCCGCACGCAGGCGCGCAGGAATTCCCCCAGCGCCTCGCGGGCCTCTTCCACCCGGTGGCCGTGCAGGTCGAGCTGGGCCTGCACCGTCCACTGGCCGCGCCGCAGCTTGCGCACGATGTCCTGTCCCAGGCCGGTGCGGCGGTAGGACAGCGTGTCGTCGGTATCGATCAGCCAGTCGGCGCCGTAGTCGTCGGAAATGGATTCCCGCAGCACCTCGGATTCGTCTTCCCAGCGCTTGTAGGGCAGGGGAGCGGGCGCGACCGGCGAGGGATCGATCCTGCCCGTGTCCTTCAGCGGCACCACCCCGCCCACCAGCGCCCGAAACTCGACCGCCGCCCGCCGGGCTTCCTCCGCCCGCCGCCGAGCCTCCCGCTCAGCGGCTTCCGCCGCCAGCCGCTGCTCCTGCAACTCCCGTTGCAACACCTTTAGACTGGACAGGCCCCCCCCTACGCGCTTCGCGCGCCCCCCAGGGGGCGATGCGGGTGGACCGGCGGAGCCGGATCCACCGCATCCTGGGTCTGTGTCGATCTTCTTGGTACGAGACACCACTTGTCTGCCTTGATCCAGGGCGCCGCGGATCCGGCTTTGCCGGTCCGCCAGTGCCGCCCCCTTGAGGGGGCGCCCAAAGGGCGTAGGGGGTGGGCTTCTCTTGGGGTTACACCGCTTCGCCGTCCAGCCAGCGCTGGGCGTCCAGCGCCGCCATGCAGCCCGTGCCGGCGCTGGTGATGGCCTGGCGATACACGTGGTCCTGCACGTCGCCGGCGGCGAACACGCCGGGGACCGAGGTCATCGTGGCCAGCCCGTTCAGGCCGCTGCGCGTGATGATGTAGTCGTCCTTCATCTCCACCTGGCCCTTGAAGATGCCGGTATTGGGCTGGTGGCCGATGGCGATGAAGACCCCGGTGACGGCGATGTCCTCGGTCTGGCCGGTCTGGTTGTTGCGCAGCCGCGCCCCGGTTACGCCCGAGTCGTCGCCCAGCACTTCCTGCAGCTCGTTGAAGAGTTTCAGGATCACGCGTCCTTCCTGGACCTTCTCGTTGAGCTTGTCCACCATGATGGGTTCGGCGCGGAACTTGTCGCGGCGGTGGATCAGGGTGACGGTGCGGCAGATGTTGGCCAGGTACAGCGCTTCTTCCACGGCCGTGTTGCCGCCGCCGACCACGGCGACGTCCTGGTTCTTGTAGAAGAACCCGTCGCAGGTCGCGCAGCCCGAGACGCCGCGGCCCTTGTAGTTTTCTTCCGACGGCAGGCCCAGGTACTTGGCCGAGGCGCCGGTGGCGATGATCAGCGCGTCGCAGGTGTAGGTGCCCGAGTCGCCGACCAGCTTGAACGGCCGCTGGTCCAGGTGCGTGGTATGGATGTGGTCGAAGACGATGTCGGTATTGAAACGCTCGGCATGCTGCTGGAAGCGCTGCATCAGCTCCGGTCCCTGCACGCCGTTGACGTCGGCGGGCCAGTTGTCCACCTCGGTCGTCGTCATCAACTGGCCGCCCTGCTCGACGCCGGTGATCAGCATGGGCGACAGGTTGGCCCGGGCGGCGTAGACGGCGGCGGTATACCCGGCCGGCCCCGACCCGAGGACGAGGACTTTGGCGTGTTTGTCTTGGCTCATGATCTCAACAATTTCCTGGCGTCGTGCGCCCGATTTGCAACCGTCATCATAGGTGATCCCGCCCCGTCGCGTTTTCAACCCTGGAGCCTGCCGGGGGGCGGGAGAACGGAATTGTATATTTCTATGGCTGCGATAGCCCCGGGGGAGCTTGACCGGGCGCCACCCACTTATAATCAGCCCATGGCACGTACCGCTACCGCGGGAAATACCCGCAATTCGCAGAACACCGGCAATTCGTCCGGTGCCTTGCCCGGCCGCCTGTCCCGCCTGTTCCGCGAGGCGCGCTGGATCCTGTTCGCCGCCCTGGCCGTCTATCTGACCCTGGTGCTGGCCACCTACAACTCGGGCGACCCGGGGTGGTCGCATGCCGTGCAGATCGACCACGTCCACAACAGCGGGGGCCGTTTCGGCGCCTGGCTGGCGGACCTCATCCTGTTCCTGATCGGCGCCTCGGCCTGGTGGTTCGTGGTGCTGTTGTTGCAGCGCGTCTACGCCAGCTACCTGCGTCTGGCCCACCAGTTCCTGCGCGGCGGCTCCGACGCCGACGTGCCCCAGCGGGTGCGCTGGGAGCAGGGCCTGGGCTTTTGCGCCCTGATGATCGGTTCGGTCGGCCTCGAGGCGCTGCGCCTGCGGTCCTTCGGCGAATCCCTGCCGCACGGCAGCGGCGGCATGATAGGCGAGAGCATCGCCAAGTACGCCTCGTCCTCGTTCGGCTACACCGGCGCGACCCTGCTGCTGCTGGTCCTGTTCGCCATCGGCGCCAGCCTGTTCTTCGGTTTTTCGTGGCTGGTGGTGGCCGAGAAGATCGGTTCCTGGCTGGAGCTGGGGCTGCGCGGGGCCAGGAATTCCTGGCAGGCCCGCGAGGACCGCAAGGTGGGCGAGGTGGCCGTGCAGGCCCGCGCCGAGGTCGTGGTGGCCAAGCAGGAAAAGCTGGTCCACGAGCAACCCGTGCGCATCGAGCCGGCGGTTACGGTCGTCCCCAAGTCCGAGCGGGTCGAGAAGGAAAAGCAGCAGGCCTTGTTCGCCGAGATCACCGACAGCCAGTTGCCGCCCCTCAGCCTGCTCGATCCGCCGCCGCCGACCCAGGAAACCGTCTCCACCGAGACCCTGGAGTTCACCTCGCGCCTGATCGAGAAGAAGCTGGCCGACTTCGGCGTCCAGGTCTCCGTGGTCACCGCCCAGCCCGGGCCGGTCATCACCCGCTACGAGATCGAGCCCGCGGTGGGCGTCAAGGGCAGCCAGATCGTCAACCTGGCCAAGGACCTGGCGCGGGCGCTGAGCCTGGTCAGCATCCGGGTGGTCGAGACCATACCCGGCAAGAACCTGATGGGCCTGGAGCTGCCCAACCTGCGGCGCCAGACCGTCAAGCTGTCCGAGATCCTGGGCTCGCAGACCTACCACGGCAGCTCGTCGGTGCTGACCATGGCGCTGGGCAAGGACATCGCCGGCAAGCCGGTGGTGGCCGACCTGGCCAAGATGCCCCACCTGCTGGTGGCGGGCACGACCGGGTCGGGCAAGTCGGTGGGGATCAACGCCATGATCCTGTCGTTGCTGTACAAGGCCGATCCCAGCCAGGTGCGCCTGATCCTGATCGATCCGAAGATGCTCGAAATGAGCGTCTACGAGGGCATCCCGCACCTTCTGGCGCCGGTCGTGACCGACATGCGCCAGGCCGCCAACGCGCTGAACTGGTGCGTGGCCGAGATGGACAAGCGCTACCGGCTGATGAGCAAGATGGGCGTGCGCAACCTGGCCGGCTACAACACCAAGATCCACGACGCCATCAAGCGCGAGGAGCCCATCCCCAATCCGTTCTCGCTCACGCCCGATTCGCCAGAGCCGCTCCAGCCGCTGCCCATGGTGGTGGTGGTGATCGACGAGCTGGCCGACCTGATGATGGTGGTGGGCAAGAAGATCGAGGAACTGATCGCCCGCCTGGCGCAGAAGGCCCGCGCCGCCGGCATCCACCTGATCCTGGCCACCCAGCGGCCCAGCGTGGACGTGATCACCGGCCTGATCAAGGCCAACATCCCGACCCGGATCTCGTTCCAGGTCTCGTCCAAGGTCGATTCGCGCACCATCCTCGACCAGATGGGCGCGGAAGCCCTGCTGGGCCAGGGCGACATGCTGTACATGCCGCCGGGCTCGGGCCTGCCCACCCGCGTCCACGGCGCCTTCGTCACCGACGACGAAGTGCATCGGGTGGTCGAGCAGTTGAAGGCGCAGGGCGAGCCCAACTACGAGGAAGGCATCCTGGAAGGCTCCATCGAGGGCGAGACCGGCGATGGCTTGAGCAGCGTGACCGGCATGGGCGACGCGGAGTCCGACCCCATGTACGACCAGGCCGTGGAAGTGGTGCTCAAGCACCGCCGCGCCTCGATATCGCTGGTGCAGCGCCACCTGCGCATCGGTTACAACCGTGCCGCCCGCTTACTCGAACAGATGGAGCGTTCGGGTATGGTTTCCGCCATGCAGTCCAACGGCAACCGGGAAATCCTCGCCCCCGCCAGCCAGGACGAATGACCGGTCCTGCCGCGCTGCGCTACGGAGAGTCCCCTATGACGTTCGTTTCCAAGACCACCGCCTTCCTGGCCCGCGCCGCCGCCGGCGCCGGGCTGGCCGCGGCCCTGGCCCTGCCGGGCGCCGCGCTGGCGGGCGCCATCGACCAGTTGCACGCCTTCGCCAGCAACACCCAGTCCGCGCGCGGCAGTTTCTCGCAAGTCACGCGCGGGGCGTCGGGGCAGGCGGCGCCGGCTCAGTCCGGCAGCTTCTCGTTCCAGCGCCCCGGGCGCTTTCGCTGGGAAGTGGCCAAGCCCTACGAACAACTGATTGTCTCGGATGGCAAGCAGTTGTATCAGTACGACCCCGACCTGAGCCAGGTCACCGTGCGGGACGTGGGGCAGGCCATCGGGTCCTCGCCGGCGCAGATCCTGTTCGGATCGGGATCGCTGGAGCAATCCTTCAACGTGGCCGAGCAGCCCGAGCGCGACGGCCTGCAGTGGCTGCGGGCCACGCCCAAGACGCCGGACGCCGGTTTCTCGCGCGTGGACATCGCCTTCAAGGACGGCCTGCCGGCCCGCCTGGAACTGCTGGACGCCTTCGGCCAGACCACGGCCATCACCTTCAGCGGCATCGCCCGCAATCCGCAGCTGCCGCAGGACAGCTTCCGCTTCACGGCGCCCGCCGGCGTGGACGTCGTGCGCATGGGCGGACAGGCGCCGGCCGGCGGCCGCTGATCCACGTCTTTCCACCCATGTCCGATCTGTTTCCCGACGACACGCCCGCGGCCGCCAAGGTGCCCGACGCCGCCGCGCCGCTGGCCGAGCGGCTGCGGCCGCGCACGCTGGACGAGGTCGTCGGGCAGAGCCATCTGCTGGGCCCGGGCAAGCCGCTGCGCGTAGCCTTCCAGTCGGGGCGGCCGCATTCGATGATCTTCTGGGGGCCGCCGGGCGTGGGCAAGACCACGCTGGCGCGCCTGATGGCCAACTCCTTCGATGCCCAGTTCATCGCCATCTCGGCCGTGCTGGGCGGGGTCAAGGACATCCGCGACGCGGTGGTGGCCGCCCAGGCGGCGCAATTGAAGGGGCGCCGCACCATCCTCTTCGTCGATGAAGTGCACCGCTTCAACAAGGCCCAGCAGGACGCCTTCCTGCCCTATGTGGAAAGCGGCCTGTTCACCTTCATCGGCGCCACCACCGAGAACCCGTCCTTCGAGGTCAACTCGGCCCTGTTGTCGCGGGCGCGGGTCTACGTGCTGCAATCGCTCAGCGCCGACGAACTGCGGCAACTGATCGCCAAGGCCATCGCCATGCTGGGCGACATCGAGTTCGACGAGGCCTCGCAGGAGCAACTGGCGGCCTGGGCCGACGGCGATGCCCGCCGCGTCATCAACGCGGTCGAGGTGGTGGCCGATTCGGCGCGCGGGGCGGGGCGCACGCAGGTCGACGCCGAATGGCTGGAGACCGCGCTGTCGCAGAACCTGCGCCGCTTCGACAAGGGCGGCGACGCCTTCTACGACCAGATCAGCGCCCTGCACAAGGCCGTGCGCGGCTCGGATCCGGATGCGTCCTTGTACTGGTTCTGCCGCATGCTGGATGGGGGCGCGGATCCGCGCTATCTCTCGCGCCGCATCATCCGCATGGCGGTCGAGGACATCGGCCTGGCCGACCCGCGCGCGCTGGACATCGCCACGGCGGGCGCCGACGTGTACGAACGCCTGGGGTCGCCCGAGGGCGAACTGGCGCTGGCCCAGGCCGTGGTCTACCTGGCCTGCGCCGCCAAGTCCAACGCCGTCTACAACGCCTACAACATGGCCAGGCGCTTCGCCGCC
Organism: Pigmentiphaga sp. NML030171; assembly: GCF_002188635.1. Classification (GTDB taxonomy): domain Bacteria; phylum Pseudomonadota; class Gammaproteobacteria; order Burkholderiales; family Burkholderiaceae_B; genus Pigmentiphaga; species Pigmentiphaga daeguensis. The sequence goes on along the minus strand of NZ_NINX01000038.1, from coordinate 15,268 downwards.
GACAACGGCAGCGCGCCCGTGCCCATGCACCTGCGCAACGCGCCCACCAAGCTGCTCAAGCAACTGGGGCACGGCAAGCAGTACCGCTACGCGCACGACGAACCGCACGCCTACGCGGCCGGCGTCGATTACTTCCCGGACGGCCTGCGCGCGAAGTTCTACCAGCCCACCGACCGCGGGCTGGAAGCCAAGATCGGCCAGAAGCTCGCCTTCCTGCGCGAGCTCGACAAGGAAGCGAAGAAGGGTTAGGCGGCCGCGCCGCCGCAGGCGAAATGCGGCCGTAGCGATGGCGGCATCCCCCGCACCCGGCGCCGGTACTCCGACGGCGTCCAGCCCGTGTTGCTTTTCATGAAGCGCGTGAAGTGGGGCGGGGCGCTGAAGCCCAGATCGTAGGTGATCTCGAAGATGCTCTTCGCTTCGCCGGCCAGCAGCGCGAAGGCGGCGTCCAGGCGCCGCATGTTGTAGTAGGCCCGGGGCGTCATCCGCGTCGCCCGCCGGAACAGGGTGTAGAAGTAGCGCTCGGACACGCCATAGGCGCCCGCGCCGCGCCGGAACGCGGCGAAATCTTCCAGGTCGCGCAACTGGCCGGCGCGGGCATCGCGGCCCACGCGTTCCTCCAGGCTGTTGGCCTGGGCTGACGTGTCGGGGGCGGGGTGGGGCGTCCGGTTTTCCAGCGAACGGACCACGGCCGCCTGGTACAGGGTTCGGACGCCCTGCGACACCGCCCGGGGGTCCGGGCCGGCGCGGAACAGTTCCGCCACCAGTTGCATGGCGTCGGCGCGCAGCGGGCCGGGCAGGGTGATCATGTCGACCGGATCGTCGTCCCCGGCATGGCCGACGGGCCCGGCGCTGTCGTTCAACAGCGGCGAGGCCTTGATCAGGATGGATCCGACCTGTCCCGGATGCCGCGCGCGTCCCGGCGCGGGCGGGATGGCATAGGTCTGCCGGGGATGGATGACCAGCGCGCGGAACTGGTCCAGGCGGTGCAGGCCGCCGTTCAGGCGGACCGGCAGCGGTTCCTGGTGCATGTTCACCAATACCTGCACGCAGTCGCGGGCGTGGTCCGCCAGATCGACGCCCGACGCCATGACCGAGACCCGGCCGTAGTCCCCGCCGCAATAGCAAAGGTGGGGCGACTCGTGGGCGTCAGTTGGGATCGACAATATTCTTCTCCTTCGCCACCTTCGACCACAGGGCCTTCTCGGTCTGCACGACGTGTTCGAGGCTGGTCCGCCGCGTGTCCGGGACTTCGGCGCCCCACGAGGCGACGAGCTTGCGCACGTCGTCGTTGCCCGCCGCGGCGGTGATCTGCGAGGACAGCGCATCCAGTATATCGGCGGGCAGGCCGGCCGGGCCGAACAGCGCGATCCAGGAAGAGATGGCGGGCACGCCGCGCAGCTTCTTCTCGGTCAGCGTCGGTACCGCCGGCAGCTCCGGGCTGCGCGCCGCGGTGCTGACCGCCAGCGCGTCCAGCTTGCCGATCTTGATCTGCGGCAGCGCCGTCACCAGCGAAATGATGGCGATGTCCACGTCGCCCGCCAGCAGGGCCTGCAACTGGCGCGCGCCCGAGGCGTAGGGAATGTGGACCATGTCGATGCCGGCCGAGGTCTTGATCATCTCGCCCAGGAAGTGCATGCCCGAGCCCACGCCGGGCGACGCGTAGTTGAGTTTCTTCCGGCTGTTGCGGGCGCTTTCCAGGAACTTGTCGAAATCGGCGTAGGCGCCCGCGCGCGAGACGATGACGTACGGCGTGGCGACCAGTTGCGCGATGGGCTGCAGGTCGACTCCCGGATCGACGTTGCCCGGGCGCAGCGCCCACGAGGTCGTGACCGAGGTGCCCGTGGCCAGCAGCGTGTAGCCGTCGTGGGCGGCGTTCTTCACGTGCCGGGCCGCCACTTCGCCGCCCGCGCCCTGCTGGATCTCGACCACGACGGGCTGTTTCAGGCGTTCCGACAACTCCTTGGCGAACAGGCGCGTGGAGTTGGCGGGAAAGCCGTCGCTCCAGGCCATCACCACCTTGATGGGGCGGTTGGGGTAGGGCTGGGCGGTGGCCGGCTGGGGCAGCCATAGCGCAAGCAGGGCGGCGGCCACCCAGGCGTGAGGGCGGGTCTGGAGAAGGCGGAGCGGCACCACTTGTCGTTGTCTCCTGGAGATTGGTCGGGCGGGGGCCGTATGGGGCGGTTTCATTCTAGGAGCGGCCGCCGCGGCGGGCTTACCCTGGACTGAACAGGTGGGCAGCATTTACCCCCATTCGTGTCCGGTCCCGCTGTTCAGCGGGCGGTAACGCCCCGGGCCGGGCGCTCGCCAACAATGCTCGGGCCGTTTCCAACAACATGCCAATGACTTTTCCAACTATGGATATGACTCACGTATCGGTTCGCGGCGGACACGCATTCGAGCCGGCCTTCGTGCAGGCCGAGGACCTGCTGGCCCGCCCGAACGACGACAGGCTGTTCGTCGATGTCCGCCTGGGCGACCCGGAGATCGAATACCGCGCGTACCGCGACGGCCACATCTTCGGTGCCGTCCATGGCCAGATCCGCGATGCATTCGCGGCGGAACCCACCCCGGCAAGCGGCAACCTGCCGCTGCCCGGCCTTGGGCAACTGGCCGACACCCTGAGGAACTGGGGCGTCGGCCGGGACACCGAGATCGTCGTCTACGGCCCGACCCCGGCGCTGGCCGCCCGCGGCTGGTGGGTACTGCGCTGGGCTGGACTCGCCAGGGTGTTCCTGCTCGATGGCGGACTGAAGGCCTGGATCGCCGCCGGCGGCGCGCTGGCGCGCGGCGACGAACCCCATCGGCGCCGGTTGCCCGAAGTCCTGTCCCTGGCCGGAGGACATCTGCCGCAGATCGAGGTGGACGAGGTCGAGCGGCTGCCGGACGGCGCCGTGCTGGTCGATGCGCGGGACGAGGCATCCTACCTGGCCGGGCATATTCCCGGCGCCCGGCATCTGGCCGCCTCCGAGTTCTGGACCCCATCGGGCCGGCTGCGGCCCGCCGGCGAACGGGCCCGCCTGCTGGCGCAGGCCGGCCTCGAGCCCGGCGACGAGGCCGTGGTGTATTGCGGCGGCGGCGTCCTGTCCGCCCTGGTCGCCATGGCCATGGCCGACGCCGGCATCCGGCCCCGGCTGTACGTCGGATCGTGGTCCGAGTGGAACAAGGACCCGGAACGCATGCGCCGCAGCGCGGTGGGAGAGCGGGCATGAACGGGGCAACGGTCCAGGTCGACGTCGCCATCTGCGGCGGCGGCCCCGTCGGCCTTGCGTTGGCCTATCTGCTGGGCCGGGAAGGGCTGCGCGTCGCGCTGTTCGAGAAACGCCCCAGCACCACCGTGCTGCCCAAGGGCCAGTACGTCCATGCCTCCACCGCCGAGCTCTACCGGCAATGGGGCGTCTGGGAACTGCTGGAAGGCAAGGGGTGGTCCATTCCCCGCTCCAACGGCCAGGGCTTCTACGTGCGCATCGCCCAGGGCCCGGTGGCCGACGTCCGCTCCTCGCTGGGCACCGACGCGGAATACGAACACAAGTGGGCGCAGCTCGCGCCCGTCTATCCGCGCAAGGTCCCGGCCTCCGACTACGAGGCCGCGCTGCGCCACCAGGCGGCCGCCTGGCAAAGCGTCGCGCTGCACTTCGGCACCCAGGTGGTGGACGTCGAGGACCTGGGCCGCGGCGTGCGGCTGTCGGTGAAGGAACTCGAATCGGGCCTGCTGCGCGAGGTCGGCGCGCGCTATCTCGTGGCCTGCGACGGCGCCCGCAGCTTCGTGCGCAACCGCATCGGCCGGGGCGAGGACCATGGGCCCACCTTCGGCAACCAGGTGCTGGCCGAGTTTCGCGCCGACCTGGACGATACCCTGGGGCGCGACGGCTACTTCCATTCCTTCGTGCTGGATCCGCGCTATGCCGGCTGGTTCGGCAGCAAGCACCCGGATACCGGGCTGTGGCGCTACAGCTTTCGCCACGACGAGGATCCGCTGCCCGATACAGAAGCCCTGCTCGAACGGATACGCGGCGCGCTGGGCATGCCCGAGCTGCCCGTCGAGATCGTCCGCGTCTACCGCTTCGACTACACCACGGGCCTGCTGCGCAAGTGGCGCGAAGGCAATGTCCTGTTCGCGGGCGACGCGGCCCATTGGCATTCACCCTGGGGCGGCTTCGGCGCCAACACCGGCGTGCAGGACGCCAACAACCTTGCCTGGAAGCTGGGCCTGGTGCTGCGCGGCGCCGCGCCCGACACGCTGCTCGACACCTACGAGGTCGAGCGCAAGGGCAAGGCCCTGCTTACCGTCAAGGCGGCCACCTACAACTCGCTCAACTTCCAGGCCATCGCGGCGGCCATCGCCGTGGGCGAGCCCGGCGTCAGCCTGCACGGGACCTTCAGCCCGCAAGCCGTCGCCTTCCTGCGCGAATGCGTCGCGCCGCACGGCGACAACAGCGTGCTGCATACCGGCTTCCAGCTCGGCACGGTCTACGATTCCGCCGCCGTGATCCGCGACGGCGACCAGCCGCCGCGCGCCACCCTGGAGCACTACGAGGAAAGCACCGTGCCCGGCGTGCGCGCCCCCCACGTCTGGCTGTACGACTCCGCCGGCCGGCGGCTGTCCACCGTCGACCTGTGGGGCACCGCCTTCTCGCTGGTCGTGCAGCGCGATGTCCAGGCCTGGACCCAGGCCGCCCGCGCCGTGGGCCGGGAATTGGGCGTGGCCCTGCGCGTCGTGCATATCGGCCCCGAGGGCCACTACCGGGCCGACGAACCCAAGTTCGGCCGGCTGTATCCGGTGGCGGACGGCGGCGCCGTGCTGGTGCGGCCCGACGGATTCGTCGCGCGCCGCCTGCCGGCGCAGGCCGAGGGCGCCGCCGGGCCGGCGCTGCGCGACACCCTCCGGCGCCTGCTGACCCTGGAACCGGACACCCGGGCGGCAGCAAGCCTGCCCGGACAAGAGGCCCCCTTGGGGTGAAGGCCGGCCGGGGAGGCTAAAATCGGAATACCCCGGCCGGGCCGCCTCGCGCGCCGCCCGCCGGGGCGACCTTTTTTCCTCCTCCCAACACGGCTTTTTCCCATGCTCGATATCGCTCTGCTGCGCAAAGACACCCAGGCGGTGGCCGCCCGGCTCAAGGACCGGGGCTACACGCTAGACCTCGACGGCTTCAACTCGCTCGAGTCGCGGCGCAAGTCGGTGCAGACGGAGACCGAAACCCTGCAGGCCCGCCGCAACGCGCTGGCCAAGCAGATCGGCATGCTCAAGGCCAAGGGCGAGGATGCCTCCGCCGTGCTGGCCGAATCCCAGGCCATCCCGGCCCGCCTGAAGGCGCTCGAGGAAGACCTGGCCGGCATCCAGCGCGACCTGCAGGACCTGCTGCTGGCCGTGCCCAACCTGCCGCACGCCAGCGTCCCCAACGGCGCCTCCAGCGACGACAACGTCGAGGTGCGCCGCTGGAGCCGCGACGGCAACGACCCCGCGCCGCTGCCCTTCGAGGCCAGGGACCACGTCGCCCTGGGCGAACCGCTGGGCCTGGACTTCGAGACCGCCGTCAAACTGTCCGGCTCGCGCTTCACCCTGATGCGCGGCCCCATCGCCCGCCTGCACCGCGCCCTGGCGCAGTTCATGCTGGACGTCCAGACCGGCGAGCACGGCTACACCGAGTGCTACACGCCCTACATCGTCAACACCGCCACCCTGATCGGCACCGGCCAGCTGCCCAAGTTCAAGGACGACATGTTCTGGGTCACCAAGGGCGGCGAATCGGTCGACGAGAACGGCAACGCCGTGCCGCGCGAAGACCTCTACCTGATCTCCACCTCCGAGATCACCCTGACCAACACCGTGCGCGGCGAGATCGTCAACGCCGAATCGCTGCCCATCAAGCTGACCGCCCACACCCCGTGCTTCCGCTCCGAGGCGGGCAGCGCCGGCCGCGACACCCGCGGCATGATCCGCCAGCACCAGTTCGACAAGGTCGAGATGGTGCAGATCGTCCATCCCGAACGCTCCTACGACGCGCTCGAGGATATGGTCGGCCACGCCGAAGCCGTGCTGCGCAAGCTCGGCCTGCCGTACCGCGTCGTCCTGCTCTGCACCGGCGACATGGGCTTCGGCGCCGCCAAGACCTACGACCTGGAAGTCTGGCTGCCGGCCCAGGGCGCGTATCGCGAGATTTCTTCCGTGTCCAACTGTGAAGCGTTCCAGGCCCGCCGCCTGCAGGCGCGCTTCCGCAACGCCCAGGGCAAGCCCGAACTGCTGCATACGCTCAACGGTTCCGGACTGGCCGTGGGACGGGCGCTGGTCGCGGTTTTGGAGAACTACCAGCAGGCCGACGGCAGCATCGTCGTGCCCGAGGCCCTGCGGCCCTACATGGGCGGGGTGGAGCGACTCACTCCGTAACATTCCTTGCCCGCTTTCTCCTCCGGGGTGCGTTAGGGTTGAAAAACCTACATCCCGGAGGAGCCAGCCATGTTGAAGTGGGCACTGATCTTTTTCGTGATTTCCATCATCGCCGCGCTGTTCGGATTCACCGGCATCGCCGCCGGCGCCGCCGCCATTGCCAAGTTCCTGTTCTTCCTGTTCCTGATCCTGTTCGTGATCTTCCTGGTGCTGGGGCTCACGGTGTACAAGAAAATCACGGATTAGCGACGGCAAGACACGGCGCGAATTTCTGTGCTATATTTGCGGGCTGTTGTCTGGTTCCGGCCACGGGCCAGGCAAGCACTGAAAGGTGCACGGAGAGGTGGCAGAGTGGTCGAATGTACCTGACTCGAAATCAGGCGTACGGTAACCCCGTACCGTGGGTTCGAATCCCACCCTCTCCGCCAGTCATTGCAAGAACCCCTTGATTTCATCGATCAAGGGGTTTTTTGTTGCCGCGGTCAAAACGACTATCAAAATAGCCGTGGCTTCAGGCGAGTCGTTATGGATTGATTCGGTCGGCTGTTATTACAAATAAAGCGCTTAGTGCCCATCGCGCGCCCCGGCGCGAATCGACTCCTTCTCCGTCGTGACGAGCGTGCTCATCGGGTCAACTCGGGTTCGAGCAGTCAAAGGGGTAGGTTGACTGCCGCTGCATTCTCATTAGTTCCTTTCTTGATCATGATCAATTCGGCCTGCATCAAATCTTTCACAATCTAGACATGCCCTCCGGTGGCGTAGTGGAACTGGATGGTGCAATACGGAGAACATCATGAAAGGTGACGAGTCCCGCACCAAAGGGAAGTGTGTCCACGGTGCTCCTCAAGTCGACGCTACCAAGAGTGTCGCCCGGGAAACTGGGGAGGGAATCCGATCGGGTGAGCAGCAGACGGATGATGGGATCGCGCAACGTGCTGCGCGAGCTATTACCTGGGACGCGATGATCCCCCGCGGCAGAGTTCATGTCGAAGTTGTGCAGGGCTGGGTAACATTGACCGGGCGTGTCGGATGGCCATTTCAGCGCAAGGCGGCCGAGGGCGCGGTGCGGCTGCTATCGGGTGCGAGGGGGGGCAGCAATTTAATCGAGGTGGAGACATCGGCCTCAACGGAGAGCTGCGTCAACGGTCGAGCGTTGCGGCTGAGTCTGACCAGCGGAAGTGGCCTCACGGGGCATGACAAGAAACGAGATTGGGAGTCTGTTCGTGGTGCAGGCTCGGGCATAGTGCTGTCGTCCGGGCCTGAGATGTTTCTCGTGTCCTTCATGGCGGAAGACTAATCGGCGGAATCCGCGAGATCCTGCTGGACTGGACATTGGGCATCACGACATGGGACGGCTTTTTGCAAAAGGAGTGAGGACGGCGCCAGGCTGCCCTCGGTGCAAGCGTTGGCGCATTTCAGCTTCGTTTGTCATGGCGCAGGTCGTGGCGGGGTGTACTTCCATCGTACCGAAACAGCATCCCGTCCTGCCGGTTCCATCCAATTGGCCGGCCGACACGATGGACAGGCAGGGCGAGGGTGCCCGAGTCCGCGCGGCAGAACTGTCCTGGCAAGCGTTTTTCCGGGACCCACCGCTTCGTTTGTTGGTGGAAGCTGCGTTGACCAACAACCGTGATATGCGCGTAGCGATACTCCGTGTCGTTGAGGCGCGGGAAGCCTATGACATCCGGCACGCTGCCCAATTCCCAGAGCTCGATTTGAATGTGAAGGGGGAGCGGTCGCGCGTACCCGGCGATCTCAACGTAACAGGGCGGTCGGTGACTGCAAGTCGTTATGGTTTTACAGTAGGTGTGACGAGCTGGGAGATCGATCTGTGGGGACGTGTCCGCAGCCTAAAAGAAGCCGCCCTGCACGAGTATCTCGGCATGGACGCGACACGGCGTGCAGTGCGTGTCTCGATGATCGCTGCGGTCGCGAATGCCTACCTCGGCCTGCGCGAGCTCGACGAGAGAATTGCCTTGGCGGCCCGCACGGTAGATAGTCGGCGGGAGTCATTGCGCATCTTTTCGTATCGCTATCAGGTAGGCGCTACCTCGCAACTTGAGCTGACCCAAGTGCAGACGCTCCTTAGCCAGGCTCAGATGCTGTACGCGCAGTTGGCGCAGAGCCGTGCCGCGCAAGCGCATGCTCTCGGACTACTGGTGGGGCGGCTGGAGCCAGTTCAGGTCGCGACCACCGTACCGCACAACGATCGAGACTTGTTTCACGACCTGCGGGCGGGTGTGCCCGGCGACCTTCTGGCGGATCGTCCGGACATCGTCGCCGCTGAGCATGCGCTGCTTGCCGCCAACGCCAATATCGGCGCCGCGCGTGCTGCCTTTTTCCCTCGGGTCGCCTTAACGGGGGAGTTTGGTATGGCAAGTGCTCAATTGAATGGGTTATTCAATGGAGAAGGGCGCGCCTGGTCGTTTGCACGGTCATTTCGTTGCCGATCTTCGATGGCGGGCGGCGCCGTGCCAATCTGAGCTTGGCCCAGGCGCGCGCCGATACCGCTGTGGCGAATTACGAACTGGTGATCCAGAGGGCCTTTCGTGATGTAGCCGACTCCCTGGCCGCACGGCGTTGGCTGACCGAGCAGGTCGTCATCCAACGCGCCGCGCTGGATGCGCAGAGCGAGCGCGCGCGGCTTGCACAGCTACGCTACGACAGCGGGGCCATTTCGTATTTGGAAGTGCTCGATGCACAGCGGGATTTGTTCGCCGCGCAGCAAAGCCTGGTGCAGGTACGGCGCTATTTGCTCTCCAGCAATGTCACCCTGTACGCCGCACTGGGGGGAGGTGCCCAGGACCCAATTGCCTCCATCGGTTAACGCTGACGCTCATCCAATGCCCATCATCTCCTCTCGACAACAGATACTGCTTCTTCTGGGCACCGTGATTGCCTTGGTCCTTGGCTGGTATGTTTGGATCCAGGTGCGCAATGACGGGTCTGCCGAAGGATTCGCCAGCGGAAATGGCCGGATCGAGGCGACGGAAGTCGATATCGCGACCAAGTTCGCCGGGCGGGTGCAGAAAATCCTGGTCGGCGAAGGGGATTTCGTCAAGGCCGGCCAGACGCTGGCGCGCATGCAGGTCGATGTCTTGCAGGCGCAGTACAACGAAGCGGCCGCGTTGCATCAGGAGGCCCTGCATGGCGTGGGAGCCGCACAGGCCCAGGTGGCCCTGCGCGAGAGCGACGTCGCGGCCGCCCGTGCGATGGTCGAGCAGCGACAGGCGGAAGCGGATGCGGCCAGGCGCCGCCTGGCACGCTCGGAACTGCTGGCGAAAGAAGGGGCCTCTTCCCAACAGGAACTGGACGACGATCGGGCACGATTCACCAGCGCGACGGCGACAGTCGCGGCTAGCCGGGCTCAGGTGGTGGCGGCCCAGGCTGCGGTCGAGGCGGTGAAGGCTCAGCTCACGGGAGCGCGAGCACGGGTGGAGGCCACTGTCGCCTCGACCGCTCGAATTCAAGCGGATATCGCGGACAGCGAGCTCAAGTCGCCACGCGACGGACGCATTCAATTCCGGGTGGCCCAGCCCGGCGAGGTACTGCCCGCCGGTGGCCGACTGCTGAATCTGGTCGACCTCACTGACGTCTATATGACGATCTTCCTTCCGGAGCCTGTGGTCGGTCGAGTCGCTCTGGGCAGCGAAGCGCGCATCGTGCTGGACGCGGCACCGCAGTTCGTCATCCCGGCGCGTGTATCGTTCGTGGCCAGTACGGCGCAGTTCACACCCAAGACCGTGGAGACCGCCTCCGAGCGGCAGAAGCTTATGTTTCGCGTCAAGGCGCGAATATCGCCCCAGTTGCTGGAGCAGCATCTTGCCCAAGTGAAGACTGGCCTGCCGGGAGTGGCTTGGATCAAGCTCGATCCGCAAGCCCGTTGGCCCGATATCCTCGCAGTCCGTGTGCCGGAGTAGGCCGTGAACATGGGAAGCATCGACCGGGAGCTGGCAAGCCTGCGCGATGTCAGCCTGCGCTACGGCCAGAAAATGGCGTTGGACGATGTGTCGCTAGCCATTCCCGCTGCCTGCATGGTGGGGTTCATCGGTCCCGACGGGGTGGGAAAATCGAGTCTGCTGGCTCTTTTGGCTGGTGCCCGCAGCGCACAGGATGGTGAGGTATGGGTGCTGGACGGTGACATGGCGGCCAGATCTCATCGCGAGAGGGTGTGTTCACGTATTGCCTATATGCCGCAAGGCCTGGGCAAGAATCTCTACCCGACTCTGTCTATCGAGGAAAACCTGCAGTTTTTCGCCCGTTTGTTCGGTCACGATCGAACGGAGCGGCGTAGGCGGATTGATGAGCTGACCACAAGCACCGGGCTGTACCCTTTCCTGAAAAGGCCGGCAGGCAAACTCTCGGGAGGAATGAAGCAGAAGCTCGGCTTGTGCTGCGCATTGATCAACGATCCCGACTTGCTCATCCTCGACGAACCCACCACGGGGGTCGATCCGCTAGCACGTTCGCAGTTCTGGGATCTGATAGGACGAATGCGGCGAGGCAGGCCATCCTTGAGCGTCATCGTGGCGACCGCCTACATGGAAGAGGCGCAGCGCTTCGATTGGTTGGTTGCCATGGACGAGGGCAAGGTGCTGGCCATGGGAACAGCGTCGGACCTGATGAAGCGATCCGGGGAGCGGACGCTCGAAGCCGCGTTCATAAGGCTGCTGCCTGACAGCCGCAGGCATGACCACCACGAGATCATCATTCCGCCGCTGACCGAGGAGGACGAAGACATCGCCATCGAGGCCGAGGGTCTGACCATGCGCTTCGGTGATTTCGTGGCAGTGGATCACGTCAGCTTTCGTATACGTCGCGGTGAGATCTTCGGATTTCTCGGCTCCAACGGCTGCGGCAAGACGACCACGATGAAGATGTTGACAGGGCTGCTACCGGCCAGCGAGGGCCGTGCGCGGCTGTTTGGCCGCGAGGTGGCCGCTCGCGATATTGCGACGCGCCGGCGGGTCGGCTACATGTCCCAGGCATTCTCGTTGTATGGCGAACTCACCGTGCGGCAGAATCTCATGCTGCATGCGCAGCTTTTCCATGTGCCGGGCGCCGAGATCACCCAGCGCGTCGATGAGATGGTCGAACGGTTTGGGCTTCGGGGCGTTCTGAATGCGCTGCCGGACGCATTGCCATTGGGCATGCGGCAGCGGCTATCGCTTGCGGTGTCGGTGGTGCATCGCCCGGAGCTCCTGATCCTGGATGAGCCGACGTCGGGCGTCGATCCCATCGCGCGAGACGGCTTCTGGCGTCTGCTCATAGAGCTGTCGCGGCGCGACAAGGTCACGATCTTCATTTCGACTCATTTCATGAACGAGGCGCAGCGCTGCGACCGTATATCGATGATGCATGCGGGAAGGGTGCTCGATAGCGATACGCCCGGTAACCTCGTCCGATGCCAGAAGCGCATGTTGATCGTGGTCAAACAAAAAGCAGACAAGACTTCATGATTTGCGAGTTGGAGGCAATGGCTGGGGACCGTCAGGCCAAGCTTATCGGCCCGAAAATCGGCGGCGCATTGGAGGCGCCGCTCTTTGGACGATCCGCGCCATCAGCGATTTGCAGCCCTAGAGCACCAGCAGCAGCCCAGTACCCAGGCTGGCGGCCAGCAGCATGTCGCCCCAGGGGCAGCATAGGGAACGAAAACATGCGTTCGGCCGGGGGGCGGGGGGCAGGTCACCTGGATCTCGAGCACGCTCATGCCTCCGGGGAGAACATGGCCACAATCCGCTCGTCGAACCCGGTAAAGCCGTGCTCGCGCCTGGGGGTCAGGATTGGATCGACGTTGTGGTCACACGGCCGCGCGGCAGCGCCACTTCGAGCAAGGCATTCCGCGCAGGATTTCATGTGGCAAGATGCCGCTGGATATCCTCTATCGAGCAATGAGCCAGATCCTTGCTCAATGCACCGATGACTGCTTGTTCGACGGCTCTTGGCATGTGTTCTCGCATCCATCCCATTACGTTCGCCGGAGCGACGAGAATGATTTTGTCGGTCTCTTTCATGCGAACGGCTTGCGCAAGCCGGCTCATCATGCTTCTGAGAAGATCGGTCTCTGCCTTCTGGTGCAGATCAGTCTGCTCCAGCGCGCTACGGGCCGTCCCGGCCCGTAGCATGACTCGTCCGGGACGGCTCGTGCCAAGTTCATGCGTAAGCTTCCCTTGGTTGGACGCCCCCCATATGGTGACCAGACTGGGGGCGCAAGCACTTCCTCTGTTGCGTAGCACCAACGCCTGTCCGCCGTCGCAAACTGCGACCAGGCAGTTTTCCGGCACTCGCATCGTGGAATTTTTCATTACCGTACCTGCCGTACAAGATCTACGAAAGAATGGATGTGGATGCCCATGACGATGCCGCGGACAAAGAGAAGCGTGCGCTGCAGGGCCCCAACCAGTCTTGCGCTAGATCAAGTTTTCTAGCCAGCCGATGACGAGATGCAAATCCGTTGCTCACGTGGCAGGCGGTGGGTCATTTGCCGAATGCCGCTCATGCGACGCGACAACATAGCAACGCTGCGAAATCTGCCGCGGGCATGGGGGCCCCCAGCCAAAAGCCCTGAACAGAATCACAGCCGATTTCGCGTGCAAACTCCAGTTGCTCGCTGTTTTCTATTCCTTCGGCTACCACCACCAAGCTCAAGGACTTGGCCAGAGAGACAATCGCTTCAGTTATCAGGAGTGACTTGGCGTCGAAGCTGCTGTTCTGGATGAAGTATTTATCGATTTTGACGCAATCAATAGGCAGCGTCTTCAGATGACCAAAAGTCGAATATCCTGTGCCGAAATCATCTATGGCAATGGACAGTCCCAATAGCGACAATCCGGAGATGACTCTGGCAGCCATATCGACGTTGGTCATCAAGGCATCCTCGGTCACTTCAATCACAATCTTTCTGCCGTCCACTCCACGCATTTTCAGCGCTTCAGAGAATAAGGAGGGAAGCTTTCCATCGCAAAGCTGGCGCGGTGATAAATTCAATGAAACCGGTACGGTGCTATTTCGGCGCGACCACTCGGCAACCTGTTCAGTAATCGCCTGCACTGACCACTCGTTCAGGAAATGACCAAGCGCTGACTCATCGATCAGCGATAGAAAATCTCCTGGTGCCAAGAGCCCGAGGCTTGGATGCCTCCACCTCAGCAGAGCTTCGGCCCCAGTCAATTGCCTCGTCGAAGCGTCATAAATGGGCTGATAGTAAAAGCAAAACTGATCGGTGCCAATTGCGCTACGCAGGTCTCGCCTCAGTCTGTTCTTTAGATGGTCTCTCTCTGCCAAAGCGAGGTTGTAATCCCGCACGAGGAATCCACCTTCTTTCTTTGCCTCATACATAGCCGCGTCGGCCTGAACCAGAAGCTCTTCTGCAGATCGTGCCGTATCAGGATAAAAGGCTATGCCAATACTGCCTCCTACATGAAACTCGTAGCCGGACAGCACAAAGGGCTCGCGTAGCATGCCCAGGATTTCTTCAGCGAATTGACGCGCCGTCTCTATGGGCGCGTGAGGAAGCAGGAACAGAAACTCGTCGCCGCTAAGACGCCCTACAAAGCCGGCATCACGTATGGCATTGCGAAATTTCTCTGAGATGGATTTGAGTAACTGGTCACCCACAACGTGACCAAAGGAATCGTTAACCTCTTTGAATTTGTCGAGATCTAGGAATAAGGCCGCCACCGCTCCGCCAGTTCTCCGCGCTTCATCGACCAGCATCTGCGCCGTGTCTTCCGAGACGCGCCGATTGGGCAAACCCGTCAGGCTGTCTTCCTGTGCCAATTCTCGCAGACGCGCTTCGTACTCCTGGGATAGCGTCACATCCTTGATGATGAGGTTGAATCCGTCTGCTTCCGGGAAAATTGTCAACTGCAGCCAACGGCGGTTCGGGGATAAATGATTTTCCCTCTGCTGCCGCCGAGATCTCATGGCCTTGACCTGCAACTCGGCAATGGTGCTCTTCAGATAGTCCGGTACAGCCTCTGTAACCAGCAATCCTTTAAGAGGCAGTTCTTCCGCAATGTGGCAAATATTGCGCGCTTCGCGATTGATGAAGAGTATTCTGCCATCGTTGCCGGCACTGATGAAGCCGTCCGAAGAGTGGTCCAGGAGAGCCTGCGCGGCAGGCGATGAGGTCACCAGCGCTTTCTTCCGCCGAATTTGCGCCGGAGAACCATTCTTCACGCAAAGAATCTCGCCATCGTCCAACCGGGAAAGGTGCCACCACGTAAGCATATGTCGGCCGCTGCCGTCCACCAGTTGTACGGCGGCTTCATTGAGCACGTTTCTGCGCCCCAGTCGCTTCGCCAGCCAAACGAGACGGCGTTGGAACGATGCGGGAACAAATTGGGTGATATGGGCTTCCCGAAGTACGTGACCCGGCGTTTTCATCACCTTGGCTGCTGCTGTATTCGCCTCCTTGATGATGCCGTGGCGATCAAGAATGAGGATAGGGTCCGAAGCTCTATCCAGAACCGACTTTAATATTTGGTAGCTTGTGTGCAGCGAATGTCTTCCCTGAACACTGGAGGTCACATCGCGCTGCAACGCGACCATCACACAACTCTGGTTGGCCTCGTCTATAACGGGTGTCAATGATATGTCGCTCCAGTACTGCGATCCGTCTTTGCGAGTAGACTGCAGAGTGCAGGTATACGCGGCCCTCTCGCGCAAAGCCTTAAGCAATCTTCGTGTGACTGGATCCCCACGTCGACATCCCAAAAAGCGAAAGATGCTTTTGCCAATGACATCCCGCGGCAGATTGGGCTTGCCCCGTTACTCCGGACAGATCAGATGGCATGATCATGCCTGGAGAGCGAAGCGATGGCACGAAACAGAAGACATTTCACGGACGAGTTCAAGCGCGAGGCGGTGAGGCTGGCGGAACAG
>NZ_NINX01000033.1 GCF_002188635.1 Pigmentiphaga sp. NML030171 | reverse complement strand
TGCACGCTGGCCGTGATGCTGCACGACCGCTTCCACCTGGGCAGCACGGCCGCCGGCGCCTTCGGCCTGGCCGGCGCGGCGGGCGCCCTGGCCGCGCCCTTCGCGGGCCGGCTGGCCGATCGCCGCGGCTCCGACGGCGTGGCCCGCATCGCCACCATCATCGCGGCCGTCTCGTTCGCCAGCCTGGCGCTGACCGAGGTGCTGCCGGCACAGGCGCAGCTCGCCTTGCTGGTGGCCAGCGCCATCGGCTTCGACTTCGGCGTGCAGGCCTCGCTGGTTGCCAGCCAGACCCAGGTCTACGGCCTGGAGCCCGCGGCGCGCAGCCGCCTGAACGCCCTGCTGGTGGCCGGGATGTTCATCGGCATGGCCGCCGGCGCGGGGCTGGGCAGCCTGGTGTGGGCGCATGCGGGCTGGCTGGGCGTGGTGGGGCTGGCCACCGCGACGGCGCTGGGGGCGTTGGGGGTGAGGATGGCGCGCGTGGGGGGCTAGCAGGAGCGGGAGGCTGTGGGCCTCCCGTTTTTATGCGATATCAAATGAAAATATTCTTGTAAAAGAACTTGCATATGCAAGTTTATTTGTGAGTAAATAGGCCATCGCAACCATCACGGTTCCTTCGCCATGGCCTCCAGCTCGACGCGTTCCTCCCGCCGCAAGCCGGTCGATCCGGTCGATGACGAGCCGGATGCCTTCTCGGACCAGCGCAGCGAAAAGAAGACGGCCTACCTGCTGCGGCAGGTGTCCGAACGGCTGGCCATCAGCCTGACCGAGGCGCTGCGCCCCTTCAACCAGACCGCCAGCGTCTACCGGGTGTTGATCGCGCTTACCCGCCGCGACCATGCCCGCATGCGCGACCTGATCGAGCTGACGCTGATCGAGTCCTCCACGCTCAGCCGCACCATCGGCCGGATGGAGGCGCAGGAGCTGGTCACCGTCGAGCAGGACGATGACGACGGCCGCGCGGTCATCGTTTCGATCACCCAGGCCGGGCGCGACCTGCTCGACGCGATGCTGCCGGCGGTGTCGGCGCAGTACGAGTGGTCGGTGCACGACGTGCCGCCGGCGGACCTGGAGATCCTGCGCACCACGCTGCAGCGCATGCTGCGCAACCTGAAGATTTCTCCCATCAAGTAAGCGGCAATCCCTTCAAGCAGTTCTTGCAGTCGGCCTTTCCTGGAAGGAGGCGGTCATGGAAGAGCAGGGTTCACCCATCTGGATCGATGGCAAGCTGGTGGATTGGGCGGATGCGTCCGTCCATTTCGTCAGCAACAGTTTCCAGTATGGGTTCGGGGTCTTCGAAGGCATACGCGCCTATGACGGCGAGCAGGGCACGTCCATATTCCGGCTCGACGCCCACATCGACCGATTGTTCAAGTCGGCCAAGATCATCGGGCTGGACATTCCCTACACCCGGGAAACCATCGTCGAGGCCTGCCGCGAAACCGTCGCGGCCAGCGGCCACTCGCAGTGCTATCTGCGGCCGGTGGCCTACATCGGCTACGGCGGCATGGGGCTGAACTACACGGGGTGCAAGGTCAGCGTGGGCATCGCGGTCTGGTTCTGGGGCGAATACCTGGGCCAGGGCAAGCTGGAGCAGGGCACGCGGGTCAAGACTTCGTCCTATACGCGGCATCACATCAATTCGAACATGTCCAAGGCCAAGGCCTGCGGCAACTACATGCTGTTCCAGATGGCGCGCACCGATGCGCTGCGCGGCGGCTACGACGAGGCGCTGCTGCTGGACGCCGAGGGGCACGTGGCCGAGGGCTCGGTCGAGAACGTCTTCATCGTGCGCGACGGGCAACTGATCACGCCGCCGCTGACCTATATCCTGGACGGCATCACCCGCGACTCCATCATCCAGCTCGCGCGTGGCGCGGGCCTGGTGGTGCGCGAGGAGTTCTTCACCCGCGACGCCATGTACATCGCCGACGAGGCTTTCTTCGTGGGCACCGGGGCCGAGGTCACGCCAGTGGTGGCGCTGGACGACCGGCCCATCGGCCAGGGCGTGCCCGGGCCGGTGACGCGGCGGCTGCAGTCGCTGTATTTCGATGCCGTGCGCGGACGCGACGAACGCTACGCGCATTGGGTGACCCCGGTGGCCGGCGTGCCCGCCTGAGCGCCATGGATCTCGACTACGCATTGCCCTATTCGTCGCAGCGTTCGCCGGTGCTGGCGCGCAACGTGGTGTGCGCCTCGCAGCCGCTGGCGGCGCAGGCCGGGCTGCGCATGCTGCTGCAAGGCGGCAACGCCGTCGATGCGGCGGTCGCGGCCGCCATCGCGTCCACGGTGGTCGAGCCCACCGCCAACGGCGTGGGCAGCGATGCCTTCGCGATTGTCTGGGACGGCGCGAGCCTGCACGGCCTGAACGCCAGCGGGCGCGCGCCGGCCGCCTGGGATGCGGCGCGTTTCGCCGGGCGCGAGACCATGCCGCGCCGTGGCTGGGACAGCGTCACGGTGCCGGGCGCGGTGTCGTCGTGGGTGGCGCTGAGCCGGCGCTTCGGCGCGCTGCCGTTCGAGCGCTTGTTCGAGCCGGCCGTGGACTACGCCCGGCGAGGGTTCGCGGTCAGTCCGCTCATCGCCGCGTTGTGGCAGCGCATCGCGCCCAACTACGCCGACCAGCCGGGCTTTGCCGAAGCCTTCCTGCCCGGCGGGCGCGCGCCTGCCGCCGGCGAGACCTTTCGCAATGCGCCGCTGGCCGGCACGCTGGAGGCCATCGCCGCCACCGGCGGCGAGGCTTTCTACCGGGGCGCGCTGGCCGAGGCCCTGGTCGCGCATGCCGCGCGCCATGGCGGCGCGATGACGCGCGACGACCTGGCCGCGCACGAGGCGCACTGGTGCGGCACGCTGTCGCAGCGCATCGGCGACGTCGACGTGCACGAGATTCCGCCCAATACGCAGGGCATCGCCACGCTGATCGCGCTGGGCATCCTGGCGCGCCACGACCTGCGTCGCCACGCGGTCGACAGCATCGAGGCCATGCACCTGCAGATCGAGGCGATGAAGCTGGCGTTCGCCGACGTCGAGGCCTTCGTCGGCGATCCGGCCGGTATGCAGGTCGACCCGAAGTCCCTGCTGGCGGATGACTATCTGGATGCGCGCGCGGCGCTGATCGATCCGGCGCGCGCCGGCGATTTCGGCGCGGGCGCGCCGCGCCAGGGCGGCACGGTTTATCTGGCCGCCGCCGACGCGGCGGGCATGATGGTCTCGTTCATCCAGTCCAACTACGAGGGCTTCGGTTCGGGCGTGGTCGTGCCCGGCACCGGCATCAGCCTGCAGAACCGCGGCATGGGCTTCTCGCTGCGGCCCGGGCATCCCAACCTGGTGGGGTCGCGGCGGCTGCCGCTGCACACCATCATCCCCGGCTTCGCGATGCGCGCGGGCCAGCCCGCGATGAGCTTCGGCGTGATGGGGGGGCCGATGCAGGCGCAAGGGCATCTGCAACTGGCCGTGCGTACGCAGCTGTACGGCCAGAATCCGCAGGCCGCGTCCGACGCGCCGCGCTGGCAGGTGGTGTCGGGACGCAAGGTGCTGGTCGAGGCCGGCATGCCGGAATCCAGCGTGGCGGGCCTGCTGGCGCTTGGCCACGAAGTGCGGCAGGAATCGCCGCAGGCGGCCTTCGCGTTCGGCGGCGCGCAATTGATCCTGCGCGGCAGCGACGGCTACGTGGCGGGATCGGACCATCGCAAGGACGGCGCGGCCGTCGGCTTTTGACTACCGCGTCGCACGCTTCCAAGGGACGCGGCGCGGCGACAGGAGGAGCGAACAGTGAGCGTGCCACGGCAGGAGTTCGAAGCGAGGATGGCCCGCGCGCGGGCGGAAATGGCGCGCGCCGGCATGGACGGGCTGGTGGTTACCGACCCCGTGGGTTTCTATTACTTCACCGGCGAGAAGGCCAGCCCCGGCCGCCCGGCGGCCTTCGTGCTGCCGGCCGAGGGCGAACCGGCCCTGGTGAACTGGAGCGGTCCGGACATGTTCGCGCGCCTGTATCGCCGGCCGGGCCATCCCTGCGTGGCCGACCGGCGCATCTACCCCGAGATGCCGTTCGACCGTGAGCCGGCCACCGACTGGGGACTGCGCGACATCCTGGCCGAACGCGGGCTGCACGCCGCGCGGCTGGGCATCGAGCTGGGCAACGAACCCCGGCTGGGCCTGGGGCTGGCGGACCTCGACCGCCTGCGCGGCGAATTGCCCGGCATACGCTGGGTTGATTCCTCGCCGGTGATCTGGGCCTGCCGCATGATCAAGTCCGAATGGGAGATCGAGCAGCTGCGACAGGCATGCGCGATCGGATCGCGGGCCTGGGCGCAATGCCTGGGATCCTTGAACGAGGGCGTGACGCAGCGCGCGGTCCAGCAGCGCATCATGGCCCTGTACGCCGAACTGGGCGCGGACCTGGATTCCGGGCCGCCGGTGGCGCTGGGCGCCACGGGTCCCGGCGGCGCCTTCCGGCGCGGGGACATTCTTTACCTGGACGGCGGCTGCAGCGTGAACGGCTACAAGATGGACATCACGCGGCGCGCGGTGTTCGGCGCGCCCAGCGCGCGCCAGCAGGGCGAGCATGACGGCATGTGGGAAATCCTTTTCCAGGTGATGGAGAAGATCCGGCCCGGCGTCACGACCGCGTCGGTGTTCGAGTACTCGCAGTCGCTGCTGGCCCGGACCGGCTGGACCAACTACTCGGACCACCCCGCCAAGCGCATCGGCCACGGCATCGGGCTGGTCAACGAGCCGCCCTACATCAACGCGTTCGATGCGCACGTGTTCCAGGAAGGCATGAGCATCACGCCGGAACCCAAGATCGAGACGCAGGAAGGGCTGCTGAACGCCGAAGAGCACGTGATCGTGCGCGCGCGGGGGTGCGAGATCATCTCGGGCTCCCTGGACTGGCGGCTGCACGTCATTTCCTAGCGAACCCACAGGCTTCGATGGAGACCGACATGCCCGCCGCCATACGACCGCTCCTGCTGTCCGCCGCCGACGTCGCGCGCTGTGCGCCGCCGCTGGCCGATGTCATCCGTGTCGTCGAGGACACCTACCGCCGCGACGCGGCAGGCGAGGTCGAGGTGCCGGCCAAGGTCGCGCTGCATCCGCACGGGCCGTCCAGCTTCCTGCACGCCATGCCCGCCTGGGTGGCGGGGCAGCAGGCGCTGGGCATGAAGTGGGTGTCGTTCTTTCCGGGCAATGCCCGGCATGGCGCGCCGGACTCCAGCGCGCTGATCGTGCTGAACGATCCGGTCACCGGCGTGCCGGTGGCCATCATGGAAGGGATGTGGATCACCTACGCCCGCACCGGCGCCTGCGCCGCGCTGGCGGCCAGGTATTGCGCGAACCCGGCGCCGCGCCGCGTCGGCCTGGTGGGCTGCGGCGGCCTGGGCGAGTGGTCCCTGCGCTGCCTGGCGGCGCTGTTTCCCTCGATCGCGGAAGTGTTCGTGGCTTCGCAGCGCCCCGCCTCGCGGGCGGACTTCTGCGCGCGCATGGCGGGCCGGGGGCCGTGGACGCTGACGCCGGTGGACGAGATCCGGCAGGCCGTGCAGGACATGGACATCGTGGTGTCTTCCGTACCCAAGCTCCAGACGCACCCCATCGCGGCCGAGTGGTGGTCGCCGGGCACGGTGCTGATCCCGCTCGACATCACGGGCTCGTGGGACGACGCCACGTATGGACGGGCCGACCGCGTGGTGTGCGACCACCGGGACAACCTGGCGCGCGCCTTCGAGCGCTACCGGCCGGGGCTGGCCATCGACGATGCCCGCGGCATCGGCATGCAGGACATCGTGAGCGGCCGCGCCCCGGGACGGGCCGCCGCGACGGATCGGGTCATGGCTTTCATGACCGGCATAGGCAGCATAGACGTGGCGCTGGCGTGGGACATCTACCGGCGCGCCGACAAGCAGAACCGGGGACAGCGCTTCGACCTGGCCTAGGTTCCGGCCGGCCAGGGTTTCCTTACGTTCATGGGAGTTCTTATGAGCAAGCCATGCAGTGGATGCCGTGTGGTCCTGGCCATCGCCAGCCTGTCGTTCGCCGCCGCCGCCTTCTCCGCCTATCCCGAGCGGCCGGTCAAGATCGTCCTGCCCTATCCGCCCGGCGGCGGCGGAGACCTGGTGCTGCGCAACCTGCAGCAGGCCCTGGAGAAGCAGCTCGGGCAGCCCGTCATCATCGACTACAAGGCCGGCGCGGCGGGCAACATCGGCACGCTGGACGTGGTCAACGCCGCGCCCGATGGCTATACGCTGCTGATGGGGCCGACGAACAACTTCGTCATCAACCAGTTCCTGTTCCCGAAGATGGGCTTCGATCCTCTGGCGGCGCTGACGCCGGTCAGCCTGCTGGTCGAGCAGCCCTATCTGGTCACGATCACGGGCGCATTGCCGGCCCGCGACTACGCCGGTTTCGCCGACTATGCCAAGGCCCACCCGGGCAAGCTGAACTACGGATCGCCAGGCGCGGGTACCGTGCCGCACGTGTCCGCGCTGATGCTGTCCGATCAGTTGGACGCGCGCATGGTCCACGTACCCTACAAGGGTTCGCAGCCCGGGGTGCAGGCGCTGGTCGCCAATGACGTGCAATTGCTGATCGCCAGCTACGGCATCGTCGCCGGGCAGATCGCGGCGGGGCGCATCCGCGCCGTGGCGGTGGCCGCCGACCAGCGGCTGCCGGCCCTGCCGCAGGTGCCGACCACGGCCGAGGTCGGCCTGCCGCCGGGCGTCATCCTGGCCAACTGGTGGGGCATCGCGGCGCCGCGCGGCACCGATCCGGCCATCGTCGAGCGGCTGGCCGGCGCCTTTCGCGCGGCGGTGGGGGATCCGGACGTGCAGCGCAAGTTCGTTGAGCAGGGCACGCTGCCGGTGGCGAATTCGCCTGCGCAGTTCGCCGACCGCATGCGGAACGAGGCCAGGGCCTGGAAGGACATCATCGCCCGGACGGGCGTGACGATAGAGTGACCGCCATGCGATGACCCGGGGCGGGGCCATCGCGGCGCGTCAGCCGGCCGGGTCCGGATCGCGCGGCGCGCGCCGCCGTCCGCGTGGCCTGGGCTGGTAGTACAGGGTGGCCACGCCCAGCATCTTGGACAGCAGCCGCAGCAGCTGCTGTCTTTCCTTGGCCGTCAGCGGCTGGACGATTTCGTCCTGGATGTCCTCGAGCATGGGGCCCAGCTGTTCGAGCAGCGCCAGGCCTTCGGCCGAGGCCTCGACGCGCTGGCGCCGGCCGTCGGGCCGGCGCACGATCAGCGAGCGTTGCTCCAGCCGGGCGGCCACCTGTCCGGTGGTCGAGGTATCGAGTCCCACGATGTCGCCCAGTTCGGCCTGATCCACGCCAGGCCGGATCGAGATCGTCTTGAGCACGACGTACTGGATGGGCGTGAGGTTGAAGCGCCGGGTGATGGGCGCGAAGGCCAGCGTGGTCTTCTGCTTGGCGCGCCGGATCAGGTGCCCCGGCATGCTGTACATGACCAGCAGCGGATCGGGCTCGTCGCGCGTAGAGCCGGCCTGGGCCGGCAGTTCGTGGTCGGGTTCGGGCTGCATGGAATCTCCTCGGCGGCAACGTTACCACACCGGTCGGATGAGTTGGCCTGATTATATGTGTGCTTATATGTACACAAATAAAAAAATGATTTAAAAACAATGCATTGTATTTTATAAGCATCGATATTTGACATGATATTTCCATCTTCTTATAGTGTCCGCATGCTTGGAACCCAAGGGGATGGAAATGAGTGGCACCGTGGTCAAGGAACTGGTCCAGCTGATTCCGGAGGGCTTGCCTTCCGGGCTGCGCAATTACTGGTATCCGATCCTGCAATCGGAAGAGTTGCCCGCCGACAAGCCGGTGGGCCTGAAGGTGCTGGGCGAAAAACTTGCCGCGTGGCGCGGCGCCGACGGCCGGCCGAACGTCGTGCGCGACCGTTGCCCGCATCGCAGCATCCGCCTGTCGGTCGGCCGCGTCATGGATGGAGACCTGCAGTGCCTGATGCACGGGCTGCGCTTCGATGGCGAAGGCCGCTGCACGCTCATCCCCTGGGAGACCGCGCACACTCCCCACCACGACCGGCTGGCCGTGCCCGCGTATCCGGCGCGGGAACTGGGAGGCTATATCTGGGCCTACCTGGGCGACCCGGTCCGCTTTCCGCCGCCGCCGCTCGAGACCCAGGTTCCCGAGGAACTGCTCAAGCCCGATGAGTTCATCTGCTTCCGGCTGCCCACCTCCACCTGGAACGCCAACTGGCTGCTGGCCATCGACGGCAGCGACGGTTTCCACGCCGTCGTGCTGCACACCGATTCGCAGGCCGTGCACCGCGCCGAGCGCAAGCCGGGCAGTAACGAGGTGCCGCTGGAAGACCGCCGCATCAAGATCATCCGTACCTCGCACGGTGTGCGCGGCGTGTCGGTCGACCTGGAAGGCAAGCCGATCAATCACGGCCACTTCACGGTCGACGTCAAGGGCCAGCGTTTCTGCCTGCCCTGTCTGACCACCAATCCCATCGTGCCGGCGCCGGGCGCCGCGCCCTACGCGTCGCGGCTGTGGCAATTCCCGCAGGACGCCCAGCACACGACGGTGGTCCGCTTCCTGTCCTGGCGCGCCCGGACCGAGGCCGAACGCGCCGCCGCCACGCGCCTGTTCAACGAGGTGGCGCTGCCGCGGCTGGAGCTCGTCAATACCGAGGATGCCTTCGCCGCCGAGGCGCAAGGCGACCTGATCGAGGCGCGCTCGCGCGAATACCTGCTGGCCCCCGACGAAGACGTGATCAAGGTGCGCCGCTTGCTGCGCACCGCCTTCGTGTCGCAGGCCGAGCACGGCGAACGCATCGACAACCCGGCCGGTTCGCTGGCCTATCCCGTCTAGGAGTCAGCATGGGCCACCGGCTCGAAGGCAAGACGGCATTGATTACCGGCGGCGCGGGCGGCATCGGCCAGGCCATAGCCTCGCTGTTCGCGGACGAAGGCGCGCGCGTGCTCCTGGTGGATCGCGACGCCGACGCGCTCGCGGCGGGCGTGGCCCGCCTGGGGCGGGACCGCATCGCCACCGCGACGTGCGACATCGCCGATGAGGCCCGGGTGGCGCGCCTGGGCGACGCCATCCGCGCGCACGGCGACGCGCTCGACATCCTGGTCAACAATGCCGCCACGCGCGAATACCATCGCCTGGCCGATGCCGACGCCGCATCCTGGCAGCGCATCCTGGCCGTCAACGTGATCGGCGCCGGCCTGGTCACCGCGCTCGCCCTGCCCTGGCTGCGCAGGTCGGGGCGCGGCGCGGTGGTCAACGTCGCCTCCACCTTCGGCATCTGCGGCCGGGCCGGCATGGGCCAGTACGACGTCACCAAGGCGGCGATGGTCGCGGCCACCCGCGTGCTGGCCATCGAGGAAGCCCGGTACGGCGTACGCGCGAACGCCGTGTGCCCGGGATCGGTGCTGACCGGATTCACGCTGGGCCGCGCGGCCGCGCGCGGCCTGTCCGAGGCCGAATTGAAGGACCGCGGCTTCGTGCCCGCGCCCATCGCCCGCTGGGGCGAACCGGCCGAGATCGCGGCGCCGGTGTTGTGGCTGGCTTCCGACGAAGCCTCGTTCATCACGGGTGCCGTGCTGCCCGTGGACGGCGGGGTGTCGGCCAGCGGTACGCGCGTCGCCTAGCGCGGCGTTTCCACTCTCGTTCAGGATGTTCCGTATGAAGACCCTTGCCGCACTCCTGCTGTCCTGCGCCGCCTGCCTGCCGATGGCGGCCGCCCATGCGGCCGACGCCGACTATCCGTCGCGGCCCATCACCATCGTCGTTCCCTTCCCGCCCGGCGGCAGCCCGGACATGCTGGCCCGCGTGATCGGCGACAAGCTGGGCCAGCGCCTGGGCCAGACCGTCGTGGTCGAGAACCGCCCCGGCGCGAGCGGCACCATAGGCGCCGCGCACGTTGCCCGCGCGGCGCCCGACGGCCATACGCTGATGATGACGCCGAATACCTTCGTGCTGTCGCCGCTGGTGCTGCCCAAGGGGGTCGTGACCTTCGACGTGCAGGCCGACTTCGCGCCGGTGATACTGCCGGCCAAGACGCTGATGGTGCTGGCGGCGCATCCGCGCCTGGGCGTGAAGAACCTGCCCGAGCTGGTCACCTATGCCAAGGCCCATCCCGGCCTGACCTACACCGGTTCGGCCAATGGCTCGCCGCAGCACGTGGCCGGCGAAATGCTCAAGCAGATGGCCGGCATCGACATGTCCTTCGTGTCGTACAAGGGGCTGGCCCCGGCGCTGAACGACACGCTGGGGGGACACGTCGACCTGATCTTCGTGCCCTACGGCAACGTCGCCCAGCACGTGAAGGCCGGCGCGCTGACCGTGCTGGGCGGCCTGGACGAGGAACGGCTGGCCTCGGCGCCCGAGGTCGTGCCGTTGCGCGAGCAAGGCTATCCGCGCATGGTGGTGGGGGTGTGGACGGGGCTGTTCGCGCCGCGCGGCACGCCGGCTCCCGTCGTCGACAGGCTCAACCGCGAGATCAACGCGATCCTGGCCCTGCCCGACGTCAAACAGCGGCTGGAAGGCGCCAGCCAGATCCTGGTCGGCGGGCCGCCGGCAACGCTGGCCAAGGTGGTCAAGCGAGACCTGGACACCTACGCGCCCATCGTCCGCAGCGCCGGCATCACGGCGGACTGAGGCGCCGGCCTCAGGTCTGCAGCATCGAGGGCCAGAACATCTCTTCCGGCTCGTACTTGCGCGGCGTCAGGCCCTGCCTGTGGGCGTAGGCCAGCATGCGGTCCACTTCGTGGCGGGTCCTGGCGAAGCCCCACGGGTAGATGTCGGGCCCCGCCGCGCGGCGTTCCTCTTCCCACAGCGCGCGATACCACAGCGAGGTGGTGTGGATGCGCGCCCATTCCTCCTGCTTGCGGTAGCAGGCCTGCTTGGATGCTTCCCAGGCGTCGTACAGGCTTTGCGCCACCCACGGATGGGCTTCGAGAATGCTGGTGCGCACCAGCAGCGTGTGCATGATGGGAAAGCAGCGCGTGCGGGCGAAATAGGCGCGTTCCTCGGCGCCGTGGTCGGGGAACAGGAAATCGATGTCGGGATGGACGTTCGGTGCCCACACCTCGGTGGTGATACCCGCGTCGATCGCGTTCGAGGCCAGCAGGTCGTACTGCGAGGACCCGGCCGGCGCGATCTCCATCTTCAGCCACGGCGGTGGCGTCCAGTCCGGCAGCCGCACCGGTTGCCAGGCCACCCAGGTGATGGACGACAGGTCGACGCCGTAGTCTTCTTCCAGGATGCCCTTGGCCCACAGCGCGGCGCTGGTGGCCCAGGTCTGCACGCCCACGCGGCGGCCGTTCAGGTCGGAAGGCTGGGTGATGCCGCTGCGCCGGTTGATGTAGATGTACGAGTGCCGGAACATGCGCTTGACGAAGATCGGCAGCGCGGTGAAGCCCAGGCTGCGGCGCGGCAGGTCGGCGATGTAGGTGCCGGTGAAGAACTCCGCGACGTCGAACAGGCCGCGCGCGCTTTGCGACTGGCGGCTGACGTCGTCGTCGTTGACGGTGATGTCGAGTTCGATGCCCCGCGGACGCACGGTGCCGTCGATCAGGGCCTGGGCGCGGTCGTAGGGACCGCAGGTCATGCTGAGTTTCAAGGGAGGCGCGGACAACGGTTGCTCCTTGCGGCGAGGCGCGATCAGTTGGCGCGGATCTTCAGGTCGGCGGTCAGTCGGCGATAACGCTCGTCGTCCTCGCGCATCTGCCGGCTCAAGGCCTCCGGCGCGCCGCCTTCGGGCTGGTAGCCGAGCTGGTCGAGCCGGGCGCGCATCGCCGGCTCCTTCAGCACGGCATTGATTTCCTGGTTGAGCCGGGCAATGACGGGCGCCGGCGTGCCCAGCGGCGCCAGGATGCCGAACCATGCGGTGGCCTGTACGTCGCGATAGCCGAGCTCGGCCATCGCCGGCACGTCGGGCATCTGCGGCGAGCGCCGGGGCGAGGACGTGGCCAGGGCGCGCAGCATGCCGTCGCGGAAGTACTGGGTGTTGCCCGAGGTGGGCATCCAGGCCATGTTGACCTGTCCGCCCAGCAGCGCCGTCACCATTTTGGCCACGCCGCCGTACGGGACGCTGGTCAGTTCCAGCCCGGACTCCTTGCGGAACTGCTCGCCCATCACGTTCATCGGCGAGCCGTTGTCGCCGCCGGAGTAGGCGAAGCCGGGATCTTTCTTCGCCACGGCGATGAAATCCTTCACCGTCCTGATGCCGTGGCTGTCGGCGAACTTGCCGTTGACCGCCATGACCATCATGGTCGAGACCGGCATCACCACCGGCGCCAGTTCCTTCGTGACGTCGACCGTGGCGGCGTTCTGCGCCAGCACATAGGGCGCGATGACCAGCGTGTTGGGCATCAGGAACAGCGTGTAGCCGTCGGGCGCGGACCGCGCCGCCTGGCGCGCCGCGATCATGCCGGAGGCGCCGGGCCGGTTCTCGACGATGACGCTCTGCCCCAGGCGGGGCTGCAGGCGCTCGGCCAGGACGCGGGCGAAGGTATCG
The DNA here is from genome assembly GCF_002188635.1 of Pigmentiphaga sp. NML030171. Classification (GTDB taxonomy): domain Bacteria; phylum Pseudomonadota; class Gammaproteobacteria; order Burkholderiales; family Burkholderiaceae_B; genus Pigmentiphaga; species Pigmentiphaga daeguensis. The sequence continues at coordinate 374,555 of NZ_NINX01000033.1, read as the reverse complement.
ACGCCGGCGCCGGGGCCCGACGAGACGATCAAGGTCAAGGGCCGGCTGGGCCAGGCCTCGCCCTGGGCGTGGGCCGCCCAGGGCAGCAGACAGGCCGCGGTGGCGGCGGCGAGGGCAAGACGGCGAAGGCAACGCATGAGAGGGCCCCTGAACGATGTGCGGACCGTTGGGGCCCATGTCATGAAAACGTGGAGCGACTATATCAATACGGAAATATCAAATCAATATAATTTATAAGACGATGATTTTTAAGGAATTAATAATAAGTACAGTTATACGTATACTTAAATGGAATCGGACTCGGGCCCACCCGCCGGTGGACGACCGGGCGCCACCGCCATTTCTTGACACGGTTTCTTCCTTTGCCGCACTATGGTCGATAAGCGGTCATTAATAACCGCTAAGCGGATAACAAAGGAGACCATCGATGAAATGCTTTTTCCGCGGGACCTGGGCGCTCGCCCTGGCCCTGCTGCTACCCGCCGCGCCCCAGCCCGCAGCGGCCGCCCAGCAGGACTATCCGAACCGGCCGATACGCCTGCTGGTCGGCTTCGGTCCGGGCGGCCCCACCGACCTGACCTTCCGCAAGCTGGCCGAACTGGCGGCGCGCCATCTCGGCCAGCCCATCATCGTCGAGAACAAGCCGGGCGTCGGCGCCACGCTGGCCGCCTCCACCATGGCCAGGCAGGACAAGCCCGACGGCTATACCATCGCCTCGGCCACGGCCGGCATGTTCCGCGTCCCGTACATGCAGAAGGTGGACTGGGACCCGATCCGCGACTTCACCTGGATCGCGGGGCTGGGCGGCTATACCTTCGTGCTGGCGGTGAAGGCGGATTCCCCGTACCGGACGGCGGCCGACCTGGTGCGGTACGCCAAGGCCAATCCGGGCAAAGTGTCGGTGGCGACCGCCGGCGCGGGCACCAGCATGCATCTGCTGACCGAGGCCTTCGCCGCCGCTGCCGGCGTCGAGCTGACCCACGTCGGCTACAAGAGCAGCAGCGAAGCCGCCGTCAGCCTGCTGGGCGGCCAGACGGTGGCGGCGGTGGACGCGGTGGGCAGCCTGCTGCCGCACGTGCAGTCGGGCGCGCTGCGGCTGCTGATGTCGTTCGACGCGGAGCCGACGCCGCTGCTGTCGGACCTGCCTACCGCCCGCAGCCTGGGCTACGACATCGCCAATTCCGCGCCCTATGGATTGATCGGGCCCAAGGGCATGCCGCCGGACGTGGTGCAGAAACTGGCGGCCGCCTTCAAGGCGGCGGTGGACGACCCGGAGTACGCCAAGCTGCTGGAGAAGCTCGGGCAGACCTACTGGTTCAGTCCGCCCGCCGACTATGGCAAGTTCGCCGCCAGCTACTACGTCTCGGAACGCAAGCTGGTCGAGCATGCCAAGCTGATGCGCCAGCCCTGACCGCGCCAGGAGGAATGGCACCATGAAGATCGTGATCGCGGGCGCGGGCATAGGCGGGTTGACCGCCGCGCTCAGCCTGCATGCCGCGGGCATCTCCGACGTGACGGTGCTGGAGGCCGCCCGGCGGATCCAGCAATTGGGCGTGGGCATCAACCTGCCGCCGCACGCCGTGCGCGAGCTGGACGAGCTGGGACTGGGCGAGCGGCTGGCGTCCTTCGGCATCCCCACGTCCGAGCTGGCCTACGTGGACAGCGGCGGCCGGCTGATCAACGCCGAGGCGCGGGGCCTCGCGGCCGGCTACCGGTGGCCGCAGTATTCGGTGCACCGGGGCAAGCTCCAGGAGCTGCTGCTGGCCGCGGTGATCGAGCGCCTGGGCCCGGAGGCGGTCATGGCCGGGCAGCGCGTGCAGGACGTGGCCCAGGAGGCCGGAGGCGTGCGGGTGACGGCGTCGCCTGCCGCCGGCGGCACGGCTGTCTTCGAGGCCGACGTGCTGGTGGGCGCCGACGGCATACGCTCGGCCGTGCGCGCCGCGCTGCATGGGCACGGATCGCCGCTGGCCACCAACGGCTGGACCATGTTTCGCGGCGCGGCGCCGGGGCCGGCCTTCCGCGGTGGACGCTCGATGGTGATCGTGGGCGACGAGCATCTGCGCTGCGTGGTCTATCCCATCGGCCCGGGCGTGCTGAACTGGCTGATCGTGCGGCCCACCGAGCCGGGCGCCGCGGGCGAACTCGGCAACTGGAACCGCCCCATCGCTCCCGAGGCGGTGGCCGCCCACGTCGCCCACTGGGACTTCGACTGGCTGGACATCCCGGCGCTGGTGCGCCGGACGGACGCGGCCTACGAGTATCCGATGGCGGACATCGATCCCTTGCCGCGCTGGACGGCCGGGCGGGCCACGCTGCTGGGCGACGCGGCCCATGCCATGTATCCCTTCGGTTCCAATGGCGCATCGCAGGCCATCATCGACGCGCGGGTCCTGGCCTACCACCTGGCCATGCAGCCCGGTCCGGACGCCGCGCTGTCGGCCTACGAACAGGCGCGCCGCGAGGCCGTGGCCGCCGTGCAGCGGGCCAACCGCAGTATGGCGGGCGATGTGATGAAGCGGGTCAGCACCCTGGCGCGCGCCAGCGACCATGCCTCGGCGGCGGCCGAACTGGAGCGGGTGGAGCAGTCGTACCGCCAACTGGCGGGTTTCGACGTCGCGACGCTGAACGAACGGCCGTCGTGGAGCGTGGCGCGGACCTGAGCCCGCGTCGCCCTACATCGTGGCCGCCCGGATCTGCGAGGCGGCCTGCCGCAACTCGGCCAGGTACAGCTTCAGGGCTTCTTCCTGCGTGACCTGCCCGGTCGGCAGGCTGACGTTGATCGCGGCGATGGTGTTGCCGTCCTGGTCGCGCACCGGCACGGCCAGGCCGCAGATGGCCTCGTCCAGTTCCCCGTCTATCCAGACGTAGCCCTGCTTGCGCGCCGCCAGGATGCGCTCGCGCAGCGTGTCGGGATCGACCACGGTGGCGCCGGTCAGCCGCTTGAACGTGGCGGTTCGCAGATACTGTTCCAGCGCGTCGTCTGGAAGGCCGGCCAGCAGGATGCGCCCCATCGACACCGCGTGCGCGGGCAGGCGGCTGCCCAGCGACGGGCTCATGGTCAGGATGCGCTTGGAGTGCTGGCGCTGGATGTAGACGATGTGTTCGCCATCGAGCACCGACAGCGCGCACGATTGCTTGATGCGCCCGCACAGTTCTTCCAGGCTGAGCTGGGCCTGGCGCCAGTAGGGCAGGCTGTTCAGGTAGGACAGGCCCAGGCGCAGCACGCGCGGCGTCAACCAGTAGCGCTTGCCGTCGGTCTGCACGAAGCCGAGCTCGATCAGGGTCAGCAGGAAACGCCGCACCGCGGTGCGCGGCAGGTCCACTTCTTCGGCGATTTCCGCCAGGTTTTTCCGATGCGCGCCGTGGCCCATGGCCTCGATCACGGCCAGGCCGCGGGCGAAGGTGCGGACGAACGATTCGCTTTCTGGGGTCGCCATGGGTCCTCCACGGCCTTGACAGCGCAGGCCGGAATCCAAATAATGGTCATAGAGCGGATACTTATATCCGCTAAGCGGTCATTCTAGCAGATCCAGGCCGCAGGTCAACACCTCTCAATGGACTTCCATGGCAACCGAGACAAGCTTCGAGACCGATTTCTGGAAAGACGAGCAATTGCGCAAGACCTGGGACGACATCGTCCCCGGCGAACCGCGCAAGACCCTGCCCTACACGCTGACGCTGGAAGCGATCCAGAAATACTGCCGCGTGGTCGGCGACATGCACCCGCTCTACTTCGACGAGGAGTATGCGCGCAACAGCCCCTACAAGGGCCTGATCGCCCCCCCGGCCATCCACATCCTGCTGATGTTCGCGTGCACGCCCACCGACGACTGGATGCGCAGCCCCGGCACCGTCAACGCCGGCCAGTCGTGGAGCTACAACCAGCCGGCGCGGCCCGGCGACGTCATCCGGCTCGAGGCGCGCGCGCTGGACAAGTTCATCCGGAAGAACCGCCTGTTCGTCGTGCACGACAACGTGTTCTTCAACCAGCGCGACGAAGTCATCTGTTCCGGCCGCGGCTGGACCATCCGCCCCTTCTGAAGGTCAATCATGAGCAACGCATTCGACACCCTGAAGCCCGGCCTGACCATCGAGGGCACGCCTTTCTCCCCTACCCGCGAAACCATCCGCGATTTCTGCGAGGCCTCGCTGGACTACAACCCGCTGCACTGGGACGACGAATACATGAAGGGTGATTTCGGCCGCACCAACTTCGGCGGAATCATCATGCACGGCATGAACAACTTCGGCGTCATCACGAAGATGCTGACCGACTGGCTCTATCCGCTGGGCGGCATGCAGCGCCGGCTCGAGACGCGCTGGAAGATTCCCGTCAAGCCGGGCGACACCATCACGCCCACCGCCAAGGTGTCGGCCGTGCAGGCCACGAAGAAAAGCCGCTGGGCCACGCTGGAGGTGCAGGTGGCGAACCAGCGCGGCGAGATCGTCGCCGCGGGCGAGGCCATGGTCGAGTTCCCGCACGAACTGGGCGCGGCCTGAGCGCTTCCGAACGATAGAAGAAAGGAGACGACATGACGATGCGCATCCAGCGTGCCCTTGCCGTGCTGGCCAGCGCGGCGGGCATGGCACTGCCCGCCCTGGCCCACGCCCAGAACTTTCCCACCCAGCCGGTCAGGATCGTCGTGCCGTTCCCCCCGGGCGGCACCACCGACATCCTGGCCCGCCAATTGGCGGCCGAGCTGCAGAAGAACTGGGGCCAGCCGGTCGTGGTGGAGAACCGCGCGGGCGCCAGCGGCACCATCTTCTCGGAGCAACTGGCGGGCATGCAGCCCGACGGCTACACGCTGATGCTGACGGCCACGCACCACGTCATCAATCCCGGCCTGTACAAGAACCTGCGCTACAACACGCGCACGGACTTCACGCCCATCGCCCAGGTCGCGGCCGTGCCCAACGTGCTGGTGGTGAACCACGCCTTCCCGGTGCGCACGGTGCAGGAGCTGATCGCCTACGCCAGGCAGCATCCCGGCAAGGTGGACTTCGGTTCGGCCGGCACCGGCGGCGCCAATCACCTGTCGGGCGAGCTGTTCAAGTCCATGACCGGCATCCAGATGACGCACATCCCCTACAAGGGCGCGGCGCCGGCGCTGAACGACCTCTTGGGCGGACAGATCCCCGTGATGTTCGACTCGGTGCCGGGCGTGATCCAGCACATCAAGTCCGGCCGCCTGCGGGCCCTGGGCGTGACCTCGCTCAAGCGTTCGCCGGCGCTGCCGGACGTCCCCACCATCGACGAGGCGGGCGTGAAGGGTTTCGAGGCCACCGCCTGGTTCGGCCTGTACGGTCCCGGCCGCATGTCGCCCGAGCTGGCGAACCGGCTGTCGGCCGACGTGCGCAAGGCCTTGTCCAGCGCCGCGGTGCGCAAGGAGTTCGCGGCGCAGGGCGCCGAGCCGGGCACCATGACGCAGCCCGAGTTCGCCGCGTTCGTCGACGCCGAGCTCAGCAAATGGTCCAAGGTCATCGCCGACGCCAACATCAAGATCGACTGATTCCGACATGTCTTCCGAAACCACACGGGCCGCCATGGGCGGCCAGACCGGCGCGCTGTCGCACATTCGCGTCCTGGACCTGTCGCGCATCCTGGCCGGACCCTGGTGCACGCAGAACCTGGCCGACATGGGCGCCGAAGTCATCAAGGTGGAACGCCCCGGCACCGGCGACGACACCCGCGCCTGGGGGCCGCCGTGGGTGCGCGACGCCCAGGGCGCGGACACCACCGACTCCACCTACTACGCCGCCGCCAACCGCGGCAAGAAATCCATCACCGTGGACATCGCGCGGCCCGAGGGGCAGGCGCTGGTGCGGCGGCTGGCGGAGCGGTCCGACGTGGTGGTCGAGAACTACAAGATCGGCGACCTGAAACGCTACGGGCTGGACTACGACAGCCTGTCGCGCATCAACCCGCGCCTGGTCTATTGCTCCATCACGGGCTACGGGCAGGACGGCCCCAGCGCCCACAAGCCGGGCTACGATTTCGTGTTCCAGGCGCAGGGCGGCCTGATGAGCATTACCGGCGAGAACGACCAACTGCCGGGCGGCGGGCCGCAGAAGGTCGGCGTCGCGATCGCCGACGTGATGACCGGCATGTACGCCACCATCGCCATCCTGTCCGCCTTGCAGCATCGCACCGTATCGGACCGCGGCCAGTACATCGACATGGCGCTGCTGGACTGCATCGTGGCCCTGGGGGGCAACCAGGTCACGGGCTACTTCGCCAACGGCAAGGTCCCGCACCGTTACGGCAACGCCCACGCCAGCCTCGTGCCCTACCAGGTGTTCGCGGTGGCCGACGGCGAGATCGTGGTCGCGGTGGGCAACGACAAGCAGTGGCAGCAATACTGCGCCGCCATCGAACGCCCGGACCTGGCCGGCAACGAACGCTGGAAGAAGGTGACCGGCCGCATCGTCGGCCGGCAGGAACTGGTGCCCGAGCTGGCCCGCACCATGCTGGCCCGGCCGCGCGACGAATGGATCGCGCGGCTGGAGGCCCACGGCGTGCCCTGCGGCCCGATCAACGACTACGCCCAGGTGTTCGAGGACGCCCAGGTGCGGCATCGCGGGCTGCGCGTGGACATGCCCAAGGCCGACGGCGGCATCGTGTCGACCATCGCCAGCCCGCTGCGGCTGCGCGGCACCCCGCCGGCCTACGACCGGCCGCCGCCCGTGCTGGGCGACTCCACCGACGCCGTGCTGCGGGAGCTTCTGGGCTGCAGCGAAAAAGACATCGCCGCCTACCGCCGCGATGGCATCGTGTGATGCCCGCGCCCCGACATCCCGCTTTCCATTGAGACCATGGATTCCCGTACCTCCGCCTCCGCAGCGCCGGCCTCGCCGCTGGCCATCTTCCGCGACCACCTTTCCCGCGGCGAACTGGCCTATCAGTACGACCCGGCCAGCGGCCGGCCCGTGTTCCATCCGCGCGTCATCGGCCCGGGCACCGGCAATGACGACCTGCAATGGCGCGTCAGCACGGGCAAGGGCACCATCCATGCCGTCACGGTCATCAGTCCTCGCGGCGAAGCGCCCTACAACGTCGTGCTGGTCGACATGGACGAAGGCTTTCGCCTGATGAGCCGGGTCGAAGGCTTGGCGCCCGAAGAGGTCCGCATCGGACTGCGCGTGCGCATGCAGGTACACCAGCCGCAGGATGGGCAGCCTCCCTATCCGGTCTTTCGCCCGGAGGCCGCATGAACTCCCAAGCATTGAAGCGCGGCGCCTGCGCCATCGTCGGCGTGGCGGAGTCGGACCTGGGCGAAGTCGCGGCCGGGTTGTCGCCGCTGGATCTCATGGGCCAGGCGACTTCCCGCGCCCTGCGCGACTGCGGCCTATCGCTGCGCGACGTCGATGGCGTGTTCGCCACCACCTCGCAAAGCCGCATGCCTACCCTGGCGCTGTGCGAATACCTGGGCATCGCGCCGCGCTACCACGACGGCACGAACATAGGCGGATGCAGCTTCATGTCCATGGTGGCGCACGCGCAGCTGGCGATCCAGGCCGGCCTGTGCGAGGTCGCGCTGATCGCCTATGGCAGCACCCAGCGCAGCGCCGGCCGCAGCAACGTGGCCGCGCCCGACGTCAATCCCTACGAGGCCCCCTACCGGCCCATCTACACCGCCAGCTCGTACGCGCTGGCGGCCTCGCGCCACATGCACCAGTACGGCACCACGCGCGAACAGCTGGCGCAGGTCGCGGTGGCCGCGCGGCAATGGGCCCTGCTCAACCCCGTTGCGTGGGAGAAGACCCCGCTGACCGTGGACGAAGTCCTGGGCGCGCGCATGCTCAGCCATCCCCTGACCGTGCGCGACTGCTGCCTGGTCACCGACGGCGGCGGCGCGCTCATCGTGACCTCGGCCGCACGGGCGGCCACCCTGCGCAAGCCGCCCGCCTACATATTGGGCGTGGGCGAACACCTCAGCCACTATCACATCACCAGCATGCCTGACCTCACGGTCACCGGCGCCGCGCAGTCGGGCGCGGCGGCCTACGCCATGGCCGGCCTCGGTCCGCGCGACATCGACGCGGTCCAGGTGTACGACGCCTTCACCATCACCACGCTGCTGTTCCTGGAAGACCTGGGCTTCTGCCCCAAGGGCGAGGGCGGCCGCTTCGTGGCGGACGGGGCGATTGCGCCGGGCGGCAGCCTGCCCGTCAATACCAACGGCGGCGGGTTGTCGTACTGCCATCCCGGCATGTATGGGGTGTTCGTGCTGATGGAGGCCGTGCGCCAAGTGCGCGGCGAAGCGGGCAGGCGCCAGGTGGCGGGCTGCGAGACGGCCATCGCGCATGGCAACGGCGGGACCTTGTCCAGCCAGAGCACGGTCATTCTGGGAGGCGCGGCGACGGTCTGAAGCGGCCACATGCGGCAAGGGCGGAGCGCCGGTTCCGCCTGGTGTTCGCCAGTCCCCCCTGGTGGCTACCAGCGATAGGTGGCGGTGGCTACCACGGAGCGCGCCGGTCCGTAGTAGCAGTTGCCGAATCCGCAGTTGGCGATGTAGGTCTTGCCGGCAAGATTGCGCAGGTTCAAGGCCAGGCTCCAGCGGTCGATGTCGTAGCCAAGCATGGCATCGAAGATCGTGACGGCCGGAATCTTCGCGGACGCCGTTTCGTTCTCGCCCCGGGTCGTGCCGGTATAGCGCATGCCCAGGCCCACCTTTACGCCGCTCGCGAAGCGATAGTCGCCCCATATCGACAGCCTGTGGCGGGGCACGGCGGTTGCCTGTTTGCCGATCTCGTCGGGATTGGCGCTGCCCGTGACGATGGCCCGGGGCGTGAAGCTGTAGGAAGCCGTCACGTTCAATTGGGGCGCCAGTGCGGCCGTGGCCTCGAGTTCAATCCCGCGCACCGACACCTCGCCGGTCTGGCGGGGCTGGAAATTCACGTCGTAGGTGACGTAGTTCTGGCGCCGCAGGTCGAAGACCGCCGCGCTGTAGCTCTCCTTGCGCCCCGGGGGCAGATAGCGGACGCCGGCTTCGTACTGGCGGGCGGTCTCGGGCTTGAAGGCCTCGCCCGTCGCCGGATCGAGCGCGAGCGTAGGGATGAACGACTGCGCATAGCTCAGGTAAGGAGCCCAGCCGCCGGGCGCCAGGTACACGACCCCGCCGCGGGCGGTGAACTTGTGGTCCTTCATGATCGTCGTCGTGCCATCGGCACGGCTGAAGGTCTTGGCTTCGGCGCTGTCGTAACGGCCTCCCAGCGTGAAGACCCATTTTTCGCGCCATTTGATCTGGTCCTGGACGTAGGCGCCGGTCTGCGACAGCCGGGTGATGCCGTCGGTGTAGGGATCGGCGAGTTCCACCGCGCCGCCATAGACGGGCGCGTAGATGTCCAGCACGGGCGCGGTGCCGCTGCTGCGGCTGACCTGGTCTATCCGGGTGCGCTGGTGGTCCAGCCCGAACAACAGCTTGTGCTGCCAGTCCCCGGCTCGAACATCGGCTTGCAGTTGATTGTCGATGGCCAAGGCCGTCATCTTCTCCTTGCTGCTGAAGGGCGTACGCGACAGCAGCCGGAAGTTGGCCGGATCGAGCGCGTCGTTGTCGTTCACCGTAACGAAACGCGGGCCGCTCAGTTGCCGGTAGTCGACATCGAGATGTGCGTAGCGGGCATTCTGGCGCACGGTCCAGGTGTCGTCGAAGCGATGTTCGAATTGGTATCCGACCATTTGCTGGTCCTGGTTCAGGCGATCGAAATTGCGATCGCCGATGAACAATGAATCGGGTATCCGGGTGCCGATGGGGGTGGGCACGAGAGATCCGTATTCAGGCGCTACGCGGGTCAGCGCACCCGCGCGAATGCGGCCCAATTGCGACAGCAGTGTCAGCGACGTATCGCTCGAGGGCTTCCAGGTCAACGAGGGCGCGATATAGGTATGGTCGTCCCGCATGCCGCCTTGGCCGAGCTCCCCATCGCGAACCACGCCCGTGATGCGATACAGCAGCTTGCCGTCGGCGTCCAGCGGGCCCGAGAAGTCGGCGGCGACCTGCTTGCGCCGATGGTCGCCCATCTGTACCTGCAGTTCCCGCACGGGTTCCGCCGTGGGACGCTTGCTGATGACATTGACGACGCCACCCGGGTTGCCCTGTCCGTAGAGCACGGAAGCCGGCCCCCGCAAGATCTCGATGCGTTCCGCGCCGTAGTTCTCGATCTTCCAGAGGCCGAAGTTCCCGTTGTTGCGCAGGGGCAGGCCGTCCATATAGAACCCGGGGCTGTAGGCGTCGAAGCCCCGCACGGTGATCCAGTCGAAACGAGAGTCGATGCCGTAGGGCGAGATGCCGACGCCGGGGGTGTAGCTCAACGCGTCCTTGAGTGTCGTGGCGCCGATCGCCTGGATGCGGTCGGCGGTGATCACCGAAATCGACTGCGGAGTTTCGATGATCGGCGAATCCGTCTTGCTGCCGGTCGAGCTGCGCCTGGCTACGTAGCCAGAGACCGGTCCGTAGGCATTCTCCCTTTCGAGATTGGCGGTGACGACGACCGGTGCCAGCATCGTGGCCGGACCCGAGTGCGAAGCGGCCCTCACGATCACGGTATTGCCTTCGCTGACCGCTTCCAGTCCGGTTGCGGCCAGGAGCCGGTCCAGCGCCTGCCTGGGGGTCATGCGGCCGGATACGGCCGGCGCCACCTTGCCCGCCACCAGTTCGGGAGAGAACAAGAGCTGTAGCCCGGCCTGGCGCGCCAATTCGTTGAGCGCCTGTCCAAGCGGCTGGCTGGCAAGCGAGACGTCCAGGGCGGCAGGGACCGATTGGGCGGCGGCAGGAAGGCCGGCCACCAGCATGGCGACGCAAGCCAGGGGAACGAGGATAGGGCGCAACGGCCGCATGGTTGTCGACTCCGAACAGTAATGGAAACGAGAAGCACTACTGATGTAGTCGTACGAGGCGGCAAAACCCGCATGTGTGGCGAAACAGAGGACTGGAAGTTTTTTCCGGGTGCCGGGACCCGGGTCGTTTGTCAGCGCAGGCCGACGATCTCGGTCGTGCCGCCGCGCCGCTCCAGCCGTACCGGCAACAGTCGTGGCAGCGCCTGCGCGAAAGCCCCGGCCTGTCTCAGGTCGAAGCTGCCCCCGAGGCGCAGGTCGGCTACCGCGGGATCCCGGACTACCAGACCGGTGTCGGCATAGCGCTCGAACTCGGCCAGCGCCAGGGCCAGCGGCGTATCGCCGAAGGTCACCCGATCCGCGCGCCAGGCGCCCACGGCTTGCACGGGCAGATCGACGATCGCCTCCAGCCGGCCAGCTTCGTTGGCCGTGACGCTCTGCCCCGCATGCAGCTCGACACGGTCGCCGGCCGCCGTCTTCCGTTCTTCCTGTCTTGGGACGCCGGTTACCCGCACCTGTCCCGACTCGACCGCGACGATAGCCTTGCCCGCGTCGAGGCCGTCATGCGTATACCGCACCGAGAAGCGCGTGCCCACGACGGTGACTCGCGCGGCGCCTGCCGCGACGTCGAAGGGGCGGGTCGGATCGGCGCTGACCGCGAACATGGCTTGACCGTCCAGCAGCTTTGCATCGCGCCGATGCCGATACAGGTGCACCTGGACCCGCGTGGCGGTGTCCAACTGCAGCATGCTGCCATCGGGCAGCTCGACATCGAGGCGCTGGCCTCGGGCCGTGACGTAGTCGCCGGTGAAAACGGGTTCGCTGCGCCAGTGCTCCAAACCGGCCCAGCCCGCCATCAACACCACCGTCGCGACGGCCGTGGCCGCCCACGGCCATGCCCAGCCCAGGCGGGGCACCAGGCGAGCTGACAGAGATGGGCGAGACCGCCGGGCCGTCCCAGCTCCGGCCATGGCGGCCGGCGGGCCGCGCCGGTTCAGGCCCGTCCTGATCGATTCAATGGCATGTTCCGGAAGCGCGCTGACCCGCTGGGAGCTTTCTTCCATGGCACGATAGGCCTCGACATGAGCGGGATCCGCGGCCAGCCATGCCTGGAGCCGGCTCGCGGAGGCTTCATCCATGCCGTCCTTCCCGCGCGACACCCACAAGGCGGCCTGCAGTTCCACTTCGTCCTGAGTCTGAACGTACCCGTCCAACTCGCGCAGATCGGCGTCGTTCGGCTTCATGGAATCCTGACGCCCGGTACGTCTGCCCCGGCTTGCGGAGCATCCTGTCCCTGCAATCGTTTTTCGCAGGCGCGGCAAGCCAGCCGGCCGCGGGCCACGTGCTTTTCCACCATGCTGACCGAGGTATTCATGCGCTGGGCGATCTGGGTGTGCGACAGGCCGTCGAACACGTGCAGGACGAAGGCCTCGCGGCAACGGGGCGGCAGCGCCTCGATGGCGGAGACATAGGCTCGTACTCGTTGAGTCGATGACAGGATCGCATCAGGCTGCGACTGGGACGGTATCGCCGGATGCTCGGCCTCGGCCAGCAAGTCGATGCTTTCGTGGCCGCGCACGAGCTCGCGCCGATGCTGGTCCACCATGATATGGCGCGCCGTCTGGTACAGCAACGCCCGGGGCTCCGCGATCGGCTGCCTGCGCTGGATGGCCAGGAAGCGCGCATAGCATTCCTGCACGATGTCGGCCGCCGCATCGCGGTTGTTGACCGCTCGGGCACAGAAATTCAGCAGTTCTCTGTAGTAGTGGGCAACCACGAAGCGTCCAGGACCATGGGATGGGCGTCCCATCGACCGGCGGCGTTGGAAACAGACGGCTGACCTGTCGCGTCTAGAAGATAGGAATGGTTCGCATTATCATCGCGGTGTGAGTGGCTGTCAACGCCCGGCCGAACCAGACTTCCGATGCGCGCCGAAGAGCGGCTCCGCCGCGCCGCGCAGCAAATCGAACCGCTCGCCCGCCTGCCGGTACTCCCGCTCCAGCCGATCCACCAGTTCCGCCACGTCCGGTACGTCCCCTATCACCCCCAACCCCTGCCCCGCGGCCCACACGTCCAGCCAGCGTTTCTTCGCGAAGGGCGTGTTGCTGTCGTAGTGCCGGGTGCTGCTGGCGGCCAGCGTATCGGGATCGATGCCGTTGGCCGCCAGCGACGGCTTGAGCCAGCTCGCCGGCGTGCCGGTGATGCCGCTGCTGACGATCAACTGTTCGGTGTCGCACTCGACCACCATCTGCTTGTAGGCTTCGGTCGCCCGGCTTTCCCGGGTCGCCAGGAAGCGGGTGCCCATGTAGACCAGGTCCGCCCCGGCGGCGATCGCGCCGGCCGCGCCCCAGCCGTCGGCGATGCCACCGCCGACCGCGATGATGCCGTCGAAGAACTGCCGCACGGCGCTGATGAAGGCGAAGGGCGACAGGCTGCCGGTATGGCCGCCCGCCCCGGCGCTGACGCAGGCCAGTCCGTCGGCGCCGGCGGCGATGGCCTTGCGGGCCAGCCGCAGGTCGATCACGTCGGCCAGCACGATGCCGCCGTAGCCGTGCACGATGTCGATGGCGGGCCGCGGGCTGCCCAGCGCGGTGATGACGATGGGCGGCCGGTAGCGGGCGACCAGCGCCAGGTCCTCGGGCAGCCGGGAGTTCGAGGAATGGGTGACCAGGTTCGCCGCCCAGGGGCCGAGCCGCGCGTGAGGATCTGCGGCGCGCGCCGCTTCCAGGCCTTCGGTGATGGCGCGCATCCATTGGTCCAGCACGTCGATCGGACGCGCGTTGGGGGTGGGGAAGGCGCCCACGATGCCGGCCTTGCATGCGGCAAGCACGAGTTCCGGCCCGGACAGCAGGAACATGGGAGCCGAGACGACGGGCAGGCGCAGGCCGCGCAGGAGTTCACGAGACATGGGAGGGCACTTCTTCTTGCGTTGTGGGCAGGCGCACGCACCGGGCGGCGGCCAGTTGCCGGATGTCGCGCTCGGCCAGGCCGGCTTCGCGCAGGATGTCGCCGCCGTGCTGTCCGATCGCGGGCACGGCGGGTACACGCGCCCGCGCCGACCAGGCGGGCGCGCCGGGTAGCCGCACGAGCGGGCACTCGCCCACGCCCGCCACGTCCACCGTTTCCACCAGCCCGGCGAACCGCATCTGTTCGGACGCCATGAACTGGCCGACGCTGCGCACGACGCTGGCCATGACGCCGCGCTCGTTCAGCAGGGTCTCCCATTCCTCGGCGGTGCGCGTGGACAGGCTGGCGGCGATCTCGCGGTCGAGCCCGGCGGCGTTGCGGTTGCGCGCTTCCTGCGTGGCGTAGCGTTCGTCCGTATGCAGGTCGGGACGGCCGATGGCCTCGCAGAAGCGCTGGTACTCCGCGGGCTTGCGGGCGGCCAGCATCAACGTGCCGGCGCGCGTGGGGTATTCGCCGGTGGGGGCGGCGAAATAGACCTGTCCGGCCTCGCCGCCGCCGGTGCCGGCGGCCACCAGCCGCGGCGCGAGAAAGGCTGCCATGGCGCCCATCAGCGAGATGTCCAGGCGCGCGCCGTTGCCGTGGCGCAGCTTGCCGATCAGGGCGCCGCCGACGGCCTGGTACGCGTAGAGTCCGGTGACCTGGTCGGCCAGCACGACGTTGCGCGTGCGCTGGGGCTGGCCCGCGGCATCGGCGTTCAGGGTCATCCAGCCGCAGAATGCCTGCATGATCTGGTCCACGACGCCGCGCCGGCTCAGCGGCCCGTCCTGGCCGAAGCCCGAGACCGAGGCGTAGATCAGGTCCGGCCGGCCGGCGCGCAGCGTGGCATCGTCCAGGCCCAGCCGCGCGGCCACGCCGGGACGGAAGCTTTCGATCACGATGTCGCAGCCGGCGGCGATGCGGCGCGCCACGTCCGGGCCGTCGGGATGTTTCAGGTCGAGCGCGATGCTGCGCTTGCCGAGATTGACGGTGATGGAGGCCGGCGTGTGCCCGCGATGCTGGTTACGCCCCGACCGTATCCAGTCGCCTTCGAAGGGTTCGACCTTCACCACATCGGCGCCTTGCGCGGCCAGCAGCATGGTGCAGTAAGGGCCGGCCACGCCCTGGCTCAGGTCGAAGACGCGCAGTCCCTGCAGGGGAAGCGGCATCATGATGCGTCTCCATGCGCGATCCATCGCGCCAGGACCCCGGCCAGCGCGCGGGGTTGTTCCAGCGGCACGAGGTGCCCGGCATCCGCCACTATCTCCAGCCGGCTGCCCGGCACGTCGGCCGCCAGGCGCGCCAGGTTCTCCGGCGCGACGACGCGGTCGTGGGTGGTGGTCACCAGCAGGGTCGGGTGGCGGCCGTCCAGCAGCCCGGTGCGATCCGGCCTGGCAATGCAAGCCAGGCAATGCGCGATATAGCGCTGCGCACCATAGGCCTGCACGATGGCCCGGCGCCGGGCCAGCAGATCGGGACGGGCCAGGCTGTCCGGATGGAAGGGGGCGGTCGAGGCGGCGGCCGTCTCCAGGTAGCTTCCCTGGCGCGCGCCGGCGATGGCTTCGCGCCGTTTGGCCGCCTGGACCGGCGTGTCGGCCGCCGGCCCGGAACAGATCAGCGCGATGCCCTGGATCCGTTCGGGCGCCCGATCCAGCACCGCCATCGCGACGTAGCCGCCGAACGAGAAGCCGCCCAGCCAGAAGCGCGGGGGGGCGTCACGCAACACGTGGTCGGCCAGATCCTCCACCGTGTCCAGCGCGGGCAAGTCGGGACAGTGCGCGCGCAGGGTGTCCGGAAGCGCCGCCTTCACGTCATCGAACACGGCCGCCGTATTGTTCAGCCCCGGCAGCAGGACCAGCTCGGCCGGCGTCATGCCCAGGCCGCCGGATCGCGATGTTCGCCGTGAATGCGGTCGCCTTCCACCCAGCAGGCATGGGTGCCCACGGGGATGCGCTCCGGCAGCACGATGGTGGCCAGCGGCCCGCGCGAGATGTCGCGGGCGTCCAGCACCAGGCATTCGGACCGGTCCTGGTTCATGTCGGTGACGAACACGGTCACGTAGCCGTCGTCCTCGCCGCGCGCGCCCAGGCGGCGCGCTACCTGTGGTTCGCTGCCGTAGCGGCCGGGACCGTATTCGTAGCGCTGCACGGCGCCGGTGTGCAGGTCGAAGCGCTTCAGGCCGCGGAACAGCCACTCGCCCGGCTGGTAGAGCACGTTGTAGCTGTAGCGGTAGGGCCGGCCCACGTAGTCGTTGCTGACGACCGGGAACTCGGTGATCTCGTCGTCCAGGTACTGCTCGGTGGTGGCGCCGGTGCGCAGGTTGAAGCGCCAGCGGTGCATCATGGTGGGGTTGTTGTGCTTGTCCAGCCGCGCCTTGATGCGGGCGTAGATGTCCTTGCCGTCGGTCGCGCCCACCGGGTGCAGCTTGGGCTCGGGCATGATGCAGCCGTCCATCACGATCTCGTCGCCGTCCTCGTAGCAATTGGCCAGGTGCAGGATGTGGCAGGCCTTGGCCTCGAACCATCGCACCTGCGAGCCGTCGCCGTGGCGCGGGATCACGCCGAAGCGCGCGGGCATCTCGGGATGGAAGGTCATCTTGTGCTGCCCGCGCTTGAGCAGCTCGGGATCGAAGAAGTGCGGCGTGTCGTGCAGGATGGAATAGTTCCTGGTGATGCCCAGGTCGTGCGGCCAGCGGGCGCCCGGCAGCTCCACCGGCACGTAATGCACCAGGCGGTTGTTCCGGTCGATGACGCCGTAGTGCATGTATGGCCAGTGTTCCGGGTAGTTGAAGAACATCATCTCGCCGGTTTCCGGATCGACCTTGTAGTGCGAGCTGATGCCGTCGGGGATCTTGCGTGCCCAGTTGATGTCGGGCCCCAGCGTGTCCAGCGTGACGGGATCCAGGCGCCACGGTTCGCTGCCCTGCGACATCGTGGCCAGCAGCAGCCCCGCGTGGCAGATGATGTCGGTGCCGGCGTTGTCCTTCATCGCGCCCATGGCGCCGGACCCGCGCCGGGACGCCTTTTCGGGTTCCAGCAGGCCCGACCACAGCGACCGGCGGGCGGCCTGCTCGGCCAGGAAGCCCGTGGTCTGCACGAAGCGGTTGCGGTAGGTCGCGTGGCCGTCGTGGAAGTGCACGGCATGCAGCATGCCGTCGCCGTCGAAGGGATGGAACATGCCCAGCGGCTGGTGGATCTGGTTGTGCGTGTTGCGGATGAAGATGCCGTCCAGGTCGCGGGGGATCTCGCCGATGACCTGCAGGCTGCGGGTGTCGGCGATGTACTCGTTGAACATCGGCCGGAACGGGCCGTTCAGGAACGGATGGTCGGTGGGCTGCAGCGTGGACATCACGCCGCCGGGCAGGGTCTGTATCGTCATGGCGGTAGGCACCGGGAGGAATGGAGGCCGCTCAGGCGGCGGCGCGTTGCGGCAGGCCGTCCAGGAAGGACAGCAGCGCGGCGTTGAAGGCCCCGGGCTGTTCGGCGAAGGAATAGTGGCCGGCGCCCTCGATGCAGACGAAGCGCGCGCCGGGGATGACGGCGGTGAGCTCGCGCATGCCGTCGGGCCGGCCGACCTTGTCCTGCGCGCCGGCGATCAGCAGCGCGGGCACGCTGACTTCCCGCATCGTCTGCAGGCCGTCGTAGTTCACGATGGCTTCGATGGCCGCGCAGAAGGTGTCGGCCGACATCGACAGGGCGACCTCGCGCACCTGGTCCACCAGCGGACCGGCCGAGCCGGGCGCGAACATCGACCGCACCACCGCCTCGGCCGCCGTGCGGAAAGGCACGCCGCGTTTGAGCGGTTCGATGCGTTCTTTCAGGAAGGTCACCTTGTCCTCGGCCGACTTGCGGGCGAAAGAGCCCAGCGTGGCGGATATCACCAGCCCGTGCACCCGGTCGCCCGCCAGGCGCGTGACCAGCGGCGCCGTGATGCCGCCCATGCTGTGTCCCATGACGACATTGCGCCGGCCGCCGGTGTGCTCGATCAGGCGGGCCGCGGCCTCGGCCAGGCGCTCGATCGACAGCCCGTTCGCGGGCAGCGGACTCAGTCCGTAGCCCGGCGCGTCCCAGGCCACGACGCGATAGCCGGCCTGCACCAGGGTGGCGGTCAGGTCCCGGAAATAGTCCTTGGAGCCGTAGGCGCCATGCAGCAGGAACACGGTGGTGTCGGAGTCGCCGCTGACGGCGTGATCGGGCAGGCGGTATCTGTTCATCGAAGCGCTCGTTGGGGAAATCAGTACGCTTCGAACTCTAGGCAGCGGCCGCCACGGGGGAAACGGCCGCATCGGCCGAGTTCCGCAATCCGGATCGGAATGGCGGGCGGTGCGTCCTATCCGCGGTCCGCCGCCCGCATGGCCTGCCCGATGGCGGCCACCGTTTCCACCAGGCGCGGCCCCAGCACCTGGACCAGGCGGACTTCGGACAGCTGGATGGACGGCCCCACGCAGGCGAAGGAGAAGACGCCGTTCGGGCCCAGCACCATCGGTACGCCCACGCCGCTGATCAGTCCGCCCCGGCCGCGCTGGGACACCACGAAGCCGCGCTCGCGGTAATCCTTGTGGGCCCGCTCGACCACGCCGCGTATGTCTTCCCAGTCGTCGGGATGCGCGTCGCGCAGCGCCTGCAGCATGTGCACGCGCTCGGTCACGGGAGCGGCCACCAGGTATGCCAGCCCGATGGACGTACGCTCGATGGGCACCACCGAGCCGGAGTCGGTGTTGATCGTCAGCGCGTTGCGCGGCGGATGGATCACTTCCAGGAATACCAGGCCCGTGCGGTCGCGCGCCCCCAGCACCACGGCGATGTCCAGTTCGTCCGCCAGGCGCTGCATGTGGGGACGGGCCGTGCGTAGCAGGCCGATGTGACGTTGTACGCTGGCGCCCAGTCCCAGTACCCGGGCACCCATGGCGTATTTGCGGCTCTGTTCGTCCAGGCGCAGGTAGCCCAGCGATGCCAGCGTGCCGGTGATGCGCGAGACCGTGGTCTTGGGCAGGCCCGTGATGGCCACCAGTTCCTGGTTGCCCAGGGGATGGCCGACCTCGAAGGCGGCCAGGATCTCCAGCCCCTTGGCCAGCGAGGTCATGAAGTCGCCGCGCCGGCCATCGATGCCGGCGGTCCGGGTCTTGCCGGGAGAGGATTTCCGCATATCGGGAATGATGGCCATGAAGGCTCCGACTACACAACGCGCAACCGTGTCCGGCCTGCGCATGGAATCATGCCAGATCCGCATGCCGGAACGGGGCCGGGTTGCTGTCGTCAACCCGCCGCCGGTGACCAAGAATCCTCGTCCATGGAAGCGAGGCAGGCACCGCAGCCTGACCCGCGGGAAGGAGACCCATACATGATACGCACCGCCATGCTCATCGCCGCGCTTGCCGTGGCCGCCGCCGGCCCGGCGCGGGCGGACTGGCCCACCCGGCCGATCACCATCGTCGTTCCCTATGCACCCGGCGGGCTGACCG
Organism: Pigmentiphaga sp. NML030171; assembly: GCF_002188635.1. Taxonomy (GTDB): domain Bacteria; phylum Pseudomonadota; class Gammaproteobacteria; order Burkholderiales; family Burkholderiaceae_B; genus Pigmentiphaga; species Pigmentiphaga daeguensis. The sequence continues at coordinate 355,317 of NZ_NINX01000033.1, read as the reverse complement.
ATGCGGTGGCGCGCACCGTCGCCGAGGGCGCCGCGCGCGAACTCGGCCAGCCGGTGGTGGTCGAGAACAAGCCCGGCGCGGGCGGCAAGATCGGCATGGACCAGCTGCGGCGGGCGCCCAAGGACGGCTACACGATAGGACTGGCCGTGCCCGCCACCATGGTGACCCTGCCGCTGACCGATCCCGGCTACGGCATCGAGCCGCTGAAGGAATTCGCGCCCGTCACCATCGCCGTCGATACGTTCATGGTGCTGGTCGCCAGCAAGAAGCTGCTGCCGTCGGGCGGACTGAAGGAGTTCATCGCCCTGGCCAAGAGCCGGCCGGGCCAGTTGAACTACGGCACGCCGGGGGCCGGTACCAGCTTCCACTTCAACAACGTCTATTTCGCCAACCTGGCCGGCATCCAGACCGTGCACGTGCCCTACAAGGGGGAAAGCGGCGCGCTGGCCGACCTGGCGGGCGGGCAGATCGACTACATGCTGGCCGGCCAGGGCGCCAAGACCTTCGTCGACACCGGGAAGGTGCGCGCGCTGGCGGTCGCGGCCAAGAAGCGGGTCGAGGCCTACCCCGACGTGCCGACCTTCAAGGAGGCGGGCATGGATTTCACCACCGACGGCTGGGTCGGATTCATCGCCCCGGCGGGCATCCCCCCGGCGGTGCTGGAGCGGTTGAACGCGGCGCTGGTCAAGACCATCCAGTCGCCGTCCGTGCGCGCATCCTTCGCGTCCATGGGCTACGAGCCGGTGGGCAGCACGCCCGCGTATTTCCGCAATGTGGTGCAGGAGGCGTCCAAGCGCTATGGCGCGATGATCGAAAGCGGGCAGGTGAAGCTGGCGCAGTGACGGCAGACGGCCCGCCGGGCAGCGTTACCCGCGCTGGAAACGCTCGAACCCGTGCAGCGCCTCGTCGATGGCCGTCTTCCACGCTGGCCGCTGCGCCGCGATCCAGGTCCATTTCTGCACCAGCAGCCGGCCTGCCTGGCGGTCCATCTTCAGGTCCAGCGCCGCCACGACCTGGTCGCCCACCAGCACCGGCAGCGCGAAATAGCCCAGCACGCGCTTCTCGGGCGGCACGTAGGCCTCGAAGCGGTGTTCGTAGTCGAAGAAGGCATGCAGCCGCTTGCGTTGGATGACCAGGGGATCGAAGGGCGACAGGATATGCGTGGCGGTGGCCGGTGGCGCCGGCGTGTCCAGCGCGGCGGGCTCGATCCAGTGTTGGGTCCTGGCCTGGCCCGCGATGTGCACGGGGACCAATGCCTTCTTCTTGACCAGGGTGTCGATCAGCGCGCGCACCGCGGGTTTGGCGCCGGCGTCGCCATAGCAGATCGAGTCCAGCCCGACCATGCCCTGCGAGCGCAGCGCCCGCCGCAGCAGGTATTCGGCATACTTCGCCTCGCCCACCGGCCGGGGGCGGCGTGTCCAGCCGAAGTGGCGCCTGGACAACTCGTAGGTCTTGAGCATGCCCGTGCGCTTGCTGACCGTCAGGTCGCCCACGAAGAACCCCAGCCGCAGCGCGCGCTTGGAGGGCTTGCGGCTGCCCCAGGGATGGGTCTTCTCGACCAGGGCTTCGTCGATGTCGCGGATGGACAGGGCGCCTTCATCGCGGATGCGCCGCAGCAGCGCCGCGTAGTCCGTCTCGTCCACGCCGGCGATCCAGGGCCCGGGCCGCGCGCGGCGCGCGTCCATGGCGGCGACGAATTGCCGGTAGTCGGCCGTCGGCACGTAGGCCAGCGCATGGGTCCAGTATTCGAACACGCTCTTGTCCGCCGATTGCGCCTGCTCGAGGTCGGCGCGGCGATAGCCGGGAATGCGGGAATACAGGATGTGATGGTGGCAGCGTTCGATCACGTTGATGGTGTCGATCTGCACGTAGCCGAGATGTTCGATGGCCCGGCCCACAGCCCCGGGGCCGGCGCCGAAGGGTGCCGTTGCATCCAGCCGCTGCGCGCGCAGCCAGATCGCGCGGGCCCGCGCGGCGGGCAGTTCGAAGGAAGCGGGAGCCACGGTCAGGCCCCCCGCGATGTCGGAACGGGCGCAGGATACGGTCCGCCCATCGGGCGTAGCAGGCGAAGGTCGCTTCGTGGCGGCGCGGCGTGCTGGTCCATCTCGGGGCTTCCTTTCTGGGTTCGGGCTGTATGGGCTGGATCTCGCCCGCGGCCATGGCCAGCGCCGGGGCGGGCGTGGGAGTGAACGATACACCGGATGTCGGGCTGATCCCGTTGACGCCGGGTTGGTCCACCATCCTTCCCGGCGGGAGCGGGACAGCGGCCGCGCTAAAGCTTGCCGATGTGCGCGGCCATCCGCTCGCGCATCGCGCGATCCGGCAATTCGCCGCGCGCCGCGCCCAGGTTGTCGATGGCGTTGGAGGCGCGGCTGGTGGCAGGGGTGGCGCAGGTGATGGCGGGATGGGCGATCACGAACTTCAGGAAGAATTGCGCCCACGACCGTATGCCGATCTCGGCCGCCCAGGGCGGCACGTCGTGGCCGCGCACCTTGTCCCACAGCCGCGTGCGGCCGAACGGCGCGTAGGCCAGCACCGCGATGCCGCGGTCGGCTGCCAGCGGCAGGACGCGTTCTTCCATCACGCGGTTGTCGATGGCGTAGTCCACGCCGATGAAGTCCAGCGGTTCGTGCCGCATGGCCTGCTCCAGCATGTCGTACTGCCGGGGAAAGGTGGTGGTGACGCCGGCATAGCGGATGCGCTTGTGGTCGCGCAATTCCCTGAGCAGGCCGAATTGCGTCGCGACGTCGCCCATGTTGTGGACCTGGATCAGGTCGATCACCGGCTTGCCGACCCGCTGGAACGAGGCCTCGACCTGCGCCCGTGCCTGCTCCAGGTCGGCCCGTCCGCCCCGGGCCACGTTCAGCTTGGTGGCCCAGAACAGCTTGCCGGCCATGTCGTTCTCGCGCACGATCTGCCCGGCCACTTCTTCCGAGGCGCCGTAGGCCGGGGCGGTGTCGAACACCGTGCCGCCCTGCTCGATCATGGCGGCGAAGACCTCGCGCAGCCGCTGTTTCTCGTCGCCCGCCGCGGTGCTCGAAAAGGTGGCCGAGCTGCCCAGGCCGACCACGGGCAGCCGTTCGCCGGAGCGGGGGATGGGCCGGGTGATGACCGGCGCGGAGGCATCGGCCCCCCAGGACCACGCGGGCGCGGCGGTGGCGGCCAGCGCGAGTTTCAGCGATGCGCGGCGAGTAATCATGGTTCGGTCCTTTTCTGCAAGACGGGAAAGGCGGTGGAAGCCGCTGGCTCCGTGCCCGGAGTGGCCGACGCCATGCGCTGCTGGGCGCGGCCCAGCCACAACGCCAGGCCGATCCAGGCGAAGGCCAGCGGCACGGCCACGCCGGCGATCGCGTACAACCCCATCGCCAGCCGGCCCAGCGCGCCTTCGAGCTGCGCGCCGGCCACGTCGCCGAAGCGATAGACGAAGGTGTCGATGAAGGCCTTGGCCTTGTACTTGTCCTCGCGGTCGAGCACGGTGAACAGCGTTTCGCGGGCGGGCCGCATGATGGCCCGCTGCACCGCGCGGAACGCGGCCTCGAAGGCGATCAACGCGGCCAGCGACCCGACCAGGGCCAGGCCGACGAAGCCCAGCGCGGTGGTCAGCGGCAGCAGGGCCAGCGTCACGGCCACGCCCAGCCGCTTCATCAGGTGTCCGGCCAGGACGAGCTGGATCGCCAGCGTGGCGGTCTGGGTCAGCATGTCGATGCGCGCGAACAGCGCGGTGCGTCCGTCCAGTTCGTGTCCCAGCGCGGCCACCATCTGCAGCCGCGTGAAATACAGGAAGGTCGCCATCACCGCCAGGATGACCACGTAGACCGCGATGCCGGCCAGGTAGCGCGACCGCGCCAGGGCCTTGATGCCCTCCCAGGCGCCGCCGCCGATGCGCTCCGCGTCATGGGCTTTCCGCCCGGCGGGGGCCGCGGCGGACGGCTGGCGCACGATGCCCCAGCCCAGCGCCAGCGCCAGCAGCAGGAAGCCCGCGGACACCAGCAGCAGGCCCGCCGTCCCCACGGCACGCACCAGCACCGACGCCAGCCATGGCCCGAAGATCGCGCCCAGCGTACCGCCCACCGAGATCAGGCCGAAGAAGCGCTTGCCCTGCTCCAGCGTGAAGCGGTCGGCCATCAGTGCCCAGAACACCATGGTCGAGAACAGGTTGAACACGCTGAACCAGACGTAGAACACCTGCCCGCTGGCCGTGCCCACGGCGGCCGGCGCCCAGGCCAGCAGCAGGTAGAAGCCGGCCAGGCTGGCGGCGAAGAACAGATAGGTCGCGCCGATGAACTGCATGCGCCGGAACCGGCTGACCAGCAGGCCGAACACCGGATTGACCAGCAGCGTGACGACGGCCGTGCCCACGAACAGCCAGCGCACGGCATCCAGGCCGCCGCGCATGCCCAGGGCTTCGCGGGCGGGGCGCAGCATCATCAGCGCGGTCAGCACGCAGAAGAAGAAGCCCACGGCCAGCGAAACGTGAAGGATCTCGCCGCGGCGGACGTTGAACAGACTCGGAAGGTCGAGCTTCATGAGCGGTTCCGGTTCGTGGGGGCCGGCCCGCGCGCCGGCCCGGACAGCATATCGGTTTTCGGCCCATCAGGACCAGGAAGGCCGCCCGGATGGTGAACGATCATTGAAAGTGGGTAGTTACTGTCAGTAATCGCGCGATATCATTGCGGGGTTTGCCGGATGTCCGGCGGCATCTCGAAGAACAAGGAACCCCATGCGCCTCGCCTCCCGTCCCTATTCGATCTTCCTGCTCGCCCTGTTCGCGCTGCTGTTGTCGGCCTGCTCCGGCGGCAAGCCCGAGTCCGCCATCGAGGATTTCTATCGCGCGGCGGCCAAGGGCGACGTGGAAACGGCCACCGAGCAGATCTCCTTCGCCCAGGTGCCCGCCGCGCAGATGGTGCAGGCCAAGGGCAAGGTCCAGATGATCGTGGGCGAAATGCAGAACCGCATCAAGGCCAACGACGGCCTGGACAAGATCGAGATGGACCAGGTCACCGTCGACGAGGCGGGCAAGACCGCGCAGGTGCGGGCCCGCATCAAATACAAGAACGGCAAGGACCAGACCCAGGTCCACAAGCTGGTCAACGAAGACGGAACCTGGAAGATCCTGCTCAAGTGACGTCCGCCCGCGCCGCGCTGCGCCGGTCGGGCGGCGCGTTGCTGCTGGCGCTGCTGGGCGCGGCGGCGCACGCGGCGGACGCGCTGGCGCCCGGCGCCCGGGAGGGGGATCTGATCTTTCGCGAAGGCACCGAGGCGGTCAGCGCCGCCGTCATGGCGGTCGACCGTGGCGCCTACAGCCACGTCGGCATGCTGGTGGGCCAGCCGGGAAGCTGGCGGGTCGTGCACGCCACGCCCTCCGAAGTGCGCGGCCGGCCCGACGGCGTCGTGGTCGATACCCTGGCGTTTTTCACCGACGCGCGGCGGTCCAGGCGGCATGCGGTCTACCACGTCCAGGCCGGCGACGACGCGCGCCGGCGCGCCGTCGGCCTGGCGTTGTCCATGCGTGGACGTCCGTTCCGCATCGCCGATCCGGCGGGGACCTATTGCACCGAGCTCGTCTGGAAGGCCTGGCGCGATGCCGGGCTGGACCTGGAGGTACGGTTCACTCCGCTGGCGCTGCCCCTGATGCCGGGACGCTATCTGTTGCCGAGCGATCTGCTGGCGTCGCCCCGGCTGCGGCCGCTGGCGCAGGACGTGCTCTTGCCGGCAGGAAGCTAGGCCTGCTGCTGCGTCAGCTGCTCGAACAGGTCGAACAACCGGGGATCGCTCTTGCGCCCCCGTTCCTCGCGCATGATCCGCATGATGTCCCCGTGCGTGCGCGGCCGCTGGTAGGGCCGCGTCGAGGCCATCGCGTCATAGCTGTCGGCCAGGTTCACGATGCGCGACAGCAGCGGGATCTGCTCTCCATGCAGGCCGTCGGGATAGCCCGCGCCGTCGAACCATTCGTGGTGATGGCGGATGGCCGTGGCGACCACGCCCGCATCGCCGCAGCGAACGGCGGCGAAGATGCGCTCGCCGCGCTCGGAATGAGTCATCATCAGCTCGCGCTCTTCGGCATCCAGGCGGCCCGGCTTGTGCAGGACCGCGTCGGGAATGCCGATCTTGCCTATGTCGTGGAAGCGCGCGGCCGCGGCCAATAGTCCGAGTTCGTTCGCGGGCAGGCCGCAGGCGCTGCCCAGCATCCAGGCAAGTCGGCCCACGCGGCCGCAATGCTCGTGGGTTTCAGCACAGCGTTCGCCGAGCGCGATGAAAAGGGGATCGAGGGTGGGCTGTTCGGGGATGATGTCGGACATCGGTCGATTGCGGGACAAAATCATGCGAATTCTACCGCGCGGCGCCCGGACCCATCGTGGTACCCTGGCGCCCGGCGGACGACGGAAGCCCACCGCAGGCCTTCCGCCAGGCCGTCGTCCTCGCGCCTGATGCGCGGGGCCCAGCATGGGTGTCTGACGATATGGCTTCCCCTCCACTGGTCGATTCCAGGGCGTCCTGGATCATCGCTACCGCCGCCCTCTGCTGCCTGGGCATGACCTTCGGCGCTCCGCTCATCTCCACGGTCGGGCTCAAGGCCATCGCCGGCGAAATGGGAGGCGCCCGATCCGTGCCCGCGCTGGGAGGCTCGCTGGCCTGGCTCGGCTCCGCCGTGGGCGGCGTGATGATGGGCCGGCTCGCGCATCGCTTCGGCGTGCGCTGGACCGTGATGGCCGGTTCCGTGTCGGTCTGCCTGGGGCTGTTCATCTCCACATTGGGCGAACCCTGGCTGCTGTACATCGGCCACGGCGTCTTCATCGGATTCCTCGGCATGGGCGGCCTGAACGCGCCGCTGTACGTCTACGTCAGCCAATGGTTCGAACGCCGGCGCGGCTCCGCGCTGGCCCTGCTCTCCAGCGGAAGCTACATCGCCGGCGTCGTCTGGCCCCTGGTGTTCGAACACACCATCGCCACCTGGGGCTGGCGCGCGACCATGATGGGATACGGCCTGCTCGAGGCCGGCATCGTCCTGATGCTGGCATCGCGCTTCCTGCGGCCCGTCGCCGACACCGCCGTCCGCGCGGCGGATCGCCAGGGCGGCGAACGGTCCACCGTATTCGGGCTGCGTCCCAACATCGCCTTCGCCATGCTGGCGGGCGCGGCCTTCCTCTGCTGCATTCCCATGGCCATGCCGCAAAGCCATCTCGTCGCGCTGTGCTCCGACCGCGGCCTGCCGGCGGCCGTGGGCGCCGCGATGCTCTCGGTCCTGCTGGCCGCGGCCTTCATCAGCCGGCAGGCGTGGGGGCTCGTCGCCGACCGCATCGGCGGGTTGCGCACGGCGCTGATCAGCTCCGTGATGCAGGCCACCGCCGTTTCCGGCTACCTGTACGTGACCGAACAGTTCGGCCTTTTCACCGTCTCCATCGCGTTCGGGCTGGGTTTCAGCGCGCTGATCCCGGCCTATGTGCTGGCCGTGCGCGAGGCCTTTCCCGCGAAGGAAGCCTATTGGCGCGTACCGTCGTTGATGCTGATGAGCGGATGCGGCATGGCGGTGGGCGGGTGGCTGGCGGGCTACATGTACGACCGGTATGCGTCGTACGATCCGGCGTTCTTCACGGGCGTGCTGTCCAATGTGGCGAATCTGGCGCTGCTGGGGACGCTCGTCGTGTTGCAGTTCCGCTGGATGCGGCGGGCGGTGGCGAAGGCCGCGGCGCCGTCCGGCTTGGGTTAGGCTGAAGGCGGTGTCCCGCGAGGCCGGCCAGCCGCGGCGTTTTGCAGGAACCGGTCCAGCGCATTGCCGAACGCCCGCCGGTCCGCCTGGCTGAACGCCGCCGGCCCGCCGGTCGCCACGCCGCTGGACCGCAGTTCCTCCAGCATGTCCCGCATGGCCAGGCGCTCGCCTATGGTCGCCTCGGTATAGCGCTCGCCGCGCGGGTTCAGGACCGCCGCGCCCTTTTTCAGCACCTCGGCCGCCAGCGGAATGTCGCCCGTGATCACGAGGTCCCCCTCTGCCGCCTGTCCGGCGATGTAGGCATCGGCCACGTCGAAGCCGCGCGGCACCTGGACCGCGTTCACCCAGCGCGACGGCGGCGTGCGCAGCATCTGGTTGGCGACCAGCGTGACCTGGACGGCGCAGCGGTCGGCGGCGCGGAACAGGATGTCCTTGACGACGGCGGGGCAGGCGTCGGCGTCGACCCAGATGCGGAGGGGATTCATGATGGCGTTGGTGTCGAGGTGATTCAGGATGATCGCATTTTCTGCAGAACGGGTGTAAATGGGTGTGGTAATGGGATAGAAACCAATAATTGGGTGTAAATGGGTGTAGGATTGGATGCCATGATTCGTACCGACACCCTCCAGATCACCCCGGAGATACTTCGCCTGATCGCCGGCATCGATGAGTTCAAGGGAGCTTGGCGCGCCCTGGGCACGCTCGCGCCGGACCGATTGTCGGCGCTGCGACGGGTCGCGACCATCGAAAGCATCGGTTCCTCGACCCGGATCGAGGGCAGCAAGCTGTCCGACCGCGAAGTCGAACGCCTGCTCTCTAACCTGCAGATCAAGTCGTTCGAGACCCGCGATGAGCAGGAAGTGGCAGGCTATGCCGAGGTCATGGAGCTGGTGTTCTCGTCCTGGCAGGACATCACACTGACAGAGAATCACATCCGGCAGTTGCACCGCGACCTGCTGGCCTACAGCGACAAGGACGCCTGGCATCGCGGCAACTACAAGACAACCACCAACAGCGTGGCCGCGTTCGACGAACAAGGCAAACCGTTGGGAGTGGTGTTCGAAACCGCCACGCCTTTCGACACACCGCGCCTGGCGGCCGAGCTGGTCGCCTGGTTCAACGAGGAGCTCGGCGCCGGCCGCCTGCATCCCCTGCTAATCATCGGTATCTGGGTGGTCGTGTTCCTGGAAATCCATCCCTTCCAGGACGGCAACGGCCGCTTGAGCCGGGTGCTGACCACTCTGCTGCTGTTGCGGGCCGGCTATGCCTACGTGCCCTACAGCTCGCTCGAAAGCGTCATCGAGCAGAACAAGGAGACCTATTACCTCGCGCTGCGCCAGACCCAGGGCAGCATCCGCACCGACAATCCCGACTGGCATCCCTGGCTGGCGTTCTTCCTGCGCGCGCTATCGCAGCAGGTACGCCGGCTGGAACGCAAGGTCGAGCGCGAGAAACTGGTGCTGGCCAGGCTGCCGGATCTGGCGTTGCAGATCGTCGAATTCGTGCGTGAGCACGGTCGCATCACCATGGCCGAGGCGATCCGCCTGACCAGCGGCAATCGCAACACGCTGAAGCAGCACTTCAGGACCCTGGTGGAGCAGGGCCATCTGATGCAGCATGGTGCTGGTCGCGGAACCTGGTATGAGCTGCGTTGAGCCGCGGCGCTCACTTCCCGATGCAGAACCGCGAAAAAATCACGCCCAGCAGATCATCGCTGCTGAACTCCCCGGTAATCGAGGTCAACGCCTCGTGCGCCAACCGCAATTCCTCGGCGAACAGATCCAGCACCCGATCGCTTTGCGCCGCATGCCCGGCCGCCAGTTCCAGATGATTCGCCGTCGTCAGCAGCGCATGGATATGCCGCTCGCGCGCCAGATAAGGTGATTCTGCCGAGGGATTCCATCCGGCGATCGCCAGCAGTTCGCGCTTCAATGCGCCCAGGCCCTGCCCGGTCCTGGCCGACACGGGCAGCCGCTTGGCGCCCGCGGCCTGGGCCTGTCCGACCTGCCCGTCCTCGACCAGGTCGATCTTGTTCACCACTTCCAGCACCGGGGTGCGCGGCGGCAGCCGCGAGGTGATGGCGGCGTCGAGTTCGGGGCCCGGGCGCGTGGCATCGAGCAGGTGCACGATGACGTCGGCCTTGCCGATCTCGGCCCAGGTGCGTTCGATGCCGATGCGCTCGACGGTGTCCTCGGTCTCGCGCAGGCCGGCGGTGTCGACCACGTGCAGGGGCACGCCGTCGATGTCGATCTGTTGCACGACCTTGTCGCGCGTGGTGCCGGCGATGGGGGTGACGATGGCGGCGTCGAAGCCGGCCAGCGCGTTGAGCAGGCTGGACTTGCCGACGTTGGGCTGGCCGGCCAGCACGACGTGCAGCCCTTCGCGCAGGATGGCGCCCTGGCGCGCCTGCGACAGTAGCCGGGCCAGGTCGGCCTGGATCGCGGCCAGGGTTTCGCGGGCCTGGTATTTCTCCAGGAACTCGATCTCTTCCTCGGGGAAGTCCAGCGTGGCCTCGACCAGCATGCGCAGGTGCACGATGCGGTCGGCCAGGCCGTTGACCTCGGCCGAGAACACGCCCGTCATCGAGGCCGCCGCGCTGCGGGCGGCTGCCTCGGACGACGCGTCGATCAGGTCGGCTACGGCCTCGGCCTGGGCCAGGTCCATGCGGTCGTTCAGGAAGGCGCGACGGGTGAACTCGCCGGGCTCGGCCAGCCGCATGCCCATCTCCATGCCCGCCTGCAGACAGCGCGCCAGCAGGCGCCGCAGCACCACCGGCCCGCCATGGCCCTGCAGTTCCAGCACGTGTTCGCCGGTGTAGGAATGCGGCGCGGGAAAGGACAGCGCGATGCCTTCATCGATGATCCCGCCGTCGGCATCGCGAAAAGGCAGGTAGTGCGCATGGCGCGGCACCAGCGCGCGGCCCAGCAGCGCCTGTATCAGTCCATCGAGCGGCCGGCGCGCCGACACGCGCACGACACCGATCCCGCCGCGTCCGGCGGCGGTGGCGATGGCGGCAATGGGATCCTGGTCGGAAATCATGGGCGAAGTTCGGAAAAGGCGGCGAAGCGCATCAGGGCAACCCGTCCCCGCACTGTAAAACAAAAGGCCGCCCCGGTTCCCCGGAACGGCCTACTGCCAGCACTCGACCCAGGGCACCGCGGATCCGGCTTTGCCAGTCCGCCAGTGCCGCCCCCTTGAGGGGGAGCGGCCTAAGGCCGCTTGGGGGTGGGCTTCCCTGCCGGTCCGCCAGTGCCGCCCCCTGGGGGGCGCGCGTGAGCGCGTAGGGGGGGTTATCTAGCCGCTTGTTTTGTGATGAACCACTGCTGCGCGATCGACAGGCAGTTGTTCACCACCCAGTACAGCACCAGGCCTGCGGGGAAGAAGAACATCATGCCGCCGAACACCAGGGGCATGATCATCATGACCTTGGCCTGCACGGGATCGGGCGGCGTGGGGTTGAGCTTCATCTGCAGGAACATGGTGGCCATCATCAGCGCCGGCAGGATGAACCACGGGTCGGGCGAGGCCAGGTCATGCACCCACAGGATCCAGGGCGCGCTGCGCATTTCCACGCTGGCCAGCAGCACCCAGTACAGCGCGATGAACACCGGCACCTGGACGATCATCGGCAGGCAGCCGCCCACCGGGTTGATCTTCTCGGTGCGGTACAGCTCCATCATCGCCATGTTGAGCTTCTGGCGGTCGTCGCCGAACTTCTCTTTCAGCGCCTGCATGCGCGGGGCGACCTTCTTCATCCGCGCCATGGACTTGTAGCCGGCGGCCGATAGCGGGAAGAACACCGCCTTGATGATGACGGTCAGCGCGACGATGGTCCAGCCCCAGTTGCCCAGCAGCTTGTGCAGCCAGGTCATCAGCAGGAACAGCGGCTTGGCGATGATGGTCAGCCAGCCGTAGTCCACCACCAGGTCCAGGCCCTGGGCCACGGCGGCCATGGCGGACTGGTCCTGCGGGCCGATCCACAGCTTGGCGTCGACGGTGTTGCCGGTGCCGGGAGCCAGCGTGCCGACGGGTTCGATGGCGCGCACGGCGTACAGGTTATTGCCGACCTTGGACATGTCGTAGGTGCGGGCCACGCCTTCGGGCGGCACCCAGGCCACGGCGAAGTAGTGTTGGATCATGCCCAGCCAGCCATCGTTGGCCGACTTGTTGAACGATGCCTTGCCCTTCTCGATGTCCGAGAACGTGACCTTCTGGAACTTGTGCTCGGCGGTATAGATGGCCGGGCCGGTGAAGGTGCTGTAGAAATGGCTTTCGCCGGGCGGCTTGTTGCCGTCGCGGGTCAGCTGGAAGTAGAGCGAGGGCGAGACGGGCTCGGTACCGACGTTGGCCAGGTTGTGGCGCACGTCGATGGCGTACTGGCCCTTGTGCAGGGTGAAGGTCTTGATCAGCTTGACGCCGCCGCTCTCGGCCTCGAACGAGATCTCCAGCTTGTCGCCGGCCAGTTCGCGCGCCGGGGTGGTGACGTGGAAGGGCGTGCGGTGCGTCGGGAACGACGCGCCGTTGGCCGCGCCGACCACGCCGCTTTGCGCGAGGTAGACGCGCTGCGCGGAATCGTCCAGCAGCACGGTGGGGTGCTCGTGGTCTTCGATGTCGGCGTGCTTGAGCAGTTCGGCCTTGACGATCTGCGCGCCAACGGTGTCGAAGGTCAGGCGCAGCACGTCGGTGGTGACGACGATTTTCTCGGCGGGCGCGGGCTGCTGGGCCTGCGGCGCGCTACCGGGAACGGCGTCTGTGCCGGCCGCGGGCGTGGCCGCCAGCGTCGCGGACGGCACGCCGGCCTGGTCGGGCTGGGCCTGCGGAGCCTGCGCGGTCGCCGTCTTGGCGGGGGTGGAGCCGAACATCGAGGGATGTCCGTTGTACTTCTGCCAGCCATCCCACAGGAAAAGCAGGGATAGCGAGAAGATCATCCAGAGGATGGTGCGTTGCATGTCCATGGACGGATAGTTCCAATCGTCGTCGCGGCAAAGTCCGCTAGTGTAGCAAGGCCCCCCCCTACGCGCTTACGCGCGCCCCGAATGGTGGGCCCCCCAAGCCGCTACGCGGCAGCCCCCCGAGGGGGCCGGGACCCGGCTTGGGGCGGCCCGGCGCCGGGTCCCGTGGGGGCGATGCGGGTGGACCGGCAAAGCCGGATCCACCGCATCCTGGGTCTGTTTCGTGTCTTCCTACCGGTTTCCTCTTATCCAAAACGCCAGTCGTCGCCAGCCTGGTTTTACCCCAGGGCACAGCGGATCCGGCTTTGCTGGTCCGCCAGTGCCGCCCCCTGGGGGGGGCGCGTCAGCGCGTAGGGGGGGGACCATGTCCAGACCTCCTTGGGCGTAGGGGTGGCAGCGGCAGATGCGGCGCAGGCCCAGATAGGTGCCGTGGATAGGGCCGTGGCGGTCGATGGCTTCCATCGTGTAGGCGGAGCAGGTGGGGGTGAAGCGGCAGGACTGGCCGATCCAGGGGCTCAGGAAGTACCGGTAGAAACGGATGGGCCAGATCAGCAGGCGGCGCGGGAGCGTCGAGCCGGTGGGCAGCGCGTTGCTATGGGTTTCCGTCACGATGGGCCCCTGTTGCGGGAAATACGCCCGCCTTCGGCCGTCCGTCCGGTCTAGCCGGGGCGGTTCGCCTTCATTGCCCGGGCCAGGTGGGCGTCGATTTCCTGCCTGGCCTGGCGCTTGAGTTCGGTCAGCGAGCACGAAGGAATGCGGGCGTGCAATCTGAAGACATAATCGCCGGCCGGCAGTTCCGCGCGCCGCAGCCGGAAGGCCTCGCGCGCGACGCGTTTCAGGGCGGCGCGGCTGACCGACAGGGGGGCGTAGCGCTTGCCCACCACCAGGCCCAGCCGGGGCTGGGCCGACGGCGCCATGCTCAAAACAAAAAGCGCCCCTCTTGCAAGGCGGCGCCCTTTCAGCGCAGGAGCGAATTCCGCCGGGCTGCGCAACCGCGCGGTGCCGGGAAACGACGCGCGCGGATTCAATGCTGTAACGCTGCGTGGCCGGCCTGTACGACGGCCGGCACTGCCGTCAGATGGCCAGGCGCTTGCGGCCCTTGGCGCGGCGGGCGTTGATGACGGCGCGGCCGCCACGGGTCTTCATGCGCACGCGGAAACCGTGGGTACGCTTGCGGCGGGTGACGGAAGGTTGGTAAGTACGTTTCATGACAGTTCCTGAGTTCCGGTATGGGTATGAAAGCCGCCCCGGAAGCTTGCGCAGTCCCGGCCTGCGTGCGGCCCGGCAAAGCTTGAAGTTAAGCGCGCGCGAAGCCCGGCATGCATCCTTGGAAAGACTGCCAACCCAGGGTCTTGGATTCAGCCCGAATCTCTTCGTGAAATTCGGAAAGCCCTCCATGGTGTCAAATAAATCCAATGTTGTCAATCAGTTAGGCGCGGCGCAGCCGGGATGGACCGGGCGCGCCTGTGGATAACTTCCGCCCGGAGGAGTAGAATCGGAGGTTTCGGGATCGGCCACTAGAACATCCTTCGCGCCCCCTGTCCTGCGTGGGCGCACCGGTCCTATTAGCGAGATTCATGGAAGATTTTTGGCAAACCTGCGCCCAGACGCTAGAGCAGGAACTCACTCCTCAGCAGTACAGCGCCTGGATACGTCCCCTCGTCCCGCTCGCCTTCGATGAAGCCGAGGCGGTGCTGCGGGTCGCGGCGCCCAATCGTTTCAAGCTCGACTGGGTGCGCAGCAATTTCTCCGGCCGTATCGAATCTCTGGCGGCGCAGTGGTTCCAGCGCCCCGTGCAAGTCAAGTTCGAACTGGATACCCCCCGCATGGTGGCCCCACTGCGGCCGCCCGCGCCCAGCCCCGCTGCCGTTGCCGCCAACGGGAACGGCCACGCCGGCAACGGCCATGCCGCGCCGCGCCAGGCTGCGCCGCGCCAGGCTGCGCAGGCGCCGCTGGGCTTTCCCGGCGATCCGGTCGCCGCGGTCAATTCCGCGGCGGCCCGGGCGGCGCAGCGGGCAACCGAGGCGCCTCGTCCCGCGCCGCGTCCCGCCGCTCCGGCCAAGGCCGAAGCCAGCGAAGCCACGGGCATCTACGAACGGTCGCGCCTGAACGTCGAGCTCACCTTCGAGAACTTCGTCACCGGCAAGGCCAACCAGTTGGCCCGCGCCGCCGCGCTGCAGGTGGCCGAGAACCCCGGCACCTCGTACAACCCGCTGTTCCTGTATGGCGGCGTGGGCCTGGGCAAGACCCACCTGATCCACGCCATCGGCAATTCCATGATGGCCGAGAACGCCGCCGCGCGGGTCCGCTACATCCACGCCGAGCAGTTCGTGTCCGACGTGGTCAAGTCCTACCAGCGCAAGGCCTTCGACGATTTCAAGCGCTACTACCATTCGCTGGACCTGCTGCTGATCGACGACATCCAGTTCTTCTCGGGCAAGAACCGCACCCAGGAAGAGTTCTTCTACGCCTTCGAGGCCCTGGTGGCGCTGCGCAAGCAGATCATCATCACCAGCGATACCTACCCGAAGGAGCTGTCCGGCATCGACGACCGGCTCATCTCGCGTTTCGACTCGGGCCTGACCTGCGCCATCGAGCCGCCCGAGCTGGAAATGCGCGTCGCGATCCTGCTGAAGAAGGCGGAGACCGAGGGCGTGCACCTGCCCGAGGAAGTGGCTTTCTTCATCGCCAAGCACCTGCGCAGCAACGTGCGCGAGCTGGAGGGCGCGCTGCGCAAGGTCCTGGCCTACGCCAAGTTCCACGGCCGCGCCATCACGGTGGACGTCTGCAAGGACGCCCTGAAGGATCTGTTGTCCGTGTCCAACGGCCAGATCACCGTCGAGAACATCCAGAAGACCGTGGCGGACTTCTACAAGATCAAGGTCGCCGACATGTATTCCAAGCGGCGGCCCGCCAACATTGCCCTGCCGCGCCAGATCGCCATGTATCTGGCCAAGGAGCTCACCCAGAAGAGCCTGCCCGAGATCGGCGAGCTCTTCGGGGGCCGCGACCACACCACGGTGCTGCACGCGGTGCGCAAGATTTCGGAATCCCGGGCCAAGCAGGCGGAACTGAACCATTCGCTGCACGTGCTCGAACAAACCCTGAAAGGATGACGAACCGCGACGAACCCCATCCGGGACCCTGTGAGTTGGAGTGTGGAAAAACCGTGGAGCATTTCTGGACAACCCGACGCCGTTTTTTTCGATCGAAAGTTGTTCATGGTTGTGCGCTATTCTCCAGGCCGGTTCCCCACTCGCTAAAAACTGGACAAGTTCTTGATTTATAATAGTTTTTTGAAGAAATTCCAGTTATTCACAGGGTCCTATTAACTACCAACCCAAAGAAGGATTGGATATGCAATTGGTCAAAGCCTCACGCGATGCATTGCTGAAGCCGCTCGCGACCGTTTCAGGCATCGTGGAACGGCGGCACACCCTGCCCATCCTGGCCAACATCCTGTTGCGCAAGGAAGGCAGCCGCGTGTCGTTCGTGTCCACCGACATCGAGGTTCAGATCACCACCCATGCCGATTTCGGCGTGGGTGATGCGTCTGAGTCCACCACGGTGGCAGCCCGCAAGCTGCTCGACATCCTGCGCGCCCTTCCCGACACCGGCGACGTGTCCCTTTCCCTGGCCAACAAGAAGCTGTCGGTCCAGTCCGGCAAGAGCCGCTTCGCGCTGCAGACCCTGGCGGCCGAGGAGTTCCCCACCGTGGCCCAGCCGGCCTCGTGGAACGCTTCGCTGACCATGACGCAGAAGTCGTTCAAGCACCTGATGAACATGGTGCACTTCGCGATGGCGCAGCAGGACATCCGCTACTACCTGAACGGCATGCTGCTGGTGCTGGACGGCAACAACGTGCGCTGCGTCGCCACCGACGGCCACCGCCTGGCCTATTGCGCGGTCGCCATCGATGCCGATGCCCCCAAGCAGGAAGTGATCGTCCCGCGCAAGACGGTGCTGGAACTGCTGCGCCTCCTGGACGACAGCGAGGAGCCCATCGAGATCTCGGTGGCAGCCAATCAGATCCGTTTCCGCTTCGGCGACGTCGAGCTGATCTCCAAGCTGGTCGAAGGCAAGTTCCCCGACTACCAGCGCGTGATCCCGAACGGCTACACCAAGCATTTCCCGATCGCCCGCGAAGCCCTGCAGCGCAGCTTGCAGCGCGCCGCCATCCTGACCACCGACAAGTTCAAGGGTGTGCGGATGCAGATGGCCGATCATGTCCTGAAGATTTCCGCCAGCAACGCGGAACAGGAAGAGGCCCAGGAAGAACTCGAGATCGACTTCGGCTTCGAGCCCCTGGACATCGGTTTCAACGTCAGCTACCTGCTGGACGTGCTGGGCAACCTGAAGGCCGAGACGGTGCAGTGGAGCGTGGGCGACGCCAACTCCTCGGCGCTGATCACCTTGCCCGACGACACGGACTTCAAGTATGTCGTGATGCCTATGCGCATTTAAGGCCCCCCCTACGCGCTTACGCGCGCCCCCAGGGGCGGCACTGGCGGACCGGCAAAGCCGGATCCGCTGTGCCCTGGGTCTGGGGAGGATGTCTTGGGGTGGGGCGGTGGTTTTTTAGGTTGTTCCTTTGGGGGGCAACCGTGGGTGGCCTGAGTGGGCGCCCACTTTTGTTTTTTCTGGCGGGTGGGGTATTGCCTGTGCAGAGTGGATGGTTGGATATCTATGACCGAACAGAACACTACGCCCGAGTCGGGCGAGATCGATAACAGCCTTGACGGGACGCCCGTGGTGGCCGCTGCCCCTGTGGTGGACAGCTACGGCGCCGACTCCATCAAGATGCTGAAGGGGCTGGAGGCCGTGCGCAAGCGGCCGGGCATGTACATCGGCGATACGTCCGATGGCACGGGCCTGCACCACATGGTGTTCGAGGTCGTGGACAACGCCATCGACGAAGCGCTGGCCGGCTATTGCGACGAGATCATCGTCACCATCCATGCCGACAACTCCATCTCGGTGTCCGACAACGGCCGGGGCATTCCGACCGCCGTGCACAAGGACGACGAATTCCAGCGCAGCGCCGCGGAGATCGTCATGACCGAGCTGCACGCGGGCGGCAAGTTCGACCAGAACTCGTACAAGGTCTCGGGCGGCCTGCACGGCGTGGGCGTATCCTGCGTGAACGCGCTGTCCGAATGGCTCCGTCTCAGCATCCGGCGCAACGGCGAGCTGCACCAGATGGAGTTCCGCCGCGGTGAACGCGTCGAGCCGCTGAAGGTCACCGGCAAGACCGACAAGCGCGGTACCCGGGTGCAGTACCTGGCGGATTCGCAAATCTTCACCAACGTCGAATACCACTACGAGATCCTGTCCAAGCGGCTGCGCGAGCTCTCGTTCCTGAACAACGGCGTGCGCATCAAGCTGGTGGACGAGCGCCAGGGCAAGGAAGAAGACTTCGCTTTCAGCGGCGGCGTCAAGGGCTTCGTCGAGTACATCAACCGCGCCAAGACCGTGCTGCATCCCAACGTCTTCGCGGTGGCCACCGAGTCGTCGGCCGGCGGCGTGCCGGTGGGCGTGGAAGTGGCGATGCAGTGGAACGACAGCTACACCGAAAGCGTGCTGTGCTTCACCAACAACATCCCGCAGCGCGACGGCGGCACGCACCTGACCGGCCTGCGCGCGGCGATGACGCGCATCATCAACAAGTACATCGACGAGAACGAACTGGCCAAGAAGGCCAAGGTCGAGACCACCGGCGACGACATGCGCGAGGGCCTGACCTGCGTGTTGTCGGTGAAGGTGCCCGAGCCCAAGTTCAGCAGCCAGACCAAGGACAAGCTGGTATCCAGCGAAGTGCGCCCCGCCGTGGAAGACGCCGTGGCGCGCAGCCTGGAGAGCTGGCTGCTCGAGAACCCCATCGACGCCAAGGCCTTGTGCGGCAAGATCGTCGAGGCCGCCCGCGCCCGCGAGGCCGCGCGCAAGGCGCGCGAGATGACGCGCCGCAAGGGCGTGCTGGAAGGCGCCGGGCTGCCCGGCAAGCTGGCCGACTGCCAGGAAAAGGATCCGTCCAAGTCCGAGATCTACATCGTCGAGGGCGATTCCGCCGGCGGTTCGGCCAAGCAGGGCCGCGACCGCAAGTTCCAGGCCATCCTGCCGCTGCGCGGCAAGGTGCTGAACGTCGAGAAGGCGCGTTTCGACAAGCTGATCAGCAGCGAGCAGATCGCCACCCTGATCACCGCGCTGGGCACCAGCATCGGACCCGACTTCAACATCGACAAGCTGCGCTACCACCGCATCATCATCATGACCGACGCGGACGTGGACGGCGCGCACATCCGCACGCTGCTGCTGACACTGTTCTATCGCCAGATGCCGCAGCTGATCGAGCATGGCTATGTCTACATCGCCCAGCCGCCGCTGTACAAGGTCAAGGTCGGCCGCGACGAGCGCTACCTGAAGGACGACGCCGAAGAGGCCGCCTTCATGCTCGAGCTTTCGCTCAAGGATGCCCGGCTGTTCCCCTCCGCCGACGCCCAGCCCATCGCCGGCGACGCGTTGAAGGAACTGGCGCGCCAGTACAACCTGGTCGACGCCGTGATCGAGCGCCTGTCGCGTTTCGTGGACCTTGCCACGCTGTCGGCCATCGTGCGCGGCTTCGAGGCGGACCTGTCGTCCGTGGACCAGGCCGAGCTGTCGCGCCAGCGCCTGCAGGCCGAACTGGAAGACCCGTCCATGCCCGGCGTGGTGCAGGTCAAGGTCTCGGTGGACGAGGAAACCCAGCAGTCCAGGCTGGAGATCCATCGCAACCACCACGGCAATATCCGCGTCAGCGTGATCGACCAGCATTTCGTCGACGGCCCCGACTACAGCGTGCTGCGCAACGCCGCCCAGACCTTCCAGGGCCTGATCGGCCCGGGCGCGAAGATCGAGCGCGGCGAAGGCGACAAGCGCAAGGAACTGCCGGTGGCCGACTTCCGCGAAGCCATGCAATGGATGCGCGCCGAGGCGGAACGCTCGCTGTCCAAGCAGCGCTACAAGGGCCTGGGCGAGATGAACCCCGGGCAGCTGTGGGAAACCACCATGGATCCCACCGTGCGCCGCCTGCTGCGGGTGCAGATCGAGGACGCGATTTCGGCGGACGAGATCTTCACGACGCTGATGGGCGACCACGTCGAGCCGCGCCGCGCGTTCATCGAGACGCATGCGTTGATGGCGGGGAATATTGACGTTTGAGGCACGGCTGACTTACGGCGCATCGACCGTCCAGCAAGACAATTCGACGGCCACCTTTGGTGGTCGTTCGTTTTTGTGTTTCGTTTCAGGACACTCCAGTGACCGGCCAATTGATGTGCGAAACATTGCTGCGATATAAACTCCAGGCATGACTCGCGTCTCCATACAACCAATCATGTTCATCTGGGCCCGCCAGCGCGCCCAGATGGATGAGGCTGTGCTGCTGGCGCGTTTTCCTCGCCTTATGGAGTGGGAGTCCGGCGCTATCCAGCCCACTTTGCGCCAACTCGAACAGTTCGCGCAGGCTACGCACGCGCCGTTGGGGTATTTCTTCCTTCCCGAGCCTCCGCGAGAGGACTTGCCGATTCCCGATTTTCGGACAATGGGCCGAGATTCGCCACGCCTGACTGCCGATCTGCTGGATGTGATTTTCACCTGTCAAACGCGACAAACTTGGTATCGGGACGAAGCCCTGGTTAACGGCGAGAAGCCACTGCCCTTCGTCGCCTGCGTGACGATGGAAACGCCGCCGATGGAAGTGGCGCAACGAATCCGCGAGGTGCTCGGGTTCAGCGTGGAGGCTCGTTCTGAATGTCCCACGTGGGCTGAGGCATTGCGCCTGTTTATTGCGCAGGCCGAGCAAGCAGGTGTGATGGTGATGGTCAGTGGGGTGGTGATGAACAACAACACCCGGCAGCTGAACCCCCGTGAATTTAGAGGTTTTGCCCTTGCGGATAAGCTGGCACCCTTGGTGTTCATCAACGGGGCGGATAGCAAGGCTGCCCAGATGTTTACGTTGGCGCACGAACTTGCGCATTTGTGGCTGGGGCAGTCGGCTTTGTCGGATGCTCGGATATCGGAAGTTTCCGATTACGCCGTGGAAGTATGGTGCAACCAGGTAGCAGCCGAACTGCTTGTTCCCCGGGCGGACTTTCTTGATGCGCTTCGCGCCGATGAGCCGCTGGATGCCGCATTGAAGCGGCTGGCACGACATTTCAAGGTAAGCACCTTGGTGCTTCTGCGACGGATGTGGGACGTGGGATATCTCGATAGAGCGGCGTTCTGGCGGGCTTATCGGGATGAAGAGGCGCGTTTGAGGAGTTTGGCTGAGCGCAATGCAGGAGGCGGCGATTTCTATCGAACCACTGTCGCTCGCGTCAGCAAGCGATTTGCTCAGTCCTTGGTTGCAAGCACCCTTGAAGGGCGAACTTTGTACCGGGATGCGTTTCGCATGCTTGGCATCGCAAAGTCGGGCACGTTCAACGAGCTGGGGCGAATACTGGGATTTCCGACCTGATGGCCTACCTGCTGGATGCCAACGTCTTCATTCAGGCCAAGAACCTACAGTACGGGTTCGACTTTTGCCCCGCATTTTGGTCTTGGCTTGACCAGGCATATGACGCCGGGCGACTCTGCAGCATTCGCCAAGTGGGTGATGAACTGACTGGTGGTGGGGACGAATTGGCCGAGTGGGCACTGGGTAGGGAGGACGGATTCTTCCTGGCCCCGGACGCCGCTGTGCTTACTGCCGCCCAGCACGTAAGCGCATGGGTAGTCCAACAAGGGTATGAGCCTGCGGCTGTGAATACCTTTATGCAGGTAGCGGACTTCTGGTTGGTTGCAACCGCGTTGACCGGCCATCATACGCTGGTGACGCATGAAGTGGCGTCAGCATCCGTCAAGAAAATCAAGATTCCCAATGTGTGCATTGGACTAGGGGTGGACTTCATGTCTCCCTACCAAATGCTGCGCAGGGAGCAGGCTAGATTCGTCTTGGGGCCAACGCCGACTTGAGGCTAGGCGCCGGATCGTGGCTCATCGAGCATCTAGCGCTTTCAGCCCGGCGCCTGCGCGCCGTCCATGCCGCGCAGCAGTTCCTCCAGTGTGGCGCGCGCCGCCTCCCCCGCCGGACTCAACGGCCGCGCGGTACTCCACACGACGCTGATGCCACGCTGGATGGCCGGCTCGGCAATGGGGATGAAGGCAATGCCGTCCACCACGGCCGGCACCGGGCCGATGCGGGGGCGGATCGTATATAGCTCGCCCTGCCGCATCAGCGCGGTGATCAAGTGGCTGGAACTGGCGTTCAGCACCGGGCGCACCTCGCGGCCTATGCCGGCCGCGGCGCTGTCGACCAGCCGCCGCAGCCGGTTCGGCGGGATGGACAGAGCCAGTGGATAGGACAAGGCATCCCCCAGCGGCATGGACGCCGGCAGCACGGGGAAACCGTCCGCGGGGCCGCAGAAGCAGAACACCTGCCGGCCGCACTCGATCGCATGCAGGCTGGTGTCCGAGCTGCCTTCGGGCAGCACGCCTATGTCGGCCTCGTTGCCCGCCATCCATCTGGTGATGGCGTGGCTGTCTCCTTCCAGCAGCGTCAGGCGCACCCGCGGATGGCGGTCGCGCATCGCGCCGAACAGGACGGGGCCGAGCTGGTCGGCCAGCGAGGTCGGGATCGCCACGATCAGGTCGCCGGCCGGTTCCGTGGCGACGCGCGCCATGGCGGCTTCGGCCTCGGCCACGTTGCGGAAGATGCGCCGCGCATGGGCGATGAGCTGTTCGCCCGCGTTGGTGGGTTGCACGCCGCTGGACGAGCGTTCCAGCAGCGGCGTGCCCAGCGATTCTTCCAGCAGCCGGATCTGCCGGCCCACCGCGGGCTGCGCTCGCAGCAGGCGCGCGGCCGCGCGATTGATGCTGCCTTCTTCCACCACCACCAGGAACGCGCGCAGATGATCGAGATTGAGTGCCACGCAGCGTCTCCAGGCCTGGCCGCTATCCATTTTTTTTAGAAAAGCTCTAAAGGAATTGTACTTCCGCGCCTTCGCCGCGCTGATTAGACTGCCCGGCATCCCGCGGCATGTCAGGCCGCGGTGGGAGGAGGAGATGACTCAGGATATCGATCGGGGCCGGCGCCGGGTCCTGGCCACGGCCGCTCGATCCGCCGCTGTGGCCGGGCTGGTGCCGGCCTGCGCGCTGGCGCAGTCCTATCCCTCGCGTCCGGTGCGCCTGCTGGTGCCGGTCAGCGCGGGCGGCGGCACCGACATGATCGCATCGCCAAGGCCGACCAGCACGCACTGATCGAAGCCCACGGTGGCCGCGAGGCGGTGGTCCGGCGCGGGGGATTCGGCGCCACGCCGGCGCCGGGCGTGGAGGCGAAGTTCGCATAGCAGCCGGGACTCGTGGATTGGATCGCCATGCTGGATAATCCATCCAGAAGCCGGGGACTTATCGGCCCCGGCCGGCTGCCCTAAGCTGAAGCTCCCAAGTGAGGCCACCATGCGTACCCTGATCATCATCGCCATCGGACTGGTCCTGGCCATCGCGCTGCTGCGCGTGGTCCCCGCGCCCCATCGCACCTGGGCCGCCGGGCTCTTCACGCTGGCCTGGCTGGCGGCGTGCGCATGGAACCTGCGCACCGGCCTTTCCCACGGCTATACCCTGGCCGAGGAACTGCCCATCCATGCGGCGCTGTTCGGCATCCCGGCGCTGGTCGCATGGGGTCTGTGGTGGTGGGCGCGCCGTGGGTAAGGCGCGAGCCTAGCGGCGCCCCTTGCTCGCCTGGTCGTACTTGCGCCAGTAGGCAAACTCTTCCTCGTGGACCTCGAGGTCGATCTCCGATAGGCGCAACTGCAACCGCTCCTGCACGTCCGCGACCGCCTGGTTGTAGATCGCGGGCCCGATCTCTTCGACGAAGAAGGCGAGCAGCCCGCCGGCGGCGACGTTGCCGATGGGCTCCTCCATGTTCTGGTCGAAGTAGCGCTGGATCGAGGCGATGGCAGTGGTGCGGACTTGCTTGTCGAGTTCGATGGTCATGTCGGCTTTCTGGCGAGGGGCGCCGGGCCGTTCAATTTATCACCTCCTCCACCCGGTTCACCAATTTCCCGATCTTCTCGATCTCGCATTCGATCACGTCGCCGTCCTTCAGCCACTGGCGCGGGTTCATCGCATAGCCGACGCCCGAGGGCGTGCCGGTGGCGATCACGTCGCCCGGCTCCAGCGTCAGCCCCGACGACAGCGACGCGATGGTGCGCGGGATGGAGAAGATCATCGCGCCGGTGCTGGCGTTCTGGCGCTGTTCGCCGTTGACCTTGAGGGAGATCCGCAGCGCATGGGGATCGCCGACGGCTTCGGGCGAGACGATCCACGGGCCGAGGGGGCAACTGCCGTCGATGGCCTTGCCCTTGAACCACTGGTCGTGGCGTTTCTGCAGGTCGCGGGCGCTGATGTCGTTGAGGATCGTGTAGCCGAAGATGTGGCCGGGGGCGTCGCCTTCGGCGATGTCGCGGCCGCCCTGGCCGATGACGACGGCGAGTTCGACCTCGTAATCCAGGCGGCGGGTGACGCGCTGGTCGTAGCGGATGGCGCCCTCGTGCGGGACGATCGCGGTCCAGGGCTTGGTGAAGAACTGCGGATGCTCGGGCTCCTGGGTATCGAGATTGCGCGAGGCGTTATCTTCCTGGATGTGCTCCCTATAATTGCGGCCCAGGCAGAAGATGTTCTTGGGCGGACGCGGAATGGGTGCCAGCAGGCGGTAGCTGCCGGGCGAAACCAGGTGGGCGTCGGCGACGGCGGCGATGTCGCGGCACCAGGCCCAGGTGCCGGCGCCGCCGGCGGCCAGGTCGACCATGGTCAGGCGGCCGGTCTCGGGCCACGGGAAGGGCAGCGTGGCGGGCGGAGCGGCCTGGGCGAAGGCCTGGAGGTCGCAGACGCGGCCGTCGTCCAGGAAGAGTGCGGGCAGCTGGCGGCCGCCCAGTTCAATGGTGGCGAGTTTCATGGTTCGTTCCTGGCTGAAAGAAAGCGGATAGGCGCAACGGTGGAGGCAAGGACATGGTGCCCAAGGTCAAGTCGGCCCAACGGGCCATAGAGATCCTGGAATTCTTCGCGCGGCGCAAGGCGCCCGCGACGCTGAGCGAGATCGCCGCGGCGCTGGACTATCCGGCCTCGAGCACACTGGCCCTGCTGCGCACGCTGAGCGAAATGGGCTATCTCGACCATTCGTCCAGCGAGCGGACCTTCGTGCCGACGGTGAAGGCAGCGCTGTTGGGCATCTGGGTCAACGACGCGTTGATGGCCGACGGCACGATCGCCCGCCTGATGTACCAGATGCGCGAGGAGACGGGCGGGACGCCCACGCTGGGGATACAAAGTGGCCACCACGTGCAGTACATACACGTGGTGCGCGGCCCGGACGCCCTGCACCGGCGCGACGTGGCGCCGGGCACGCTGCGGCCGCTGCTGCGCTCGGCCATGGGGACGGTGCTGCTGTCGCTCAAGCCGCCTTCCGAGCTGTGGGCGCTGGTCAACCGGATCAACGCGCACGAGTCGCCGGAGCACCGGGTGTCGATGGCCGAACTGGGCAAGCGTATCCAGCAGTACCGCGAAAGCGGCTATGCCTACAGCGAAGGCGTGTCGACGCCGGGAGCCGGCATCATCACGACGCTGCTGGCCGCGCCGGCCCACCAGCCGCCGATGGCCCTGGGCATAGGCGCGAGCCTCGCGGCGCTGCGCGCCAAGAAGCTCGATTTCCTGAAGGCGCTGCAGCGGGTGGTGGAGCTTCATCGCAAGCATATGGAGGCCTTGCCGGACAAGTTCGGGCACTGAGCGGGACGCGCGTGCCGCAGCGGGCCGGCCGTATTCATTGCGCGACCAGGCCGGCCTTGTCGGCAACGGTGCGCAGTGTTTCGATTTCCTTGACGTTGAAGGCGCGCATCTGCTCCGGATCGCGCTTGAGCAGCTCGGAGCCTCCCTTTTCGGCGAACTCCTGCACCGACCGGGATTCCAGCACCTCTTTCATGGTGTCGGCCAGGCGCCGGGTGATCGCGTCGCTGACCTCCGCGCGCGCCATCAATGCCGACCAGCCATAGATGACGTAGCCGGGATAGCCGCTTTCCCGGATGGTGGGTACGTCCGGGAACTCGACGTGGCGCTTTTCGCCGGTGACGGCGAGGATGCGCAGCTTGGCTGCCTTGGCCGAGGGCGCCAGCGAGGCCACGCCGTCCATCGCCACGTCGATCTGCCCGCCGATCAGGTCGGTGTTCATCTGGCTGGTCGATTTGTACGAGATGGGCGTGAAGCGGATGCCGGCGATGCTGGAGAACCATTCGGTGGCCAGGCGATAGCCCCAGGCGAAGTTGCCGAAGTTCAGCCTCTCGGGCTGCGCCTTGGCCGCGGCGACGAGGTCGGCCAGCGTCTTGTACGGCGAGTTGGCCGGCACGGCGATGCCCAACATGCTGCGGGTGACGCCCGAGATGGGCTTGAAGTCCTTGAGCGGATCGTAGGGCAGGTCCTTGACGACGATGGGGTTGACCGACAGGTTGGTCCAGCTGCCCAGCACCAGGGTGTAGCCGTCGGCCGGCGCGTTCTTGGCCGCCATGATGCCGATGCGGCCGTCGGCCCCAGGCATGTTATCCACGGTGACCGCCTGGCCCAGCCGGCTGGCGAGCTGTTGCGCGATGACGCGGCCCGAGGTGTCGCTGGTGCTGCCGGGCGCGAAGGGCACGATCAGGCGGATAGGCTGGGCGGGATAGGCCGCCTCGCGCGCCTGCGCGGCCGGGGCCGAGATGGCCAGCGCGCACAGGGCGCCGGCAAGGTGCATGATCTTCATGGGGTGTCTCCTTGGAATGTTGTCGTACCCGGGTTGGCGCCCCGGGGGGTCAGGATCTCGCCTGGGTGTCCTCGCGATGCAGGAAGGCCGCGATCTGTTCGGGCGTGCGGCCCAGGCCGGCCAGGATCTCGGCCGTGTGCTGGCCCAGCGCCGGCGGCGGCGCGTCCAGGCCCGGGCCGTCGTGCTCGTAGCAGAAGCCTGCGTTCAGCACGCGCAGGGCCTGGTCGCCAGCCGCGATCGACAGCAGCAATCGCCTGTCGTCCAGGTGCGGCTGCGCCAGTGCCTCGGGCAGCTCGCGCACTTCGCCGGCCGGCACGCCGGCCGCGTTGAGCAGCTCCGCCCACTCGGCGGCGCCACGGCCGGCCAGCGCCTGGCGCACCTCATGCTGCAAGGCTTCGCCGTGGGCGACCCGTGTGCCCCGGTCCTGGAAACGCGGATCGGCGATCAGGTCCTCGCGTCCTATCACGCGGCACAGCCGCTCGAACTGATCCTGGCGGACCGCGCCCAGCGTCAGGTGCCCCGCCGCAGTGGGGAAGGTATCGGCGGTGGGCGACATGCTGTAGCCGCGGTTGCCCTGCTTGGCTGGACGCTTGCCGGTCAGCAGGTGCGGGCCGGCCATCGAGATCATCAGCACCAGCGCGGCGTCGTACATGGCCACGTCCACCTGCTGCGCCCGGCCGTCGCGGCCACGCTGCAGCAGGGCGGCGACGATGGCGAACGCGGCCAGCAGGCCCGAGTAGGTGTCGACCGCCGGATAGCCGATGCGGATGGGCGGGGTGCCCGGTTCACCGCTCAGGCTCATCATGCCCGAGGTGCTCTGGATGATCTGGTCGATCGCGGGCTGGTGACGCAACTCGCCACGCTGGCCGTAGCCCGAGATCGAGCAGAAGACGATGCGCGGGTTGAGGGCCTTGCAGGCTTCGTAGCCCAGGCCCAGGCGGTCCATGACGCCGGGCCGGAAGTTCTCGGTCACCACGTCGGCGCCGGCGATCAGCTCGCGCGCGACCGCCACGTCGGCGTCGCGCTTGAGATCGAGCACGATAGACTTCTTGCCCGAATTGACCGAGGCGAACGACGGGCCCATGCCGTCGGCATACTGGATGCCGCCGTAGTTGCGCATGGTGTCGCCGGCGGCCGATTCGACCTTGATGACCTCGGCGCCCAGCAGGCGCAGGAAGTTGGTGGCGATGGGGCCCGACAGCACGTGCGTGAAGTCGACGATCCGGTAGCCTTGCAACGGTTGGGGCACGGTCGGTGTCTCCTAGTCGGCGACGCGCGGGAACTGGCCGGTGAAGACCGGCTTGCGGCGTTCGTTGAAGGCGCGCTTGGCCTCGCGGCCATCGGGGGTCAGGCCCAGGTAGCGCTGCATCGGCGCGCCGGCCTCCATGTGGTTGCTGAAGCCGGCCATGTCCAGCAGCAGGTTGGTCGCGCTCTTGGTATAGCGGATGGCCAGCGGCGGTAGCTCGGCCAGCGTGGCCGCCAGTTCGTCCACGGCGGCGTCGAAGTCCGCCGCCGGCACGCAGCGGTTGATCAGGCCCCATTCCAGCGCCTGCGGCGCCTGCAGACGTCCGCCCAGCAGCGACAGCTCCAGCGAGCGCGCGCGTCCGATGGTGAACAGGAAGGCGCCGCCGCTATGGTTGCCGGCCTGGATCTCGCGCATCTGGAAGAAGGCCGTGTCGACGGCCACCACCAGGTCGCAGGACGTGGCCAGGTAGACGCCGCCTCCGATGGCCGGGCCGTTCACGGCCGCGACCACTGGCTTGGCGTTGCGCTGGATGCGCTGCCGCGCGGCGACGTTCCAGCGGCCGTAGGCATCGATGGCCTGGGGATCTGCCTGGGCGGTGAAACGCAGGTCCTGGCCGGCGCTGAAGATGTCGCCCGCGCCGGTCAGGACGGCGCAGCGGCAACCCGGGTCGACCTCGACCTCGTCGAAGGCGGCGACCAGTTCCTGGAAGGTCTGGAGATCGTGGGCGTTCCTGGCGTCGGGGCGATCGATGACGACCCGCCAGATGGGGCCTTGTTGGTCGATCCTGATGTGCTGAGGCATGGTGTCTCCTGTCGTGGCCGCGTGCATCGGTGCGGCGGATTATCTCGACGGAAGACACCGGGAAGACGTCGCTTTCACCAGTGTGAAAGCGTTTTCACAAATGTGAAATTCAGTGATGTGGAAAACGCAGAAGCGGTTCGCGCGCAGATCCGCGCGAACCGCTTCAAGGACACGCGGGAGACTTATTGAGGTTCGATCCCCGCCGCCTGGATCACCGGCTTCCACTTGGCCGTCTCGGCCTTGATGCGGGCGGCGAACACGTCGGGCATTTCACCCAGCGGCGTGATGCCGGCGTTCTCGAGCTGTGCGCGGAAAGCCGGTTCGTTGATCATCTTGCGGCCTTCCTCGGCCAGCTTGGCGACCACGTCCGCCGGCATGCCGGTCGGGCCCATCAGTCCGTTCCAGGTGTCGACCTCGTGGCCCGGGTAGGTTTCCGCGATGGTGGGTACCGAAGGCAGCTGCGGCAGGCGCTTGTCGCTGGAAACCGCCAGCAGCGTGAGCTTCTCGGGCGTCTTGGCGTAGGACATGACTTCCGAGACGCTGGCGCTGTACATGTCGATCTGCCCGGCCAGCACGTCGGCCAGGGCCGGCGCGCCGCCGCGGTAGGGAACGGTGGTGGCGGTCACGCCGACGCGGCTCAGGAACAGCAGCGCCGACAGGTGGGTCAGCGTGCCGTTGCCGCCGTGGCCCACGTTCAGCTTGCCGGGATTGGCCTTGGCGTAGTTGACGAGGTCGGTCACGGTGCGGAAGTTGCGCTGGGGGTTGACCGCCAGCACGAAGGGGTTGCCGCCCACGTTGACGATGGGGGCGAGGTCGCGGATCGGGTCGTAGCGGATCTTGTTGGTCATGGGCGCCGTGACGATCTGCGTCATGGTCGCCATGAACAGCGTGTAGCCGTCGGGCTGGGCGCGCGCGACCTGCTCGGCGGCGATGGTGCCGGCCGCGCCGCCCTTGTTGTCCACGATGAAGGGCTTGCCGAAGATCTTGCTCATGCGCTCGGCCATCATGCGGGCCATCATGTCGGTATTGCCGCCCGGGGCGAACGGCACCACGATGGTGACCGGCCGGCTGGGCCAGGCATCGGCGGCCAGGGCGGTGGCGGGGCCCGCGGCGATCGCGGCCGCCGCCAGGGCCAGGGGAATGCGGCGCAGCCATTGCTGGAGGGGGTTCATGGTGTCGTCTCCTTCATCGGTCGTCATTGTCGTCGGTGGAGCAGGCCGCCGTTCGGTGCGAGCGCGCCGGCGGCCGGAAAACGGGCGCGAAAGGGGCCTCCCCGCGCGCGAACGCGCCGGGGCAATGCCTGTGGAAAGAATCCCCTTGCGTGCCGGGTTCGTATGTGCCGGGCTGGCGGGCGCCGGGGCCGCCGGCGCTCGTGCTCAGTCTTTTTTTCCCGTGTCCTTCTTGCCGTCCTTGGCGGCCAGCACCGCGGCGGGCGGCTGGACGACGAAGTGGGCGAGGCGGTGCCGGTCGAACGATTCCAGGTTGCGCTCCCAGGTCTGCGGCTGGTGGTCGGCGTCCATCGGAATCTGGTCCATGTCGGTATAGATCTCGACGTTGTTGCCGTCCGGATCCTTGAACACCAGGAACCAGTTCGCGCCGGGGCCGTGCTGGCCGATGCCGCGCTCGATCGTCACGCCCAACTGGCGGGCCACGTCCACGGCGCGGCGCATTTCCTCGACCGATTCCACGTAGTACGAGAAGTGCTCGAGCCCTGGGCGCGTATAGCGCGGAAGATCGTCGCGGTCGGGGGCGTCGTCGGGGATGCGCGACAGGGCCAGGTCATGGTGGTCTTCACCCGCCCGCAGGAAGACCATCTGGTCGCCGATGCGGTCGGACACGCGCAGGCCCATGACCTCGGTATAGAAGCGGGTGGAGGCTTCGAGGTCGCGAACCATCAGGACCAGGTGGCCCAGTTTGCGCGTACGGATGGGAGCGACCGGTTGCTGGTCAGCGGATGTCACGTTTGCCTCCTTGCCTATCGGCTTTCCTGCACGACGGTGTTCTCGATCGTGCCGATGTTCTCGATGCGCGCCACCATCCTGTCCCCCGCCTTCAGGTAGACGCCGCGCCCCATGCCCACGCCGTCGGGCGTACCGGTGGCGATGAAGTCGCCGGGATGCAGGGTCAGGATGCGCGACAGGTAGGCGATCTGCTCGGCCACCGAGAAGATCATTTCCGAGGTGCTGCCGTCCTGCATGGTCTCGCCGTTGACCGCCAGCGACATGCGCAGTTGCTGGGGGTCGCCGATGCAGCCCGCCGGCACCAGCCACGGGCCCATGGGACCGAAGGTGTCGAAGCTCTTGCCGCGGAACCAGTCGTGGGTGAAGGGATAGTCGGTGCGGCGGTTGAGGTCGCGCGCGCTGATGTCGTTGAATACGGTATAGGCGGCGATGGCCGACAGGGCGTCGTCGACCGGTACGTGGCGGCAGGTCTTGCCGATGACCACGCCCAGTTCCACTTCCCAGTCGAGCCGACTGGTCTCGGGCGGCATCTGGACGTTTTCGCCGGTGGCGACCACGCTGGTCTCGGCCTTCATGAAGATGTAGGGCTGGCTTTCGCTGCGCGCCGCCAGCTTGGTGCCCATCTCGTCGGCGTGTTCGTAGAAATTGGAAGCCGTCGCGAAGATGCGGCGGGGCTGGTAGGGGACCGCATAGGTGGCGTCTTCCACCACGGCCAGCCGGCCGCTTGCGGCGAGTTGGACGGCGCGATCGGCCATCGTGGCGATCAGCGGGCCGCTGCCGGCCCAATCCGCGATCAGCGCGCCGATGCCCCCCGCCACGCGGGCCGGGTCCACGTCGCAGGCTTTCGCCAATTGCGCCAGGTCATACAGGGTGTCGTTGACCACCAGGCCAGGATGCTTGCCGCCGTTGCGCTGATAAGTCGCCAGACCGTGCCAGTTCACGGAATCTCCTCGTTGCTGTCTGTGTTGGATCCGGGGCGTCGACCCGGCGGGACCGCCAGTTTTACCCCATGCTTTGGGATACTTTAAGCATATCGTGTATACACGTCAACCGTTTTAAGATAAATTTTTTGCCAGGTGTGTGCCAGAAAAAGGGGGGACAAACCCTGAATGGCTGGGCGGGGCAGGAGTCAGGCCATCGAATGCGGCTGTTTTTTGTATGCAATATCGTCCTAGTGTGTTCAATAAGGGAGGTCAGGCATATCCAGGTGCCGCTCATGTTCATGGTCGAAGCGGTGCCGCGTATAATCCGCAGGCATTCGCTGGCCCATGTTGAAGGATGCTTTCGTGACCACCATTGCCGCTCGGATCAGCCAGTCGCTGGCTGACGAGATCATTGCGGGTACCCTGGCCCCGGGCGAGAAGCTCGAGGAGCCCTCGCTGGCCGAGCGCTTCCAGGTATCGCGCACACCCATCCGCGAGGCGCTGCGCCTGCTCAATGCCCGCGGCCTGATCGAGCTGGTGCCGCGCCGTGGCGGCGTGGTGGCCAACGTCAGCGCCGAACAACTGGCCGACATGCTCGAGGCGCTGTGCGAACTGGAGTCGCTGTGCTGCCGCATCGCCACCCAGCGCATGAGCGCCATGCAGCGCCGCCAGCTCGAACTGCTGCACGAACAGGCCCAGCAGGTTTCCGAGCGCGGCGATGCCGATGCCTATCTCAAGATCAACGCGCGCTTCCACCAGCTCATCTGCCAGGGTACGCAGAACCAGACCCTGGTCGCTCAGGTCGAAAACCTGCGCGACCGGCTGGCGCCGGTGCGCGCCGCGCAAAGCGGGGTCGAACGCCGCTTCGAAACTTCCCATCGCGAACACGAGAAGATCGTGGAAGCGGTGCTGGCCGGCCAGCCCGAGCAGGCCTACCTGGCCATGCGCAGCCACACCACCCGGCTGACGCTTCATGTGATGGAGCAGATCGAGGCCCAACGCGCCGGCTAGCGACCATTCCTCGCGCGTCGGCCACTGAAGAAACTGATTCGCCATGCAACCGACCGAAGCCCTTCGCGCCGCCTTCACGCCCCAGCAGGTCCTGCGCGCTTCCATCAACGTCGGCAATCCCATACTCGCCAGCCGTGACGACGAGCACGGCGCGCGCGGCGTATCGGTGGACCTGGCGCGGGAACTTGCCAGACGGCTGGGCGTCGGGCTGGAACTGGTGGTCTTCCCGTCGGCCGGCGAATCGGTCGAGGCCGTGGCCGCCGAACAGGCCGACATCGGCTTCTTCGCCATCGACCCCAAGCGTGGCGAGCACATCGCCTTCACCGACGCCTACGTGGTGATCGAGGGAGCCTACCTGGTACGCGACGGCTCGCCCATCGCCGCCCATGCCGACGTGGACCGGCCGGGCGTGCGGGTCACGGTCGGCAAGGGCAGCGCCTACGATCTCTACCTGACCCGGAGCCTGCTGCAGGCAAGCATCGAGCGGGCGCCGACGTCGCCGGCCGTGGTCGACGTGTTCCTGGAAAGCGGCGCGGACGTGGCGGCCGGCGTGCGCCAGCAGCTCGAAGCCGATGCCGCGCGGCTGGGCGGCGTGCATCTGTTGCCCGGTCATTTCATGTTGATCCGGCAGGCCATGGGCGTGCCCAAGTCGCGCGGCGATGCCGCCGCGGATTACCTGCGCGCCTTCGTCGAGGAAATGAAGGCCTCGGGGTTCGTCCAGGAAGCGCTGGCGCGCCATGGGATAACCGGCGCGGCGGTGCCCCGCGCCGAAGACTGAACAGGCGCTAGGCTGACTCGACATTCATTTTCTTTATCCGGTCTTGTCCGGGGTGCCGGGGCCGGCTTCGCTGCGCCTGCGCGCCCGCCCGGCCCCGGCACCCCGGACAAGACCTGCACCGCTGGACACGCAGATCCATGGGCGGATCAAGAACCCATTCCTGCAAGTAATCACACTCATCGCATCCTTAGCCATCATGGATGCCATGAATGTCGATTCCCCCTAGTCCATCTGCACGTGCAGCCTGGAGAACACGTCCGACCAGAACCGCTGTTCCTGGTCGGTGTAGGCCTTGATCTGCGCGAGATCCATGTCCACGGTCTCGGCTCCCATTTCCCGTAGCCGTTCGGTGGTCTTGGGCTGGGCGATGGCCTTTCTGATCGACACGTTCAGTTTCTCCAGGATGGGCCTGGGCGTGCTGGCGGGCGCGAAGATCGCCGCCCACGAGTACAGCCCGAAGCCGATACCCGACTCGCGCAAGGTGGGCAAGCCGGGCATCAGGTCAGTGCGTTCCGGGCTGGTAACGGCCAGCGCCCTGACCAGTCCCTGGTCGATGAAGGGCTTGGCCGAAGCCAGCACCGCGAACATCATCTGCACCTGCCCACCCACCAGGTCGTTCAAGGCCGGCGCTTCCCCGCGGTAGGGCACGTGGACGATGTCCACGCCGGCGGCGTTCTTGAATATCTCGCCGTTCAGGTGCAGGCTGGATCCGCGCCCGCCCGAAGCGAAGTTCAGCTTGCCCGGGTGCGCCTTGGCGTACTGCACCAGTTCCTGGGCCGTGCGTATCGGCAGGGACTTGTTGACGATCAGCACGCCCGGGTTGCGGGCGATCATGGCGACGGGAACCAGGTCCTTGAAGAAATCGTAGCTCTGGTTGCGGTAAAGGAAGGAGTTGGTGACGCCCGAGAGTCCGCTGACGCCCAGCGTATAGCCGTCGGGCGGGGACTTGGCGACGAAGCCCGTGCCGATGTTGCCGTTGGCGCCCGGACGGTTGTCGACGATGGCGCCTTGGCCCAGGAAGGGCTCCAGATCGGCCAGTGCCGCGCGTGCGAGGGAATCGCTGCTGCCGCCCGGCGCATAGTTGACGACCACGCGTATCGGCCGCTCCGGGTAGTTCGATGCATCGGCCGCGGCGCAGGGGATGGTGGCCATCGTACCCGCGAGCAAGCCGGCGATTGCGAGGAGTTTCGTGCTGTCCATGCGACCGACCTCAGTGGATGTGTTGGCTGCCTGCCCTCGATACCTGGAACGGATGCTTCATTCGATCAACACGTCCGCCTCGTCGATCAAGGATGCGGGAAGCTGGAGTCCGAGCAGGCCGGCGTTCTTCAGGTTGAGCGTGGTGGGGCCGCGCATGCTGCGGTCGATGGGGATTTCCGCGGGATCCGCCCCATGCAGTATCTGGTCGACGACTTGGGCCATCATCGGCCAGCCCTTCTTCTTGCCCGGGCTGATGGTCGCCAGGCCCCCCGCGCGGGTGATGGACAATTGGTTGCCCACGGCAGGCAGCCGCGCGTCCAGGAAGAGCCTGCCCAGCATTTCGCCGTTCATGTTGAACAAGGCATGGGGCCCCACCAGGACGGCCTGGCAGCCATCGCGCTTCATGGCGTGGACACTGAACTCGAAGTCCTCGATCCGCAGCGTTTCATAGATCGGCATCTCGCAACCCATGGTCCGTGCGGCTTCGCCGAATTCCCGCATCACGGCGGGCGCGGGCGAATAGGTCGGGTTGTACAGGTGGCCGATGCGGGTCAGGCCGGGAACCGCCATCTTCAGCAGCCTGACCTTGGCCCAGTTGTTGTAGGGAATGTAGGAGAAGCCGGTGAAGTTCATGCCCGGCCGCCGGTAGCTTTCCGCAAGCCCCGCCTCGATGTGATTGGTGGCCCAGCAGACGACGGGAATCCTGACGTCCCGCGTGGCTTCCTTGAGCGCTATGTTGGCATTGGTCAGGAAGGAAACGATCACATCCGCGGGCCAGGCCACGAGGGCGTTGGCATGGGCCTGGATGAGATCGGGATCGCGGTTGCCGTACAGCTCCTGGTAGACCACGTCGACGTTTTCCCGATAGCCGATGGTCTCCATGCCCCGCTTGAAATCGACGATGTCCTGCGTGTCGATGACAGGATCGCCTTTCGCCACGACGTGGATCAGGCCGACCCGGTACGGCCTGGCCGGCCCCTTGTGTTCCCCTGGCATGAATGTCTCCCTTCCCTGCTTTGGTCGCGGGTTGTTCTGAAATAGAGAACGGCGTATCGAAATACGAACCTATCATAAGCACCGGCGCGCAAGGCCGTCAATCGGTGAATGCCTGCGCGGGGCAAGGCCGGGCGGCCTCGGTGTCTGACGACGACGCGAGGCGCTCAGGCGGAAACGAAGTGGGATGGGGTCAGGCGGAGGAGCCGAGTTTTTCCGAGACCCGGCGGGCGGCCTCGCACACCCGCTGCGCATGGTCGCGCATCAGCTTGGGCGTGAGGCGGTCGGTCGGCCCCGAAATGCCGATGGCGGCAATGGCCTTGCCATAGCGGTTGAAGACGGGAGCGGCCAGCCCGCCTATGCGTTCCCGCCATTCGCCGCGGTTGATCGCATAGCCGAGCTTGCGTATGCCGGCCAGTTCCTTGCGCAGGGCTGCGTCGTTGGCCAG
This sequence comes from Pigmentiphaga sp. NML030171, assembly GCF_002188635.1. Classification (GTDB taxonomy): domain Bacteria; phylum Pseudomonadota; class Gammaproteobacteria; order Burkholderiales; family Burkholderiaceae_B; genus Pigmentiphaga; species Pigmentiphaga daeguensis. Next base: position 319,498 of record NZ_NINX01000033.1, on the reverse strand, counting down.
GGACAGGCCCGTGTGGGGGGCGAGTGCCGCGGCCGCGGCCGCGATGATGGCATCGTCCTGGTAGGCCAGCATCGCCTTGCCCGTCGCGACGGCGCTGGCGGGCGCCCGGCCGCCGACCTCGGTGTACGCCCGGATGGGTTGCGGGCTGTCGATCTTTTCGAGATAGATGACCTCGGTCTTGTCGAGTATCGACAAATGCACCGTTTCACGCGTTTCGAGCGCGAGGCTTTCCATCTCCGGCAAGGCCACGGTGCGCACCGCCAGGCGTCCCACGATCTTCTCGCCCAGGCTCCAGATCTTGGGCGTGGCGAAATACTTGCCTTCGACGGAATCGACATAACCGAGCGCGGCCAGCGTCTGCAACAGGCGGTGCGCGTTGCTCTTGGACAGTTCGAGTTCGCTCGCAATGTTGGTTACCCCGCGCGGCGTATCGCTGTCTGCCAAAGCCTCGAGCAGTTTCAGGCCCTTCGAGAGGGTCTTGTCGATCATAGGAAGAAGAGGATTCGTTGCGGATCACGGGCGAGTTTATCTCGCGCGGATTCGCTTGTCCCGTGGCCTACCGCAAGCGCCGGCCCGGCCCCGCCAGGCTGCGTTCGATCCGCTTCCTTCTTTCTTCCAGTGCCTTGACCAGCGCCGGCACCCGCTCGGGCCGTATGCGGTCCTGTACCGCGCTCAGGCTCAGCGCCGCGGTGGGGGCGCCGCGCGCGTCCGATACCAGCACCGCCAGGCCGCGCACGCCGGTCATGACCAATCCGTCGCTCAAGGCGTAGCCGTCCCGGCGCGCCCGTGAGACCGCCTCGCGCAGCGACGGTTCCGACACGTTGGGGTAGGCCCGCAGCGGTTCGCGTATCGATTCGAACACCAGTTCCGCCTCGTCCTCGGGCAGCGCCGCGATCATGATGATGCCGCCCGCCCCCACGCCCAGCGGCCGGCGCGTGCCGACGTCGACGGTGAAGGCCTTGATGGGATAGGGTCCCATCTTGCGTTCGATGCAGACGGTGTCGTAGCCCGAGCGCACCGCCAGGAAGGCGGTGTCGCCGGTTTCGTCGGCCAGCGCCTGCATCTCGGGCCCGCACAGCTGGCGCAGGTCGGCGCGGCCGCTGGAGACGGACCAGCCCAGCACCGCCATTTCCATGCCCAGGCGGTAGCGCCGGGTGTCCTCGTCCTGTTCCACCAGGCCGTGTTGCAGCAGGGAAGTCAGCAGCCGGTGGACGGTGGGCTTGGACAGGCCCGAGGCATGCTGGAGATCGATCAGGCGCAGGCCGGATTCGCCGGCCGACGCCAGGAGCCGCAGCACCGCGACGGCCCGGTCCACGGTCTGCGCGCCGCTGGTGTCGGGACGGTTCATGGCGCGCATCGTAGCATGCGGGTTGGCCGTCACTCGCCGTCGAGCTTGATGCCGGTCTTGCTGACGATGCCGCTGTACAGGTCGATCTGCTGCTTCCAGAAGGCGGCCAGTTCCGCGGGCGTGGAACCGACGGCGTCGGACCCGGCATCCTTGAACCGCTGGCGCGACTGCGGGTCTTTCGCGGCGGCCGAGACGGCCGCGGCCAGGCGGTCCAGGACGGGCTGGGGCGTGCCGGCGGGCGCGTAGATCGCGACCCAGAACGGGAACGCGTAGCCGGGTACCGCCTCGGCCACGGTGGGCACGTCGGGCAGCATGGCCGAGCGCTCGGTGGTGGTCACTCCCAACGCGCGCACCCGTCCTTCATGGATGTTGCCTATCTGCGGCGGCACGCCGTCCAGCATCATGTGGATGCGCCCGCCCAGCAGGTCCTGCATGGCCGCCGCCGTGCCCTTGTAGGGCACGTGCTGCATGTTGACGCCGGCCAGGGTCTTGAACAGCTCCGAGGCCAGGTGGATGGCGGTGCCGTTGCCGGAAGACCCGTAGTTGTACTTGTCGGGATTCTTCCTGAGCAGTTCGACGAATTCCTTCATGTTCCGCGCCGGCACCTTGGGATTGACGACCATGACCAGCGGGAACTGGGCGACCAGGGACACGGGCGCGAAGTCCTTGACCGGGTCGAAGCCCAGCCGCTCCTTGCCCAGCAGGCCGGTGGCGACGGCGGACGAGGAATTGAAGATCAGGGTGTAGCCGTCCGGCGCCGCGTTGGCCACGGTCTTGGCGGCGATGGCGCCGCCGGCGCCGGCCATGTTTTCCACGACGACCTGCTGCTTGAGGTCCTCGGCCATCTTCACCGCCGCGATACGGGCCAGCTGGTCGATGCCTCCCCCCGGGGAGAACGGTACCAGCAGCCGTACGGGGCGGGTGGGGAAGTCGGCCGCGCGGGCCGGCAGGGAGGCGGTGGCGGCCAGCGCGAAGGCGGCCGCCCAGTGGATAAGGGGCTTGAACATGTATGTCTCCATTGTGCGGGCCTGTCGCGGCCCGTGTCGTGGCGCGTCAGGGTTGGCTGGACAGGTCGAGGCCGCGCGCGTCGTCGATGAGATGGGCCAGGCGTTCGCGGAAGAAGGGCGCCGGCTTGAGGATGCGGCACTCCTGCGCCAGCATCAGCGGCCGGGCCTGGACCAGGAAAGCCTTCCAGTCCGGGTCGGCGAACAGCGCCTCGCGGCAGTCCATGCGCTGCTGCAGGCTGCGGTAGCCCCATTGCGTGACGGTCTGGTTCAGGGCGCCGATCTCGCTCACGTAGTAGCCCAGCAGCGCGGGCAGGTGGCGCATCTGCGCGGCCATCCCTTCCTTCCTATAGAGCGCGACGAAGGCGTCGAGGTTGCCCGGGTGGAAGGTATAGAGGCGTTGTTCGACGATCATGTCGCCTCCCGCTGGTCCTGGCTGAACTTGTAGACGTGGGTGCGCCTGGCCAGTTCGGGAATGGGCATGCCGTCCTGGATGTCGCGGTAGCGGCGGGCCTCGCCTTCGCCGATTTCCTGGGCGCGCTTGAGCACCGTCTCGACGGCTTCGCGCGGGATGAAGCAGATGGCGCCTTCGTCGGCCACCACCAGGTCGCCGGGCCGCACCTGCACGCCGCGTATGTGCACGATGCCGTTGATGGCGACGGTCTCCAGCCGCCACTTGCCCGTGATGGAGCTGACGCCGCGCGACCAGATCGGGAAGTCCTGCGAGCGCGACTGCTCGACGTCGCGGATGGCGCCGTCGATGACGGCGCCCGCCTCGCCCTGGCGCTTGGCGATGGCGGCCGACAGCCCGCCCATGTTGGAGATGCCGGGCACGCCTTCGATGACGAGCACGTCGCCGGGTTCGGCCAGGTTGTGGGCCTCGATCTCGGCCATCTTCGAGATGCGGTCCTTGGCGCCCTTGTAGGCGTCATCGCGCTGTTCGACGTTGCGCAGGGTCAGCGCCGGGCCGGCCATGCGCCGCCCGGGCAGGGTGGGAGGCAGGTCGCAGCCCGGGACCACGCCGCACAGGCCCAGTTCGTCCATGGCGTCGGAGACGGTGCCGGTCAGGTCCTCCAGCGCCAGGAAGGCGTCGATGACGGCCTGCGGATAGCGGGGGATGTCGAGGTCGCCGAAGACGGCGGCGGGCAGCTTGCCCAGGGGAGTCTTGCTGGTCATGGGATGTCCTTGTGGTCAGGCGGCGGGCGTGCCCGCCATCACGATGCGGAAGAGCCGCAGGAAGTTGTCGCGGGCGATGGCGTCGATGTCGCGGCGCGCCAGGCCGATGTCCGCCAGGCCGGCCAGCATGTCCTGCTGGGCCTGCAGGTCGTTGATGGGATAGCGCCATGGCCAGGTCCCGTAGACCTCGGGTTTGCGCATGAATTCCTGGTAGCGCTCGGCCGGCTGGTCGGTGATGAAATCCGAGCCTATGCCCACGTGCGCCACGCCGATGCGGTCGACGGCATAGCGGATGTGCGCCACCACGTCCTGCACGCCCGGGGTTTCGCCCGGCATGCGCACCAGCGGCGGCAGGTAGGTGATGCCCAGCACGCCGCCGTTGGCCTTGAGCGCGTCCAGCAATGCGTCGCTCTTGTTGCGGGCGTTGGGGCACAGGGCGTAGGCATTGGCATGCGTCACCGCCACCGGATGGCGCGAGAGGGCCAGCACGTCCAGGCCGCTGCGGTCGCCCACGTGCGACAGGTCGATGACGATGCCCAGGTCGTTCAGCACGCCCACCAGTTCGCGCCCCAGCGAGGACAGTCCGGCGTCGGCCGGTTCTGCGCAGCCGTCGCCGTACAGGTTGCGGATGTTGTGCGCGACCTGGATCACGCGCACGCCCAGCGCGTGGAAAAGCTCCATCAGCTTCAGGTCACGCGCCACGCCCGGCACGTTCTGGTAGCCCAGCACGATGCCCAGCTTGCCCGCCTGCCTGGCTCGCTCGAAGCCGTCGCCGTCCTCGACCACCTGGACCAGGTCCGACAGGGTGGCGAGGTGCGCGCGGTAGTCCGCCAGCTGGTTCAGCGAATGGCGCAGGTCGGGGATGGGGTTGATGCCGCGAAAATTGTTCAGCGTGATGTGGACGGCTTCCACGCCGTGGGCCAGGCAGGCCTCGGCGTAGGCGGCGGTCATGCGCGCGCCGTTCAGCAAGTCGAATACCTTGATCATGCTCGGTAGTTTTCCTGGTGATTGCTGGTCCGTAATATGGACCGGCGAGAGCAGGATTTTCTGTTTATAGAAATAATGTGTCGATATAGGTAGTCCGATATATGGACCAAAAGGGCAAAACGGGCGGCGCCGGTCCCCATGCCCGGGCCGGGGCCGGGAACGGCAGTTGCTGCGGCGCCGGGGCTTCCGGAGATCGCCATGTGCCCTGCCCCCGCCTCGCAACCCGCCATGTTCCTGTCCACGAAAGTGGGCCTGACCGTCAACGGGGTGCGCCACGAGTTGCGCCTGGACCCTCGCACCACCCTGCTCGATTGCCTGCGCGAACACCTCGCCCTGACCGGGACCAAGAAGGGCTGCGACCATGGGCAGTGCGGCGCCTGTACCGTCCACCTGGATGGCCGGCGGGTCAATGCCTGCCTGGTGCTGGCGGCCACGCTGGACGGCCGCGAGGTGACCACCGTGGAAGGACTGGCCCGGGACGGCGGACTGCATCCGGTGCAGGCGGCCTTCCTGGAGCAGGATGCCTACCAGTGCGGCTACTGCACCGCGGGCCAGATCATGTCGGCGGCGGCGCTGCTGTCCGAACCCTGCGGCGAGACGGATGCCGATATCCGCGAGGCCATGAGCGGCAACCTCTGCCGCTGCGGCGCATACAAGAACATCCTGGCGGCCGTGCGGCAGGCGCGCCGCGGCACCGCGTAGCGGGGCGGCCATGGAAATATTCCAGCTCTGGCGAGCCGAAGACGTCGCCCAGGCGGTGGGTGCCGCCGCCTATGCCGAAGACCGCCAAGGCTCGACGGTCCGGTTCCTGGCGGGCGGCACGACGCTGATCGACCTGATGAAGCTGGACGTGGAACGGCCGGCCATGGTGATCGATATCAGCCATCTGCCGCTCGACCGCATCGAGGCCACGCCCGGCGGCGGCGTGCGCATAGGCGCGATGGTGCGCAATTCGGACCTGGCCCATGATCCGTTGATCCGCGAACGCTATCCGGTGCTGTCGCAGGCGCTGCTGTCCGGAGCCTCGGCGCAGTTGCGCAACATGGCGACGACCGGCGGCAACCTGTTGCAGCGGACCCGCTGCGTGTATTTCCGCGACGTGGCCATGCCCTGCAACAAACGCGAGCCTGGTTCGGGCTGTCCCGCCATCGGCGGCTACAACCGCAACCTGGCGGTGCTGGGGACCAGCGAGGCATGCATCGCCAGCAATCCGTCGGACATGAACGTCGCACTGATGGCGCTGGGCGCCACGATAGACATCCAGGGGCCCGGAGGCGCGCGCACGGTGGCCATCGACGATTTCTTCGTGCTGCCGGGCGATACGCCGCAGCGCGAGACGGTGCTGGAGGAAGGCGAGCTGATCACGCACGTGACGCTGCCCGCGCTGCCAGCCGGCACCCGCTCCCATTACCTGAAGCTGCGGGATCGCGCGTCCTATGAGTTCGCCCTGGCCTCGGCCGCGGTGGTCGTGACCATGGCCAACGGCAGCATCCAGGCCGCGCGGGTCGCCATGGGCGGCGTGGGCACGCGGCCCTGGCGCTCGCCGCCGGCCGAAGTCCTGCTGGCGGGCGGCGCGCCCTCGGCGGCGGTATTCGATGCCGCGGCGCGGGAATTGCTGCGCGAGGCGCGGCCGCAAAGCCAGAACGCGTTCAAGATCGAGCTGGCGCGGCGCTGCCTGGTCCACGCCCTGGATACCGTGACGGCGGCCGGCTGACGGAGAGCGAAATGACCCAGCACACCGAATCCTCCATCGGCGCCGGCCATATCCGCGTGGAAGGGCCGCTCAAGGTGACGGGCCGCGCGCGCTACGCGGCGGACCACGGCTTGCCCGGCATGCTGCACGCCGTACCGGTATGCGCCACCGTGGGAAAGGGGCGCATCCTGGGCATCGAGACGGGCGTCGCCCGCGGCATGCCCGGGGTGCGCAAGGTCTACACCCGCGAGAACATCGGCCGTTTTCCGCGCGTGGACGAGAGCGCGGCCAAGCTGGACGAATACCGTCCGCCGATGGAGGACGACGAGATCCGCTACTACGGCCAGTATGTCGCGCTGGTGGTGGCCGACACGCTGGAGCAGGCGATGGCCGCGGCGGCGGCGGTGGCCGTGCAATACGACGCGCAGACGCCGGACGTATCCATGGATCTGGCGCCCGATGACGAACCGCGGGTGGATACCGAGCGCGGCGATGCGCCGGGCGCATACGCCCAAGCCGGGATCCGCATCGACCATACCTACACCACGCCGCCCGAGACCAACAATCCCCTGGAGATGCACGCCACCGTGGCGGTCTACGACGGCCGCGCGTTCACGCTGTACGAAAGCTCGCAGGGCATCGTGAACCATCGCGTGGCGATGGCGCGCATGCTGGACGTGCCGGAAGATAGCGTCCGCGTCGTTACCGAACACGTGGGGTCGGGTTTCGGCAGCAAGCTCTGGCCCTGGGGACATTCGCTGCTGGCGGCGGCCGCGGCGCGCGACCTGGGAAGTCCGGTCAAGCTGGTGCTGAGCCGCAGGATGATGTTCCACAACGTCGGGCATCGCTCCAACACGAGCCAGCGCGTGCGCCTGTCCGCGACCAGGGATGGCCGGCTGACCTCGCTGCGGCACGATTACCTGTTCCATGTGGCGATGGATGAATACCACAAGGAAAACTGCGGCGAGGCGACCGGCTTCCTGTACAGCACGCCCAACCTGCGCGCCGCCTACGGATCCGCGCGCCGGAACATCGCGCCCACTACGTCCATGCGCGGGCCGGGCGCCGTGCCCGGCCTGTACGCGATCGAATCGGCCATGGACGAGCTGGCCATCGAGCTGGGCATGGATCCCGTCGAACTGCGGCTGCGCAACGAACCCGAGCAGGACGAGGCGGCCGGCCTGCCCTTCTCGTCCCGCCACCTGCGCGAGTGCCTGCTGCAAGGCGCGGAGCGCTTCGGCTGGGCACGGCGCGATCCGCGCGTCGGGTCCATGCGGCGCGACGGCCTGGTCCTGGGATGGGGCATGGCGGCCTGTTCGTGGATGGCGGTCAGGCTGAAGGCACAGGCCAGCGTGGCGCTGCGGGCCGACGGTACCGCGCGCGTGGCCAGCGCCACGCAGGACATCGGCACCGGTACCTACACCGTGATGGCGCAGATGGCGGGCTCGGTGCTGGGCCTGCCGCCCGACCGCATCGAGGTGGCGCTGGGAGACACGGCGCTGCCGCCGGGACCCACCTCCGGCGGCTCGATGGCCACCGGTTCGCTCGTGCCCGCGGTGCTGGCGGCCGCCCGCGACGCGGTCCGCCAGTTGGCCGCCTGCGCCGCGCGCGCCGGCCTGCCGCAACTGGCCGGCGTGGCCGCCGACGACTTGCGGTTGACCGGCGGCCGGCTGCATGGCGCGGGGCGCCCGCCATCGTCCGGGGTGCCTTTCCAGGACGTGCTGCGCGCGGCGGGCATCGAGCGGATCGAGGGCCACGGCCAGTCCGAGGGCAGCGACGCCGACCCCCGGGCCAAGCGCCATTCCATGCATTCCTTCGGCGCTCATTTCGTCGAGGTGACCTGGGAGCCGGCCATCGCCCGGCTGCGCGTGGCCCGCGTCGTGACGGTGATCGATGCCGGGCGCATCATCAATCCGCGCACCGGCCGCAACCAGATCGAGGGGGCCGTCGTGATGGGGGTGGGCATGGCGCTGCTGGAAGAAACTTCCTACGATTCGCGCCAGGGCGCACCCGTCAACAACAACCTCGCGGACTACATGGTCGCCACCCATGCCGACGCGCCGGACATCGACGTGCATTTCGTCGAGCATCCGGACACCGTGCTGAACGAACTGGGCACGCGGGGCATCGGCGAGATCGGCCTGGCCGGGGTGGCGGCTGCCATCACCTCGGCTGTCCACCATGCCACCGGCGTGCGCGTGCGGGACCTGCCGGTGAAGGTCGAGACGCTGCTGCAGGCGCAGTCAGCGGATTGAACCACCCCGTGTCCTGGCCTTCGTCCGGGCCGGATGCGGCCCGCCATGGAACAGCTCCACGATCACCTGCCGCAGCCAGGTGTTGCCCGGTTCCTGGTCATGGCGCTTGTGCCAGTACACCATCACGTCGTAGCCCGGCATCTGCACCGGCGGAGCGAAGTGGCACAGGCCCCAGCGCCGGGCCACCGACAGCGCCAGGTTGCGCGGCATGATGGCCACCACGTCGGTGTCCGACACCAGTTCGGCGATGGCCAGGAAGTGCGTCACCCGCGCCACCACCCTGTCGCTCATGCCGTTGGCCACCAGCATGCGGTCGATCAGTATCGAATGGTTGGTACCCGCCACGTTCGGCACCACGTGTCGCGCCCGCTTGAACTCGGCCAGGCTGAGCGTGCCGCGCGGCACCGTGGATGGCCGCGCCACGCAGGCATAGACGTCCGAGAACAGGATCCGGCTGCGCACGCCGGCGATGTCGGGGTTGATGGCGCCCAGCGCCAGGTCGATGGTCCCCTTCGAGAGTTCCTGGGCCAGCTCCTCCGGGCTCGCGCTGGTGGCGATGGTCTCCACGCACAGCTGCGGCGCATGGTGCTGGAGATGGCGGATCAGCCGGGGCAGGAAGGTGTGCTCGCCGATGTCGGTCATCGCCAGGCGGAACACGCGTCGCGCGGTCGCGGGTACGAACGAACCCTTCTCCAGCGTCTGGGCCAGGATCTGCAAGGCCTGGGACACCGGGCCCACCAGTTCGTCGGCGAAGGGAGTGGGCTCGACGCCCTTGGCCAGCCGCACGAACAGCGGATCGCCATACATGTCGCGCAGGCGGGCCAGCGCGTGGCTCATCGCGGGCTGGCTCAGCCCCAGCGCCTTGCCCGCCGCCGTGAGGTTGCGCGTGCGATAGATGGCATCGAACAGGTCCAGCAGGTTCAGGTCCAGCTTGCGCGAAAGCGGCTTGTTCATGCCCAATGTCATTCTCATGAAGAATGAGTGAGATTCAATCATTTCATTTTACATATATCTACCCCAAACCTAAGATTCGCTGCACAACGAGTGGAGCGAGACGATGACAACACCGACAACCACCAGCAAGCCCGCTTTCTCCGGGTATGTGCTGGACGAGGCGGACGGCGGCAGGTTCCTGGTCGATCGCGGGATCTACCGGGATCCGGCGCTGTTCGAGGCCGAGATGGCCCGCATCTTCGAAGGCGGCTGGGTCTACCTGTGCCATGAAAGCGAGCTGCCCCGGCACGGCGACTACGTGACGCGATACATGGGGCGCCAGCCCGTGGTGGTCAACCGCCGCAAGGACGGCAGCATCGGCGCTTTCGTCAATGCCTGTGCGCACCGGGGCACCGTGGTCGCGCCGCTGCGCAAGGGGTCGGCCAAGAGCTTCACCTGCCGGTTCCATGGCTGGACCTATGCCGAGACGGGGCGCTGCATCAAGATCAAGAACCAGGAGACCGGCGCCTACGCGGGCGACGAGAACCTGCGCGAGGGCTTCGGGCTGAAGGTGGTGCCCCGGGTCGACAGTTACCGGGGCTTCGTGTTCGGCAGCCTGTGCGCCGATGTGGGTGAACTGCACGATCACCTGGGACCGGCCCGGGTCTGGATGGACCTGATGGTGGATCAATCGCCCGAGGGGCTGGAGGTGGTCGAGGGCGATTCCACCTACATCATCCGCGGCAACTGGAAGATGGGTGGCGAGAACGGCGTGGATGGCTATCACGTCAGCACCGTGCACCGCGTCTTCGCCGCCACGATGGCGATGCGCGAGGAAGCGCGCGGCGGCGCCGGCACGCAACGGACCGAGGCCGGCCGCATCGTGGGCAGGGTCGAATCGGGCACCGCGGATTTCGGCAACGGCCACATCGGCATCTGGGCGCGTCGCTCGACGCCCGAGGCCGCGCCGCTGTACGAGGCCCGCGAGCGGCTGCTGGGCGAGTTCGACGAGCGCAAGGTGGACTGGATGGTCGGCATGGGCCGCAATCTCTATCTGTTCCCCAACATGCTGCTGTTCGACCAGCCTTCCACGCAGATCCGCATCCTGCGTCCGCTGTCGGCCGACCGTACCGAGGTGCGCATCCAGTGCATCGCGCCGCGCGGCGAAAGCGCCGAGGCGCGGGCGTCGCGGCTGCGCAAGTTCGTGGACTTCTACCTGCCCACGGGCATGGCCACCTCGGACGACATTGCCGCGCTGGAGGACACCGCCATTGGCGGCGAGGCCCGGCTGAGCCGGTGGAACGACTACGGCCGCGGGGAGCGGGCCATGCGGCCCGGCGCGCAATGCCGGCCGCTGATGGACATAGGCTGCGAGGCGGTCGCGGCCTCCGACAACTGGGACCACGAGGTCTTCTACCAGGGCTATTACCGCCACTGGCTGCGGGTGATGAACGAGGAGCGGGGCTGATGGTCGTCGATACCGACCTGCACGTGCAGGTATCCACGTTGCTGGCCCGCGAGGCCACCTACCTGGACGAGAAGAACTGGGACGCCTGGCTGGACCTGTTCGCGCCGGACGTGGAGTATTTCGTGCCCGCCTGGCTGTCGGAGGACACCCTGACCACCGACCCGCGCACGCAGTTGTGCCTGATGCACATGGATTCCCGGTTGGGCCTGGAGGAGCGCGTGTTCCGGATCCGCAGCCGCGATTCGTTCGCGTCGCTGCCATTGGACCGGACCGCGCACCAGACGAGCAACATCCTCATCACCGGCCAGTCCGGCGACGAGGTCGAGGTCAGCGCGTCCTGGCTGGTGCATTGCGTGGGGCCGCGCGGCCAGGCCACGCGTGGCGGCCGCTACGACTACACGCTGCGGCGCACGGACGGCGGCCTGAAGATCGCCCGCAAGCGCATCGTGATGATCGACGAGAAGATCGAGGGCACGGTCGATGTCTATCACATCTAGGCGGGCACCCCATGCATGACATCACCGCGATCTTCGAGGACGGCCGGACGGTCCGGTTTCCCGCCCGCCCCGGCGAGGTGGTCTACCAGGCCGCCTATCGCGCCTCGCTAGAACTGGCCCACGACTGCCTGGAAGGCGCCTGCGGCGAATGCAAGGCCTGGTGCACGGCGGGCGAGTTCGAACTGGACGACTACAGCGACGAAGCCTTGTCGCGCGACGAGCGCGACCAGGGGCAGACGCTGCTGTGCAAGATGCTGCCGCGTTCGTCGTGCGTGGTGGAGCTGCCCTATCCTTCCAGTTTCCAGGCCGGCGATGCGCCGGCGGCCATCGCGGCGCGGCTGGCCGCGGTCGAGCGCGTCTCGTCCACGGTCGTGCGGACGCGGCTGCAGGCCGACCGTCCGCTGGATTTCCTGCCAGGCCAGTACGCCAACCTGTCGGTGCCCGGCGCCGGCGTGTCGCGGGCCTATTCGTTCGCGAACCTGCCGGGGCGCGACGAACTGGAGTTCTTCCACAAGCTGGTCCCGGACGGTGCCATGAGCGCCTACCTCTCCCAGCGCGCCAAGGTGGGCGAGGCACTGACGCTGACGCCGCCGTCCGGCCATTTCTACCTGCGCGAGAACGGCCGCCCGCTGCTGCTGGTCGCCGGCGGGACGGGGCTGGCGCCCTTCCTGTCCATGCTGGGCCACCTGGCCCGCGCGCCGCGCGCGGCGCCGCCGATCCGGCTGCTGATCGGCGCCAACGCGGCGGCGGAATTCTTCGCCCACGAGCAACTGGCCGGACTGGCCGGCATCCTGCCTGTCGAGATCGAGCGCATCGCGGTCTCCAGCGAAGGATGGACCGGCGCCACCGGCCACGTCACGCAACTGCTGCACGACGACATGCTGCGGGATGCGCCCGATGTCTATCTGTGCGGCCCGCCGCCCATGATCGAGTCCTGCGCCGGCTGGCTGGCGGCGCGGGGTGTGGACCGCCACCGGGTGCGGGCCGAGAAGTTTCTTCCCTCGGCCTGAACGCCGGCCGGATCGCAAGTGACCGCAGTGTCACGCAGTGCCATACCTACTGGAGACAAGCATGCCCAAGTCCATTCCGTCCGTCCGTACCCGGCGCGCCGCCTGTCTGCTCGTGGCCGGCAGCCTGCTGTCCGCCCACGCCGCCGCCGGCGCGAAAGAGGAAGCCTGGCCCGCCAAGCCCATCCGCGTCATCGTGGCCTTCGCGCCCGGCGGGCTGACCGACATCATCGCCCGTGCCTTCCAGCCGCGCCTGGCCGAGATCTTCGGCCAGCCGGTCATCATCGAGAACCGCCCCGCGGCCGGCGGCACCGTGGCCGAAGGCGCCGTGGCGCGGGCCGAGCCGGACGGCTACACCCTGCTGATGACCGCCGACGGCGTGCCGGCCAATCCGCATCTCTACAAGGGGCTGTCCTACGACATGTTCCGGGACCTGCAGCCGGTCAGCCAGCTGGTCCGCATACCCCTGGTCATGCTGGTCAATCCCTCCCTGCCGGTGAAATCGGTCAAGGAACTCGTCTCGTTCGCCGCCGCCGCGCCGGGCAAGTATTCCTATGCGAGCCCCGGCGCGGGAACCAGCAACCATCTCTTCTTCGAGGTGTTCAAGGACATGACCCGGATGGACATGGTGCACGCGCCGTACAAGGGCGGCAGCCCCGCCATGACCGACCTGGTCGGCGGGCACGTGCAGGCGCTGCTGATCTCGGCCACCCTGGCGGTGCCCCAGGCGCAGGGCGGCAAGGTGCGCGCGCTGGCGGTCACCAGCGACCAGCGCATGGACGCGCTGCCGGACGTGCCCACCTTCGCCGAGGCGGGCTATCCCACGTTCAACCCGCACCAATGGACCGGCCTGTTCGTGCCGGCGGGCACGCCGCCGGCGCTGGTGGCCCGTATCCACCAGGCCTTCGCCAAGGCGGCCGACGCGCCCGACGTGCGTGCGCGCCTGAAGGAGCTGTCGGCCGAGCCCTACATGACCTCGCCCGAGGAATTCAAGCGGAATCTCCGGAAGGACTACGACATGCTGGGCGCCTTGATCGAGAGCAAGGGCATCACGCGCTAGCGCCTAGAACGAATGCCGCATGCCGACCTGGAAGGCGGTCGGGTCCGAGACGTTGCCGGTGCCCACGCCGCTGTTGGCGAAGCGGCTCAGCTGATAGTTGGCGGCCGCCTTGTTGGTGACATGCGAATACTGGGCATACAGCGTCGTCCGCTTGGACATGTCGTACTCGTAGCCCAGCGTGATCTGGCGCGCGTCGTTGCCCGAGGCGGCAGCCGGCCGCGACGCGTCGAGCAGGCCCAGGCTGCCCAGCAGGCGGCCGTTGGGCGTGACGGTGAAGCTCGCGCCCAGCGTCCACAGGCTGACGCGGGCGTCGGGGGCCGCGCCGTTGTCGGTGCGGAACTGCCAATAGCTCAGGTAGAGCTTGGCGCGGCCCAAAGCGTAGCTGCCGCCAGCCATCCATTCGTTGGTGGCGTGCACGCCGGCGTTCAGCACGTCCACGCGGTTCCAGGCCAGGCCCAGATACAGCGGACCCTGCTGGTACTGTCCGGCCACGCCGGTATGGCGGCCCATCTTGCCCTGGGCCGTGCTTTCCGCCCCCAGGCTGTAGAACAGGCCTGCGCGCAGACCCTTCCAGACGGGACTGTCGTAGCGGACGGCATTGTCGGTGCGCGAGGCGCCGGCGGTCATCAGCACCTGCGTGGTGCTGTACGGCGCGACGTTGAAGGCGTTCGAGCGGATCTTCAGGTCGTAGATGGGGCTGTACTCGCGGCCGGCCGTGAGCGTGCCCCACTTGCCGGACAGGCCCACCACCGAACGGCCGCCGAACAACTGGCCGCCCACCTGGGTGCCGTCGTCGACGTTGAAGCGGCCTTCCAGCACGAACAGCGCCTGGTTGCCGTTGCCGAGGTCCTCGGTGCCGCGCAGGCCCCAGCGCGATTGCGTCAGCCCGCCGGACTGGAGCCGCGTGGCCTTGTTGTCGCCGGACTTGATGTACTCGATCGAGGCATCGACGATGCCATACAGGGTGACGTTGCTCTGGGCGTGGGCCAGACCGGGCGCCAGCGCGGCGGTGGCGATGGCCAGCAGGGGCTTGAGTGTCTTCATCGGGTGTCTCCGTTGCCAGTCGTGGCTGGCTCGTTGTGGGAAGCGTGGGCGCATGAGGGCGGGCCCGGGCTGCGCGGACGCAAAGCGGGCCGGCGCCGTCCGTCGGGACGGCGCGCGATGCGGTCGTGCCAGAGGGAAGGCTGGTTATTCTGGCTGCAGGCCGGCGTTGGCGATGATGGCCTTCCAGGCCTGGAGCTGGTTGCGGACCAGTTGCGAGAAGGCCTCGGGCGAGCTTTCTACCGGGACCAGGCCGACGGAGGCGTACTTGGTCTTCACGTCGGGCGTTGCGCCGACCTGCGCCACCGCGCGGGCGATGGCGTGGACGACCGGCCCCGGCGTTCCCGCCGGGGCCAGCAGGCCCTCGAAGCCCACGAGGTCGAAGTTCGAGAAACCCGCCTCTTTCATGGTTGGCACGTTGGGCGTCAGCGCAGAACGCGTGGGTCCGGTACTGGCCAGCACGCGCAGCTTGCCCGCCTCGACCTGCGGGGCCAGCGTGGAGTAACTGGCGAAGACGGCCGAGACACGACCGCCCACCACGTCCATGACGGCGGGCGGCGTGCCTTTGTAGGGCACATGCAGCATGTCGACGCCGCCTTCCTTGGCCAGCAGGCCACCCAGCAGGTGGGGCGTCGTGCCGGCGCCGGGCGAGGCATAGGTGTACTTGCCGGGCGCCGCCTTGGCCAGGGCGATGAATTCGCGCACGGTCCTGGCCGGGATGCCGGCGTTCACAGCCAGCCATAGCGGTGCGTCCGCGGCCTGGGCCACGGGCACGAAGCTGCTGATGGGATCGTAGGTCAGGTTGCGGTAGAGCGAGGGTGCCTGCACGAACGCGGTCGAGGTGAAAAGCAGCGTGTGGCCGTCCGGGGCGGCTCGCGCGACGGCGTCGCTGCCTATGGTGGTGCCGGCCCCGGGTCGGTTCTCCACCACGACCGGTACGCCCCAGGCCTTGCTCAGGGGTTCGGACAACGTGCGCGCAGACTGGTCCATGGAGCTGCCGGCAGGGCCCGGCACGACGATCCTGACCGGACCGTTCGGAAAGCCCGAGGGCTGCGCCACGGCGCAGGCCAAGGGGACGGCCGCCGCCAGTACGTGCAGGGCCGCCGCCAGTACGTGCAGGGCGCGAAGGCCGTGGCGCGCCGCCACGACGGAAATGTTGGGGATGGATTTCATGTCGTCTCCTCGATCCTGGCGGCCATGGTCCGCAACCCGCCGCGGCGCCGTCAAAGCGCGTTCTCGCATTCTGAGACAGATTGGGCGCCCGGCATAAGGCAATCCGATCGCCTTTCAGGGGCCGCAGTGTGCCAGGAGACGCCAGCAGGCGAGGCGTCAGGAGGAGAAATTATCCATGCGGCTGCCATAATGCCGATAAAAAAATAAGATGGCATTTGAACAAGCTTGTATGCCGGTGCGGCGCGCCGTGCCCCAACCTGGATCTTTTCCGGACCCGCAACGTGGCTACTTCCCCAAAGCGTCTCGCTTCCCTGCCCAGCCTGGCCCATTTACGGGTACTGGCCGCTGTGGCCCAGCACGGCAGCGCTACCCGCGCGGCGGCGGCCCTATTCCGCGCGCAGTCGGCCGTCACCCGGTCCATACGCGAGATCGAGCAGGCACTGGGTGAGCCCCTGCTGGAGCGGCGCGCCACGGGCATGGTTCCCACCGCGGTCGGACGGACGGTGCTCGATCGCAACGCACGGGTGTTCGGCGAACTGGAAGAACTGGCGTCGTGGTGCGCGGCTGGACAACCGCGCGCCCGCACGGCCGTGGCGCCGGCGGTGCCTAGCTACCTCCTCAACACGCGCCGCCTGCAACTGCTGGTGGCATTGGCCCGGCATCGCCACATGCCCACCGCCGCGCATGCCCTGGGCATCAGCCAGCCAGCGGTCAGCGCGGCCATACGCATCCTGGAAAGCGGGGCGGGCTTCCCGCTGTTCGATCGCACGACCAGCGGCCTGCAGCCGACCGAGGCGGGGGAACAGTTCGTGCTGCAGGTGCGCCGGGCGTTGAACGAACTGCGCCACATTCCCGACGACATCGCAGCGGTGAAGGGCAGCATACGCGGCCAGGTGGTGGTCGGCGGGCTGCCCTTCGCGCGCACCCGTATCCTGCCCGAGGCCGTGGCCCGGGTCAGCCGTTCCCACCCCGGCGTGCGCGTGGTGACCGACGAAAGCGCCTACGAGATCCTGGCCGCGGACCTGCGCGCCGGCGACGTCGATTTCATCTTTGGCGGCCTGAGGGCCGCCGACATGGCCAGTGGGTTCCGCAGCGAAAGGCTGATGTCCGAGGCCATGGTGGTGCTGGCGCGCAGCGACCATCCGCTGGCCGCCAGCAAGGGGCTGGCCCTGGCCCGGCTGGGCCGGCAGCAATGGATACTGCCCCGCGCCCACACACCCGCCCGCACGATACTGGACGACGTCTTTGCGCGGGCGCGGGTGCGCACGCCCGAGCCCGCGGTGGAGACCGCCGATCTCGCGATGATCCGGGGGTTGCTGCTGCGCACGGACATGCTGGCGATCCTGCCGGCCCAACAGCTGCACTACGAGTGCCAGACAGGCAGCCTGGCGGTGCTGGACATCGCCCTGCCGGGCACGGAACGGGACATCGGCCTGACCCTGCGCACCACGGGAGAGCCGTCTCCGGCGGCGCGGACGCTGATCGAAGCGATACGAAGCGTCGTCGCCGAGATGGCCGCCGCGGCCACCTGAGTCGGATCGGCCGGTCCAGCCGATCAATCTGGCCCGCCATGGTATCTATTTTATTTATCGGCATGGGTCTGCCAAACCTGTTCGCCGGGCTCCGCCCGGCCGCTGGAGAACCGGGGTTTTCGAGCCCTCGGATTCAGTCCAGAAACCGCATTTCCGCCCTGCCGAAAAAACTTATCGTCGTCTTGTCTTTCCCACCGCTTGCCGCCATGATGCGCGCACCGGAGGCCACGGCCATCCCATCGACCACGCGAGACCAAGCATGAGCACCGTCCAGGAACATCTCGACATCTTTCCGTTCGACACGCCGCCCGTGATACTGACGCGGCGCGAGGCGCTGCTGCTGGACGACCCCGTGCCGTCCACGGTGAAGGCGCCGGAGCCGCCGCCCATCGAGGCCATCCACTATGCGCCGCGCTACTCCGAGCAGAAGGGGCCTCAACGCAACGTCTACGAAAGCCCTTACCTGCGCATCGAACGCTACTCCATGGCGCACGGGCGGCAGCGCTTCTATCACCGCAATACCGGCGCGGACGAGATTTCCTACCAGGTGGACGGCCAGCGCCTGCTGATGACCGAGCTGGGTTCGGTCGACCTGGTGCCGGGCGAGTTCGTGCGGCTGCCCAACGGCGTGGCGCACGACAACTACGGCAGGCAGGACATCCACCTGCTGTTGTACGTGTCGGACCCGGCGGCCGAACTGCTGCCCGCGCGCCGGACCTCGGAACATCGCCAGACGCCGTTTCCCGAATGGCAGCCTGCGGTGGTCAACGAGATGGTGTCCAAGGACCTGGCGGGCCCAGGGCAGTGCCTGGTGCTCGCGCCGGCCGACGAACGCCTGCTGCTGGACCACGCCCTGAACGATCCGCGCCGGCTGGCCGTGCTCGACCCCGGTGACGAGGCGGCGGGGGCCTGCTGGATCTACCGCTCGACCCACGTCTGGATAGGCCGCACGCGCCGCCCGGCCAGTGACGGCCGCGTCTACCAGCGCCACCTGAACGCCGACGAAGTGCAGTACCAGGTGAGCGGGCGCCGCACGCTGGTCACGCAGCGCGGCTGCCTGGAGATCGAGCCCGGCGACTTCGTGCGCATCCCGCAGGGCGTGGCCTTCACCAGCATCCACCACGAACCCGTCGAGTACCTGATGCTGGCATCCCGCCACGAGATCCCGCAATCGGCCCAGGGCACCAAGCAAGGCGGCAGGCTCGATGCCGCGGCGGTGGAACGGCTGCGCGCGCGCTAAGCCGCAAGAAGAACGACAGGACAGGGAAACATGAAGCAGATGATCGCCGCCCGCGCCCATGCATCGGGCGAACTCAAGCTGGAAACGGTGGACGTGCCCGTGCCGGAAGCGGGCGAGGTGCTGGTGCGGGTGGCCAGCGCGGGCATCGCGCCGGGCATCACCAAGCTGCTGGCCAAGGGGCGCTTTCGCCACCTGCCGACCACGCTCGGCCATGAAATCGCCGGCACGGTGGCCGAGACCGGCGCCGGCGTCGATCCGGCCCTGGCCGGCCGGCGCGTGCGCGTCTCGCCCAATCTGACCTGCGGACGCTGCGAATACTGCCTGAGCGGGCGCGAGCCCATGTGCCCGTCCACCGCGATGATCGGCCACGCGGCCTTCGGCACCGGCCCCATGCCGCTGTACGAGCGCTACCACGACGGCGGCCTGGCGGAATACGTGCGCGTGCCCGCCAGCCACGTCGATCCGCTGCCGGACAACGTCAGCTTCGACGTGGGCGCCAAGCTGCACGACCTGGGCAATGCCGTGCGCGCGCTGCGGCAGACCGGCATGCCGGCCTCCGGCCGGCTGGTCATCACTGCGGCCACCGGCACCATGGGCACGGCCTCGATCAAGTTCGCCCGTTTCTTCGGCGCGCGGGAACTGGTGCTGGTCGGGCGCTCCGACTCGCGCCTGGAGGCCCTGCGGCCGTTGGCCGGCGGCCTGCCCGTGAAAACGGTGGCCCTGGAGGATCTGCCGGGCTGGGAAGAGGACGGGGGCCTGACGCGGCGCCTGGTCGAACTGCTGCCCCAGGGGGCGGACGCGGTGCTGGATTTCTTTCCCTCGGGCCCGGGCAGCGCGCAGGCCATGGCGGCCCTGGGCACGGGCGGCGCCCTGGTCCACATGGGTGGCAACACGTCGATGCTGCCCTTCTCGATCCGGGACATGATGCATCACTGCTGGCGCTTCGTCGGCACGCGTTCCTGCACGAAGCAGGACACGGACCTGGTGCTGAACCTGCTGGCCTCGGGGCAGGTCACCGCCGACGATCTCATCACTCACCGCTTCCCGTTGTCGCGGCTGGCCGAGGCCATGGAAGTCACCGGCAGCCGCAAGGAACCGATCTGGATGGCCATCGTGCATCCGGATGCCGCGTGACCCCTTTTTCCTTCGACCGTCATGACCGATACACCGACGATGCACCCCTACCGCCGCTTTTCTCTGGCCGAACGCGACCGCCGTTGGAAGGCGGTACGCCAGCGCATGGCCGAGGAAAACCTTGCCGCCATCATTGCCCCGCCGAATCCGGGCAACTCCACCGACTGGCAGGCCGATGCCCGCTATCTGTCCCATTGCGGGGGCGGAGCCGACACGTCCATAGGCGTGGTCTTCCCGCTGGAAGGCGAGGTCACCGTCGTCGCAACCTCCGCGCAGGAGCGGTGGGGGCCGCTGGTACAGGACTGGGTGGCGGACGTGCGCACCGTCAACCGGCAGTTCGGCGCCGCCATGGGCGAGCGGCTGCGGGAACTGGGGCTGGACGGGCAGCGCATTGGCATCAGCGGGCTGGTCGGTGGCACTCGCACCCCCGAAGGCACCATCATGCACGGCACCTATGAGGCGCTGGTCCGCGCGGTGCCGAACGCGAGCTTCGTCGAGGCAGGCGAACTGATGCAGGACGTGCGCGAGGTCAAGAGCCAGGAAGAGATCGACGTCCTGCAATGCTCCATCGACCTGGTCGAGCGCGCGCTGGAGGCGCAACTGGCCGCGGCGCAGCCTGGGGTGCCGGACTATGTCGTCTGGGCCGAGACCATGCACGCCATGTTTCGGCGCGGCTCGGAACTGTCGGTTCATTTCAACTGGATCAGCGGCGATAATCCCGGCCGCACGCTCACGCGGCCCACCGCCCGGCCGCTGCGCGAGGGCGACCTGATCCTGGGCGAGATCGAGGCCTCGGTCATCGGCTACCGCGCCCAGCGCCTGCCCGTGGTGGCGGTGAACCGCTGTCCGCCCGTCATCCGCGACCTGTCGGTCATCCATGGCGACATGTACGCCGAACTGCTCGAGGTGCTGCGCGCCGGTGCCACCGTACGCGAGGCGATCGCCGCGACGGTGGACATCACGCGCCGCATCGCGCCGCGCAGCGGCCCGCTGGCCGGGCTGAAGGCCTCGCTTATCCTGCACGGACGGGGATTGGGCGACGACCGGCCGCTGGTGCTGACCAAGCTCGGCGGCGATCCCTTCTACGGCGCGACCGAACGCGCCATGGAGGCGGTGTTCCCCGAGGACGGCGTCTATATCTGCAAGCCGGCGATCTCGACCGCCGACGGCGTGTTCCAGTTCGCCTGGGGCGACACCGTGCGTGTCACGGCGCGCGGCGCGCGGCGCATGGGCAGGATGCCCCACGGCGTACAGGTCTCGGAACCCGGGCCGTTCACCGACTGGCCCACCGACGTCACGGTGCTGGGCGGGGGGGCGTAGGCGGGCCCGCCATGCTCCGGAGGGAATGCGCTACGATGGGCGCGGCCAAAAAGACATCCCCCACCGGAGCGGGCATGGACAACGACACGCCGATCGACCCCTACCGCAAGATCAGCGCGCGCATCATTCCGCTGATGATGCTGCTGTACCTGATGGCCTTCCTGGACCGGGTGAACATCAGCTTCGCCGCGCTGACCATGAACCAGGACCTGGGTTTCACGCCGACCATCTTCGGCTGGGGCGCAGGCATCTTCTTCATCGGCTACTTCCTGTTCGAGATTCCCAGCAACGTCATCCTGGAGAAGGTTGGCGCGCGGCTGTGGATCGCGCGGATCATGGTGACCTGGGGCCTGATCTCGGCGGCCATGGCCTTCGTGTCCGGCACCGCGAGCTTCCTTACATTGCGCTTCCTGCTCGGCGTCGCCGAGGCGGGCTTCCTGCCCGGCATGCTGCTCTACCTGACCTACTGGTTCCCGGCCCGTCACCGGGCGAAGTTCATCGCCCTGTTCATGGCGGCGGTGCCGCTGGCCAGCGCGATCGGCTCGCCCATCTCGGGCCTGCTGGTCGGCATGGACGACGTGATGGGGCTCAAGGGCTGGCAATGGCTGTTCATCCTGGAAGGACTGCCCTCGTGCGTGCTCGGCATCGTGGTCCTGTTCGCGCTGCCGGACAGGCCGGCCACCGCCAGGTGGCTGTCGCCGCGCGAGCGCGAGATCGTCGAGGCAGACCTGGCGCGGGACCGGCTGGCCGGTTCGGGGCGCAGCCACCACGCCATGTGGCCGGCCCTGGTGGATCGCCGCGTGCTGGTCCTGTGCGGCGTGTACTTCGGCATCGTCATCGGGCTGTACGGCATCGGCCTGTGGCTGCCGCAGATCGCCAAGGCGATGGGTTACTCGAATGCCGCGGTCGGCTTCATCGTGGCCGCGCCCTATGCCGTCAGCGCGGTGGCCATGCTGGCCTGGGGCCGCCGCAGCGACAAGCGCGGAGAACGCGCCGGCCACGTCGCGGCCGCGGCCCTTCTCAGCGTGGCCGGCCTGCTCGCCAGTCTGTACTTCGGCACGCCGTGGATCGCGTTGTGCTGCCTGGGCCTGGCCTCGGTCGGCATCTATGCCTGCCTGGGGCCGTTCTGGGCAATGCCGCCGCTGTTCCTGCAAGGCACGGCGGCGGCGGGCGGCATCGCGCTGATCAACTCGGTGGGCAACCTGGGCGGCTTTGCCGGCCCCTACCTGATGGGCTGGATCAAGGAAAGCACCGGCAGCTTCTCGCTGGGCATGGCAGCCCTGGCCGGCTGCCTGGGCGCGGCCGCGATATTGGCGCTGTCGCTGGGCCGGGAGATGCGGGCGATGCGCGATGCGCGGCCGGATCATGCGTAGCCGCCCTTGCATGCTTCCAGGGCGGCCGGCCGGACCGGCCGTTCAAGCCGATGCCGAGACCAGCAGCATCATCGGCCGCTCGCGCTCCTCCGCCAGTTCGGGCATGGCCCGCACCTGTTCTTCCGTGGGGCCCCATTCGACCAGGCGCGTCACGGTGAATCCGGCCTCGACCAGGAGCCGGAACAGTGTGCCCAGGGTGCGGTGCTGCTTGACCACGCCCTCGGCCAGCCAGTTCGTGACGCGCGGGCCTTCGAGCTGGTAGTTGTCCACTGGCCAGGTCTTGCGGCCGTCGACACCTGGCAACCATCCCGGATGGCGCGAGGCCATGTAGATCGGATGCTCGATGGAGAAAACCAGGCGGCCTTCCGGCTTCAGCGCGGCGTGGATGGCCGCGAGCAGTTCCGGCAGGCGCTGGATGTAGTGAAAGGTCAGCGAGCTGTACGCGAGATCGAATGCCCGGGCTGGCAGCGCGGGCTGTTCGAGGTCTGCCCGCCGATAGTCTATGCCGCCTTCGGGAGTCAGCTCCCACGCCCGAGCGAGCATCCGCTCGGAAACGTCGAGCGCCAGCACGCCAGCGGCACCATGCTCCCGCGCCCATCGGCTGAACCAGCCATATCCGCAGCCCAGGTCCACGATGGCCTGGTCCCGGACGTCGCCCACCATGTCCCGCAACGCCGGCCACTCGGGCGCGCCCGCCAGGCCGTGGATGGACCGGCCGAGGCGGCCGTAGCCTTCGAAGAAGGCGGGGTTGTCGTAGATGTTCTGGCTCATGGCGCCGATGCCACCCGATCCACCCGCACTAGGCAGTATGCGGCGGTGTCGTAGGGAATGGTCACGACGTCGCGGCCGCGCAGTTCGGGCTGGGCGTCGATCAAGGTCCGCAGCCGTTCATCCACCCCGGCCCGCTGTTCCGGCGGCAGCGCCGAGATGAAGCTGGTGGAGCGCACCCGGTTCAGGATGACGTCTTCCGGGGATCCGGTGTGGCCGTTGGCATAGTGCCGCTCGTCCATGGGGCCGAAGCCCGGATGGGGAAAGGCCTGGCGCCAGGCACCGGTGTAGTAGCGCGGCGCGTCGCCCTCGAACTCGTTGACGATGCGGTCGATCGCGGCCACCCAGGGCACGCGCGCGTCGCGCATGTTCCAGACCAGTCCCAGCCGGCCGCCGGGCTTGAGCACGCGATGGATCTCGTCCAGGGCCTCGGCCGTGGCGAACCAGTGGAAGGCCTGCGCACACACGACCACATCGACACTGGCATCGGGTAGCGGGATGGCGTCGGCCGTGCCGACCAGCGGGCGGACCTCGGGATGGGACG
The DNA here is from genome assembly GCF_002188635.1 of Pigmentiphaga sp. NML030171. Classification (GTDB taxonomy): domain Bacteria; phylum Pseudomonadota; class Gammaproteobacteria; order Burkholderiales; family Burkholderiaceae_B; genus Pigmentiphaga; species Pigmentiphaga daeguensis. Next base: position 295,945 of record NZ_NINX01000033.1, on the reverse strand, counting down.
CGGCCAGCTTGTCCAGCATCGCGGCCACCGGCTCCACGGCGATCACGCTGGCGCCCGTGGCAAGCAGGCGGGGCGTGAACTTGCCGGTGCCCGCGCCCAGGTCCAGCACGGTGGCGCCGGCATGCAGGCCCAGCGTATCGCGCAGCCATCCGGCGATTTCCGGCGGATAGTCGGGACGTCCGCGGACGTAGGTGTCCGCCCCTTTGGTATAGCCGTCGACGGCCGAGTGATGGATGGAGCTCGTGCTGTCCATGTGTTCTCTCCGGTGAAGCGCGGGGGCGATCTGTTTTACCATGCGCGTCTATCGGGGCCAGGAGGTCGCATGCAGGCAATCAATCGCCCGCCGCCTGGCCCTTGCGCCGCGCAAGCCATTCCTCGCGCGTGATCTCCCAGATTTCGCTGGGCAGCCTGCCCGATACGTAGCCGCGCTCCTCGGTGGCGACCATGCGCATGCCGCCGCGCGCCGAGATCCGGCTGGACGCGATGTTGGCCGCAGCCTTGGGCACGCGCAGCCTGGGTTTGCCCAGCACGTCGAACCAGTAGGCGGTGACCGCTTCGGCGGCTTCCGTCATCAGGCCCTGGCCTTGCCATTCCGGCACGATCCAGAAGCCCCGGTTGTTGTCCGGGTCGTCCATCAGGCTCACCACGCCGATCAGCCGGCCGGGCTCCTGCCTGGGCCGCAGGCTCCAGTGCCACTCCCGGCCCTGCTCCATGGCCGGCAGCGCCGCATCGCGCAGGAACACGAGCGCGCCGTCCTCGGGATACGGCCAGGGAACGCGGTCGGCCAGGAAGCGCACGATTTCCCAGCGCGCGAAGGCATGCTGGATGGCCGGGGCATCGGCCAGCGTCAGGGGAGGCAGCAGCAGGCGCGGCGTGGAAAGCGCGGGAATGGGCATGGCCTACTCCGCCGCGGGCTTCCAGCCGATGGAGCGCGATACGCCCTGGGTTTCCTCGACCAGCGCCGCGGCGATCTCGGCGGCGCTGGGCACGATCGCCTGGCCGGGCGGTTCGCGGAAGATCAGCGTGATGACGGTGGACAGCGCGCCCTGGTAGTCGAGGATGGGCGCGGCCAGGGCCGACAGGTTGTTGACGTAGTGGCCGTGGTTCTCGGCATAGCCCCGCGCACGTACGGTCTGGCACATCTGGCCCAGGTCGGCGGAACCTATGCGTTCGCCTCGCGCCTTGGCGCGCGCGATCTCCTTTTGGATGAAGGGCTTGGTGATGGCCGGCGGCAGGTGGGCCATGAAGACGATGCCCGAGGCCGAGGTCAGGACCGGGAATACCGATCCCAGGCCCAGGTCGGTGCCGATCAGGAAAGTGCTGCGCTTGAGCCGTATGCAGGTCGGCCCCGATTCGCCCCACACGCACAGCAGGCCCGTCAGGTCGAAGCGTGTACAGATGCGGTCCAGGGCTTGCGAGGCCAGTGTGAAGACGTCGGTCTTGGTCATGGCCGATACGCCCCAGCGCAGCGCCTGCGGCCCCAGGCCGTAGTGGCCGGTGGCCGGATCCTGCACGACCAGCCCCGACTTGGCGAAGCTGGTCAGGTAGCGGTGCGCCTGGCTGGCCGAGATGCCGGCGTCCTTGCCGATGTCGCGCAACGGTAGCGCACCCGTGGCCGCCGCCAGTGCGTCGATGACCCGCACGCCCACTTCGACGGACTGGATGCCTTTCTTCTCGCGCACGGCGGGCGTTGCGGCACGCTTGGGCTGTTTCGATGCGGGCATGCGGGGCAGCCTGTCAGATGGTGGACGGGATCACGGCGGTCCTCCCAGCGCCCGCTCGACCGCGGCCTCGGCATGCAGCCGGGTGGTGTCGTAGCAGGCGAGAGGCGGCGCGGCGCCGTCCAGCAGCAGCGGCAGTTCGGTGCATCCGACGACGACCGCCTGCAGGCCGGCGAGCCGCATTCCGTCAATGATCGCCAGCACCCGTCGGCGCGAGCCGGGATCGATGCGGCCGCGCGTCAGCTCGTCGACGATGATGGCGTCCAGCGCCGCGCAGTCCTCGGAAGCCGGCGGAACCAGTTCGATGCCGTGGTGGTCGCGGTACCAGTCCCTGTAGAAGGGCGACATGGTGACGTGGCGGGTGCCGATCAGGCCGGCGCGATCCAGGCCGGCGGCTCGCAGCGCGGTGGCCGTGGGAGTGCCGATGTGCAGCAGGGGCAGGCCGACGCCGCGTTCGACCTCGTCGGCGAAGCGGTGGGCGGTGTTGGCGGTCAGCAGGAAGAAGCCGGCGCCGGCACGCGCCAGCCGCTGGCCCGCATGGACGAGCGATGCGCCCACATCGCCCCAGCGGCCGTCGGCGCCGGCCTGCAGCAGCGGCTCGAAGTCCAGCGTGACGAGGATGCTCTCGGCGTTGTGGTGGCCGCCGGCGCGGCGCTGCATGGCCTCGTTGATCAGCCGGTAGTACAGGGCCGACGATTCCCAGCTCATGCCGCCTATGAGGCCGATCAGCTGTGTTTGTGGCATGGGTCGAATTCCTCCGGCATGGCTGGGCGCCCGAAATTCGAGGAATTGTACTATGAACAATATATTGGCTATTGTGCAATAGCGGCCGGGGTTCCGGCCGATGCCCGTGCGCCCGCGCCAGCCGGGCGCCGCACGCAGGGCGTCGGGCCCGTATCCGCCCGATTTCCATGCGCGCCTGGAGGCGAGCCGGCACCGGTCAGCCCGTTGCCGCGCCCGGTGCCGCCGCCAGTTCCCTGAGCCTGGCCTTCGATATCTTGCCCACGCCGATGCGGGGGAAATCCTCGACGAACACGACCTCGCGCGGCACCTTGTACTTGGCCAGTTCCCGCCGGCATGCCTCGACGATGGCGTCGGCCAGCCCCGTGACGCCGCCGTCCGCCGGCAGTCGCACGAAGGCGACGGGAACTTCGCCGTAGGCGGCATCGGGCCGGCCGACCACGGCCACTTCGCTTACCCGGGGTACCGTCCGGATGACCCGCTCTATCTCTGCCGCGGAGACCCCTTCGCCGCCGACCTTGAGCAGGTCCTTGGCGCGGTCGCCGAACTGGATCGAGCCGTCTTCATGCAACAGCACGCTGTCGCCCGTCCTGAAGTAGCCATCATCGTCGAAGGCGTCCCGCGTCGCTTGGGCATTGCCGAAGTACTCGGCAAACAGGGTGATCCCCCGTATGCCACGGACCAGAAGATTGCCGCGTTCGCCGGGCAGGCAGTCGCGGCCCCGGTCGTCGACGATGCGTACGCCGTAGCCGGCGGATGGGCGGCCGATGGCGCCGGGCCGGGGAGGCGACCACGGATCGGTGACGATGCCTTGCGCGACCATTTCGGTCATGCCCCACGCTCCCATCATCCTGATGCCGAAATGGGCCTCGTGCTCGGGCAGCCAAAGCGCATTGCACCATTGCCGGAAGGCGTGGCCGCGGGGAACGGGCATGCCCGCCAGCACGTTGGCACTGAAGATGACGTGAGATCCCACGGTGCTGCGATGCTCGAGCGCGACCGGCCAATAGCGGCTGGCCGAGAAGCGGGGCTGCAGGACGATGCTGGCGCCGGCCCAGAGCGCGGGAAAGACCGACCAGGACAGGCCGACCACGTGGAACAGCGGCAGGAACACCTGGAACACGTCGTCGCCGCGCAGGCCTTGCTGCATGGCGCCGAGTCTGCCGGCCCACAAGGCGTTGGCATGCGTCCATGCCACGCCCTTGGGACGCGAGGTCGTGCCACTCGTGAACAGCACGGACAGCGGCGCCGCCGCGTCGGGCGGGCGTTGCGGCGCGGGCGCGGCCAGCAGCGCGGCGTGGCGTTCGTCGGGCCGTGGCGCGGTGGCGGCGTCGGCGGGCTGCCCGGCATCGTCGTCGGTGATCGCCAGCCATTTCAGGCCGGGGCAATGGCCGCGGATCTTCGCCGCGAATTTCGGATGCGTGACGGCCCCGCAGGCCTCCGTCAGTTCGGCGAAATAGGCCAGTTCCGGTCCGGCGGCCATGGCATTGGTGGGAACACAGACGGCGCCCAGATGCGCGCAGGCGAAATACGTCAGCAGGAATTCCGGACAGTTCTCCAGGTGCATCAGGACGCGGTCGCCGACGCGCACGCCGCGCCTTTGCAGGCCGCCCGCCAGCGAGGCGACCTGTCCGGCGAACTCGGCGTAGGTCCAGGTGCGCGATACGCCGGGCTCCGGCGCCCAGGTCAGGAACGGGTGTCCGGGCCGCTCGGCCGCCTTCCTGCGGAGCAATGTGGCCAGATCGTGGCCGGTGAATTGAAGCAGCGCGTCCTGGTGTGTCATGGCGCGGGATCCCACGAACTGTGCTCGAGCCAATGTTCGAGCATCCATAGGCGGTCCACCCCCCAGAGGGGTTGGCCGTCGACGATGAAGAAAGGCACGCCGAACACCCCCTGGGCGACCGCGTGATCCACCTCTTCCTTGAGCGCGGCCTTGATGCCGGGCGATTCCATGCCTTGGCCCAGCGCCGCGGTGTCCACGCCCAGCAATGCCGCTTCCTCCAGGACCGCTTCCGCGGTGGAGATGTCTTCCCCCTTGGCCCACAGCCTGGCGCAGATGGCGCGCGCAAAGCGCGCGGCCTGCGCGGAATCGTGCCGCTTCAACCAGAGGAAGGCGCGCAGCGCGCGGATGGGGGACACGTCCGGGTGGCGCAGCTCGCATATCGGCACGCCCAGCAGACGCGCCATGCGGTGCTTGTCCTGCCGGGAGTAATCGGCCTTGAGCGGCGTCGCCGGAACCGGCTTCAATCCCATCACCTGCAGTACCGTGACGCTCAGGAGCACCGGCCGCCAGTCCACCTGCCTGCCATGGCGCGCCGCCAGTGTCTCGATTTGGGTCGAAGCCAGGTAGCCATAGGGAGAGATCGGATCGAAGTAGAAGGCGATGGGGGAAGGCTGGTCCATGCCTACAACTTCTCGATGCCGGCCGCCTTCACGATGCCGCTCCATCGCGTCAGCTCGCTGGCGATGAGACGCGAGAACTCGGCGGCCGTGCTGGTTTCCGGATCCAGCCCCATGGCGGCATACCGTTGTTGGACTTCCGGTAGCGCGATTACGCGATGTACCTCGCGCTGGAGACGGTCGACGATGGCCGGCGGCGTGCCGGCGGGGGCCAGCAATCCTTGCCACAGCTGCACGTCCAGGCCCTTGAGTCCCAGGCTGGTGAAGGTCGGCACGCCCGGAAACGAGGGGTGTTCGGCACGCGAGGTGATCGCTATGGCCTTGAGCTTGCCCGTCTTCAAGCCGGCGCCGATGGAAATCGAGTCGGAAATGGTCGCCAGCACGTCGTTGGCGATGGCGGCATTGACCGCGTCGGTACTGCCCTTGTAAAGGATTTCCTGGAACCGGGAACCCGCCTGCAGGTTGAGCTGTTCGCCGATCAGGCGAAACGGCGCGGCCGCGGACGAATAATTGGCTTTTTCGGGATGCGCCTTCGCATAGGCCAGCAGCTCGGGCAAGCTCTGGGCGGGCCCGCTCTTGTTGACGGCCATCAGCACCGGCAGCGACGCGACCAGCGAAATCGGAGCGAAATCCCTGGCGGCGTCGTACTTCACTTCCTTGTACAGCGCGGGGTTGATCGCGAGCGCGCCACTGGCGCCCAGCAGGATGGTGTAGCCGTCGGGCGCCGCGCGGGCCACGTACTCCGTCGCGATCATCGAGGCCGCGCCTGGGCGGTTCTCGACCACCACTTGCACCCCCAGCCCTTCGGACATTTTCTGCGCGAGCACGCGCGCCAGGATGTCGCTGCCGCCGCCGGCGGTATAGCCCACTACCAGGCGTACCGGCCGCGTGGGGTAGTCGTTCGCGAAGGCGGGGGCGTGTACGAACGCGGCGAGCACGACGGCCCCCGCCGACAGGCGTTTGCAAGGCATGGTGTCTCCTGAGTCATTGGCCGCTTCTGCTCGGCTGGCCGATCGCTGGCAGGGACAATATAAGGCTTCCTTACAATATGCGTAACGAGGGGGAACCCTAGCTCGGCGCGCTACATCTTCAAGGCCCGGCCCTGCAGCTTGTCGACCACGCGGAACAGCGTCGCGCGTTCCTGCGCCGACAGGCCCGACAGCAGGTCTTCCTGGAATTCCAGGGCCACGGGAACGATGGCCCAGTAGACCTCCTGGCCGGCATCGGTCAGGTCCAGGAAGGCTTCGCGCCTGTCGTTCTCGTTGGGCCGCCGCCGGATCAGTCCCGCCGCCTCGAGATCGGTGATCGCGCGCGAGACCATGACCTTGGTCATGCGGGTCTTGGCGCAGATATCGCGTGCGGTCATCGCGGCGTGTTCCCCTTCCGCGCCGCGCCGCTCACCCAGGAAGGAAATCACGCGCCAGCGCGGGCCGTCGATGCCGAAGCGTTCGGAATACGCCGCATAACTGCGCGCGAAGCGGTCGGCGACCAGGCTCGACAGCATGTTCAGCCGGTAGGGCAGGAAGGCGTCGAGCTGCAGGGAAGGGTGTTCGCCTGCCGGGCGGGAGGAAGCGGGCGTCGATCGCTTGATGGCCATGGGGACGAAGCAGGGTCTGGTGCCAAAGGGCGAATTCTAGTCCTCTTGCCGCGGCGGACGCAGGCCTGGGTGGCGCAGGCACCCGGGTTTTGCCTAGTCGCCGAACCTTCGGAAATCGCTTGACTTGGTTTCATAGGAAACCAATACTGTTCGGAAATTAGTTTCGTAGGAAACTAATTGCGGCGCATGGACCGCATATCGATTCTTGATGGAGTGTCCGGCATGGCATCGACCGAAGGCATATCGGGCAGTGGCGCGCGATATGACTCCCTTTACTTCGACTATGTGCACCATCCTTTCGAGCTTCCCCCGGAAATGCGCGGGGACGCGCCGGTGCACCAGGTGGTCGTCGCCGGCGCCGGGCCCGTCGGCCTGACCGTGGCGCTGGAGCTTGCCCGGCGCGGCATCGAGGTGGTGGTGCTGGAGGAAGACGACACCGTCAACCGGGGCAGCCGGGCGGTGGGCACCGCGCGGCGCAGCCTGGAGATCTTCGAGCGCATCGGCGCGGGCACGCGTTTCGTCGAGACCGGCGTGTCGTGGAAGGGCGGCCGCAGCTATTACCGGGACAAGCTGGTGCTGGATTTCCAGGTGCAGCAGGATCCGCGGCTCAAGCATCCACCCATGGTGTCGCTGGCGCAGTGCCACGTCGAGCAGTACCTGTACGAGGCGCTGCGCGCCTACCCCAACGTTTCCCTGCGCTGGTCGTCGCGGCTGGAGCATGTCGAACAGGACGGCGAACGGGTGACCGCCCGGGTCCATACGCCGTCCGGGTCCTACGCGTTGCATGCGCAGTGGCTGGTGGCGTGCGACGGCGGCCGTAGCGCGGTGCGCCGCTCGCTGGGCAAGGAGCTGCGGGGCAGCGTGTACGAAGGCCGCTACCTGATCGTCGACATCCAGATGCGCAGCAAGGAACCGCCCGGCCGGCGCGTCTGGTTCGACCCGCCGGCGTTTCCGGGGGCGACCATCATCATGCACAAGCAGCCCTTCGACATCTGGCGCATCGACTACCAGCTGTTGCCCGAAGAGGACCTGGAACAGGAGATCCAGCCCAAGCGGGTGCGCGAGCGGGTGACCGAATTCCTGGCGTCGATAGGCGAGACGGCGGATTGGCAGATCGACTGGATCAGCCCGTACCGCGCACACAGCCTGACGCTGGACGACTACCGCGATGGCCGCGTGCTGTTCGCCGGCGACGCCGCGCACCTGGTCCCCATCTTCGGCGCGCGGGGCATGAACGGCGGCGTGGACGACGCTCACAACCTGGGCTGGAAGCTGGCCTGGGTGGCGGCGGGACAGGCTCCGCCGGCCCTGCTGGATACCTATTCGATCGAACGCGTGGATGCGGCCAGGCAGAACATGGCACTGGCGGAGAAGAGCACGCGTTTCATGACGCCGCCCACGCGCGGGCACGCCGTCATGCAGGAAGCGGTGCTGTCGCTGGCGGTAAGCGAGGCCTTCGTGCGCGAGCTGATCAATCCTCGCCAGGTGACGGAACTGCGCATGACCGGTTCGTCGCTGCGTCTTGCCGACGATGGTTCGTTCGGCCACGGCCCCGCGCCCGGCGCCGTCTGCCCGAACCTGCCATGCGGCGCATCGGCCGGCGGGACGGTGTTCCTGCACGACAGGCTGGGTCGCGATTTCACGCTGCTGGCGTTCGGCGACGCTGGACTGGGCGACAAGTCGCGGCGCCTGGACGCGCTGCGCGCGTCGATGGGCGTGCCGTTCGGCATCGATGCCGTCGCGCTCGACGATGCCGGGATCGCCGGGGCGTTCGACGTCAGGCCGGGTACGGCCTACCTTGTGCGGCCCGACGGCCACGTGATGGCGCGGTGGCGTGCCTGGGAACCCGAAACGGTGTTGCCGTGCCTGGTGCGCGCGGTGCGCGGTAAAGAGGAGTTGGACCATGCTGGTTGAACAGACATTGCCCGCGGGGCTGCTGGAACGCAATTGGGAGGCGCTGGCCGTCGCGATGAACGCGGCCGGGCCGGACAAGGAGGCGGTCTTCCTGGCCAAGGTCGCCTTGATGTTGTCGTCCATGCTGGCCGATCCGGGCCGGCTGGCGCAGGTCATCGAGGTCGCACTGCGCGACCTGCGGCATGGGGAGCAGGCATGAGCACGGGCGACAAACGCATCGCCATCGCCGGCGCCGGCATAGGCGGCCTGGCCGCGGGGCTGGCCCTGCTCAAGCAGGGCTTCGACGTCGACATCTACGAACAGGCGGCCGAGCTGGGCGAGGTGGGTGCCGGCGTGCAGATCAGCCCCAACGGTACGCGGCTGCTCCAGGCATGGGGGCTGGGCGACGCCATGTTCGAACTGGGCACCCAGACCAGGGGCAAGGAGATCCGCGTCTGGAACACGGCGGACGCCAATCGCTACCTGGAGCTGGGCGCCGCGTCGGTATCGAAGTACGGCGCGCCCTACCTGACGTTCCATCGCGCGGACCTGCATGCGCTGCTGCTGGAAGCCGTGCGGCGGGAGAAACGCGACGCCATTCACCTGAACGCCGCCTTCGCGTCCCTGGGCACGGCTGACGGGGGCGCCGAGATGCGCCTGGCCTCGGGCCGGACCGTCCGGGCCGATGCGCTGATCGGCGCCGACGGCGTCCATTCCAAGGTGCGCCAGGCCTTGTTCGGTGCGGACCGGCCCCGGTTCACCGGCTGCATGGCCTGGCGTGGCCTGATCGACGCGAGCCGCCTGCCGGCATCGATCAACCGCACGGGCGGCGTGTCCTGGCTGGGGCCGACCGCGCACGTGCTGACCTATCCCATCCGCAAGGGACGGATGCTGAACTTCATCGGCATGGTGGACCGGGCGGACTGGACGGTCGAGTCATGGAACGCGCGCGGCACGATAGCGGAATGCCTGGCGGATTTCGAAGGCTGGCACGAGGACGTAATCGCCATGATCGAGCGCATCGAGGTGCCCTACAAATGGGCACTGATCGTGCGCGATACCCTGCCCGTCTGGGTGCGGGGGCACGTTGCCCTGCTGGGCGATGCCTGCCACAGCACGCTGCCCTTCATGGCCCAGGGCGCCAACATGGCGCTGGAAGACGCCATGGTGCTGGGCCGCTGCCTGCGCCGCACACCCGATGACATTCCGGCCGCGCTGGCCTCGTATGAACGGATGCGGGTCGAGCGGACCACGCGGATCGTGAACGAGTCGGCGGCCCAGATCACGCGCGTCCATGCGCCCGTGTTGGCCGAGGCCGGCGCCGCGCGGGAACACATCCGGCGCGAGTGGGAGCCGCACCGTGTCGAGGACCGCTACGACTGGGTCTATGGCTATGACGCCATCGAACAGCCTTTCGCCTAGGAGCGCCGCCATGTCTTCTTCCGCCGCCGACGATCTCGCCATACGGAGCCTGCGGCAGCGATGGGCCTTCCATCGCGACCAGGGCGATTTCGCCGGCATGGCCGGCTGCTTCCACCCCGAGGCGACCGCCAGCATCTCGTGGTTCAACGGCAAGGTCGCGGACCTGGTGCCGCTGCTGGCGGCCAGCGACGCGGCGCGCAAGCCCGGCGAACACGGCAAGCACTGGGTCGGGAACTGCCGCGTGGACCAGCGTGGCGACCGGGCCCTGCTGGAGTCCGACATGGCCATCCTGATCCGCGAGCACCTCGACGGACAACTGTTCGACTACACCGGCTACTGCCGTTTCCTCGACCAGGTGGAACGCCGCGCCGGCAGGTGGGGCATCCTGCACTGGACGGCGATCTTCGACAAGGACCGCCTCGATCCCGCGCAGGGCGAGGCGCCCCCATGGCTGCGCGAGGTGGATCTGGCGGCCCCGGATGCCGGGCTGGCCTTCATGCGCCTGCGGCAACGCAAGAAGGGCCGCGACGTGTCCGCCTCGACGGTGGTGGGCGGCAGCCAGGCCGAGCAGCAATTGCGGCGCGCGGCCTGGGCATGGCTGGAGCGGCGCGATGGCCAGTGAACATTCCCCCTTGAACGATGAGTCCCGCGTGATGAACCCCTCCACTCTCTGGTACACCCGCTGCCCGGTGCCGACGGCGTTCGGCGTCGCCGTCGAGCGGGGCTTTCTCGATGCCGAACTGGCGCGCGACGGCATCGTGGCGCGTTCGCTCGCATCCAGCACCGACAACCAGGTCAGACAGTCGCATTTCCACCATTCCCAGCCCAACTCGTTCCGCCACGGCGGCAACGGCCCTCCGCTGGTGACCCGCTCGCGCGGCGGCCGGGTCAAGCTGATCGGCCTGTCGTGGAACGACAGCATCAAGCCCATGCTGGTCATGCCGGACAGCGGCATCGCCTCGGTGCGCGAACTGGCCGGCAGGAAGGTCTCGCTGCCGATACGCGCCGGCGATTCCATCGATTTCTGGAAGGCCTCGTCGCTGCGGGGCACCGAACTCGCGCTGGCGCGCGAGGGCATGACCATGGATGACGTGGCGATGACGCCGGTCTCGACCAACCGGACGTTCATGGACGGAGCGACGGCCTCCACCGCCCGGACGGCCACGCTGTGGGGCGCGCAGTGCATGCTGGGCCACCAGCGCGAGGAAGCCTTCGCGCTGGTCCGGGGCGAGGTGGACGCGCTCTACAGCCAGGGCGCGATTGCCGCCGTGGTCATGGGGTTCACCGGCGCGGTGGCCATCGCCGACGCGGCCTCCAGTCCCGACCTGGCCGGTCGCGTGAACAACGATGCACCGCTGGCCCTGACCGTGAGCGAGGACCTGCTGGCCGAGCAGCCGGAACTGGTGGCGCGCTGCCTGGCCGCGGTCCTGCGCGCGGCCGCCTGGGCGGCGGCCAACGAGCGCGAGGCCAAGCGTGTCATCGCTGCCGACACCGGCCTGCCCGAGGAACTCGTGGACGCGGCCTTTCCGCAGGAGGTCCACCGCCAGCTCGAGGTCGACCTGCGTCCGGAGTGGGTGGAGGCGCTGCGGGTGCAACACGACCACTTGCTGCGGCATGGCTTCCTGGCCGCGCCCATCGACTTCGACCGTTTCGTCGACCATGGCCCGCTGCGGCGCGCCCGGGAAATCCTGGCCGGCGAAGCGGCCGTGTCCCAGTGAACAAAGACAAGGAGACCGCCATGCCCGAGGAATTCACCCGCTTCCTGACCCTGTTCGACCGGCTGGTCCGCTACTCCGACGACTGGGTGGCGCGCATGGACGCCGGCAAGATGGACTGGGCCCCGATCGAGAACGCCAGCACGCGCTTCGGCACGCGGGTGTCGCGCATCACCGTGCGCAGCCTGCTGATCCATACGGTGCTGGCCGAGCGCAACTGGGTGCGCGCCATCCCGGCCTGCGAGCCCGGTGGTGTCATTCCCCTGCCGAGCGATCCCGCCGCCGCGGCCCGTTTCGAACAGGGGGACCTGCGCGCGACGGCGCTTGCCCTGCACGACGAGAACCTCGAGGCGCTGGGCCGCTATACGCCAGCCGAGCTCGGCAAGAAGGTGCACTTCGTCGGCCGGGAATGGTCCGGCATGGGGCTGTTGTGGGGCATGTACGCCCACCGCGCCTTCCACGTCGGCAACATCGACATCTATCTGCGGCAGAGCGACGTGGTCGGGCCCGAGTTCTTCGAGTTCAACCCGGCCATCATGGCCTGATGCCGGTCCCTTTCCCTCTCTTGCGATCCTGACCCATGACCACTTCCCCCCTACGCATCGCGGGCCTGTGCGGCAGCCTGCGCAAAGCCTCCTACAACCGGCTGGCCCTGGAGGCCGCCGGCAGTCTCATGCCGGCCGGCATGGAGCTGTCGGTGCTCGACATCCGGGGCTTTCCCATGTTCGACGCCGACGTCCTGGCCGAAGGAATGCCCACTGCCGTCCGGAAAGTGCGGGAGGCCGTGCGCGGCGCGGATGCCGTGCTGATCGCCAGCCCGGAATACAACTTCTCGGTGTCCGGCGTCCTGAAGAATGCGATCGACTGGATTTCCCGCGGCGACGACCAGCCCTTCGCCGGCAAGCCGGTCGCCATCCTCAGCGCCACCCAGGGGCCGCTGGGCGGTGCGCGGTCACAGTACGACCTGCGCAAGATCATGGTCTTCCTGGACGCCCTGGTGCTGAACAAGCCCGAGGTCTTCATCGGCATGGCGCCGGGCAAGTTCGATGCGGCCGGCGCGCTGGCCGACGCCCCGACCCGGGAGATCCTGGGCCGGCAGATGGCCGCCCTGCAGGCGTTCGTGCAGTTCGTGCGGCGCGGGCGGACCCAGTCCTGACGGGCGGACGGCCGTCCTGCGTCCATATCGTTCCAACCGGAGAATGGCGATGTTCGGATTGATGAAGCGGTTGCTGCGGATCGGGGGCATGGCGATGGTGGGCCTGGCTACCGCGGGTGTCCATGCGCAGGGCTTTCCCGCCAAGCCCTTGCGGTGGATCGTCGGCTATCCGGCCGGCGGGGGCAGCGACAACGCGGTGCGGATACTGGCGGCCAGGCTGGCCGAGAAGCTGGGGCAGCCCGTCATCGTCGAGAATCATCCGGGCGCGGCCACCATCGTCGCGGCGGAAACGGCGGCCAAGTCCGCGCCGGACGGCTACACGCTGTTCTCGGTCGACAACGGCACGGTCGTCTTCAACCCCCTGCTCTACAAGAAACTGCCCTATGACCCATCGCGCGACTTCGCGCCGGTGGCCCTGTACGGCAAGTTTCCGTTGTTGCTGGTGGTGAATCCGCAGGTGGTGCCGGCCGACTCGGTCGCATCGCTGGTGCGCCTGGCCAAGGCGGCGGGCGGATCCATGGGGTATGCCTCGCCCGGCCTGGGCAGTCCGCAGCACCTGGCCGGCGAGCTGTTCAAGGAGATGACCGGCGCGCCGCTGCTGCACGTCCCCTACAAGGGCACCGCGCCGCTGACCCAGGATCTGCTGGGCGGCCATATCGGCGTCTCTTTCATAGGCGTGCCCACCGGCATGCGGCAGGTCCAGGCGGGCAAGCTGCGCGCGCTGGGCGTGGCCGAGGCGTCCCGCCTGCCCTCGCTGCCCGAGATCCCGACCCTGGCCGAGGCCGGGGCGGGCGACATCGTGGCCTATGCCTGGCAGGGCGTGGTCGTGCCGGCGGGGACGCCTGCCGCTACCGTCGACCGGTTGTCGGCGGCCTTGCAGGCGATCGTCAAGAGCCCAGACGTCCAGGCACGCCTGCGCGAGATAGGCGTCGAGCCGATGGAGGGTGGCAAGGCCGACATGGCGGCCCTGACGGCCGGCGACCTGAAGCGCTGGGGGGACGTGATCCGCAAGCGGGGAATCACGCTGGAGCAATAGTGAGGGGATGTGCAAACCTGTATACAGATTTTCCACAGAAAAAGGCGATGATCAGAGATAAGGGGCAAAAATCCTAGGGTTTTCCCGCTATTTCCCTTGTTTTGATTCGGGAGCAAAATCAACCTGTATACAGATTTGATGATGCTCCGTTCCTCGCATGCGCCTAGCCGCTGCCACGGGCCGGGCTCCTGGAGGAAGACCATGTTTCTGAAGAACACCTGGTACGTCGCCTGTACCCCCGATGAAATCGCCGAAAAACCGCTGGGCCGCCAGATCTGCGGCGAACGCATGGTCTTCTACCGGGGCCAGGACGGCAAGGTGTCCGCGCTGGAAGACTTCTGCCCCCATCGCGGCGCGCCGCTGTCGCTGGGTTTCATCGACAAGGGCGAACTGGTCTGCGGCTACCACGGCCTGCGCATGAACCCGGACGGCACCTGCGCCGGCATGGTCGGGCAGCGCGTGCGCGCCTTCCCCAGCATCCGCAGCTACCCCGCCGTGGAACGCTACGGCTTCATCTGGGTGTGGCCGGGCGACGCCGAGCTGGCCGATCCCGCCAAGATCCACCACCTGGAATGGGCCGAGAGCCCCGACTGGGCCTACGGTGGCGGCCTGTACCACATCCATTGCGACTATCGCCTCATGATCGACAACCTCATGGACCTCACCCATGAGACCTACGTCCACGCCAGCAGCATCGGCCAGGCCGAGATCGAGGAATCGGCCCCGTCCACCAAGACCATCGGCGACGAGGTCGTGACCAGCCGCCACATGGAAAACATCAAGCCGCCCCCGTTCTGGGCCGCGGCGCTGCGCGGCAACGGGCTGGCCGACGACGTCCTGTGCGACCGCTGGCAGATCTGCCGCTTCACGCCGCCCAGCCACGTGCTGATCGAAGTGGGCGTGGCGCATGCCGGCAAGGGCGGCTACAACGCGCCGGCCGAGTTCAAGGCCTCGAGCATCGTGGTCGATTTCATCACCCCCGAGACCGAGACCTCGATCTGGTACTTCTGGGGCATGGCGCGCAACTTCAAGCCCAACGACGAACAGCTCACGGCCACGATTCGGGAAGGCCAGGACAAGATCTTCGGCGAGGACCTGGACATGCTGGAAGCGCAGCAGCGCAACCTGTCCGAGAACCCGGGCCGCAAGATCCTGAAGCTCAACATCGATGCCGGGGGCGTGCAGTCGCGCGTCGTGCTCGATCGCCTGCTGGCCGCGGAAGCGGCCGAACGGGCCAGCCGCATCGCGGCGTCCGCCGAAGCGGCAACGGCGCAGGCGGCCGCGGCGGGTTGAAGGGTAGTCAGGCGGACGCTTGCTCCGCCAAGGGCAGCGGCTGTACCGCCAGCCGCAACCCCATCGCCTTCAGTATGGCCGTCACGCTGCTCAAGGCCGGGTTGCCAGTGGGCGAGAGCGTGCGATAGAGCTGGGTCGGATTCAGCCGTGCCTGGCGGGCCACGGCCTGCACGCCTCCGAACGCCTGTGCGAGCTGGCGCAGCACGATCAGCAACTCGGCCTGGTCGCCATCCTTCAGGATGTCGTTGATGACTTCCAGTGCCAGCGCCGGATCGCTGCGGTACAGCTCCGCCATTGCGTCGTCATGGGGCCTGCTTTTCATGGTTGCCTCGTCGTTTCCAGTCCTGCCAGCAGTCAACCGCTCGATCGATGTCCGACCGCTGTGTGGATTTGTTGCCGCCGGATAGCAGCAGTAGATATTTTCGTTTATAGACGAATTCTCAGTCAATAGGAATGAACGTTCCTTGTCCGATAGTCCCTGGTATGACTGCGTCACGAAATACGTAGTAGGAGCTTTTCAGCCTTGCCCCACAAAAAACGGGCGGCCTCGAATCGAGGCCGCCCGCTCAGGCTGGCTCGCGCATGGGCGCCCTGTCGTCGCTATTCCCCCCTACCTTGCAACGCCAGCGGATACTCGCCCCGGATCCGCCTGACCGCATCCTGCACGCCATTCCAGGCCGGCTGGCCGGTGAAGGACTCGCGCATGAACTGCACCACCGCCGCGACCTGCGCATCGTTCAGTGCATACGCATAGCCCGGCATGTGGCCGCCCCGCGGGTTGCCCGCATCGTGCTGGGTGCCGTTCAGGACGTAGCGGATCACGTTGTCGGGCTGGTCCAGGTTCAGCGAGGTGGCCAGCCACAGCGGCGGCTGGGTGCCGAACAGGTCGGGGCCGCCGGGGCCGGGGTGGTGGCAGGCCGCGCACGCGTTGGCGTAGATGCGGGCGCCCAGCGTGTCGGTGGTGGCGACCGCGGCCTGCGCCGCCGCCTCGCGCTGTGGCGGCGTGGGGCCGGTCTTGCCCTGGCCGGCCCCGGCCATCTGGCTGGCGATGTAGGTGGCCAGCGCACGGGTGTCGGACTCGGCGATCTGCGAGGTGCCGACGCGTACAACCGGGGTCATGGATGCGCCGGCCGCGCCATGCTGGTCCGAGTAGCCGGCGCGCAGGTAGTCGAACAGGGCCTGTTCGGTCCACGGTATCGGCGCCTTGGAGGACCCATTGAGCGCCGGGGCGATCCAGCCTTCGGCTTCGCCGCCGCCCAGGTAGTCCTTTCCGCTTTTTTCGGCGCCCAGCGCGTTGCGGGGCGTATGGCAGGCGCTGCAGTGGCCCAGCGCGACCGCCAGGTACTGGCCGCGGTTCCAGGCTTCCGATTCCGAGGCCACCTTGGCCACCGGATCGCGGTCCAGGAACAGCAGGTTCCACCCGGCCATCAGCATGCGCTGGTTGAAGGGGAACGGCAGATGGGTTTCCTGCGGCTGGTTGCGGACCGGCGGCTGGCTCATCATGTAGGCGTACAAGTCATGCATGTCCTCGTCGCTCATCTTGGTGAACGAGGTGTACGGGAAGGCCGGGTAGAGGTGCGTGCCGTCGCGGGCGATGCCGCGTCGCATGGCCCGCTCGAAGGCCTCGAACGACCATCCGCCTATGCCGGTCTCGGTATCGGGCGTGATGTTGGTCGAGACGATGACGCCGAAGGGCGTCTCCATGTGGAACCCGCCGGCGTTGGCCTGCCCGCCCGGCGCGGTATGGCAGACGACGCACATGCCGGCGGCTGCGACTTCCTGGCCGCGCCGGACTTGTTCTTCGGGGAATTGCCTGGTATCCACCGTCGCGGTGGGGATCTCCGGCTCATGCGCGATCAGCGCTGCGCCGGCCGCGACGACGACCAGCAGGATCACGATGGTCAGCAACCACTTGGCGGCGCGGCTCATTATTTGGTCTCCTTGTTGGCGGCGGCAAGGGCGGCCCGCACGCGTTCGGGCGTGAAGGGCGCTTCACGCAGGCGCAGGCCGGTGGCGTCGAAGATCGCGTTGGCGATGGCGGCGGGACCGGGAACGGACGCCGATTCGCCGGAGCCCAACGGCGGATTGCCGTTGGGCGGCATCAGTACCACGTCGACCTCGGGCAGCTCGGTGAACTTGAGGATGGGATAGGCGCCCCATTCCAGGCTGGAGACGCCGTTCTGGTCGAAGCTCACGCTTTCCTTCAGCGTGCGGCTGACGGTCTGGATGACGTTGCCTTGCACCTGGTGGCGCACGCCGTCGGGATTGATCATCAGGCCACAGTCCTGGCCCGCCACGACGCGGGTCACCCGTACCTTGCCGGTGTCCAGGTCGACCTCGACGTCGGCCACCCAGGCGCACCACGAGGCGCCCACGCCGGGGAAGGTGCCGTGCACGTACTGGTGCTGGGCCACGCCGCGGCCCTTGACGATGCCCTTGGCGGGCCGCCCGGCCGGCGCCTTGCGCGGCTGCCAGCCGGCCTTCTCGGCCACGGCCTTGAGCAGCGCGATGGGGCGCGGGTCCTCCATGAAGCGCAGGCGGAACTCGACCGGATCGGCGCCCTCCCTGGCCGCGAGTTCGTCCATGAAGGATTCGTGCGCGAAGACATTGGGCAGCGCCGCCACGCCGCGCATCCACGACGCGCGCACGATGGGCGCCATGTCCAGCGCCACGATGTCCAGGTCCGAGGCGCGGTACTGCGGGATGGCGGTGCGGTCGCCCATCTCGAACACCGTGGCCTCGGCCTTCTCCTTGCCCATCAGCAGCGAAGCCAGCAGCGGCGCGCCGTTGGAGGGATAGCGGGTGCCGAAGCGGTAGACCAGCGAATCGGAGCCGGCGATGCCGCCGTGCACGTCCATGGTCTGGGCCGTACCCTTGGGCTCCCAGGCGTGCTCTTCCTCGCGCATGTATTGCACGCGCACCGGCTGGCCCAGCTCGCGCGCCAGCACCGCGGCATCGGCCGAAGCGTCGTCGGCGCAGTTGCGGCCGTAGCAGCCCGAGGCCTCCATTCGCACGACGCGGATGCGGTCTTCCGGGATGTCGAGCATCTTGGCGATGTCGCTGTGCAGGTTATGGGGGTTCTGGCTGCCGCTCCAGACAGTCAGCTTCTGGTTCTTCCAGTCGGCCACGCCGCAGGACGGGCCGATGGAGCCGTGCATCTGGTAGGGCCACACGTAGGTCGCCTTCACCGTGTTCCTGGCCGATGCCAGGGCCTTGTCCGGGTCGCCCTTCCTGGCCAGGGGGCGCTGCTTGGAAGGCTGGGAGGCGAGCGCGTCGGTGAGCGAGGCCATGGAGCCCAGCGCCGGCGGCGCCTTCCATTTCACCTTCAGCAGGCGCGAAGCCAGGATGGCGTCTTCCTCGCGGCGCGCGACGACAGCCACGAAGTCCTTGATGACGACGACTTTCACCAGGGACTTCACCTTGGCCACCGAGGACTCGTCCACCGATTCCAGGCTGGTGGCCACCATGCCGCCCGAGTCGCGGCCCAGGTAGGGCGGCCGCACGATGCGCGCGTGCAGCATGCCCGGCAGGCGCACGTCGTGGACGTAGGTCAGCTTGCCGGCGACCTTGGCGGGAATGTCGACGCGCGGCACGGGGCTGCCGACGATGGTGTATTCCGAGACCGGCTTGAGCGGAACGTCGGCCGCCAGCGGCACCGACAGCGTCTTGTTCTCGATCAGTTCGCCGTAGGAGGCCAGGCGTTCGCCGCTGGCGCGCAGTACCTGGCCGTTGCGGGTGACGAGCGAGGAGGCCGGCACGCCGTGGCGGCGCGCCGCCTCTTCCAGCAGGAATTGCCGGATCTGCGCCGCGGCCTTGCGCATGGGCACGGCCGACGCCTGTACCGAGTTGCTGGCGATGGTGGGACCCTGGTTGGGCGTCGCGTCGGTGTCGCCCAGCACCATGGTGACCTGGCTCATGCCGACGTCCAGTTCTTCGGCCACGATCTGCATGAACGCCGTGCGGATGCCGGTGCCCAGGTCGACGTGGCCGTTGCAGGCGCGGACGGTGCCGTCGGCCATCAGTTGCACATAGGCCGAGACGAGGGTCTTGTCCACCAGTTGCGAGCCGGCATCGGTGGCCGGGCCGGCGGCGGCCATGCCGCGCTTGACCAGGGCGGGGAACGTGAAAGTGACCGCGAGGCTGCCGGTGGCGGCCAGGAACTGGCGGCGCGAGAGGCGCGGGGCGTGCGAAGTCGTCTTCATTGCGCGCCCTCCGCCATGGCGGCCGTCATGGGCGCGGCCTTGCCTTGCAGTTCGGCGGCCCGCTGCACCGCCTTGATGATCTCGATGTGGGTGCCGCAGCGGCACAGGTTGTAGGCCAGCGCCTGCTTGATCTCGTCCACCGTGGGGCGCGGATTGCGGTCCAGCAGCGCCCGCGCGGCCATGATCATGCCGTTGATGCAGTAGCCGCACTGGGCGGCGTTTTCTTCGATGAACGCCTGCTGCACGGGATCGAGGGCGTCGCCCTTGGCCAGGCCCTCCAGGGTGACGATGGGGTTGCCCTGCACGCTGCCAGCGGGGATCAGGCATGAGCGCGCGGCCTTGCCGTCGATCAGCACCGTACAGGCGCCGCATTCGCCCAGTCCACAGCCGAATTTCGGTCCGTTCAAGGCCAGATCATTGCGCAGGATGTAGAGCAGCGGGGTGTCCTTGTCGGCTTCGACGGAATGCTCTCCGCCGTTCACCTGGAGTTTTAACGATGCCATGTTCGTTTCCTGTGTTGGTGGCGTTCAACCGGCCGGCTCGCGACGCGATGCGGAGCCACCATTACCCTAGCTGGACCATGGGCTGGCGAGGACACATAGGTGTGTCGACTTGTTGCCGGAGGGCCGTCTCGCGCGGACGGCGTCGCTGGAAAAACCTAGGGTTTACACTGATCTGGACGTAAATGCAAACCGAGTGGCCGGTAATTAATGGCAGCAAGGAGCGGGACCGCGCCTTGACCGCCCGGCTCGCACCGGCCTCAGCGCGTCATCGATTGCGTGACGTGGCGCCGGAAGTCCGCCAGCTTGGCCTTGAGCGCGCGCCGGTTGTCCGGGCCCATGCGCAGCAGGATCTTCTGCCCCGAGGTAAGCGATTCCAGGGCGGGGTCGGAGTATTCGTAACTTACCCACGGACGCTGGAGTTCCTTGGGGCCTTTCACCTCGGGCAGGTTCACGGCCACGGGCTCGGCCGGATCGGGCGTGGCCAGCAGCGTGTCGATCACGGCCACCAGGCGGTCGTTGAAGTAGCCGCGCGGATAGCCCAGGTCCTCGTAGGCCTTCTGGAACTGGGGATAGAGCTGCTTGTAGAGCGCGGCCGCCTTGTCGGTGCCGACGGCCGTGACGGCGGCCACGAAGGGCCGGTAGCGGTTGTAGTTGGCGGCGGCGATGCGTTCGCCGGGCGCCGCGCCCTCGACGGCGAAGCGGCCCTGCGTGGGGTTGACCGGCCAGACCCGCGGGGGCGCGTGCGGGCGGGCGAGATTGTCCACCGTGGCCACCGCGCGCTGGATGAAATGATCCAGGTTGAAGAAAGACAGCACGGCATCCCGGCCCAGGAGGCCGGTCATGGCCACGGTGATGTCGGGCGCGGCCGGCGGCTCGGCCGTCTCGGCGGCGGGGGGCGGTTCGATGGGGTGCTGGATCTCCGGCTCGGGCGGCGGCGGCGCGGGCGGTTCGGCGGATTCCGCGGCCGCCGGAGGAGACTCCGCCACGGACGCCGGCGGCTCTGGCTGTGGCCGCAGCCACAGGTAAAGGCCGGTGCCGATGGCTGCCAGGGCCAGCACCACGACGAGGGAAGACAGTCGGTTCATGGCGTGCCTATGTCGATTGAGTCCGGAAACACTGTACCAGCCGCGCGGAAGGGTTCACAGGCCGGTACGGGGTAGTTGCCGCATCGGCATCCCCGCGTGCGGAAAAGGCACGGAAGCCACGCCGCCATTTTTGTGTATTCTCGAAGATCGCAGCCTGCAACCGCCTTTCCCCCAACTCCACTGGATTCCCCATGTCTGACAGTCAAGCCCAACAGAACAAGGCGCCGGTGCGCCAAGAGCGTCACGACAACGTCGGCGTCATCGTGATCGACCGCCCCGAGCGGAAGAATGCCCTGAATGCCGAGGTCAAGGCCACGCTGGTGCGCTACCTGCGCGAGTTCGAGCAGGACCCGGCCATCGGCTGCATCGTGCTGACCGGCGCCGGCGGCTATTTCGTCGCGGGCTCGGACATCGTCGAGATGTCCACCATGCAGCCCACGGACCACGCCCTGCAGGGCGGCGACCAGGTATTCCACGTGCTGCGCGGGCTGGGCAAGCCGGTCATCGCGGCGGTCGAGGGTTTCGCGCTGGGAGGCGGATGCGAGCTGGCGCTGGCCTGCGACATCATCATCGCGGCCGAGGGCGCGAGCTTCGGCCAGCCCGAGATCAAGGTCGGTATCATTCCCGGCGGCGGCGGCACGCAGCGCCTGCTGCGCTCGGCGGGCAAGTACAAGACGCTGCTGTGGTCGCTGACGGGCGATCGCATCCCGGCCAGGACGGCCTATCACTCCAACATGGTCAGCGAACTCGTGCCCGACGGCACCGCGCTCGAACGCGCCCTGGCCATCGCGCGCCAGATCTGCGCCATGCCGCCGCTGGCGGTGCGCGCCATCCGCGATGCCGTGCGGCTGGGAGCGGACGCCAGCCTGGAAGCCGGGCTGGCCATCGAGCGCCGCGCCTTCGAGCGGCTGTTCGACAGCCAGGACCAGAAGGAAGGCATGCGCGCCTTCATCGAGAAGCGCGCCCCGGTGTTCAAGGGACGCTGATTCCCGCCGCCGCCGTGGCCGCTCGGGCCGCGGCGGCTCCGCTTTCCGCCCGGCCGATTCGCCGGCCGTCTTTTCTTCCCGTCTCTTCCCTTCTCTTTTCGTCCCGGCCCGTGACGACCCGCGCCGTCGTCCGCGCCGTCCCGCGCGCGTCGCCTCGGTTTCGAACATTGAATCATCATTCAAGGTTGAGTGAATTGATTCAACATTCAAGATTGAACGCCCGGATGCCAGTCCCTATCATGGCCCCGCCAACGAAACGGCCCGCTGCGTGACGCCTCTCGCCTCGCGCGGCGCGGGCCACAGCGAGGAGACATGATGAAACATCCCTATCGCGCGGCGTTCGCCGCGGCGCTCATCGGTTGTTGCGCGGCCGCCGCCGCGTCCGCCCAGGACTATCCCAGCAAGCCCATACGCATCATCGTGCCGCTGCCGCCGGGCGGCTCGAACGACGTGCTGGCCCGCGTGCTGGGCGAGGAAATGTCGAAGACGCTCGGCCAGCCCTTCGTGGTGGAGAACAAGCCTGGCGCCGCCGGCAACATAGGCACCGACCAGGTGGCCAAGGCCAGGCCCGACGGCTATACGCTGGGAATCGCGCCCAACCAGACCGTGGCCGTCAACCCCGCGCTGTATCCCAAGCTGCCTTTCGACGTGCAGAAGGACCTGATGGGAATCGGCCTGATGGCCACGCTGCCCATGACGCTGGTCGTGCCCAGCCAGTCGAAGGCCGGTTCGATCGAGGAACTGATTGCCATGGCCAAGGCCGAGCCGGGCAAGCTGACCTATGCGTCGGCCGGTTCAGGCAGCCCGCAGCACATGTCGGCCGAGATCTTCCAGTCGCTGACTTCCACCCAGATGACCCACGTGCCCTACAAGGGCTCGAACCCGGCGCTGGTGGACGTGCTGGCGGGCACGGTGGACGTCATGTTCTGCCCCATCAATTCCGCGTTGCCCTACATCCAGAACGGCCGCCTCAGGGCGCTGGGCGTGACGGGTGCGCAGCGGCTGCAGACGCTGCCCGAGGTGCCCACCATTGCCGAGAAGGTGCCGAATTTCGCGAGCGACATCTGGATCGGGTTGATCGCGCCCGCCGGCACGCCGCCCGATATCGTGCAGAAGCTGAACGCCGAGCTGAACCGCGCGCTGAAGATGCCGGCGGTGCAGGCCAAGCTGGCCGAGCAGGGCATACAGGCCGCCACCAGCACGCCGGCCGAGCTGGACCGGATGATGCGCGACGACCGCAAGCGCTGGGCCGAGGTCATCAAGCGCGCCAACATCCGCGTCGATTGAATCTTCTCCCCGCCTTTTTCTTCATACACAGGAAACACCATGAAGTCCTCCACCGAATCGCTGGTGCGACGCGATGAACCCCAGCCGTGGGAACACGACGGCGTGGCATGGGGCAGCGACAGGATCGCCGACCTGCTGCGCGAGCTGGACATTCCCTATCTGATCCTGAACCCGGGGTCGAGCTATCGCGGCCTGCACGACAGCCTGGTCAACCACCTGGGCAACCGCCAGCCGCAGATGATCGTGGTGCTGCACGAAGAGCACGCGGTCGCCATCGCGCACGGCTATGCCAAGGTGACCGGCAAGCCGCTGGGCGCTGCGCTGCATGCGAACGTGGGCCTGATGCACGGGTCCATGGCCATCTACGATGCCTGGGTGGACCGCGCGCCGGTGATCATCCTGGGTGCGACCGGGCCGGTGGATGCGGCCAAGCGCCGGCCGTGGATAGACTGGATCCATACCGCGCAGGACCAGGGCGCCCTGGTGCGGCACTTCGTCAAGTGGGACGCCCAGCCCGCGTCCGTGCCCGCCGCGCTGGAAGCCCTGCTGCGCGCCCGCCAGATCGCGACCACGGCGCCGCACGGCCCGGTATACGTCTGTCTGGATGCGGCGGTGCAGGAGGCGCGCTGCGACGAGGACATCCCGCTGCCCGATCCCGCCCGCTACCTGCCGCCGCCGCCCGCCCGGCCGGCGGACGAGCAGGTGCGGCAGGCCGCGGCCTGGCTGTCGCAGGCGAAGCGCCCCGTCATCCTGGCCGGACGGGTGTCGCGCTCCGAGGAAGGCTGGGCCGCGCGCGTGCGCCTGGCCGAGACCCTGCGGGCGCAGGTGCTGACCGACCTGAAGGTGGGCGCCGCCTTCCCCACCGATCATCCGCTGCATGCAGCGCCCAGCGGCATGTTCCTGCATCCCGAGGCGCAGAAGGTGCTGCGCGAGGCCGACGTGGTGCTGAGCCTGGACTGGCTGGACCTGGCGGGTACGCTCAAGCAGGCCTGGGGCGCCGACCCGGTGGGCAGCCGCGTCATCCAGGTGTCGGTGGACCACTACAGCCACAACGGCTGGAGCATGGACCACCAGGGCCTGCCGCCGGTCGATCTCTTCCTGTTGTCCGAACCCGAACCCGCGGTCGCGCTGCTGAACGAACACGTGACGCCGCGCCGCGAGCAGGCGCCTGCGGCGGCGCCGGTGCGGCGCCCCGAAATACCCGGAGACCCGGCCGCGCCCATGACCGTGCCCACCGTGGCCGCCGTGTTGCGCAAGGTGCTGGGCGATGCGCCGACGTGCCTGACGCGCCTGCCGCTCAGCTGGAGCGGCGAGTTCTGGGACTTCCGGCATCCGCTGGATTTCGTCGGCTACGACGGCGGCGGCGGCGTGGGCTCGGGCCCCGGCATGGCGATCGGATCGGCGCTGGCGCTCAAGGGCGGCGATCGCCTGCCGGTAGCGCTGATCGGCGACGGCGACTACATGATGGGCGTGAACGCGCTGTGGACGGCCGCCCATGCCGGCATCCCCATGTTGATGATCGTCTGCAACAACCGCTCGTTCTTCAACGACGAGGTCCACCAGGAACGCGTGGCGCGCCAGCGCGGCCGGCCGGTCGAGAACCGCTGGGTAGGACAGCGGATCGACGAGCCCGCCCCCGACCTGGCGGCGATCGCGCGGGCACAGGGGCTGACCGGCATCGGGCCGGTCCGGCGCGCGGACGAGCTCGAGCGCGTCCTGGCCGAGGCCGTCGCGACGGTCAGGCAGGGCGGCATCGTGGTCGTCGATGCCATCGTCCAGCCCGGCTACAACCCCGCCATGACCGCGGGCCTGACCCGTTCCAGCCACTAGCTTCCGCTTTTTTCAAGAGAGTCTTCCATGCGTGCTCACGAGATCCCCCCGGGCATACTTCCCACCCGGCGCAGCCTGTACTACGGCGGCGCCTGGCACGAACCGGCCTCCGGCCTGTATGCCGACACCATCAATCCCGCCTATGACGAAGCCATCACCCAGGCTCCGGTGGCGGGCGCGGACGACGTGGACGCCGCCGTGCGCGCGGCCCAGGCCGCGTTTCCGGCCTGGGCCAGCCTGCCGCCCGCGCGCCGGGCCGACTACCTGCGCCGCGCCGCCGCCGTCCTGCGCGAACACGCGCTGCCGCTGGCGCAGCTCGATTCGCTGAACAACGGGAATCCCGTCTCCGCCCTGTTGAACGATGCCGGTTTCGCCGCCGACGGCCTGGAGTACTTCGCCGGCCTGGCCGCCGAGGTCAAGGGCGAGACGATACCCATGGGCGACGGCAACCTGAACTACACCGTGCGCGAGCCCATGGGCGTGATCGCCCGCATCGTCGCCTACAACCATCCGCTGATGTTCGCGGCGCTGCGCATCGCGGCGCCGCTGGCCGCGGGCAACACGGTGGTGGTCAAGGCGCCCGACCAGGCGCCGCTGTCCATCATCCGGCTGGCCGAGCTGGTGGGCGACATCTTCCCGCCGGGCGTGGTGAACTTCCTGTGCGGCGGCCGCGAATGCGGCGACGCCATGTCGCGGCATCCGCTGGTGCGCAAGGTCACGCTGATCGGCGGCGTGCCGACCGGCAAGGCGGTCATGGAGACGGCGGCCCGCGACTTGAAGCCCGTGCTGCTGGAGCTGGGCGGCAAGAACGCCCTGATCGCCTATCCGGATGCCGATCTCGACAAGCTGGTGCAGGGCATCATCGGTGGCATGAACTTCACCTGGTCGGGCCA
Organism: Pigmentiphaga sp. NML030171; assembly: GCF_002188635.1. GTDB lineage: Bacteria > Pseudomonadota > Gammaproteobacteria > Burkholderiales > Burkholderiaceae_B > Pigmentiphaga > Pigmentiphaga daeguensis. Next base: position 270,185 of record NZ_NINX01000033.1, on the reverse strand, counting down.
GAGTTGCGGCTCCACCAGCAGGGTCTTCCTGCACGAGTCCATCCACGACCGCGTGCTCGAGGCCGTGGCCCGCCTGCTGCCCGAGCGCCACAAGCCCGGCATCCCCATCGACCCGGCCACCACCATGGGGGCGCTGGTCAGCCGGGCGCAATTGCAGAAGGTCGAGGGCTTCGTCGCTTCCGCCCTGGAGGAAGGGGCGCGGCTGGTGAGCGGCGGCAAGCGGCCCGCCGACCCCGCGCTGGCGCAGGGGTTCTTCTTCGAACCGACGGTGTTCGCCGACGTACAGCCGCACATGCGGTTGGCGCGCGAGGAAGTCTTCGGTCCCATCCTGTCGGTCTTCAAGTGGCGCGACGAGGATGCGCTGTTCGAGCAGGTGAACGGCGTCGATTTCGGGCTGACGGGATCGATCTGGACCCGCGACCTGGACACGGCACACCGGGCCGCACGGCGCATGACGACGGGCTATGTGTGGATCAACAACACCAGCCAGCATTTCCTGGGCGCGCCCTTCGGCGGCGTCAAGCAGTCGGGCATCGGCCGCGAGGAATGCTTCGCCGAATTGCTGGAGTTCACCTACACCAAGAACGTGAACGTCAAGCTGGGCTGATCATTGCTGCTCGAAGCGGGCGAACCGCCGGTCGATGAACTGGCGCTCGCTCGCCAGGTCGTCCACGCGCGCCTGGGGCGGGCCCTGGCGCATCCATTCGAGCATCTGGTCGACCTGGTCGGGCGTGCCCTGCACCAGCGCCTCGACCGAGCCGTCGTCATTGTTGCGCACCCAGCCGCCCACGCCTACCAGGTGGGCGCGCCGGACCGTGGCCAGGCGATAGCCGACGCCCTGGACCCTGCCGGTCACGCGGACGAGTACGGTTTCCAGGGGGGCGGTGCTGTCGAGTTCTTGCATGGATCGATTCGAAAATGGCTGGGGAATCGAGTCTACCAGCGGAAAACGTGCCCGCCGGCGTTGGATCAGATAAGGCTTCGTGCGGAATAATGTCGTCATGACCGCATCCGCTTCTTCCCCTTCCCTGAGTCCCGGCCTCGTCTGGCTGATGTCCATCGCCACCGGCCTGACCGTGGCGGCCAATTACTATGCCCAGCCGTTGCTGCACGTGATCGCCGGCGACCTCGGCCTGTCCGTGCCCGAGGCCGGCTCCATCGTGACAGCGGCCCAGGTCAGCTACGCGGTGGGACTGTTCCTGCTGGTCCCGCTGGGCGATCTGCTGGACCGGCGCAACCTGATCTTCGTGATGACGCTGCTGGCCGCCGGCGGGCTGTGCGCCAGCGCGCTGGCCGGCAACCTGCCGGTCCTGCTGGCCGGCACGACCGTGGCCGGGCTGTTCTCGGTGGTCGCCCAGGTGCTGGTGCCCTTCGGCGCCACGCTGGCGGCGCCGAACGAACGCGGCAGGGTGGTGGGCACGCTGATGAGCGGCCTGCTGCTGGGCATCCTGCTGGCGCGCACCTTCGCGGGACTGGTGGCGGCGCTGGGCAACTGGCGCCTGGTCTACGGGATCGCCGCGCTCCTGATGGCCGCGCTGGCCTTCATCCTGCGCCGCTCGCTGCCGCACCATCCGGCGCAGGCGGCCGGCATGCCGTATCCCCGGCTGATCGCATCGATCGCGGCGCTGTTCGCCCAGGAGCCGGTGTTGCGCACCCGTGCCCTGCTCGGCGCCCTGACCTTTTCCAGCTTCGCCATGTTCTGGACGTCGCTGGCCTTCCTGCTGTCGGCGCCGCCGTTCGGCTATTCCACCTTCACCATCGGCCTGTTCGGCCTGGCGGGCGCGGCCGGCGCGCTGGCGGCCGCCCGGGTGGGGCGGCTGGCCGACCGCGGCAGGGGCGAGACCGCCACGCGCTTCGGCCTGGCGGTGCTGCTGGTGTCGTGGCTGCCCATCGTGCTCGGCCAGTATTCCGTGGCGCTGCTGGTGGTCGGCGTGATCCTGATGGACCTGGGCGCGCAGGCCTCGCACATCAGCAACCAGAACGCCATCTATCGCATCCGCCCCGAGGCGCGCGGCCGCCTGACGGCGGCCTACATGACGAGCTACTTCATCGGCGGCTCGCTGGGCTCGCTGGCATCGGCCTGGCTATACGCGCATGCCGGCTGGCATGGCGTGTCGATCGGCGGCGCCGTGGCCGCGCTGGCCGCCGCGGCGGCCTGGACCCTGCGGCCGCGCGCATCCAGGGCCGTATCCCCGTCCGCCCGCTAGCGGCGCGTGTTGCCGCCCCTTACAGGCGCGCGCCGCGCGCCATGCTAGCCTGTGTCGGATTCTTCCCGGACGACGAACATGGCCGATTCCATCCCCCAGCAGCGCTGGGCCGTGCTGCGGGCCGCGCGGCTGATCCCCGTCCTGCGCTACCAGGACGCCGAGACCGCCCTTTACGCCGCGCAGGTGGCTTTGCGCGCCGGCTGCCGGGGCATCGAGCTGACCTGGACCATTCCCGGCGTGCTGGATGTCCTGCGATCGCTGCGGACCGAGGCCGAACGGGCCGGCCACGCGGACGTGCTGATAGGCGTGGGCACCGTGCTGGATGCCGAGCAGGCCCGCTCGGCCCTGGAAGCGGGCGCCGATTTCCTGGTCGCGCCGGGCGTCGTGCCGGCGCTGGTGGAACTGGCGGGCGCGGCGGGCGCCCTGAGCATGCTGGGCGCGTTCACGCCCACCGAGATCCTGGCGGCGAAGGCGGCCGGCGCCGACGTGGTGAAGATTTTTCCCGCCGGCACCGGCGGCCCGGGCCACCTGGCGGCGGTGAAGGCGGTCTTCCCCGACACGCTGTTCTGCCCGACCGGGGGCGTGACGCGCGAGAACATGTCCGCCTATTACCGCGCCGGCGCCGATATCGTCGGCATGGGCAGCAACCTGTTCGACAAGGCGCGGCTGGCCGCGCGCGACACCGAGGCGCTGGTGGCGTCGCTCCAGGCCACGCTCCAGGACGCCGCGGCCGCCTGACCGGATCGAATCAGGTGGCCTGCTCCGCGGCCTGGTAGGGCTTGAGCTCGTCGCCGCCTGCGGTGCTTTCCTGCTGCCGGCGCCACATGGCCGCATAGACCCCGTCCAGCGTCAACAACTGGTGGTGGCGGCCGCGCTCCACCACCCGGCCGCCGTCCAGCACGATGATCTCGTCGGCGTCGATGATGGTGGACAGGCGGTGGGCGATGGTCAGCGTGGTGCGTCCGCGGCTGACCTCGCGCAGGTTGCCCTGGATCTCGCGTTCGGTGTGCGTGTCCAGCGCGCTGGTGGCCTCGTCGAACACCAGCACCGCCGGCCGCTTCAGGATGGTGCGGGCGATCGCCACGCGCTGCTTCTCGCCGCCGGAGAGCTTCAGTCCGCGTTCGCCCACCACGGTCTGGTAGCCGTCGGGCATGGCCAGGATGAAATCGTGGATGTGGGCCAGACGCGCGGCTTCCTCGATCTCGGCCTGGGTCGCGCCCGGGCGCCCGTAGGCGATGTTGTAGTAGATGGTGTCGTTGAACAGCACGGTGTCCTGCGGCACGATGCCGATGGCCGCGCGCAGGCTGGACTGGCTGATCTTGCGGATGTCCTGGCCGTCTATCAGGATCGCGCCGCCGCTGACGTCGTAGAAGCGGAACAGCAGCCGGCTCAGGGTGGACTTGCCCGCGCCCGACGAGCCCACCACGGCCACCGTCCTGCCCGCGGGTATGGTGAAGCTGACGTCCTTCAGGATCAGGCGCCGCGGATCATAGCCGAACACCACGTGGCGGAACTCGACGGTGGCGCCGTCCACGCGCAGGTCGGGCGCGCCGGGCTCGTCGGCGATCTCGCGGTCTTCCGACAGCAGCTCGAACATGCGGTCCATGTCGATCAGCGATTGCTTGATCTCGCGGTAGACGAAGCCGAAGAAGTTCAGCGGCTGGTAGAGCTGTAGCAGGTAGGCGTTGACCAGCACGAAGTCGCCGATGCTCAGGCGGCCGGCGACGATGCCGCGCGCCGCCATCCACATCACCACGGTCAGGCCGACCGAGATGATCGCGGCCTGGCCGATGTTCAGCAGCGACAGGCTGACCTGGCTCTTGACCGCCGCGCGCTCGTAGCGGCCCAGCGCGTGGTCGTAGCGCCGCGCCTCGTGTTCCTCGTTGCCGAAGTACTTCACGGTCTCGTAGTTGAGCAGGCTGTCGATGGCCTTGGTGTTGGCCTCGGAGTCGGTCTCGTTCATCTGGCGCCGGAACTTCGTGCGCCATTCGGTGACGAGCAGCGTGTAGGCGATGTACAGCACCACCGTGACCAGGGTCGCCAGCGCGAACCAGGCGTCGAACATGTGCCACAGGATCACGGTGACCAGCCCGATCTCGAACAGCGTGGGCAGCACGTTGAACAGCATGTAGGACAGCAGCGTGCTGATCGCCCGCGTGCCGCGCTCGATGGAACGCGTGAGCCCGCCGGTCTGGCGGGCCAGGTGGAAGCGCAGCGCCAGCCCGTGCAGGTGGCGGAACACCTGCAGGCCGACGACGCGGATGGCGTTCTGCGCCACGCGCGCGAACACCGCGTCGCGCAGTTCCGAGAACACCAGCGACAGGACGCGGGCGCCGCCGTAGGCCAGGATCATCCCCACCGGGATGGCCAGCGCGGCGGCCGCCGTGCCGCCCAGGGCGTCCACCGCCGACTTGTAGAAGATGGGGACGTAGACGTTGGCGACCTTGGCGGCGACCAGCAGTGCCAGGGCGGCCACGATGCGCAGGCGCAGCCGGGGCGCGTGGGCCGGCCACAGGTAGGGGAGCAGGGTGCGCAGGGTGGCCAGGCCGCCGCCGGGGCGGCGCGCAGGAGCAGGTGTGTTCAAAGCGTGTTTCCAGGAAGCAATGTTGGCAACGATACGCCTGTTCGGATATCCAGGCTCGTTTACCCCATGGGGATGCGCCGACGCGGGGGCGGCGACGGCAGCCGTTTGCGTTGTCTCAGCCGGCGAGAATTCCGTTTGACCGCTTCCCGCCCGGATTCCAGTATTCGCACGACAAACCACCCGGGAAAAGGGGAGACAACCATGGAATCAGACATTTCTGGCGTTCGCGCGCGCCGGCGCGCATGCCGCGTGCTGGCCTGCCTGCCGGTCCTGGCATGCGCCGCGCTGTTCGTGGGCGCGGTGCCGGCGGCGGCCGAGCCTTTCGACGGTGGCCGCGTGACCATCGTGGTGTCCGGCCGTGCCGGCAGCTCGTTCGACAACGCCGCGCGACTGGTGGCCGAACCCTTGTCCAAGGAGTGGGGCGTGCCGGTGGTCGTGGACAACCGCGCCGGCGCTTCCGGCGTCATCGGCGCCGCCCACGTGGCCAAGTCGCCGCCCGACGGCCGCACCATGCTGCTGGGCACCACACCCTACGTGCAGGCGCCGCACCTGCTGCGCTCGGCCGGCTACGACCCGGTGGCCAGCTTCGTGCCGGTGGCCCAGCTCTTCACCGCCCAGCTTTGGCTGGGCGTGAACGCCGGGCTGCCCGTCAAGACAGTCAAGGAGTTCGCCGCGTACGCGGCGCGGCCTGGCGCCCAGTTGTCGTTCTCCAGCCCGGGCCAGGGTTCCACCCCGCACCTGAACATGGTCATCCTGATGCAGCAGGCCGGCATCGACATGCTGCACGTGCCCTACACCGGCATCCCGCCCGCGGTGATGGACGTGGCGGCCGGGCGCATCTCCAGCGTGTTCGCGTCCTACTCCGACCTGCTGCCGCACGTGCAGGCGGGCACCCTGCGCATTCTTGCCAGCACCGGTTCGACGCGCTCGCCCATCAGTCCCGACATTCCGACCATGAAGGAGTCGGGCTACGGCGGGTTCGAAGTGGTCGGCTTCGGCGGCCTGCTGGTGCCGGCCGGCACGCCCGCCGCGCTGACGGCGAAGATGGCCGCCTCGGTGCAGAAGGTACTGGCGCGTCCCGAGATCCGCAGCCGCCTGCTGGAACTGGGCTTCGAGCCGGTGGACAGCAACCAGCAGGCCTTCGGGGCACTGGTGCGCGAGCAGAATGCATTCTGGGCGAAGGTGATCCAGGACGCCCACGTCAAGGTCGAATAGGAGTTCCTTCATGCAACCCGCACTTTCCCGCTCGTACCACCTGCGCTTCGTCGGCGACTGGGGCCAGGCGAACTTCCACCGCATCTGCTCCTGGCTGTGCGAGGAGTTCTGCAAGCGCGCCGGCCCGCGCAGCCGCGTGGCCATATGGAGCATACGCGCCGGCGGTATCGAGGCCATCGACCTGGTGCAGGAAGGCGAGGTGGACCTGTGCCTGGTGACGCCGGCGATGCTGATGCCGGCCGCGCTGACGGGCCAGTCCATCTTCCAGGGACGCGCCGCGCCCAACCTGCGCTCGCTGGCGGTGCTGCCGCAGAACGACCGCATGGTGCTGGCGCTGCGCCCGGACCTGGGTATCCGTTCTTTCGAGGAACTGCGCAGCCGCCGGCCGGCCCTGCGCATCGCCACGTCGCGCAACGACGGAACCAACTTCATCGGCTATATAAGCCGCCTGTTCATGGCGGCCCACGGCATCGACGAGGCCACGCTGGCGGCCTGGGGCGGATCCTACGTCGAGGACACCAATCCCCGCGACAGCCTGGCGCGCATGGAGGCGGGAGAGGTGGACGGCGTGCTGCAGGAAGCGATCATGACGCCGTGGTGGGCGCGGATCGTCGAGTCCGGACTGGCGGTGCCGCTGTCCGCGGAACCTTCCGCCCTGGCCCGGCTGCGCGCCGATCACGGCTTCCCGGCCAACGCGCTGCCCGCAGGCTACTGGAAAAATCTCGAGACGCCGGTGGAGGCCCTGGACTTCTCGGACTTCCTGGTGCTGGTGCGCGACGACATGGACGAGGAGGTAGCGCATCTGCTGACCTGGTGCCTGGTGGAGACGCGCGAGGCCATCGAGCGCCAGTACCGCCACCTGCCGCCGCAGCGCAGTCCGCTGTCCTATCCCATCGATCCCGCCAGGATGGCCCGGCCGTCCATCGCGCTGCATGCGGGCGCGCAACGCTATTACCGCGAGGCGGGGCTGCTGGCCTGAGCCGCTCGTTCCCGCCCGCCCCGAAGGAGACCGCCGTGCCCGAAGTCCTTGAATACCTGGAGGCATTTCCTTTCGACGCGCCGCCCCGCGTGCTGCGCCGTCGCGAGGAACTGCTGCTGGCCGAACCCCTGCCGGGCGGCGGCCGCCCTCCCCGCGCGTACCCGCCCGTCGAGGCGGTGCATTTTCCCCCCGGGTACGTGGACCAGCCCTTCGTGCCCCCGCGCGGGGTCTACGAAAGCGCGGCCATGCGGATAGAGTGGCAGACGATGAATGCCCGCCAGCCTTTCTACCACCGCAACTGCGGCGTGGACGAGATCTCGTTCCAGGTGTGCGGCGACCGCACCATCATGACGGAACTGGGCAGCGTGGACGTGGCGCCGGGCGAGTTCGCCCGGCTGCCCGACGGCGTGGCCCACGACAACTACGGCCGCCGCGACATCCACCTGCTGTTCTACGCGCCAGGTCCGGTCGAGCGCCTGGGCGCGGTGGACCGTCGCTCCGAGGCCAGGATCCCGCCGTTTCCGGGTTGGTCGCCCGCGCCCCTGAACGAGCTCGTCACCGAAGGCGTGGCCGGCCCGGGCCAGGACGTGGCGCTGTCTCCCATCGACGAACGGCTGCTGCTGTCCCATGCCGATGAAACACAGGAGCGGCTGGAGGTCCTGCGCATCGGATCGGGCAGCGAATGGCTGTATCGCGGCCCCACGGCCATGATCGGAACCACGGCCGCCGCCGCCTCGACCGGACACGTCTATCGCCGGCTGCGCAACGCCGAGGAGATCCAGTACCAGGTCTCGGGTACGCGCACGCTGGTGACCCAGCGGGGCGTGCTGCGCCTGGCGCCCGGGGACTTCGTCCGCATTCCCCGCGCCGTGGCCTTCGCCAGCATCCACGCGGAGCCCAGCACGCATCTGTCGCTGGTCTCGACCCAACCCATCCCGCAGGTGGCGCAAGGCGCCCGCCAGGCCGAGCGAATGACGCCGTCGGAAATCGACGCGCTGCGCCCTGGAAAACCGACTTGACACACAAGGACAGCAATATGAGCGACATGCTTGCCGCGCGCGCCCACCAGGGCGCGACCGAATTGCGGCTGGAGCGGGTGCCGGTGCCCGAGCCCGGCGCACGGGACGTGCTGATCAAGGTCGCGTCCGCCGGCATCGCGCCCGGCATGATGAAGCTGCTCGAGCGCGGCCGCTTCAAGCACCTGCCGTCCACGCCCGGCCACGAGATCGCCGGCGTGGTCGTCGCGGCGGGACGCGAGGCCGACGCCTCGCTGGTCGGCCGGCGGGTGCGGGTGCATCCCATGCTGTCCTGCGGCGACTGCGTCTATTGCCGCACCGACCGCCAGCAACTGTGCGCGGAGACCGCCATGATCGGGCACGCCGCGTTCGGCACCGGCAAGCTGGAGCTCTACGCGCGCTATCACGACGGCGGCCTGGCCGAGTATGCGCGCGCCCCGGACTGGCTGGTCGACCCCCTGCCCGACAACGTCGGCTTCGACGTCGGCGCCAAGGTGCACGACCTGGCCAATGCCGTGCGCGCGCTCAAGTGCGCGGCCATTCCCGAGCCGGGGCGCCTGGTCATCACCGCGGCCACCGGCACCATGGGAACGGCCAGCATCCTGCTGGCGCGGTTCTACGGCGCGCGCAGCCTGGTGCTGGTGGCGCGGTCGCGCGAACGCCTGGAGGCGCTGCGGCCGCTGGCGGGCGACCTGCCCGTGGAGCTGGTCGCGCTGGACGAACTGGCGCCCGACTGGGCCGAGAGCCAGGGCCTGACCCGCCGGCTGCGGGAGGTGCTGCCGGGAGGCGCGGATGCCGTGCTGGACTATTTCCCGGGCGGCCCGGGCACGATGCAGGCACTGCGCGCGCTGGCGCTGGGCGGCACGCTGGTGCACATGGGCGGCAACGCCGTGCCGCTGTCGCTGACGGTGGCCGAAGCCATGCAGATGTGCTGGAAGATCGTCGGCACCCGGGCCTGCACGCGATCGGATACCGACGCCGTGCTGGAACTGCTGGCATCGGGCCGGCTGAACGCCAATGCGCTGATCACCCATCATTTCCCGCTGGCCGAGGTGAACCGGGCCCTGCGGGTCATGCTCGATCGCAGCGAACCGATCTGGATGGCCGTGGTGCACCCGGGGCAGGGCTGAACAGGCCCCTAGGCGAATGCCTCGCTGAAGAAGTCGATGAAGGTCCGCACCTTGGGCGCCATGAATTTGCGGCTGGTATAGGCGGCGTACAGGGTCACCGAAGGGGGCCGGTACTGCGGCAGCAGGCGCACCAGCGCGCCGCTGTCCAGGTCGTCGGCGATCAGCCATTCCGGCAGGTAGCCGGGTCCGATGCCCGCCAACAGGCTGTGTCGCGCCAGGGACGAGTCGTCCGTCTTCAGCGCCGTGGGCACGCGCAGCGTCGAGGGTCCCCCGGGTCCCAGCAGGGGGATTTCCTCGGATCGCTTGATGTAGGCGGGCAGGACGGCCGGACGGTCGGCCAGCCGGGCGGGCGACTCGAAGGGGCCGTGCCGTTCCACGTAGTCGCGCGAGGCCGCCAGCACGAAGCGGACCTCGCACAGCGGCCGCACGATCAGCGATGGCGCGTTCTGCGTGGTGGTGGCGCGCAGGGCCAGGTCGAAGCCTTCCTCGGCCAGGTCCACCTTGTAGTTGCTCAGGCGCAGGTCGATGACCACGCGCGGGTAGCGTTCGCGGTAGCACGCCAGCATGCCGGCGAAGCGGCCGTTGGCGCACCAGACCGGCGCGGTGATCTTCAACTGGCCGCGCGGCTCGGCATGGCTGTCCTGCAGGGTGGCCTCGGCGTTGTCCAGCAGGTCCAGCGCTTCGCAGCACTGCTCGAAGTAGACCTGCCCCGCCTCGGTCGGGCTGACGTGCCGGCTGGTGCGGTTGAGCAGGCGGGCGCCCAGGCTGCGTTCCAGGTGGGCCAGGTGCTTGCTGGCCATGGCCGGCGAAATCCCCAGTTGTCCGGCCGCCCGCGCGAAGCTGCCCGCCTCGACCACGAGGCGGAACACCTTCATGCTGACCAGCGTGTCCAAGCGTTCAGGCCTTGCCGCGCGACGCGTCGATGCTGAAGGCGCCCGCGCCGGCCACGGCGAAGAGCAGGAACACGAAGCAGTACAGCACCGCCGGCTCGCCGCCGTTCTGCAGCGGGCTCAGGAAGGCCTTGGGCGCATGCGCCATGAAGTAGGCCACGGCCATGAAGCCGCACAGGATGAACGCCACCGGCCGGGTGAACAGGCCCAGGATCATCAGCAGGCCGCCGCCGATCTCCAGCACGCCGGCCAGGCCCATCAGCGAGAACAGCTGGATGCCTTGCATGCCCAGCGACGGGATGTCGAAGAACTTGGCCGTGCCGTGCTGCAGGAACACGTAGGCGATGACGATGCGCATGACGGCTTGCGCGCGGGGGGCCCAGACGGTGAGGGTGTCGTTGGTGGAGGTCTGCATTGGCTATTTTCCTTCAAGAGTGACACGCGGGTGAAAAAGACTGTGTCCAGGACCACGGCGCCCGAAGGGCGTAGGGGGTGGGTTTCCCTACCCGAACCGGGTAGCCGAGACGATGACGTTCATGACTTCATCCTGGAAAATGCGGCTGCCGGGGTCGTCGCCGGCCGCGCCCGCCGCCACCATCAACGGTAGCAGGTGATCGGGCCGGGGCTGCGAGACGCGCGCGTCGGGCGCCGAGGTCCAGTTCGCCAAGGCCCGTTCGCGCGCCTCGCGCGGCAGCGCCACGGTCTCGGCCAGCCAGTCGTCGAAGCGCTGCGAGGCCGGCTTGAACGCCGGCGCGAAGCCCCGCATGTTGTGGAAGCTCATGCCGCTGCCCACGATCAGCACGCCTTCGTCGCGCAGCGGCGCCAGCGCGCGGCCCGCCGCCAAATGGGCCTCGGGGTCCAGGCCGGTCTTCATGGACAACTGGACGACAGGAATGTCGGCGTCGGGAAAGATCAGCTTGAACGGCACGAACACGCCGTGGTCCAGCCCCCGCTCGGTGTTCGAGCCCGAAGCGATACCCGCCTGCCCCAGCAGCTCGCGCACGCGGCCGGCCAGCGCGGGCGAACCCGGCGCCGGGTATTGCAGCCGGTAGGTGTGCTCGGGAAAGCCGTAGTAATCGAACAGCAGGGGCGGGTTGGGACTGGCGTTGACGGTGAAGTCGTCCTCTTCCCAGTGGCCCGAGATCACCAGCACCGCGTCGGGACGGGCGCCCGCCGACGCGGCGAGTCCCTTCAGGAAGGCGGCCATGCGGTCCCACATGTGGGGATCGCCGGGCCATTCCATGAAGAAGCAGGGACCGCCTCCATGGGGGATGAAGAACGTGGGCAGACGGTGGGCGCTCGAGGCGGACATGGCAGCTCCTGTGGCGTGGCCTTTGTCGGCAATATAGGCGCGTACTGTCAGGCAATCAATCGTGCAAAACGGAAGAGTTCGTTTCCTGTCCGTTGATGATCCACGGTGCGGGATGAGGCGATTCCAGGCGCCAGGATTTACTCCTGTTCCGCCTGGTGGCGCAGTCCGGCGGCTTCCTCGCGGACCGCCCGCAGGAAAAATTCCAGCGCGGGCGACGGCGCCACGTCCGAGCGTAGCACGACCCCCACCGAAGGCAAGGCCCACGACGGCCGGAAGTTCAAGATGGTCAATATCCCCAGCCGCGCATAGTGCCGCGCGACGCCGCGGGGCATGGCGGCCAGCACGTCGGTGTTGCGCAGCAGGACCTCGTTGGCCAGCAGCGAGACGGATTCGGCCAGCGGCACGCCCAGCGTCAGGCCCTGTTCGGCGAAATAGGCATCGATGCGCTGGCGCAGCGGCGCGTCGGGCGGGGGCAGGATCCACGCCTGCCGCGCCAGCGTGGCGGGCGTCACGCGGTTCGAGCGCGCCAGCGGATGCCCGACCCGCGCGACGACGTAGATGGGTTCGTCGTACAGCACTTCGGTGCGGAACATGGCCTGCGAGGCGCCCTGCATCAGGCGCCCGATGATGCAGTCCAGCTCGCCCCGCGCCAACGCCGCCAGCAGCAGGTCGTTGGTGCCTTCCTGGATCATCACGGTGATGCCCGCATGGGCCGCGTGCATGCGCGCCAGCGCGCGCGGCACCAGCACCGGCAGCACCACCTGCAGCACGCCGGCGCGCACCCGGCCGGTGGCGCCGCGGGTCAGCGCCTCGATCTCGTTTCGCGCGCCGTCCAGGTCCGCCAGCAGCACGCCGGCCTTCTGCACCAGCGTCTCGCCATACGGCGTGGGCGAGATGCCGCGGCGCGAGCGCACGAACAGCGGCACGCCGAAGGCTTCTTCCAGTTCCACCAGCAGCTTGCTGGCCGCGGGCTGGGTCATGCCCAGGCGCGCGGCGGCCTTGTGCACGCTGCCGGTGGCGTGCAGCGCCTCGAGCAGGTCCAGGTGGCGCAGCCGCAGCCTGGAACGTATCTGACGGACGGTAGGGATACGGTAGGCGGTGTCCAAAGAGTGATTCCTATTGGTTTTCACTTGATTCTAAGAATTTATGCATTGGTAGTCACTGCGTGCCTACACTGGGCCCGTTTTCCCCCTACCCGCGAGACCCCGATGAAGATCACGATGCTGGGCACCGGCGCCGCCTTGCCGGACCCCGACCGAGGCCAGTCGGCCATCCTCCTGACGCTGGACGACCACCGGCACTACCTGTTCGACTGCGGCGAAGGCGCCACGCGGCAGATGGTGCGCGCCAACGTGGACCCGGCCACGGTGGGATTCGTCTTCCTGACCCACCTGCACCACGACCACATCTGCGACTATCCCTACTTCGTCATCTCCAGCTGGATGCTGAACAAGACCGGCGCGCCGCTGGTGCTGGGCCCCAAGGGCACCCGGCATTTCGTTGACCACCTGTTCGAGCACGGCGCGTTCCAGGCCGATTTCCGCGCCCGCAGCGCCTATCCCGTGCGCCAGCAGAACATCGAGGCGGCGCGGCCCGAGGTGCGCGAGGTCCAGCCCGGCGTGGTGTTCGAGGACGACAAGGTGAAGATCTCGGTGGACTGGGTCGAGCACATCCCGCGCGACATCTGCGAATGTTTCGGGGTGCGCGTCGAGGCCGAGGGCAAGGTCATTGCCTTCAGCGGCGACACGGCGCCTTGCGAGGCCATGGTGCGGCTGGCCCAGGACGCCGACCTGCTGATCCACGAGTGCACCTTCCCCGAGTCCTTCATCGCCCACCGCGCCAAGACCGGCGTCGGGACCTATGCCCACACGAGTCCCACGGACCTGGGCAAGATCGCCCGCCGGGCCAACGTGAAGAGCCTGGTGGCCACGCATTTCGGCCATTTCGATTCCACCAGCCCGGTGCTCCGGCGCGCCGCCGCCAAGCACCTGCCGGTGGAGCTGATGGGGCCGCACCTGATGGACGAGATCGTGGCCGACATACGCAAGAACTACGACGGTCCGCTGCGCCTGGCGCACGACCTGATGCGCATCGACCTGTAGCGTCACGCCGCCGCGCCGGCGGCAGATCCGGCGCATCGCTTGAAGGAGGGCATGCCGTGACCGATACCGTTAGCCGCCGCGCCGCGCTGTTCGCCGCCGGCCTTCTCTGCTGTCTGGCCGCCGGCGCACGAGCCGGCTATCCCGACCGGCCCATACGCATCGTGCTGCCCTATGCGCCGGGGGCGGCGGGCGACATCGCCATCCGCCAGGTGCAGCCGCTGCTGGAGAAGCGGCTGGGCCAGCCCCTGGTCATCGACTACCGCACCGGGGCGGGCGGCAACATCGGCGTGCAGGACGTGGTGCGCGCCAAGCCCGACGGCTACACCCTGGTGCTGGGGGCGACCAACAACTTCGTCATCAACCAGTTCCTGTATCGCAAGCTGGGCTTCGATCCGCTGGAGGACCTGGCGATGGTGGGCAAGCTGGCCGACGTGCCCGCCTTCATCTACATCAGCGCCGCGGTGCCCGCGCAGGACTACGCCGCCTTCGCGCAGTACGCCAGGCAGCATGCGGGCAAGCTGAACTACGGTTCGCCGGGGGCCGGGACCACGCCCCACCTGTCGGCCTACATGCTGAGCGAGGCGATGCACGCCAGCATGACCCACATTCCGTACCGCGGGTCGTCGCTGGGCGTGCAGGCCCTGCTGGCCAACGAGATCCAGCTCTACATAGGCGGCTACAGCATCGCCGCCTCGTACATGCCGCAGGGCCGCGTGCGCGCGCTGGCCGTCGCTTCACCCACCCGCTATCCGGGCCTGAAGGAGGTGCCCACCGCGGCCGAGGCCGGCATGCCTGATGTCGTGCTCAGCAACTGGTGGGGACTGGCGGCGCCCAAGGGCACCGATCCGGCCGTCATCGCCGTCCTGTCGCAGGCGCTGAACGAGGTGCTGGCCATGCCCCAGGTGCGCGAGTCCTATGCCCAGGGCGGTTTCGTGCCGGGCAAGGGCTCGCCCGCCGAGTTCGAGGCCGCGCTGCGTAGCGAAGCGCGTCGCTGGCAGGACATCGTGCGCAAGTCCGGCGTGATGCTGGACAACTGACGATGGCGCACGGCACGCCCCTGCTGTTGCTGCACGGCTTCGGCGCTTCGTCGGCCATCTGGCGGCCGACCGTGGCGGCGCTGGCGGACCGCCGCTGCGTGGCCTTCGACTGGCCGGGGTTCGGTGCGCGCGGCGGCGAGCCGCCCTGCCTCGATCTCGCGGGCTTCGCCGCCGAGGCCTTGCGGCAGGCCGATGCGCACGGGCTCGCGCGTTTCGACGCGCTGGGCCATTCGATGGCCGGCTTCGTCGTGCAGGAACTGCTGCGCACGCATCCGCAGCGCGTGCGCCGCGCGGTCCTGTACGGCGCGGGGCTGCGCATCGATCCGCGCCGGCGCTTCGAGCCGGCCGAGCGCACCATCGCCCGGCTGCACGAGGACGGCGTGGCGTCCTGCGTGCGCCGCGTGACGGCGACGTGGTTCGCGCGCGGGGAGGACGACCCGCGTCATGCGGCTTGCGTCGAAGACGGGGCGCGCATGTCGGAGCAGGCGGGCAGCGCGGCGATCGAGGCCATGCAGCGTGCCGATTTCACCGGGCGGCTCGATGGCGTGACGGCGCGGGTGCTGGTCGTTCTGGGCGAGCACGATCATTCGCATCCGCCCGACGCCGCGCTGGCGCTGCGCCAGGCCATTCCAGGCGCCAGCCTGTGCGTACTGCCGGGCTGCGGCCACGCCGCGCATCTGGAGCGCGAGGACTGGTTCAACGCCGTCGTCGCGGATTTCCTGGATCAACCCTGACCGAATGGCCGTCTATTGGTCGAAGAAGGCGCTCGGCGCCACGCCGAACTGCCGCTTGAACATGGTCGAGAACGCGCTGGGGCTGGCATAGCCCAGCTCCAGCGACACATCCAGGATCTTCGCCCCTTCGGCCAGGCGCTCCAGCGCCTCCAGCAGCCGGGCCTGCTGGCGCCACTGGCCGAAGGTCATGCCGGTCTCGCGCACGAAAAGACGGTGCACGGTCTTGGCGTCCACGCCCAGCCGGGCCGCCCAGCCCTGGGCGGTGGTCTTGTCGTCGGGAGCGGCGACGATGGCTTCGCACACCGCCTGCAGGCGCGGGTCTGCGGGCCGGGGCAGGCGCAGCGGCAGCGTGGGCAGTTGCCGCAGTTCATCCAGCAGCAGCCGCATTACCCGGCCGTCGCGGGTATCTTCGTCGTAGGGGCCCTGGATGTCGATCGCCGCCAGGATCAGCTCGCGCAGCAGCGGCGAGATCGCCATGACCGAGCAGTGGGGCGGCAGTTGCCGGGCGGCTTCCGCGTGGATGTAGGCGGTGCGCATCCGCACCGCGCCCACCATGCGCAACTCGTGGCGCACGGCGGGCGGCATCCATAGGGCCCGGGTGGGCGGCACCACCCACCGGCCCATCTCGGTATGCGCGACCACCACGCCGTACAGGGCGTAGACCAGTTGACCCGAAGGGTGCTGGTGCGGCCCGGTGCGGTAGTCCGGCGGGAAGTCCTTGGCCATGGCCGTGACCGGCCGCTCGCGGCGGTCGTAGTCGTGGTAGTCGGGAAAATGGGAGCTTTTGTCCATTTCTAGAAGGCGTGTGCCTTATTTTCGCAAGACAGGCGCAATCTGGACAGGTACGCTTACGAAAATACGTAAAAACCCTGAGCCCATCGGGCATCTCCAGAGACTCCATGCAAAGCGTCAACCCTGCCCAAGTTCCGCCCGCCCAGGCTGAACGCACCGGTTTCAAGATACTGGGCGCGATCAGCTTCTCGCACTTCCTGAACGACATGCTGCAGTCGCTGATCCTGGCGGTGTATCCGCTGTTGAAAAGCGAGTTTTCGCTGTCGTTCACCCAGATCGGCCTGATCACGCTGCTCTACCAGTTGACCGCCTCGCTGCTGCAGCCGCTGGTCGGCCTGTACACCGACCGCAATCCCAAGCCCTATTCGCTGCCCATGGGCATGGCGTGCAGCATGGCCGGCATCGTGCTGCTGGCCTTCGCGCCCAACTACGCCATGCTGCTGGTGGCCGCGGCGCTGCTGGGCACCGGATCGTCCATCTTCCATCCCGAATCCTCGCGCGTCGCGCGCCTGGTGTCGGGCGGCCGCCACGGCCTGGCGCAGTCCATTTTCCAGGTGGGCGGCAACGCCGGCAGCGCCATGGGACCGCTGCTGGCCGCCTGGTTCATCATTCCGCGCGGCCAGGACAGCCTGGCGTGGTTCGCGCTGGCCGCGCTGCTGGCCATGGTCGTGCTTTATCAGGTGGGTGCCTGGTACAAGCGGCAGCACCTGTCCGGCCCGCGCAAGGCCCGGCCGGCGGCGCCCGCGCCCACGCTCAGCCGCGGGACCGTCACGGGCTCGATGGCCATCCTGCTCACGCTGCTGTTCTCCAAGTATTTCTACATGGCCAGCTTCACGAGCTACTACACCTTCTACCTGATGCACCGCTTCGACGTGTCGGTGCAGGCCGCGCAGATGCACCTGTTCGCCTTCCTGATCGCGGTGGCCCTGGGCACGATACTGGGCGGCCCCATCGGCGACCGCATCGGCCGCAAGAAGGTGATCTGGGGCTCCATCCTGGGCGTGGCGCCGTTTGCGCTCGTGCTGCCCTATGTGGGACTGGCATGGACCGGCGTCCTGAGCTTCGTCATCGGCCTGATCCTGGCGTCGGCCTTCTCCGCGATCCTGGTGTTCGCCCAGGAGCTGATGCCGGGCAAGGTAGGCACCGTCTCGGGCCTGTTCTTCGGCTTCGCCTTCGGCATGGGCGGCCTGGGTGCCGCGGTGCTGGGCAAGGTGGCCGACGTGACCAGCATCGAATACGTCTACCACCTGTGCTCGTTCCTGCCGCTGCTGGGTCTCTTGACCGCCTTCCTGCCGGATCTCGGCCGGCCGCGTGCCAAGCCGGTCCTGGCCAAGGCCTGACGGGGGCGTTCCGGGGGCCGCGGGCTCCCGGTGCACGACATGCCATCCCATAGTGCTACCCTGGTGGCGACACGCACGACACTCCTGCCAGGGTTACATGAAAAGTCTTCTGCTTGCCTTCGCCTGCGCGACCGCGCTGAATGGTTGCGGCGTGGTGGCCGCGCCTTGCCGCATCGCCTCCGCCGGTCTCAAGATCGTCCCCGTGGTGGGTGATATCGCCGCCGCGCCCACCGACGCCTGCGCCGCGGTGATCGACTGATGGACGCGCGCAAGGCACTCGTCCTGTTCTCCGGTGGCCAGGACTCCACCACCTGCCTGGCCTGGGCGCTCGACCGCTACGCCAGGGTCGAGACCGTGGGCTTCGACTACGGTCAGCGCCATCGCGTGGAACTCGATGCCCGCCGCAACGTGCTGCGCGAGATCCACGCCCGCTTCCCGTCCTGGTCGCCCCGGCTGGGCGAGGACCACGCCATCGACCTGTCGGTGCTGGGCGCCCTGAGCGACACCGCGCTCACGCGCGATACCGAGATCAGGCTGACCGATGCCGGACTGCCCAATACCTTCGTGCCAGGACGCAACCTGGTCTTCCTGACCATGGCCGCGGCGCTGGCCTATCGCCGCGGGCTGGAGGTCGTGGTCGGCGGCATGTGCGAAACCGATTTCTCCGGCTATCCCGATTGCCGCGACGATACCGTCAAGGCCTTGCAGGTCGCGGTGTCGCTGGGCATGGGGCAGCGTTTCACCTTCGAGACGCCGCTGATGTGGCTGGACAAGGCCCGGACCTGGCAACTGGCCCAGGACCTGGGCGGCGACGCGCTGGTCGAGGTCGTGGCCGAGCACAGCCATACCTGCTACCTGGGCGATCGCAGCAAGAGATTCGACTGGGGCTACGGATGCGGGACTTGCCCTGCCTGTGAACTGCGGGCGGCGGGGTATGGACGCTGGCGGCAGGAGTCGAGCGGCGTGTAGCGTCGCCTAGTCGCCGAACACTTCGGCCAGCGTCGCGGCATCCAGTACGCTGACGGACCAGGTTTCCAAGTCGGCGTCCGACGCGTCGCGCAGGCGCTGGATCGTGGCATCGGGCAGGGGGCCGAAGCGGCGGGCCAGGAGGCGTTCGAGCAGGGCGGATTCGCCTTGCCGGCGACCTTGGGCAAGGCCTTGGGCCAGGCCTTGTTCGAGACCTTGTTCGAGACCTTGTTCAAGTCCTCGCGCTCGGCCTTGCTCGAGGCCCCGTTCCAACCCAGTCCGAGTCGCGTAGGCCAGCGCCGCCGCATCGTCGGCGATTGCCTTCTCGCGGGCATACGCGCGCCAGCGCGCATCTTCGTCCATGGTCAGGACCTTCAGCCTGCCGACCGCTTCACGCACCGGTTCGTGGGTGATGTCCTTCATGCTGGCTTCCTCCCATCCGTGCTGGAAGCACGCGACCCAGGCCGACAGCGCCGCCGGCAGGCACCCCAGGCGCTCCGCCTTGGTTAGCTCGATTATATGCAGTTGGAGTTCCTTGCCCAGTCGTATCGCGGGCTGGCGCCGGTCGCGCAATTCGAAACGCCAGTCCGCCTGCCCCGGATCGTCGAACAGATCGTGCGCCAGGAAATGGATGGCAATCGCCGGCTTCAGCAGTTCATAGTCCTGGCCTCGCTGGATCTGCTCGGACAGCGTGCGGGCCAGGTAGTAGGCGCTGCGGGCCGGCCAGCGCTCGTAGCGCCGTACCTGCATCTCGATGTTGTAGAGCTGGCCGCTCGCGTCGCGCGCGTGCAGATCCAGCACGATGGTCTTGCCGTCCAGATCACTGGCATCGAGCTGGGGGTTGAGGATGCGTTCGACGACGATCGGAGTCTCGTCGTGGCGCACGGCGTTGATCAGGTCGGCCAGCAGATGTGGCGCGCGCGTGAACAAGAGCTTGAAGACCAAGTCATTGCGCAGGTCGAGCAGAGGGGGCGGCGCCCGTCGGGAGGGATCTGCCGGAAGCGGCTGCCCCGGCTCCGACAGCGTGAAGGTTTCCGTGAAGGCGGGCCTGGGGGCGGAGGACGGGACGAAGCCGATGGTGGGCTGCATGAGAGTTCCTTGGAAGACCCCTCTACCCTAGCCCCCGTCCCGTGCTCATGGACGATCGGTGGCCACCGATCGTCCATGAGGAATTGCGCGTATGCGCGAGTATTACTTCGGCAGGACCACGTTGCGCGGCTTGCCCGCGACGAACGCTTCCAGGTTGTCCACCAGTTGGTCGGCCAGCGTCTGCATGGCTTCCTGGCTGGCCCAGGCCACGTGCGGGGTCAGGATGAAATTGGGTTGCCTGACGTGCAGCAGCGGATTGGCGTCGGCGGGCGGTTCGCCGTCGGCCACGTCGAAGCCGGCGCCGGCGATGGTGCCGGCGCGCAGGGCCTCGGCCAGCGCCGCTTCGTCCACCAGCCCGCCGCGGGCGGTGTTGATGAGCAGCGCGGTGGGTTTCATGGATGCCAGTTCGGCGCGGCCGATCATGTTGCGCGTGGCGGCGCTGAGCGGCAGGTGCAGCGTGACGACGTCCGAGGTGCGCAGCAGCTCCGGCAGGGGCAGGTTCACGATGCCCGGCTCGTCCACCGGCGAGCGGCTGGCGACGCAGATCTCCATGCCGAAGGCGCGGCCCAGCGCGGCCACCGACCGGCCCAGCGCGCCGTAGCCGACGATGCCCAGCCGGCTGCCGGACAGGTCGCGTATGGGGTAGTCGAGGAAGCAGAACTGCTGCGACCGCTGCCACTTGCCGGCTTCGACGTCGGCGGCATAGGCGCGCAGGTTGCGGCGCAACGCCAGGATGAGCGCGAAGGTATGCTCGGGCAGCGAGGCGGTGGCGTAGTTGCGGATGTTCGACACGACGATGCCGCGTTCCTGGCAGGCGGCCAGGTCGATGATGTCCGTGCCCGTCGCCGCCACGGCGATCATCTTCAGCGCGGGCAACTGGTCCAGCTCGGCGCGGCGCAGCGGCACCTTGTTGGTGACGGCGATGGACGCATCCTTCAATCGCGCCACGACCTCATCGCGGGAAGTGATCTCGTGATCGACCCAGGCGTGGGAGAAGGCGGGCGGCCGGATGGTGGCCTGCAGGCTGGCCCGGTCCAGGAAGACGATCTTGTGCGTGAACGACGACATGAGAAGCCCTCTATGGATGGATCCCCCCTACGCGCTTCGCGCGTCCCCCAAGGGGCGGCACTGGCGGACCGGCGGAGCCGGATCCGCTGTGCCCCGGATGGGTATCCAGCAGGTGATGATCCGCTCGCCGCCAGAGCGGAAGGCAAATTGCCGTTCCGCTCCTGCGCCAGCGTGTGGGAAGACTACTTCAGCAGCGACTGGCGGTAGGCGTCGATGTCGCCGATGGGACGGCGCGCGACGCCCGAATCCATCGCGGCCAGTGCGACGGCGGACGCGACTTCGCTGATCAGGCGGGGATCGAACGGCGTGGGAATGAAGTAGTCGGGGCCGAATTCCAGCTTGTGGTTGGGATAGGCCTTGGCGACTTCGGGCGGGATGGGCTGCTGCGCGAGATTGGCGATGGCGTTCACGCAGGCGAGCTTCATCTCGTCGGTGATGCGCATGGCGTCCACGTCCAGCGCACCGCGGAACAGGAAGGGGAAGCAGAGGACGTTGTTGACCTGGTTCGGGTAGTCCGAACGACCCGTCGCGATCAGGCAGTCCGAGCGGACGGCGCGGGCCACTTCCGGACGGATCTCGGGTTCGGGATTGGCCAGCGCCAGGATCAGGGGGCGCAGCGCCATGGTCGAGACCATCTCCGGGGTCAGCAGTCCGGCGGCGGAGCATCCCAGGAAGACGTCGGCGTCCTTGACCGCATCGGCCAGCGTGCGCGCGGTGCTGGTGGTGGCATAGCGCGACTTGTTGAACTCCATGGACGCGTCGCGGCCTTCGTAGACCACGCCCTTGGAATCCACCAGCAGGATGTTTTCCTTCTTCAGCCCCTGGCGCACCAGCAGGTCCAGGCAGGCGATGGCCGCGGCGCCGGCGCCCGAGCAGACCAGCTTGACCTGGTCCAGCGACTTCTCGGCCAGCTTCAGGCCATTGACGATGCCGGCGGAGGCGACGATGGCCGTGCCGTGCTGGTCGTCGTGGAAGACCGGGATCGACATGCGCTCGGTCAGCCGGCGCTCGATGTAGAAGCACTCGGGCGCCTTGATGTCCTCGAGATTGATGCCGCCGAACGTGGGCTCCATCATCGCGATGGCGTCGACCAGCTTGTCGGGATCCGTCTCGGCCAGCTCGATGTCGAAGACGTTGATGCCTGCGAACTTCTGGAACAGGCAGGCCTTGCCTTCCATGACCGGCTTGGCGGCGTACGGCCCGATGTTGCCCAGGCCGAGCACGGCGGTGCCGTTCGAGATGACCGCCACCAGGTTCGAGCGCGACGTGTAGTAGCGCGTGGCCTGCTGGTCGTTGGCGATGGCTTCGCACGCGGCGGCGACACCCGGCGAATAGGCCAGCGACAGGTCGTGCTGGTTGTCGAGCGGCTTGGTGGGGACGACGGAGATCTTTCCGGCGATGGGGAACTGATGATAGGCGAGCGCCTTATCGGTAAGCGAAGAATCCATTGTTTTATATATAGAACAGTAGCGGCACGTGAACGAACATTGTATGCCCGGTTGAGCACGGCACGGCGCTCGGCGTGGCCCGGAGGGCCGCGCGGGGCGGCGCATTCGCGACCGCGCGGGCAAGGCGCGGCAAGGGTCGATGCGCATCGCAACGATCATGCGACGCAGCATCGCACCGTAGGGCTGTGGTATGGAGAAGAGGGTTTGCGCGCGCCATGGCGCGCGCCGTTCGCGCACGCGCCGGAGGATGCTGCGTTACAACAACAAGCGGGCCGATACGCCGATACCGGGCCGCGTCTGGCGGCCCGGACGATAGTTGCGGGGAGGCAACTAGGATCGGGCCAGGCGCCTTACAGTGCGCGGAGCATGCGCGTCAGCCTCACCTTGTAGGCGGCGCGGATGTGTTCCCGCGTGATGCGCTCGGCAAGATCGGGATCGCGCTGTTCCAGCGCCGCCACCATTTCCTGGTGCTCGCGTGAACTGACGTCGGCACGCTCGGGTATGGCCAGCGTGGTGGGGCCCAGCAGCGCCATCGACTCCTGCAGCGAATTGAGCGTCTTCAGCAGATAGCGGTTGTGGGCGCAGCGGTACAGCGTCTCATGGAAGAAGCGATTGTTGATCGCGAGCTGTTCGTGCTGGCCGACCAGTTGTGCGTCGCGGTCGGCGATCTCCCTCAGGGCCGAGATCTCCACGTCGGAAGCATGGCGCGCGGCCAGCCGCGCGGCCGTGCCTTCCAGCACCTCGCGCATGACATACAGTTCGTTGACCATGCTCTGGTCGAGCTCGGTCACGATGAGCCCGCGTCCGGACTCGTTTGCCACCAGCCCCTCGCTTTCCAGGCGGCTCAGGGCCTCGCGTACGGGCGTGCGGCTCAGGCCCAGCAATTCGGCCAGCTCGATCTCGCGCAGGCGCGTGCCGGGAGCGAGTTCGCCGGTGCGGATGGCGGTGCGCACATACTGGTAGGCCTGCTCGCCGCGCGAGCACGAGGTCTGTCCCAGGTTCTTCGCGCTGGGCACGGCGGGCGCCGCTTTCTTTCTGGGCATGGACGGCGGAATGGCGGGTGGCAAAGCAAGGATCATAACCAAGTCCGTGCCTTGCTCCCGCGTGCCGCCCTGGTTCAAGGCGAGGCTGTCGCCGCCTTGGAAGGCTTGAGCAGCTTGCTCCAGCGCGTGATTTCCTCGCGCACGAAACGGCCGAATTCCTCCGGGGACGACACGCGTACCTCGCCGTCGATGACGTCGAATCGCTTGGCGACCTCCGGGTCCGCGAGACTGGTGCGCAGCGCGCCGTTGATCTTGTCGATGATGGGCTTGGGCGTGCCGGCCGGCGCGAACATGCCCCACCACACCACGGCCTCGAAATCCTTGACGCCCTGTTCGGCGATGGTCTTGACGTCGGGCGCCGACTGCAGGCGCCGCAGTCCGCTGGTGGCCAGCAGCTTGGCCCGCTTGCTGTCCAGGTGGGGCTTGATCTGCGACAGGCCGGTGAACGCCAGATCCACGTGGCCGCTGGCGACGTCGAGCATGGCCGGACCGGCGCCGCGATACGGCACGTCCAGGATGTTGGCGTGGGTGGCGGCCTTGAAGAGTTCGGTGGCCATGTGCGAGGCGGATCCCTCGCCCGAGGTGGCGATGGTCAGCTTGCCCGGTTGCCTGGCAGCCAGTTCCAGCAACTGTGGAATGTCGTTGGCGGGCAGGTTGGCGCGCGCGGCCAGTCCCATCGCGTAGGTGATGACCAGGCCGATGGGCGCGAAATCGTCGGGCGTCCGGTAGGGCAGCTTGGGCAGCAGCGTGGGGTTGGTGGCGAAGCTGGGGCTGACGATCAGCAGCGTATAGCCGTCGGGTTCGGCCTTGGCCACCGCCTCGGTGCCCGTCACGGTATTGCCGCCGCCGCGGTTGTCGATGATGACGGGCTGCTTGAGGGTGGCCGACAGCTTCTCGGCGAAGGCACGGGCGATGAAATCGCCGCCGCCGCCCGCGGCGAACGGCACCACGATGCGGACGGGTTTTTCGGGATAGTGGTCGGCCGGCGCGGCGTGGCCGGGCAGGGCGAAAGCGGCCAGACAGACCGCTGCGCCAAATGCGTGCTTCATGTCTCCTCCTGAGGGGGGCCGGGGTTCGTGCCCGTGGCGCCGCCGCAGGCGGGGTCGGGCACTATCGGTATTCGTTTGAATACAATTGTGCACGCACGTATCCAGGAAGTAAACTGGCAAGGTCGAATCCTGTTCCGAGCCGCTCGACCATGCAAAGTCCGCTCGAAGTCCTGAACCGCTATCGCCCCCACGACGGAACCCTGCACGACGCCTTCCTGAGCCGGTGCGCCGAGCAAGCGTCCCGGCCTTTCCTGATCCAGGACGGCGAATGCTGGACCTGGGCCGAGTTCGGCCGGCGCTACGAACGCCTGGCGCGGGCGCTGGCCGCGCGGGGAATCGGGCCCGGCGCCCGCGTGGCGGTGGCCGGGCGCAACGACAAGGCGCACGTGCTGGCGCTGTTCGCGCTGGCCCGGCTGGGCGCCACCATGGTGCCGGTCAATCCCGATTTCGGTCCGCGCGAGATGGACTATGCGCTGCGGCACGCGGAGGTGCAGGGCATCCTGGCCGAAACGCGCCTGCTCGACCTGGTGCGGCCGATCGCCGCCGGGTTCCAGGTCCCCCCCTGGCTGATGACCATGGACGGCCCGCAGGACGATGCCGGGTCGCTGGCCGCCGCGCTGGCACAGCCGGTGGGGCAGGCGCCGCTACCCGTCCCGGCGGCCACCGATACCTGCGTCATCATCTACACGTCCGGCACCACGGGATTTCCCAAGGGCGTCATGCACAGCCAGTACAACCTCGTGACCGCTGGCGAGGCCAACGTCGCGCGCGTGCACCTGCAGCCCGACGACAGGCTGATGATCATCCTGCCGTTCTTCCACATGAATGCGTTGTTCTACTCGGTGGGCGGCGCGCTGGCTTGCGGCGCGGCGATGATCCTGGTGCCGCGCTTTTCCGCCTCGACGTTCTGGCAGGTGGCGGCCGACAACGGCGCCACGGTGGTCAACATCATCGAGGCCATCGGCACCATCCTCGCTTCCCGCGACCGGCGTGAATACCGGCCCGATCACCGCCTGCGCGCGGTATACGGCGTGCGCAGGAAGTCGGCACCCGCATTCCGCGACGAATTCGGAGTGCCGCACCTGTTCTCGGGCTTCGGCATGACCGAGATTCCCGGCGTTACCTGCAATCCCTACGACGGGCCCGACAAGCCGGGCAGCATGGGCGTGGTGGCCGCGCATCCGGATCCGGCCCGGCCCTGGGCGCGATGCCGCGTGGTCGACGATGCCGGCCGGGACGTGGGCGCGGACGAGGTCGGCGAGCTCTGGGTGGCCACGCCCATCGTCATGCAGGGGTACTTCCGCGATCCCGAACAGACCCGCCAGGCCTTCGAAGGCGAGTGGCTCAAGACCGGCGACCTGGTGCGGCGCGATGCCGACGGCTTCTTCTTCCACGTCTCGCGCAAGAAGGACATCATCCGCCGCCGCGGCGAAAACATCGCCGCCGCCGAACTCGAAATGGTCATCAACGAGCACCCCGCCGTGTTCGAGGCGGCGGCCCTGGCCGTGCCGTCCGAACTGGGCGAGGACGAGATCCTGGTGGTGGTGGCGCCGCGCCCGGGCGCCACGCTGGCCGAAGCCGAGGTGGCCGAGTGGTGCCGCGGCCGGTTGGCCGCCATCAAGGTGCCGCGCTACGTGGCGCTGCTGCCCGAGCTGCCGCACACGCCCACGCACAAGATCGCCAAGAACCTGCTGCGCGACGATCCCGCCGTCAGGGAACGGATCGTGGACCTGCAGGCCTGAACCCATCCCCCGCCGTCGCGGGCACAATGCGAATCTGACATCGAAGGAGACACGACCCATGGCCAAGCGCAAGCAACTCAGGACCGACATCTGCTGGAGCACCGAAGACAAGATCACCATCAAGGGGCTGGACCTGTGCCAGGACATCATGGGCAAGGTGTCGCTGGGCGACATGGCCTTCCTGGAAATGATGGACCGCCTGCCCAATGAGCGCGAGTCACGCGTGTTCAACGCGCTGGCGGTGATCCTGGTCGAGCACGGGATGACGCCCAGCGCCATCGTGACCCGCATGACGCTGGCGGGTGCGCCCGAAGCCATGCAGGCCGCGGTGGCGGCCGGACTCAGCGGCCTGGGCAGCGTGTTCGTGGGCAGCATGGAGAATGCCGCCCGCATGCTGCAGGAGGCGTTGCCGGATCCGGCCCGGCCCGGGGACATCGCCGCCCTGGCGGCCCGCATCGTCGACGAACACGCGGCGCGCGCCCGCACGGTGCCGGGCATCGGCCACCACATCCACAAGCCGGTCGACCCGCGTGCCCCGCGCCTGTTCGAGATCGCCCGTGACAACGGCTTCGACGGACCCTACGTGGCGCTGATGCAGGCGGTGGCCGAGGCGGCGCAGTCGCGCCTGGGCAAGAGCCTGCCGGTCAACGCCACCGGCGCCATCGCCGCGGTGGCCAGCGAACTGGGCATTCCCTGGCGCGTGGTCCGGGGCATAGGCGTCATGTCGCGGGCCATCGGGCTGGTGGCGCACGTGCTGGAAGAATTGCGCGAGCCGATGGCGCGCGAGATCAAGGCCATGGTCGAGGAGGAAGCCACCGCGCACCTGCGCTGATGTCTATCCGCCGCTTCCGGGTCCGCCTCGCGGGGCGGACTTTTTTTCGTCCGTAACCCGGCTGTCATCTGGGTCTTTTAACCTCGCGCTCGGTCAAGCTGACAAGCAGCTTAATACCGTCTTTTCACACCACGAGGTTTGAATGTCCTACCTGACAGATAAATTGCGCGCTCCGTCTCGCGAGGCGCAGGGAGAAGTCACCGTCCCCGGCCAGATGTTCGACGAGATCGTCGCCGCCAACCCCGCTCGCCGCACGCTGCTCAGGAACAGCTTCGGCCTGTCTATCCTGTCGGTCTTCGGTGCCACGACGCTGGCCGCCTGTGGCAGCGACGGCGATTCCGCGCCCGCGCCGGGCGGCGGCGGAGGTGGCGGTGGTGGTGACACCGATCCGGTCGGCCCCGACTACTCGGTGAAGTTCGAACGGCTGGCCGACAAGATCACGGCCGACACCGTGACCGTGCCCAAGGACTACCAGGTGCAGATCCTGTACTCGGCCGGCGACAAGTGCGAGACGGGTTCCGCCGGGTACGCCGGTACGCCCCAGTCGTGGCCGGACACCGAGACGCAGGCCGGCGGCCAGCACGACGGCATGCACTTCTATCCGCTGGACGGCGTCGACCCCAACAAGGGCGGCCTGCTGGCCATCAACCATGAAAGCACCGACAACGCCACGCTGAACCTGGCCGTGGAAGGCACCAAGACGCGTCTGTCGAACGTCGGCGTCTCGGTCGTCGAGGTCGCGCGCGGCGATGACGGCACGTGGGCGGTCAAGGCCAACTCCCGCTACAACAAGCGCTATACCGGCAACACCGTCTACAACGTCGGCGGCCCGGCCGCCTCGGCCGTCAGCAGCACCCGCAAGGTGGTGGGCACGCTGAACAACTGCGCCAGCGGCCCGACGCCCTGGGGCACGTACCTGACCTGCGAAGAGACGACGGACAACTACCTGGATCCCACGCAGGACGAGAAGGGCTACGGCTGGGTGGTCGAGATCGATCCCTACACGCCGACCTCGACCGCGGTCAAGCGCACCGCCATGGGCCGCTTCGACCACGAGAACACCGCGTACATGACGGACGAGGCCAACCGCGTCGCGTTCTACATGGGCGACGACGGCACGCCGGGCTGCATCTACAAGTTCATTCCCAGCAAGGCCTACGACCCCAAGAACCGCGCGGCCAACCTGAACCTGCTGGACGAAGGCACGCTGTACGCCGCCCGCTTCAACGACGACGGCACCGGCAACTGGGTCGAGCTGACGCACGGCAAGAACAACCTCACCCTGAACGCCATCGACCCGGGCAACTACACGCAGACCGCGCCGGACCAGCCGCCCACGCCCGTCATCGTCAATTTCGCCAGCCAGGCCGACGTGCTGATCAATACCAAGGTCGCCGCGCGCGTGGCCGGCGCCACGCTGATGGACCGTCCCGAGTGGATCACGGTGGGCGTGGACAAGACCGTCTATTGCACGCTGACCAACAACGGCAGCCGCAAGCGCACCAGCGCCGCCAATCCGCGCATCAGCAACTCGCACGGCCACATCGTGCGCTGGAAGGAACGCGGCGATTCGCCGCTGGCCACGACGTTCGAATGGGAACTGCTGCTGCTGGCCGGCCAGGACCCGGCGGACGGCGCCGCGGCCAACGTGACCGGCAACATCAAGGGCGACGAGTTTTCCAGCCCCGACGGCATCCGCGTCGATCCGCAGGGCCGCCTGTGGGTGCAGACCGATTCGGGCACGGGCTCGAACATCACCGACATCTTCGGCAACAACTCGATGTACTACATCGATCAGGAAACGGGCGAGTCCAAGCGCTTCCTGGTAGGCCCCAAGGGCTGCGAGATCACGGGCATCGCCTATACGCCCGACCTTGCGACCTTCTTCATCAACATCCAGCACCCGAACGGCGTGTGGAACACCAAGCGCGCCGGCGGCGGCGACGCGCGGTCCGCCACGATCGTGGTCAGCCGGAAGGACGGCAAGCCCGTGGGCGCCTGAACGACCAAGGAGGGGGCGTTGCCGCGGTACGGGCGCACCCCCATTTACAGCCCGGATGGCCTGGCCATCCGGGTTTTTTTTGGCATTTTCCTGCGTCCCGCGCCGATACGTGGTCCAGGCGGGGGGCGTGGGGAATTTCGCCCCCCCCCGGAGCCCCGGACGGGAGCAGGCGCTAGCCCTGCTTGTGCTTCTCGATCACCTTGCCGGCCAGGTGGAAGCCGGTGTTGGCCGCGGGTACGCCGGCATAGATGGCGGCCTGCACCAGGGTTTCCTCGATGACGGCGGGCTCGATGCCGGCGCGCAGTGCGGCGGCCACGTGCATCTCGAACTCTTCCCAGCGGCCCAGCGCCAGCATCATGGACAGCACGGCGATGCGCCGGGTGGTGTCCTCGAAGCGGCTGGAAGTCCAGACCTCGCCCCAGGCGTAGCGCGTGATGAAGGCCTGGAAGCGGCGGTTGAAGGGCGTGATCGCGGCGTTGCGGGCATCGACGTAGGCCGGGCTGAGCACCTGGCGACGGCGCGCCATGCCGTAATCGTAGCGGTCCTGCTCGGTCTCGACCGGCGGATCGGTCAGGAACTCGATCAGCGTGTCGCAGAACTGCAGCGGCACCTCGCTGGCCGCGATATGGGCGGCGGGCAGCATGCGGGCCGTGGCGCCCGGGATCCGGCCGGCGATGAATTCGCCCGCGGCCGGCGGCGTCGAGACATCGCGCTCGCCGGTGACGACCAGCGTGGGGACGGTGATGCGGTGCAGATCGTCGGCCACCTGCATGTCGCGGATGGCCGCGCAGCAGCCGGTGTAGCCGGTCGCCGACGTCTGCAGGAAGGTAGTGCGCACGCGCTGGTAGGGGATGCCGTTGCGTTCGACGTATTCCGGCGTGAAGAAGCGGCCCATGGCCATGTCGACGATGCTTTGCATGCCGTTGGCGCGCACGGTGTCGATGCGGGTCTGCCAGGCCTTGGGGTCCATCTGGCACGAGGTGTTGCACAACACCAGGCGGCGCAGGCGCCCCGGCTTGTTGATGCCGTACCACATGCCCACCATGCCGCCCAGCGAGACGCCGGCGTAGTCGAAGCTTTCGGCGCCGGCAGCCGTGGCGACGGCGTCCAGGTCGTTGCCCAGCTGCTCCAGCGTGTAGTCGCCGGCCGGCGCGTCCGAGGCGCCATGGCCGCGCGCATCGAAGCGGATCACGCGGAAATGGCGCATCAGGCGCGGCAGCACGTCGTCCCAGACCGCGAAGTCGGTGCCGATGGAATTGCCCAGCACCAGCGGCGGCAGGTTTTCGTCGCCGTCGCTGCGCCAGTAGATGCGGGCGTCGCCGCTGACAACGTGGGGCATGTTCTAGTCCTCCTGGATAAGGGTCTTCTGTTCCTGCCATTGGTACAGCACGGCGCTGCACATGGGCTGGCACGCGGCGATCTGCGGCTGCGGGCCGGCCAGGGTATCGATGTCCTGCGCGCCGAGCACGGCGGTGACTTCGGGAATCTGCTTGAGCAGTTCGGCCACCGGCGTGCGCTGCGAAATGGCCTGTTCGCACACCTGGCCGATGATGCGCTGCGCCTGCGCCGGGCCCAGCAGAGCCGACAACCGCAGCGAAATGCCTTCCGAATAGACGACGCCGTACAGGCGGTCGATGTTGGCCTGCATGGCCTGCGCATCGACGCGCACGCCCTCGGCGATGTCGACCGCCGCGGCGATGCTGCTGGCGGCAAGGCTGAACAGGTCGGCCAGCACCGGCAGCGAATTGGGCCAGGTGCCCAGGCCGCGTTCGTGCTCGGAAGCGAGCTCTCCGGCCAGGATGGACGCGAGCGCCGGGGCGCGATACGCGGCATCCATCAGGTACATGCTGGAGACGGGGTTGCGCTTGTGCGGCATGGCCGACGAGCCGCCGCGTCCTTCGCCGGTGGGTTCGAAGGCCTCGGCCACTTCGGCCTGCATGAGCAGGGAGATGTCGCGGCCGATCTTGCCCAGTGCGCCGCACAGGATGGCCAGCTCGCTGCCCAGCCGCGCCAGCCGGTCGCGTCCGCCCTGCCACGAGATGGCGGGCACGCGCAGGCCCAGCCGGTCGGCCAGCGCCCGCGCGACGCGCTGGCCTTCGCCGTAGTGGGTGGCCAGCGTGCCGTTGGCGCCGCCGAACTGCAGCGTGCAGGCTTCGTCGCCCGCGCGTTTCAGGGCCACGCTGCTGCGCCCCGCGGCGTCGAGCCAGCCTGCGACCTTCCAGCCGAAGGTGACGGGCGCGGCGGGCTGGATCAGCGTGCGGCCCAGCAGCGGCGTGCGCCGATGGGCCTCGACCTGCCCGGCCAGCGCATCGCCCAGCCGGACCAGCTCGGTCCGCAGCAGGTCCAGCGACTGCCGGGCCAGCGTGACCATCGCGGTGTCGGCCAGGTCCTGGCTGGTCGAGCCGTAGTGCACGTACGCGGCGGCGCCTTCGTTGCGCCCGCCTACCGCGGCCTTGAGCATCTTGACCAGCGGGATGGCCAGGGTGCCGGCCACGCGGGCATCGGCCGCCAGCTTGCCGGCGTCGAGCGAGAAGGACGAGCAGGTATCGATGATGGCCGCGGCTGCGTCGGCCGGGATGACGCCGCAGTCGCGCTGCGCGGCGGCCAGTTCGGATTCGAAGCGGATCATGGCGGCGATCACCGCCTGGTCGGTCCAGATGGCCCGGATGGCCGGGGTCGAGAAGAAGGCGTTGAGAGCGTCCATGAGGAAGGCCGTATCGGAGGGGCCGCGGCGGCGGCCGGACTGGGCATGACGATAGCATGGCGGGCCACGGGTTTTCCCCCGGCCATGCGCTCCCTTGACGAATGCACACGTGTGCATTTATGCTGGCGGCCGGTATGAAAAAGAAGCGGCCGGCGTCGCCGGGCGACAAGGGCCATCCACAGGAAACAGGCACCATGATCATCAAGGAGCTGCGGGAACTCACGGTCCCGCTGCGCGGCAACATCTCCAACGCCCTGGTCAATTTCTCGGAGCACACCGTCTCGCTGGTGGCGGTCGTCACCGACGTGGTGCGCAACGGCAAGCCGGTCACCGGCATCGCCTTCGACTCCATCGGCCGCTACGCCCAGGGCGGACTGCTGCGCGAGCGCTTCTTCCCGCGCCTGCTGGCCGCCCGCCCGGAATCCCTGCTGGATGCATTGGGCCGCCGCTTCGATCCCGCCAAGGTGCACGCCTGCGCGATGCGCAACGAAAAACCCGGCGGCCACGGCGACCGGGCCGCCGCGGTGGGCGCGCTGGAGCTGGCGTTCTGGGACCTGAACGCCAAGCTGGACGACGAACCGGCGTTCCAGACCATAAGCCGCGCCCATGGGGTCTCGCGCCTGCGCGACGATGTGGACGTCTATGCCGCGGGGGGCTACTACTATCCCGGCGATCCGTGCGCCATCCTGCGCGACGAATTGCTGCGCTACCGTGACATGGGCTTCTCGGCCTTCAAGATGAAGATAGGCGGCGCCGACCTGGCCACCGACGTCGCGCGGGTCGAGGCGGCGCTGGAGGTGGCCGGCGACGGGTCCAGGCTGGCGGTCGATGCCAACGGCCGCTTCTCGGTGGACGAGGCGGCGGCCTATGGGAAGGCCATGGCGCAGTACGGGCTGCGCTGGTTCGAGGAAGCCTGCGATCCGCTGGATTTCGATGCCAACCGTCGTTTCATCGAAGGCTATCCGGGTGCGGTGGCCACGGGCGAGAACCTGTTCTCGGCCGCCGACGTGCGCAACCTGCTGCGCTTCGGCGGCATGCGGGCGGACCGTGACATCTTCCAGATGGACGCGGGGCTGAGCTACGGCCTGACGGAATATGGCCGCATCCTGGCCGAGATGGACGCGCATGGCTACCGGCGGGCGCAGCTCTATCCCCATGGCGGCCACCTGATCAACCTGCATATCGCCGTGGGACTGCAACTGGGCGGCTGCGAGGCCTATCCCGGCGTGTTCCAGCCCTTCGGCGGCTACTGCGACGATTGCGTGGCGGGCGACGGCCGCATCGCGCCGTCGAGCGCGCCCGGCTTCGGGCTGGAGCGCAAGCCGGAGCTGCGCGAGGCGATCGGACAACTGCTGGCGTGAAGGAGACGCGCATGAAGATCCTGGTGATGGGCTGCGGGGCCATGGGCTCCATCTATGCCGGCCTGCTGGCGGCGGGCGGCAACGAAGTGGTGGCGGTGGACACCTGGCGCGAGCACGTTGCAGCCATGCGCGACCGTGGCTTGCGGGTGGAAGGCGCGAGCGGCGACCGGGTGGTGAAGGTACGCGCGCTGGAACAGGTGCCGGACGAAGCCATGGGCCTGGTCGTGGTGGCGGTCAAGGCCGCGCACGTGGCCGAGGCGGCAGGCCGGCTGGTTCCGGCCGTGGGGCCGGACACCCGCGTACTGACCATCCAGAACGGCATGGGCAGCGCGGACATGGTGGCGCGGGCGGTGGGCGCGGAGCGGGTGGCGGTCGGTATCGCCGGCGGCTTCGGCGCGCAGATGCGCGGTCCCGGCCACACTTTCCACAACGGGATGGAGATCATCCGCATGGGCGCCTACTCGACGCTGGCGCGCGAGCAGGTGGACGCCATCGCGGCCCTGTGGCGGGCGGCCGGCTTCAAGGCCGAGGCCGTGGACAACATCGCCGCCATGCAGTGGGAGAAGCTGATCTGCAACGTGGCCTATAGCGCGCCGTGCGCGCTGACCGGCATGACGGTGGGCGAGGTCATGGACGATGCCGACATGGGGCCGGTCAGCCGGGCCGCGGCGGTCGAGGCCTGGGAAGTCGCGCGGGCGCGCGGCGTTGCGTTGGCGGTGCAGGATCCGGTGGCCCATGTGCGCGCGTTCGGTGCCAAGATCCCCAATGCCAAGCCGTCGCTGCTGCAGGATCTCGAGAATGGCAGGCCCAGCGAGATCGATGTCATCAACGGCGCCGTGCCCCGGGAAGCGGCGCTGGCGGGCATGCAGGCCCCGGTCAACGCGACGTTGACGGCGCTGGTCCGCCAGCGCGAGCGCCGGGCGGCGCGCTGATGGCATCCGGGAGCCGCCCATGGGCATGACCGCCACCGAGAAGATCTTCGCCCGCCACGCCGGGCGCGACCGGGTGCGCCCCGGCGAGATCGTCACGGCCCGGATCGACCGCGCGCTGTTGAACGACGTCAGCGGGCCGATCGCCTTCGAGCGGCTGGCGCAGATGGGCGTGGCGCGGCTGCGCGAACCGGACCTGGCGGTGCTGGTGGGCGATCATTTCGCGCCGCCCAAGGACGTGGCCTCGGCGCGCGCGCTGCGGTCGCTCCAGCGTTTCGCCGACGAGCACGGCGTGCGGCACCACTACGACATCGGCACGGGCGGGATCGAGCACACCCTGCTTCCCGAGCTGGGGCTGGTGCGGCCCGGCGACCTGATCGTCGGCGGCGATTCCCATACCTGCACCTATGGCGCCTTCGGGGCGATCGGCATAGGCATGGGTTCCACCGACATCGCGGCGGCGCTGGCGATGGGCGAGCTGTGGTTCACCGTTCCGGCCACGTTGCGCATCGAGTTCCGCGGCGAGCGGCAGCCCTATGTGACCGGCAAGGACCTGATCCTGCACCTGCTCCAGCGCCTGGGCGTGGACGGGGCGGCTTACCAAAGCATGGAGTTCGGCGGCCCCGGCATGGGCGGAGTGACCATGGACGAGCGCATGGCCTTGTGCAACATGGCGGTGGAAGCCGGCGCCAAGACCTGCATCGTGCCGCCCGACGACACGACGCGGGCATGGGCACGGCGCGCAACCGGCGGCGCAGGCATGATCGAGCACGGGGACGCGGACGCCGACTATGCCGGCCGCCTGCAGGTGGCGCTGGAGACGCTGCCGGTCCTGTGCGCCAAGCCCTACTCGCCAGGCAACGTGGCGCCCGTGGCCGAGGTGCGCGGCGTGCGGGTGGACCAGGCCTACATCGGCAACTGCGCCAACGGTACCCTGACCGACCTGCGCCAGGCCGCGGCCATCCTGCGCGGACGCAAGGTGGCGCGCGGCGTGCGCTGCGTGGTCGTGCCGGCCACGCGGGACATCTATCGGCAGGCATTGGCCGAGGGGTTGATCGATATCTTCGCCGAGGCCGGCGCGCTGGTGTCGCCCTCGACCTGCGGCGCCTGCGCCGGGCTGAGCACGGGCGTGCTGGCCGAAGGCCAGGTCTGCGTGGCGACCACCAACCGCAACTACCGCGGCCGCATGGGGGATCCGGGTTCCCAGGTCTACCTGGCCAACGCCCACGTCGCGGCGGCCAGCGCCGTGGCGGGCGAACTCATCCATCCGGAGGCGTTGTGACGCAAGCCAGCGCAACGGTGCGCCGTTTCGGCGACGACATCGACACCGACGTGATCATTCCCGCCATCTACCTGACCTCGCATCGTCCGGAAGTGCTGGCCCGCCATTGCATGGAACCGCTGGACCCCGGATTCGCCGCACGGGTCCGGCCCGGCGACGTGCTGGTCGCGGGCCGCAACTTCGGCTGTGGTTCCTCGCGCGAGCATGCGGTGCTGGCGCTGCAGGCGGCAGGCATCTCGTGCATCGTGGCCGAGAGCTTCGCCCGCATCTTTTTTCGCAACGCGCTCAACAACGGGCTGCCGCTGGTGGCCTGCCCGGACGCGGTCCGCGATGCCCGCGAAGGCGACGCGATCCGGGTGGACCTGGACGGCGGACAGGTCTGGCTGGGGGCGCGCGCCTACCCGTTTCCCGTCCATCCGCCCTTCCTGGCCGACATGATCCGGCAGGGCGGGCTGGTGGAATACGTCAGGCGGCGACTGGCCGAGACCGGTCCGGACTGACTCACCATCAAGGCGCACAGACGCCAGAGGAGACCTGCATATGGACCCCGATACCCGACGATGCGGCCGCGGGCGGCGCCTCGCGCTTGCCGCCAGCCTGCTTTCCGCCCTGCTGCTGGCAAATCCCGGACCGGCGTCCGCCCAGCCCGCCGCCCGCTATCCCGACAAGCCCATCCGCCTGATCGTGCCGTTCGCGGTGGGCGGCACCAGCGACGTGTTCGCGCGGCTGGTGGGCCAGAAACTCTCCACCGCCTTCGGCCAGCAGGTCGTGGTCGAGAACCGGCCCGGCGCCAACGGCAACATCGGCACGGACATCGTCGCCAAGGCCGAGCCGGACGGCTACACGCTGCTGTTCGCCGCCGATGGCACCATGGTGATCAATCCCAGCCTGTACGAGAAGCTGCCGTTCAACGTCGAGCGCGACCTCGCGCCAGTGTCGCGGGTGGTGCTGGTACCGCTGATCATCGTCGCCAATCCGCAGCTGAAGGCCTCCACGCTGCCCGAGCTCGTGGCCCTGGGCAAGCGCGCCGACGCCGACCTGGATTTCTCGTCCGCGGGATTGGGCAGCACCGGCCACCTGGCGGG
Organism: Pigmentiphaga sp. NML030171; assembly: GCF_002188635.1. GTDB lineage: Bacteria > Pseudomonadota > Gammaproteobacteria > Burkholderiales > Burkholderiaceae_B > Pigmentiphaga > Pigmentiphaga daeguensis. The sequence goes on along the minus strand of NZ_NINX01000033.1, from coordinate 234,247 downwards.
CGAACTGCTGAAGTCGCGCACGGGCATACGCATGTCGCACGTGGCCTACAAGGGCGGCGGGCAGGCGGTCACGGACGTGGTGGGCGGACAGGTGCCGCTGCTGGTGACGGCGCTGGCCACCGCGGACCCCTTCATCAAGAGCGGCAAGCTCAGGGCCATCGCGATGACCTCGGGCAAGCGCGCGGCCGGGGCGCCCGACATTCCCACCGTGGCCGAGGGCGGCGTGCCCGGCTTCGATGTCTCGTCGTGGTACGGCATCCTGGCGCCCGCCCGCACGCCCGCGCCCGTCATCGATAAGCTGCATGCCGAACTGGCGCGCATTCTGCAGGCCGACGACGTGCGGCGCCGTTTCCGGGAACTGGGCGGCGAACCCATCGGCGACACGCCGCAGGCCTTCGCCGGCGTGATCAAGGAGGATCTCGCCAAGTGGGCGCGCATCGTCAAGGACGCCGGCATTAGCGTGCAATAGCCGCGCGCCTGGGGTGGCCGCCTGCCCGCGCACGGACAGGCGGACGGGTACACTCTGGGCACCGGATGCCCACAGGAAGCCCATGGCCAGTTCCAAGCCCGCCCACGGTCCCGTCACCATCAAGGACATCGCCGCCGCGCTGGGCATTTCGCACACCACCGTCTCGCGCGCGCTGAACGATCATCCCAAGCTCAGCGACGACACCAAGGCGCGGGTGCGGCAGGTGGCGCGGGAACTGGGCTACGTGCTGAACGCCTCGGGGCGCATCCTGCGCGGCGGCGCCAGTCCGCTGGTGGGGCTGGTCATCCCCGACATCCAGAACGATTTCTACAGCGCGATCGCCAAGCGCCTGGCGGAGCGCTGCCGGGACGCGGGCTTCCAGATGGTGCTGGCGATCACCGAGGACGATCCCGACGCCGAGTGCGGCGAAGTCCAGGCGCTGATCCAGGCCCGCGCCGCCGGGATCGTCATCACGCCTTCGCCGGCGCCCCTGCCCCGCACGGTCGAACTGCTGGCCGGCACGCCCGCGGTGCAACTGATACGCAGCGTCGCGGCGCTGGCCACCGACGTGGTGGCGATGGACGATGCCGCGGCGGCGCATGACGCGGCGGCCCACCTGCTGGCGCTGGGCCACCGGCGCATCGGCTACGTGGGCGGATACGCGCGCATCAAGCCGGGGCGCGACCGCCTGCGCGGCTTCGTGAAGGCGCATGCCGAGGCGGGGCTGGAAGCGGACCCCGATCTGGTCGTGCAGGTGCCACCGCGCCAGGAGTACGGTGCCGAGGCCATGCGCCGGCTGTTGGCCGCGCGAGAGCGGCCCACCGCGGTGGTCATTGGCAGTTCCGAGCTGACCATCGTCGCGCTGGCGGTCATCCGCGAGCATGGCCTGTCCATTCCGTCGGACATCTCGGTCGTGGGCTATGGCGATCCCAAGTGGTACGAACTGACGACCCCGCCGCTGGCGGCCATCCGGCTGCCCATCGATGCGTTGGCGGCGTCCACGGCCGAGCTGGTCTTCACGCGCATCGGCGCGCAGGCAAAGCCAGGCGGTCCCGCGCCCGCGCTGCGCAAGATCCGCATCCGGCCCGAACTGATCGCGAGAGGTTCCGCCATTCCTCGCCGCTGAGCGCGCCGAAGGGCACGGCCCTGGCCACTATCCGCCCGGCCGAGACCGGCCCGCGCCGGCGTGCCACACCGGCGCGGGGACAGCTTCAGAACTTGTGCCGTATCCCGGCGATGACGGACATCTGCGTCTTCGAGTCCGACGGCAGGTTGCTGAAGATCTGCGCGTAGCGGGCGTCGCCGGCGGCCTTCTGGTAGATGCCCACCAGGAAGACGTCGGTGCGCTTGGACAGGAAGTAGTCCACGCCCAGGTTCAGCTGGTGTCACTTGGGTTTGTTGCCGTTGCTGCTGTACTTGCCGTCGGTGAAGATATAGCCGGCGCCCACCAGGGTGCTGGGGTTGATGAAGTAGGTGATTGTGCCCTCGTAGTTGGACAGCTTCAGGTCGCTGTTGTCGAAGTAGTCGAACTTGCTGTGGGTGTACAGGGCCGAGACCTTCAGCGCCGGCGTGATGGAGTAGGATCCGCCCGCGCCGTACATGGACTGGCGGTTCACGCCCGCGCCGCCGGGGCTGGTGACGAAGGGCGAGGTGATGCCCCAGTCGCCGTAGATCGCGCCGTTGGGGTTGGTGGCGCTGTTGGGCCGGCGCATGTCGTGGTAGGCCACGCCCACCGACCAGGGCCCCTGGGTATAGCCCAGGCCGGCGCTGATGCTTCGGTTGTCGGTGGAGTCGCCGGGTTTCTCGGCGGCGCCGTAGACGCCGATGAACTGGAATCCTCCAAACTTGTTCATGTACTGCACGGAGTTGCTGATGCGGGCCACCGGGAACAGGTTGTCGTTGTCGCCGATGTGGGTGCCGATCGACGCGAACTGGATGGCCGATTCGTAGCCCACCAGGGTCTGCGACATGGCGTCCATCTGCCGGCCGATGGTGACCTGGCCCCAGGTGTCGTTGGCCAGGCCGACGATCGCGGTGCGGCCGAACAGGCGGCCCTGGGTCCAGGTGCCGGTGTCGGGCGAGAAGCCGCTTTCCAGGTTGAACAGCGCGCGCGTGCCGCCGCCCAGGTCCTCGGTGCCGCGCAGCCCCCAGCGCGAGACCTGCATGACGTTGGCCTTGAGTTCGGTCAGGCTCTTGCCGCCGATGTTATTGGTGTAGGACAGGCCCTCGGAAATGATGCCGTACAGCGTGACGCTGGTCTGGGCCTGGGCGGTGCCGGCCAGGGCCGCTGCCAGCAGTCCGCAGCCTGCCGCGGCGGAGGCCGCGATGCGTGTCTTCATGGTGTCTCCCCTCTTGTTGGTGATGGCCTGGCGATGGGCAAAGCAGGGTCCTCCAGGCGCGCGGGGGCGTCCGGATGCGAAACCCGTCGTCAGGTGTGGTGGCGCGCCGGACGGTCAGGACAGGCCCGTGCCCCGGGCCTGCGACCGGCGGAGGGCGCGCCGGTCAGTCAAGCAGTCCGCGCTGCCTAAGCCAGTCCATGCATAGGTCCCCCGCCTGTTGCAGATGTTCGGGTTGGCCGACGAAATAGTGGTTGGCACCCCGGATCACGGTCATGCTCTTGTCGGCGCTTGCCGCCGCATCGAAGATGCGGCGGGTGTGAGGCTGCGGCACGGCGTCGTCGGCCGAATGCTCGATCGCCAGCAGCGGCACGTGGATGCCGGCGGCGCATTTCTCGCCGTGCGCGTTGGTGTCGTCCGGCGACCATTGCGACAACCACGAGCGCAGCGTGGAAAATCGCGCCAGCCCGATGGGGCCGTTGTTGGCGGTCTCGGGCACGCCCATGAAGCAGGTGCCGATGGGGCGGTCGTTGGGGTCGATGGCGCCATCCAGGAATCGGGGTTCGGCCATCGTCCTGTGGGTGACGAAACCGCGCTCCATTTCCTTGCCGCCGCGCTTCTTCAAGGTCTCCAGCGTTTCCTTCACCCATGCCGTGCGGCGGCGGATGCGGGCCAGCTGCGCGGCGCGGAAGCGCGCGAGGAATTCGGCCGAATAGGGCGGCTTGCGATCGGGGTGGTAGAGGTCGAGCTCCGGGTCCCGGCGATCGGGATCGTTCTCGTCGACGACGCTGGGGTCGATCCAGTCGGCGAAGGTGACGGCGCGCGAGACGTGCGCCGCCTGGAAGATCATCGCGTCGGCCGGTATCAGTCCGGCGGTGGTGATGGCGCAGGGATCGCCCGCCGGCGTGTGGGTGATGGTGGGCCGTTCGGCCTGCGACTGGTAGAACAGCGACAGCGAGCCGCCGCCCGACCAGCCCATCAGCACGATCTTCTCGTAGCCCCATGTTTCGCGGGCATGGCGGATGTAGGCGCCCAGGTCCACCGCCACGTTCTCCATGATGAGGGCGCTGTCGTTGCGCGCATACCGGCTGCCGGCGCACAGCACGTGCAGGCCGCGGGCGGCCAGGGCGCGCGGCATGGGCAGCAGCTGCAGCGTGGTGGCCGGATGCATGAAGACCAGCAGGGTCCGCGATTTCACGCCCTTGGGGACGTAGCGGACGCCTTCGAGGTGGATGGTGCCGAGCGAGCCTGCGAAACCGTATACCGACTTGAAGGCGGCCTGTTCGGGGAATTCGACGTGCACCCATTCGGCCTGGGTGTCGTGGAGGGGGCTGTCCTTGCTCATGCTGTGCGAGATCTCCCTGTGGTCAGCCCGCGGCGGCCAGGCGAGCGGCCTTCTCGCGGGTCCAGGCATCGCACTGGGCGCGCGCCGTGGCCCGGTAGCCGGCCATTTCCTCGTCGCTGGCCACGGTGGTGGTCAGCTCCAGCCGCACGCCGTTGGGATCGAAGAAGTAGATGGATTGCACGAAGCCCTCGTGATCGACGGGACCCAGGACTTCCACGCCGGCGGCCAGCAGGCGGGCACGCGCTTCTTCCACCGCCTGTACCGAGTCCACGCGCAGCGCCAGGTGGTTGGCCCAGCGCGGCGTATTGGGCGAGGGGTCGGCCGCCTGGTTGTCGCCCAGGTCGAAGAAGGCGACGTTGCTGCCGTCGGTCATCTCGAAGAACAGATGGACGTAGGGGCAGTCTTCGCCGGTGCTGGGGATAGTCTCGGCTCGCACCAGGTGCGTGAGCGGCAGGCCCAGGATGTCCTCGTAGAAACGGCGGGTTTCCTCGGCGTCGCGGCATCGGTAGGCGAAGTGGTGCAGGCCGCGGATGGGTACGAAAGATGTCATGGTGTTGCTCCGGATGAAACGTGGGGTCGCGTCGGGCTCATGCCGCCTGCCGCGCCAGATCGAAATAGAGTTGGGCGAGGTCGTCGCGGCGGGCCAGCTCGGCGCTGTCGGCGGCCAGCGCGATACCGCCCTTCATCAGGACATAGGCGCGGCGCGTGAAGGGCAGCGCGATGTCCAGCTTCTGCTCGACCAGCAGCATGGTCAGGCCATCGGCCCGCAGCCGGTCCAGCACCGCCAGGATCTCGTCCACCACGCGCGGCGCCAGGCCCAGGAAGGGTTCGTCCAGCAGCAGCACGCGCGGCGCGGACATCAGCGCCCGGCCGATCGCCACCATCTGCTGCTCGCCGCCCGACAGGGTGCCGGCAAGCTGCCGGCGCCGCTCGGCCAGCCGGGGAAACAGCCGGTAGACGAAATCGAAGCGTTCCTCGGCACGCGAACGGTCGCGCCGGACCAGCGTGACCGAGCCCAGGCGCAGGTTGTCTTCCACCGACAGCGGCGCGAACACATGCCGGCCCTCGGGAACCTGGACCAGCCCGCATTCGACGATGCGGTGGCTGGGCAGTCCGCCTATGTCGGCGCCGGCCAGCTTCACCGTGCCCGAGCGCTGCACGAGGATGCCCGACAGCGCCGCCAGGAGCGTGGTCTTGCCCGCGCCGTTGGGCCCCAGCAGCGCGACGGTCTCGCCCCGTTCGACCCGCAGGTCGACGTTGCGCACCACGGGTGCGTGGCCATAGCCGCCGCTGACATTGCGTAGTTCAAGCATGGGCCAGGTTCTCCACGTTGCCGAGGTAGGCCTCGATCACCGCCGGGTCGGCGCGCACCGCGTCGGGCGTGCCGTCGGCGATCTTGCGGCCGAAGTTCAGGACCGCCACCCGGTCGGCCAGGGCCATCAGGAAGCGCATGTCGTGCTCGATCAGCAGGACCGCGATGCCCTGGCGGGCGATGCCCAGGATGATCTCCTCCAGTCGCGCGCATTCACCCGGTGCCAATCCGGCGGCCGGTTCGTCGAACAGCATCAGGCGCGGGCCGGCCGCCAGTCCGCGGGCGATTTCCAGCAGGCGCCCCTGGCCGAACGACAGCGTGGAGACCTCGGCCTGCGCGAACTCGCCCAGGCCGACGAAGTCCACCAGTTCGTCCGCCCGCCGCCGTGCCTCGCGCTCGGAGCGATAGGAGTCGGGGGTTCCGGCCAGCACGCGCCACAGCGACGCCGGCATGCGCGTGTGCATGCCGACCATGACGTTCTCGCGCACCGACAGGCTGTCGAAGGACTTGTTGTGCTGGAAGGTGCGCACGATGCCGCGTGGCGCGAAGCCGTGCGTGGGCACGCCCGCCAGGGACCGGCCGTCGAAGGCCAGTGTCCCGCTGGTGGGCGCGAAAGCGCCGGCGATCATGTTGAAGGTGGTGGTCTTGCCGGCGCCGTTGGGGCCGATCACGCCCACCACTTCACCCGCGCGCACGTCCAGGTCCAGGTCCGAAACGGCGTGCAGGCCGCCGAAACGCTTGCACAGGCCGCGTGCCTGCAACAGGGGGGAATTCATGCCAGGCCCTCCCGTTTCACTGCCTTGGGCTCGACCGCCGGCACGCGAGGCAGGGCCGAGGGAGACGGGTGGCGACGGGCTTGCAGCCGGTCCCACAGCCCGATCAGGCCACGCGGCTGGAACAGCACCGCCAGTACCATGAACACGCCGAACACCAGGGCATGGTGGTGCCCGATGATGGGCGAGAGCACCAGCGGCATCAGGTAGAGCAGCACCGCGCCCAGGATGGCGCCCGCCATGCGGCCGCTGCCGCCGACGATCACCATGAACAGCAGCAGGAAGGCGTTCTCCAGACCGAAGATGTGCGGGTTCACGGTGTTGTCGACGAAGGCGTAGACCATGCCGGCCACGCCCGCCAGCGCGCTGGTGACGGCATAGGCGATGACCTTGGTGCGCCGCACGTCCACGCCCATGGCCGCGGCGGCTTCGGGGTTGTCGCGCACCGCGCGGCAGGCGCGGCCGAACCATGAACGGTCCAGCCGGCCGATGATGGCCATGGTCGCCAGCATCAGCACCACGATCACCACCGTGTACCAGGGGCCCGTGACATGCACGCCGAAGATGTCCGGCAGCCGGTAGCTGGCGAGCCCGCCGGTGCCGCCGGTGATCGCGCCGCCCTCGTTCAGCACGACGATGAAGAGCTGGGCGAAGGCCAGCGTGGCCAGGGCCAGGTAGAAGCCTTCGAGGCGGGTGGCGGGTATGGCCACCACCAGCGCCAGCGCCACGCAGACCGCCACCGTGGCCAGCACCGCCAGCGGCAGGGACAGGCCCGCCTGCGTGACGAGGATGACGATGGTGTAGGCGCCGATGCCATAGAAGCTGAAGTGGGAGAAGGCGATCTGGCCCGAGATGCCGAACAGGAAGTTGTAGCTGATGGCCAGCGCGATCCACAGCAGCATCTTGCGGTAGATGTCGGTCTGGTAGGCCCCCAGCGCGAAGGCGATGGCCGACAGCACCACGGCCGCCACGGCGTAGGAAAGAAAGGACTTCATGCGCGGGCCTCCCGGGGACGCAGCAGGCCCGCCGGGCGCACCAGCAGGAAGGCGATCAGCAGCACCAGCGGCACGCCCATGGCAAGGCCCGGCGGCACCGGCGCGTAGCGCACCGTGAACTGCTCGGCGAAGGCCAGGATCAGGCCGCCCAGCAGGGCGCCCTCGACCCGTGTCGCCCCGCCTATGACCAGCGCGGTGAAGCCCTGTATGGCCAGCGGCATGCCCATCAGGTAGTGGGCCGAGACGTTGGGCGCCACCAGCACGCCGGCCAGTCCGGCCACCACCGCCCCGGCCGAGAAGGACAGGGCCGTCACGCGCGACAGGTTGATGCCCATCAGCGCGGCGGCGCGGCGGTCCAGCGCGACCGCCTCGAACGACCGGCCGGTCAGGGTACGTTCGAAGAAGTACCAGGCGCCCCCGAACACCGCCAGGGCCACCGCGATGATGAAGAAGCTCTGGTACGAGCCGGCAAGCAACCCGAGTTCCAGCCGGCCGAAGCCGAAGGCCGGCGGCACGGGTTGCGGATCGGGGCCGAAGCCCAGCGATACCACTTCGCGGAACACCACCAGCATGCCCAGCAGCGCGAGCACGGGCGCCAGCGGCGGCGCGCCCTTGACCACCAGCGGCCGCACGGCCAGCCGTTCGGTCAGCCAGCCCACGGCCACCATCAGCGCGGCCACCAGCGCAATCGACACGGCATAGGGCAGCTCCACGCGGGACAGCGCCACATAGGCGCCGAAGGCCGCCACCATGGCCCATTCACCCACGCCGAAGTTGATGATGCCGGTCGGGCGCGTGATCAGCAGGTAGGCCAGCGCCACCAGTCCGTAGATACAGCCGCTGGCGGCGGCGCTGACGAGAAGTTCGAGTAGATCGGTCATGAGGCCCCTGCACCCGCGTCACTGCGCGCCCGAGAAGACGACCTTGCCCTGCTTGTCGCCCTCGTACACCCGCACCACCATGCCGTTGCGGTCGAAGCCCGTGCGCTTGCCCCCGGAGAACCCATAGGAAGACCCCACCGCGCCCAGCACGCCCACGTAGCCCTGCGTGGCTTGCATGGCCGCGCGCACCTTTTCCTTGTCGGTGCCGCCGGCGCGCTTGATGGCGTCGGCCACCAGCATCAGCCCGTCGTAGCCGTAGCCGTTCAGGTTGTAGGGCTCGACGCCGTTCTCTTTCTTGTAGGCCTCGATGAAGCGGCGCGCTTCCGGCTTGGCCGGGTCGAAGGCGTCGACGAACACCACGCCGTCCAGCAGTCCCTTGGCCACCACCGCGGTCTGCGGTACCGACAGGTTGAAATTGCCCAGCACCGGCATCTTCAGGCCGAGCTGGCGGTATGAACGCAGGATGAGCACGTTCTCGGGCGTGGTGACGCCGGTCAGGAAGATGGCGTCCGGCTTGGCCGCGCGCACCTTCTGCATCTGCGGGTCGGCGGTGGTCGAGCCGCGCGGGACCACTTCCTCGGCCACGATCTGCGCGCCGGATTTCTCCAGTCCGGCCTTGAACGAGCGGTTGGTCAGCTGGCCCAGGTCGGAGTTTTCCCCCACCAGCGCCACGCGCTTGAAGTTGCGGTTGGCGGCGTAGGCCAGCAGGGTGGCGATCTGGGTCGAGCCCAGGGGGCCGGTCTGCCAGAAATAGGGATTGTCGATCTGCGTGGTCAGGGTGTCGCCGCTGTTGGACGGCGTGAGCTGCGGCGTCTTGGTTTCCAGCGTGACGGTCTGCACCTGCTGGGTCGACGGTGTCAGCGACAGCGACAGGATGAAGGTGGCGCCGGCCTCCACCAGCTTGCGCGCGGCCGTGGCCGAGATGTCGGGTCGGGCCTGGTCGTCCTCGATCAGCAGCTCGACCTGGCGGCCCAGGATGCCGCCCTTGGCGTTGAGCTCCTTGGCGGCGAAGACGGCGCCGGCCGTTACCGGTTCGGCATAGGGCTTGGCGGGACCGACCTTGTCGGTGATGATGCCTATCTTGATGGGCTGGGCCATGGCGGGGGCCATGGCCAGGGCGGCGGCGGCCAGGGCCGCGCACAGGGCGAATCCGGCCATGCGGCCGGACCGGGGGGATGCGATTTTCATGGTGTCTCCTCCTGTTGTTCTAGGCGCGCGCCTGGTCCAGCGCGCGCAGGCGCCGGACCCAATGGGCGAAGGCCGTCATCTGGTCGCCCAGCACCTTGCGCGTGGCTTCGTCGGCCAGCCGGCCCTTGGCGTCGAACTTGGTGTGGCAGGAACCGATGAATACCTCGGGCCGCAGCAGCACCTGCGCCTCCAGGCAGCCGAGGATCTTGCGCAGGTCGTACTGGTTGCGCGCCCCTCCCACCGGCCCCTGGGTGGCGGACAGCAGGGCCACCGGCTTGTGGCGGAAGGGCTGGGGATCCAGCCGCGAGAGCCAGTCGATGGCGTTCTTGAGCGCGCCGCTGACCGAGAAGTTGTATTCGGGACTGGCGATGAGCAGTCCGTCCGCGGCGCGCAGGCGATCGGCCAGTTGCCGCACCGGCCCGGGAATGCCTTCGGCCTCCATGTCGCCGTTGTAGATGGGAATGCCGTCGAGTTCGGCCAGTTCCAGCGACAACTCGACCGGCATCAGGTCGTGCGCGGCGAGCAGCGCCATGCGGTTGTAGGAACGGCGCCGCAGGCTGCCGCATATCCCCAGGATCTGGAGGCGGCCGGCCTGATGCGCGCCAGGCGTCGTATGAGCGTCCAAGCGTCTGTCTCCCGTGGCGCCTTCGTGGGCGCCTGTTTTCGTGATGGCGAAGCCAGTCTATGACCGAGCGATATCAATTCCTAGCAAAATGGTTTATCTTCAATATCAACGGCGTTGATATCACTCCGGCATGGACCTGCTGCGCTTCGACCTGAATCTGCTGCTGTGCTTCGACGCCATCTACCGGCACCAGCGCCTGTCGGCCGCGGCCGACGAACTCAATCTCACCCAGCCGGCGGTCAGCGCCGCGCTCAAGCGCCTGCGCGCCCATTTCGACAATCCGCTGTTCGTGCGCACCTCGCGCGGCATGCGGCCCACGCCGTTCTCGGACGGCATCGCGCCCAAGATCGCGCAGGTGCTGGAAGTGCTCAAGGGGGTGGACCTTTCGTCGGAATTCACGCCCGCCAGCACCACCATCAATTTCCGCGTCTACATCAACGACGTCGGCATGATCGTCGCGATGCCCCAGGTGCTCGCGCATCTGCGCAAGCACGCGCCCCACGCGCGCCTGACCATCGTGGACCTGCGTCCCGACGAGGTGGTCGACGCCCTGGACAGCGGCAACATCGACCTGGCCATCGGCTACTTCCTGGGCATGCCCAACTGGGCGCGCCAGCAGAACCTGCGCACCACGCGCTACGTCTGCATGGTCGCCGGCCATCATCCCGAGATTCGGGACTCGCTGTCGCTGGAGCAATTCCTGCGTTGCCGCCATGCCATGTACGTGAACAGCGGCTCGCAGTACTACGCCATGGAACAGGCTCTGGCCGAGCGGGGCCTGACGCGCGACGTCATCCTGCACGTGCCGCGCTTCTCGGCCCTGCCCTTCCTGGTGGCGCAGGCCGACCTGATCGCGACCGTGCCCGAGGACCTGGGCACGCTGTTCTCGCGGCTGCTGGACGTGAGGATCTTCACGCCGCCGCTGGAACTGGCCAATTTCCAGATACACCAGTACTGGCACGAGCGCCTGCATGCCGAACCGGCGTACCGCTGGCTGCGGCAGATCGTCTACGACAAGACCTCCGGGCTGACCGTGGCGCGCCGCGCCGATTGAGTGCCGGAGCGACTCAATCGATGCGTGTTTTCGAATTGGACGGTGCCGCCGGCCAGGGCTAGAGTGCGGCGTCGCTCCGGGAACGGCTGTTTCCCGGTCTCATTATTCCGTCCAGGACAGCACGCCATGCGCAAGATCCTTTCTTCTTCCCCCTTCCGCCACGCCGCGTGGGCCATGGCCGCGGCGGCCGCGGCCGGTCCGGCCAGCGCGCAGACCTATCCCGACAAGCCGGTCCGCATGGTCGTCGCATTCGCCCCGGCGGGCGGGACGGACATCGTCGCCCGGCTGGTGGCTCCCCGCATGGCCGAATTGCTGGGCCAATCGGTCGTGGTCGAGAACCGGGCCGGCGCAGGCGGCGTGATCGGCACCGAGAACGTGGCGAAGGCCGCGCCCGATGGCTACACCACCCTGATGGCGACGATGGGCAACCTGGCGGTCAATCCGTACCTGTATTCGATGCGCGTCGACGTCCAGCGCGACCTGAAGCCGGTCAGCAAGGTGGTGGAAGTGCAGTTCGCGCTGTTGGTGCATCCGTCGGTGCCGGCCAAGACTCTGCGCGAATTCATCGACCTGGCCAAGGCGCGCCCCGGCCATCTGACCTATTCGTCGTCGGGCATAGGCGGCGGACCGCACCTGGCCGGCGAGTTGTTCGACAGCCTGGCTGGTACCAAGCTGACGCACGTGCCCTACAAGGGTAGCGGGCAGAGCCTGTCGGACCTGATAGGCGGGCAGGTGTCGGCGTCGTTCGACAGCCTGCTCCAGGCGCTGCCCTACGTGCGGGACGGACGGCTGCGCGCGCTGGCGATACTGGGCAGCGAACGCTCGCCGCTGCTGCCGGACGCGCCCACCGTGGCCGAAGCCGGCGTGCCGGGCTATGAGTTCACCAACTGGTACGGGCTGGTCGCGCCGGCAGGCACGCCGCAGCCGGTGGTCGAAAAGTTGAACGGTGCCGTGCGCCAGGTGCTGGGGCAACCCGATATCCGGCGCAAGCTCGAGGACATGGGCGCGCGCGTGGTGGGCGATTCGCCGGAGGCGTTCGGCAAATTCATCGCCAACGAGAACACCAAGTGGGAGAAGGTGATCCGCGCCGCCAAGATCACGGCCCAATAGGCCGGACGCGTGCTACGGTTCGCGCGGCACGCCGCCCTGCATTGCGGCCAGGTCGACGAATTTCTCGGCCGCCGGGTTGCGCATGTCCTGCCTGCGGACCGCGTACAGCGTGGTGATGTTTTCCTGCGTGTCCGCCAGTGGCCGGTAGTGCAAGGCGCCGCTCCAGGTAGCCTGGGCCGAGGCCGGCACCAGCGCCGCGCCCATGCCCGCCTCGACCAGCGCCAGCATGGTCGGCAGGATGCTCGCCTGGACCACGTGCGGCACGACTTGCGCCGCATGGAAGAGCCGTTGGCACAGTTCATACGAGTACGGTGCCTGATCGGGAGAAAATCCAATCAGGTGCAGCCCGTCCAGGTTGCTGACCGGCACTTGTTCGAGATGCGCCAGGGCATGATCGGCGGGCAGTGCCAGCACCAGCCGCTCCCGCGCGATGACGCTGTGCGCCAGGCGCGGGTCGGCGAGGGACTTTTCCGGCGGCCGCAGCAGCGCGACGTCCAGCTTGTCGGCGTGCAGCGCATCGAGCATGGGCTCGGGCCGCATTTCCTCCAGCCGCAATTCGACCTCGGGGTACTGGCGGCGGAAGGCCGAGACCAGGCGCGGCAGCGTGCGGTAGATGGAGCTGGCGGTGAAGCCGACGGCGACGCTGCCGGCCGATCCGCTGGCGGCGCGCCGGGCCGCGTCCGCCGCCGCTTCGGCGTCCTGCAGGATCTTTTTCGCGCGGTCATGCAGGATGCGGCCGGCGGGCGTCAGGCTGACCGAGCGCGTCGTGCGATGGAAAAGCTCGGCTCCGATCAGCTGCTCCAGCTGGCGGATCTGCTGGCTGAGCGGCGGCTGGGTCATGTGGAGCCGCTCGGCGGCCCGGCCGAAATGCAGCTCTTCCGCGACGACCGAGAACGTGTGGAGCAGGCGCATGGAAAGCAGTGGCACTTTTTTCCCGATGTATGGAGCGGCCCCGAAGGCCGTTCGTTCTATTGACATGGTTGACCCGGCATGAAGACCCCAGCCCCCAATTTTCTTAGCGCGCTGTCCGCCCTGCGGGCAATCGAGGAAGGCAGTCTCACCAGCGAGGCCCTGGTGCGGGCCTGCCTGGACCGCATCGACGAGCGGGAGGCCACGGTGCGCGCGTTCGCGCACATCGACCGGGAGCGGGCGATCGCCCACGCCCGGCAGGCCGATCGTGGCGCCGCGGCCGGGCCCCTGCGCGGCTTGCCGTTCGCCGCCAAAGATATCCTGGATTCCGCCGATCTACCAACCGCCTACGGTTCGCCCATCTATGCCGGCCATCGTCCGGCGGCCGATGCCGCCTGCATAGCGGCGGCCCGCCAGGCGGGCGGCATCCTGCTCGGCAAGACCGAGACCTGCGAGTTCGCCACGCTGACACCGTGCGCCACGCGCCATCCGCTGGATCCGTCGCGCACCCCGGGCGGCTCGTCCAGCGGTTCGGCCGCCGCCGTGGCAGACGGCATGGTGCCGCTGGCATTCGGGACCCAGACCAGCGCGTCGATCATCCGCCCCGCGGCCTACTGCGGCGTCGTCGGCTACAAGCCGTCCTACGGCTTGATCAACACGTCCGGCCTCAAGCACGCGAGCCCCAGCCTGGACACGATAGGCGTGTTGGCGAGGACGGTGGCCGATGCGCGACATGCCGTATTCGGCCCCGCGCCTGCGCGCGAGCCCGGGTTGCCCCGGGTCGCGGTATGCGAATCGAGCCTGTGGGCGGCCGCCCGGCCCGAAACCGTCGAGGCGCTGCTGGCTTTCGCCCGTCGGCTCGAGCGTGGGGGCGCCCGGCTGCGGACCGTGCATCTGCCGCCGGGACTGGAAGCCGCCGTCGCGCTCCAGGCACGGTTGTCGGCGTTCGAGTTGCGGCATTCGCTGGCGCACGAACGCCGGTGGCACCACGATCGGCTCAGCCCGCGCCTGCAACAGCGGGTCGAGGCCGAGGCGGACCTGTCCATGGCCGGGTATGCCGGACTGCGGGAGTCGATGCGCGCCGCGCAGCAGGAGGCCGCCAGCCTGTTCGACGACGCCGACGTCCTGCTGTATCCGGCGGCCGACGGCGAAGCCGAGGTCGGCACGGAGACCGGCTCGCCGCGCTACGGCGGGCTGTGGACCTTCCTTCACCTGCCCGCCTTGTCCCTACCGATGGGGCGTGGGCCGGCGGGTCTGCCGCTGGGGGCGCAACTGATAGGCGCGCCTGGCCGCGATCTCGAGCTGCTGGCCGCGGCGGCGTTCGCCGAAGGATGCGCCGCCGCGGATTGAGCGGACCGCACGCCTTGCGGGCTGGTGCGGTCCGGGCGAGCGGGGTATCGTAGGGCGTTGTTCGATCCAAAGCCACCATGAGCGCCCTGCCCAAGCCCCCGCCCGCCGGCTTCGACCGGCCCGCCGCCGCGCTGCCCGTCGTCATTCATGCCGCCGACGGCTATCCGTTGGGCGGCTTTGTCTGGCGCGGGGTCGACGTGGGCGCGGTGACGAGGCCGGTGGTGATCATCAACGCGGCCACCTCGGTCAAGTGCCGCTATTACTTCCGCTTCGCCCAGTACCTGCATGACAACGGCATGGACGTCGTCGCCTACGACTACCGCGGCATAGGCGAGTCGCGTCCGGACCGCCTGCGCGGTTTCCAGGCAAGCTGGACCGACTGGGGCGCGAAGGACTGCGAGGCCGTGCTGGGCTATGCCGCGGCCATGTGGCCGGGCCGCGATATCCATCTCGTGGGGCACAGCTTCGGCGGCTGGGCCCCCGCGCTGGCCGCGTCCTGTTCGCGGATCGGCAGGATGGTTACCGTGGGCGCCCAGTTCGCGTACTGGCGGGACTATGATGCCTCGGTACGCTGGCGCATGGTGGCCAAGTGGCATCTGGCCATGCCGCTGCTGGCCCGGGCATGTGGCTATTTCCCCGGCCGCAGGCTGGGCTGGCTGGAAGATACGCCCACAGGTGTCGCGCTGGACTGGAGCACGCCCACGCCACGCTACGAAGACCGGCCCAGCGCCCGCCGGGCCTTCGGCGGCGCCGCGCTGCCTGCCGCCTCCGCGCGGGCCGGCATCCTGGCGATCAGCCTGACCGACGATCCCTTCGGCACGGTGGCGGCCATCGAGCGCACCCTGGATTACTTCACGCGCAGCGAACGCACGCACCTGCGCATCGCGCCCGAGGACGTGGGCAGCAAGGCGATCGGGCATTTCGCGTTCTTCCACAGCGACTACCAGGACCTGTTGTGGCCGCTGGCCCTGGAGTGGCTGCGCGCCGGCGGCGATCACGCAGCACGGCCTGTGCCCGTCGGTGTCTACAGGCCGCCGGCCACCTTGAGGATCTCGCCGGAGACGTAGCCGGCCTTTTCAGACAGCAGCCAGACGACCGCCTCGGCGATTTCCTCCGGCCGCGCCACCCTTCCCATGGGCACCCGGGCGGCGATGCGCGAAGGCCGGTCCGGTTCGCCCGCGGCCGCATGGATGTCCGTCAGCGTGGTACCCGGGGACACGGCGTTGACCCGTATGCCCAGGCCTGCCGTCTCGCGCGCGAGCCCGGCCGTGAAGCCCTCCACCGCCGCCTTCGACGCGGCATAGTGCACGTATTCGTGAGGCGCGCCCAGCGTGGCCGCGACGGAGGAAATGTTGACGATGCTTCCGCCCATGCTCCTGCCCGCCCAGTACCGCACGGCCTGTCGGCTGAACAGCATGGTGCCAAGGACGTTGACGTCGAGTACGCGCCGCAACACCGACGTCTCGACGGCGGAAAACGCTCCGATGGGGCCGGTCGTGCCGGCGTTGTTCACGAGAGCGGTCACCGGATGGGGCAGCGCGGCCGCCGCGTCGAAGGCCAGTCCGGGCGCCGCCTCGTCCGCGACATCGGCCTGGACGCAGCACGCCTGCCGCCCCATGGCCCGGATGTCCTGGACCAGAGCGCGGGCCGCGTCGGCCTGTTCGCGGTAGGTCAAGCAGACGTCGTAGCCCGAGGCCGCGGCGAGCCGCACGACGGCCGCGCCGATGCCTCGGCTGCCGCCGGTGACGATGAGGGTGCCGGGATGAGTCATGATGGGGAATCCTGGTGGCGGTGACGAAGGAAGAGGGCTGCCGCGAGCTGCGCCGTGGCCATGGCCAGCGCCGCGGCCAGCAGCCCGGCGTGGCCGACATGCCCGATGACGAGGGCGAAGCATACCGGCGCGGCGGCGCTCAGCATGAACGCGGGGCGCAGCACGCCCCCCACGATACGTCCATAATTGCGCGCGTCGAACAGGGCGAGCGGAATGGCGCCGCGCATGATGGTGGCCATGCCGTTGCCGGCGCCATACAGCAGCGTGAAGGCCAGTGCGCCCGGCAGCGTCGCGCCCGCCGCCAGGGCGGCGGCGAAGCACAGGCACAACAACAGGCATGGCAGCAGGTTGACCGTCAGCGTCCGGGCGCGGCGTCCCATCGCGGCGATGCCCACCCGGCCCGCGACCTGGCCGATGCCGAACAGCGCGGACAGCGAGACCGCCATGCCGGGCGTCCAGCCCAGCCCGCGCAGGATGCCGGGCAGGTGCGCCGACATGCCGGTCTGGATGAACAGGGCCAGGGTGGCGATGCAGCCGTACAACAGCACGTCCGCGCGGACCGCCGGCCGATCCGGTGCGTCCCGGCCCGGTGCGGTGCCGGCGGTATCCGGCCCGTGGCCGCGCGGCAGGGCCAGGTACAACAGCGACGAGGCCAGCAGCAGCAAGGCGTAGACGGCCAGCGCGCTGCGCCAGCCCCATTCCTGTCCCAGCCACTGGCCCAATGGCCAGAAGATGGTGGAAGACAGTCCGCCGAACAGCGTGACCTGGGACATGGTCTGGCGCGACGCCGGGCCGCCCAGGTGGGCGAGCGCGGCAAAGGCGGCGTCGTACAGGGCGAGCCGCATGCCGAGCCCCAGCAGCACCCAGCCCATGTAGTAGACGGCGCCATGGTGGGCGGCGGCCAGCGTGACGCAGCCGGCGGCGCCCAGCGCGCAGCCGGCCATCATCGGGGCGCGGCCGCCATGTCTGTCGATCCTGCGGCCTACCCAGACCGAGGACAGGCCCATGACGGCCAGCGCGCACGAGAAGCCGCCGTGGACGAAACCGGCGCTCCAGCCCAGTTCCGCCTGTATCGCCGGCCCGAACACGGACACCAGGTAATGCATGGTTCCCCAGGAAACGATCTGTGCGCATCCCAGGCACACGACCAGGGTGGCCGTGATGCCGCCGGTGGCGGACGGGCGAAGGGGCCTGGCGGCGGGATCGGACATCGTGGCGGAGGAAATGAGGCAGGTCGTTGCCGAACTCTAGCGTCAGGCGTTACATAAATGAATCGACATCCCTTTATGCAATGCATAAACGACTTCTATGAAATCGCTGAATCCCGCCTATCTGCTGACTTTCAGCAGCGCGATGGAACTGGGCAGCTTCACCGCCGCCGCCGAACGGGCGGGCATGACCCAACCCGCCGTCAGCCACCAGATCCGCGAACTGGAACGACGCCTGCAATTGCGACTGGTCGAGCGGGTGGGACGCCGGGTGGCGCCGACGCAGGCCGGCGCACTGCTGCTGGAGCATGCGGCGCGCATCAAGCTGGCGCTGGACGATGCCGAGGCGGCCATGCAGCGCCATGCCAGCACGCCGGGCGGGCTGGTGCGCGTGGGTACCGGCGCCACGGCGTGCATCCATCTGCTTCCGCCAGTGCTGCGCCAGCTCAAGCGCAGGATGCCGGCCATCGATATCGTGGTCAGTACCGGGAACACGCCCGAGATCCTGAGGCGGGTGGAGGACAATGCGTTGGATGCCGCGCTGGTGACCTTGCCCGCCACCGGACGCAGCCTGGACATCACGCCCGTCGTCCAGGACGCCTTCGTTGCCATCGCCCCGAAGGGCGAGGCGCCGGTACGGCGAATCTCGCCCCAGGCGCTGGCGCGTCGGCCGCTGGTGCTGTTCGAGACGGGCGCCAACACCCGGCGGCTGATCGATGAGTGGTTCGCGCGCGCGGGCTGCCGCGTGAAGCCGGTCATGGAACTGGGCAGCGTCGAGGCGATCAAGGAAATGGTCGCCGCCGGCCTGGGATGGTCCATCCTGCCCGGGCTTGCGGTGGCGCCGCCCGGCCGACACGGCGGACTGGACGTGATCCGCCTCGCGCCCGGCCTGGAACGCACGCTGGCCTGGGTGATGCGGCGCGACAAGCCGCTCAACCGCGCCCTGGGCTTGGTCAGCGAAGCGGTCCTGGGATTGCGCGGCCGCAAGGAGGCCCGATGGCTACAATGACAGGCATCGCCGGTTCCCGGATCCGGAACACCCCAGCCGCATGTCCGACCACAAGCGAATCAACCTCCAGCTGCTGACCTATCTCGACGCCCTGATGCGCGAGCGGCACGTGACGCGCGCGGCCGAGCGGGTGGGCATCGGCCAGTCGGCCATGTCGAGCGCGCTGGCCCGGCTGCGCGAGATCTTCCACGACCCGCTGCTGGTCAAGACCTCGTCGGGCATGGAGCCCACCGCGCGAGGCATGGAGCTCGCGCGCAAGGTGCACGAGGCGCTGGAGCTGATCGATGCGGCCACGCGCGGCACCGACGAGTTCGTGCCCGCTGTGGCCGAGGGGCATTTCCGCATCCTGGCGTCCGAGGGCGTGGCGCGCCAGTTCCTGCCGGGCCTGATGACCCGCGCCCGGCGCGAGGCGCCGCGGCTGCGCTTCACCTCGCGGCCGGTGGACATCCGCCGTACCCACGAGTACCTGCGCGACGCCGAAGGCGATCTCGTCATCGGCTATGTCCGCCAGGTGCCGCAGGACCTGCACCAGACCGTACTGTATCCGCAGAGCATCGTCTGCATCGCCGCGGCCGGCCACGCCGGCATCCGGGGCTCGCTCACGCTCGAGCAGTTCCTGGCCTATCCGCACGTGGTGTGGGGGACGGGGCCGGTGCCCTATCCGACCATCGAGGTCATGGTGGACGACATCCTGGAGCGGCGCGGCCTGGCCCGCGACGTGGGACTGCGGGTGCCCAACGTGCTGCTGTCGGCCGATGTCGTGGCGGTGACCGACATGCTGGCCATCGTGCCCCAGCGCATCGCCTGCGACGCGGCGCGCACCCTGCCGCTGCAGATACTACCCCTGCCCTTCGACACCGATCGCGCCGACCTGAGCATGCTGTGGCACGAGCGCGTGCACCGCGAGCCCGCGCATATCTGGCTGCGAGGCGTGATGCGCGACGTGGCCGCGCAGCTGCGGCAGGACGCGGCGATCGACGGTCCTCAATAGCGGTATCGGCGGCGCGCGATTGTGCCGCGCGGGGCCGGCTTGCTGTAATCGCCGGCATGCAAGATCACCTGATTTCTCCTGTGGACCGTCCGTGGCGGGAAGAGCGGCTGCGGCTTGCCGTCCAGGGCCGCGCCGTGCCGGGCATCGCCTGGCTGCCCGAGACCTCCTGTGCCGGGCTGGTCCTGGCCTGTCATGGCGGCAGTGGCCATAAGGAATCGGCGGCCGTGCTCGCCATTCGCGACCGCCTGTTGCCCGAGGGCTATGCGGTCGCCGCCATCGACGGCCCGGCGCATGGCGAGCGCCGCGCCGACGGCTCGCGCGATCCGGGCAAGGCGAAGGCCGATTTCCGCACCGCGTGGCGCGAGGGTTTCGCGCGCGACGGCATGACGGCCGACTGGCGCGCCTTCCTGGATGCCCTGCTGGCGTGGCCGACGCTGGCGGGCCGGCCTGTGGGCTACATCGGCGTTTCCATGGGCACGGCCTACGGATTGCCCTACCTGGCCGCGGACGGACGGGTGCGCGCTGCCGTGCTGGGGTTGTGGGGCGCTTCGTATCCCGCCAGCGAGCACCTGGCACCCGCCGCGCGGCGACTGCGCATCCCGGTCTGGTTCACCCAGCAGTGGGACGACGAGGTCTTCGACCGCGCGGGCGTGGCCGAATTGTTCGACGCGCTGGGCAGCCAGGACAAGCGGCTGGTGGCCTACCCGGGCCCCCACCTGGAACTTTCCGGAGAGAGGCTGGACGATGCCGCCGCCTTTCTCGTCTCGCGGCTGCGCGCCGCCTGTTAGCCGGCCGTGGCCGGCCCTATTCCCTTTCGATGGAGCCTGGATGAAAACCCTGGATGTCTCGTACGAAGCCATGGGCGCCCGCACGGCGCGGTTCGACGACTATGCCGGCGCGGAGCGCGAAGGCGCGCGTGCCGACGCCGTGCGGGCGCTGTGGGGCGGGCAACTGGTGGCCTTGATGGGGGCCCGCAACACGCACGGCCGCTTCGCCGAGCCCCGCGTGCCCAGCCCCGCCCGAGCCTGCACAGGCTATGCGGCGTGGGAGGCGGGCCGCGGCTCGCTGCCCTATCGCAACCCCGACGCCATGGAGAACATCCTGTGCCTGGCGGGCACGCTGCGCGTGCGCTTCGGACCCGACCTGACGCACGAGATCCGCCTGGGACGCTTCGACATGCTGTCGATACCCGCCGACGTGCTGCACGAGGTTTCCTGCCATGGCGCGGACGGCGCCAAAGCGCTGCTGCTGCTCAACGGCGAACCCGATTGCGCCTATCCCGCGGTATTCCCCGGGCCGTTGCCCACGGCGGTCGATGCGCGGGAACTGGCCGCGCTGAATGCGCGCGTCGAGCCGGGGCGGGGACGAGAGGTCGATCCGGACATGATGGCGCAGCGCGTGACGCGCTTCGCCACGCTGGTGCCGTACAAGCGCGCCCTGAACGCGCGCAGCGCCATCCCCGCCGAGGCCACCGAATGGCTGACCGCCAGTTCGGTGTTCCCGCTGCTGGTGCCGGAGGGACACGTCGGCCGCTCGCAGGATGCGCCGCTCAAGGGCGGCCCCGGCCTGTACGTGGCGATCGCCGAATGCGTACCGGACGACGGGCCGTTGCCGCATGCGCATTTCGACACGCAGGAATCGTTCTTCGTGCTGGACGGCGAATGGGACATCACCTGGGGCTTCGAGGACGAGTATCGCCTGCCGGTGCGCGCTTTCGACCTGGTCGGCGTGCCCACCGGCGCGATGCGGTCCTTTCGCAACACGGGCAAGGAGACCGCGCGGCTGTTCGTCATCATCCAGGGGCAGGAGCGGATGAGCGATACCGTCGTCTATTCCCCCGAGGTGGGGAAAGAGGTGAGCCGGCGCTTCGGCCCCGAGGTGGTCGAGGCCTTCCGCAAGGTCAACATCACTTTCGACGCCGAACGCGCCTGAACCATGATCCGCCAGCCTCCGCAGAGAGGCCGCGCGGCAAAGGAGGAGTGGAGATGAAGCAAGGACTTGTCGTGTCGGGACGCAGGCGGCACCTGGCCGCGTTGTTCGCGGCGGGCCTGGCGCTGGCCGCCGGACGGGCGGATGCCCAGCCGTATCCGGCCAAGCCCATCAAGCTGATCGTGCCCTATGCACCGGGCGGCGTGACCGACGTTTCCGCGCGGCTGGTCGCGCAGAAGCTGGGCGAGCTGCTGGGCCAGACGGTGTACGTGGAGAACAAGGGCGGCGGCGGCACGCGCATCGGGGCGTCGGAAGCGGCGCGCGCCGCGCCCGACGGCTATACCCTGCTGTACGCCAATTCCATCACGCATGGCACCCTGCCGGCCACGGCCGTCTCGCTGCCGTTCGATCCGGTCAAGGACTTCACGCCCATCGCCAAGCTGTTCTGGTATGCCAGCACCATCGTCTGCCACCCTTCGGTGCCGGCCAATACCGTGGCCGAGCTCGTGGCCTACGCCAAGGGCCATCCGGGCAAGCTGAGCTATGCCAGCGCCGGTCCGGGCACGGGCAATCATTTCTCCAGCGAGCTGTTCAACGTGATGGCCGGCGTGAAGATCGTGCACGTGCCCTATCGCGGCAGCGGCCCGGCGCTGCAGGACGTGATCGCCGGGCAGGTCAGCTGTACCCACGACGGCGCGGCCAAGCCCTACGTCGATGCGGGCAAGGTCAAGGCCATCGCCACCACCGGGATCGCGCGCGATCCGCGCCTGCCCGGCGTCCCCACGGTGGACGAGGCGGGCCTGAAGGGTTACGACATGACCTGGTGGCAAGGTTTGATGGCGCTGGCCGGCACGCCGCCCGCCGTGGTGGAGCGGCTGGCGCGCGCCACGCAGGCCCTGGCCAGGGACGAGGCCTTCCGCGCCAAGGCCTACGACATCGGGCTGAACGTGCAGTACGAACCGGCCGATGTCCTGGCCAGGCAGGTCGTGCAGGACATCGCGAAGTTCCGCCGGATCGCGGCCGAGGCCAATATCGTGCTGGATTGAAGGACGGCTATGGCGCGGGCCGCAGCGCCACGGCCTCGACCTCCACCAGCACGCCATAGTGCAGCGCCGGCACGGGCACGACCGCCCGCGCCGGCCGCGCATCGCCCAGCATCCGGCGATAGGCCTGGTCGAAGGCCGGCCAATGTTCCACCCCGGCCAGGTAGACGGTGACCTTCATCACGTCGCGCCAGCCGCAGCCCGCCGCGGCCAGCGCGGCTTCGACGTTGCACAGGGCCAGGGCGGCCTGCTCGTCCAGCGGCAGGTCGGCGCGCGGTTCGCCCGAGGCGTCCAGCGGCAGTTGTCCCGATACGAAGGCCAGGCCACCGCCCGTGGCCACGTGCGAGTAATGGCCGCGCGGCGCGGCAAGACCCGCCACGGCCGGTGACGCGACCTCGCCCATCACCATCCTCCGAAGCGCGGCCAGCGGGCCTCGACGCGGGTGTCTCCCGCCACCACGGCATAGGCGCCGTGCTGGGCGGCGGTGGCGCAGGCGTGGTTGGGCAGGATGCGCAGCAGGGTGCCCACCGGCAGCATGGGCGTGGCGGCGGGGTCGGCGCGGTGGCGGACGATGCCGTGTTCCTGGTTCGCATCGATCATGATCAGGTCCTGCAGCGGCTTGCCATCCAGGTCGCACACCAGGCCATAGCCCTGGTCCACCGGTTGCCGGGCCGTGCCGCGGTCGCGCGACATGGCCATCCAGCCCGCGTCGGTGATCAGCCAGCCCTTTTCCTCTTGATGGCCGATCACGGTGCACAGCACGGACAGGGCGATGTCGTCGGTCCGGCAGACGCCCAGGCCGTTCATGACCAGGTCGAAGAACACGAACACGCCGGCCCGCACTTCGGTGATGCCGTCCAGCGAGCGCGCGAAATGCGCGGTGGGGGTGCTGCCCACGCTGACCACCGGCGCCGCGTGGCCGGCCTCGCGCAGGCGCTGCGCGGCCCGGACCGCCCCCGCGCGCTCCTGCTCGGCCATGGCGACGATGGCCTCGGTGGAGCGGCAGTTGTAGGAATCGCCGGCATGGGCCAGCACGCCCGCGACCCAGGCGCCCTCGCCTTCGCGCGCGGACAGGCGGGCGGCGATCTCCAGCAGCGCCGGGTCCTCGGGTTTGACGCCGGACCGGTGTCCGTCGGTATCGATCTCGACCAGCACGGGTAGTTC
Organism: Pigmentiphaga sp. NML030171; assembly: GCF_002188635.1. Lineage (GTDB taxonomy): Bacteria > Pseudomonadota > Gammaproteobacteria > Burkholderiales > Burkholderiaceae_B > Pigmentiphaga > Pigmentiphaga daeguensis. The sequence continues at coordinate 210,785 of NZ_NINX01000033.1, read as the reverse complement.
CAGCCCGTGGTCGCGCGCGTAGGCGCTGGTGGCCACCGCCGCCTCGGCGTTGTCCAGGATGAGCGTCAGCCTGGCTCCCCGCCGCGCCAGGCGCTCCACGTGGGGCAGCTTGGAAGGGGCTATGCCGACGGCATAGAGGATGTCGGTCCAGCCGTGGTCCAGGAAGTATTCGGCTTCCTTCAGCGTGGAGACGGTGATGGGTGTGCCGGGCGGACCCAGGCGCCGAGCGACGTCGGCGGACTTGTTGGTCTTGACGTGCGGCCGCAGCGCGACGCCGAAGGGAGCCAGCCGCTCGCGCAGCCGCGCGATGTTGCGGTCCATCCTGTTCCGGTCCAGCACCAGGACCGGGGTTTCGAGTTCGTTCAGTTGCATGATGTGCCTGGGTTCAATCGATGTAGACGTTCTTGGCCTGGAGTATGGGGCGCAGGCGGGCGATCTCGCTGTCCACCAGCCGGGCGAGGTGGCCGGGCGTATTGTCGGCGCGGGCGGGGAATTCCACGCCCACGTCGCGCATCTGCCTGACCAGCGCGGGGTCGGCCAGGGCGTCGTTGATGGCGGCGTTGAGCTTGTCCACGATGGCGGGTGGCGTGCCGCGGGGCGCGAACAGCGCGTTCCACGAGCGGAAGTCGATGGTGGTCCTGCCGCTGCTTTGCGCCGTGGCGACCTTGGGCAGGCCGGGGAAGGGTTCGCGCGTCAGCACGGCCACGGCGCGCACGCGTCCGCTGGCCGCTTGAGCCAGCGAGGTAGTGGTCTGGTCGCACATGAAGTCGGTCTCGCCACCCATCAGTCCGGTCATGGCGGGCGCCACGCCCTTGTAGGGCACGTGCATGACTTCGGCCTTCATGTCGCTCAGCAGCAGCAGGCAGGCCAGGTGCGCGATCGAGCCTACGCCCGCGCTGCCGTACGACATCGTGGTCTTGTGGGCCTGGAGGTAGTCGGCGAACTGCGGGAAGTCGTTGACCGGCAGGCTCTGCTTGACCAGCAGCAACAGCGGGGCCGACCCGACCTGGCCCAGGGGTTCGAAATCCTTGCGTGCGTCGTACAGCGGCTTGCGATACATGATCATGTTGGCCGCATGCGTGCCTATGGTGCCGAAGCCTATGGTATAGCCGTCGGCGGCGGCGCGCGCCAGCTTCTGCATGCCGATCGAGCCGCCTGCGCCGCCGACGTTCTCGACCACGACCGGGACGCCCAGCCGAGGCCCCAGCCTGGCCGCCACGGCCCGCCCCAGCGCGTCGCTGGGACCGCCCGCGGGGAAGGGCATGATCAGGGTGATGGGCTTCTCGGGCCAGGCCTGGGCGCGGGCGGAAGAGGTGGCGGCGAGCGCGAACAGCGCCCCCGCGGCGATGGCGGCGATTCTCATGGGGACTCCTGGAAGGGGAAAGGTCCGGCGGCGTTGGGGTTGTCAGCCGCGCCGGGGGCTGTTGGCGAGTTCCAGCACCGGCAGGATGCCGTGCGCTTCCTGGCGCGCGGCCGGCGCGCCGTCGGGCAGCGCCAGGCCTACGCGGTTGTGCCAGAAGGTGTCCATGCCGACAGCCGAGGTGCCGAAGAGGTCGTAGCCCGACCCGGCCACGAATAGCGTGTTGCCGGGCCGGGCGCCCAGTTCCTGCAACGCCATGCGGTAGGGGCGGGGATCGGGCTTGTAGTAACCGGCCCGTTCCGAGGTCACGACCACGTCCATGGGAACGTTCAGGAGGCCGGCGGCCAGGTGGCCCAGCCGTTCCGAGCAATTGGTCACCACGCCCAGGCGGTGCGTGCCGCGCAGGCTTTCCAGCACCGTCGCCACGCCGTCCCAGGGGGCGAGTTCGGACCAGCGTTCCTCCAGCGCGTCGGCGACGGCCAGCGGCAGGCCGGTCTCGGCCGCGGCTTCCCGCACCAGGGTTTCGTAGGGACGGTAGGCGCCGCAGGCATAGGTTCGCTTCAGGTAGGCGGCGCGCCAGGCGCGGCCCGCTTCCTCGCCGCCGGCGGCGCTGTTCCACAGCGTCCAGGAGTCCAGCAGCGCGGTCAGCAGGTCGAACAGGACGAAGTCGTATTGGCGGGTCATGGCAGTCGGGCAAGGTCGGTGAGTGATGGCCAGTGTAGGAGCCCCAAGGTCATCTGTGGTTAATGGAATAGAATTTCTTCATTCACCAAAAGGTTAATGATGAAGCTGGACATCGACGACCTGCGCTTCGTCCTGGCGCTGGACCGGGTAGGCAGCCTGGCCGCCCTGGCGCGCGAGGAGAACGTCACTCCGCCCGCGGTCACCAAGCGCCTCGGCCAGCTCGAGGCGCGGCTGGGCGTGCGGCTGGCAATGCGCACCACGCGCCGCCTGCAGCTGACGCACGAGGGACACCTGCTGGCCCAGCATGCCACCGGAGTCATCGAACGCATGCAGGCCATCGAGGAAGCCTTGCAGCAGCGCAGCCAGGTGGTGGCGGGCAAGCTGAAGGTGCATGGGCCGTTCGGTTTCGGCCGCCGGCATCTCGCGCCGCTGCTGGATGCGTTTCGAGCCAGCCATCCGCAGGTCGAGGTCCAGCTCTTTCTGTCCGACAACCTCATGCTGCCCAGCCAGCCCGTGCACGGACGCGATGCCTTCGATGTGCTGGTCAGCATCGGCGAGATGCCCGATTCGCGCTGGGTGGCGCACCGCCTCGCGCCCAACCGGCGCATCCTGTGCGCCGCGCCGGCCTATCTGCGCGGCGCGCCCCCCATCGACAGTCCTGCCGACCTGGCGCGCCACGCCTGCCTGGTGCTGCGCGAGAACGACGAGGACGTGACGTTGTGGCGCTTCACCCAGCGCGAAGGCAGGGGCGAACCCCGCCTGCACACGGTGCGCGTGCATCCGGCCATGGAAAGCAACGACGGCGAAGTCATCCGCCAGTGGTGCCTGGCCGGGCGGGGCATCATGGTGCGCTCGGAATGGGACGTCGCCTCCGCGGTGGCCGACGGATCGCTGGTGGCGTTGCTGCCGCGTCATCGGCTGCCCGACGCCGACGTGACGGCGCTGGTGCCGCAGTCGCGCATCGCCTCGGCACGGGCCCGCTTGTTCGTCGACATGCTGAAGAAGGCCTTCCGGCCCCGGCCGCCATGGCGCGCGGCATGACGGCGCGAACGCCCGGACCCGTCCTCTACAATGCCTGCGCATTGCCACCCGGAGGCCCGCCCTGAAATCCCCCAAGCATTTCGACCTGCGCCGCCATCTCCCCCATCTGCTGCGCCGCGCCCATTTCGAGGCCGAGGCGCTGTTCGCCAGCATGTCCGACGAGGGCGCGACGTCACGCCAGATGGCGCTGCTGGTGGCCGTCCACCAGATGCCCGGCGCCTCGCAAAGCCAGGTCGCGCAGGCCATCGGGCTGGACTTGAACACGTGCAGCGATCTCGTGGCGCGCACCGCCGCCAAGGGCTACCTGGTCCGCCGCCGCTCGGAAACCGACCGGCGAACCTTCTGCCTGGACCTGACGGAAACCGGCCGCGAGGTCATGGCGGCCTCGGTCGCGGTCGCGCCCCGCTACCAGGCCCGGCTGGCCCAGCGGCTGGACAAGGACGAACGCGAACAGCTTACCGCCCTGCTGCGCAAGATGCTGGGTTTCGATGACTAGCAGCCGCCGGCGTTTCCGGGATTTTCCTGATCGCAAGAAACTACGTATTCGTATTAAATGCGGCATCGCATGTCTTCGACGAAGGGCTCGCATCCATGGCGGAACTCATTGCATTCGCTCCCGGCAACTATCGCTACCTGCCAGGGGGATTCCAGTACAGCGCCGCCGTCATCGCCGACGCGGGCCATGTCATCGAGCGTGCGCGCTTTGCCCGGCCGGTGCCGCTGGCCGAGGGCTTCGCCCGCATCCGCGACCACCTGGCCGCCGTGGGCCGGCCGCCTGCCGCGCTCTGCGCCTGCGAACTGCGCTCGCCCGCGCCCATGAGCGAGCCCGAGTTCATCGCCTTCAATCGCCGCTACGTGCAGCCGCTGGCCGAATGGGGGCTTTTCAAGGACGAGGCCAATCCCGTCGCGCGCTGCAACCTGATACCGGAGGCCGATGCGCCCGCCGAACCGGGTTTCTACGCGTTCAGCTATACCGTGCCCGCGCAAACGGAGGGTCCGCCCGACTTCGTGACCTCGGGCGCGGCCGAATGCCCGGACCGGCCCAACTACCGCGCAAGCATCGTGCGGCTGGGGGAAACCTCGCCCGACGCGTTGCTCGACAAGCTGCGCTTCGCGCTGGGCGACCTGCAATCGCGATTCGACGCGCTGGGGATGTCGGCGCACGATGTCACGGGCATGAACCTGTACACCGTCCATGACCTGTATCCGGCCATCGCGTCGGAGTTCGCGCGCCGCGGCCTGCTGGCGGGCGGGCTGGAATGGCACTGGGTACGGCCGCCGGTGCGCGACATCGAGATAGAAGTCGATGCCCGGCGCGTGTCGCGCCAGGTGCTGCTGTCATCCACCCGGAGTGCCTCATGAAATCGCTGCGCGCATTGCGTCACCTGCTTGCCACGACCCTGCTGGCGCTGCCTTGCGCCGTCGCGGCCGCCGGCCCCGAGGTGCCGGGGCCGGTCAGGATACTGGTCGGCTTTCCCGCCGGCGGCACCATAGACGTGGTCGCGCGGCTGGTGGCCGAGCAGATGCAGGGCGACCTGGGAGTGCCCGTGGTGGTCGAGACCCTGGCCGGCGCCGGCGGACAACTGGCGGCCCAGGCGCTCAAGCGTGCCGCGCCGGATGGCCGCACGCTGATGGTCGCGCCCGACCACACCGCCGTCATCGTGCCACTGACCGTGGCCAGGCCCGGCTTCGACAGCCGGACGGATTTCGCGCCGGTCGGCATGGTGGCCGACTACGCGGGCGCGCTGGCCGTCAGCCAGGCTAGCGGCATCAAGGACTTGCCCGGCCTGATGCGCTACGTGCAGGCCCATCCGGCGTCGGGCGGCGTGGGCGTGTCCGCGCCTGGCAGCAAGCCGCAATTCCAGCTGGACGCGCTGGCGAGGTCGCAGAAACTGCCGCTGTCCGCGGTGCCCTATCGCGGTTCGGTGCCCATGGTCCAGGACCTGGCCGGCGGGCACATCGCGGCGGGCATCACGGCGCTGGGCGATTTCCTGGAGTTCCATCGCGCCGGCAAGCTGCGCGTGATCGCCGTGACGGGCGAGCGCCGCTCCGGGCTGCTGTCCGAGATCCCCACGGCCGCCGAGTCGGGCTATCCGCTGCGGCTGGATTTCTGGGTCGGCCTGTTCGCGCCGGCCGGAACGCCGCAACCCCTGATCGCCCGCTACAACGCCGCGTTGAACAAGGCGCTGGACGTGCCCAAGGTGCGCGAGCGCATGGCGGCGGTGGTGTTCGATCCCCGGCCGGGCTCGCCGTCGGCCTTGCGGCAGCGCATTGCGGCGGAGCTGGAGCAATGGGAGCCCATCATTGCCGCCTCGGGGTGGGTCAAGCAATGACGGGCGCCAGCGCGCGGCTCAGTTCGCGGTAAGCCGGCGGTAGAAGTTCGGCAGCGCGAACAGCGCGCCGTGCACCCGCGCGTTGTAGTACTCCAGGTCGCCGATCCGGCGTTCCTCCAGGCGGGCGTGGATCGTCTCGCCCGGCACCGTGTCCGGGTCCAGCGCATCCGACGCCACCGCCAGGCCCCAGTACGTGCCGTACAACGGGATGTGCACGCCGTAGGGCCGCACGTGCGCGAACTGGCCGCGCAGCGTGCCGCAAAGCTCGCGAACCTGCTCGGGCTGGTGGAAGGGCGAGCCCATGTGCAGCACCAGCGCCCCCCCGGGCGCGAGGGCGTGCTTGCAACGGCGGAAGAATCCGGGCGTGTAGAGCGGGCCGGCCGGCGTGTCCGGATCGGTCAGGTCCAGCAGGATCAGGTCGTAGCGGTCGGACGTGCGTGCGAGAAAGGCAACGCCGTCCTCGACCAGTACCGTGGCGCGTGGATCGTCCAGGGCGCCCCGATGGATCTTCTCGAGGTAGCGGCGTGCCGCGTCGATGACCTCGCCGTCCAGGTCGACCAGCGTGACGCGTTCGATGCCGCGGTGCTTGAGCAATTCCTCCAGCGCGCCGCCGTCGCCTCCGCCTATGATGAGGGCGTTCCGGGGCGCGGGATGCGCCGTGGCGGCCGGATGCACCAGGGCTTCGTGATAGAAGAATTCCTCGGCCTCGGACGTCATGTAGCGTCCGTCCAGTCGCAGGGTGCGGCCCAGCGTTGCCGACTCCAGCAGTTCCAGTCTTTGGTACGCGGTCTGACGGTTGAGGATGCGGCGCTCGAACCGGAAGCCGAAGTACGCCTGGCCGGCCACGTCCTCGAGCACCAGTTCGCCCGCGTCCGCGGGCCCGTCGACGTCGCCGCGGTTCAGATGCTGGCGCTGCATGTCGCTCGGCCGGAAGGCTTCCACGATGGCCTTCATGAGGGCCTCGGCCTTGCGCGAATTGTCTTCCTGGAAGTTGCAGACATAGACGTCCAGCGTCACGCCGTTTCGTTCCGGCCAGGTATGGACGGCCAGGTGCGATTCGGCCAGCAGCAGCATGCCCGTCACGCCGCCGGGCTGGCCCTGGAAGTCGGGGAAGGTGTGCCACTTTTCGTCGACCAGCGTAAGGCCGGCTTCGAGCGTGTGGCGGCGGCAAAGGCGCGCCAGCGTGTCGGAGTCCGTCATCAGGGCGGACTCGCAGGCGCAGTGATAAAGATCTGCGGTAAGGTGCAGGCCTTGCATGGTGTCGATGCTCCTTGGAAAAGAGTCTTGCGACCAAGGGGATGGGCACAACGAAAGCCCGGAAGACCAACGGCCTCCGATTCGAGTGACAACGGCCCGTTCCTTGCGGAACGGCTGGGCAAAATGGCCGAGTCTACCCCAACCCACCAGGATGCGCGAGACGAGGAGCCGCGACGTCCATGCGTCAGCGTTCTTGCGCCTCGCCTACCGGCGGGCCCACGTAGCGGGACTGCGGGCGGATCAAGCGTCCCGTCGAGGCCTGCTCGCGCGCATGCGCGATCCATCCGGCGACGCGCCCCATCGCGAAGACGCAGGTGAAGGTATCGCGTTGGAATCCCAGCGCATCCAGCAGCAGCGCGGTGTAGAACTCCACGTTCGTCTCCAGGGCGCGGCCGGGCTTGCGCCGGCGCAGCGTATCCAGGGCCGCCGCTTCGATCGCCTGCGCGAGCGCGGCGCGTTCGCGGTCGGCGCGGCCGTCCCGGAGCAGCGGGCCCAAGGCGGCCTTGAGCGCGTCGGCGCGCGGATCGCGGACCCGATAGACCCGGTGTCCGAAGCCCATCAGCCTGTCCCCGCGGTCCAGCGCGGCCTCCAGCCATGCGCGCGCATGGTCCGCTCGTCCGATGGCGTCGAGCATGTCCAGCACGGGTCCGGGCGCGCCGCCGTGCAAGGGGCCCTTCAGGGCGCTGATGGCCGCCAGCACCGACGACACCAGCCCGGCGCGGGTGGATGCGACGACCCGGCTCGCGAACGTGGATGCGTTCAGGCCATGATCGGCCACGGTAACCAGGTACGTGTCCAGCGCGCGGGCCTGCAGAGGCTCCGCGGGAAGTCCGGCCATGCGCAGGATGTCGGCGGCGTGGCCGAGGCTGGCATCCGGAGCAATGGGACGCAGGCCGTTGCGCAGCCGGACCAGGCCGGTCGTGAACACCGCCGGTGCCGCCACCAGCCGCAGTGCGGTCGCGGGTTCGTCGCCATCGGCGATCCTGGCGGTCAGGGCGCGCATCGCGTCGATGGGCTCCTGAGCGACCAACGCCGGATCGGCGAAGGACAGATGTTCGAACACTTCCCGGCGCGCCGCGCCCAGCGCCGCCTGCCACGAGGCCGGGGCGCGCTCGAAGAATCCGTCGAACAGCAGCGCCATCACCGCCTCATAGCCGGCGTGCCCGGCAAGGTCGTCCAGCGAGCGGCCCCGCATGACCAGCCTGCCCTGTAGGCCGTCCACGTCCGACAGCACCGTTTCCGCCGCAATCACATCATCCAGACCAATCGTCATCATGCTCTCCTTGTTGCTGGCTGGATGTTGGTATGCAATAGTATTGACGTCAATCTTGATTTATTTTGTCAATATAAAGGCAAGCCATGGCCTGGATGACGGCGCAGGAAGCGATCGAACTGACCGGGGTGCGCGCGCAGACGCTGTATGCCTATGTCAGCCGGGGCAAGGTCCGCTGCAAGCGCGACGGCAAGGACCCGCGCCGCAGCCTCTATCATCGCGACGACGTGGTGCGCATGGCGGGCCGGCCGCGTGGCCAGCGCAATGCGCAAGCCATCGCGGGCGAGACGCTGGAATGGGGAGCGCCGGTGCTGCCCTCCGCCGTTTCCACCGTCCAGGATGGCCAGTTGTGGTACCGCGGCCTGGACGCCGTCGAGCTTGCGCGGGGCAGCCAGCTCGAAGACGTGGCCAGGCTGCTGTGGGACGCCGATGCGGCGCCTGGCATGGCCGGAACGCGTGCGCGCGCGGCGCCGGCACGGGACGAAGCCGGCGCCGTGCACCTGGGGCTGGTTGCCATGGCCACGCGCGCCGCCGCCGACCTGCCTACGCATGGCCGGGCGGCCGCGGCCTTGAAGGACGAGGCGCGGGCCGTGCTGGCAACGCTGGCCGGAGCGATGTTCGGCGCGCGGGTACTGCGCGCGGGCGGCACCATCAGCGAGCAGGTGGCCGCCGCGTGGGAGCGGCCGCGCGCCGAGCCCGCCATCCGCCAGGCGCTGTGCCTGATGGCGGACCATGAACTCAATGCTTCCACCTTCGCCGCGCGCGTCGCGATCTCGACCGGCGCGAGCCTGGCGGCGGGCGTGCTGTCTGGACTGGCCACCCTGACCGGCCCCTTGCATGGCCGCGCGCCCATGGCCCTGAAGGCGTGGATGGATGCGGCGGCCGGCGGCGACATGGAGACCGAGGTGCGCGAGCGACTGCGGCTGGGACAGGGATTCCCGGCCTTCGGGCATCCGCTGTATCCCGAAGGCGATCCCCGCGCGGCCGCGCTGCTTGATAGCCTGGCCGTGCCGGCCGCCTACCGGCATCTTGCGCGCCAGGTCGAGCGGCTGGTGGGCGAATCGCCCAATATCGATTTCGCGCTGGCGGTGCTGGCCGACGTGCACGACCTGCCGCCGCACGCGCCCCTGGCGCTGTTCGCCATGGGACGTTGCGTGGGATGGCTGGCCCACGCGCTGGAGCAGGCCGGGTCCGGCCACCTGATCCGGCCGCGGGCCCGCTATGTCGGACCCCCGCCCGAAGCGGGCCACGCCGGGCCGCGGCGCAAAAACAAAACCCCTCGCCGGGGCGAGGGGTCGTCGGTGATGCATGTGCGGGGCGCAAGCCCCGAAGCGCTCGTCAGCCGGCGGTGATGCCTTGCGACTTGATCACCTTTTCCCAGGTCTTGGTCTCGTCGGCCTGGAACTTGCGGAAGGCTTCCAGGCGCAGCGGCGACAGCTCCAGGCCCTGGGCCTTCAACGTCTCCAGCGTGGCGGGTTCGTTCAGGATCTTGGTCACGTCGCGCGCGAGCTGGCCCGAGATGTTGGCCGGCGTCGAGCTGGGCACGTACAGGCCATACCACGACACCACGTTCACGCCCTTCACGCCGGTCTCGGCCAGGGTGGGGATCTCGGGCATGATGGGCGAACGCTCGGAGCCGGTCAGGGCCAGCGCGCGCAGCTTGCCGGACTTGATCTGGGGCATCAGGGTCGGCAGCGCGCCGAAGATGACCTGGATCTGGCCGCCCAGCGCGTCATTCAGCGCCTGGGTCGTGCCCTTGTACGGAACGTGCAGCAGGTCGGCGCCGGTGGCTTCCTTGAACAGTTCGCCGGCCAGGTGCAGGCCGCTGCCCACGCCGGGCGAGCCGTAGGCCATGGTGCCGGGCTTGGACTTGGTCAGCGCGATCAGTTCCTGGATGTTCTTGGCGGGAACCGAGGGGAACACGGCGACCACGTTGGGCGCCTTGGCCATCATCGCAACCGCGGTGAAGTCCTTGTCCACGTTGTAAGGCAGGTTGGCCATCAGCGTCGGGTTGATGGTCATGTTGCCGGCCGGCACGACCAGCAGCGTGTGGCCGTCGCCGGCGGCGCGCTTGACGGCGTCGATGCCGATGTTGCCGTTGGCGCCGGGACGGTTGTCCACGACGGCGCTCTGGCCGTATTCATTCTGCAGGCCGGTGCCCAGCAGGCGGGCCAGCACGTCGACGGGGCCGCCCGGCGGGAACGGGGCGATGATGCGGAACTGGCCGTGCTTGAGCGAGGCCTTGGCGGCGGCGTCGTCGGCCGCGGGAGCCTGGGCGAAAGAAGCGGTGGCGACCGCCGCGAACAGCGCGCCGGCAGCCAGGCGAGTGCTAGTCTTAAACATAATGAACTACTACTCCATGACAATAAGTGCCCACCCCCTACGCCCTGACGGGCGCCCCCTCAAGGGGGCGGCGCTGGCGGACCGGCAAAGCCGGATCCGCGGCGCCCAGGGGTAAAACCAGGCTGGCGGAAAATGGCGTTTTTCCCGCCTTGAATAACCTGACCGAGCTCAGTCTTACGCCGAGTAATGAGCTTCAGACAGGGCGAGATGGATCTGCTCCTCCGACCCTCTCGCATATAGGCCTCGACAAGAAAAACACTGTTCTCCGTCTGCCTATTGTTACCCCAGGATGCGGTGGATCCGGCTTTGCCGGTCCACCCGCATCGCCCCCTGGGGGGCGCGCGTCAGCGCGTAGGGGGGTTATATGGCCACTGCATGCGCCTGATTGCCGATGGCGCGCACGACGCTATAGACAGTCAGGGCGGAAGTCTTGGGGTTGGCCGCGAGCGGCTTGCCCCGCATGGTGATCTCGAAGCTGCCGAAGGCGCCGCTGGCTTCCACGTGGTGCACGTTTTCCTTGCTGGAGGGGTCGGCAATCAGGCGCACCTGGGTGCGGTCCAGGCCGAGGCCGGCCAGCGACAGCGTGGCGGCGACGTTGGCGTTCTTCGGGAAGAGCCGGGCGGCTTCGCCGGCGGGGCCTTCGAAGATCACCGTGGGCTCGGTCAGCGCCTCGAGCTTGAACTGGCCGTCGGCCGGCGTGTCCTTCCAGGCCAGGGCCGGCTTGCGGCCGGTGTACACCACCGAGTCCAGGCCACCGATCTTGGCCGCGGCCAGCGCGTCGATGCCGCCGATGGCGCCCGACAGCAGCTGCACCTGGGTCTTGCCGCGCTTGGCGGCATCTTCCAGCTGGCGCGCCAGTTCGACATCCGACAGCGCGCCGATGGACACCACCACGCAGGGGATGCCTTGTTCGAGCGCGGGCAGCACGTGGGCACGCAGCGCGCCGTGGCCGGCGCATTCGACCAGCAGGTCGGGGCGCTGGGCGACCTCGGCCAGGCCGGTCACGACCTGGGCCTTGGGAGCGATCGCGGCGACCTGCTCGCGGGCCTGGTCCAGCGTGTCGGGGGCGACGATGACGCTGTCGATCGACACGTCGGAATCGTTCTTCAGCAGCGACAGGACGGAGAGGCCGATGGCCCCCGACCCTATCATCGTGATTCGTAGCATGTTGGCTCCTGGGCGATGCGTTGCCCGGTCAATGGGACGGTGAATAGTTGAGCAGGCGCGACAGCTCGTCGGCGGTGCCGCGCACGCGGCCGATCAGCTCGGATACGCGCGCTTGCTCGACGCGCGACGACGGCAGGGCGGCGCCCAGCGCCGCGACCACGCGGCCGGTGTGGTCGCGCACCGGCGTGGCGATGCTGGTGATGCTGGGTTCGTAGAAGCCGGCGCCCATGGCGTAGCCATTGGCCCGGTCCTGCGCCAGCAGGCCCTGCAGCGCGGTCAGGGTGGACGGGGTGCTGGGCGAATAGACTTCCAGTTCCTCGTCGGGATAGAGCTCGCTCATTTCCCGATGGTCCAGGTCGGTCAGCATCACGCGGCCGAGCACGGTGGCGTGCGCGGGCAGGCGCGTGCCCAGGTTGACCGCGCTGGGGAACAGCGTGGGCGCCGAGACCTTCGCCACGTAGACGATGGAACGGCCGTCGCGCACCACCAGGTTGCACGAATAGCCGATCTCGTCACGCAGGCGCTGCAGCAGCGGCGATCCCAGTTCGGTCAGCTCCAGCGAGGCCAGGTATTCGAAGCCCAGGCTCAGCACCGCCATGCCCAGGCGGTAGTTGCGTCCGCCCTCGGTGCGCTCGATGAAGCCCAGCGCTTCCAGCGTGGTCAGCAGCCGGAACACGGTGGAGCGTGGAAGCCCCATCTTTCGAGCGAACTCGGGCGCCGACAGTGTCCGGTTCTGGCGGCTGAAGTGGCTGAGCAGCCGCAGGCCTCGCTCCAGGCCCGGGACGATGTAGCGCTCGGGAATGTCTTCGCTGATGGCGGCGTCGTTCATGGTCAGCGGGGCGTGGCGTCGGCGATGGCCGCGGCGTGCGCGCCTTCCAGTATGGCCGCGACGGCCTCCGGCCGCTCGATGTGGCAGGCGTGGCCGGCCACGGCGATGGAGCCGTAGGGCGCGCCGAACATCTCGGCGATGGCGCGGCAGTTGGCCGGGATCGTGACGGTGTCCTGGTCGCCGGAATGGACCTCGACCGGCATCGCGGCCGGCGCGTAGGCGGCCATGTCGGCATTGCACAGCATCTCGATCGCCTGGCGGTAGCCGGCGGTATCCAGGCGCTCCATGTTCCAGCGGACCCAGGCCAGGGCCTCGGCGCTGGGTTCGGACGACAGCATCTTGGCCGGGCGCGTGCGCGCCATGCCGGCGATGCCGACCTGTTCCAGCGTGCGCAGCCGCTCGGCGCGCACCGCTTCCTGGCGCTCGGCCAGCGCGGGATTGCCGTAGCCGCGCGTGGGGCTCAGCAGCACCAGGCGCGCGACCCGCTGCTTGCCCAGGTCATGCGCATAGGCGGTGGCCATGAGCGTGCCGAGCGAATGGCCGACCAGCACGCAGCGATCGATGCCCAGCGCATCGAGCATCTGGTCCAGCCGACCGGCATAGTCTTCCGCGCCCGGCGAGGCCGGCGCCAGCCGCGCCGAATTGCCGTAGCCCGGAGCGTCCCAGGCGACCACGCGCGCGCGTTCGGCCAACTTCAGCGCCGCATGCAGCCACGAGCCCGCGCCCGAGCCGATGCCATGCAACAGCACGATGGCCATGCCGTCCGCGCCCGGCGTGCCCGCCTCGCGATAACACTGCACGCCCCCGGCCGTTTGCACCGATTTTTCGGCGAAACGGCTATTGAGCAACTCCAGCGTTTCCGGCGACGGTTCCGGCGCCAACGTATCGGTCTGCATCGTCCTAAATCCAGAAAAAATCCACCCCGTACCCGCTTACGCGGGCCCCCTCAAGGGGGCGGCGCTGGCGGACCGGAGGGAAAGCCCACCCCACGCGGCCTATGGCCGCTCCCCTCGAGGGGCGGCGCTGGCGGACCGGCAAAGCCGGATCCGCGGCGCCCTGGGTCTAGTACCGGTTTCTTGGTACGCCACATCGTTGCTACCGCTGGCAGCCAGCGATAGCAACGGTGCCACAACCCAAGAGAGCGGCACTAGACCCAGGATGCGGTGGATCCGGCTCCGCCGGTCCACCCGCATCGCCCCCTTGGGGGGCGCGCGTAAGCGCGTAGGGGGGCCTATTACCGTTTGATCTTCGCCAGCGGGTGCTCGGGCGGGTAGGTCGGGGTGATGGGCTTCTTGGCGCCCAGCATCACACACATCAGGGCGTCTTCGTCGCCGATGTTGATTTCCTCGCGGTACACGCCCGGGGGAACCGACACCAGGTCGCGGTCGGTCAGGATGGTTTCGAAGCGCTCGCCGTCCTTCTCCAGGATCACCTTGAGCTTGCCACGGATGACGAAGAAGATTTCCTCGACGTCGGTGTGCAGGTGCGGGGGGCCTTCGTGGCCGGCCGGGATCACCATGGTCGAGAACGTGAAGTGCTCGGAAGGCACGGTGTTCGAATCGGCGGCGACGCCGGTGCCGCCCGTGCCGACATAGCGCATTTGCGCACGGCGGTACTTGGGATCGAAGTCGGCCTGGAACTTCAGGGCATCCCAGTCGTACTTACGGGTCGAGAACCGCGCGACGCGCGAGTTCATCCAGGTCTCGAAGTCAGCGCCTTCGGGGCGGTCCCAGCTGCGGGCGACTTGCTGTTGTTCGGACATATCCGTCATGGTGTACTCCTGCATGGGCGGCTAGGCGCCGCGAGAGCGGGTGGAGGCGGGTCCGGGAGGGCCCGCCGCGGTGTGTTCGCTGTCACTGCCACGCGTTTTATATTTAAAACGCGGATTTAATAGTGAAACAAGGGTAAATATACGCCCTCTTGGTGAAATCGTCACTAGGGTAAACACTAGGTCGCCATTACCGGGTACAATCGCGGCTCGCGCCTGGCTCCAATCCAGGCGTGCATCCGGCCAGGCGCCGCGCGCCATGTCTTCCGGGCTCCACCCGGACAGCCGTTTTCCGGCCGGCCTATCCCCAGTTAATACGTACGTCAGCCTCGATTGGAGTCACTCAGCTTGAGCGACGGGCCGTCGCTGGAGTTGTCTTGATTACTTCCGATATTTCGTTTGCCGACCTCGGCCTGGCCGAGCCGCTGATGCGCGCCATCGCCGATGCCGGCTATACCCATCCCACCCCCATCCAGGCCCAGGCCATTCCCCAGGTGCTCAAGGGCGGCGACCTGCTGGCCGCCGCGCAGACCGGCACCGGCAAGACCGCGGGCTTCACCCTGCCCCTGCTGCACCTGCTGTCGTCGAACCGGCCCGCGCAGATGCGCCCGGGCCGGCCGCGCTGCCTGATCCTGACGCCCACGCGCGAACTGACCGCGCAGGTCGAGGAATCCGTCCAGATCTACGGCAAGTACCTGCCGCTTAAATCCATGGTGATGTTCGGCGGCGTGAACATCAATCCGCAGATCAGCGCGCTGAAGAAGCCGGTGGACATCCTGGTCGCCACCCCCGGCCGCCTGCTGGACCACGTGGGCCAGAAGACGCTGGACCTGTCCGGCGTCGAGATCCTGGTGCTGGACGAAGCCGACCGCATGCTGGACATGGGCTTCATCCGCGACATCCGCAAGATCCTCGCGCTGCTGCCGGCCAAGCGCCAGAACCTGTTGTTCTCGGCCACCTTCTCCGATGACATCCGCGCGCTCGCCAAGGGCGTGCTGAACGATCCGGGCGAGGTCTCGGTCGCGCGGCGCAACACCGCGTCCGAGCTGGTGCGTCAGTCGGTGCTGCTGGTGCAGAAGGAACAGAAGCGCGACCTGCTCAGCCACCTGGTGCGTAGCAACGGCTGGAAGCAGGTGCTGGTGTTCACGCGCACCAAGCACGGCGCCAATCGCCTGGCCGAGAAACTGGTCAAGGACGGCGTTCCCGCCGCCGCCATCCATGGCAACAAGAGCCAGTCCGCCCGCACCAAGGCGCTGGCCGGATTCAAGGACGGCTCGGTGGAAGTGCTGGTGGCGACCGACATCGCGGCGCGCGGCCTGGACATCGACCAACTGCCGCAGGTGGTGAATTTCGAACTGCCCAACGTGCCCGAGGACTACGTGCACCGCATCGGCCGCACCGGCCGCGCGGGTGCGACGGGCGCGGCGGTGTCCCTGGTCGACGGCGAGGAAGGCAAGCTGCTGGCCGACATCGAGAAGCTGATCAAGCGCAAGATCGATCGAGAGCCCCTGCCCGCCTTCACCGTGTCGGCGCCCGATCGCGACGAGCGCGCCGAACGCCCGCCGCGCTCGCATGCGCCGCGCCAAGGCCAGGGACGCCAGGGCGCGCCGCGTGACGGCGGTCGTGGACAGTCAGCACATGGTTCAGGCGGCCGCCAGCCGTCCGGGAGTGGCCGTGGACAGGGCGCCGCGCGCGGGCAAGGCCCGGCCAGCCGGCCGGCCGCGTCCCAACCCAGCCAGGCCCGGCCAGCCCAGCCGCGCCATGCCGCGCCGGCTTCCCAGGGCGCGGCGCGCCCCGCCGGCGAAGCCCGCAACGGCGGCGCCCGCCGCCCCGCCCTCTTCACGCCCAAGCCCCAGGGCTGAGTCTCCCCGCGCCGCCGGACTGCCTGCGCGGTTCGGCGGCGCGTGCCATCGTTTTCTTCTCTCCGCTTTCATTTCGTCCGCGTTCCGTATCGGGCTCTTACCGCGTTGACGCCGCTTGGCTACGCTCGTACACTATTTGCGAAACTTAGTTTCGCAATGCGAACATATCGTATCCGGTCATCACCCCATGTCCTACAGCGAGAAACAGCACGCATGAAAGCCTCATACGACCAACCGCGCATCCTGATCGCCGGCGCGGGCATAGGAGGGCTGACGACGGCCCTGGCTCTCAGGAAACTGGGCTTTCGCCACGTCGAGGTGCTGGAACAGACAGCGGTACTGAAGGAGGTCGGCGCGGGCATCCAACTCGGCCCCAATGCCGTCAAGGTCCTGCACGACCTGGGCATCGCCCCGGCGCTGGAAGCCGTGGCGGTGGCGCCGCTTGCCACCCGGTCGCGCGACTGGGCCAGCGGCCGCACCATCCGCGATTTCCCGCTGGGGCCGGAGTGCGCGCAGCGCTACGGCGCGCCCTACTACCATGTGCACCGCGCCGATCTGCACAATGCCTTGATCGATGCGTACGGGCGCGAGAACGTGCGGCTGGCGCAGCGCGTCAAGACGTATGCGCAGGACGCGGCGGGTGTGCGCGTGGTGCTGGAGTCGGGCGAGACCGTGGAAGGCGACGTGCTGGTCGGGGCCGACGGCGTGCACTCGGTCGTGCGCGGCCAGTTGCTGGAAGGGCAGGATCCGCGCTTCACCGGGCTGCTTGCCTGGCGGGGCATGGCGGATGCGGACCGCGCCCGCCACCTGGGCATCGAGAAGAACGTCAACGCCTGGTGGGGGCCGCACCGGCACTTCGTGAACTACTACGTGTCGGCGGGCCGGCGCATCAATTGGATAGGTATCGTGCCGGCGGGGGAATGGCGGCTCGAATCGTGGTCGGCGCGCGGCGACAAGGCCGAGGTGCTGAAGGAGTTCGAAGGCTGGCACCCCATCGTGCGTGGCCTGATAGAGGCGACCGACGAGGTGTTCAAGTGGGCGCTGTACGACCGCGATCCCTGGCCGGTGTGGACCCGGGGCCGGGTGACGCTGCTGGGCGACGCGGCCCATCCCATGGTGCCTTTCCTGTCGCAGGGCGGTTCGCAAAGTATCGAGGACGGCCTTGTGCTGGCGCTGTGCCTGGCCGGGCTGCCGCACGATCCGGCCGCCGCGCTCAAGGCCTACGAGGAGCTGCGCACCGCGCGCACGGCGCGCGTGCAACTGGGCTCGCGCGAGGCGGGTCGCATGTTCCACCAGACCGATCCGCTGAAGAAGTTCATGCGCAACCTGAAGTTCCGCTGGGCCGCTCTGACCAACAGCCAGGAGAAATGGCGCCGGGTCGACTGGCTGTACAGCTACGATTGTCGGGAGGCCGTGGCCGCGAAGCTGGGCACCGTGTCCGCTAGCGTGCCAGCTCCCACCGCCGATAGCATCGCCTGATCGCCGCCGCCGACGGCAGCATCACCGTGGGCAGGTCGAGCCCTTCGATCATCTCGACATAGCGTCGGCGGTTGCGCGGCGTGACCACGGCGATATGGTGGATCATCGCCCACTTGACGCTGTCGCGGCCGCCGTCCAGGGCGCCGCGACGGTCGCGCTCGAACCAGGTCCGGCGCAGGTAGCGCAGCAGGCTCAGCGGCGTGGAGATGTCCAGCAGGATCACGCCGGTGGCGCGCCGCAGGCGCTGCGGCATGCAGCTGGAATAGTTGCCGTCCATGACCCAGCGCTCGCCTGCGATGGCCGCGTCGTGCAGGGCGGTGAATTCCTGCGTGGGGCGGGGTTCCCAGTCAGTGTGGGGCAGGTGGTAGAGCCGGTCGAGGTGGACCGGCTCCAGGGCGCATTTGCGGGCGATCGCCTCGGCCAGCGTGGACTTCCCGCTGTTGGAGGGCCCGACGATGCAGATGCGCGGCCCCAGGCTCGCAAGCTTCATGAAAAAGGTGTCCTTCACATCCAGGCACCTTTTTATTCGATGGCGTGCGCACTGGCCAGTCCGGCGGAGATCAGATCGGCGGGCGTGCCTCGAATCCCAACACCGCCTCCAGCGCGTGCGCCGCTTGCAATACCTGGGCATCGTGGCCCCGCGGTGCGGCGATGTGCAGGCCCATGGGCAGGCCGGCGGCGGTCAGTCCCATCGGGATGCTGATGGCGGGCTGCTGCGTCAGGTTGAACAGCGAGGTGTAGGGCGTCCAGGCGCGCCGGTTGGGAAATTCCTCGAATTCCTTCGGATAGCTCAGGTTCGCGTCGAAGGCGGGGGCCGCGACGGTGGGCGTCAGCAGCAGGTCGAAGCGCTGGTGAAAGGCGTGCAGACGCCGTGCCAGGTCCTGGCAGCGCGCTTGCGCGCCCATGTAGTCCTCCAGCGCCAGGCCGGCGCCGTCCTCCAGGATGCCCGCCATGACGGGCGACAGCAGCGCGCGCCGCTCCGCCGGCATGTGCTGCAGCGCGTACCGGTATCCCGCCTGCAGCAGGACCAGGTAGTCGTCGATAGGGTTGTCGATGTCAGGATCGGCTTCCTCGACGATGGCGCCGAGCGCCGCCAGGCGTTGCCCCGCCTGCCGGAAGGCCCCGGCGATCTCGGGATCCACCCGGGGGGCGTAGCCCAGGGTCAGGCTGAGGGCGACGCGCTTGCCGCGCACGCCCTGTTCGAGATTTCCGCCCAGGCTGTCGGGCCGCCAAGGCAGCGCCATGGCGTCCCGCGCGTCGGGCCGGGCGATGATGTCCAGCACCGTGGCGGTGTCCCGCACGTTGCGGGCCAGCGGGCCGACGCAGGACAGGCCGCCGGCCACGTTGGGCGGATACATGGGTACCAGGCCGCCAGTGGCCTTGAAGCCAACCACGCCGGTCAGGGCCGCGGGGATGCGCAGCGATCCGCCCGCGTCGGAACCCAGCGCGAAGGGGCAGAAGCCGGCCGACACCGAGGCCGCGCCGCCGCCCGAGGAGCCGCCGGCCTGCTTGCTCGTGTCCCAGGGGTTGGTGGTGGCGCCGGTGAGTGGGCTGATGGTGACGGGGCCCGCGCCCAGTTCCGGCATGGTGGTCAGGCCCAGCAGCACCGCGCCGCCTTCCTGGCAGCGCAGTACCGCGGGCGCGGTGTCCGGCACGGGATCGGCGGGCATCGCGCGCGAGCCGCGCCGATGGGGCAGCCCGGCCACCATCAGGTTGTCCTTGGCGGTGAAGGGTGCTCCGTCCAGCGGCCCGAGCGGCGCCCCGCGCAGCCATCGCGCCTCGCTGGCGCGTGCCGCCGCGCGGGCGCGGTCTTCATCCAGGATCGTGAACGCGTTGATGCGTTCGTTCAGCGCGGCGATGCGGTCGAGTTGCGCCTCGAGCGCCTCGACCGGGGATATTTCCTTGCGTTCGAAGGAGCGGGCAAGTTGCGCTAGGGATAGGAACGGCAGGTCTGGCATGCTGTGGGAAATCCTGGGTTGGTCGATGGCACGCTACTGCGGCCGCGCGCCGTCGACGCGCTGGTCGGGGGCCACGACGTCGCCGTCCACGACCATGGGTTGGCCATCGACGTGGAACGAGCATTTGCGCATGGGAATGTCCAGGTGCGCCTTGGTGCGGCGGCTGCCGCCGGGGCCGGTGGAAAACAGGAAGTTGCCGTAGAACGACCGGGCTTCCATGCCGATGGTGGCCGCCTTGTCGTACAGCCCGAGCGAGGTCCAGCGGGCCTTGGGCTGCAGGCCCCAGCCCAGGTGCGATACGGCGTAGGCGTCGGGATCGTCGAAGCCGCGCAGGTAGGTGTCCAGGAATTCGGCATCCAGCCCGCCCGAGATGCGCACGATGGTTCCGCGCTCGATCTCGAGGGTGATGGGTGACTGCACGTAGTTCTTGAACGGCAGGATGATGTCGCCGGGCGCCAGCACGACCACGCCCTCGGCCGTGCCGTCGTCGGGCAGGCGGGCGACGAAGCCGCTGGGCCAGTGGTCCCAGCGGCCGGGGCTATCCACGTAGCCGTACTCCGCCGTGATCGGATAGGCGCCGATGGACGCCGTCAGCCGCGTGCCCGCCGCGGAGGTGACGGTGATCCGGCGTCCCCGCGCATAGGCGTCGCGCGCGGCCAGCACGCGGCGCCGGTCGTCCGGCGACGGCATCACGCGCGCGAGGACTTCCGGGGGTTCGTAGGCCAGCAGCATGCGGGTGCCGGACTCCAGCACCGCGCGCTGGCCCGGCGTGAACAGCAGGAATACGGTGTCGATGACCAGGTCGGCCGCCTTCATCGCGGCCAGCGCCATGGGGTCGTCGTCGATGGGCGAGGCGCCGCTGACCACGGTGGGATCGGCGCCCACTTCGCAGGTATCCCAGTTGGGCGCGATGTCCAGCTTGACCACCCGCGCCTGCAGCGCGGCGGCCGCCCGGGCGGCGGCATCGACCACGCGCGGGTCGGAGTTCTGCGAGGTCAGGATCAGCACGTTCTCGCCGGGGGCCAGTTTCGAGAGCTCCAGGACTTCCGTCCAGCAGCGGGTCAGTTGCGAAGGACTCAGTGGCATGGGGCCTCCAGGGTGTCGAGCGTGGCCAGCACCTCGGCCAGGGATTGCACCTCGCCGTACTTCTGGCCGATGTCGAAGAGACTGGCGTCGTGCGGGGCCAGCGCGCGGTCGCCGACGCAGTCGGCCACCACCACGGGGCGGAAGTTGAAGCTCATCGCATCCACCACGGTGGCGCGCACGCAGCCGCTAGTGGTGCTGCCGGCCACCAGCACGGTGTCCACGCCGCGCCGGATCAGCCATCCCGCCAGGTCGGTGCCGAAGAAGGCCGACGGCTGAGTCTTGCGGATGACGGCATCCTCGGGCCGGACTGCCAGCTGCGGGACGACGTGGCTTTGCGGGTTCTCCTCGTGCAGCGAGGCCAGGGCCGGTATCTTCATGCAGAAGACGCTGTCGGCGCCCGGGGCGTAGACGATGCGGGTGAATGCCACGGGCAGCTTCGCGCGCCGGGCGGCGGCCAGCAGCGTGACCGTGGCCGCGATGGCGGCCGGGATATTGCCGCCGCCCAGCACGTCGGGATCGTTGAAACCATTGACGAAATCGACCACGACCAGGGCCGGCTTCCGGCCCCAGCCACTGCGGGCGCCCAGGCCCTGTTTGCGATAGACCGCCGCGGCGTTGTTGTTCATCGTTCGCGCCCTAATAGGAGCCGTTGAGCAGCGCGCCGGCCCGCGGGACATGTCGGGGCAGGTCCAGGCGCTGCAGCATGGTGTAGGTCGTGGCCACCGCGGCCGACAGGACCGGCAGGCCGCGGCGAGCCTCGACCTCCGGGATCGCGGCCAGCGACGGCATCTGCACGCAAGCCGACAGTACGATGGCATCGGCGCCCCGGACATCGAGCCTGTCGGCGATTTCCACCAGGGCCAGCGGGTCGCGGTTGCCGACGGCGCGGTTGTCGTCGATCTCCAGCGAGATCGCGTCCAGCACCTCGATGCCTTCGGATTCGATGTAGTCCACCACGAGCTGGGTCAGCGGCTTCATGTAGGGCGTGACGACGGACACCTTGCGGGCACCGATCGCCCGGATGCCGTTGAGCAGCGCGCCGGCGCTGGTCACGACCCGCGTATCGGGATGGCCCGCCGCGGCGATGCGCGTCAGCTTTTCTTCGGAAACCCGATGGTAGCCCTTGCCCATGGACATGATGGCGACCAGGCAGGCATAGCCGATGACGTCGACGGCGGCGTCGCTGAGCTCGGCCGCACAGCGGTCGGCCTGCGCGTCCATGGCGGCCAGTTCCTCCTTGTTGACCTTCATCATTCTCATCCGGCTGGAATGGAAGGTGAAGCGTTCCGGAGCCACGGTCTCGCGCGCGCGGAACATGGCCGGCACCTCGGTCTCCATGGTGGTGTTGGAGCTGGGGACGATCTGTCCGATGCGGTACACCGGCTTGCTCATGTCGATGAAGTTTCCATGGTGGGCTTGGGACGCGGTCATGGCCGCCGTCCGTAGCGGTTGAACGAATCGTGTTCCAGGCGGAAGGCATCGCCCAGCCGGCAGTATTCGCGGCCGGCCAGCCGCCCCACGCCGCGCAATGCGGCCATGTCGATGCGGCCTTCCGGGTCGACCACGTCGGGATCCACGTGGATGGCGACGGCCTCGCCCAGGACCAGGGTGTAGCTGCGGCGCGATGGGCCGGGGCACGACCAGGCCGGCCACCAGCTTGTACAGGTGCGCCGGATCGGTCTGCTCGGGAAGGTAGCGGATCTTGGCGGTCACTCGGGGCGGATGTTGGCTTCGCGGATGACGGTCTTGAAGGTGGCCAGTTCATCGTGGATGAGCTTGGCCGATTCAGCCGGCGACGCGTAGCGCGTGATGATGGACTGGGCCAGCAGCGGTTCCTGCACCGCCTTGTCGGAGAAGACCTGCTTGAAGGCGCGGTCGAGCTTGTCGATGACGGACGCGGGCGTGCCGGCGGGCGCCAGCGCGAACAGCTTGGCGCTGACGTCGTAGCCCTTGAGGCCGGCCTCGGCGGCGGTCGGCACGTCGGGCAGGAGACTGATGCGCTCGGGCGAGGCGACGGCCAGCGCGCGCAGCTTCTGGTTGCGGATGTGGGGCAGCGTGGCCGCCAGGCTTTCGATGCTCATGTTCACCTGGCCGCCCACCAGGTCGAGCAGCGACGGCGCGATGCCCTTGTACGGGACATGCAGCAGGTCCACGCCCGCCGCGCGCTTGAACATTTCCCCGGCCAGATGCTGCACCGAGCCATTGCCGCTGGAGGCGAAGGTCAGCGCGCCCGGCCTGGCCTTGGCCAGCGCGACGAGTTCCTGGACGGAGTTCGCCTTGACGCCGGGATTGACCACGATAACGAACGGAATGCTGCCGAACACCGAGACCGGCGTGAAGCTTTTCTCCAGGTCGAAGGGCGTGGAGCGTTCGTACAGCGAGGCGTAGATCGCATGGCTGGTCAGGGAGCTCCACAGCAAGGTGTAGCCGTCGGGCTCGGCCTTGGCGACGGACTCCGCGCCTATGCTGCCGGTGGCGCCGGGCCGGTTGACCACGACGACCTGCTGGCCGAGCTGCTTGGCCAGCATGGGACCGGCCACGCGCGCGGCCGCATCCACGCCGCCGCCCGGCGGCCACGGCACGACCAGGGTGATGGGGCGTTCCGGCCATTCGGCGTGGGCGCCCAGGCTGGTTGCCAGCGCGATGGTCCCGATGGCGGCCTTCAAGACAGCTTTGACATTCATGCTCGACCCTTCATTGTCGTGACGAAGCCCGCGGCTCCCCTGCCCGCGGGACGGTTATGCATTCCAGGCCGTGGGCGGCCTAGTCTCCCTGGTGGTTCGTAATGCGAAACTAAGTTTCGCAAACTTTTGGGGTATCCTACCCAACAACTTTTGCGCGTGTCAACGAAGTTTGCGAGCAGCTCGGATGAGAGGAACTTCCCAATCGAGGGCGATCAGCCCGGTGCCATTTGCCGAGCCGGATGCCGACGAGGATCCGGGCAGGCAATTCGTGACCGCGCTGGCCCGGGGGCTGAGCATCCTCAAGGCCTTCACCCAGGGCGACACGTCGCTGGGCAACCAGGAGCTGGCCGAGCGCACGGGCCTGACCAAGCCCACGGTGTCGCGCCTGACCTATACCCTGACCCGCCTGGGCTACCTGGCCTGTTCGCCGCAGACCGGCCGCTACGAACTGGGCACGTCGGCGTTGGCGCTCGGGTATTGGGCGATGGCCGGGTCCTACATCCGGCAGGTCGCCAAGCCGTTGATGGAGCGGGTGTCCGAAGAATTGAACCTGTGCTGCGCCCTGGGCTACCGGGACGAGGCCGACGCGGTGTACCTGGAACATACGCGCGGTTCCGGCGCGCTGATCATGAGCGTGCAATCGGGATCGCGCACTCCCCTGGTGACGACCGCCATGGGCCGCGCTTTGATCGCGGTCATGGACCGCGGCGAGCGCGACAAGCTGTTCGCCGCCGAGAAGGTCCGTTACGGCGCGCAGTGGCCCAGGATCCTGAAGGGCATCCAGGAAGGGCTGAAGGATTACCAGGCGCGTGGTTTCACGCTGTCCCTGGGCGACTGGGAAAAGGAAATCAACGCCGTGGGCGTGCCGCTGGAACTGAACGACGGCAACCCGCCCATGGCCCTGATCCTGGGCGGTTCTTCCTATGTGGTCGATCGCCAGCGCCTGGTGGAACACGTCGGCCCCCGGCTGGCCGAACTGGCCGCGCAGATTCGCCAGGGCCTGAAGTTCCGCGGCTGATTCCCCCCTTGTCGCCACGCGTCGCCGTCGTTCGTCCGCGACGCCCGGACGCGCTCGCGCCCGCGTTTTTCCGCCCCCGTTTTTGCTCATAGATCCATGATTATTTGCAATGCGACACGCGTGGAGCCGCGGCATAAGATGCGCCCGTCGATGACCGAACGAGGAACCGGGCAATGCCGACCGACCACCATGCAATCGCCGCGCCGACGCTCGCGCAGCCGGGCCGCCGGCGCGCGCTGAAGGGACTGGCGGGCTACGCCTCGCTGTGCGCCGGATGCCTGGCGTTGTCGGGCCGCGCCGGTGCGCAGGGCGCCGCCCCTCATCGCATCGATACGCACCATCACATCTTTCCGCCCGCCTACCTGGCGGCCGCGCGCGACGGCGTGGTCGATTCGTCGCCCGGCGCGCCCGCCGACATGTTCGACAAGTGGTCGCCGCGCAAGTCGCTGGACGACATGGACAGGCAGGGCGTGGTCACGGCCATCGTGTCGATTTCCACGCCGGGCGTGTTCTTCGGCGACGTGGCGCAGGGCCGGCGCCTGGCGCGCGAGTGCAACGAATACGGCGCGAAGATGATCGCCGATCATCCCGGCCGGTTCGGCATGTTCGCGGCCGTGCCGCTGCCCGACGTGGAGGGCAGCCTGCGCGAGATCGCCCATGCGCTGGACGAGCTCAAGCTCAACGGCGTGGGCCTGCTGACCAGCTACGGCGACCGCTGGGCCGGCGATCCGGCGTTCTTCCCGGTGTTCGAGGAATTGAACCGGCGCAAGGCCACGGTCTACTTCCACCCCACGGCCGCCAACTGCTGCGGCAACCTGGTGCCCGAGACCAAGGTGTCGCTGGAGTACCCGACCGACACGACACGCTGTGCCGCCAGCCTCTACATCAACGGTGTGCTGTCGCGCTGCCCGGACATCCGCTTCATCCTGTCGCACGGCGGCGGGTCGCTGCCCAGCTTCGCCAGCCGCATCGACGCGCTGTTCGCGGGCTCGCCCACCGCGCCGCGCTGGCCGACCCGCGCCATGGACGAATTCCGGCGCCTGCACTACGACACGGCCGCCATCCTGAATCCGCCCGCGATGGCGGCGCTGCGCCAGCTGGTGCCGGCCACGCAGATCCTGATGGGCAGCGACTTCCCCTACCGGTCGGCGGGACGCGCGGTCAAGGAGATCCGCGACCTCGGCGCACGTGCCCTACAAGGGCGGCAGTCCGGCGGTGACCGATCTCCTGGGCGGGCAGATCGAGATGATGCCCTCGGCCGTGGCGGCGGTCGCGCCGCGGATCAAGGACGGATCCCTGCGCGCGCTGGCGGTGACCAGCGCCGAGCGCTCGCCCATGCTGCCCGAAGTGCCGACCATGGCCGAGGCCGGCGTGCCCGATTTCGTCGCCGGCGGCTGGTTCGGCGTGCTGGCCCGCGCCGGCACACCGCCGGAGGCGGTGGCCAGGCTGGAGCGCGAGCTGGAAGCGGTGACCCGGATGCCCGAGTTCAAGGAGCGCATGGCCGGGATAGGCGGCGAAGGCAAGGCCCTGACCGGGCGCGCGTTCGGCGATTTCATCGCCGCCGAGACCGCGCGCTGGCGCGACATCATCAAGGCGGCGGGGGTCAAGCCCGACTGACGGTGGAAAAAGCCACCACGCTTGCCGCATCGCGGCGGCGCTGCACCCCAGGGGGGCAACAAAAAAAGTCCGGCTCAGGGCTTGGGCATCACCGTCCCGCAGGACTTGCAGGTGCGGAATTCCTCGCTGTCGAAGAAGCGCTGGTAGGCCTTGGACACGGGGTCGGCCTTGTAGTCCGCGACGTGGCAGGATTCCTCGTGCAGCAGCGTGTCGCAACTGGGGCAGAACCACTGGAAGCGGTCGATCTCCTCCGGCTTGCGCTTGCGTTCCTGCACCAGCAGGTAGGCGTCGGGCGGGAAGCGCGGCGAGTGCGGGATGCCCGCCGGCGTGTAGATGACCGATCCCTGCGGCAGCACGGCGATCTCTTCCTTGCCGTCGGGCGTGCGGTAGTGCAGGTTCATCTGCCCCTTGACCATGTACATCATCTCGTCGCTGGGGTTGATGTGGAACTCGCTGCGGTACTCGCGTCCGCGGGCCAGGAACACGAGGGACTCGGGTTCCTGCCAGAGCACGGCCACCCGCTTGCCGCTGGCGGCCAGCTCGTCGCCCTGCTTCATCAGGTCGACGATGGGCATCTTGAACATAGGACCTCCTCAGCCGAAGTAGGCGACGCAGTCGATCTCGACGCGTACGCCCGGGCGGTGCGGCGTGCCGCCTATGCAGGTGCGGGTGACCTTCTCGCCGCCCATGAACGCGCGGAATTCCTCGTTGAACGCGGGGAAATCCGCCACGTCGCGCAGGCATACCCGCATGTTGACGATGTTGGCCGCGGTGGCGCCGCCCGCCTCCAGCACCGCCATCAGGTTCTGCAAGGTGCGCCGCGTCTGCTCGCGGATGTCGTCGGACACGACGTCCTTGGTAACCGGGTCCAGCGGGCCCTGGCCCGAGACGTAGAGGAAGTCGCCCGCCCGGATGCCCTGGGCCAGCGGCGAGGGGGTGCTCTTGTCGGTGAACCCGGTGACGGGGGCCTGCGCGGACTGCACGATTATCTTAGGCATGTTCGGACTCCTGGAAAAGATGAGTGGACTCCAGCATTTGCGCGAAGTCGAGCAGATTGTCGTCGCGATACTTGCGGCCGACGATCTGCAAGCCGACGGGCAGGCCGCCGGCGTCGGTGGTCAGCGGCATGGACAGGGCCGGCTGCTGGCTCAGGTTGAACGGGAAGGTATAGGGGTTCGCCAGTTGCCAGTTGAAGGTCTGGCGGATGTGGTCGCGCAGCGGATGATCGTCGGCGCACAGCGCGCCCACCCGCGGCGCGCCGGCCGGGCTGGCGGGGGTCAGCAGCAGGTCGACGTCGGCGAAGGCCAGCGTGAGCTGGGTCGCCACATCGCGCAACTGCGTCCGCGCCCGGGCCAGGCGTTCGGCGCCGTGCGCGGCGCCGCGTTCGCACAGCTGTTGCAGGCGCGGGTCGAGCTGGGCGCGCTGGCCAGGGGCGGCATCGACGAAGGACTCGTAGAGACGGTTCTCCCACAGGGCCCAGGCGTTCTCGGCCAGCGACATCCAGTCCATGCGCAGGCGCACGACGGAATGGCCCCTGCGGCCCAGCCGCTGCGCCAGTTCCTCGACGGCTGATTCGACCCGGGGATCCAGCCCCGTATCGGGGCCGGCGTCGGTCAGGTAGCCGATGGCGGGCCGGCGCGGCGGCAGCTCTTGCGCGCGCGCATACAGCGAATGGGGGTCCAGCGGGTGCGGCCGGCCCATGACCTGCAGCGCCAGCCGGCAATCGGCCACCGTGCGGGCGATGGGGCCCAGGTGCGCGTACTCGGCGAAGGCGCTCAGGCGCGGCCCCGACGGAATGGCGCCGAAGGTGGGCTTGAGCCCGACCAGTCCGCAGTACGAGGCGGGGATGCGGATCGAGCCCCCGGCGTCGCTGCCCAGCGCCAGCGGCCCCCAGCCCTTGGCCACGTGCGCCGCCGCGCCCATGCTCGAGCCGCCGGCGCTGCGGTCCGGCGCCAGCGGGTTGCGCGTGATGCCCGTATAGGGCGACTCGGAGTCGGCCAGCCAGCCGAACTCGGTGGTGGTGGTCTTGCCGAACAGCACCGCTCCGCCCTGGCGCAGCAGCGCCACGCTGGGCGCGTCCGCGGCGGCGGGCGGCGCGCCGGCCGTGATGGCCGAGCCGCGCCGCGTGGGCCAGCCGGCCACGTCGACCAGGTCCTTGATCGACACGGGCACGCCGTCCAGCGGGCCGATGGGCGTGCCGCTACGCCAGCGCCGGGCGGAGGCCTCGGCGGCTTGCAGCGCGGCGTCGCGGTCCAGTAGGCAGAAGGCGTTCAGCTCCCGCGCATCGTCGGCCACCGCGTCCATCAGCGCCGTGGCCAGGTCGAGCGGCGACAGCGCGCGGGCGCGATAGGCCTCGTGCAGTTCGGCCGCCGTCTTCGACAGCCAGGCGGAGTCCGCTGCGGACATGGGCGAGCCTCCTATCGGGGTTCGATGGTCTCGAATTCGACGTTGGCCAGCCGGCCGTCGACCCTTTGCACCTTGCGCATGTAGACGCGCTGCTTGATGTCGCGCGTGGCCGCGTCGATCTCGATCGGGCCGCGCGGGCTTTCCAGCTTCACGCCCTTCATCGCGGCGATCAGCGCGTCGCCGTCGGTCTTGCCCTGGGTCTTGCGCAGGGCCTCGTAGATCAGCGCCATGCCGTCGTAGCCGGCCACCGCCATGATGTTGGGGCGGGCCTGCTGCCCGCGCGCGGCCTTGAAGGCCTGCACGAACTTCTTGTTCAGCGGCGAGTCGTGGTCCATGGAGTACGGATAGCCGGTGACCACGCCCAGCGGCGTGTCGCCCATTGAATCGATGGTGGGTTCGTCGGTGATGTCGCCCGTGCCGACCATGGCGATGCCGCCCTCGGCCAGGTTGCGGGCGCGGTACTCGCGCATGAAGGATTGCGCCACGTCGGCCCCGTTCACGAAGGCGAAGACCGCGGAGGGCTTCAGGTCCTTGATCTTCTGCATGTAGGCCGAGAAGTCCATGGTGCTGAGCGGCGTGCGCACCGAACCCACCACCGTGCCGCCGGCCTTCTTGTACGAATCCATGAAGGCCGCCTCGACCTCGTGGCCGGGCGAGTAGTCGGCCACCATCGAGTACGTCGTCTTGTAGCCCTGCTTGATCATCCATTGCGAGATGGGCGGCACGATGGCGGGCAGCGAGAACGAGGTACGCACGATGTAGGGCGAGGTGGACGGCAGGCTGCCCGAGGCGGCGTTCATGATGACCATGGGTTTCTTGGCCTCGGTGGCCAGCGGCGCCACCGCCAGCGCGTTGGGCGAGAACGCGAAGCCGGCGATGAAGTCCACCTTGTCGCGCACCACCAGTTCCTGCGCGTGGCGCTTGGCCAGCTCGGGGTTGGGGCCGCCCACGTCCTTGACGATGACCACGACCTTCTTGCCGGCCACGGTGTCGCCATGCTCTTTCAGGTAGAGCTGCACGCCCGTTTCCATCTGCTTTCCGAACTCGGCGAACGGACCCGACATTTCGCCGATGAAGCCCACCTTCACGACGCCCTGCGCCTGCGCGCAGGCGGCCGCCATCAACGCGCCCGCGGCCAGCCCGCAGCGCAATCCCGCTTGTCTACCTTTCATGATCAGACGACTCCTTGCCGTGAGAGCCGGCACCGACTGCGCCGGAGATTCGAATCAGGAAACCGCGGCGCGCTTGCCGACACCCAGCAGTTGGTCCAGCAGTTGCGTGTCGGCGGCCAGCTCGGCGCTGCCGCCGGCATAGGCCACCACCCCGCGCTCGAGCACGATGGCGTGTTGCGACATGGACAGCGCAAGGACCGGATGCTGCTCGACGATGATGGCGGTCAGGCCTTCGTCGGCGCACATGCGGCGCACCGCCTCGGACAGCTCCTCGACGATGATGGGAGCCAGGCCCTCCATGGGCTCGTCCAGCAGCAGCAACTGCGGGTTGGTCATCAGCGCGCGGCCGATGGCCAGCATCTGCTGTTCGCCGCCCGAGAGCTGCCCGCCGTAGTTGCCGGCGCGCTCGCGCAGGCGCGGAAAGAGCCCGTACACGCGCTCGAGCGTCCAGTGCGTGCCGCGCGCGATGACTTCCAGGTTCTCGCGCACAGTCAGCGACGGGAACACCTCGCGCTCCTGCGGCACCCAGCCTATGCCCCGGCGCGCGCGGTCGGCCGGGCGCAGGCGGGTGATGTCCTCGCCCAGCCACCGTATGCGGCCGCGCTTGACCGTGGTGTTGCCCATCAGCGTCTCGAGCAGCGTGGTCTTGCCCACGCCGTTGCGCCCGAGGATGGCCAGGCTCTGGCCGCGTTCGATCGCGACCGACAGGTCGCTGAGCACGACCGCGTCGTTGTAGCCGGCCGTGAGGTTTTCGATTTGCAGGAAATCAGACACGCGAATTCCCCAGGTAGGCCGCCCGCACCTGCGGGTCGGCGGCGATTTCCGCGGGCGTGCCTTCCACCAGGACGGCGCCCGCCACCAGCACCGAGATGCGCTGGGCGAAGCGGAATACCAGGTCCATGTCGTGCTCGATGAAGAGCACCGTCATTTCCCTGGGCAGCCCGGCGATCACCTCGAACAACTCGCCGCTTTCGTCCTCGGGCACGCCGGCGGCCGGCTCGTCCAGCAGCAGGATGCGAGGCTGGGCGGCCAGCGCCAGCACGATCTCCAGCAGGCGCTGCTTGCCGTAGGGCAGCTCGGCGGTGTCGACGTGGGCGTACTGGGCCAGGTTGAACTGCTTGAGCAGCGCGTGCGCTTCGTCGGCCACCCACGAGCAGCTGCGCAGCGTGCGCCACCAGACCTTGCCCAGCGCCTCGCGCTCGGAGATGGCCAGCGAGGCCGCCTGCAGCGGCGTCAGGCGCGGGAACAGCGTGTTGATCTGGAAGGTGCGCACCAGCCCGCGGTGCACACGCTTGTCCGCCGGCAGGTGGGTGATGTCGTCATCGTCCAGGCTGATGCGCCCTTCGGTCGGACGCAGGATGCCGGTCAACAGGTTGATCAGCGTGGTCTTGCCGGCGCCGTTCGGTCCGATCAGCGCCTGGCGCGAGCCGGGCGCGATGTCCAGCGTCACGCCGTTGACGGCGGTGAAGCCGCCGAAGCGCTTGGTCAGGTTCCGGGTGCGCAGCGCGGGCGTCGCGAGGGTCGCGGTCGTCATGGGCGTTGCTCCCTTACCTTGAAGGCCTTGGACAGCACGCCCAGCACGCCGCCACGGCCGATCATGACCACCAGGATCAGGAAGATGCCCAGCCAGAACATCCAGAACTTCGGATCGAAGTCGGAGAAGAAATCATGCACGGTCATGTACAGCAGGGCGCCGATCAGGCCGCCGTACAGACGCCCGGTGCCGCCCAGGATGAGGATGATGAGGATTTCGGCCGAGCGGTTGAAGCTGAGCATCTCCAGCCCGACGAACTGCGTGGTCTGCGCCAACAGCGCGCCGGCCACGCCGGCGATGGCGGCCGAGAAGCAATAGGCCAGGCGCAGGCGCGAATCCACCGGCGAGCCGATGGCCAGCATGCGCCGCCGGTTGTCGTGGATGCCCCGCAGCACCAGCCCGAAGGGCGATTTGAGCATCAGGCGCACCGCCAGGAACATCAGCAGCACGATGCAGAAGGTGTAGATGAAGGCCGTCTTGCCCCAGAGGTCGAAGCGGAACTGGCCCAGCACCGGCCACATGTCCACGCCCTGCAGGCCGTCGGCGCCGCCGGTGATGGGGGTCAGGCGGTTGGCCAGCTCGAAGAACAGCACGCACACGCCTATGGTGATCATCAGCCGCGTCAGGTCGCTGCCGCGCACGATCAGGTAGCTGAGCAGATAGCCCAGCACCGCGCACACCGCCAGCGCCAGCAGCAGCCCGGAGAACGGTTCGCCCCAGCCGTACTTGGCCAGCAGGCCCGCCAGGTACGCGCCGATGCCGAAGAACGCCGCATGGCCCACCGTCAGGATGCCGGCGTAGCCCAGGGCGATGTCCAGCGCGATCGCGAACAGGCCGGTGATCATGATCTGCGTGATCAGGACCAGCTTCTCGGGCAAGAGAAAGTAGGTCGAGGCCAGCGCCAGCCAGAACACCACTTCCAGCGCCACGATCTGGCGCGGATTCAGATTGAGTTTGGTCATACGAGCCCCTTCTTGGGGATCAGGCCGTGGGGGCGTACGAGTAATACGACCACCATGAACACGTAGATCAGGAAGGCGCCGAGTTCGGGCATGTAGTATTTGCCGCCCACGTCGACGATGCCCACCAGCACGGCTGCGACGAAGGGACCGACGATGGTGCCAGCCCCGCCCACGCAGACCACGATCAGGAAATAGATCATGTATTTCAGCGGGAAGGACGGATCCAGCCCCAGCATGCCCAGGCCCAGCGCGCCGCCCAGCCCCGCCAGGCCGCAGCCGAACGAGAAGGTCAGGAAGAACAGTCGGTCCACCCGCACGCCCAGGCCCGCGGCCACGCGCTGGTTGTCCACCGCCGCGCGCACCATGGCGCCGTAGCGCGTCTTGTTGATGAGCAGCAGCAGCGCCGCCAGCACGGCAAAACCCACGACGATCAGGAACAGCCGGTAGGCGCCCACGTCCATGCCCAGCAGCGAGATCTGGCCGCGCAGCCATTCGGGCGCGGTGAAGGGCTGCATGGTGGGACCGAACAGGTAGGTGCCGCCCGCCACGAACACGAACACGATGCCGATGGACAGCAGCACGTGGTCCAGCGGATGCGCGCGGTACAGCCGGCGGAAGAAGACGAACTCCAGCAGCGCGCCCACCACGGCCGCGCTGATGAAGGCCAGTGCCAGGCTGGCGACGAACGGTACCTGCAGGCGGCTCATGGCCAGCGCGGCCACGTAGCCGCCCACCATGGCGAAGGCTCCATGGGCGAGGTTGACGAAGTTCATCAACCCCATGGTGATCGACAGGCCGACTCCGATCAGGAACAGCAACATGCCGTAGGCCAGGCCGTCGAAGATTACGATGCCCATGTGTGCTTCCAGGTGACGTGCGGGGGGAAGATGGCGGCCCGGACGAAGGCGGGCCGCGGAATGCGGTTAGGACAGTCCATGATCTCCTGCAGATCGCTCCGCCGCAGGGACCATGGCAGACCGGCAAGACGGCTTCATGCAGGGTCCTTCTGGGCGGTGTTGCCATTGTCCGCGCCCGGCCGCGGCCGATCCAGCCGCGTATGCTTTTTCACCGGTCTAAAAAACTTATGCCGGCCCGCCGAAGCGGGCGGACCGGGCGCGTGCTGCGTTTACTTGGCCTTGCCGGGGTCCTTGACCGCGTCGAGATGCGAGAACTCGACGTTGTACAAGTGGTTGCCGCGGCGTTCGACCTTGCGGATGTAGATGTTCTGCACGATGTCGCGCGTTTCCGGATCGATCATGACGGGCCCGCGCGGGCTTTCCCACTTGGCCCCCTTCATGGCCTCGACCGCCTTCGTGCCGTCGATCTTGCCGTTCAGCTTCTTGATGGTCTCGTAGATCAGCGCCATGCCGTCATAGCCGCCCACCGCCATGAAGTTGGGGCGGATCGAGGTGCCGAACTGCGATTCGTAGCCCTTGATGAAGGCCTTGTTCTTGGCCGAGTCGTGGGCGGCGGAATAGTGGAACGAGGTGGTCAGGCCCAGCGCCACGTCGCCCATGCTGTCCAGGAACATGTCGTCGGTGCCGTCGCCGGTGCCCAGCGCCTTGATCCCGGCCTGCTCCAGGCCGCGCTCGCGGTAGGCGCGCAGCATCAGTACCGACAGCTCGCCCGAGGGGAACCACAGGAAGGCGGCATCGGGCTTGGCATCCTTGATGCGCTGCATGTAGGGGCCGAACTCCGGGTTCTTCAGCGGCACCGCCACCTCGGCCACGATCTTGCCGCCGCCGCCCGTGAAGGTCTTGCGGAACTGGGCGTTGGCGTCCTGGCCCGGACCGTAGTCGGCGTACAGCGAGTACACCGTCTTGATGTTGTTCTTCAGCGCCCAGTCGGCGATGGCGTAGGCGTTCTGCGGCAGCGTCATCGAGGTGCGCACCACGTAGGGCGAGCGCTCGGTGATGGACGAGGTGGCCGCGTTCATGACCACCATCGGAATCTTGGCCTCGGTGGCCAGCGGCGCCACCGCCAGCGCGTTGGGCGTGAAGCCGAAGCCGGCCAGGAATTCCACCTTGTCGCGCGTGATCAGTTCCTGCGCCACGCGCTTGGCCACTTCGGGGTTCGGTCCGCCCACGTCCTTGATGATGAGCTGGATCTTGCGGCCGGCCACCACGTCGCCGTGTTCCTGCAGGAACAGCTTGGCGCCGTTGCTCATCTGCAGCCCGTACTCGGCCTGCTGGCCCGACATCTCGCCCACGAAACCGATCTTCAACGGGGTCTGCGCCGCGGCCGTGCCGCTCAGCGCCATGCCCAGTACACAACCCCACAAACGTATTTTCATTGTCGTGTTCCTCCGGATAAGGAATGAGGTCTTGCGCGCCAGGGCACGGTGCCCTGGCGCGGATATCCGTACTGCGTTGCGGCCGCACGCCGCGATCTGCTGCGCTTGATACCAATTGTGACGATATCAGCGCCCCGCGTTCGACGTAACCATATTCGAAAATCGAAATTGCGCCAATAATCGATTCCCATCAGTGGACCGGCGGTAGCAGCCAGGAAACCCGCGAGCCACAAGGCCGGGCACGGGGCAGGCAGCCCGGGCGGCCGGTGGAACGAGGCTTGAAAAATCAGACCGACCGCAATGCCGACTTGGAATACCACCCGCTCATGCGGTGGCCGTCCCAGACGAACGCAATGTGCTGGGACTGGCGGCAGCGGGACAGGCCGCGCGGCCGGAACACCGCCGCGCATTGGCCGCCGGGGCGGCGGACGCTGTCGTAGGCTACGCCCCAGCTGCCCGCCAGCCGGAGCTGGCGGGCCAGCGCCTGGCTGGCCGTGTAGTCGTCCGGATCGTAAATGGCGGGCAAGGCCGGCCGCAGGCCGCGCAGGTCGTGCAGCGGCGCGGCCAGGTCGGCCACGTAGTGGCGCATGTCGATCTCGATGGCGACCTCGTGCGTCGCGGCCAGGAAACGGGCGCGGTGGTGCATGGTCTCGGCCACGGCGGTTTCCAGGCTTTCCCCGGCGTAGTACACCCCCCAGGTGCCGTCCGTGAAGCGACTGCCGGCCGGATTCAGATGGGTGAAGGCCGCCATGATGGGGGTGGTGCCCGGACCGGAAATGCGGTCTTCCGGCGGGACCAGGCGCAGGTTCCCGGCTTCGTCGCGCACGCGCGGATTGGTCAGGTTCTCGATAGCGAATACCACGTCCAGGTCGGCCGGATCGGCCACCCGGTCGTACAGGCCGGCGGGCGGAAAGCGGCTGGGGACGAGCCGGTGGCAGGGCGTCCATTGCACCTCGGCAACGGCAGGCGTCATGTCCAGCCCCCCCGCTGGGCATCGAGATAGGTGCGCACCACGTACAGGTCGCTGGTCATGCCGGTGAGCATGCGTTCCAGGGCCGGCCGGCCGCCGAACAGGGGCGCGTCGTTGGGGCGGCGCAGCCAGGCGTCGGCGCGTTCGGGGACGGGCAACAGGACCTGCAGCGCTTTGTAGATGCCGAAGACCAGCGACAGGCGTTCGAGCGTGTCGCGCGGCAGCGGCGCAGGCGCGCGGCCGGTCTTCCAGCGGAACATGGTCGAGCGCGGGACGCCCAGCAGGGTGGCCGACTCTTCGGCATTGAGCTGCCAAGCCTGGGCGATCCGGAAAAAGGTGCGCAGGGCCGCGTCGGTGGCGGCCTGGCTGGTCAGTTCAGGGGTCTTGGAAGCAGGAATGGCCATGATGCTTTCCTGTGTCGTGCATGCAAGCCAAGGTTAATACCATTTGAGACTAAAATCAAGTTGGAGTATTGAATAGGACTAAATGCGCGGTGGGCGGAGCCGAGCCGCCGCGGCACGGCGCTTGCTGCCGTGGCGGCCGGACGGATCAAGCGCCCGATCCCGTCTCCGGTTAAAATTCCGCGCGATGACCATATCCTCCGAAGTCGCCCGGCGACGCACCTTCGCCATCATTTCCCACCCCGACGCGGGCAAGACCACGCTGACCGAAAAGCTGTTGCTGTTCGCCGGCGCGATCCAGATCGCCGGTAGCGTCAAGGCACGCAAGGCCTCGCGGCACGCCTCGTCCGACTGGATGGAGATCGAGAAGCAGCGCGGCATTTCGGTGGCGTCCTCGGTCATGCAGGTCGAATACCGCGATACCGTCATCAACCTGCTCGACACCCCGGGCCACCAGGACTTCTCGGAAGATACCTACCGCGTGCTGACGGCCGTGGATGCGGCGCTGATGGTGATCGACGCGGCCAACGGCGTCGAGCCGCAGACCATCCGGCTGTTGCAGGTGTGCCGGGCACGCAATACGCCCATCATCACCTTCGTCAACAAGATGGACCGCGAGGTGCGCGAGCCGCTGGAGCTGCTGTCCGAGATCGAGTCCCACCTGGGCATGGATGCCGTGCCCTTCGCGTGGCCGGTCGGCATGGGCAAGTCCTTCGGCGGCGTGTTCGACATCCGGCGCGATCGGATGCGGGTCTTCAAGGCCGGCAGCGACAGGCTGAGCGAGCAGCACGACGAAATCATCGACGGGCTGGACAACCCCGAGATCGCGCGCCGCTTCGGCGCGGCGTTCGAGCAGGCGCGCGGCGAGATCGACCTGATCGAAGGCGCCGCGCCGCCGTTCGACCAGGCCGAGTTCCTGGCCGGCAAGCAGACGCCCGTGTTCTTCGGCTCGGCCATCAACAATTTCGGCGTGCAGGAAGTGTTGGACGCGCTGGTCGAGCAGGCGCCCGCGCCCGGTCCGCGCCATGCGCTGCAGCGCGAGGTCCAGCCCGATGAACCGAAATTCACCGGCGTGGTCTTCAAGGTGCAGGCCAACATGGATCCGGCCCATCGCGACCGCGTGGCTTTCGTGCGCGTCTGTTCGGGCCGTTTCGAGCGCGGCATGCGGCTGAAGGTCTGCCGCACCGGCAAGGAAACGCGGCCCAACAACGTGGTCTCGTTCCTGTCGCAGCGGCGCGAGCTGCTGGACGAGGCCTATGCCGGCGACGTCATCGGCATTCCGAACCACGGCGTGCTGCAACTGGGCGACGTGCTGACCGAAGGCGAGGCGCTGCAGTTCACCGGACTGCCGTTCTTCGCGCCCGAATTGTTCCAGGCGGTGGAGGTGGCCGATCCGCTGCGCACCAAGCAGTTGCGCACGGGCCTGACCCAGCTGGGCGAGGAAGGCGCCATCCAGGTGTTCAGGCCGGTGGCCGGAGGCCCGTTGCTGCTGGGGGCCGTCGGCCAGCTGCAGTTCGAGGTCGTGGCGCATCGGCTCAAGACCGAATACGGCGTGGCCGCGCGCATGCTGCCGGCGCGCTATTCGATGGCGCGCTGGATCACGGCCGAGAACCCCAAGGACCTGAAGAAGTTCATGGACGCCAACATGCAGCACATCGCCTACGATGTAGTCGAGGCGCCCGCTTTCCTGATCGGATCGTCGGCGCAGCTGCGGGTGGCGCAGGAGCTCTATCCCAACGTGCAGTTCCATGCCCTGCGCGAGCACGGGGGACAGGTGTTCCAGACCAGGGTGGGCGATTCCGCTTTCGCCTGACGGGCCCGCCCGGGCATGGGGACCGGCGGGGCCGCCGGTCCACAGTGAAGAGGTGTACACATGCGTAACCGCATTTTGATGGGCCTGGCCTTCGTGGCGATGGTCGTGGTGGTGGGAGTGCTGTTCGGGCTCTGGTTGTCCTGGAATGCTCCCGTCGACCGCGCGGCCGAGGCGCCCGTGCCCGTGGCCCAGGGGCGCCCGGGCGAAGCGCCGGTGGCGGCGGTGGACCAGGAAACCTACCTGCCCGAACCCCCGCAACCCAGGGTGGACGGCTCGCGCGGCGTCCCATCGCGCCCGGTGCAGCCGAGCGCGCCCATTCCCCTGGTATCCGCGGCCGATCAACCGCAGCCCGATACCCTGCTTTCGACCATCGCGCCCGACATGCAGACGGTGAACCCGGGCAGCCCCCTGCCCGCCCACCTGGCCGAGCCCCCGGCGGCCGCCCAGTCTCCGCGCATCATCGTCGAGCCGCCTTCGCAGCAGGTCGCCACCGTGGTGGCCGGAGCCGACGCGGCCGGCGGCCAGGAGCCCTGGATCCAGTCGCTGCGAGCCGAACTGGCGCGCTGCGCTTCCCAGGGCGTCGTCGGCCGGGTCATCTGCAACGAGAAAGCCCGGTGGAAATACTGCAACACCGATAATCGCTGGGGCCGCATCGCCGAATGCCCCGCGACGGGCAATAACTGACGCCGCGCTCAGTCCGGCCCGCCGCCTGAACGGGGCGGGCCGCCGCGTTCCGCTTCCTCCAGCTCATCCACGTTCAACTCGTCGCCGCCGCCGGCGGCCGGCTTGTCCTTGTCTTCGCGCGGCAGTTCCGCCGCCGGCATCCTGCGGTTCTCGTCCTTGAGGACGTCGTCGGTATGTTTGGAAAGCGGGTTGCTGCCCTGAACGGTGGCCATGGCGGTCTCCTGTCGAAGTAAGCCAACCGGGCAGCAAGACGCGTTCCGTGAAGCCGGGAACGCGCATAAAGCAAAAAGCCCCGCGTGGCGGGGCTTTGCTGCGGGCGGGGTGGGGAATCAGCCCTGCTCGTCCATCTGCGATTGCAGGTAGTTCTGGATGCCGACCTGGTCCACCAGGCCGATCTGGGTCTCCAGGTGGTCGATGTGTTCTTCGGTGTCGTCCAGGATGTCTTGCAGCAGATCGCGCGACACGTAGTCGCGCACGCTTTCACAGTGGGCGATGGCTTCCTTGAGCACGACCTGCGAGGACAGCTCCAGCTTCAGGTCGCATTCCAGGATTTCCGGGACGTTCTCGCCGATCAGCAGCTTGTGCAGGTCCTGCAGGTTGGGCAGGCCGTCCAGCATGAAGATGCGCTGGATCAGGCGATCGGCATGCTTCATTTCCTCGATGGACTCGTCGTACTCGTGCTTGCCCATCTTGCCCAGGCCCCAGTGCTTGAGCATGCGCGCATGCAGGAAGTACTGGTTGATGGCGGTCAGCTCGTTGGTGAGCTGCTTGTTGAGGTATTGGATGACGGTCTTGTCGCCTTTCATGTTCTTTCCCCTGCAGAATTCATGGATCCGGCAAGGTTAGCATTGTTGACGCCAGGCAAGCAGGCCGTACGTCCGCCCGTAATGGCCTAGGAAAGTGACAATGATAATGATCCCCCCTACGCGCTGCCGCGCGCAAGGAAAGCCCACCCCCTACCCGCTGACGCGGGCCCCCTCAAGGGGGCGATGCGGGTGGACCGGCGGAGCCGGATCCACCGCATCCTGGGTCTAGTACCGCTGTCTTGGCGCGTAGCATTGTTGCTATCGCTGGCTGCCAGCGGTAGCAACAGTGTGACGTGCCAAGAAACAGGTACTAGACCCAGGAAACCGCGGATCTGGCTTTGCCAGTCCGCCGGTTTCGCCCCCTGGGGGGCGCCCGAAGGGCGTAGGGGGGGGACCCCTACGCCGCCTTGGCGGCGCCGGCGCCGGCGCCGACGACGTGGATGGGGAAGCGGCGCGTCGTGGCGCGGGGCGGGGGGAGTTCGGTGGCTTCGGTGCGGCCGTTGGCGGCCGAGATGGACGCTTCGTAGGCGTGCTCGCAGGCGCTGGCGCCGGCCGGCAGGTACTGGCAGGCGGTGTCGGCGCAGGAGCCGCAGCAGGTCGCCACGCCCAGGTCGAACTGGAGGTCGGCCAGGGTAGTCGCGCCAGCTTCCACGCTGCTGCGGATCTGGCGTTCGGTGATGGCGTTGCAGACACAAACGTACATGGCGGAACTCGTTGCGGCGCGGTTGGGCGCCGCAGTGGACGTCGTAATGAGATTAATTATTGATAATATTCTCAAAACTTGCAAGCCGCCCGCGTGGGTCTTGCGCCACGCGGGTTTCCCGGCCGTCTCATTCCACCCGGATGTCCTGTTTTTTGATGATTTCGCCCCACTTTTTGGTCTCGTTCCGCAGGAATGCGCCGAATTGCTCGGGCGACCCGCTGCCGGGCTGGATGGCCTGGGCGTCGAAGAACGTCCGCATCTCGGGCGTCTGCAAGGCGCGGTAGACCTCGGCGTTCAGGCGCGAGACGGTGGCGGGGGGCGTGCCGGCCGGAGCCAGCAGGCCTATCCACGAGCG
Organism: Pigmentiphaga sp. NML030171; assembly: GCF_002188635.1. Taxonomy (GTDB): domain Bacteria; phylum Pseudomonadota; class Gammaproteobacteria; order Burkholderiales; family Burkholderiaceae_B; genus Pigmentiphaga; species Pigmentiphaga daeguensis. The sequence goes on along the minus strand of NZ_NINX01000033.1, from coordinate 170,927 downwards.
GGCCTCGAAATCGGGGTAGAACTGGCTGATGGACGGCACGTCGGGCAGGGCCGGGATGCGTTCCCGGGTGGTGACGGCCAGGGCCCGCATCTTGCCGGCCTTGATATGGGCCAGTACCGAGCTGGCGCTGACGAACATGACCTGCACCCGGCCGCCCAGCACGTCGGTGATGGCGGGTGCGCCGCCCTTGTAGGGCACGTGGTTCATCTCGACACCGGCGGTGGCCTTGAACAGTTCCGCGGTCAGCTGGTTGGAGCTGCCGGCGCCGGTGGAGGCGTAGTTCAGCGCGTCGGGCTTGGCCTTGGCCAGCGCGACCAGCTCAGGCACGGTCCGGGCGGGCACCGAGGGATGGACGACCAGGATGAGCGGCGAGGTGCCGATCAAGGCGACCGGCGCCAGGTCCTTGTCGGAGTCGAAGCTGAGCTTGTATAGCAGCGGGTTGACGGCGTGGGTGTCGAAGGCGGCCAGCAGGGTGTAGCCGTCGGGCGCGGCCTTGGCGACGTGGGCGGCGCCGATCGAGCCGCCGGCTCCGGCCTTGTTCTCCACGATGAAGGTCTGGCCCAGCGCGGCCGACAGGCGCGCGCCCAGGTTGCGGGTGACGTTGTCGACGATGCCGCCCGGCGGGAACGGCACGACGACGTGGACGGGCCGGTCGGGGTACGAGGCAGGCGCCTGCGCGGCGGCGGGTACTGCGCAGGCGGCCAGCGCGAGGGCGGCGCCCAGGCGGGCGCAGGAAAGGAAGGTCATGGGGAGTCTCCGGGATCGTTGTCTTGGACGAGGCGTCGCGCGCCTCGCGGGTCAATCGAGAATGGCGACGGTGCGGCACCAGCCGGCCGATCCGTGCTTGATCTTGATGGGGAAGCAACTGATGGTGAAGCCATGGGACGGCAACTGGTCCAGGTTGGTCAGCTTCTCCATCTGGAAGTAGCCGATGTCGCGCCCCGCCTTGTGGCCTTCCCAGATGATGGAAGGGTCGCGGTCGCGCTCGTAGCGCTCGACCACGAACTTGAAGGCGGGGTCCCAGCTGTAGGAGTCGGTGCCGACCACCCGTACCCCCTGCTCCAGCAGCCACAGCGTGGCGGCGCGGCCGAAGCCGCAGGCGCTTTCCCAATAGTCCTCCTGGCCGTAGCGCGCACCGGCGCGGGTGTTGGCCACGACGATGTCCAGCGGCTGGAGGGTATGGCCGATGCGCTTCAGCTCGGCCTGGATGTCGGCGGGCGTGACCACGTAGCCCGCTTCCATGTGGCGGAAGTCGAGCTTGACGCCGGGCTTCAGGCACCAGTCCAGCGGGACTTCGTCGATGCCGGGCGCGGGCCGGCCGCCTTCCTGCAGCGCATGGTCGGTCGTGGGGTGGTAGTGCCACGGCGCGTCCATGTGGGTGCCGGCGTGGGTCGACAGCGAAACCCGCTCCACCGCCCAGGCCTTGCCCTCGGGCAGGTCGTCGGGGCCGATGCCGGGAAAGAGCTTGGAGAAGAGTTCCCAGGACTGGTCGTGGTCGACGTAGCTGATCTGGGGGCGGTGGTGCGCCGGCGAAGTGGGCTTGTCTTCGAGGGCGACCGACAGGTCGATGATGCGGCGGGTCATGTCGTGTATCCGGAGGGAAGTCACAGCGGTGTGCCGGCCGGGGCGGCTGCCCGCATGCCGGCGGCGATGAAGGCGACGAGCTGGGCGACGATGCGTTCGGGGTCGTCGGTGTCGCACAGCCCGCCGGAGATGCGATGCAGGCGGTGATAGGTCTCGTCGGCGTCGCTGACGATGTACATCATGGCGCCGATGGCGAAGGCGTAGCGCCAGTAGGCTTCCTCGCGGCCCAGCGACGGCTGGGCGGCCATCAGGGCGTCGACGAAGTCGGCCGCCAGCGCGTCGTACTGCTCGAAGATCGCGGCGTTCGTGCTGGCGCGGGGCACCGCGCGGGCCTGGATCAGCAACCGGATCAGCAGCCGCCATTCGCCGGTGGCGTCGAAGCTCAGCCGCACGGGCGGTGCGATCAGCGCTTCCACGACTTCTTCCATCGTCGGTTCGCGGTGCGCCGGCACCCGGGCCAGGGCCTCGCGCCGCATGCGGTTGATGGGCTCGGACACCACGCGCAGCACTTCCTGCACCAGCGCGTCCTTGGAGCCGAAGTGGTAGTGGATGGCGGCGATGTTCACCTGAGCGGCGGACGTGATCTCGCGCAGCGAGGCGGCCTCGAATCCCCGGGTGGCGAAGACGCGCAGGGCGGCCAGCACGATGCGGGAGCGGGTGGAGGTGTCGTCGTCGAGCAGGTTCACGATGGAGGATCCAGTAGTCCGGCGTAGTATCGGCGATTCAAACAGAAATTTGAATCGCTTTTTTTAAATTTTTGTTTGAATGGGCCCGATTCCTGTTCGGCCACAAGTTTTCGGACACCGAAAAGTTCGAGAATATCGGGTGCGGAGGGGGCAGGCTGGCGATAAAGTCCCGCTGTAAACACGTAGAGTTTTCGATATGACCCAAGACAAGCAAGCCCCGTCGGCCGCCGGCACTCGCCCGCTGCTGTTCGATTCGCACGCCCACTTGGTGGCGGATGACCAGGTGCGCTATCCGCGCAATCCCATGAAGCGCGCCGCCGACGCGCCGCCGCGCGCCCCGGGCGTGATCGGCAAGCCGGGCGGCAAGCACGGCCCCAATCCGATCAACGAAGTGCCCGACGTGGCGCGCATGCTGGTCTGGATGAAGGAAGAAAACGTCGACGGCGCGGTGGCCGTGCAGAAGCGCATGATCTACCGCTACGACAACAGCTACATCCTGGATTCGTCCGACGCCCATCCCGACATCTTCTCGGCGGTGGTCATCCTGGACGCCGAGGATGCCGGCACGCCGGGCCTGGTGCGCAGCTACATCGAGAAGAACGGCCTGGCGGGCGTGCGCCTGTTCGGCGGCCGCCAGCCCGATGGCAGCATGCCGTGGCTGAATTCGCCGCAGGCGCTCAAGACCTGGGACGTGGCCGAGGAGTTCGGCCTGGTGATCGACCTGGAAGTGCTGGCGGTGGGCGGCGGCGGTCCGTCGGTGCCGACCATCATCGAACTGGCGCGCCGCTATCCGAACGTGCGCATCGTGCTGGACCACCTGCTGGAGCCCGAGGCCACCGAGGAACACTTCGGCCTGGACGAGCGCTTCGAGAAGCTGGCGCACGAGCACAACATCTTCTTCAAGTTCACCTCGATCAACCTGGACGAGTACCGCGAGGCCGACGTGCCGGCCGAGCAGGTGCTGCGCCGCGCGGTCGACCTGTTCGGCGCCGACCGCATCATGTGGGGCTCGGACATCGGCACCTCGTCGGGCACCTACAAGGAAATGGTCCAGCGCATGATCGACGCCTCGGTCCTGCTGACCGAAGAGGAAAAGCGCGCGGTCTGGCATGACACCGGCAAGCGCGTGTTCGTGAAGGGCGGCGCCCGCCGCTGATTTTCACCAGGACGGCCGTACGGAGGTTGGAACGCATCCGGCAATGCGATAATCGCCGGCCGGCGTCCTTTCCGTACGGAGGTCCGCGTGCCTTCCTTTCCGCCCGTCCAAGCCGTTGTCCGTGCCATCGAGCTGCTGCAGGCCCTGAACCGCCAGCCGGTATCGACCCTGGACGTACTGTACAAGCAGACGGGCATCCCCAAGCCATCGCTGATACGTCTTCTTGAGTCGCTCGCGTCCAAGGGACTGGTGCGCCATGCGCCGCAGTACGGGGCGTACTACCTGACGTCGCTGGTCAATACGCTGTCGTCGGGCTATCACAGCGAGCCGCGCATCGTCGAAGCGGCCCGGCCGCGCCTGGACGCGCTGACCGAGGCCATCAAGTGGCCGCTGGCCATCGCCGTGTTCGATACCGATGCCATGGTGGTGCGCTACAGCACCATTCCCCATTCGCCGCTGTCGCTGCTGCATTCGACCATCAACATGCGCCTGAGCCTGGTCAGCCGCGCCATCGGCCGGGCCTACCTGGCCTTCTGCGAAGAGGATGAGCGCGAGACCATACTCGCGCTGCTGCGCCAATCGAAGAACCCCGAGGACGAGCCGGCGCAGGACCGGGAGGCGGTCAGGCGGATGATAGAGATCACGCGCGCGCAGGGCTACGCGCTGCGCGATCCCGCCGTGCGCCCGGTATCCGGCACCCTGGCCGTGCCGGTGTTCGACGGCAAGCATGTGGTGGCCTCGTTCGGCATGACGTGGTTCGCCTCCACGCTCACCAACGAACAGGTCGTCGAGCGCTATCTGGAACAGTTGCAGGAGGTCTCCCGCGGCATCTCGGAGGACCTCGCCAGGCTCTAGGCCGCGGCGGCCGTGGCGGGCGCGGGCATGGGGTACTCGTCCGCGTTGCAGACCAGTCCCGGCTTGCTGGAGAAGTCCATGCGCGGCGGGCCGAAGATGTCGATCAGCCAGCAATCGCCCTGGCTGACGTTGCGGCTGGTATGCAGCACCTTCGCGGGAATGACCGTGACGGACGGGCTGCCGATTTCGACGTGCTCGTCCTCTTTCCACATGTCCATGTCCGGCGTCCACGGCCAGCGCAGGTGGTGCGCGTAAGTGCCCTGGATCGCCAGCGAGGCCTGTTCGAAGTCGGCGTGGGTGTGCGGGCTGAGCTTGTGCACGTCGCGCGGCACCAGGCGCTTGGCCAGGAAATTGACCATCAGGTTGGTGCTGCGGAAGATGCGCATGTTGCTGTCGGGCCGCACGTGCTCGGCCAGCACGTAGTGGCGCAGCTTGAAGCCGGCGGGGGGATCGGGCCATGGCACCAGCGGCGCGACTTCGGGCGCGCCGTCGGCGTAGATCTCCTGGTTGACCGAAGCCTGCGCCAGGTCCGAGGCGCGGTTGGAGAACACGCGCACGATGGTGCCCGCGGCGGTGGCCTCGACGCGGCTCGCACCCGGCGGAACGATGGTCACGGTCTCGGGAGCGGCGTCGACCTGCTCGGAACCCGCCTGGATGCGCGCGCCGCCGGTGTGCACGAAGACGAAGTATTCGTCGGGGTTGGCCTCGCGCGCCAGCACGGCTCCCGCCTCGACCTGCGAGACGGCGACGACGAAGTTGGCGCCCCGGGTCAGCCAGGTGCGCGCGCCGGCCTGCTGTTGCTGCGGAGCGGTGTCGTAGTGCGCGGCATAGGTCGCGGGCCGCGGTTGTTGGACAGTCATGGACTTCACCTTTGCTTGAGAGGGAGCCGCGTCAGCCGTGCGACCGGTCGCCTGCCACGGCAACCGATTGCGCGCCTTGGCGCAGCAGGGATTGGTCGGATCCGATCACGAACCAGGTCACGCCTTGCGCGGCGAACTCGTCGCGCTCGGCGGCGTTGGCCACGAACATCGCGGCGATCTTGCCGGCGGCCAGCGCCGCGCGGACGATGCGGGCGGTGGCTTCCAGCACCGCCGGGCTGCGCGAGCCTTCCTGGCCCATGGACAGGGCCAGGTCCGCGCGTCCCACGAACAGTCCGCCCACGCCGGGAACGGCGGCGATGCTTTCCACGTTGGCCAGGCCCTCGACGCTTTCGATCTGGCACATCACCAGCGTCTGGTCGCCCGCTTCCTGGGCCTGCTTGTAGGTCATGGTCCCGTAGCCGGCCGCCCGGGGCGAGCTGGAAAAGCCCCGCACGCCGTCCTTGTAGCGGGCGCGCGAGACGATCAGTTCCGCCTGCTCGGCGCTGTCGACGTGCGGCACCACGATGCCCGCCGCGCCCAGGTCCAGCGTCGACAGGATGGTCGCGGCCTCGTAGTCGGCCACCCGCACGAAAAGCGGCAGGCGCGCGGCCCGTCCGGCCATCATCATCAAGTCCAGCGCCGCCCGGTCGAACGGCGCATGCTCGGCATCCAGCACCCCGAAATCCAGCGCCGTCGTCCCCAGTATCTCCACCACGTGCGGCGACACCGTCTTGATGAACGTCCCGGCCTGCACCGACCGGCTGAAATCCCCAGATGAACCCGTCATCAGTATGTCCTTGTCACAAAATTAAGAACCCCCAACTTCGCCAGCCCGTTGGTCTCCAGGGCACAGCGGATCCGGCTCCGCCGGTCCGCCAGTGCCGCCCCCTGGGGGGCGCGCGAAGCGCGTAGGGGGGATCAGATCGGCGGCGCCTGCAGCATCGGCCGATGGAAGATCTCGCCCAGCCCCGCGTAGTACGGTCCGCCCAGCCGGGCGATGGGCCGCATCGCCACGGCATCGATGTGCCGGCCGTTGAATATGGCCTCGGACAGATGGAAGGCCACCACTTCGCCGATGTAGAGCGTGTTCAGGCCCCGTCCCAGCGGCAGCACGTGCTCGAGCCGGCATTCCATCTGGATCGGCGTGGCGGGAATGCGCGGCGGCCGCACCACCGTGCTGGGCGCCAGCTCGATGCCCAGCGCCTCGGGCTCGCCGATCTCGGGCGGGTAGTCCGCGCCCGACGCATGCATCAGCTCCAGCGTCGCTTCCGTGGCCACGTTGACCACGAACTCGCGCGTCTCGACGATGTTGCGTGCCGTGTCCTTCAACTCGCCCTTGCGCGAGCCGATGTTCACCGCCAGCATCGGCGGGCTGTGCGCCACGTAGTTGTACGAACTGAACGGCGCGGCATTGACCCGTCCCGATTCATCCTGCGTGGTGATCCACGCCACCGGCCGGGGCGCCACGCAGCCCACGATCAGCCGATAGGCCTCCTCGGTGCTCATGCCCTCGGTCTTCAACGTAACGAAACCGCTCATTCAACACTCCATGGGGCGGAAACCACCCCGAAAACCCGTGCCCCAATCCAAGAAGAACTCACAAGACCCAGGGCACAGCGGATCCGGCTTTGCCGGTCCGCCAGTGCCGCCCCCCTGTGGGGGGGCGCGCGAAGCGCGTAGGGGGGCTAATCCAGCTTGATATTGGCGTCCTCGATGATCCGCTTCCACTTCGCGCTTTCGACCTTCATCAGCGAATCCAGCTGCTCGGGCGAACCGCCGCCCACGACCGCGCCGAACTGCTCGAGCTTGGCCCGGCCCTCGGGCGAGTTCAGCACGAGGTTGATCTCGCGGTTGAGTTTGTCGACGATGGGACGCGGCATGCCGGCGGGGCCCGCGACGGCGAACCAGACCGAGGCCTCGACGTCGAAGCCCTGCTCGACCGCGGTGGGCACGTCGGGCGTGCCGGGGAAACGCTTCTTGGAGGTCACCGCCAGGCCGTTCATCTTGCCGCTCTGGATCTGCGGGATGAAGGCCGTGATGGGCGCGACGATGGCCTGGATGGAGCCGCCCAGCAGGTCCGTCATGGCCGGCGTGTCGCCCTTGTACGGCACGCCCAGGAAGTCGGTCCGGGTATTGTGCCGCAGCAGTTCATAGGCCAGGTGCCCGATGGTGCCGTTGCCCGGATTGCCGATGGAATACTTGCCCGGCGCGGCCTTGGCCAGCGCGATGAATTCCTTCAGGTTCTTGGCCGGGGTCTTGTCGGTGGACACGACCACCAGCGGGATCTCGCCCACCAGCACGATGGGAGTCAGGTCCTTGGCCGGGTCGTACGGCATGGACTTGTACAGGTACTTGTTGTTGGCCAGCGGCCCGGAGGTCGTCAGCGTGAGCGTGTAGCCGTCGGGCGAGGCCTTGGCGACCTGGTCGGTGCCGATGTTGCCGGCCGCGCCCGGACGGTTGTCCACGACGAACTGCTGGCCGAGCTTCTGGCCCAGCCGCTCGGCGATCAGGCGCGCGACCACGTCGGTGCTGCCGCCGGCCGGGAACGGCACGATCAGCCGCACCGGCCGGGTAGGCCATGACGCGGCGTCGTCCTTGGCGTGGGCGGCGGTGGCGCCCAGGGCCAGGATGGCGGTGGCGCAGGCGAGAAGTCGATGATTCTTCATGGGGTCTCCGATCTGTCGTAATGAAGAAGATTGCCGCACTCAGTGCGTGGAATCCGCGCGGTGCCGGTCGAGTTCTTCGAGAATGCCAGGCAGCCGCTGCTGCACGTTCTCGCGCAGCTGTCGGTAGAGGCTGTTGCCGTGGGCGTCGATGCCCACCGTGGCGGGGCCCAGGTCCTTGACGCGCAAGGTCACCAGGCGGAATTGCGAGATGTAGTCTTCCCAGTGCACGGACACCACTTCCTGGATCGCGCGGGCCAGCAGCGTGCAGCCGCCGCCCAGGAAGGACAGGTAGATGCAGCCCGTCTCGCGCATGGCCTGCACGCTTTCCTCGCCCAGTCCGCCCTTGCCGCCCACGATGCGCAGGCCGTAGGCCCGGATCAGCGGCGGCATGAGCGCGTCGTAGCGCGTGCTGGTGGTGGGGTTCATGTACAGGGCCTCGTAGCCCGAGGGCGTGTCGCTCTCGCGGTTGTACGAGCTCAGGTGCAGGAAGGCGCCGCCGTGCACGTCCACCGGCAGCGGCTTGCCCTCGCGGGCGTAGTCGATCATGCGCTGGTGCGTAGGTAGGCCGATGGTGACGACGATGTCGCCGGTCAGGTAGACCAGGTCGCCGGCCTGGATACGGGCGATGTCGTCCGCGCTTGCCGGCAAGGTCAGGCGATGGGTATTCACGATGCTCGTCTCCGTTGCCGCTATTCCAGGCGTTCGACCGTGCCGTCCTGGTAGATGCGGGCACAGGTGCGCCGGTTGATCCAGCAGTTGAAGGCCACGGCCACGGGCATGAAGCCGTGGCTGGCCGAATAGTCGATGTGCACCGCCATGGCGGTGGTGTCGCCGCCCGTGCCCATGGGCCCGAAGCCGGTGTCGTTGATGGCCTTGAGCAGGCGCTGTTCCATGGCCGCCAGGACGGGCTCGGGATTGGTCTGGCCGAAGGGGCGCAGGACGCACTCCTTGGCCATCTTGGCCGCGTAGTCGAAGGTGCCGCCTATGCCCACGCCCACGACGATGGGCGGACAGGGCTGCGAGCCGGCCTTGAGCACGGTATCGAGCACGTATTTCTCGATGGTCTCCAGCGACGGGTAGACGAAGGTCTCGATGGCTTCCCAGCGGCCCGTGCCCATGGCCTTGGGCGCGCAGACGATCTCCATGTAGTCCGCGCCGTCGACCATGTCGAAGGTGACCAGGGGCATGTTCTTGCCCTCGTAGCTGCGTTGCAGGGTCAGCGGATTGGTCACCATCTTCAGGATGGGCGGGTCCGCGCGCGCGACCAGGTCGGCGAAGCCGTCGACGATGGCCTGGCGTACGTTGCCTTCGAAACTCACGCCCGTGCCCACGCGGATCATGTAGGTGGGCACGCCCACGTCCGAACAGACCAGGTGGCTTTCGGACTCGGCGGCCTCGGCGCTTTCGAGCATGATGCGCAGCGTCTGCCTGCCGAGCTGGACCGTCTCGCGCTGCTGCGCCTGGGCCAGCACCCGCTTGGTGTCGTCCGGGACTTTCTTCAGCGACCACTCGTACAAGGACGAGGTGACCGACCTGATGGTTTCGCTGGAAATGGACATGCATGCCGCCGTGCGCCGGCTCTCCGTGCTTACTCTATCTAGGGTGGCAGGATGCGGCGCGGGCGGCTGGGGTTCAAGCGATGTTTTGGTATTTTTCGCCTATAGAAAAGTTGGGCAAGGGCCGGCTACGCCGGATACAGCCCCAGGGCCGCGGCGCGCATGCGCGCCAGCGCGTAGACGGTATCCAGGGTCGGCGTGGAGAATCGGGCCGCCGCGGCGGTCTCGACCAGCGCGCCCAGGATGCTGTCGATCTCCACCGGCCGGCCCGCCTCCACGTCCTGCAGCATCGACGTTTTGATGTGGCCCAGCCCCCGGGTGAAGGCGATGCGGTCGCGCGACTCGACCTGGGCCGGCAGCCCGAGCCGGGTGCCCAGCGCCAGCGCCTCGTCCATCATGGCCACGAACATGGCGTGCAGGCGGGGATCGTCGATCATGTCGTCGGTATAGGCGCCCGTCAGCAGGCTGGCGGGGTTGAAGCAGGCATTGCCCAGCAGCTTGGTCCAGATGTCGGCGCGCACGTTCTCGCTGGCGGGGGCATCGAAGCCCGCCCGCGTGAACAGCCCGGCCACGGCGCGGGCGCGTTCGCTCGACCCGCCCTTCGGCTCGCCCAGCACGATGCGGTTGCCCGAGGCGTGCAGGGTCAGGCCGGGCTCGGGGGTCGAGGCCGACGCGAAGACCACGGCGCCCAGCACCTGGTCCGCCGGCAGGCTGGCCTCGATGCCGCCGTCCGGATCGACGCTGCGCAGGCGCGTGCCGCCCAGGGGCAGGCCGGCGTCCAGGAAGAACCACCAGGGGATGCCGTTCAAGGCCGGGATCACGACCGTGTCGGCGCCGACCAGCGGACGGATGGCCCGTGCGATCTCCGGCAGGGCCGGTGCCTTGACGGTGATGACGACGACGTCCTGCGGGCCCAGCGCCCGGGCGTCGTCGCTGGCCCGGACCGGCGAGGCGACGAGCTTGCCCGCCGAGTCGAGCCGTTGGCCGTGCCGGCGCAGCGCTTCCAGCGTGCGGCCGCGGGCCAGCAGCGAAACGTCGTTGCCGGCCTGGGCCAGGCGTCCGGCGACGAGGCCGCCTATCGCTCCGGCGCCGACGATGCAGATACGGGGGTGATCGGTCATGGTCTTCCTCTTCCTTGGGGGCGGTGCGAGCGCCGGCATCTTACCCGAGGCAACCGGGTTCACCTTCGCTTACGTCGGGGTGCCGGGCGTCCCATCCGGACTTCCGGCACAATGGGGGCTTGCTGTGTTGCATATTCACGATATCTGGATGAACGTATTCGACTCCATATCGGCTCGTGCTCAGGTCGATCCCCCGCCGGACTCCCTGCGACTGCGCATTGCCGGCCATGATTGCGGCTGGGTGGCGCACGACGTGCCGCGCTGGCTGGCCGCCTTTCCGGGCGAAATACTGCTGGAACCCGGCGTGGTGCACCTGCTGCCCGAGCTGGCGGGCACGCCGGCCTCGGCCGGGCGCGCCCAGGCCGTCAGCGAGCTGCTGGCGCGTGTCGCCACGGCGCTTTCCGAAGCCGGCCGGCTCAACGGCTGGCGCAACGAACTGCTGGACGTGGTGGCCGAGGACGGCACCGTCCTGGGCGTGATCGAGCGGGCATCCGTGCGGCCCCTGGGCATCGCCACCCATGCCGTCCACCTGAACGCCTGGACCGACAGCGGGCAGTTGTGGATCGCCCAGCGGTCGTTCACCAAGACCACCGATCCCGGAATGTGGGATACCCTCGTGGGAGGGCTGGTCAGCGCCGCGGAAACCCCCGAATCGGCCCTGCTCAGGGAAAGCTGGGAAGAGGCCGGCCTGTTGCCCCATCACCTGAAGGACGGCCGGCGCAGCGGCCAGTTCACCGTGCGCCGGGTTCTGCCCGAGGGCTACCAGGTCGAGCACGTGACCGTGGTCGATACCGTCCTGGGGCCCGAGGTCGTGCCCGAGAACCAGGACGGCGAAGTGGTCGCCTTGCGTACGGTATCGCCGGAAGAGGTGCTGGAACTGGTGGCCGACGGTGCGTTCACGCTGGAGGCCGCGCTGTCCATGAAGGTCAGCCTGGGCGCGTTCGCGCCCGTATCCCTGGTCGCTTCCCCGGCCGAAGCCGCCCGCGTCAGCCTTTGACCCGGGCCACGGCCTGGCGCGCCTGCCGCCAGGCCGCGAGGGCCGCCCGCGCCGGTTCGGGCATGGCCGCCTCGTCCAGCGCGGGAAGGTGATGCATGATCATGGCGGCATAGGGGCCCGCCAGCGCCGCGGCCTCGGCGCACAGCACGCACGCTTCGCTCGTCGAAGGCTTGCGCGTGCGCCAGAAATTGATTGCGTCCTCGAGTTCGGTCAGGGTGATTTCCATGCGGACCATTCTGGCAGACTTTGCCAGCCGGGGGCGGAAACATTCGGTCAATTCCGATACAGAAAGCGCGAGATCCCGCCACGCCCCGAAACAACATGGAAGGCCGCTTGGAGGTAACTTACGTGAACCTTACGAGCGGAGTGACGCCATGTTTTCCGGTACTTCTTCCGGTTCCCGAATCCCCATCGACGCCGCCTTCGCGCGCGCGCATCGCAGCATGCGGGGAGCCGTCGCGCTGCATCCGCTGGTGGCCGCCGCAGCCATCAGCATCATCGTCCTGGCCGCCGTCGGCGTGGGCGTCCTGACCGGACTGCTGCCCTCGCCGCTGGCCAAGTCGGCCCCCACGCAAGAGCTGACCGAAGCGTCCGCCCCGGCCGGTGGCCGGGATTTCGGCAAGGCCTCGGCCCATGCGCCGGCTCCGGCGAAGCAGGCCGCGGCCGAGCGTGCCGCGCCGACGCGCGCCGCCAGCCGCCCTGCCCCGGTCTATCGCGAACCGGCGCGGCCGGTGGCGGCCACCTGCGGCAACTGCGGAACGGTCGAGAGCGTGCGCGCCGTGCAGGTCCAGGGCCAGGGAACGGGCCTGGGCGCGGTCGGCGGCGGTGTCGTGGGCGGCGTGGTCGGCAACCAGTTCGGTGGCGGCAGCGGCCGTACCGCGCTGACGGTGCTGGGTGCCCTGGGCGGCGCCTACGCGGGCAACGAGGTCGAGAAGCGTGTGCGCAGCTCGACGCAGTACGAGATGACCGTCAGGATGGACGACGGCAGCGTGCGCACTTTCCATAGCGCCTCGGCCTATCCGTGGCGCAGCGGCGATCCGGTGCGCGTCGTGAACGGCTCGGTAGTGTCCCGCAACGGCGGCGACTCCCAGGCGATGCGGGTCGGCGACTACAACTGACCGGCCGGACCGGGCGGCGCCGCCGCCCGGTTCCCGCCCTCAGGCTTTCTTCTTGCGCCGCTTCAACGCCAGCATCGTGCCCCGGCACGAGTCGGCGCCGCACAAGCACTGATAGTTCTTCTTCAACGTCGGCGTGATGCGCTCGTCGATGACCAGGCCGTAGTCATAATTGAGCTCTTCGCCGCGTTCGATGGGATGCTGCGAGACGATGAAGACGCGGCCATCGTCCGTTTCCTCCGCTTCGCAGTTGGGCTCGCAGGCGTGGTTGATCCAGCGCGCATCGTTGCCCTGGCTGCCGCCGTCGATCACCTTGCCGCTTTCCAGCGCGAAGAAGAAGGTGTGGTACGGATCCTCGGGATTGACCGGGTGGCGGCGGTCGGCTTCGGCCGCGCTGATGCGTTCGCCCGCGTACTCGATGACACGGGTGCCGGCGGGGATCTTGCGGGCCGCGAACACACCGGTTCCATGCACCCGCGAGCGGCGCACGACATACCAGGGCTTGCCGCCGGGGCCGGGATCGACGTCCACGCGATCCTCGGCGGGCTGCTCGACAACAGGAGACTTGCGCGCCCGTGAGGGCGTTTTCTTCTTGACGGTCATTGGGCTCTACGGCTCAGCTGGAGGTCTTCGCGGCCGCCTTCCTGGCGGTTTTCTTCGCGGGGGCTTTCTTGGCGGCGGTCTTGCGCGGCGCGGCTTTCTTGGCCGCCGCCTTCTTGGCGGGGGCCTTCTTCGCCGGCGCCGCGACGGCTTCGTCCTGGCTGGCGGCTTTCTTTGCCGCCGTCTTCCGGGCCGCCGGCGCATCCTCGCCCGCCTTGCCGCCCTTGGCGGGGCGCGGCTCGAACTCGAAGCCTATCTTGCCATCGGGCTGCCGGACCAGAAAGGCCTTGAACTTGCGATTGGTGCGGCTGGAGACGAAGTTCTGCAGCAGGTCGGTGCGTCCTTCGGTCAGCAGCTTGGCCATCTGCTCGGCCGTGATTTCCTGCTGGAGGATGACCTTGCCCGAGCGGAAGTCGCACGAACGTTGCGGCCCGACCGACTTCTCGCACACGAAGCTCATGCCGTGTTCGAACACGTTCGAGCCGCATTTCGGGCACGGGCCCACCGGCGTCTGGCCGGAGAAGTCCACGGCTTCGGAGGATTCCTCGTCGGCCTGGCCGAAGTCGAACTCCAGCTTGTAGTCGTCGGTGATGCGCAGGATGGCCGAGAAGGGTCGGCCCATCTTGCTGATGAAGCCGTTCAGGGGGCCGATCTCGCGCTTGGCCAGCAATTCCTCGACTTCCTGCAGTTCGAAGGTGCGCCCGCCCGGGTGCTTGCTGATCGAGAAATCGCAGGCGGTGCAGGCGTAGCGCCGGTAGTTCTCCTTGACCACGGCGCCGCATTTCGGACACGGCGTGGTCAGGGTGGCATAGTCGCCAGGCACGGTGTCGCGGTCGTATTCCTTCGCGCGCTTGACGATGACCTGGGTCATCTGCGCGATCTCGCGCATGAAGGCCTCGCGCGCCAACTGGCCGCGTTCGATCTGCGACAGCTTGTGCTCCCACTCGCCGGTCAGCTCGGGCGAGGTCAGCTCGTCCACGTCCAGGCCCGACAGCAGCGTCATCAACTGGCGCGCCTTGGCGGTGGGCACCAGCTCGCGGCCTTCGCGGCGCAGGTAGAGTTCGTTGATCAGCCCTTCGATGATGCCCGCGCGCGTGGCCGGCGTACCCAGGCCGCGCGCGGACATGGCCTCGCGCAGCTCTTCGTCGTCGACCAGCTTGCCCGCGCCTTCCATGGCCGACAGCAGCGTCGCTTCCGTGTAGCGGGCGGGCGGCTTGGTCACCAGGCCCACGGCCTCGACTTCCTCGGTACGCACCTGCTCGCCAGGGGCGACCGGCACCAGGTTGGCGTCCTCGCCCTGCGCGTCGCGGCCGTAGACGGCCATCCAGCCCGGATTGACCAGGACCTTGCCCTCGGTCTTGAAATGGTGGCCCGCGACCTCGGTGATCCGGGTCGTCACCAGGAATTCGGCCGCCGGGAAGAACACCGCCAGGAAGCGCTTGACCACCAGGTCGTACAGCTTGGCCTCGGCCTCGCTCAACTCGCGCGGTGCCTGCAGCGTCGGGATGATGGCGAAGTGGTCCGACACCTTCTTGTTGTCGAACACGCGGCGATTGGGCTTGACCCAGCCGCTGTCCAGGATCTTCGAGGCGAACGGCGCATAGCCGGGCCGGCTGGCGGCCAGCGTCTGCATGGTCTGGCGCACCGTGCCCAGGTAGTCCTCGGGCAGGTAGCGCGAGTCGGTACGCGGGTAGGTCAGCGCCTTGTGGCGTTCGTACAGGGTCTGGGCCAGCGCCAGCGTGGTCTTGGCCGAGAAGCCGAAGCGCGAGTTGGCCTCGCGTTGCAGCGTGGTCAGGTCGTACAGCAGTCCGGACAACTGGGTGGACGGCTTGGATTCTTCCGTGACCGAACCCGTGCGCTCGCGGCAGGCCGCCACGACCGACTCGGCGGCGGCCTTGCTCCACAGGCGCGATTCGCGCTTCTCGGGGTCCTGCGGATCCTTGACGTGCTTGGGGTCGAACCAGCGGCCCTCGTACAGGCCGGCGGCGGCGACGAACTGCGCGCGCACTTCCCAGTAGTCGCGCGGCACGAACTGGCGGATGCGCTCCTCGCGCTCGGACACGATGGCCAGCGTGGGCGTCTGCACCCGGCCCACCGTGGTCTTGAAGAAGCCGCCGTCCTTGCTGTTGAAGGCCGTCATCGCCCGCGTGCCGTTGATGCCCACCAGCCAGTCGGCCTCGGCGCGCGAGCGCGCCGCGGCTTCCAGTGGCTGCAGCGCGGCGTCCGAGCGCAGGTCGGCGAAGGCGTCGCGGATGGCCTGCTGCGTCATCGATTGCAGCCACAGCCGCTTGATGGGCTTGTTGGTCTTTGCGTACTGGGCGATGTAGCGGAAGATCAACTCGCCTTCGCGTCCCGCGTCGCAGGCGTTGATCAGGGCGTCCACGTCCTTGCGCTTGATCAGCCGCACCAGCAGGCGCAGGCGCTCTTCCGAGCGCTTGTCGGCCGGCCCCAGCTCGAACTCGGGAGGAATCACCGGCAGATGGGTGAAGCTCCACTTGCCCTTGACCGGATCGTTGGGCGCCACGAGGGTGAGCAGGTGCCCGACGCTGGACGAAAGCACGTAGTCGTCGCTTTCGAAATAATCGCCTTCGCGCTTGAACCCGCCCAGCGCGCGGGAAATGTCCAGCGCGACCGAAGGTTTCTCGGCGATGATCAGAGTTTTGCCCATTGACTTCCAGTTGACGGAGCCGACGCGAACAAATAGTGCGTCAAAGCGCCGGATGATACGGGGGGATTTTTAAGCAGCGCAAGTCGGGCCTATGCCCACCAAGCCAAAAAACGCCGGCTCCGCCTTTCGAAGCGCCCCGGATTAAGACTTGTTTCCATCGAAAACAACCCCCGGCCCCCTTGGGGGCTCACCATACTGGGCACGCGTCAGCGCGTAGGGGGGCTAATGCAGCTGCCGGGCGCTGCCGTCTTCCAGCAGTTCTTCCAGGATCAGGTTGTCGATCTCGGTTTCCTGGCTCCACAGCACCATCAGGACGATGATCTTCAGCTTGTCCAGGGGCACGGGGGCCTCGCCCAGCGCGAAGGCGCGGTCGATCACAATCTCGCGCAGGGGGGACGACAGCACGCCCGCCGACTCCAGGAAGGCGATGAAGCCGATCGCTTCCGATCCGAGCTGGCGATACTCGGCCTCGGCGTAGATACGACAGCCGCTACTGGGAACAAGGGCGAGATCGACACAACGATGAGTGGATTCGGCAAGCCCGGACAGCCAGGTCAGGGCGTCGTCGATTTCATCGTCTTCGAAGCCGGCGGCGGCAAGCTTGCGCGCCAGCGTTTCCGGGTCCGGGCACGCTTCCGGCGTGTAGTAGTTCTCGAAGAGGTAGACGAGAATTTCGAACATAAGTCAGCGTGTAAGGCTGGATCCACTGTACGCTGAATTGCATCCCTAGGCAAATTGCCCGGCATTTGCTGCTCATGCGTTGTGTGCGCGGCACACAAGGGGATTCAGCGCATGGGCGTGGCCTGGTAGCGGCCGCCGTCGAGCCGGGCGATCAGCCCCCGCAGCTCCAGCTCGAGCAGCCTGGCCTGCAATTGCGGGACCGCCAGGCCCGTGCGCGCCGCCAGCGCGTCGACGTGGACGGGGCCGTAGCCCATGCCCGCCAGCACCGGATCCCGCGGCAGCGCCGGTTCCGGCGGCGGCGCTGCGGATCCGGAACCGGCGCCCAGCTCGTCCAGGATGTCCTGCGCCGATTCCACCAGCTTGGCGCCCTGCCGGATCAGGGCGTGGCACCCTCGCGACAGCGGCGAATGGATGGATCCCGGGATGGCGAAGACCTCGCGGCCGGCGTCGGCCGCCAGCCGGGCGGTGATCAGCGAGCCGCTGCGTGCGGCCGCCTCGGCCACCAGCGTGCCTTGCGTCAGTCCGGCCACCAGCCGGTTGCGCCGGGGGAACTGGTGCGGCAGCGCGGGCAGGCCCAGCGGGAACTCGGACACGATGGCTCCTTGCGCGGCGATGCGCTCGGCCAGGCCTCGGTTGCGGGGCGGATAGACCACGTCGACCCCCGTGCCCACCACCGCGACCGTGCCGCCGCCGGCGGCGCCGGCCTCGAGCGCGCCTTCGTGGGCGGCGGTGTCTATGCCCAGCGCCAGGCCGCTGACGATGCACCAGCCCCGCTGCGCCAGGTGGCGGGCATAGGCGCGCGCGTTCGCCATGCCGTCGGGCGTGGCGTGGCGGGCCCCGACGATGGCGATGGCCTGCGGCGACAGCCGGGACGGATCGCCCGCCAGGTAGAGCAGCGGCGGCGGGTCGTGGATGGCCAGCAGCGCCCGGGGATAGCCGGCGTCGGCCAGCGTCAGGAGGTGGTGGCCGGGGTGTTCGGCCCAGCGCAGGGTGCGTTCCAGGGTGGCGGCGTGCTGGGGCGACGGCGAACGGGCCAGCTGCGCGGCCAGCGGTGGCGGCAACAGGGCCGCCAGTTCGTCGCGGGACAGGCTGTAAAGGCGCTGCGGCAATCCGACCGCTTGCAACAGTTCGCGCGCGGTGGCCGGTCCGATGCCGGGTTCGAGGGTAAGCCGCAGCCAGGCGGACAGTTCTTCCGGAGTGTGGGCGAGAGGCATGCCGCTATCTAAACATGGCAGGCGCCGCAGGGTAGCCCCGGGCAGGACATCGATGTCCCGCCTCGCCGCTGAACGGATCGCGCGCCGGCGCGTCCAATGGCCAGGGACGGCGCTCGCCTCCCGCTATATAAATAGCGGGGATCCCCGCGATCCCGCCTCGCGCGGGCGGCCGGACTCGCCGGGAAGCTGTGGTATCTTGCCCCTTGGATCCCGGCCAACCGGCCCCATTTATTCTGAAATGGCCCCTGTCCGAGGGGCAACGGCAACACGATCATGGCATTGCTACCCATTCTTCACTATCCCGACGCAAGGCTGCACAAGAAAGCCAAGCCGGTGGCGGTGGTCGACGACCGCATCCGCCGCATCGTCCGCGACATGGCCGAGACCATGTACGCCGCGCCGGGTATCGGGCTGGCCGCCACCCAGGTCGATATCCACGAGCGCATCGTGGTCATCGACGTGTCCGAGAACAACGACGACCTGCTCGTCCTGATCAACCCGGTCATCACCTGGAAGAGCGAGGAAACCCAGGTCTACGAGGAAGGCTGCCTGTCGGTGCCCGGCATCTACGACGAGGTCAAGCGCGCCGCCCGCATCAAGGTCGAGGCCACCAACGAACAGGGCGAACGCTACGAATTCGACGCCGAAGGCATCCTGGCCGTCTGCGTCCAGCACGAACTCGACCACCTGGAAGGCAAGGTCTTCGTCGAATACCTCTCCCCCCTCAAGCAAAGCCGCATCAAGACCAAGCTGCGCAAGCTGGAAAAGGTCTAGGGAAGCCCACCCCCAAGCGGCCTTCGGCCGCTCCCCCTCAAGGGGGCGGCGCTAGCGGACCGGCAAAGCCGGATCCGCGGCGCCTAAGATCAAAGCAAGCATGCGGTGCTTCGCACCGAGATACCCCACGAAGACCCAGGATGCGGTGGATCCGGCTTTGCCGGTCCACCCGCATCGCCCCCTGGGGGGCGCGCGCAAGCGCGTAGGGGGGGGGACCATGTATCAAGCGCGTAGGGGGGGACCATGTATCATTCCCCCTCCGACAATCAATAATCCCATCCCGCCCGCGCAGGAAGCGGCGTGCAAGGCCGCGCGCCAAGCAGGGAGTCCAGATCCAGGGTGCCGCGGATCCGGCTTTGCCGGTCCGCCAGCGCCGCCCCCTTGAGGGGGAGCGGCCGAAGGCCGCTTGGGGGTGGACTTCCCTTCCGGTCCACTCGCATCGTCCCCTGGGGGGCGCGCGAAGCGCGTAGGGGGGTACTCTAGATGCATCTGGTCTTCGCCGGTACGCCGGAATTCGCAAAAGTCGCCCTGCAGGCCCTGATCGGGGCCGGGCATACGATCGGCCTGGTCCTGACCCAGCCGGACCGGCCGGCCGGGCGCGGGCTCAAGCTGACGCCCAGTCCGGTCAAGACGGCGGCGCTGGAGGCGGGCGTGCCGGTGCTGCAGCCGCGCAGCCTGCGGCTGGACGGCAAGTATCCCGACGAGGCCGCCCAGGCCCACGAGGCCCTGCGCGCGGCGCGGGCCGACGCGATGATCGTGGCCGCCTACGGCCTGATCCTGCCCCAGGCGGTGCTGGACATTCCGCGCCTGGGCTGCCTGAACATCCATGCCAGCCTGCTGCCGCGCTGGCGCGGCGCCGCGCCCATCCAGCGCGCCATCGAGGCGGGCGACGCGCGGACCGGGATCACCATCATGCAGATGGATGCCGGCCTGGATACCGGCGACATGCTGCTCGAAGGTTCCCTGCCCATCGAGGCGGGCCAGACCGCCGGCGAATTGCACGACCGCCTGGCCGTGCTGGGCGGCGAACTGATCGTGCGGGCGCTGGCGCGCCTGGAGGAAGGCGGCCTGCCGGCCACGCCGCAGCCCGCCCGGGGCGTGACCTACGCCGCCAAGCTGGACAAGGCCGAGGCGGCGCTCGATTGCTCGCGTCCGGCCGCCGAGCTGGCGCGTCGCATCCTGGCCTTCAATCCGGTGCCGGGGGCGACGGTGCGGCTGCCCGGCCTGGCCGATCCGGTCAAGGTATGGCGGGCCGAGGCGCTGGACGAGGCGTCGCCGGCCAGCCCGGGCAGCGTCGTGCGCGCCGGCGCCGCCGGCGTGGACCTGGCCACCGGCCAGGGCATCCTGCGCCTGACCGAATTGCAGAAGGCCGGCGGCAAGCGCCAGCCGGTCGACGTCTTCGTGCGGGGCTGGAGCCCCGATCTTTCCTGATGGCGCCGCCTGCCTCCGGGCCCATGTCGGCGCCCTTGTCGGACGTGCTGCTGGCCGCCGCGCGCGCTGTCCAGGGCGTGCTGGCGGGCGTCTCGCTGACCGATGCGCTGTCGCGCGTTGCCGCGCCGCTGCGGCCGGCCGCCCAGGCGGTGTCTTTCCACGCCATGCGCCAACTGGGCCTGGCCCGCGCGGTCAAGCAGGCGCTGATTCCCCGCAAGCCGGCCGATCCGCTGCTCGACGCCCTGCTGCTGACGGCGTTCGCGCTGCTGGTGGCGGACGAGCGCGAAGCCGCCGCGGCTGGCGTCAGTTATGCGCCCCACACGGTAGTGGACCAGGCCGTGCGCGCCGCCGCGGGCCAGCGTTCGCTCGCGCCGTTCAAGGGACTGGTCAACGGCAGCCTGCGGCGTTTCCTGCGCGAGCGCGACAGCCTGATGGAGACCGCCGCCCGCCGCCCCGAAGCCGTCTGGAACCATCCCGACTGGTGGGTGCGGCGCCTGCGCATCGAATATCCTGACCATTGGCAGTCGCTGCTGCGCGCCGCCAACCGGCCGCCGGCGATGGTCCTGCGCGTCAACCGCCGCCGCACCAGCCGCGAGGCGCTGATCGAGGCCTTCCGCGCCGCCGGGGTAGAGGCCCTGCCGGTGGGCGAGGCGGGCGTCGCGCTGTCCCAGCCCCGGCCCGTGCAGCAGTTGCCGGGCTTCGCCGAGGGTTGGTGGTCGGTCCAGGATGCCGCTGCGCAACTGGCGGCGCCGCTGCTCCAGGTGAAGGACGGCATGCGTGTGCTGGACGCCTGCGCCGCGCCGGGCGGCAAGACGGCGCATCTGCTGGAACTGGCGGATCTCGACCTGCTGGCGCTGGACATCGACGCCGGCAGGCTGGAGCGGGTGGATGCCAACCTGGCGCGGCTGGGCCTGTCTGCGCGCACGCAGGCCGCCGACGTGGCCGACCTGGAGACCTGGTGGGACGGGCGGCCCTTCGACGCGGTGCTGGCCGACGTGCCGTGCACGGCGTCGGGCATCGTCCGGCGCCATCCGGACATCCGCTGGCTGCGGCGCGAGGGGGATGTCGCCAATACCGCCGCGCTCCAGGCGCGGATTGCCGATGCCTTGTGGCAGGTGGTGGCGCCCGGTGGTAAATTGCTCTATGCAACCTGCTCGATTTTTCCCGCGGAGGGGGCCAGGCAAGCCGAGGCTTTCCAGCTCAGGCACCCCGATGCGGCGCGGCTGCCTGCGCCGGGGCAATTGCTCACGCAGGCGGAGCCTGATCGGCCGGCCGAGCAGCACGATGGTTTTTTCTACGCGTTGTTTGCCAAGGTTTGATCATTCTCCGACTCCGCCGCGTCCTGATCCTGCCGGTCGTCGCCCTGATGTTGCTGTGGGGCGGCCAAGCCCCGGCATCCGAGCCCGCCGTCCAGTCCGTGACGGTGACCGAACGCGGCCGCGACCTGCTCCTGAGCGCCGATGTCCTGCTTGACCTGAACAACCAGCTCGAGGATGCCGTCGCGCGCGGATTGCCGCTCTACTTTTCGGTCGAGGTCGAGATCCGCCGCCCCCGCTGGTACTGGTTCGACGAGGTCGTGCTGTCCTCGAACCAGACCTGGCGCATCGTCTACAACCCGCTGACGCGCCAGTGGCGCGTGCATTCGGGCAACCTCGCGCTGCCCGTGGGATCCCTGGTCGAGGCCTTGTCGGTCGTGCGCCATGTACGCAACTGGCGCATCGGCGACCGCGACGCGCTGAATCCCGACACCCGCTACGAAGGCCGGCTGCGCGTGCGTTTCGACATCTCCCAGTTGTCCAAGCCGTTCCAGGTCAATGCCCTGAACAGCAGCGACTGGTCGCTCGCGACGCCCTGGACGGAATTCAACGTGCGCCTGGGCAAGGAGCCCGCGCCGCCGCCCAGCTCCGGTGCCGCGCCGCCCCCCGCCGCCCAGCCCGGCCTGCCGCCGCCGCCCTTGCCGCCGCCTTATGCCGTGCAGCCTCCCGCCGGTTCCGGCCCCGGTGCCGCGCCGTCCGCCCCCATGCAATCCGTTCCCGCCCAGTCGGCGCCCCCGTCGCCGTCCGCGCCCATCGTCCCCGCCAACGGCGCCTCCGCCGGCGGCAACGGCCTGGTCCCGCCAGGCGGATCGCCCCACGCGCATCCGGGGGGACTGGGCCTGACTCCTCCCACGGAGTCCCAATGATGCGAACCCGCCGCGTGCGTATCCTGAACCGCTTCCTGCGCGTCCTCCTGGGCATGGGCGGCGTGAGCGCCCTCTTGCTGCTGTTCCTGCTGGCCTGGTCCACCGGCAACTCCTCCCGCCTCGAGCAACAGTACGGCCTGCTGCTGGGGCTCAATGCCATCATCGCCCTGGCGCTGTTCGCCTGGGTGGTCGTGCTGACCGTCAGGCTGATGGGGCAACTGCGGCGTGGACAGTTCGGCGCCCGGCTCACCTCCCGTTTCGCGCTGGCGTTCGCGCTGGTGGGGGTGGTGCCCGGCGTCCTGATCTACATGCTGTCGGTGCAGTTCCTGTCGCGCTCCATCGAGTCGTGGTTCAACGTGCGGGTGGACACCGCGCTCGAGTCCGGCCTGAATCTCGGCCGGGCGGCGCTGGACTCGCAGCTCCAGGAGATGAATGCCAAGGCGCGCACCATGTCGATCGAACTGGGCGACAACCAGGAATCGAACGTGGGGCTGTCGCTGACGCGGCTGCGCGAGCAGGTCGGGGTGCAGGACGCGATGGTGTTCACCTCCAGCGGGCGGGTCATCGCCTGGTCCACCAATTCCTACGGCTCGCTGGTGCCGGAGACGCCCACGCCGCAGGTGCTGCGGCAACTGAAGATCGCGCGTTCCTATGCCGCCGCCGAGGCCAACAGCACTGCCAGCCCGACCACCGTGGAGGGCGTGCAGGGGCCGTTGGGCACGACCCGCGACACGTCCAATGGCGGCGCCCTGCGCCTGCGCGTGATCGTGCCCATCGCGCCCGTCGGCGGCTTCGAGCTGCCCGGGGTGCTGCCCGCCGAGTCGCGCTACCTGCAATTGTTGCAGGGCGTGCCCGAACAGATCGCCAGCAACGCCGAGGAAGTCCAGAGCGGCTACCGCGACTACCAGGAGCTGTCGCTGTCGCGGGTGGGCCTGCGCAAGCTGTACGGCATCACGCTGACCCTGGCGCTGCTGCTGGCGGTGTTCGCGGCGATCGCGGCGGCCTTTTCGCTGTCGTCGCGGATGGTGCGGCCGCTGCTGCGCCTGGCCGAGGGCACGCAGGCGGTGGGCGTGGGCGACTACCGGCCCATTCCCGAACCGCCCCAGAGCGACGAACTGGGCCAACTGACCCGCTCGTTCAACGCCATGACCCGCCAGCTGGACGAGGCGCGCCGGATGGTCGAGAGCAACCGGCGCCAGCTCGAACGCAGCAACGTCTATCTGGAAAGCATCCTGTCGAACCTGTCGTCGGGAGTGCTGGTGTTCGACGAGGCCTTCCGCGTGGCCACCGTGAACCGCGGCGCCCAGCAGATCCTGCGGGTGGACCTGCGCGCGGTCACCGGGCGGCCGCTGGAGACCATAGACGGGCTGACCGCCTTCGCGCAGACTATACGCACGGCGTTCGCCGAGCACGCGGCGGCGGGCACCGGGCGCCAATACTGGCAGCAGCAGTTCGAGATCGTCCGGCCGCAGCCGGCCGCCGAGGCGGACGGCGCGCGCGAAGGTAACAATTCCGATCCCACCGGCGACGACAATACGATTACCCTGCTCGCGCGAGGATCACACCTGCCGGTGGCGGGAGCGAGTGGGGGCTACGTGGTGGTGTTCGACGACATTACCGAGGTCATCTCTGCCAACCGCGCGGTCGCGTGGGGCGAGGTCGCGCGGCGGTTGGCGCACGAGATCAAGAACCCGCTGACGCCCATCCAGCTCTCGGCCGAGCGGATCGCCATCAAGCTGGCCGACAAGCTCGCGCAGCCCGACGCCGACATGCTCAAGCGCTCGACCACCACCATCATCAACCAGGTCAGTTCCATGCAGCGCATGGTGGATGATTTCCGCGAATACGCCAGGACGCCGCCGGCCCAGCACCAGCTGCTGGACCTGAACGAGCTGGTGGCCGAGGTCCTGACCCTGTACGGATGGGACACGGCGGGCGGCGTGCTGAAGGCCGGCACGGGCAACATCGCGCTGTCGGTGGACCTGGCATCGGTGCTGCCGCGCGTGCGCGGCGACGCCACCCAGCTGCGCCAGGTCATCCACAACCTGATCGCCAACGCCCGCGACTCCATCGAAGAGAAGGCCAAGGAGGCGGCCCGCCAGGCGGGGGAAGGCGCGCCGGCCGGACCCACGTCCAGCGACCGCATCTCGGTCAGCACGCGCCTGATCCAGACGCGGCTGCCCGACGGCCGCGAGCACGCGTCCATCAAATTCATGGTGACCGATACGGGTACCGGCTTCGCCGCCCGCATCCTGCAGCGCGCCTTCGAGCCCTACATCACGACCAAGGCGCGGGGGACGGGGCTGGGGCTGGCCATCGTCAAGAAGATCGTCGAGGAGCACGGAGGCAGAATTGATCTTGCCAACCGGCCCGAAGGAGGGGCAATGGTCTCTATACTATTCACTCGGCTTGCCGGGGGTACGGACGTTGCACACGATGCGTCGCGTTTTTCCGAGACTGCGGGGGCGCAGTCCGCGTAACAGAGGTTTCTAAAGATATGGCCAGAATTTTGGTGGTTGACGACGAGGTCGGCATCCGCGAACTCCTGTCGGAAATTCTTTACGACGAAGGGCATACGGTCGATCTGGCCGAGAATGCCGCGGCCGCGCGCGCGCTGCGCGCCGCCAATCGTCCCGACGTGGTCCTGCTCGATATCTGGATGCCCGACACCGATGGCGTGACGCTGCTCAAGGAATGGGCGGCCCAGGACCTGCTCGACATGCCCGTCATCATGATGAGCGGCCACGCGACCATCGATACGGCGGTCGAGGCGACCCGCATCGGCGCGATCGATTTTCTCGAGAAGCCGATCACGATGACGCGCCTGCTCAAGACCATCGCCGGCGCGCTGGAACGGGGCCGGGCCGGCGCCAAGCCGGCCGCGCCGCAAGCCCCCGCGCGGCCCGCCATGCCGGGTTACGCGCCCGCGCCGCCCACGACCGGCGACGGCATGCGTGCGCCCGCCCCCGGGCTCGCGCCGGCCGTCGACCGCTCGGCGGGCGCGGTGGCCATGCACGACAACCAGCCGCGCTCGCCCCTGCTGAGCCTGTCGCTCGACCTGCCGCTGCGCGAGGCGCGCGACGCGTTCGAGCGGGTCTATTTCGAGCACCACCTGGCGCGCGAGGGCGGCAGCATGACCCGCGTGGCCGACAAGACCGGACTGGAGCGCACCCACCTGTACCGCAAGCTCAAGCAACTGGGAATCGAACTCTCGCGTAAACGAGGCGTATGAAAATCCTGATACTCGGCGCTGGCCAGGTGGGGACCAGCGTGGCCGAGAACCTGGTATCCGAGCACAACGACATTACCGTCATCGACACCGACGGCGCCCGTCTGTCCGTGCTGCAGGATCGCCTGGACCTGCGGGGGTTGATGGGCAACGGCACCCACGTGTCCACCCTGCAAGAGGCCGGGGCGGCCGACGCCGATCTCTTCATTTCCTGCGTGACGGCCGACGAAAGCAACCTGGTCGCCTGCAAGATCGCCAAGAAGGTGTTCAACGTGCCGCGCTGCATCGCGCGCGTGCGCTCGTCCGAGTTCCTCGACCACGAGGAGTTGATGGCCGAGGACGGTTTCGACGTCGATCACCTGATCTGTCCCGAGCGCAGCGTGACCAGCTACATCGAGAAGCTGGTCGACATTCCCGAGGCGCTGCAGGTGGTGGACTTCGCCGGCGGCCGCGTCTGCGCCGTGACGGTGCGCGCCGCCGCCGGCAGCCCGCTGGCGGACCAGCCCATCCAGACCCTGCGCGAGCGCCTGCCGGGCGCCGATGTCCGCATCATCGCGATCTTCCGCAACAACCGGCTGGTGCCGCCCGAGGGCGACACGCGCATCGAGCCGGGCGACGAAGTGCTGTTCCTGGCCAACACCCGGCACGTGCGCCAGATCATCCGCGAGCTGCGCGAGAGCGACAAGCGCGTCAAGCGGGTCATGATCGCCGGCGGCGGCAACATCGGCCTGCGGCTGGCCCGCGGCATCAGCGATCACTGCGACGTCAAGGTCATCGAGCGCAACCGCAAGCGCTGCGAATTCCTGGCCACCCAGCTTCCCAGCCGGTCCCTGATCCTGAACGGCGACGCCACCGACGAGAACCTGCTGGAGGACGAGAACGTCGCCGAGATGGACCTGTTCCTGGCGCTGACCAGTGACGACGAGGACAACATCATGTCGTCGCTGCTGGCCAAGCGCATGGGCGCCCGGCGGGTGATCGCGCTGATCGGGCGCAAGAGCTATGGCGAGCTGATGGAGGGGGGGCGCATCGACATCGCCATCTCGCCGTCCGAGGCCACCATCGGCGAATTGCTGCGCTACGTGCGGCGCGGCGACGTGGTGTCCGTCCATCGCCTGCGGCACGGCGTGACCGAGGCCCTGGAGGCCATCGCCCACGGCGACGCCAAATCCTCGAAGGTCGTGGGCCGCCGGATCGAGGACATCGACCTGCCGCAGGGCGCCACCATCGGCGCCGTGGTGCGCCAGGATGAAGTGCTGATGGCGCACCACGACACCGTCATCGAATCGGACGACCATGTCATCGTCTTCGTGGCGCACCAGCGGCTGATCGCGCAAGTGGAAAAGCTGTTCCAGGTCTCGGCGACTTTCTTCTGATCCTTCCGGACCCGCCGCATGCGCAAATTGATTCCGGTCCTGCACGTCCTCGGACTCGTCATCGCCCTGTTCTCGATGACGATGGCGATACCGCTGGCGACGTCCTTCATTTTTTCCGATGGGGCGCGGGACGCGTTCATCCGCGCCATGGTCGTCGGCCTGATCGCCGGACTGCTGCTGAGCCTGGCGACGCGCAGCCAGCGGCGCGAGCTGACCCCGCGCGACGGCTTCCTGCTGGTGTCCCTGGTCTGGAGCGTGCTGGCGCTGATCGCCACCCTGCCGCTGCTGTTCTACTACCACCAGATCGGCGCGCCGCTGTCGATGACCGACGCCTATTTCGAGGCCATGTCCGGCATCACGACCACCGGTGCCACGGTGCTTTCCGGGCTGGACAACCTGCCGCCGTCGATCAACGTCTGGCGCTGCACCCTGGTCTGGATAGGCGGCATGGGCATCCTGGTGCTGGCGGTGGCCATCCTGCCCATGCTGGGCGCGGGCGGCAGCCAATTGTTCCGGGCCGAGACGCCGGGCCCGATGAAGGACGAGAAGCTCACGCCGCGCATCACCGGCACGGCCAAGGGCCTGTATGCCATCTACATGCTGATCTCGGTCCTGTGCCTGCTGGCCTACCGGATGGCGGGCATGAACTGGTACGAGGCCTATTGCCACATGGCCTCGACTATCGGCCTGGGCGGATTCTCGACCCGCGACGCGAGCTTCGCCGCCTTCGACTCGCCGGCCATCGAACTGGTGGCCGTGGTGTTCATGACCATCGCCGGCATCAGTTTCACCCTGCACTTCCAGGCCTTCCGGCGCCGCAGCCTGGGGCCCTACTGGCGCAGCACCGAGGCCAAGGCCTACCTGGCCGTCCTGGCGATCTCGGTGGCGGCCATCACCGCGCTGCTGCTCGAGCGCGGCAACTATGACTCGGTCTGGACGGCCCTGCGCTTCGCGCTGTTCAACACGGTGTCGGTGGCGACCACCACCGGCTTCGTCAGCGCCGACTATTCGACCTGGCCCATCTTCGCCCCGGTCTGGATGCTGGTGCTGTCCTGCTTCGCCACTTGCGCAGGTTCCACCGGCGGCGGCATTAAGATGATCCGCGTGGTGATCCTGGTCAAGCAGGCGCGCCGGGAACTCATCCACATCCTGCACCCGCGCGCCATCAACCCGGTGCACATCGGTGGCCTGCCGGTGCCCAACCGGGTCGTGTTCTCGGTGATGGCCTTCATGCTGTTGTACTGGGCCTCGCTGATGGCGCTGACCATGGCCATGCTGTACACGGGGCTGGATCCGGTCACCGCCTTCACGGCCGTCCTGGCCAGCCTCAGCAACACCGGCCCGGGCCTGGCGGATGTCGGTCCGGCAGGCACGTTCGCCGTGCTGAGCGACGCCCAGACCTGGATCTGCACCTTCGCCATGCTGATCGGCCGCTTGGAATTGTTTGCTGTACTGGTCCTCTTCACCCGGGCATTCTGGCGGAAATGAAGCCGGTCCCAGTCGTGATATTAGTTGGTGCTTACTTACGTGAGGCGCGCAGTCTGGCACTGGAAGAGGCGCGGGCTCATGTAAGCGAAGGGTTACAGGCGGTGATTGTGGAGGGCGGGCCGGGAACTTTGTCCGCCCCACCGGGGGTCGAACTGGTACAGCTGGCGCCCGGGTGCGTTTGTTGCGTAGGGCAGCTGCCGCTGCGGGTGACCGTGGCGAGGCTGCTCCGGCAATCCCGGCCGGCCCGGCTGTGGATAGAGGTCAGCGCGGCCCAGCATGTCGCCGAGCTGCGCAGGCAATTGAATGGACCAGGTTTTGCAGGAGCGGTGAAGCTGTACGAGGGTTAGGGCCCTAAGCCGGTATCGAGCATGGTGTGGCCGATAGGCGGTATCAATCCGGTTGGCCCTCTTGATTTCCAAACGCAGGCACCAACTTAATGAACAGGTGGTCGGTCAGACCCCTGTCTCCAGGAGCCAGACCATGGAAATGATCTATAACAGTCCCAACTATGTCGTAGTGGAGTTCGCCCAGCTCGATGGCGCCTCCGCGGGGGGATTCGAAATCGTCGACAAGCAGGCGCGCCGCGAGATCTACATCGCGGGCGAATCGGCCGAGCAATTCCGCTCCCAGGTGCGGGAATTGATCGCCACCGAACCTTCGATGGAAGACGTGGACGAATTCCTGAGCCAGTTCGACGTCTACATGCACCATCCCGTAACCCTGCACTGATTCCGCCGGGCCGGCGCTCCGCGCCGGCCGGACGGTAAGCACATACTCTTCCTCCATGGGGCTATAATGGCCCCTGTCATCGCGCCGGCAGGCGCGGCATACGCACGAATACCTTCCAATCCGCCTGCCTCGCTCTTGCGCCCATCCCTTGGCCGGCTGGGCGTCTCCGGCGGGTTTCTCCCGCACTCCCGCGTTTTTGCTGATTTGTCAGTGGATGCTTACTCCTGGGCCCCGGTTTTTCGGGTGTCAGCCTAGGGGAAACACTTAAGATCGGTCAATTTTACGGAATCTGTCATCAACCAGCGGCTAAACTCGCCCAACGATTCTTTCACGTGATGCTGCCCCGACGCTCCGCGCGTCCGGCGTCGCCCCCCGGGTAGATGACTCACCCCGGCCACCTTTCCAAAGGAGACCCCGATGCAGTCCATCGCATTCACGGCATCCGCGCCCAACACCCTGGGCATCGAGCTAGAACTGCAGATCGTCGATCCGCAGACCTTCGACCTGCGGGGAGCGGCCGAAGAGCTGCTTGCCCAGATCGCCAACCACCCCTATGCGGACCGGGTCAAACCCGAGATCACCCGGTCCATGATCGAACTGAACTCGTCGGTGCACACCGATCCCGCCCGCCTGCTGGAAGAAATGCGCGAGATGCGCGACCTGCTGGTCGAGGCCGCGGACGCCGTCGGCGTGCGCGTGGCCGGCGGCGGCACGCATCCGTTCATGCGCTGGCATGACCGGACCATCTACGATTCGCCCCGCTTCCAGTACCTGTCCGAGATGTACGGCTACCTGGCCCGCCAGTTCACCGTGTTCGGCCAGCACATCCACCTGGGCGTGCCCAGCGGCGATGCCGCGATCGCCATGACCCAGAAGCTGTCGCCCTACGTGCCGCACTTCATCGCGATGTCGGCCTCGTCGCCCTACTTCGAGGGCGTCGACACGCAGTTCGCGTGCAGCCGCCTGAACGCGCTGAACGCGTTCCCCATGTGCGGGCACCTGCCCCCCGAGGTGGTGGACTGGCACGGCTTCGAGGCCTATTTCGCCCAGTTGCAGACCTCGGGCCTGATCGAGAGCATCAAGGACCTGTACTGGGACGTGCGGCCCAAGCCCGAGTTCGGCACCGTCGAGATCCGCGTCTGCGACACCCCGCTTACCGTCGAGAAGGCCTGCCAACTGGCGGCCTTCGCGCAGGCGCTGGGCATCGTCCTGGCCGACGAACCCGCGCCCGGCGCCGAGGCCTGGATGGCCTACCGGACCAACCGCTTCCAGGCCACCCGCTTCGGGCTGCACGGCAACTACGTCGATCCCGTCCACGGCCGCATCCGCCTGAGCGAGCACCTGCGCATGACCTTCGACCGGCTGATGCCGGTGGCGCGCCGCCTGGGCACGGCGGACCTGCTGGAAGCCCTGCGCGAGGAAATCTTCACCCACGGCGGCGACTGCAAGTGGCTGCGTGCCCAATACAACCGCGGCCAGGAAATCGCCGAGGTGGTCGAGGCGGCGGTGGGCGCCTGGCGCGGCGAAGCCCCGGCCGACGTCGAGCAGCGCTTGCCCGAACTGCCGGCGCGCCGGCGGGTGCGGGCCAGTTCCGAGCCCATCCTGAACCTGGACGGCATGAAACCGTTCGCGTTCAAGCGGCTGGGCGGCCGGCTGCACTAAGGCGGGGCGCATCCTGGAATGGATGCCGGGCCGTTTCTCGTCTAGAATGAAATCTATTTCATTCAATAAAATGACGAAACATGCCCGCCTTGCCCGAGTCCCGGCTGGCCCGCCGCGTGTCCAGCCTACGCGAAGCCCCGCTGGACGTGCCCACCCGCGAGCGGCTGGCCCAGGCATTGCTCGACTGGTTCACCGCGGGCTGGTCGGCGGCGCCGATGCCGCTGGCCGGATGCTTCAGGACACTGGCGGCGGATTGCTACCCCGGTACGGGCGAAACCCCCGTCTTCGGAGGCGCCATGCTGCCGCTTCCGGCAGCCGCCTTTGCCAATGCCGCCATCGCCCATATCCGCGAGATCGATGATGCCCACCGGGCTGCCATGCTGCATCCTGGGGTGGTAGCCGTGTCGCCGGTGATGGCGTTTGCTTCGGGCGGCCAGCTCACGCGCCGCCGCATGGCCGACGCCATCCTTGCCGGTTACGAGGTGGCCCTGCGTGTCGGGGAAGCCTTGGGCACGCGCCACGCCGCGAACTTTCACGCCACGGCCACGGCCGGCACGCTCGGCGCCGCCGCGGCCTCGTCCATGGCGCTGGGCTTGCCGGAGGCCGTGCTGCACCACGCCCTGGGCCTGGGAGCGACACAGGCCCAGGGACTCTGGCAACTGATGGAAGACGATGCCCAGGAGTCCAAATCCCTGCATCCGGCATTTGCCGTGCGCAACGGCATGACGGCCGCCCTGGCGGCGCGTGCGGGCTTGCCGGGGGCCCGGTCTTTCGTCACGGGCAAACGGGCGCTGTACGCCAATTTGGCCGGCGACGGGCCGCTGGATGCGCTGGATGCGGGGCTCGACGGCCCGTTGCGCCTGCACACCGCTACCATCAAGGCGTGGCCATGCTGCGCGCAATTGTTCACGCCCTTGGATGCGGCGCAGGAACTGCTGGCGGCGCATCGTCCCGACATCGGCGCGATCCGCGAAATCGAGGTCGCAATCTTTCCCCACGCACTGAAGATTGCCGGGGTCGATTGGCCCGCCCGGCCGGCCGAGACCTGCTTCAGCCTGCGCTATGTGCTCGCGGTATTGCTGCTCAGGGGCCGGCTGACCATCGAGGACATGGAGGCTCCCCGGTTGGACGATCCGGCGTTGCGCGACCTGGCCGACCGCATCCGCATCAGGACGGACGAAGCCTTCCAGCGCGAATTCCCCCATCGACGTCCCAGTACGGTGACGCTGGTCATGGCCGACGGTAATCGGTTATACGCCCGGCGCGACCTGCGCCGCGGCGATCCCGAGGATCCGTTCGACTGGAACCAGATGTTGGCCCGCATGCGGGCGTTCGCGCCCGCGATGAGCGACGAGGCGGCCAGCTCGATCGCCGCCTGGTGCGAAGCGTTTGTCGATCCCGCGTGCGATGGCGAGCCGGCGCTGCCGCCACCGTGTTTGTTCGGCACCGCGGAATTGCGCGCAGGAGTGGCCGCCTAGCGCCTGCGGCGCGATGCCGGCTCCAGCGCGGCGTCAGTCGCCGGGAGGCTGCCACCCTTCCGGAGGGCGACAGGCGAATTCCTGCAGGGCCAGCTCGCGCCTGACCGCCTCCACCGCCGCAGCCTGCGCCTTGGGGTTGAACCGCGAGGCCAGGCCCAGGACGACGACGGCGCCGATAAAGCTGCTGTCCGCGTCGAAAACGGGCAGCGCCACCGAGGTCATCTCGGGGACGCGTTCGGCCCGGGTCATGGCATAGCCCCGGGCGCGGATTTCCTCCGCCAGCGGCGTCGTCCCGCCGGTATAGGCGCGCAGGACATGCGAGGACGACCCCCCCTGGTCCAGGGGCAGCCGGGTGCCGACTTCGACATGGTGGCGCACCTCCCGCGATGAATTTTCGCGGTACAGGCAGATACGGTCGTCGCCGACGCGCACGTAGAGGGCGACTGTCTCGCCGGTTTCCTGCATGACGTTGCGCAGCACGGGCTGGATGCGCGCCCCCAGGTCGAAGGTGCTGCGATAGAGCATGCCCATGTGCAGCAGGGCCGGGCCGAGCGCGTAGTCGCCGTTGTCGAACCGGTGCAGCAGGCGGGATTTGGTCAGGACGCCCGCCAGCCGGAGCAGCGTGGCCTTGTCCAGTCCCGTGTGTTCGGCCAGCTCGCGCAGCGACAGCCGCAGCCGGTCGGCGTCGAAGCTTTCCAGGATGGTGATGCCGCGTTCCAGGACGCCGGCGGGGGGAGTAGGGGAAGACTGGCTTGACACGTGCTTCGAAGCCTCTTAGAGTTTTGCTCAATAAAATTTATTTTATTCAATAAAACGAAAGACGGCTCGACTCATTCCTCTCCGTCCATCCGGACGTCCCGTCTTCGTGGTTTCGGACCTTGATCCTTTGGCAGCTTTCATGTCCCTGCATTCCGATTCCTTGGCCGCCGCGCTCGCGGCCATTGTAGGCGAGCCCTATGTGCTGACCGCCGCCGGGGACGTCGCCCGCTATTGCGGCGACTGGCGGGGCCGGTACCCTGGCGCCGCGCGCGCCGTCGTGCGGCCGGCCGATACCCGGGAAGTCGCACGGGTAGTGGCCGCCTGCGCCGCGCACGGCGCGGCAGTGGTGCCCCAGGGCGGAAACACCGGCTTGGTGGGGGGATCGACGCCCGACGACTCGGGAACCGAGGTCGTGCTCAGCCTCGACCGCATGAACCGGGTGCGCCGGGTCGACCCGCTGGACAACAGCATGACGCTGGAGGCCGGTTGCACGGTACGGGCCGCCCAGGAAGCCGCCGCCGCCCAGGGAAGGCTGTTCCCGCTGGCGCTGGCCTCGCAGGGAACGGCCACTATCGGCGGCGTGGTGTCGACCAACGCGGGTGGGGAGCAGGTCGTGCGCTACGGCAATACGCGCGATCTCACCCTTGGCCTGGAAGTCGTGCTGGCGGACGGTTCCGTGCTGGACCTGCTGACGCCCCTGCGCAAGGACAATACCGGCTACGACCTCAAGCAGTTGTTCATCGGCGCAGAGGGCACGCTGGGTATCGTCACGGCGGCCACGTTCAAGCTCTTTTCCCCGCCGCGCAAGGTGGTCACCGCATGGGCCAGCGTGCCGGATCCCCAGGCGGCCGTCGGCCTGCTGGCGAGCCTGACCGGCGCGGTCGGGGAACGCGTGACCGCGTTTGAATTGATCAACCGCGAGGCGTTGGACCAGGTGCTGGCCCACCCGCTGGATGGGATGCGGGATCCGTTGGCGGGCGGGTATCCATGGGCGGTCCTGATGGAAATCTCGGAGACGTCCAGCGCCATGGATCCGACTTCCGCGGTCGAGGCGGCCCTGGAGGCGGCGATGGAAGGCGGTCTCGTGACCGACGCCGTCCTGGCGGCATCCGGCCGGCAGGCAGAGGAGCTGTGGGCGCTGCGGGACCACGTGCCGGAAGCGCAGCGCCTGCAGGGGTACTCGATCAAGCACGACATCTCGGTATCCGTCTCCCGCATTCCCGACTTCATCGCCCGGGCCGACGCGGCGCTCGCCGCGGCGGTGCCGGGCATACGCCTCGTGTGCTTCGGGCACGTGGGGGACGGCAACCTGCACTACAACCAGAGCCGGCCGGCCGGCATGAGCGACGAGGCTTTCCGCGCCGTCGAGGAAGAAGTGCACGCCCGTGTGCATGCCATCGTCGCAAAGCTGCAGGGTTCGATCTCCGCCGAGCACGGCATAGGGCGGCTCAAGCAGGCCGCCTTCCTGCAATACAAACCGGCCTTGGCCGTGTCGCTGATGCAGCGTATCAAGCATGCGCTGGATCCGGCTTCCCTCTTCAATCCAGGGCGCCTCCTGCCGCGCTCCACCTCTTCCAACTGACGCCAGGACAACAGCAATGCCGTCATCCGTATTCGATATTCAATCGCTCCAGCACCTGTGGAGCACCGATGAAATGCGCGAGATCTTCTCGGAAGAGAATCGCGTGCAGAAATGGCTGGATTTCGAGGTTGCCCTGGCCCGGTCGCAGGCCGAACTGGGCATTATTCCCGCCGCGGCCGCCGAGGAGATTGCCCGCCATGCCCATGTGTCGGGCCTGGACCTGCCGGCCATGTCCGCGGAGATCCGCCGCATCAAGCATTCGCTGGTCCCGGCGCTCAAGCAGGTCCAGGCGCGCTGCAAGGAGCACGGGGAATGGCTGCACTATGGCGCCACCACGCAGGACGTGCTGGACACCGGCATGGCGCTGCAGGTCAAGCAGGCTCACGCCGTGATCCTGCGCGACGTGCTGGCCGTGATCGGCGAGTTGAAACGCCTGGCTGTCGAGCACAGGGACACCATCATGGTCGCGCGCACCCATGGAGTGCAGGCGTTGCCCATCACCTTCGGCCACAAATGCGCGATCTGGCTGGACGAGATGACGCGCCATTTCGAGCGCCTCAAGGCGTGCGAGCCGCGCGTGATGGTCGGCATGCTGGCCGGCGCGGTGGGCAGTCAGGCGTCGCTCGGGGAGCAGGCGCCCGAACTGGAGCGCCGTGTGCTGGACCAGCTCGGGCTGGGCGCGCCCGCGATCAGCTGGGCCCCGGCACGCGATCGCTTCGCCGAATACGCCTGCCTGCTCGCCATGATCGGCGCCACGCTGTCGAAAGTCGGCAACGAGTTGTTCAACATGCAGCGCAACGAATTTGCCGAAGTGGAAGAGGCATTCTCCGACGGCAAGCTCGGGTCCTCGACCATGCCCCACAAGCGCAACCCCACCTCGGCCGAGAACCTGGCGGGGTTGGCGCGGCCGCTGCGCTACAACGCCGCGCTCATGATCGAGGGGATGGTCAGCGAGGGCGAACGCGACGGTATCGCCTGGAAGGTCGAGTGGAAGGCGCTTCCCGAGTGTTTCCTGATCGCGGGCGCGATGCTGTTGCAAGGCAAGAACCTTCTGGCCGGGCTGCGCGTGGACGCCGATGGCATGGCGCGCAACCTCGACATGATGCGCGGCTATCTGCTGTCCGAACGCGTGATGCTGGCGCTGAGCGAACGGGTAGGCAAGGCGACGGCGCACGAATGGATCTATGAAGCGTCCATGCACGGCATCACGCACAAGCTCGACTTCGCGCAGGCGCTGCGCCAGCACGCGGGCCTGGCGGGGCTCCTCGGCGACGAGGAGATCGCCAGATTGACCGACCCCGCCGGCTACCTGGGCCAATGCGCCGCCTCCGTGGATCGCGTGGTGGAGCAGTCCGATCGGGCGATCGGCCGGCTGTCCTGATGGCGGCCGGATAGGGGCGGCACGCGCGAGACGGCGCGGACCGGCCGGAGGAGGAAGAGCCGCCCGCGCTATTACATACAAAAGAACCAAAGGAGATCATCGATGGCGTTCACCAAGACTGTTTCGCGCCGCGCCGCCTTGGCGGCGGGCGCCTTCGCATGCGCCTGCGCCGCGCTTGCCATGCCGCAGGCGGCGCAGGCCGCCTATCCCGAACGGCCGATCACGCTGCTGGTCGGATTTCCCCCTGGCGGCGGGGGCGACCTGTATGGCCGGTTGATCGCTTCGGCCCTGAGCAAGACGCTGGGCCAGACCGTGGTGGTGGAAAACCGTCCCGGCGCCGGCGGCAACATTGCCGCCGAGCAGGTGGCGCGCGCCAATCCCGACGGATACACCCTGATCCTGGCCATGAGCGGCAACTTCGCGGCGTCGCCGGCCTTCAAGCCGCAACAACTGCGTTACAAGGTCCCGGACGACTTCGCCATGATCGGCCTCATCCTGGAAGCGCCGCATGGCATGTTCGTGTCCCACAACTCGTCATACAAGAGCGCGGCCGAGGTGCTGAAGACCGCCAGGCAGAAGGAGCTGACCTTCGCGTCCACCGGTACCGGCGGCGCGGCCCACATCGGCATGGAACGCATCAAGTCGCTGGCCGGGCTCAATCT
Organism: Pigmentiphaga sp. NML030171; assembly: GCF_002188635.1. Lineage (GTDB taxonomy): Bacteria > Pseudomonadota > Gammaproteobacteria > Burkholderiales > Burkholderiaceae_B > Pigmentiphaga > Pigmentiphaga daeguensis. The sequence continues at coordinate 134,435 of NZ_NINX01000033.1, read as the reverse complement.
GCTGCACGTGCCGTACAAGGGCTCGGGGCCCGCCATCGCCGATCTCATCGGCGGGCAGGTGGACCTGTTCTTCGCGACGGCTTCGCCCCTGATCGGCCAGGTGAGGCAGGGGCAACTGCGCGTGCTGGCCCTGACCGGCGAAGAACGCAGCCCGGCGCTGCCCGACGTGCCCACCTTCAAGGAGCTGGGCGTGAACATGACGATGACGCAATGGTACGGACTGGCGGCGCCTGCCGGCACGCCCAAGGCCGTGGTGGAAAAGCTGTCGCATCATCTCGGCATGGCCTTGAAGGATCCCGCCGTGCGGGAGGCCATCCGGAAGGATGCGGCAGTCGAAAAGGACGTGCCCATGGACAAGTTCCGCGAGTACGTGCTCCGTGACATCGAGCAATACCGCGAAGCGGTCACGCCCGAGCTGATGAAGATGATGGGGTTGTGATCCCCGTCCGACTAAGGAAGCAAGCATGCAGTACGAAACCCTGGTAGGTGTCGACGAACTGGCGCAGGCACTGTCCGCGGATCGCTCCAAGGTGCTGGTGGTCGATTGCAGTTTCGACCTTGCCGACCGTCGGGCCGGCCGGCGCCTCTACGAGGGCGGCCACATTCCCGGCGCCCGCCATGCCGACCTGGAAGAGGTGCTGAGCGGCGCCAAGACCGGCACCAATGGCCGCCATCCGCTGCCCGAGCGGGACTCTTTCGCCCGGGCCATGCGCGCGCTCGGCGCCCACGACGACACCCAGGTCGTGGCGTATGACAACGCCGGCGGCATGTTCGCGGCTCGCTTGTGGTGGCTGCTGCGCTGGGCGGGCCATCGCGCGGCGGCCGTGCTCGATGGCGGCATGGCCGCCTGGCGCGCCGCCGGCCTTCCCGTCGAGACCGATGAACCGGCGCGCGCGGCCAGCGGCACGTTCTCGCTGCGCGATGCGCTGACCCGCACCGTCTCCCTCGATACCTTGCGGGCCAGCCTGGGAAGCGGTGAATACCTGATCATGGATGCCCGTGCCGCCGACCGCTTCCGGGGCGAGAACGAGACCCTGGATCCGATAGGCGGCCACATCCCCGGCGCGCGCAATCGCTTCTTCCGCGACAACCTCACCGACGCCGGCCTGTTCCGTTCCGCGGAGGAACTTCGCCGCGACTTCGAAGCGCTGGCGGGCGGCGTGCCGGTGCGGCAGTGGGTCAACCAATGCGGCTCCGGCGTCACGGCCTGCCACAACCTGCTGGCCCAGGCGGTGGCGGGCCTCCCCGGCGCGGCGCTGTATCCCGGTTCATGGAGCGAATGGTCGGCGCAGCCCGACGCCCCCGTGGCCACCGGCCCGCAGGACTGAGGCGCGCCATGGCCGACATCGACACCGCGTTTCCGTCACCGGGCATGCTGCCGCACAGCGCGCACTGGGGCGTCTTCCAGGCGCGGCTCGACCGGAGCGGGCTGATCGTGCAGCCGCATCCGGACGATCCCGATCCGAATCCCATCATCGAGAATTTCCCCGGGGCATTGGACCATCCCGCGCGCGTCACGCAGCCCATGGTGCGCCGGGGCTGGCTGGAGAACGGACCGGGGCCCGACGCCAGGCGCGGCCGCGACGAATTCGTGGCCATGTCCTGGGACGAGGTGCTCGACCGCCTGGCCGCGGAGCTTTCCCGCGTCAAGCAAAGCCATGGTCCCGAGGCAATATTCGGCGGCTCGTACGGCTGGTCCAGCGCCGGGCGTTTCCACCATGCCCAGAGCCAGGTCCACCGTTTCCTGAATACCTCGCTGGGCGGCTACGTCCGCTCGGTCAACAGCTACAGCGCGGGCGCCTCGGGCGTCATCCTGCCCCACATCCTGGGCAGCATGGACGAAGTCGCCCGGCGCAACGTCACCTGGGAACAGATCGTCGCCCATACCGACGTGGTGCTGGCTTTCGGCGGCATGGCGCTGAAGAACTCGCGCGTGGCCAGCGGCGGCATCAGCCGCCACGTCGAGCGCGGCGCCATGCACGATGCGGCGCGCCGCGGTTGCCGGTTCTTCTGCATCAGTCCCCTGCGCAGCGATATGCCGGCAGAGGCGGATGCCAGCTGGCTGGCGATCCGGCCGGGCGCCGATACGGCGCTCATGCTCGGCCTGATGCATACGCTGGTGGCCGAGGGCATGCACGACCGCGCCTTCCTCGACCGGTATTGCGACGGCTGGGACCGCTTCGAGGACTACCTGATGGGGCGGAGCGACGGGCAGCCCAAGTCCGCAGCGTGGGCCGCGCCGAAATGCGACCTCGCGGCCGCCGAAATCGCCGAGCTGGCACGCAGCCTGCCCGGCAAGCGGGTATTGGTGACGGTGTCGCATTCGCTCCAGCGCGCCGAGCATGGGGAACAGCCGGTATGGGCCGGCGCGGTGCTGGCCGCGGTGCTCGGCCAGCTCGGCCTGCCTGGCGGAGGCTATGCCTATGCACTGGGGACGCTGGCGCACTACGGCAAGCGCAGCAACGCCGTGCCGGTGGCCGCGCTGCCCCAGGGCACCAATGGCGTGAAGGATTTCATCCCCGTGGCGCGCGTCGCGGACATGCTGCTGCATCCGGGGCAGTCCTATGCCTACAACGGCCAGACCCGCACTTACCCCCGCATCCGCCTGGCGTACTGGGCGGGCGGCAACCCCTTCCACCATCACCAGGACCTGGCCCGGCTGGCGATGGCTTTCCGCCAGCTCGATACCTTCGTCGTGCATGAGATCGCCTGGACCGCCACGGCTCGCCATGCCGACATCGTTCTGCCCAGCACCATGACCCTGGAGCGCGAAGACATCGGCGCCACGCCTACCGATCCGCTGGTCGTCGCCATGCATCGCATTGCGCCCCCCAACGGGCAGGCGCGCGACGACTACGACATCTTCGCCGCGCTGGCCGGGCGGCTGGGCACGCACGAGGCGTTCACCGAGGGACGCACCAGCCGCCAGTGGCTGGAACATCTGTACGAGCGGACCCGTGCCGCCCTGCGCGAACTCGGCGGCGAGGCCCCGGACTTCGAGACATTCTGGCGGCAGGGAAGCCTGGTACTGCCACAGCGCGAAGACGATGGCGGCATCCTGCGCGCGTTCCGCAATGATCCCGCAGGCGCGCCGCTGCCCACTCCCAGCGGCAAGGTGCAAGTGAGTTCACCCGTGGTGTCAGGCTTCGGCTATGCCGATTGCCCCGGGCACCCCGCCTGGCTGGCGCCGCAGGACGCGCCTACCGACGCTCATCCGCTGTATCTCGTCGCCAACCAGCCGGCGACCAAGCTGCACAGCCAGCTGGACTTCGGCCGCCACAGCGCGGGAGCCAAGCGAGATGGCCGGGAGGTATGCACCATGCATCCGGACGACGCAGCGGCGCGCGGCATTCGCGAGGGCGACATCGTGCGCCTGTCCAACGGCCGCGGGGCCTGCCTGGCAAGCGCTGCCTTGAGCACCGACATTCGGCCTGGCGTGGTGCAATTGCCTACCGGGGCCTGGTATGACCCCGCGGACAGGCAGGACGACGGCCCGCCCCTGTGCGTACACGGCAATCCCAACGTGCTGACGCGCGACGCGGGCACGTCCTCGCTGGCCCAGGGTTGCACGGGACAGCTCACCGCGGTCCAGGCCGAACGCTACGATGGCCCGCTTCCGGCCATCCGCGCTTTCGAGCCGCCAGTTCCCGGTGCCCGCTGAATTCGACGCCAGTATGGGGCACCTTCGTTGCCCTTGGTAAAATAGCGGGTTAGCCAGTCCACCCCCTGGCTGGCCGTGCCTCCCAGGGGCCTGTGCCAGGGATCCTGCGAGGCCCCGTGTCGTCCATGTCTTTCCCCGCCCTTCCCTATCCCCCTTCGTCCTACACGCGCGGCGCCGAGTTCGCGCGCCTCCTGACCGAGCGCATCCTGATCCTGGACGGCGCGATGGGCACCATGATCCAGCGCTACAAGCTGGACGAGGCGGCGTTCCGGGGCGAGCGCTTCGCCGGCCACGGCAAGGACGTGAAGGGCAACAACGAGCTGCTCAGCCTGACCCGGCCCGAGGTCATCCTGGAAATCCACCGCGGCTATCTGGCCGCGGGCGCGGACATCATCGAGACCAATACCTTCGGCGCTACCTCCATCGCCCAGGGCGACTACGAGCTGCCCGAACTGGCCTACGAGCTGAACCTGGCCTCGGCCAGGCTGGCGCGCCAGGCCTGCGACGAGTTCGGCACGCCGGAGCGGCCCCGTTTCGTGGCGGGCGCGCTGGGGCCCCAGCCCAAGACCGCGTCCATCTCGCCCGACGTGAACGATCCGGCGGCGCGCAACGTCACCTTCGACGAGCTGCGCGCGGCCTATACCGAGCAGTTGAACGGACTGCTCGACGGCGGCATCGACCTCGTCCTGATCGAGACCATCTTTGACACGCTGAACGCCAAGGCGGCCATCTTCGCCGTCGAGGAAGTGTTCGAGGCGCGCGGCGAGCGCCTGCCCGTCATGGTCTCGGGCACGGTCACCGACGCCTCCGGGCGCATCCTGTCGGGGCAGACGGTCGAAGCCTTCTGGAACTCGGTACGCCACGCCCGCCCCATCACCATCGGCCTGAACTGCGCGCTGGGCGCGGCGCTGATGCGGCCCTACATCGCCGAGCTGTCGAAGATCAGCGACACCTTCGTCTGTGTCTATCCGAACGCCGGCCTGCCCAATCCGCTCAGCGACACGGGCTTCGACGAAACGCCGGAAGACACCTCGCGCCTGCTGGAAGAGTTCGCCCGCGCCGGCTTCGTCAACGTCGTGGGCGGCTGCTGCGGCACCACGCCTGACCACATACGCGCCATCGCCGACAAGGTGGCGGGGCTGCCGCTGCGCCAGCCCCCGGTGATCGAGGCGAAGATGCGCCTGTCCGGCCTGGAGGCGCTGAACATCGACGAAGAGACTCTGTTCGTCAACGTGGGCGAGCGCACGAACGTCACCGGCAGCAAGATGTTCGCCCGCCTGATCCGCGAGGAGAAATTCGACGAGGCGCTGGCCGTGGCCCGCCAGCAGGTCGAGAACGGCGCGCAGATCATCGACATCAACATGGACGAGGCCATGCTGGATTCGCAGGCCAGCATGACGCGCTTTCTGAACCTGATCGCCTCCGAACCCGACATCTCGCGCGTGCCGGTCATGATCGACAGCTCCAAGTGGAGCGTGATCGAGGCCGGCCTGAAGTGCGTGCAGGGCAAGTCCGTCGTCAATTCGATCTCGATGAAGGAAGGCATCGAGCCCTTCCTTCACCAGGCCCGGCTGTGCCGGCGCTACGGCGCGGCGGTGGTGGTCATGGCCTTCGACGAGCAGGGCCAGGCCGATACGCTCCAGCGCCGCATCGACATCTGCGGACGCGCCTACAAGCTGCTGGTGGAAGAAGTGGGCTTCCCGCCCGAGGACATCATCTTCGACCCGAACGTGTTCGCCATCGCCACCGGCATCGAGGAGCACAACCACTACGCCGTGGACTTCATCGAGGGCACGCGCTGGATCCGGCAGAACCTGCCGCACGCCAAGGTGTCGGGCGGCATCTCCAACGTCAGCTTCTCGTTCCGCGGCAACGAGCCGATGCGGGAGGCCATCCACACGGTCTTCCTGTACCACGCCATCCGCGAAGGGCTGACGATGGGCATCGTGAACGCCGGCCAGCTGGGCGTGTACGCCGACCTGGACCCGGTGCTGCGCGACCTGGTGGAAGACGTGGTGCTGGACCGCGCCGAACCGCTCGGCCGCAAGGACCCGGGCGACGAACGCACGTCCACCGAGCGGCTGGTGCAGTTCGCCGACACGATCAAGGGTTCGGGCGCCAAAAAGGAAGAAGACCTGGCCTGGCGCAGCCTGCCCTACGGCGAGCGGCTGACGCACTCGCTGGTGCACGGCATCAACACCTACATCGTCGAGGACACCGAGGAAGCCCGCCAGGCCGTGGACGCACGCGGCGGCCGCCCCATCGAGGTGATCGAGGGGCCGCTGATGGACGGCATGAACGTCGTGGGCGACCTGTTCGGCTCGGGCAAGATGTTCCTGCCGCAGGTGGTGAAGTCCGCGCGCGTGATGAAGCAGGCCGTGGCCCACCTCATTCCCTTCATCGAGGAAGAAAAGCGCCAGATCGAGGCCGCCGGCGGCGACGTCCGCTCCAAGGGCAAGATCGTCATCGCCACGGTCAAGGGCGACGTGCACGACATCGGCAAGAACATCGTCAGCGTCGTGCTCCAGTGCAACAACTTCGAAGTCGTCAACATGGGCGTCATGGTGCCGGCCGCGGAAATCCTGGCCAAGGCCAAGGAAGAAAAGGCCGACATCGTCGGCCTCTCGGGCCTGATCACGCCCAGCCTGGAGGAAATGGCCTACGTCGCCGCCGAGATGCAGCGCGACGACTACTTCCGCGAACGCAACCTGCCGCTCTTGATCGGCGGCGCCACCACCAGCCGCGTGCACACGGCCGTGAAGATCGCGCCGCACTACGAAGGCCCGGTCATCTACGTGACCGACGCCAGCCGCTCGGTGGGCGTGGCGCAGAACCTGGTGTCGGACCAGGCCGCGCAGTACATCGCCGAGATCAAGACCGAATACGAGCGCGTGCGCGAGCAATACGCCAACCGCAAGGCCACGCCGCTGATCCCGCTGGCCGAGGCGCGCGCCAACAAGCCGCCCATCGCGTGGGACGGCTACCAGCCGCCGCGGCCCAAGTTCATCGGCCGTCGCACGTTCAAGAACTTCGACCTGGCCGAGATCGCGCGCTATATCGACTGGCAGCCCTTCTTCCAGACCTGGGACCTGCACGGCGCCTTCCCCGCCATCCTGGACGACGCGGTCGTGGGCGACTCGGCCCGCAAGGTCCATGCCGATGGCCTGGCGCTGCTCAAGCGCGTGATCGAAGGCCGCTGGCTGACCGCCAACGGCGTCGTGGCCTTCTACCCCGCCAACAGCGTCAACGACGACGACATCGAGATCTACGCCGACGAGTCGCGCCAGAAGGTCCTGTTCACCTGGCGCAACCTGCGCCAGCAGACCGCCAAGCGCGAAGGCGTGGACAACAAATGCCTGGCCGACTTCATCGCGCCCAAGTCCAGCGGGATTGCCGACTACATCGGCATGTTCGCCGTCACCGGCGGCCTGGGCATCGAGAAGTGGGAAGCCGAGTTCCAGAAACAGCTCGACGACTACTCCAGCATCATGCTCAAGGCCATCGCCGACCGGCTGGCCGAGGCCTTCGCCGAAGCCATGCACGAGCGCGTGCGCAAGGACCTGTGGGGCTACGCGCCGGACGAGGCCCTGGACAACGAGGCGCTGATCAAGGAGGCCTATCGCGGCATCCGTCCCGCGCCCGGCTACCCGGCCTGCCCCGAGCACACGGTCAAGCGCGACATGTTCGAGGTCATGGCCTGCCAGGACATCGGCATGGAACTGACCGACAGCCTGGCCATGTACCCCGCCGCGGCCGTATCCGGCTTCTACTTCAGCCATCCCGAGTCGCAGTATTTCAACGTCGGGAAGATCGGCGAGGACCAGCTGGCGGATTACGCGTCGCGCAGCGGACGCAGCGAGGACGAACTGCGGCGGGCGTTGATGAGCAGTTTGTGACCTCCTAGCGCGGCTGGAAAATGATGATCCCCATGCCGGCCAGCGCCACCGCCGCGCCCGCCACGTCCCACGAGGTGGGCCGTATGCCGTCCACGGCCCACAGCCACACGATGGCGGCGCCGATGTAGACGCCGCCGTAGGCGGCATAGACCCGGCCGGCGGCGGTGGGGTGCAGGGTCAGCAGCCAGGCGAACAACGCCAGGCTGGCCGCCGCGGGAACCAGCAGCCAAACCGAGCGCCCTTCCCGCAGCCATAAGTAGGGAAGGTAGCAGCCGACGATCTCCGCCAAGGCGGTGGCGACGTAGAGAAGAAAGGTGCGCATGCCGGTATTTTGGCACTTCACCGAGTCGGCCGGCCGACCGGCTGGCCGTCGCGCGCGCCGGCGAACTCCCTTTCGATCCAGGCCAGGAAGGCGCGCGCGGGAGGGTGGCGTTCGCGGCCGGGAGCGCACAACACGGTATAGCGGTCGCCCGGCACGCGTATTCGCGGTTTGAACGGCTTCAGCAGCCCGGCGCCGACGGCATCCGAGACCATGACCGAGCTCGCCAGCACCAGCCCCTGGCCCGCGATCGCGGCCTGCAAGGCGTAGTGCTCTTCCTCGTAATGCCGCATGGACGGCCGTCCGTCCAGCCAGCGCAGGCCCGCCGCCGCGCACCACTGCCGCCAGCCCTGCTCGTACAGGGTGGAGTCGCGCCATTGCACCGAGATCAGTGTCGGCCTGGCCTTGGCGGCCGCGCGGACGGCCGCCGGCGTGCCATAGACGCCGAAGGACTCGGCCAGCGCCGCTGGTGCCAGCAGGCCCGGCGGCTCGTTCCCGCCGTAGCGGATGGCCACGTCCACGCTGGCGTCCTGCAACAGGTCGACCACGCGCTCGGTGGCGTCCAGCCGCACTTCGCAACCGGGATGTTCCTGGTAGAAGCGGCCCAGCCGGGGCACGAGCCATAGGGCGGCGAAGGAATGCGTGGTGGTGACGGTGACCACGCCCGTGCCGGGCCGCGGCCGCAGGGCGTCCATGGCCTGGCCGATGTCCAGGAGCGCGCCGTGCACGGTTTCCAGTAGCCGTGCCCCCGGCGCGGTCAGCGTCACGCCGCGCGCCTCGCGCTGAAACAGGGCCACCCCCAGGTGGTGCTCCAGCGTCCGGATCTGGTGGGACACCGCGGTGGGCGTGACGTGCAGTTCCTGCGCGGCCAGCTTGAAGCTGCGCAGCCGCGCGGCGGCTTCGAAGGTGCGCAGGGCGTTCAGAGGCAGTCGGGCGAACACTGGATTAGCGGCCTGGAGATGAATTTAATTCATCTTATTGGAAAGAAGCTCATTCGCCAATAACCGCGGCATGCCCCTACATTCTTTCCATCCCCGGCGAGTCCGGGAAACTTCTTTCTACGGGAATGCATGACATGGACTCATCTTCTTCGATACTCATCCTGATCGGCAGCCCCCGCCGGGACGGCAACAGTGCACTGCTGGCCCGCGCGGTCGAGACCGGCGCGCAGGAGGCGGGACTTGCCCCACGCCTGCGTTTCCTGGACGACTACATCAGCGGATTCCTGGGCGACCGTACGCCTGCGTCCGGGCTGCCGGCCGATCGCTACGGCGAACTCTTCCTGGAAGAGTTCCTGCCCGCCGCCGGCGTGGTGTTCTGCACGCCCATCTACTGGTACGGAATGTCGGCGCAGACCAAGGCTTTCTTCGACCGGTCGTTCGCCTATTACTCGGCCGCCTACCCGCATCATGCCGAGGTGATGACGCGCATGCAGGGCAAGCGGCTGGCGCTGACGCTGGCCTCGGAAGAAAGCTATCCCGGAGCGGGATTGGGCATCGTGCACCAGGTGCAGGAATTCGCCCGGTACAGCCATTCGGCCTTCGTCGGGTATGTGCACGGTTCGGGCAATCGCCGGGGCGAAGTCGCGCGCGACCCCCGCGACCCGGTCGGCGCGGCCAGGCGGCTGGGAGCCGAACTGCTGCAGCGGCCCTATACGGACTATCGCATCGATACGCCGCGCAGCCACGACGTGTGGGATGCAGCGGCGTAAGGAAGAAGGGCGGAGCGTTGCCGCTCCGCCGTGCCGTCAGGCGGCGTTGGCCAGCGCGGGTTGCTCGCGCGGCGCGGGGGCGGCGCTGCCGATCTCGATGCGCCGGGGCTTGGCCGCCTCGGGCACTTCCCGGACCAGGTCGATGTTCAACAGGCCGTTCTCGAGATGCGCTCCGCGCACTTCGATATGGTCGGCCAAGCGGAACGACAGCTTGAACGCGCGTTGCGCGATGCCCTGGTGCAGGTAGGTGACGGCCTCTTCGCTTTTTTCACGGCGGCCGCCGGTCACGGTCAGCACGCCGCTCTCGACCTGCAGGTCCAGGTCTTCGTTGCGTAGCCCGGCCGCCGCGATCACGATGCGGTAGTCGTCGTCGCCGCGCTTCTCGACGTTGTAGGGCGGATAGGTGCTGCCCGTGTCGTTGCGCAAGACGGACTCGAAAAGGTCATTGAAGCGGTCGAATCCGACCGATTGGCGGAACAAGGGCGCCAGCGAAAAAGTAGCGTTCATGGCTCGAATCTCCTGATAGTCAGCAAGTTTCACCGGGGACCCGATTGCGGCATCCCCTGAACCCAATCTCTGGACGATCGCGCGCATTTCAAGTCCCTGCCATTCATCTTCCGGACTGTCGTAGTCCCAGGGCCACGGCCAGCGCCAGCACGCCCGCCACGCCGGCGATGCCCGCCGCGGCGGGCCAGCCGTATGACTGGATCAGGCCGCCGACCGCGGCCGGACCCACGACCTGGCCCAGGTTGTTGCCTTGCATCATCAGCCCGACCACCAGCGGCACCCGGGCCGGACTGGGCGCCGCGCGCGGAGCCGTCGCCAGCAGCGTGGCGGGGATCAGTCCGCCGGCGGCCGAGAAAAGCATGCACAGCGCGAAGCTGCCGGCGTCGGGCAGCACGGACAGGAAGACCCCGCTTCCCGCCAGGCCCATGACGACGCTGCCGCAGGCCACCAGCGCCCATCTGGCCACCCCGCGCTCCATCAGGATGCCGGCGCAGAGATTGCCGGCGATGTTGGCCGCCGTGGCCGCGGCGGCCAGGAGCCCGGCGGTCTGTAGCGGCATCCTCATCCGTTCGGTCAGCAGGATGGGCAGGAAATTGAACAGCGCGAAGAACTGCAGGCTGTACAGTCCGAATCCCGCGGCCAGCAGCAAGGGGTCCCGGCCACGCAGCGTCGCCAGCGCGTCGCGGCCCGTGTCGCGCCATCCCCGCCAAGCGCCGCGCGCCGAAGGAGGAAGCAGCAGGACGGAGGCCGCAGCGGCCAACGATAGCGCCGCGCTGCTCCACCACAAGATCCGCCAGGACGAGAACAGGGGACCGAGCAACATCGCCAGCGCGATGCCGGTGGGCATGAAGCAGCTCCACAGCGCGAAGGCCAGATCGCGCTGTGCGGCGGCGACCACGCGTTGCAGCAGCGCCGGCCCGGCGACGACCACCAGCAGGAACCCCAGGCCTTCGAGCAGACGGGAAGCCAGCAGCCAGGCATAGCCGGGCGCGCCCGCGCCCAGTGCCGCGCCCAGCGCGCTGGTGCCCAGGCCGGCAAGAAAGACGTGGCGGTCGCCACGGGCCGCCACCAGCGATCCGGCGGGCATGCCGCCCAGCATGCCGAGCACGGCGATGACGGCCGTGAGCCAGCCGATGGCGGCCAGGTCCAGTCCCATGTCGGCGCGCAGCAGCGGCGCGGCGATCGAGGCCTTGCCGACCTGCAGCGCCAGCACCACGCCGCTGCCGACGATGACCGCGACACTCGCCCAGCTGTTCTTTTCCCGTACCGCGATGTCTTGATGGCTTGCCCGCATCGTGCATTCCTGTTCGTCAGGCTGCCAGCATAGGGTTGGCCGTCGATCGACAAAAGTGACATTATTTAGATGTTTTCTATCCAAATAATCGATCATGATCGACGCCCTGACCCTGGACCAGATGCGTGTGTTCGCCGCCGTGGCGGAAACGGGAAGCTTCCGGGCGGGGGCCGGCCGGCTGCGGCGCGCGCAGTCGGCCGTCAGCCATGCCATCGCCAGGATGGAAGGAGAACTGGGCGTCGCGCTGTTCGATCGCGGCGGACATCGCCCTGTCCTGACTCACGAGGGGCAGGCCCTATTGTCCAACGTACGGGATATTCTGCTGCGCGTGGACGCCATGCGTGCGCGGGCCCGAGGCATGGGCGAAGGTGTCGAACTCGAGCTTGCGCTGGTGGTCGATACGCTGTTCCCCATCGCCTGGGTCGCGCAGGCCCTGAACGTCATGCGGTCCCGCTACCCGGCCGTGGCGGTGCGGCTGGCGGTCGAGCCGCTGGGCGGGCCGCTGTCGGGCCTGCTCGATCGGCGCTATGGCGTGGGCATCACGGTGGGCGAGCACTTTCGCAGTCCGAAGATCGCCATGCAAGCCCTGGCGGCGGTCGAGGTGGTGGCGGTGGCCGGCGCATCCCACCCGCTGGCGGCAATGGCCCTGCCCTTGCAGATGGCGGACCTGGCCGGCCATCTGCAGATCGTGCTGGCCGATCCTTCCTCGTTGACGCCGGGACAGGACTTCGGCGTGCTTTCGCCGCAGACCTGCCGCGTCAACACGCAGGACACCAAGCACCAGCTCATCCTTGCGGGCGTGGGCTGGGGGCGCCTGCCGGCATGGCAGGTGGAGCGGGACCTGGCCGAGGGCCGGCTGGTGCGGTTGGCCGTGTCGGCGCTGGGCCGCGACAGCTCGCTGGCGTCGGAGGCCTATCTGGCGCATCGGGTGGACGCGCCGCCGGGGCCCGCGGCGCGGGCCTTCTGCCAGGCGCTGGCCGCGGCCGCCAAGCGCTAGGCCGGCGGAAACATCGCCTCTTTCAACTGCTGCAACGCGCCGGCGTCCTCGATGGTGGTGAGGTCGCCGGGGTCGCGCCCTTCGGCAATGGCCTGGATGGCCCGCCGCAGCAGCTTGCCCGAGCGTGTCTTGGGCAGCGTGTTCACGAAGAACACCCGCGCCGGGCGGGCCACCGCGCCCAGCCGGCGCTCGACCGTCTGCATGACCTCGCCTTCCAGCCGCATGCGACCTTCGGGTGTCGCGGCACGCTCGACGCTGCGCGCGATGGCGAAGGCCATCGCCACCTGGCCCTTCAGCGCGTCCTGCACGCCCACCACGGCGACCTCGGCGATGTCCGGATGGCTGGAGACGCTTTCCTCGATTTCGCGCGTGCCCAGCCGATGTCCCGCGACGTTGATGACGTCGTCGGTGCGGCCCAGGATGGTGACGTAGCCGTCCTCGTCCTGGATGCCCCAGTCGAAGCTGGAATACAGCAGCTTGCCGGGAAAGCCCGACCAGTAGGTGGAGACGTAGCGTTCGTCATCGCCCCAGACCGTGGTCATGCAGCCCGGCGGCAGCGGCGCCTCCAGCGCCACCACGCCCTTGCGCCCGGGCGGGCACGGCTCGCCCGTCTGTTCGTCCACGATCTTCAGCCGATAGCCGTACACCGGCAGGCCGGGCGAGCCGAACTTGGTGGGCAGATCCTCCACTCCGCGCGGCAGCGCCAGCATGGGCCAGCCGGTCTCGGTCTGCCAGTAGTTGTCGACCACCGGCTTGCCGATGGCCTCGTGTATCCAGCGCGCGGTGGGCTCGTCCAGCGGCTCGCCGGCCAGGAACAAGGTGCGCAGCGTGGAAAGATCATGGCGGCGCAGGGTTTCCGGATCCTGCTTCTTCAGCACCCGTATCGCGGTGGGCGCGCTGAACATGTGGGTGACGCGGTACTGCTCCACCAGCTTCCACCAGATCGCGCCATCGGGGCGCACCGGCGTGCCTTCGTACATCAGCGTCGTCATGCCTGCGATCAGCGGCCCGTAGACGATGTAGCTGTGGCCCACCACCCAGCCGACGTCGGAGGTGGTGAACATCACGTCGCCCGCTTGCGCGCAGAAGATGTGGCGCATCGACGCGGCCAGCGCCACGGCGTAGCCGCCGGTGTCGCGCTGTACGCCCTTGGGCTTGCCCGTGGTGCCGGAGGTGTAGAGGATGTAGGAGGGCTCGTTCGACTCCAGCCAGACGCAGGGAATGCGGGCATGCGCATGCCGCTCGCGCAGCGCCGTGTAGTCGTGGTCCCGCCCTTCCTGCAAGGACATGGGCGCCAGGCCCCGGTCCACCAGCAGCACGCTGGCCGGCGCATGCGAGGCCAGGCGCAGCGCCTCGTCCAGCAGGGGCTTGTAGGGGATCACCTTGCCCGCGCGCGATCCGGCATCGGCCGACACCACCAGCGTCGGCCGGGCATCGTCGATGCGCGTGGCCAGGCTGGCCGAGGCGAAGCCGCCGAACACCACCGAGTGGATGGCGCCGATCCGCACGCAGGCCAGCATCGCGAACGCGGCCTCGGGGATCATGGGCATGTAGATCAGCACCCGGTCGCCGCGCCGCACGCCCAGGGCCTGCATCACCGCGGCCATCCGGTTCACTTCGTCGTGCAACTGCGCGTAGGAGTAGGCGGACTCGGTGCCGGTTTCGGTCGAGACGTGGATCAGCGCGGGCTGGCCGCCGCGTTCGGCCAGGTGCCGGTCGACCGCGTTATGGCAGAGATTGGTCAGTCCGCCGACGAACCAGCGCGAGAAGGGAGGATGCGACAGGTCCAGGGGCTGGGCGGCCGGCGCGTGCCAGTCGACGAGCCGGGCCTGCTCGCTCCAGAATGGCCCGGGTTGGTCCACCGAGCGGGCATGGAAGGCCTGGTAGCTTGCCACGGCAGTCTCCTTCTGGTTATCGGATGATGGTGAACCGGCGTTGGGCAGGGGGGTATCCCGGGTTTACCCCGGACTTAGATAGAGCGTGATTCCTTGATATGATCAAGTAAGGAAGTAAGAATTATTGGTTTGTGGAGTTTCCTATGCTTGCCAAGTTGACATCGAAAAACCAGATCACCTTGCCCAAGGCCGCGGTCTCCAGCGTGGACGAGACGGACTATTTCGACGTAACGGTCGAGAACGGACGCATCGTATTGACCCCGGTCAGGGTCCATCAGGCTCAAGCCGTCCGTGACAAGCTGGAGCAACTGGGCATCACCGAGCAGGATATCGAAGAGGCCCTTGCTTGGGCACGGCGATGACGCGTCGCGTCGTGCTCGACACCAACATCGTGCTGTCGGCGCTGATGTTCACCTCAGGCCGGCTGGCTTGGATGCGTCGGGCCTGGCAGGATGGCAGGCTTGCGCCTCTGGTCTGCCGGGCTACCGCCAATGAATTGCTGCGTGTCCTGGCTTATCCCAAGTTCCGGTTGTCAGCGAGTGACCAGAACGACCTGCTCGCGGATTTTCTTCCGTATGCCGAGGTTGTCACGTTGCCCGCCGTCTGGCCGATCCTGCCCGAATGCCGTGATAAGAAGGACCAGGTCTTCGTCGTGCTCGCCCATATCGCCGGGGCCGAGGCCCTGGTGACTGGCGATGCGGACCTGCTGGCCTTGCGGGCGCAGGCTCCGTTCCCCATATGGACGGCCGACCATCTCGCCGACATCGCCGGTGCCTGATGGCGTCGTAGTTTTTGCCCAGGCGGCTTGCCAGCAATCCGAATTTGTGGTTGACTATCACATCTATCCGCATTTTTCCCCAAGCACGATCGCAACCATGGCCACATCCGCCATCCGCTCCGCCGCCTCCCTGCGCCAAGCCGCGCCGGGTGCCGACGTGCGCGCGATCGTCGCCCTCATCGCCTCCTCGCTACTACTACCGATCGGTTGCCGGGCCTAGCGTCCCCGTGGCAGTTCGGCAGCCCCCTCTCGGCCACTCACACGGTCCATCCGTCCATTCCGAGTCCGCAGTAGCAGGAGCAGTCCATCATGTTGAAGAATCCCGAGGCGAAATACCGCCCCTTTCCCGCCTACGACTTTTCCGAGCGTAGCTGGCCCAACCGCCGCATGACCAAGGCGCCGATCTGGATGAGCACCGATCTGCGCGACGGCAACCAGGCCCTGATCGAGCCCATGAACGGCGAGCGCAAGACGCGCATGTTCGAGAAGCTGGTCGAGATCGGTTTCAAGGAAATCGAGGTCGGCTTTCCCTCGGCCTCGCAGACGGATTTCGACTTCATCCGCGGCCTGATCGACCAGAACCGGGTGCCCGAGGACGTCACCATCGAGGTGCTGACGCAATCGCGCGAAGAACTGATCCGCCGCACCATCGAGTCGGTCGAGGGCGGCCGCCGGGTGATCGTGCACATGTACAACGCCATTGCGCCGGCCTTCCGCCGCATCGTGTTCGGCATGTCGCGCGAAGAAGTCAAGCAGATCGCGCTGGAAGGCACCCGTCTCATCAAGGAGTTGACCGACGCGCGTCCTGACACCGAATGGGTCTACCAGTATTCGCCCGAGGTGTTCAGTTCGTCCGAGCTCGATTTCGCCAAGGAAGTGTGCGATGCGGTGGTCGAGGCCTGGGGCGCGACGCCCAACCGCAAGATCATCCTGAACCTGCCCGCCACGGTCGAGTGCGCGATGCCCAACATCTACGCCGACCAGATCGAGTGGATGCACCGCAACCTGGCCAATCGCGACAGCATCATCCTCAGCGTCCACCCGCACAACGACCGCGGCACCGCGGTCGCGGCGGCCGAGATGGCCGTGCTGGCCGGCGCCGAGCGCATCGAGGGCTGCCTGTTCGGCCACGGCGAACGCACCGGCAACGTCGACCTGGTCACCCTGGCCTTGAACTGCTACAGCCAGGGCATCTCGCCCGGGCTCGACTTCTCCGACATCGACGACGTGCGCCGCTGCGTCGAATACTGCACCCAGTTGCCGGTGCACCCGCGCCATCCCTACGTGGGCGACCTCGTCTTCACCGCGTTCTCGGGTTCGCACCAGGATGCGATCAAGAAGGGGTTCGCGCAGCGCCAGCCGGATGCCGTCTGGGACGTTCCCTACCTGCCCATCGACCCGGCCGACCTGGGCCGCAGCTATGACGCGGTCATTCGCGTGAACAGCCAGTCCGGCAAGGGCGGGGTGTCCTACCTGTTGCAGCAGGAATATGGTTTCGACTTGCCGCGCCGCCTGCAGATCGAGTTCAGCCGCGCCATCCAGCGCGTGACCGACGAAACCGGCAAGGAGGTCGTCGCCGCCGATGTCTACTCCATCTTCAGCAGTGAATACCTGGAGCAGCACGAGCCTTATCGCTTCGTCCGCCATCGCATGGCCAGCATCGACGGCGGCGTGCGGGTCGAGGTGGACGTGCAGGTCGCCGGCGAGGCGCGCACCCTGGTGGGCACCGGCAACGGCCCGATCGACGCCTTCGTGCAGGCGCTGGACATGCCGATGCGGATGATGGACTACCACGAGCACTCGATAGGCGTGGGCGCCGACGCGACCGCCGCCTGCTATGTGGAAGTGCGGGTGGGCGATGCCCCGACCGGCTTCGGCGTGGGCGTGGACAGTGACATCGTCACCGCTTCGTTCAAGGCCGTGCTGAGCGCGGTCAACCGGCATATCCGAGACAGCGGGCAGCCGGCCGCGACGGCGGGGACCAAGCTTGCCGAAGTGAGCGTGTGATCAGGTCAGGCACGGGGCCGGGTGCCCCTTGCCCAAGCCGCTACAGTTGCTTGAAGCGGGTGGAGACGCGCCAGGGGACCTCGACCGCGGCGCGTTCTACCGTGTTGGCCTGATCGACGATTCGGGGCCACCATAGGACCAGCTGCGACAGCTTGTCCCAGTACTTCCGGCTGGACCAGCTCGATTGCAGTACGAAGACCGAGAGGCCGTACTGGCGAATGACCTGCCGCTCCGCGCCATTCTTTTTCCGGAAGGCATCCACGGACAGGATGGCCCAATCCCGCTCCTCACCGAGAGTCCGCAGCCAAACGATGTCGTCTGTGTTCTTGGGAAAGCGGCTGCGCAGGTGGCAGACTTCACCGATGCGGCCGGCCAGGACTCCCTGGCTCGCTTCGGCAAGCGCGGGAGCCCACTGTGGCGGGAGATTGTTGTCCAGGAGGAAGTTCAATGGACTCGTTGCCTCAGGCTTTCCTCAAACCTGACGGCAGATCTGACAAGACGCGGTTGAATGTCGTAGATCGCAGCCGTTGCCTTGATCGCTTCTTCGTTTCCGCCTTCGGCCATGTATGACGCGTGCAGGATGTCGGTTGGCGTACCTGCCGCTTCCACGATGGGGCTTCCGAACTGGCGGGAAGGGTCCAGGACAATGCCTTCCCGCTTAAGCAATGGA
Organism: Pigmentiphaga sp. NML030171; assembly: GCF_002188635.1. GTDB lineage: Bacteria > Pseudomonadota > Gammaproteobacteria > Burkholderiales > Burkholderiaceae_B > Pigmentiphaga > Pigmentiphaga daeguensis. The sequence continues at coordinate 116,700 of NZ_NINX01000033.1, read as the reverse complement.
TACCACCTGGACGCCTGGTCCTGGTGATACTCGATACCAGCGTACAGCGACGGGCTGATGATTTCCCGGAATACATGCTGTCTGTTCCGCAGATCCACCAACGCTTCGTCCATTCCAGCTTGCCGAATCGCTTCGCCAAATATCGTTCGGCCATCCGTTTTGAATTTCAGCGTGGTGAATGGATATTTGACGCCCCAGATCTGCTGGGCGGACTCCAGGCATTTGCGAACGACGAGCAGCGGTACGCCGTACTGGACGAATGCGTGGACGAAGCGAACTTCCAGCAAGTCGTGAAAGCCGATGACCTTTTCGTCGAATTCTTGCGTGGATAGCGCCGGTGTCCACAGCGGGGGAGACCAGGAGCGCGAGCGCGTGTCGCCCTGGCTTTTCTGGTAGTGGTACCCGAAAAGCCACCGATTCAATTGCCGCGAAGGGACGTCAATCAAACGAGCCGCTTCGCTCAGGCTGTACATACCGGTTCCTGCGTACATGGTCAGCTTTGGAGGAGAGCGACGAGGCCAGTTTAGCACCGGGGTCGTGCGGATCCAGCGTCGTCCTAGGCTCGTCTGGTCCTAGTCAAAACCCCGACCCGGGCTGTTTCAGGAACTCCAGTTCCTGCCCCGTGCTGGCCCGCCCCAGGATGGCGTTGCGGTGGGGAAAGCGGCCGAAGCGCTCCACGATGTCGCGGTGGCGGATGGCGAAGTCCAGCGAGTTCTGGGAGGCGGGATGTTCCTGTGCCAGCGTCGTGTACAGGGCCACGCATCGTTCCTGGATGCCGGGGTTCTCGCTGTGCATCAGCGGCAGGTAGACGAATTCCCGTTGCACCGGCGGCAGTTGCAGGTAGCGGCCCGAGTCGATCAGTTCCAGCGCGTCGGCCAGCGCCTGCGGGTCGCCGGCGAAGGCGCGCGGCGTGCCGCGCCAGACGTTGCGGGGAAACTGGTCCAGCAGCACGATGCGCGCGAGCGCCCCGCCCAGTTCGCGCTTCCACTCGCGCAAACCTCCGGCCACCGCCTGCTCGATCCGCGGCAGGAAGCGCCGTTCGATCTCGGCATCGAAGTCGGGGTTTTTCTGGAACCAGACGTGGCGCGGCTTCAGGTAGCCGGGATCGTCGGGAGGCAGGAACCAGAAGTCCAGGACGTCCTGCCAGGGTGGTCGGGTCATGCGGCGGCTCCTCAGCTTTCCCAGGTCACGTTGACGTCCTGCGCCTGCGCCTTGCGCAGCATGTCCAGCAGCGGGAAGGCGCGCTGTCTCAGGCCGACGTGGCTGGCGGCCTTTTCTTTTTCCTCGGGGTTGTCCTCGTCGTAGCGAGGCTCCTTCTCGACGCCTATCGCGGCCTCGATGCGGCGGATGGCCTCGGGCAATTGTTCGGGCGTGAAGACGCCGCGCGTGCCCGCGGCGATCTCGGGCATCTTGCCGGCCAGTTCCAGCAGCGGTCTGGCGTGCTCGCCCAGCATGATGACTTCGCCGGCGGCCTTGGATCTGAAGGTGACGATCATGGCGTTGCTTTTCCCGTGTCGTTGACCGGTATCCATTATGGCGGAAGTCCGCGCGGGCAACCCGATGGCCGCCACCTCTCTCCATCCGACCGGAGCCATTCGGTATCCATAAGCATCATATGTCACCTCCGATGACAGAGCGGCATCAGTAGAGAACGCCGGGGTCCGTGGCTTTTCCCCTCTCCGGCCCGCGGCTGTTAACATTCCGCTCTTGGTTTTTCATTCAGCGCGATCATTCCAGCCATGCTCCCCGAGCAACAGGAACAACTTCTGGGCCTCCTGGGCGCCGCCGTCAAGGCCGTCGCCCCCGAAGCCACGCCCACCTTGCTGCTCGAGCGGCCCAAGGTGGCCTCTCACGGCGACGCCGCCACCAACGTGGCGATGCAGATCGCCAAGCCCCTCAAGCGCAATCCCCGCGAGCTGGCGCAGGCCATCGTCGATGCGCTGCTGGCGCTGCCGGGCGCGGACGCGCTCGTCCAGAGTGCCGAGATCGCCGGCCCCGGTTTCATCAACCTGCGCATCGCGCCCGCCGCCAAGCAGGCGGTGATCGACGCCATCCGCGTGCGTGGCGCCGAGTTCGGCCGCGCGCCGGCCAACGGCCGCAAGGTGATGGTCGAATTCGTGTCGGCCAACCCCACCGGGCCGCTGCACGTCGGCCATGCCCGCCAGGCCGCGCTGGGCGATGCTATTTGCCGGCTGTTCGACGCCAGCGGCTGGAACGTCACGCGCGAGTTCTATTACAACGACGCCGGCAACCAGATCCAGAACCTGGCCATCAGCGTCCAGGCGCGCGCGCGCGGCTTCGGCCCCGAGCATCCGGATTTCCCGGCCGACGGCTATCGCGGTGAATACATCTCGGAAATCGCGACGGACTTCCTGGCTCGCAAGACGGTGCAGGCGGCCGATGCCGAGCCGGTCACCGCCTCGGGCGATCCCGAGAACCTCGACGATATCCGCAAGTTCGCCGTGGCCTACCTGCGCCGCGAGCAGGACCTGGACCTGCAGGCCTTCGACCTGAAGTTCGACAACTATTACCTGGAAAGCTCCCTGTACACGTCGGGCCGGGTCGAGCAGACCGTGCAGCGCCTGATCGCCAGCGGCCATACCTACGAGCAGGACGGCGCGCTGTGGCTGCGCACGACCGAACTGGGCGAAGGCGACGACAAGGACCGCGTCATGCGCAAGTCCGAGGGCGGCTATACGTACTTCGTGCCGGACGTGGCCTATCACGTCACCAAGTGGGAGCGCGGCTACACCAAGGCCATCAACATCCAGGGCTCGGACCATCACGGCACCGTGGCGCGCGTGCGCTCGGGCCTGCAGGCGCTGGACGTCGGTATCCCCAAGGGCTATCCCGACTACGTGCTGCACAAGATGGTCAAGGTCATGCGCGGCGGCGAAGAGGTCAAGATCTCCAAGCGCGCCGGCAGCTACGTGACCATGCGCGACCTGATCGACTGGGTGGGCCGCGATGCGGTGCGGTATTTCCTGATCCAGCGCCGCGCCGATACCGAGTTCGTGTTCGACGTCGATCTCGCCCTCAAGCAGACCGACGAGAATCCCGTCTACTACATCCAGTACGCCCACGCGCGCATCTGTTCCGTGCTGGCGCAATGGGGTGGCGACGAGGCCGATCTGGCGCGCGCCGACACGTCGTTGCTGACGGCTGAACGGGAGTTCCTGCTGCTGCAGCGGCTGGCCGAGTTTCCGTCCATGGTGGGGCTCGCGGCCAACGATCTGTCGCCGCATCATGTCGCTTTCTGGCTCAAGGACTGCGCCGCCGATTTCCACGCCTACTACAATGCCGAGCGCGTGCTGGTGGACGACGAGGCGCTGAAGGTGGCGCGCCTGGCGCTGCTGGCGGCGACCCGGCAGGTGCTGGCCAACGGACTGGCGTTGCTGGGCGTTTCCGCTCCGCAACGGATGTAACGATTCATGGCCTCCACAGCGAAGACGAAGTCCGCCCGCGGCGGCAAACCGGCCGGCACGGCCCAGCGCCAGGCCGCGCCCAAGCGCGCGGTGGGCGGCACCATGTTCGGCCTGATGGCCGGATTGCTGGTCGGCCTGCTGGTGGCCGTGCTGGTGGCGTTCTACATCACCAAGGCGCCGGTGCCCTTCGTCAGCAAGGGAACCCGGCCGCCGGCCTCGCCCGCGCAGCCGCCCGATCCGGCCAACGCTCCCGATCCGAACCGCAGCCTTTACGGCAAGGATGGTCCCGCCGGCGCGCCGTCGGCCTCGGGCCCCTCGGCCACGCAGCCGGCGCCCGCGCCGGTGCCGCAGGCCACCCGCGATCCGCTGGGCGATTTCCTGGCCAGCCAGAACGTCGACAAGAGCAAGAAGGGCGCGCAACCTTCCGCGCCGCAGGCGGCCGCGCCTTCCCAGCCACCCGCCCCGGCGGCGGGGGCGTCGGGCACCTATTTCCTCCAGGTCGGTGCCTATCGCGTGATCGAGGACGCCGAGGCGCTCAAGGCCAAGCTGGCTTTCATGGGGTTCGAGGCGCGCCTGGAGACGGCCGACGTGGCCGCCGGCACGGTGCACCGCGTACGCGTGGGGCCGTTCACCCGGCTCGACGACATGAACCGCACGCGCGCGCGCCTGGCCGAGAACGGCATCGAGGCCGCCGTCGTGAAGAAATGACCCCGGTGGAACTTCGCGCGGCCTGCCGCGGTCCGAGTTTCCACCGCGTCCGGCCGGCCTGCCGCCCGGGCCACGTTACCAAAGGAATTCTATGATCGGTCGCTACGCTTTCCGCCACATGTTCGCCGGCCTGGCCCTGGCCGCCGGTTTCGTCGCCGCCCTGCCGGGCACCGCCCAGGCGCAGCAGCCTCGCGAAGGCACGGAATACATCCGCCTGCAGCAGCCCCAGGCCACCGATTCGCCGGGCAAGGTCGAGGTCACCGAGTTCTTCTGGTATAGCTGCCCGCACTGCAACGCGCTGGAGCCCAGCCTGGAAGCCTGGATCAAGAAGCTGCCGCCCGACGTCGTGGTACGCCGCGTGCCGGTGCGCTTCAATGCCGGCATGGAGCCGCAGCAGCGCCTGTACTACACCCTGGAAGCCCTGGGCAAGGTCGACCAGTTGCATCGCATGGTCTTCACCGCCATCCATGAACAGCGCCAGCCGCTGAACACGGCCAACCGCATCTTCGACTGGGCCGAGAAGCAGGGCCTGGACCGTGCCCAGTTCACGGCCGCCTACAACTCCTTCGGCGTCCAGAGCAAGGTGCAGCGCGCCACCAAGCTGGCCGAGGCCTACAAGATCGACGGCGTGCCCACCCTGGCCATCAACGGCCGCTACCTGACCTCGCCGTCGCTGACCGGCAGCAATCTCGGCGCGCTCCAGGTCGCGGACTTCCTGATCGGTAGGGAAAGGACCCCCCCTACGCGCTGACGCGCGCCCCCCAGGGGGCGGCACTGGCGGACCGGCGGAGCCGGATCCGCTGTGCCCTGGGTCTGGATCGTGGATACGAGAACGGCCTTGCATTTAACCGTGCAAGGCCGTTTTTGGTTTTCTGGAGAAAGTCAGGATTGGGGAGAGGGGCCGAAGTGAACTTGGCCTAGGGCGTGACTCGGGTCGATCGCATGCTGGATCTTGCCGGACAGCGCCTGCGCCTCGGGCGAGGCATAGCGGTGGTAGAAGCGTTCGTTGTAGGGGCCGACGCCGTGTTCGGCGCTGAAGCTGCCGCCGAACTGGCGGACGACCAGGTCGTAGATCGCCAGCCGGAGTTTTTCGACGGTGTCCGTGTCGTAGGCGGGCGTGGCGTCATGGGGCCAGACGATGTTGAAGTGGGTGCCGCCGTCGGCCCAGTGGCCGAAGTCGAACAGGCGCAGCCAGGGGAAGTCGGCTTCCAGCATCCGCCGCGCGGTGGTCTGGAAGTCGACCATGGAGGAACGCGGCACGGCGATGTCGAAGGCGATCAGCTTGCCCTGGTGACGGATGGATTCGCTGATGGAGTGGCGGATCTTCCAGAGGTCGGGGCCGCCATCCAGCACGGCGTTGGCCACGAGTACGTCGAATTGCCGTTCCAGGAAGTCGTTCAGCGCCGATTGCAGGTCCACGCCCAGCACTTCGCGCGACGAGGTGGCGGCCAGTTCCACCAGCAGGCAGTAGTCCGGGATGGGTTCGGGCGCGAAGGGGTTGGCGACGCCGGGCACGTGGTCGATGACCGACTGCACGGTGGAGCTGGACATGCCTTCGTAGGCGGTCAGGAAATCGCCGAACTCGCTTTCCAGCGCGATCAGCAGTTCCAGCACGGCTTCCTGGCTGGTGGGCACGATCAGCGCGGTGGCGGTCTGGCGCGGCAGGGGATGGACCTGCACGACGGCGCGGGTGATGATGCCGCCCGCGCCGCTCACGCCGACGAAGAACTGCTTGAGGTCGTAGCCGGTATTGTTCTTGCGCAGTCCGCTCATCAGGTCGAGCACCTGCCCGGGCGGATCGGCCAGCACCACTTCGATGCCCAGCAGGTTGTGGCGCACGTCGCCGTAGCGGATCAGCCGCGAGCCGCCGGTGTTGGTGGCGATCATGCCGCCCAGCGAGGGGTTGGCGCCCAGGTCGATGGGAAAGCACAGGCCATGTTCGGCCAGCTTGTCGTTCAGTTCCTGCAGCGTGACGCCGGCGCCCACGGTGGCGGTGCGGTTGGCGCGGTCGATCACGATCTCGCCGCGCAGCCGCTCCAGGCTCAGCACGACCTGGGTGCCGCTGGCGTCAGGCGTGCTGGCGGCCACCAGGCCGGTGTTGGCGCCCTGCGCGATCAGCGGCGTGCCGGTGTCCACGCAGTAGCGCACCACCGCCGCCACCTCGGTGGCCGAACCCGGCCGCACCACCAGGGCGGCCTTGCCGTCGCCGTAGCGGGCGCCGGTTTCGTAGCGGGCCTTGTCCGCGGGGTCGGCATAGACATTCGCCTGGCCGACCAGTCCGGCCAGCGCGGCTTGCACATCGGAAACGGGAAGTGACGTCATCTTGCTCTCTGTTGCCGCGGACGCGGTTCTTTTCGCAGTATCGCAGATTCGTCCACGGCTGGCCGGAGCTGTCCCGCCGCGACAATGGAGCGGCGCGATGACGGTTTCTTAATGATTTTTGGTAAGAACTACATGATTAAAGGAGATAATGATGACGTTACGAGAGGGGAGCATGAACGTCTTCATCACCGGCGCGAGCAGCGGCATCGGGCAGGCGCTGGCACGCCGCTATGCGGCCCTGGGCGCCACGCTGGGCCTGGTGGGCCGGCGGCAGGAGGCCTTGCAGGCGCTGGCCGCGTCGCTGCCGGGCAAGCACCGCTGCTATGCGCTGGACGTGCGTGACCGCGATGCCCTGCATGCGGCGGCCCGGGATTTCCAGGCCTTGGGCGATACCGGCCTGGTGATCGCCAATGCCGGTATCAGCACCGGCACGTTGACCGAGGAAATGGGGGATTTCGACGCTTTCCGCGCCGTGATCGACACCAACCTGATCGCCATGGTGGCGACGTTCGAGCCCTTCATTCCCGCCATGAAGCAGGCCGGCCGGGGCCACCTGGCGGGCATCGCCAGCGTGGCCGGCATACGCGGGCTGCCCGGCGCGGGAGCGTACAGCGCTTCCAAGGCGGCGGTCATCGCCTACTGCGAAAGCCTGCGCAACGAATTGTCGCCGCAGGGCATACGGGTCACGACCATCGCGCCGGGCTACATCCGCACGCCCATGACCGCGCGCAACCCCTATTCGATGCCGTTCCTGATGGATGCCGACGTGTTCGCCGCGAAAGCCTCCCGTGCCCTGGACCGCGGCGTCCGCTACACCGTCATTCCCTGGCAGATGGGCATCGTCGCCAAGCTGATGCGCCTCCTGCCCGATGCCGTCTACGACCATTTCGCCGTGCGCGCGCCGCGCAAGCCGCGCCACCTCTGACCCGCCGATCCCGATCCGGCGCATTTCCATGTCCGCTCTGCTCGCCCGCTATCTTCCCTTCCTGAACTGGCCTCGGCCCAACGCCGCCGACCTGGCCGCCGATGCTCGGGCCGGTTTCACGCTCGGCCTGATCCTGGTGCCGCAGGCCGTGGCCTACGCCATGCTGGCCGGCATGCCGCCCATCACCGGCCTGTACGCGGCGCTGATCCCGCCGGTGATCAGCGTACTGTGGGGATCGTGCCAATTGCTGGGCGCGGGACCCGTCGCGCTGACCAGCATGCTGGTGGCGGGATCGCTGTCGGGCATGGCCGCGGCCGAGTCGGCGCGCTGGGTCGAACTGGCCATCTGGCTGGCGCTGATGGCCGGCGCGATACAGATGCTGATCGGCGCGACCCGGCTGGGCATGGTGGTGAATTTCCTGCCGGGGTCCGTCGTGGGCGCGTTCACCCAGGCCGCCGCGCTGCTGATCATGCTGTCGCAACTGCCCGCCATGCTGGGGCTGGACTGGAGCCAGGCGCGGGGCGCGCTGGCCGCGGCCGATCCGCGCGGCCTGCTGGGCAGCATGGACTGGACCGCGTTCGCCTTTGGCGTGGGTACGCTGGTCTTCCTGTCCGCGCTGAAGAAGCACAGCAAGCGCCTGCCCATCGTGCTGGCTGCCGCGCTGGTGACGGGCCTGGCCAGTTGGGCCATCGGCTACGGCGCGCGGGGCGGCGCCGTGGTCGGGACGCTGCCGGCGGGCCTGCCGCAGTTCACCGTGCCCAAGCTGCTGGACTGGGAGGACTACCGCAGCCTGCTGCCTGCGGCGGCGGTGATCGCGCTGGTCAGCTTCGTCGAAGCGCTCTCCAGTGCCAAGACCATCTCGCGCAGCACGCGCCGGCGCTGGGACGAGGACCAGGAGTTCATCGGCCAGGGGCTGGCCAAGATCGCCAGCGGCCTGAGCGGCGCCTTTCCGGTCAGCGCCTCGTTCTCGCGCTCGGCGCTGAACCTGTTCGTGGGTGCGCGTTCGGGCTGGTCCGCGCTGTTCGCCTTCGTCTGCGTGCTGGCGAGCCTGCTGTTCCTGACCCCGGCCATCGCCCACCTGCCGCGGGCCTTCCTGGCGGCCGTCATCATCGTGCCGGTCTCCAACCTGATCACCCCGCGCTTCTTTGTCCGGCTATGGGCCACGTCGCGCGCCGAGGCCGTCATCGCCGCGTCCACGGCCGTGGCCACCCTGATCGCCGCGCCGCAGTTGCAATGGGGCATCCTGGCGGGCTTCATCCTGTCCCTGGGCTATTTCCTGTACCAGCGTTCGCACCCCCGCATCGTCGAGGTCGCGGTCCATGCCGACGGTACCCTGCGGGACCGCCAGCGCTTCGGCCTGCCGCCGCTGGCGCCGGACCTGCTGGCGGTGCGCATGGACGCGGGGCTGAGCTTCGTCACGGCCAACCCGCTGGAGCATTTCGTGATCGAGCGCTGCCGGGCCGATCCCGGCATCAAACGGGTGCTGATCTACGCGGGGCCGATCAACAGCATCGACGTGACCGGGGTCGACACGCTCATCTACCTGATCGGTACGCTGCGCGACCAGGGCGTGGACCTGTACCTGGCGGGCGTGAAGAAGCAGGTGGAAGACGTGTTCGACACCTCCGGCGTCACGGCCATGCTGCCGCCCCATCACGTGTTCCGCACCGAGCGCGAGGCCATCGCCGAATTGACCGCGCATCCGGTCAGGCCTTGAGCAGTTCCTCCAGCATCCAGGCACCGACGGGGCCCAGCGGCCGCTGGTTGGACCAGACCACGTCCACGGGCAGCAGGCGTTCCTGGCCGGGCACCTGCAATTCCACCAGCCTGCCGGCGGCGAAATGGGTCACCAGCCAGCGCGGCATCCTGGCCCAGCCGAAGTTCATCACCGCCATCTCCAGCAGCATCAGGTAATAGGGGGCCGACCAGGTGCGGCCTCGCGCGATGCGGCGGCCGTCGTCCTCGTAGGGCGCGATGCGCAGCTCCCGAGCCGCGCGCAGGTCGGCCTCGGTGACCGCGCCCAGCCTGGCCAGCGGATGGTCCTTGCCGGTGACCACCACCATCTCCGACAAGTCGGGTAGCGTGCGGTGCTCCACGTCGGGCGGATATTGCTCCTGCGCGCGCACCAGCCCCAGGTTGGCGCGGCCGCGCTGCACGGTGGCCACCGTGTCCCAGTCCTCGGACATCATGCATTCGAACTCGATGTCGGGATACGTGCGATCGAGCGCGGCCAGGATGGCTTCGAAGCGCTCGGACTGGTAGGTATCGGACAGCGCCAGGGTCAGCCGCGACTCGTGCCCCTGGGCATAACGGCCGGCGGCGCGGCCCAGTTGCTCGGCGCTGGCCAGGACCTGGGCCGCCTCCACCAGCAGCGCCCGGCCCGCCGGTGTCAGCGTGGGCTGGCGGGTGGAGCGGTCGAACAACTGCACGCCCAGGTCGATTTCCAGGTTGGCGATGCTTTCGCTGATGCTCGATTGCCGCTTGCCCAGCTTGCGCGCGGCGGCCGAGAACGAACCCAGCGCGGCTGCCTGGGTGAAGGCCGCCAGCGCTTCCAGGGAATAGGCCATGGCTGGCTTCCTATCGGAAAAACCGATGGTAATTACGTTTTATTTAACGGAAGTATGGCAGAAAATGCCGATACGACATCAACGGAACGAGGTTGAAACGTGTTGCAGAACAAGAAATCGCTGCGTGAACGCCTGGCGCACGCCCTGTGCTTCGAGATCATCGCGGTGGCGCTGTGCGCGCCCGCGCTGGCCTGGATCATGGGCAAGCCGCTGCTGCACATGGGCGCGCTGACGGCGGTGATCTCGCTCATCGCCATGCTGTGGAACATGGTCTACAACGCCGGGTTCGAGCGCGTGGAGCGCCGCCTGGGCTGGGTACGCGACACCCGGGTGCGGATGGTCCACGCGGTGGGGTTCGAGTCCGGCCTGATCCTGATCGTGGTCCCGCTGGCGGCGTGGTGGCTGAGCATCTCGCTGTGGGAAGCGCTGGTGCTGGATATCGGGTTGCTGCTGTTCTTCCTGCCGTATACCTACGTGTATAACCTGGCGTATGACCGGCTGCGTGTGTATTGGGCAGGGGAAACGTGTCCCGGCGCTTAAGCCAGGATTAAGCCCCGGCTGTCATCCTCCGCAGCAATGCGCCGGCCTTCGGCCGGCATACCGGGAGAACCGCTCATGACTCCGCAAGAACGCGCCCTGCTCGACAATTTCCTGGACCGCCTGGCTGGCGTCCGGGGCATGGACAAGGACCCCGAGGCCGATGCCTTGATCCGGCAACGCGCCGCCGGCCAGCCGGATGCGCTCTACCTGAGCATCCAGCGCGCGCTGTTGCTGGAACATGCGCTGGAGGGCGCGCAGGCGCGCATCGCCGCCCTGGAGCAGCAGGTGGGTGAACTCCAGGCCGCCTCGCGGCAGCAGCAGGAAGCCCGGCCCGCGCGCAGTTTTCTGGGCGGGCTGCTGGGCGGCGATGGATGGGGCAAGGCGCCGGCGCGCCCGGCACCCGCCGGCGGTTCCATGATCGGCAGCGATATCGGCCAGCGCCCCGAATACCGGCCCGCGGCGCCCGCGGCTCCCTATGCCGGCGCACCGGCCGCTGGCGGTGCCATGGGCAGCTTCCTGGGCAATGCCGCGGCCACGGCGGCCGGCGTGGCGGGCGGGATGTTCCTGTTCAATGGCATCGAGCACTTGTTGGGCGGCGGCGCGGGCCAGGCGGCGCATCTGGCCGGCAACGCCCCGGCTTCGGAGACGATCACGCAGAACGTCACCAACAACTACTACGGCAGCGGGAACGACGACCGCCCGGATACGGACGGCGGCGCGCAGGCCTATGACACGTCGGCCGACGATTCCTTCACCGACGATACGTTCTCGGACGATACGTTCTCGGACGATACGTTCTCGGACGACGACTTCGTCTGACGCCGCCCGCCAGGGCGCCTCAGGCCTGGTCCAGCGCGCGCACGTCGGCCCGCCGCCACCACAGCAGGGCCATGCCGGGCAGGGCGATGGCCACGGTGACCAGGAAGAAGGTGGCCCAGCCGTAGTTTTCCACCATGGGCGGGGCCAGCGGCCCGGCCAGGTAGGTGCGCCCCACGGCCGACAGGGCGGACAGCAGCGCGAACTGGGTGGCCGAGAAGCGGTGGTCGCACAGGCCCATGAGCAGGGCCACGAAGGCCGCCGTGCCCATGCCGCCGCACAGGTTTTCGATGCCGACGGCGGCGGCCATCAGCAGGATGCTCTTGGGGCTGACGGCGAGCAGCCAGAATCCCAGGTTGGAGACGGCCTGCAGCAGGCCAAACAGCATCAGCGACCGGAACAATCCCAGCTTCGCCAGCAGCGAACCGCCCGCCAGCGCGCCGATGATGGTGGCGCCCAGGCCGAGCACCTTGTTGATGGTGCCGACCTCGGTGGCGGAGAAGCCCGCGCCGCGGATCAGGAAGGCGGTGGACAGGCTGCCGGCGAAGGCATCGCCCAGCTTGTAGAGCACGATCAGCACCAGCAGCACGATGGCGCCGGGGCGGCGGAAGAATTCGACCAGCGGCCCGGTCACGGCCTCGGCCAGCGTGCGGGGCGCGGCCGCGGGCGTTTCGGGTTCGGGTGCCCACAGCGTGGCCAGGACGGCCAGCCCCATCAAGCCGCCCATCAGCACGTACATGTTGCCCCAGCCCAGCCAGCTGTCGGCGATGACGAGGGCGAGGCCGCCCGACACCAGCATGGCCAGCCGGTAGCCCAGCACCGACACCGCGGCGCCGGCGCCGCGTTCTTCCTTGCGCAGCACGTCGGTCCGGTAGGCGTCGAAGGCGATGTCCTGCGAGGACGAGCAGAAGGCGACGAACACGGCGATCAGCGCCAGCGGCAGCAGGGCTTCGCTGGGCGAGAGCAGGCCCATGGCCATGATGGCGAGCGCCAGCAGCAATTGCGTGACCACCATCCAGCCGCGCCGGCGGCCCAGCAGCGGCGGCGTATAGCGGTCCATCAGCGGCGCCCACAGGAACTTCAGCGTGTAGGCCGAGCCGACCAGGGTCAGGAAGCCGATGGCCTGCAGCGACACGCCATCCACGGTGGCCCAGGCTTGTAGCGTGCCGCTGGTCAGGGCCAGGGGCAGGCCGCTGGCGAACCCCAGGGCCAGCAGCGGCGCGACGCGCCGGTTCGTGTACAGCGACGAGGCGGCCGCGGGCGCCTCCGGGCGGGCGCTCAAAATATCTTTCCGCTGCGGCCGTAGTCCAGAACGATCCAGTTCAGGGCGGCGACGAGATCCTGCGCCGTGCCGGACCTGAACGCTTCGTCGAGCCGGTTCATGTAGGAAAGGAGCTGGGTCTTCGCGGTTTCGGCGAAGGCGGGCGCGATGCCCTGGTCTTCATACAGCAGCACGTAGGAGCGGGCGAAACCGTAGATCAGGAAGTAGGCGGCGGCGTGTTCGGAATCGCTGGAGACCAGCGCCAGCGAACCTTCCTTGACCTTGAGGAAACTGTCGGTACCGGGGGCCTGGGCGGCGAAACGTTGGATCAGATCGGTGAAGTTCATAACACGAGGTTAGCGATAAAAGTCACGGAAGGCGGGAGATGCCGCCGTGGGCCTTGGACCATTCGGAAGTATGGAGCAGGAATCCTTCTACTTTTTCGATGTCGGCGGCGGTCAGGACCGTGCCCGTCCTGGCCTGCGCGATGATGTCCTGCCAGGTGGCCAGCGCATGCATCGTGACACCGATTTCTTCCATGGTACGCCGGCTTTCGACAAACGTATCGTAATAGAAGATGCTCAGGACGTGGGCCAGCTCCAGGCCCGAATCGCGCACCGCCTTGCAGAAGTTGCGCTTGCTCTGGCCGTCGGTGGTCAGGTCATCCACCAGCAGTACCCGCGCGCCGGCTTGCGCCATGCCCTCGATCTGCGCGTTGCGGCCGAAGCCCAGCGGCTTCTTGCGCACGATCAGCAGCGGCAGCGACAGCCGGTCGGCCAGCCATGCGGCATACGGCACGCCGGCCGTTTCGGCGCCGGCGATGGCATCGATGTCCTGCACGCCAATGCGGTGCCGTACCACCGCCTGCGCCGCGTCCACCAGCACCTTGCGCCCGGCCACCGAGGAGATCAGCCGCCGCACGTCCACGTACACCGGACTGGCCCAGCCCGAGCGCAGGATGAACGGCTTGCCCGAGCTGACGTGCACCGCCCCCGATTCCAGCAGCAACTGCGCCACCGTCGAGCCGATAGAGGTTTCTTCCATTTCACTGTTCCATTTAGGGGGGAGCAAACGACCCGGGGTCAGACCACCTTCAACATGCTACTGAGAAGTTCCGCCGCCTGTTGCCCTTTGTAGGCCCTCTCCCAGAGGTTTTCCACCATTTTCGTATAAAGCTCGACGGCCTCGGGCGCGGAGGTGACCTGCGCGATGCCGGTCGCGACGTTGGGCAGTTCGCCGAAGCGGAACGGGCTGACCGCCACGAACGAGGCGCTGGGCCTCTCGAACACCTGGAAGGTGGCGTTGGGCATGCTGTCGTCGACGATGCCGATCTGCATGTCCATGGGATGCGCGCGCAGGAGGCCGATGATCCGCTCGACCTCGCGCCGCGCCGCCAGCGAGCGCTCCATGCGCACCGAGGGCGGAAGGTCGATGCGCCCCACCAGCCCGAAGTGGACGAAGCGTTCGATCTCGCGCAGCCCGATCAGGCTGATGATGGGGGGGCGGCGCCGGGCGTAGGCCCGTTTGCGCTCGCCCAGGATCTTCATCAGGGCCTGCATGCGCTCGGATTCGATGCCGGGATGGGCCTCGTGCAGCATCTGTTCCAGGTAGCCGCCGTATTCGTCGGAGGTCAGCAGGAAGGAGATGGGCTCGAAATGGGCCATGATGCGCGTGGCGTCGGTCTCGAGCTGGCGCATGCGTTCGATGTACGCCACCGGGGAGGTGTAGTACTCCGCCCCCACGCCCAGCAGCGACGCCAGCGACGTGTCCAGGATGTGGGCCAGCCGCTCCAGCGTCTCGATCTTGACGATCTCGCCCTTCTCCATGCGGTACACCGCCGCCCGCGACACCCCCAGCTGGGCCGCGATGTCCTCGGCCCGCAGGGAGGCGCCTATCCGGTAGGCGCGCAGCCTTTCCCCGATGGCGTGGAAATCGACGGCGCGCGTTCTGGAAGTAGTGTTCATCGAAGCAAGTCTAAAAAATGAGAATCCTGAATGTCGAACCACGCTTGAGCTCCGCCCCGAAATCGAGCGGTACACCCTCCGATGCCCAGTATCAGTGCGGGTTTGCACTAATATCGTGCGCGCCGGGCAACATCGGGATTTACCTTATCAGCTTAGTGAAATTTCGCTTGAAAGGTAAGAAAAAGTGTCTTAGTCTAAAAAAAAAGACTTTCGGCGTAAATGGTTTTTGCCTGCTCCATGCCACAAGCATGTCCGACACGGGCCGTCTCCTCCAGGGGGCGGCGTCGGCGGGAGGCAGCGTCGCCGCCTGGCAGCACTTTTTGATCGATTGATACCTCTTCCTTTCGGAGATAGGAAATGGCAGACAAATACGCCGCGAGCCCCGGGGATATCCCCGCAGGCAAGGCGAACGAGGGCGAAGACTACGCCCGCAAGGCCGTCATCGCGTCGACGGTGGGCTATGCCCTCGACGGATTCGACCTTCTCATCCTGGGCTTCATCCTGGCGGCGATCTCGTCCGACCTGGGGCTGACCAGCACCCAGGCGGGGTCCCTGGTGACCTGGACGCTGGTGGGTGCCGTGGTCGGCGGCATCGTGTTCGGCTGGCTCAGCGACAAGTACGGCCGCGTGCGCGTGCTGAACTGGACCATCCTGCTGTTCGCGGTCTTCACCGGCCTGTGCGCGCTGGCCCAGGGCTACTGGGACCTGCTGGCGTACCGCACCATCGCCGGCCTGGGCCTGGGCGGTGAATTCGGCATCGGCATGGCGCTGGCCGCCGAGGCCTGCCGTCCCGAGCAGCGCGCCCGCATGAGCTCCTACGTCGGCCTGGGCTGGCAGGCGGGCGTGCTGGCCGCGGCGCTGGTCACGCCCATCCTGCTGCCCCTCGTCGGCTGGCGCGGCATGTTCGCCATCGGCGTGCTGCCGGCGGTCGTGGCCTTCGTCATCCGCCACTTCATCGGCGAACCGAAGATCTTCATCGAGAGCCAGAAATCCACGGCGCCGAAGGAGAACTCGTTCAAGCTGCTCGTGGCGGATGCCAAGACCACGCGGGCCAGCCTGGGCGTGGTCATCCTGACCTCGGTGCAGAACTTCGGGTACTACGGCGTGATGATCTGGATGCCGTCGTACCTCAGCAAGCAGTTCGGCTACTCGCTGACCAAGTCGGCGGGCTGGACGGCCATCACCATCATCGGCATGGCCTTCGGCATCTGGCTGTTCGGCCAGCTTGCCGACCGCATCGGCCGCCGCCCCATCTTCCTGCTCTACCAGGTGGGCGCGGTCTTGTCGGTACTGGCCTATTCGCAGCTCGAGTCGCAGTATGCCCTGCTGATCGGCGGCGCCATCATGGGCATGTTCGTCAATGGCATGCTAGGTGGCTACGGCGCCCTGATCTCGGAGCTGTATCCGACGCAGGCGCGGGCGACGGCACAGAACGTGCTGTTCAACATCGGCCGTGCGGTGGGCGGCTTCGGGCCGCTGGCCGTGGGCGCGGTGGCCGCGAAGTACTCGTTCAGCCATGCGATCGCGCTGTTGGCGTCGATCTATGTGCTGGACATCATCGCCACGCTGTTCCTGATCCCGGAACGCAAGGGCGCTGCACTGGAGTAAAGCCCCCCCCTACGCGCTGACGCGCGCCCCCCAGGGGGCGGCACCAGCGGACCGGCGGAGCCGGATCCGCGGTGCCCAAGGTTGGTAGTTATCGAGCGCTGGGGAGTTTGCAGCGCAGAGGAATCAGAATGGAAGTTTTGTCGTCCGAATCGCATGTCGGGTGTTGCGCCGGACCTGCCGCGCCGGATACGCAGGGCGTGGTGATCAGCAATGCATGGATCAACCGGGACTACAAACACCTGGTGCTGGATGCCGGGTTGCCGGCGGCCGGGGCGAAGGCGGGGCAGTTCTTTCATCTGCTGTGTCCTTCCACCGAGCAGGATTCGCCGTTCTTTCGCCGGCCCATGAGCACCTACCGGGCCGATCCGGCCACGGGGCGGGTGGAGTTCCTGTACAAGGTCACCGGCGCGGGCACGCGCGGGCTGGCCACGCTCGAGGCGGGCGACAAGCTGCCGATGCTGGGGCCGCTGGGCGTGGGGTTCACGCTGCCCGAGGGCGCCCGCAGCATCGTCGTGCTGGGCCGCGGCGTCGGGCTCGCGACACTGGCGCCCCTGGCCGAGCTGGCGGCTGTCGCGGGCGTGGGCGTGACGGCCATCCTCAGTGCGCGCGATGCGGCCAGCCTGATGTCGCAGGACCGCTTCGCGGCCATCGGGGCGACCATCGTCGAAGTCACCGACGAAGCCGGCACCAGCTCGGTCGAGAACGTCGAGCGCCTGCTGCGCGAGCTGCATGCCGCCGGCCGCGCCGATGCGTTCTATACCTGTGGTTCGTCGCGCCTGACCCTGCTGATGCAGCGCCTGGGCGCCGAGTTGTCCGTGCCGGGCGAAGTGGCGATGGAGCAGCAGATGGCCTGCGGCATCGGCATGTGCTATTGCTGCGTGCGCGCCTTCCGCGAAGGCGACAAGCTGGTCAGCAAGCGCGTCTGCTGGGACGGTCCCGTGTTTCCCCTGGCGGAGGTGGCGTGATGATAGACCTGTCCGTGGATGTAGGCGGACTGCGCCTCTCCAATCCCGTGATGCCGGCCTCGGGCACGTTCGCCGATGGCCTGGCCAACACCATCGATTTCAACCGCCTGGGCGCGTTCGTCACCAAGACCATCACGCACGAGAAGCGTACCGGCAATCCGGTCCCGCGCGTGGCGGAGGTGCACAGCGGCATGCTCAATGCCATCGGCATCCCCAGCAAGGGTTCCGACTATTTCATCCGCGAAAGCATCCCGTTCTACCGGAAGTTCTCGCCGCCGCTGGTGGTCAGCATCTCGGCGCCGTCGAACGACGGCTTCGCGCGGCTGGCGGCCGAACTGTCGCAAGTCGAGGGCGTGGCCGCCATCGAGGCCAACATCTCGTGTCCCAACATCGAAGAGGACGGCAAGGCTTTCGCGATGCATGCCCGCTCCACCGCAGCGGTGGTGAAGGCCCTGCGCGCCTCGACCTCGCTGCCGCTGTGGGTCAAGCTCACGCCCAATACCGGCGAGATCGCCAACGTGGCGCGCGCGGCGCAGGAAGAGGGCGCCGACGCCATCGTGGCCGCCAACACCATCCTGGGCATGGCGATCGACATCGACACGCGCCGGCCCAAGCTGGGCAACGTCATGGGCGGCATGTCGGGTCCGGCGATCAAGCCCATCGTCGTCCGCATGGTGTACCAGTGCCACCGCGCGGTCTCGATTCCCATCATCGGCTGCGGCGGCATCTCCACGGCCGAGGACGCGATCGAATACATGCTGGCCGGCGCGAAGGCCGTGCAGGTGGGAACCGCCACCTTCATCCATCCCACGGCCATGATCGACGTGATCGACGGCCTGGTGCAGTACTGCCGGCGCAATGGCCTGCCCAGCCTGCAAGGACTGGTGGGGGCGGTGGAGGACACCGGCTTCGTGCCTTTCGAGGCGATGGCTTGAGGGCGACATGACAGCAGCAACCACGATGGCCGGTGCCAAGGCCGTTCCCGGGCGGCAGGACGCGATCGATCTGTTCGAGCGGATCCGCCTGCTCAGCTTCGATGGCGTCGGCGTCTCGCGCGAGAGCTACGGCCCCACCGAGACGGCCGCGCTGGACGCGCTGGTCGAGTGGGCGGGCAGGCATGGCATCGCCGCGCGGACCGATCCCGCCGCCAACGTGGTGTTCTCGCTGGCGCAGGCGGGCGACCAGGCGCCCATCGTGTGCGGGTCGCACGTGGATTCGGTGCCCCAGGGCGGCAACTATGACGGCCTGGCCGGCGTCATCGCCGGCCTGCTGTGCCTGAAGCGGCTCAAGGACGAGGGCGTGCGGCTCGCGCATCCCTTGTGGGTCGCCGGCATGCGGGGCGAGGAAAGCGCGTGGTTCGGCAAGGCCTACATGGGGTCCAGCGCCATCCTGGGCAAGCTCAAGGCGGACGACCTGGCGCTGCGCAACAAGCGCAGCGGCCGCACGCTGGCCGAGGCCATGGCCGGCGTGGGCGCCGACGTGGACAGCATCGCCGCCGGCAAGCCGGTGCCCTGGGTGTCGGGCGTGCGCGCCTATCTGGAACTGCACATCGAGCAGGGGCCGCTGATGGTGGCCCGCAAATGGCCCACGGCCATCGTCTCGGGCATACGCGGCAACATCCGCCACAACCTGGTGCGGTGCATAGGCGAGCCCGGCCATTCCGGCGCCGTGCCGCGCTGGCTGCGCAACGACGCGGTGTTCGCGGTGTCCGACCTGCTGATGCGGCTGGACGAGCACTGGCGCGTGCTGCTGGAACGGGGCAATGACCTGGTCGTGACCTCGGGCGTGATGGGCACCGACCCGGCCGAGCATGCCGTCTCGCGCATTCCCGGCCGCGTCGATTTCAGTTTCGAGGTGCGCAGCGAAAGCACCGAGACGCTGGAGGAGTTCTACCGCGTGATGCGGGGCGAATGCGACGAGGTGGCGCGCCAGCGCGGCGTGCGCTTCGAGTTCGACCGGCGCATCGAATCGGCCCCGGCCACCATGGATGCGCAACTGGTGCAACTGCTGCTGGATACCTCGGCGGACCTGGGCTTGCCGGCCGAGAAGATTCCCAGCGGCGCGGGGCACGACGCCGCCCTGTTCGCCAACGCCGGCATCCCCTCGGGCATGATCTTCATCCGCAACGAGAACGGCTCGCACAATCCGGCCGAGGCCATGGAGATCGACGACTTCATGGCGGGCGTGGACGTGCTGTACCGGTCGCTGCCCAAAGTGACCTGAGTCCCCTAGCGCGAACCCAGGGCTTCGATGACGGCCTCCCGCAGGGCCTCCGAGGCCGCCGTGGGCGCCGCCGCGGCGCGCATCATCCAATGCACCTCCCAGCGCGTGTCGCCGTGTTCGATGGCGCGCACGTCGTAATGCGCCGCATCCAGATGGCGGGCGGCGAACGCGGGCAGCAGCGTCATGCCCAGGCCGCACCGGACCATTTCCAGCGCCGTCGAATAGAGCCTGACCTCCTGCACCGCGTTCAGCGCCACGCCCGCGCGCGACAGCTGTAGAAACACCTCGCGCCATTGGCCGCTGACCCGGTCCGTCAGGATCACCTCGGCGTGCTGCAAGGCCCGCCATTTCATCCTGCGCCCGCCCGCCGGGGCCGGGGGGGCCTTGCCGCGCGCGTACACCGCGTGCATGCGGTCGCGCACCAGCGGTTCGGTGCGCAGCATGGTGGCCAGGGCGGGGCTGGTGCCGGGGGAGCCGATGGCGACGTCCACTTCGTCCGCCGCCAGCCGCTGCGAAGCCTGTTCCACCGGCACGTCCAGCACCTCGACCGCCACCAGGGGATGCCGCGCGCGGAACAGGGCGAGCGCGCGCGGGAAGAAGGTGGCCGCGGTCAACGGCCCCACGGCCACGCGGATGCGGCCGCCCTGAAGTTCGCCGACGCTGCGCAGTCCGGCCACCGTGCGATGGATGTCGGCCAGCACGCGGTTGGCGGTTTCACACAGGGTCTTGCCCGCGGCCGTCAGGCGCACCGTCCGCCCCCGCTCCACCAGCATCACGCCCACCTGCTGTTCGAGTTCCTTGATCATCACGCTGACGGCGGACTGGGTCAGCGCCAGCGCATCGGCCGTCGCGGTGAAGCTGCCGGTGTTGGCCAGGGTCGCGAGCGCATGGAGCTGACGGAGTGTGACCATGATTTTTATGAATCCATGGATTAGAAAAATGAATTTTATTAATTCATGGGCTTGCTGGATACTGGCCCTTCGCTTTCATGGCCGACCCGCAACATGGCTTCTTCCCTTCTCTTCCGCTTCGCCGTCATCGCCGACAGCCACGTCAATCCTTCGGAGCAGGACAACATCTCGCCGTTCGAGTCGCATCGGCTGACCAATGAGCGGCTGCGGCATACCGTGGCCATGCTCAACGCGCTGGCGCCGGCCTTCGTCGTGCACGTGGGGGACATGATCCATCCGGTGCCCGAGGCCGTCTCCTATCCGCAGGCCGTGCGGCAGTTCCGCGCCACCATGGCGGCGCTGGCCTGTCCGGTCCATCTGGTGCCCGGCAACCACGACGTGGGCGACAAGCAGGCCGACTACGTGCCGGCGGGCGCCATCCGTCCCGAGTACGTGGAGCTGTACAGCCGGCATTTCGGGGAACATTTCTACGGCTTCGACCGGCAGGGCTGCCACTTCGCCGTCATCAACACCTCGCTCATCAACTCGGGGCTGCCGCAGGAGCGCGAGCAGGCGGCGTGGCTGGAGGCAGACCTGGCGGCGCACGCGGGGCAGCGCATCTTTCTGTTCATGCACTATCCGCCCTTCGTCGCCACCCGCGACGAGCATGGGCATTACGACAACATCGACGAACCGGGACGAAGCTGGCTGCTGGACGTCGTCGAGCGCCACAAGGTGGCGGCGGCGTTCACGGGCCACGTCCACAACTTCTTCCTGAACCGCCACGCGGACACGAATTTCTACCTGATGCCGTCCACCGCCTTCGTGCGCGCCGATTATTCGGAAACGCTGCACGTGGGCCAGCCGCCCGAGAACGAGAACGGCCGTAACGACGTCGCCAAGCTGGGGGTCATGGTGGTCGACGTCCATGAAGAGCGGATCGTGACGCAGTTTCTCCGCAGCTTCGGCGGCGGATCGGATCGGTCGGCCGCGCAGCGCGACTGGCCGCGCCTGCCTCCCTCGGCCGGCGAACTGCCCGCGCCGGGCGTGGAACTGCGCCATGGCTGGACCGTGCTGTACGACATTCCGTACAGCAGCATGCTGGACGAGTTCCGGCGCAAGCGGGCGCGCAACGACTACCCCATCCTGGCGCTGTGGGAGATGGGCGTGCGCCGGCTGCGCGTGCCGCTGGACGATTTGCTCGACGCGGGCTCGCGCGCACGCGTGGAAGCGGTGGCCGAGCAGGGCTGCCGCTTCGCGGTGTTCCATTTCGGCTGGCCGGACGAGGCCGCGCTGGACGTCGTGAGCCGGCATCGCCACCTGTTGGACGGGCTGGAGCTGGTCCTGAGATGGCCGCCCGCGCCCGACCTGGAGGCGCGGCTTGCGGCGGCACGGGAGCGCGCGGGCGTGCCGCTCGTCCTGTCGCGCTTCTGGAACGCTTCGGGCGAGTCGCGCGACGGCAAGCAGATCAAGCTGCTGGTGGACCATGGCTTCACGGTCGACGACGACCTGCCCGCCACCGCGCAGGTGGACGGCCTGGTCTTTCGCATCGCCCGCGATACCTGCGCGCGCGAGGGCATCGCGCGCGCGGCCGCCGCGGCCGAGGGCAGGGGCCTGCGCGCCCAGGTGCACGTGCGGCTGGCCGACGACAGCCCCGCGCAAGCGCAGTACGACGAATGGCGCAATACCTGCCGCGTGCTGGAGACGGCGCTATGCAGCCACTTCCACCGCGACCATCGCGTTTTTCTGGACACCCTGGGTGACGTGGACCGCGGCTACTTTCCAAGGGCCGGACTGATCGACCGCCGGGGCAATCCGCGCCTGCCCGGCCGGACGCTGCGCAACCTGAACGGCGCCTTGTCGGAGCTGCCGCCGCTGCGGGTGCTGGACTGGCACGAGACCGCCGATGGCCTGCTGGGCGAGGCCCGCGCGGGCGACGCGGTATTGCTGCTGCCCCTGCCGGAAACGTCCGACCGGGCCTGGCAGGGACCGATGCCGAGCCTGCCGGACCACTACCGGGGCTATCGCGTGGACCTTGGCACCGGCGCTCAGACCGCGGTGGAAGGGGACACCGGCCGTCCCATCCGTTGCGAGGCCGGCGAGCCGGCCTTGTGGGTCCTGCACCCGGCGCCCTGAACGCATCGCCACCCAGAATGTCTCGATTCACGAGGGAGAATGCCATGATGTTCCGATTGTCCTGTCTGACCGCCATCGCCCTGCTGTCTGCCCTTCAGCCGGCGGCGGCCCAGTCCTATCCCGCGCGGCCCCTGAAGGCCGTGGTCCCCTTTCCCGCGGGCGGTGCCATCGACGTGGCCGCGCGGCTGGTGCTGGAAGGCATGGCTGCCTCGCTGGGCCAGCCCGTCGTGGTCGAGAACAAGCCCGGCGCCTCGGGCAACATCGGCACGCAGCAGGTCGCCCGCGCGCCGGCCGACGGCTACACCCTGCTGCTGGGCGCGGCGGTGAACACCGCCGTCAGCCCCGTCATGTATACGAAGCTCGACTACAGCGTGGACAAGGACCTGGCGCCGCTGGCCCAGTTCGGCAACGCCGCCAACCTGATCTATGTCCACCCTTCCTTCCCGGCCAGGACGCTGCCCGGCGTGCTGGAAGAACTCAAGCGCCATCCCGGCAAGTACGCCTACGCATCGCCCGGCAGCGGCACGACCGTCCACCTCACGATGGAGCTGCTCAGGGCGCGCCAGAACCTGGCCGTGCAGCACGTGCCGTTCAAGGGCAGCCCGGCGGCGATATCCGCGGTCGCGGGCGACCAGCTGAAACTGGGCATAGACGCCGCGGGCCCCACGCTGCCTTTCGTACAGGGCGAGCGCGTCGTCCCCGTGGCGGTGACGGCCTCGAAACGGCTGGCGGCCCTGCCCGATGTACCTACCTTCGCGGAAGCCGGCGTGAACGTCGCCCTGCCGTCGTCCTACCTGGGCTTCTACCTGCCCGCCGGCGTACCCGCGGGCATCGCCGAGCGCCTGGCGGCGGAGGCCGAGAAGGCCCTGGCGCGGCCCGAGGTTGCCGGCAAGCTGCGGCAACTGGGCGTCGAGCCCGAGTTCCTGGGCCCCCAGGCCTTCGCCGCCAAGGTCAAGCAGGAGCGGGCGATGTGGGCCGAGGCGGTCAAGTTGTCCGGGGCGACCATAGACTGAGGCTCAGGCCAGCTTCCAGTCGTAGTCGACCGTCAGCGGCGCGTGGTCGGAGAACCGCTCTTCCTTGTAGATGGCCGCCGCCTTCGCCGTGCCGGCGATGCCCGGCGTGGCGATCTGGTAGTCGATGCGCCACCCCACGTTCTTGGCCCAGGCCTGGCCCCGGTTGCTCCACCAGGTATAGGCCTCGCCGGTGGTCTCCGGATGCAGCCGGCGGTACACGTCCACCCAGCCGATCTCGTCGAACACCTTGGTCAGCCAGGCGCGTTCCTCGGGCAGGAAACCGCTGTTCTTCTGGTTGCTTTTCCAGTTCTTCAGGTCGATTTCCTGGTGCGCGATGTTCCAGTCGCCGCAGATGACGAACTCGCGGCCGGTGTCGCGGTGTTCGGCCATCAGGCCCGAGAGCCAGGGCGCGAAGCGGTCCAGGAAGCGGTATTTGGCCTGCTGGCGCTCGTCGCCGCTGCTGCCCGAGGGCAGGTAGGCGCTGACCACGGACAGGCCGGGCCAGTCGATGCGCAGGATGCGGCCTTCGGCGTCGAATTCTTCCTTGTCGAAGCCGCTGATGACCGATTCGCAGGCGCGTTTCACGTAGGCGCCCACGCCGCTGTAGCCCTTTTTCTGGGCCGGGAAGAAATGCCCTTCGTAGCCCGGCGGGTGGCGCATGTCGTCGGTCAGGTCGGCGTCCTGGGCCTTCAGTTCCTGCAGGCAGACGACGTCGGCGCCGGTTGCGCCGAGCCAGGGGAAGAAGCCCTTGCGGGAAGCCGAACGGATACCGTTGAGGTTGATGGAAACGATGCGCAGCAAGACCGGCTCCTGGAAAAAACGGATGACCGGCCGAATTCTACGCGGTGTGTCCGGGCGCCGCCGGGGTCAGTCCTGGTCGGGCGGGCCTTCCTCGTCATGGCAGGCGCGCCGCAGCTTGTGCAGCGTCCGGTACAGCACCTGCCGTTCTTCGTTGTCGAGCACGCGGATCATGGCGGCCTGGGCGCGCTGGGCGACCGGCATGGCGCGGTTGTACAGCGCCTGGCCATCGGCCGAAAGCCGGCAGGTCAGCCCCCGGCGCGGCGAGCCGGCCACCGGTTCGAGGATGACGAGGCCGCGCGTCTCCAGCAGGCGCATGGCGCGGCTGACCAGCGATTTGTCGGTTTCCGACCGTGTGACCAGTTCCGAGAAGGGCAGGCATTGCGCCTCGGCCACCACCGACAGCATGCGCCATTCGGCCATGGTCAATCCGAACTGGTCGGAATAGGGCAGGGTCACGACCCGGCGCAGCGAGTTGCCGGTGCGGACCACCAGCGTGGTGATGAAGTCGTCCACGGACAGGCCGGTGCCCTGTTCGTCGATGTCCGTCCAGGGGTCGCCGCCGGTGGACGGGGTACGCGGGGGGGACTTTTTTTTCGGGGGCATGGATGAGCTGGTTGGCGAGAGGGGGGCCGGCGTGGGACGGAGGATTATTTCATAGTGCCCTGGACGTTATGTCTGAATGAATATTTCGAAATCCAAGGGAATTTTGTTCCGGCTTGTCAATCGGTACAATCTTAGTGTTGATGCATCAACAAGAAAAGTGGATGATCGCGTTTCCTGGGTGAACAGATGTTTCACTAGTGAATCGGTGTTTGTATCTATCCGTACCCGATCGTCCCTTTCGGAGCCAGTGATGAATCTCTATCGCCGCCAGATGCTTGCCGCCGCCATGGCGATCACCACCTGCTGTGCCGGCCTGGGCGTCGCCCAGGCGGCCGGCTATCCCGCCAAGCCGATCACCGTCATCGTGTCGTATCCGCCGGGCGGCGACACCGACGCCATCGCGCGCCTGTTCGCCGAAAAGCTGGGCGAGCGCCTGAAGCAGTCGGTCATCGTCGAGAACAAGGGCGGCGCCGGCGGCACGGTGGGCAACGGCTATGTCGGACGTGCCGCGCCCGACGGCTACACGCTGCTGTTCACGCCCAATCCGTTCACCACCGCGCCCATGGTGCTGGGCCTGTCGCCCGCCCAGAGCTACGACGTGCTGAACGGCTTCGAGCCCATCAACCAGACCGCCGTGCAGCCGCTGGTGCTGGTGGCCAATCCCAAGACCGGCTTCAAGACGGTGAAGGACATGATCGATGCCGCGAAATCCGGCAAGACGGTGTCCTACGCCACCCCGGGCGCGGGCTCGCCCATGCACGTGATCGCCGAATGGCTCAACCGCGAGGCCAAGGTATCCATCCAGCACGTGCCGTACCGCGGCGTGGGACCGTCGGTGACCGACGTCGTCGCCGGCCATGTCGATACCGCCTGGGTCACGCTGGGCCCGGTCTCGCAGTACTTCGCCACCGGCCGCCTGGTGCCGCTGGCCATCGGCGATGCCAAGCGGTCGCCGCTCGCGCCCAATATCCCGACCCTGGTCGAGTCCGGCTACAAGGACATCGTGGTGGGATCGTGGAACGGTTTCTTCGCGCCCAAGGGCACGCCCGCCGATGCCGTCAAGCTGCTGAACGGCCACCTGAACGAGATCCTGAAGCAGCAGGACGTGATCCAGAAGCTGGCCACCTACGGCGCATTTCCGCACGGCGGCGAACCCGCCGAACTCGGCCGCACCAATGCACGCGAGTATGAAGTGGTGGGCGGCATCATCAAGTCCCTGGGCATCAAGGCGCAGTAAGCCCGCCATGCAGGGACCGAGCAACAGGAGTTCAGGATGAACGCATCCACGCTGGGCAAGGCCATTCCCCAGGTCAATGCGCGTTCCAAGGTGTTGGGGCGCGCGCAATATGCCGGCGATGTGAAGGTCGCCGGGATGCTGCATGGCAAGGTGCTGCGCAGTCCCTATCCGCATGCGCGCATCGTTCGCATCGACACTTCGGCGGCGCTTGCGCTGCCGGGCGTCAAGGCGGTGCTGACGGGCGCGGATGCGCCGCGCGCCATGTGGGGGGTGCATCACAAGGAGCGGCGCATCCTGGCCGAGGGCGTCGTGCGCTTCGCCGGGGAAGAAGTGGCCGCGGTCGCGGCCACGACCGAGGAGATCGCGCGCGATGCCCTTGACCTGATCTTGGTCGAGTACGAGGAACTGCCGGCCATCCTGACGCCCGAGGAGGCGTTGGATGAAGAAGCGCCCGGCGTGCATCCCGGCCGCAACAATGTTTCGCACGAGATCAAGTTTCATCTTGGCGACGTGGATGCGGGGTTCGCCAAGGCGGATCTCGTCTACGAGGCGACATACGACTGCCATGCCCAGTACCCCGGGTATCTCGAACCCATGGCGACGGTGGCGACCATCGATCCGGATGGACGCCTCCAGGTATGGACCTCCACGCAATCCATATTCCAGGCGCGGATGCGCCTGGCGGCGGCGCTCGAGATGCCCGTCTCGGACATCCGTGTCATGCAGGCCACGACCGGGGGCGGCTTCGGCGGGAAGATGGTTGAGGATGCCAACAATCTGATCGCCGGCCTGCTGGCGGTCAAGACCGGCCGGCCCGTGCGGGTGGTGAATAACCGCCTGGAGGACTTCCTGGCCTGCTGTTCCAGCGTGCCCGAGCGCATCACGTTGAAGCTGGGCATGGCCAGGGACGGCCGCATCGTCGCCAAGGACGTGCGCATCGTTGCCGAATGCGGCGCATACAGCGGCCTGTCGGCCGAGGTGATGCACGTGACGGCCATGCGAAGCGACAATATGCATCGCCTGGAGAACGTGCGATCGCATGCGACGCTGGTCTATACCAACAACCCGCCGCATGGCGCGTTCCGAGGCTTCGGCGGCGCGCAGATGCAGTTCGCGCTCAACAGCCACATCCATATGATGGCTGAGCAACTGGGACTGGATCCGGTGGAGATCCACAAGCTCAACGCGCACGAGGCGGGGGACACCTCGATACATGGCTGGAAGATAGGCAGCACTGGTTTGCGAGAATGCATAGACCAGTGCATCGACGCCATCCAGTGGAAGGCCAAGCGCGCCGGCAAGGGTAATCAGGCCAGGGGCTCCAGGCCTCGCGGCGTCGGCATGGCCGCCGCGATGCACGTCAGCGGAAACCGCACCATCGGCAACTGGGACGGCTCGACGGTGATCGTCAAGATCAACGAGGACGGCCGCGCGGTGATCCACAGCGGCGAATGCGACATGGGGCAGGGCGCCATGACCATGCTGAGCCAGGTCGTCGCCCATGAGTTGAACATCCCCCTGGACCACGTGCACGTGGTCGCGCCGGATACCGACATTTCGCCGTACGCCATCGGCTCGCTGGCCTCGCGCGTGACGATCGCGGCGGGCAATGCGGCCATTCTGGCCGCACGCAAGGCACGCGAGGCGCTGATCGGGCTTGCCGCCACGAAGCTGGAGGTCCCGGCCGACGACCTGGAGATCGCGGACGGCTTCATCCTTTCCCGGAACGCGCCCGGCAAGCGCGCCTCCATCGCCGAAATCGCCAGGCTGCACATCTGGCGCCACGACGGCGAAGGCCTGCAGGTCAGCGCCACCTGGGATGCCAAGACCGTCATGCACGGCGACGTCCACGGCAACATCGCGCCGGCGCATTCGTACGCGGCGCAGGCCGTCGAGGTTGAGGTCGACACCGAGACCGGCCGGGTCACGGTGCTGGATTCCTATGTGTCGGACGACTGCGGCAAGGCCTTCAACCCGCTGGCCGTCCACGGCCAGAGCAACGGCGCGGCGGCGCAGGCCATGGGCTGGGCGCTGTACGAGCAATTGCAGCTGGAGAACGGCCGGCTGGCCAACGGCAATTTCGCCGACTACAACATGCCCACCGCCGATTCCATCCCGCTGCTGCGCTCGGGCATCGTGGAGTCCAACGATCCCAACGGACCCTACGGGGCCAAGGGCGCGAGCGAGACGGCCATCCTGCCGGGCGCGCCGGCCATCGCCAACGCGGTCTACGACGCCATCGGCGTGCGCATCACGGACCTGCCGATCACGCCCGAGAAGGTGCTGGCGGGCCTGCGCGCCCTGCGCCAGGCGCGCGAACAGGAACAAGGAGGCTCCCGCCATGCGTGATTTCGATTTCCTCGAGCCGGCATCGGTGGCCGAGGCCAGCCGCATGCTGGCGGACCTGGGCGAGGACTGCCGGGTCATGGCCGGGGGCACGGCGCTGATGCTGGCCATGCGCCAGCGCATGCTGGTGCCCTCGCACATCGTCTCGGTCGCGCGCATCGAGGCCTTGCGCGGGATCCGCTTCGATCCCGTGGATGGCCTGCGCATAGGCGCGCTGGTGCGCCACACGGACGTGGCCGATTCGGCCGTCGTGAAGCAGCACTATCCCATGCTGGCGGCCATGGCGGCCCAGGTCGCCAATCCCCAGGTGCGCAACCAGGGCACGCTGGGCGGCAACCTCTGCTATGCCGATCCGTCCACCGATCCGCCCACCTGCCTGATGTCGCTGGGTGCGCGCGTTGTCCTGGGCAGCGCGCGCGGCCAGCGGGAGCTGTCCATCGAGGAATTCCTGGTGGACTACTACGTGACCGCCATCGAACCCGACGAGATCGTGGTCGAGATCCGCGTGCCGGCGCCGCCGGCCGACTTCTCCGGCCGGTACACCCGCTTCCTGCGCACCGCCGCCGAGCACCGGCCGCTGATCGGCCTGTCGCTGGCCACGCGCCGCAGCGGCGGCACCTGCCGCGAGGCCGTCCTGACGGTGGGCGCGTCCACGCCCATCCCCTGCCGCGTGCCGCGCGCCGAGCATTTCCTGGCCGGCAAGACCATCACGCCCGAAGTGGCCGCCGAAGCCGCGGACATCGTCGCGGCCGACATCCAGCCCGTTTCCGACGCGCGGGGTTCGGACGAATTCCGCCGCGACATGGTGCGGGTGGTCGCCAGGCGCACCATCGCCGCGCTGTATGGGCTGGCCACGGACTGAGGAAGAATCATGAGCAAGCACCTGATCGAAGTCACCGTCAACGGTGAAAAGCACAGTGCCGAAGTCCCCGCGCGCCGCATGCTGTCGGATTTCCTGCGGGACGACCTGAACCTGACCGGCACCAAGCGCGGCTGCGAGACCGGCATCTGCGGCGCCTGCTCGGTGCTGGTGGACGGCGAGGTGGTCAAGTCCTGCCTGTCGCTGGCGGTCCAGGCCAACGGGCGCAGCATCACGACGGTGGAGGGCCTGGCCAAGGGCGGCGAACTGCATCCCCTGCAGCAGAGCTTCATGGAATGCGGCGGCCTGCAATGCGGCTACTGCACGCCGGGCATGCTGATGACGGCCTGCCATCTGCTCGAGCGCAACCCCCGGCCCACGGCCGACGAGGTCCGCGAAGGACTGAACGGCAACCTGTGCCGCTGCACGGGCTATGCCCAGATCGTCGAGTCCATCCTCGACGCTTCGGAGAAAATGCGTGGAAATTGAAAAAGTCTTAACGGTGGCGGCCCCGGCCGCCAAGGTCTGGGACATGCTCCTGGATCCCACGGTGATGGCCAGCTGCGTGCCCGGGATGAAGTCCATCGAGGTGGTCAGCGACGTCGAGTACAACGCCGTCATCCACGTCAAGATCAGCTTCATCAGCGCCAAGTTCAAGCTCAGGACGCGCATCGTCGAGCAGCGCGCCCCCGAATACCTGCGCGCCGAAGGCACCGGCGAGGACTCCTCGGTGGCCAGTTCGCTGAAACAGCAGAGCGAGATCTTCCTGACGGCGCTGCCCGACGGACAGACCGAGCTGCGCACCAAGGTCACGGTCGACGTCGTGGGCCGGCTGGGCACCTTCGGCCTGAGCGTCATGAAGACCAAGGCCGACCGGATGTGGGAAGAATTCAGCCAGAACCTGGCGGCCCGCCTGGCCGGCGGCGAGATTTCCGGCGCGGACCAGGTAACCATTACGCGCAAGGAGCCCCAGGCGCCGGGAGGCCCGGCTGAGGCGGCCGCGCAGGCGGCGCCCGCCCGCGCCCCCGTCCGTGCGGCCGCCGCGGCCAGTCCGGCCGCCCCCGTGGCCGCCCCGGAGCCGGCCTTTGCCGCCCCGGCCGCACGGGTCAACGGCCAGGAAGCCAGCCGCGCCTCGGTCTCCGATGGCGGCTGGTGGTCGCGCCTGCTGGGGGGCCGCGGCGGCTCCGGGCGCAGTATCCACATCGAGCTGCGCCGTGGCGATACCGCCCTGACCGTGGACTGGCCGGTGGAGGAGGCGGGCAAGTGCGCCGCCTGGCTGCGGGACGTTTTGAAGTAGATTCGCCCGGGGGCCCCGAGCCGTTTTACAATCACGCTGGCCCATCGCGCCGCCGGGGGAAGGCCTTCCCCCGTGCCGTTGTGACTTCGTACCGTGACCGCCGTGCCCCAGACCGCTACCGCCCCCCGTCCCGCCGACACCGAGCCCTCGATCGACGAGAGCCGTTTCCGTACCGATTTCGTCCGCTTCGCCACCGAGCTGGGCGTGCTGCGATTCGGCGCGTTCACCACCAAGGCGGGCCGGCTGAGTCCCTACTTCTTCAACGCCGGGCTGTTCAACAGCGGCGCGGCCGTGGGACGGCTGGCCGAGTTCTACGCCCAGGCGCTGCTGGCCTCGGACGTCGAGTTCGACATGCTGTACGGCCCGGCCTACAAGGGCATCCCGCTGGTCACCGCCACCGCGGTCGCGCTGGCCGCCCGCGGCCGCGACGTGCCCTTCGCGTTCAACCGCAAGGAAGCCAAGGACCACGGCGAAGGCGGCTCGCTGGTGGGTGCGCCGCTGGAAGGCCGCGTGGTCATCATCGACGACGTGATCTCGGCCGGCACCTCGGTGCGCGAATCGGTGCGCCTGATCCAGGCCGCCAAGGCCAAGCCGGCCGCCGTGCTGATCGCGCTGGACCGCATGGAGCGGGTCGGTCCCGACGACGCCCTGTCCGAGCACTCGGCGGTGCAGGACGTGGTGCGCACCAACGGCTGCCCGGTGGTCAGCATCGCCTCGCTGGACGACATCCTGGACATGATCCAGCAGGGCGGCGGGGGCGGGGAATTCGAACAGCACCGCGAGGCGGTGCTGGCGTACCGAGCGCGCTACGGGGTGATCTGAACCTGATCCACCGCTGGCGCGGTCATCAGCTCGGCTAGAGACATGACTTCGGCGTATTTCTGCCGCAGGTCGAACAGGCTTGCCTGATGAGGCCCCCAGGCGCGGTCTCCGACACAATCCGAAACGACAACCGGGACGAAACCCGCGCACATGGCGTCGAGGGCGCTGGCGCGGACGCAGCCGCTTGTCGTCGCTCCGGTCACGAGCAACGTCCGGACGCCACGCTGCGCCAGCCAGGGCGCCAGGTTCGTGGAGTGGAAAGCGGATGGCGTCGTCTTGCGCAGCACCAGTTCTCCCGCGATGGGGGCCAGTGCGTCGACCACGGCGCTTTCGGGCGCGTGTTCGGTCAGCCGCAGCAGCCCCGGAACCTTCTGGCTGAACAGGTTGGCATCCGCGCCGTCGTTCGCGTACACGACGCGGCTGTAGGCGACCGGCCACCGCCTGATTCGGGCTTCGCGTAGCAGCAGGACAGCGCGTGCTATCGCCTGTTGGATAGCGAGGCTGCCGAACAGGGCTGGATCGGCGAAGGCGTTGACGAAGTCGACCACCAGCAGCCCGATGGGGGGCTGGACGTCGAGGGTCGCGCCGAAACCCTGCCGGGTGTAGATGTCGTCCATGCCGGCCTACTGACTGTTCGCCGCGCCGGCGAACTCGATTAATTGTTTCGCGATTCGCGTTTCCCGTTCGAGGCGGTCCGCCAATTGCTGGCGGCTGCCCCCCAGCGGCTCGGCGCCTGCCTGACGGATGGACGAGGATACCGCCGCGTCGTCGAGCGCCTTTTGCGCGGCATCGTGCAGACGTTCAACGATGGCTTCCGGCGTACCCGTCGGAGCGAACAGCCCGAACCATCCGAGCGATTCGTAGTCCGGCAGCTGCAATGCCTCGGCCACGGTGGGAACGTCCGGCAGCATCTTAGACCGTTTCGACGATGTCACCGCCAGCGCGCGTATGCGCTGGTCCTTGATGAAAGGCAGGGCCACCGGAAGATTGACGAATCCGACTTGCAGGATGCCCGCGATATGGTCGGTCGCCGCCTGGGCATTGCCGCGATAGGTGACATGGGTGAGGCGGATGCCGGTTTTCTGTCCAAGCAGTTCGGCGGCAAGATGCCCCGAACTGCCCAGCCCGGTCGTACCGTAGTTGAAGTCGCCCGGCCGCGATCTGACCAGTTCGATGAGTTCGGGCAGCGATTTCGCCGGCACCTGCGGGTGGACGGTGATCACGTTCGCGATTTCTCCGACTTCGATGACGGGAGCCAGATCCGATGTCGGCTTGAACGGGAATTTCTTGAACAGCCAGGGATTGGCCGCCAGCGGCGCCCCGTTGATCAGCAGCGTATAGCCATCCGGTGGGGCCTTGGCGACATGATCGCTGCCGATGTTGGTGGCGGCCCCGGGGCGATTCTCGACGATGACGGGGCGCCCCAGCGTCTGAGGCAGGTGCTTGCCCAGAGCACGTGCCAGCATATCTATGCTGCCGGCGGCGGCGGTCGGAACGATGATGTGTATCGGCCTGGAGGGATAGTCGTCGCTGGATTGCGCGAAGGCGGGGGTGGCCAGCAAGGTGAGTCCGGCGACAAGTCGGCGGAATTTGTATGGGGTCATGACATTTCCTTGAGTGTCGGAACTCAGTGCTCCATCAACAAACTGCCGAAGCCGGCGACCTTGTCCTGGATACCGGCCGCTCGAAGCGCATGCCAGTAGGTCGCGGTATTGATGGCGATGACGGGCTTGCCGAGAAAGATCTCGGCGGCGCCGGCCAGTTTCACCATGGACAGGTTCGTGCCGACCTGGACGATTGCATCGACGTCGTCTCCGTCGAGTTCCTGGATGGCTTGGCGGCATTGCGCATCGGTGGTGTGGGCGATCCGTACCGGGCCGGGGCAGCGCAGGCAGATGTCGCGCACGACCTGGAAGCCGCAGTCATGGTAGAAACGACGCACGTGCTCATTGGCAACGGGGAAGTACGGTGACAGGAACGCGATTCTCCTGGCGCCGTATCGGTTGAGCGCGGCTTCGGTGGCGAAGGAGCCGCAGGAGACACCCACGCCGGCATGCGCCGTCATCCGGGAAAGATAGTCGGCGGCGGCCGATCGGCCGCCCCAGAATGTGGCGACCGACATCCCCATGGCGAGGTATTGCATGTCGCAGCTCTTCAGGGCGTCGATGGCGTCCAGCGTTCCTTGTTCGATGTTGCGGACCATGGCGACGAAATCGTCGTCGCTGGCGACGGGGTCGTTGGGAATGCGTATCCTGCTGTAATGGTTGGTGACGCCCGCAGGGCGCATGCCGTCGAAGTCGGGCTGCACGATGGTGTTGGTCGACGGCCCTATCGAGCCCATCTTCAGGCGATAGCCGAGGTGGTCCATGTCTCCCCTCCTTGTATTCAGTGGATTTCCGCCGCCTGCCGCAAAGCGTCGAGCATGGAGCTCTGCCGCAGATAGGTCCGGGCCAGGCCGGGATCCGCGGCGGTCCTGCGCAATTGGTCCAGATGCTGCCGGCGTGCGGCGGGGTCGCGCTCTTCCAGGTGTTTCTTGTTCTGCGCCGTGCCGGCATTGATGTATTCGATGGCAATGGAGCGGCGCTGGCGCTCGTAGCGGTCGAGCAGGGCTGGATCGCCGCCGCGCAGAACCTCGATGAGCTTGTCGCTCAGGTTGAACGCGTCGTGCAAGCCACCGTTCATCCCCATTCCGCCGAGCGGATTGTTGATGTGCGCGGCATCTCCCGCCAGCAGTATCCGGCCGTGCCGGAACCGTGCGGCCACCCGTTGATGGACGCGATAGATGGTCCGGTGGATCGTCCGGTAGGGCGCGGGCCTTGTCGCCAGCCGCTGCAGATGGCTTTCTATCGAGTCGTCGGCCAGCAGCGCCTTGTCGTCGATGTCGGTTGCGACGGGGAACAGTACCCGCCACATGCTGGGAACACGCAGCAGGACGCACCATTCGTCGGGGTCGGAAAAGTAATTGACATACGAGATGCCCGTGAACCGCTCCGCATATTCGAAGTCGGTGGAGATGAACAGAAACCGTTCGGGATAGGTGTATCCCTCGAAGGCGATACCGGCGCTTTGACGTACGGTGCTCCATGCGCCGTCGGCGCCCACGACATAGCTGCCGCGGTGGGAAACGGTTTCGCCGCCGCAGCGGCCACGCAGCGTGACGCCGTCCTCGTCCTGGTCGACATCGGTGACTTCCGTCCCGAGGCTGATCGTGGCCAGAGGATGTCCCGACAGTCTCTGCGCAAGCATGTCGGTCAGTTTCCACTGCTCGCACTGAAGGCGAAAGGGGTGGCGCGTTTCGCCGGCGAGCAGCGAGAGATCGAAGTCGGCGATCAAACCCTCTTGCCTGTCCCACTGCTGAGTGTGGGCCGCCACCAGACCGGCGCCGACCAACTCCTCGGTCACGCCCAGGCGGGTCAGCATGTCGAGCGTCGGCGGATGAAAGGTTGACGCCCTCATGTCCCTGGGTTGTTCCGGACTGCGTTCCAGAACATGGACCGGGATGCCTGCGTCGGCGAGCAGTAGGGCGCTGGCAAGTCCGACCGGGCCTGCTCCGACAATGAATACCGTGGACGCGGCCATGATTCTCCTTCTCGATGATGTGGCGGGTATTGATGGGGCGAGTATGTTGTCCGCGTGATATGCCGGTCAAATGAGAAAAAATGCGATTTCGCATAACATGGATGTTATGAAAAACACCAAGATCAGCCTTCAGTCGCTACGGGTCTTCTCGGAAGTGGCGGAATGCCTGAGCTTCACGCAGGCCGCCAATCGGCTATTCAGGACCCAGCCCGCGGTATCGCGGCAGGTCGCCGACATGGAGCTGGAGCTCGGGGTGGCCCTGTTTTTCCGCAAGGGCCGCAGCCTTGCGTTGACACCGGCAGGGCACGATCTGTTCGCCCGGGCGCGTGCCATCCTCGGCGACGTCGAGGCGTTCAGCGAGCGGGCGCGCGACATGGCCCACGGCGCGGTGGGGCTGCTGAGGGTGGGCGCCACGCCTATGTTGTTCGACACGATGATGCCCAACCTGTTGCGCGAATACTCGCAACGCTGGCCGCAGGTTCGGCTGAAGATCTTCGAGGTCGATTCGGCAAGCGTGATCGCGCAGGTGGAGACGCGCGAACTGGACGTGGGCTTGACCCGCTATGCCACCACCGACAGCGTGCAGGGAGAGCGGCTGTTTCCCATGCACCTGATCGCCATCGTCGATCGCCGCCATCCTTTGGCGCGCCGCCGTTCGCTGGAGCTGGCCGAGCTGCAGGACAAGCCTCTGTTGCTGATGATCAGAGGAATCGGAAGCCGGGTGTTGATCGATCAGGCATGCCGCCGGGGGGGCTACCGCTTGACCGATGTCCGGTTCGAAAGCGGCTCGTACAGCAGTCTGGTGGAGATGGCCATCGCGGGGCACGGAATCGCCCTGGTGTCGTCCGTGGTGACCCTGCGTCGGAGCGATGCCAGGATCATCCCCGTCCACTACAAGAGGGAGCGCCTTCAGTCCTGGGCCGCGGTCCACTGGCATGGCGAGGCCGAACAGACCGAATACATGCGGGCGTTCGTGGACCTCGCCCGCGATATGGGACAGAAGGACTATCCGGGCAAGCAATACGGCCTGTGATAGTCCGGAGGGTCAGCGCCGCGTCCCCGGCAGGATCAGCCGCCGCTCCAACTGGCGCGCGGCCAGCACGATCACCGATACCAGCGCCAGGTAGACCAGTCCGGCCAGCACATAGGCCTTGAAGAACTGGAAGTTGCGGATCGCCATGTCCTGGATCTGGGC
This sequence comes from Pigmentiphaga sp. NML030171, assembly GCF_002188635.1. Taxonomy (GTDB): domain Bacteria; phylum Pseudomonadota; class Gammaproteobacteria; order Burkholderiales; family Burkholderiaceae_B; genus Pigmentiphaga; species Pigmentiphaga daeguensis. Next base: position 80,598 of record NZ_NINX01000033.1, on the reverse strand, counting down.
GAAGAACTCGGTGTACTGGATCAGGAAGGCCACCGAGCTGTCCTTCAGGTTCAGGATCACCTGGTTGGACAGCGCGGGAATCGACAGCCGCAGCACCTGCGGCAACGTGATCAGGCGGAAGATCTGCGGCGCCGAGAATCCCTGCGCCCGCGCCGCTTCCAGTTCGTCCCGGTCCAGCCCGCGATACGCCGTGGCCAGATAGCGCGCGTTGTAGGCCGCCACGTTCATCGTGAAGCCGATGATCGCCACGGTTAGCGGCGAGGGGCGCAGCCCCCATTGCGGCAGGCCGTAGTACATCAGGAAGAGCAGGGCGATCAGCGGCGTGCCGATGAAGAACGAGATGTAGCCTTCGGTCAGGCGGCGGCACAGGCGGCTGGGGCTCAGCGTCAGGTAGAACACCAGGATGCCGCCCAGCAGGCCGGTCACCGTGATGATGCCGGCCAGCAACAGCGTGTGTTCCAGGCCGAGCAGGATCTGCGGCCCGAACTCCGCGACTTGCCCGAGGAAGGTCAGCAGGCCGTCCATTCAGTTGAAGAACGCGCGGATGCGGGGGTCGGCATGGTCGCCGAAAAGTTCCGACGCTTCGCCCTCGGCCAGGATCTGGCCCTGGTCCAGGAACAGCACGCGCCCCTGGACCGCACGCGCCAGCGCCAGGTCGTGGGTCACGCACAGCATCGACACCTTGTCCCGGCGCAACTGGTTGATGACGTTGATGATCTCGCGCGACATGACCGGATCCAGCGCCGAAGTGGGCTCGTCGAAGAACAGCACCGCCGGGTCCATCGCCAGCGCCCGCGCGATGGCCACCCGCTGCTTCTGCCCGCCCGAGAGCTGGGCCGGGTATTTCTGCGCGTGCTCGGCCAGGTTCATGCGGCCCAGCTCGTGCATGGCCCGTTCGTTGGCGGCGGCGGTCGCCATGCCGCGCAGCTTGCGCAGGCCCAGCGTCACGTTCTCGAGCGCGGTCAGGTGGCGGTACAGGGCGAAGTTCTGGAACACGAAGCCGATGCGCTGGCGCAGGGCCCGCACGTCGGTATCCGGCCGCGTGACGTCCTCGCCCCGGAAGATGATCTGTCCGGAAGTGGGCGTGACCAGCCGGTTCAGGCAGCGCAGCAGGGTCGACTTGCCGCAGCCCGAGGGGCCCATCACCACCTTGAGTTCGCCCTCCTCCAGGTCCAGGTCGATGCCGTTGAGCACCGTCCGGCCGTCGTAGGCCATCTTCAGATCACGGACTGTCAGTAGCGCCATGGCCGTTTCTCAATGCTCCGTCAGGCCCGGCACGCGGCAGCGCTTCTCCAGCGCCCAGATCGCCGTCACCAGTATCTTGTAGATCGCGAAGTACACCAGACCCACGGCGAAATAGATCTCCACGCCGCGCAGCGTGGCGGCCGACAGCGCCATGGCCTGCTTCATGACTTCGGGGATGCCCACCGTGTAGCCGAAGGGCGAGTACTTCAGCACGGTGGTGAATTCGTTGACCATGCCCGGCACCGAGAACCGCAGCATCTGCGGCAGCTCGATGTAGGCGAAGATCTGCACCCGGCTCATGCCCATCGCCTCGGCCGCCAGCACCTCGCTGGCCTCGACCGAATCCAGCGCGCCACGGAACACCTCGCCCAGATAGGCGCCGGTGATCAGCCCCAGGCTCAGCATCATCGACACCAGCGGCGGCACGCCGACGCCGATGGTGGGCAGCCCGAAGAACACGATGAACAGCAGCACCAGCACCGGAATGCCGCGGAAGACGTAGGTGAATACCCCAAGCAGGATATCCAGCCACCGCCACCCCAGCCTACCCAGGATCGCGATCGCCAGCCCGACGATCACGCCGGTGGCGCTGCAAGCCAGCGTCACCAGGACCGTATATCCAACCCCCGTCCCCAGCAGCCCGAATATCCGCGCGATATCCATCGCGCTATACCGTACCTATGGGGCAAAGCTCCACCGCACCAACCCAAGACAGCGGCACTAGACCCAGGATGCGGTGGATCCGGCTCCGCCGGTCCACCCGCATCGCCCCCTGGGGGGCGCCCGAAGGGCGTACGGGGGGGACGACTATTGCATCCATTTGTTGATGATGGCCTGCACGCCTTCGGGCTTCAGTTCGTTCGCCATGTAGTTGTCGAAGTCCTCGCGCAGCTTGGAGCCTTTGGGGAAGGCGAAGCCGAAGCGGTCGAAGCCGGTGAAGACGTAGCTGTCCTGGATGGGCAGCTTCTTGCGGTAGACCGAAGCCACGGTGCCGTCCAGGAAGGCGAGGTCCAGGTTGCCGTTCTGCAGGTCGGACAGCACCTCGTTATAGGACGGGTACATCTTGACCTTGTCGAGCGTGTAGACCCCCTTGGGCGTCAGGTCGTTCTTGATGAAGTCGCTGTAGGCCATGCCGCGCGGATAGCCGACGCTGTACTTCTTCATCTCGGCCAGGTCGTCGAACTTGATGTTGCGGCTCTTCAGGCTGACCAGGTTCCAGGTGTTCTCCATGTAGGGCTTGGAGAAATCCATGACCTCTTCGCGCTGCTTGGTGATGGAGATGCCGGAGAACGCCACGTCGGCCTGCTTGCTGACCACCGCGCCCAGCATGCCCTGCCAGTCGTAGGCCGTGATCTTGAGCTTGCAGCCCCGGGCCTTGCAGTAGCTCTCGAAGATATCGAGGTCCAGGCCCTTGGTGGTGCCGTTCTCCTCGAACAGGTTGGGCGGGGAGGCTGGCGATACCGCTACCTTGATCTCCTTGTCGCCGCTTTTTTCGGAACATGCAGCCAACAGCAGGACGAGGCTCAACAGGCCGATGAGCTTACGCATGAGGGTTTCTCCGGTGGGTGGGAGGGTGGGGAGAGGCTTGCGACGGCGCGGGAAATATTATCAGACGGGCGGTCGGCTGGGGGGCTATTCGGCTTCCTAAACGGCCCTGACCTCGTCCAGCAACTCGGGATGGCGGTTCAGTACCTTGAGCAGTTTGATCAGCGCCAGCGGAGGTTTGGTCTTGCCGGTCTCGTAGCGCGAGAAAGCGTTGACGCCGCCGCCGAAAATCTCGGCTGCTTCGCGTTGGTCAAGCGCCAGCTTCTTGCGCACGTTGGCTATGAAATCGGGATCAACCCACTTTGCATTGACCTGGCGATTGAACGTCAGCATGGCTGCGCTCACGCGTTCCGATTCGACGGTATCAAGCACGCTCTCCCCGCAGGCTGGACAATAGTCGCCACTTACAGCCGGGATGGAAGTGGTTTCTCCCTTGTAGCTGTATGAAAGGTCGCGGGTGTCATGTACCAGCTTGGCCGCTGCGCAAATGGGGCATCGCATGATCACAGTTCCTTGAAGGACACAATGAGAACGTCCTGAATGATCGTCAATTTCAGGTAGACCTGACCAACCGCCGTCTTGGGCCGGTAAACGTCTTGCCAGATGCGATGGTTGGCATGTGTAGTCATGCTTTTATGGAAATCCTGGGGCGTCAGTGCCGTGATTACGTTGATCATTCCATCGAAGTCCAGGCCCAGCGAGGCACCCCCCGCGAGTGCCGAGGCTGTTGCCCGAACCTGTCCTGCTTGGATTAGCGCTCTGACCCAAGACAGCTTGCAATGAGGGGTTCTCTTTTCCACAAGGATTTTAACCTAAAAGGTTATCGATGGAGGCCGGGGTGAGCGCCGGGCTTTGCCGCTTCGAGGCGCTGGCGTGGCTCGATAGGCTTTGCGGTCTCTACGGAAAAGAGAAAGGTATCTTGACGGCTGGACTCGTTCTTCCTATGCCAAGAATGTCATGTTGAATTTCACGTGCATGGCGCTTTCGCGACGAAAAAAAACCGCTGCTCCGAAGAGCAGCGGTGAAGGTACAACCGCTCCAAAATTAATCAGTCAGCGGCTGGCTGGAGATCGTAGGCGAAGGTCCACGTCTGGGTACTGTTGGCGTCCTGGGGATCGGCGTAGCTGATGCCCGTCAGGTGCAGGCGCGTGTAGCTGCTGCCTTCGCCGTTGCGGATCAGGGTGCCGTTGGCCGGGTTGGCGCTGATGATGTGGGCGACTTCGGGCAGCCCGGCGTTCTTGGCGGCGGCCGCGGTGGGGTAGTAGGTGTACCAGCCATAGCTCAGCGGATTGGGGTAGGAGCCTTGCACGGCGGGGTTCAGCGCCGAGGCGTTGCTGTCCTTGACCCACGCGGAGGTCCGGGCCGGCGTGGCCAGGTCGGCGGCGGTCAATTCGGCTTCGGTGTCCGAGATGCTGGTCGTGCTGGTGAACTTGGCGGCAATGGGCTTGCCGGTGGAGTCGTAGAAGCCGGCCGGGGTCTTGCCGAGGAAGCCGGCGACGGTACCGGTACCCGAGGATCCGCCGTTCAGCTTGACGTTGTAGCGGTTGAAGGCGATGTGCCATGCGCCGCTCTCGTCCACGGTGCGCTTGTTGACCAGGTCGTAGTAGACCCAGCCGCTGGTGGCGTCGACCGTGGCGGTCTGGATGACGGGAGCGGTCGTCCGGGTAACCCAGCGGAACGAGATGTGGCCGGAGGTCGTGCCGCCCGGGCCGCCGTAGTAGCCGGTGATCTGCAGGGCGAACACGCCGTCGCCGGTGGTGACCGGCGTGGTGGTCGATCCGACCACCGCTGCGCTGTTGGCGGTGATCAGGAAGACGCGGAAGTTGGGGTAGAGGCTGTGGTCGGTGGTGCTGCCCGTCACGCCATACTCGAACGCGGCGGCGCGGATGTCGTTGGTGCCGGTGAACACGCTGGCCGCGGCATCGGCGGCGTAGACGGTGGCGGGGAGGGCCGCGCCGCTGGTCGGATCCGTCGTGGCGTTCTGGTAGGTCTTCAGTTCGGTCCAGGTGTGCTCGAACGGTCCGCCGAAGGCACCGCCCGATCCGGTTCCGCTGGTGCCGCTGTTGGTCCACAGCGTACCGGTCAGGCCGCTGCTGGTCAGCTTCAGGTCCCAGGTATTGCCGGAGCAGTTCGCCATGGCCGCCTTGGTATCGAAGTCATAGCAGATCGAGGCACCGGCCGCAGGCAGGGTGAATGTCCATTCGCCGCTTTGCGTGAACTTGTTGGTGGGCGTAGGCGTCGTGCCGCCGCCGTTCCCGCCGCCATTGTTGCCGCCTCCGCTGCTGCCGCCCCCATCGCCGCCACCGCCGCAGCCCGCGAGCGCCAGGGCGGCGCACAGGGCGCCGAGCGTGAACAAGGATCTGGATTGCATGATGGGTTCCCCCCTAGGAAAGGTCATTGGGTCGAGCCGAAGGCGTAGCGCGCCCCGACGTAGACGAAGCGGCCTCGGAGCGGGCCGAAATCGGTTGGATTGGAGAAGTCGCGCTGGCGGTCGAACAGGTTGTTGATGCCGGCGAACACCGTGAGCTGGCGGCCGATCTTCTGGTTCACCGTCAGGTCCAGCGTGGTCCAGCCCGGCGAGCGGCCGCCGCCGCCCGAGCCGCCGTTGGACTGGGCGACGTCGTCGGACGAGATCAGCTCGCTGCTCTGGATGCGGGTGCGCACGGATACCGTGGTGTCGGGCAGGGCGCGCCAGTCGGCGCCGATGCGGCCGATGTGGCGCGGCCGCCGGGTCAGTTCGCCGCCGGTGTCCAGGTTCTTGGCGTCGGTGAAGGTGTAGCCGGCGTTCAGCGCGAGGGCCGGCGTGGCCTGCCAGCGCAGGCCGGTCTCGATGCCCTGGGTGCGGGCGCGCGCGATGTTGCGGTAGGTGTAGGCCGTGACGCCATCGATGATGGTGGTATTGCTCATGTCCGTCTGGATCAGGTCCTTCACCCGGTTCATGAAGGCATTGATCTCGAACGTGACGTCCTGGCGGAAGGTCAGGGTGCCGCCCAGCTGGAAGCTGTTGGAGGCCTCGGGCTTCAGGTCGGGATTGCCCAGCACCATGTAGCCCAGGGCGCGGTGGTCGAACAGGTAGTAGCGTTCCTTGAGGTTGGGCACGCGATAGCCCTGGCCGAAGCTTGCCCGCAGCACGCCGTTCCAGTCCTGGGTGTTGAGCAGCTTGCCGCGCAGGCTGGCCTTGGGCGCGAAGTGGCCGCCGAAGTCGGAGTCGTCCTGGTAGCGGGCGCCCAGCAGCAGTTCCCAGGTGTCGTTGAAGATGATGTCGTTCTGGGCGAAGACTTCCTTGCTGGAACGATCGACCGAACCGCTGCGCACGAATTCGGAGACGCCGTTGTTGTCCTGCTTCAGGTCTTCGTAGTGGTAGTCGGCGCCGAATTGCCACAGCTGGTTGCGCCAGGCCGGCAGGTCCACCTGCGCGGTCAGGTGCCCCATTTCCTGCTTGGCATTGCGGCGCGTGGTCGGGAAGTCGTTGGAGTAGGCCTGAGAGGTGCTGTCGTAGCGCTCGCCCACGCCCTTCAGTTGCAGCCTGGTGCCGTTGCCGAGTTCCCACTGGCCGCCGCCGGTGATGCGCTTGCGCTCGATGGTCTCGGTCTTGCGCTGCGGCAGCAGGTTGGGCGGCACGAAGGTGGTGTAGCGCTGGGTATCGTCCTCGCGGTAGATGCTGCCGTCCACGAAGTAGCGCTGGCGGGCGCCGGGCAGCCAGTCCACGCGTGCCGAATACTGCTGGCGGCGGATCTCGTCGCCCTGGCGGCTCCAGGCATCGGGGTTGACGCCGAAGCCATCGTCGTCCAGCACGTCGGCCGCGATGCGGCCGCGCAGTTGTTCGTTGCCGCCCTGGATGGAGAACTGGCCGTGCCGGTTGGCCGGCCGCCGCGAACCGCCCTTGCTGTTCTGGCTGCCGTAGCTGCCGGCATCCAGGGTGGCCGTGCCCGACAGTCCCGGCTGCGCGGGGCGGGTGATGACGTTGATGACGCCGCCCATGGCCGAGCTGCCGTATTGCGCCGAGGTGGCGCCCTTGACCACTTCGATGTGGTCGACGTCCGTCAGCAGGTACTGGCTCAGGTCCACCGTGGAGCCGGTGCTGGCCGAGATCGGCAGGCCGTCGATCAGCACCAGCACCTGGTCGCTGCTCAGGCCCTGCAGGGACAGCTCATAGCCCGACTTGCCGTGGATTTCCCGCAGCTGCAGGCCGGGGATGTTCTCCAGCGCCTGGGTCAGGGTGCGGGCATGGGTGCGCTCGATTTCCTCGCGGGTGACGACTTCGGTGCGGATGGGGGTGTCGTCCAGTGCCTTCTCGGTGCGGGTGCCGGTGACGACGACGGGCGCGAGCGTGTGGGTCTCCTGCGCCATGGCCACGGCGGCGGTGGCCAGGGGCGCGCTCAGGGCGACATGGAGCGCCCGGCGCAGGCGGGACGGCGTGGAGAGGAAGGAGGACGAACGGGACATGGAACCAACCGGGCCGCGAGGCATGGACGAACGAAGCCGAGATTCTTGAGCAAATATTGATTTTAATCAAGATTAATTCTCACTATCATTTATATTTTGATTCTTGAAAAGAGCCAAAAAACGCCCGCGACCGGGCAAACCGGTCGCGGGCGTCGGATGGAGCCGGGGAAGCGGTCAGTCGATCTTCAGGTTCTCTTCCTTGATCAGCCGGCCCCATTTCTCGGTGTCCTGCTTCGTGCGGGCATCCAGTTCGGCGGGTGTACTGGCGATCAGGTCCACGCTTTGCTCGCGCATGCGGGCGACCAGCGCCGGGTCGGTCAGCGTCTTGCGCAGCTCGGCGTTGAGCTTGTCGATGACGGGCCGCGGCGTGCCTGTGGGCGCGTACAGGCCGTACCAGGTGGTGTATTCCATGCCGGGCAGCGTGGCCGAGATCAGCGGCAGGCTGGCGGTGTCCGACGCCTTGCTGGGAGCCGTCAGCCCCAGCGCCCGGATCGAGCCCTTGTCGATCAGGGCCTTCAGCGACGGCATGCTGCTGAACAGGGCCTGGACCTCGCCCGAGGCCAGGTCCACCATGACCTGCGAGGTGCCCTTGTAGGGGATGTGCTCGATCTGGGTGCGGCTCAGGGCCTTGAACAGCTCCATGCCCAGGTGCGCCACGCCGCCGGTGCCGGCCGAGCCGAAGTTCACCTTGCCCGGGTGCTGGCGGGCGTAGTCGATCAGCTCTTGCACGCTGGTGACGGGAATCTTCGTCGTCACCACCAGCACGTGGGGACTGCTGGACACCATGCCGACCGGCACCAGGCGCTTCATCGCCTCGGCGCTGCTGCGCATGGTCAGCGGCTGGATGGTGACGTTGCCCGACGCCGCCATCAGCAGCGTGTAGCCGTCGGGAGCCGCGCGGCCGACGGCGTTCATGGCCGGGACGCCGTGGCCGCCGCCCATGTTTTCCACCACGATGGTCTGGCCCAGTTGCTGGCCCAGCCGGGTGGCGACCTCGCGCGCCACCACGTCGGCCGGGCCGCCCGCGGCGAACGGCACGACGAAGCGCAGGGGCTTGGCGGGATAGGATTGCGCGCCGGCGGTGGGCGCTGCGCACAAGGCCAGGCTCGCCAGGGCGCCGGCCAGGAAGGGGCGTCGATACATGAGTCGTCTCCGGTTCGTTATGGGATAGGCGCGCGGCATGCGCGCTAACGGGCGCCCACGGCGATGGCGGCGCGGGCCAGGTCCGCGTCCAGCCAGGCGGGCTTGAGCTCGCCCCGGGCGATGGCGGCCATGCGTTCCCGCTCGCGCAGGTACTTCGCGTGCGCGGCGGCCAGCAGTTCGTCCCTGCGTTCCAGCGGCACGACCACCACGCCGTCGCAGTCGCCGTGGATCCAGTCGCCCGCGCGCACGGGGGCGCCCGCGCAGACGATGGGATGCAGCACGCTGCCGTCGCCCTTCTTCGAGGGGCCGGCCGGGTGCGTTCCCGCCGCGAAGACCGGCAGGCCCAGCCCGACCAGCTCCAGGCTGTCGCGGATCGCGCCGTCGATGACCACGCCGGCCAGGCCGGCGGCCTTGGACTGGGTGGTCATGATGCCGCCCATGACGGCGCGTTCCAGATAGGCCTGGGCATCGATCACCAGCACCTCGCCGGCCCGGCAGAGGGTCAGCGCATGGTGGATGGCAAGGTTGTCGCCGGGAGGGACGGACACCGGCAGGGCCGGACCCCAGAGCCGCCAGGCCGGATCCAGCGGCTTGATGCGCGCGGACAGCGCGTAGGCGCCGACGTCGGCCAGCAGGGAGGAGGCCAGCCAGTCGGGATGGTCGAAGGCGGATGTCATGCGAACTCCTGGGAAGAACTGCGGCACGGGCCGGGCCGCTCGATGGGACTTTAATCCATACAATTTCGTTGTACGCTATACAACGATTGGTCGGTACGATGCCGGACCTGCATCAAGGAAAGCCGCATGAGCAACGAAGGCGTGACCGCCGTGGAGCGGGCCATGGCCGTCCTGGACTGTTTCCGGCTGGACGCCGACCGTCTCAGCCTGGCCGATTTCGCCGCGCGCCTGCCGCTGCACAAGACCACCATCTATCGTCTGCTGAATTCGCTGGTGCGCACGCGCTACGTGGTGCGCCATGCCGACGGCCGCTATTCGCTGGGCCCGCGGGTGCTGTACCTGGGCAGGGTGTGCGAGCGCAGTTTCCGCCTGGCCGACATCGTCGTGCCGCAGTTGCGCGAGTTGTCGCGGGCAAGCGGGGAAACCGCGTCTTACTACGTGGCCAGCGAAGGCCAGCGCCTGTGCCTGTTCCGCATCCAGCCGAACGAGGGCATGCATGACCAGCTCACGGCCGGCAGCCTGCTGCCTTTCGACGACAGCGCGACCGGCCAGGTCTTCCATGTCTGGGTCGTGGGCGACCGGCGGATCGCGCTGCCCGAGGACCTGCCCACGCATTCGAGCGGCCTCTACCACCAGTTCGTCACGTCCTGGTCGGTGCCGGTGTTCGGCGACCAGGACGCGTTCGCGGGGGCGCTGACGCTGTCCGGCCTGGCGCAGCGGGTGGAGCCGAACGGGGCGGGCCACCGGGCCCTGCTGATGGAGCATGGCCGGATGCTGTCGGCGGCGCTGGGCGCGTCGGAGTCATGGTGCGACACCGTGTACGGGGAAGAGTCATGACCGCGCCCGCCGATCCGCGAGCGGGGGACAAGGGGAGCAACATGGACATCCGGCTGGACAACCGCGTGCGGGGCCGGCTGCGGCTGCGGCACCTGGAACTGCTCGATGTGCTGGACAACACGGGCAGCATCCACAAGGCCGCGGCGCGGCTCAGCATGACGCAGCCCGCCGCCAGCAAGCTGCTGCGCGATGCCGAGGACATCTACGGCACGCAGTTGTTCACCCGTTCGTCCAGCGGGTTGCGGCCCACGCCGGGTGGTGACGCGGCCATACGGTGGGCCCGCAGCATCCTGCGCAGCGTGGGCGATTCCTTGACCGAGGTCCAGCTGATACGCGAAGGCGCGCATGGCCGCGTGCGGGTGGGCGTGTTTCCGGCGGCGGTGTCGGTGCTGCTGGGCACGGCGCTGGACCGGCTGCACGAGCGCTGGCCGGACGTGGTGGTGCTGGCCACCGAAGGCAGCAACGAAGTGCTGCTGCCGGCGCTGGCGCGCCAGGAACTGGACGTGGTGCTGGGCCGCCTGACCGCGGCCACCCAGGATCCGGCGTTCCGAAGCGAGCTGTTGTATGACGAGCCCGTCTGCGTGGTCGTGCGCAGCGGCCATCCCTGGGCGCGCCGACGGCGCCTGGACCTGTCCGAGCTGGCCGCGTCGCAGTGGATACTGCCCACCGAGTTCGCGCCCATGCGGCCCCAGTTCGAGCAGATGTTCGTGAAGGCCGGCGTGCCCGTGCCCCGGCCGCGCGTGGAGACCGCGTCGCTGCTGCTCAGCCAGGCCGTGATCCAGAAGTCGGCCATGCTGGCCGTCGTGCCGGGGCGCGTGGCGGCCCACTACCGCGACCAGGGGCTGTTCGCCATCCTGCCCTTCGCGCTGCCGTTGACGATTCCGCCCGTGGGCGTCATCACCCATGCCCATCGTCCGGTCTCGCCGGCGGTCGGCCATTTCCTGGACGTGGTGCACGAGATCGCGGGGCTGGAGGCGCGGGCGCGGGAAGCCGCGGCCCGCCAGCGTCCCGTCAGGCAGGCGGCGGCTGGATCTCCACCCGCAGGGCGCCGAGGGACTCGATCCGGGCGCTGACCACGTCGCCCGCGGCAAGAAAGCTGCGGCGCGCGGCGCCCACGCCCGCCGGGGTGCCGGTCAGCACCACGTCGCCGGGTTCCAGCGTCATGATGCGCGACAGCGTCGCCAGTTGCTCGCCGATGTCGAAGATCATGCCCGAGGTGCGCGCATCCTGCCGGACGTCGCCGTTGACGTCCAGGCGCATGGCCAGGTCGTGCGGGTCGGCAACGAAGGCGGCCGGCACCAGCGGGCCGAGCGGGCAACTGGTGTCGTGCGCCTTGCCCGCGACCCAGTCGAATTTGTAGAAGGTCTCGGGCGCGCGGTTCAGGTCGCGGGCGGAAAAATCGATCGCCACGCAATAGGCCGCGACGTGCTCGCGCCAGTCCCCGGCGGCGATCGCGCGGGCCTCGCGGCCGATCACCAGCGCCAGTTCGATCTCCCAGTCGAAGGACCGGCAGCCGCGCGGAATGCGCACGGTGGCGCCGGGACCCACCACCGCCTGCCGCGCCGGCTTGAAGAAAAAGAACAGCCGCTGCGCGGATTTGTCGTGCGCGTCCGGTACCTTCATCTCGGCCAGGTGGTCGTAGTAGTTGGCGCCGGCGCACAGGACCTTGCCGGGATATTGCAGCGGCGCCAGCTCGGGGGCGTCGGCCGGCACGGCCAGCGCGCGCAGCTCGCCTTCGGCGCCTGCGATGCGCGCCAGCCCCGGCTGGTGGGCGGCCCAGTCGCGGAACAGGCCGATGATGCTGTCCGGCATCGCGTCCATCCCAAGCGCCCGGGCCGATGCCGCGATCGGATAGCAGCCCCGGGCGGTCTGCAAACAGCCGGTCGGCGCGCCATGCACCAAGCGGGTAGTCAAAGAAAACATCGTTGCTTCCTCATTCCATCCATCCATGAGCGATCCGTCGCATGCGGCAGACGCTACTCAACCCAGGATGCGGTGGATCCGGCTCCGCCGGTCCACCCGCATCGCCCCCTGGGGGGCGCGCGAAGCGCGTAGGGGGGAACCTCTAATCAGCACTGAAGCCCGAGGCCTGGACTGCCTGGCGCCATTGTTCGAGCTCGCGGCGGCCTTGTTCGTCCAGTTGGCGGGGCGTGCTGTCCACCGGGGTCATGCCCATCTGGGCCAGCTTCGCGCGCACGTCGGGCTCTTTCAAGGCGCGGACGATGGCCGCGTTGAGCCGGGCGATGCGGGCATCCGGCGTGCGCGCCGGCGCATAGATGCCGCCCCAGCCCTGGGCCGTATCCATCCGCAGGCCCAGTTCCGCCGCGGTGGGCACGTCTGGCAGCTCGGCCGCCCGCTGCGAGCCGAAGGTGGCCAGGATGCGGACCTTGCCGGCCTGCTGCAGGTTCAGCATCTCGCCGATGTTCAGGATCGCCGCCGGGATCTGCGCGCCGACCAGCGCGGTGATGACCTCGGCGGCGCCCTTGTATCCGATGTGTTCCATCCGCACGCCGGTGGTCTGCGACAGCGAGACGCCCAGGAAATGCTGGATGCTGCCGGCCGACGGCGTGCCGTAGAAGGCCGCCGTGGGATGGGCCTTGGCCCAGGCCAGGAAGTCCTGCAGGCTGCGCACCGGGGACGAGGCCGGCACGGCCAGCCCCAGTTCCCAGGTCGGCAGCTTGGCCACCGGCGCGAGGTCGGTGAACGGGTCATAGCCCAGCTGCTTGAACCGTAGCCGCCACCGCGAACAGAAGAGCGAGCCAGGCTCGCCGGATAAGGGTCGGGATCATGATGCGCCTCGTGTGCCCGGATGGGCGTTGGCCTACGGCTTGCGCGCCGCGGTCACGGCGATCTCGACCTCGTATTCGGGAAAGGCCAGCTTGGCCTCGACGCAGGAGCGCACCGGCTTGTGGCCGGGAATCACCCACTGGTCCCAGATCTCGTTGAGCCTGGGCCATTTCTTGTAGTCGTCGATCCAGACCATGGCGCTCAGGATGTGCTTGCGGTCCAGGCCTATGCCTTCGAGCTGGGCGTCGAGCTTGGCCAGGATCTGGCGCAACTGGCCGTCGAAGTCCTGCGAGGGATCGTCCGCGACCTGCCCCGACATGTAGACGAGGTTGTCGTGGATCACGATCTTGCTCATGTGGGCGTTTTCGTTCAGGCGTTCGATGGTCATGCGCGGCTCCTTGGTGTGTGCCGGCACATTGTGGGCGCGATGCGCGCCGCCGCCATAATGAAAGAAACTTATCTCCCGAGAACCGGGAAGAATCTCCGGCGGCCTCAGGCGTCCAGGTGCGGCCGCATCAGGGCCTCGAACCATTCCACGAACATGGCCAGCCGGCGCGACCGCTGCCGGCGGTGGGGATACAGCAGGGAGACCGGCATGGGCGCGGGGCGCAGGCCGGGCATGACCTCGACCAGTTCGCCGGCATCGAGCAGATGCCGCACGTCGAAACGAGGGATCTGGATCAGCCCCAGGCCCATCCGGCAGCAGGCGATGTAGTTCTCGGCATTGTTCACCACCACCTGGCTGGGCACGTCCCGGCTCCGCGGTTCGCCGGCGGCGTCCAGGTATTCCCACGCCGTTTCGCGGCCCGTGGTGGCCGAGGCATAGCCCACGGCCCAATGGCCATCGGCCAGTTCGTCGGGATGGCGGGGTTCGCCGTGCTGGCGCAGGTATGCGGGGCTGGCGCAATTGATCAGCGCGATGTCGCCCAGCGGACGAACGACCAGGCTGCTGTCGTGCAGGGCGCCGATGCGCACCGCGCAGTCCACGCCTTCGCGCACGAGGTCGATGGCGCGGTCGCCCGAGCGCAGCAGCAGTTGCAGGCGGGGATGGCGCTGCAGCAGGCCGGGCAGCGCGGGCACGACCAGGCGGCGCGCGATGCGGCTGGGCACGTCCACGGTCAGCCGCCCGGCCACCTGTTTTTCGCGCGCGTGGAACAACTGGTCGATGTCCTCGACCTCGGCCAGCAGCGGCCGTATGCGTTCGATCAACTGCTGGCCGTCGGCGGTCAGCGACACGCGCCGGGTCGTGCGATGGAGCAGGCGCGCGCCGACCTGTGCCTCCAATTGCTGGACGGCCGCCGACACCGAGGCGCGCGGCAGCTCCAGCGCGTGGGCCGCCTTGATGAAGCTGCCCATCTCCGCTACCTGGACGAAAACGCGATACTGGTCGAAGCGATCCATGCCCCAAGCATAGAGCAGGATGCCGCTATTTGGTGGTGTAGCCGCCGTTGATGAGGATGGTCTGGCCCGTGATCCACCAGCCGTCGCTGACAAGGTGGCGGATGAACGGGACCACGTCCTGGATGTCGGTCAGCCCGGTCTTCGAGAATGGCGACAGGGCCGCCGCGGTCTTGTGGTAGGCCACCGCCTCGGCCTGCTCGGCGGGATAGAAGAAGGGCGTGTCCATCGGGCCCGGGCCGACCGCGGTCACCGAGATGCCGCGCTGGCCGAACTCCTTGGCCGCCGCGCGGGTGAAGTGCTCCACCGGCGCCTTGGTGCCTTCGTAGGCCGCGTAGAACGGCGTGAACGCGCCCAGCAGCGAGGTCACCAGCGTCACGATCTTGCCGTTGTCGTTCACATGGCGGCCAGCTTCCTTCAGGAAGAAGAACGCCGACTTGGCGTTGACCGCCGACATCTCGTCGTATTCGGCTTCGCTGATGTCGACGATGGGCTTCTTCAGCACCTTGCCTACGGTGTTGATGGCGATGTCCGGCCGTCCGGCCACGGCGATGGCATCGGCGAACAGTTTTTCCACCGCACCGGCCGTCGTCAGGTCGGCCTGCAGGGCCGCCGACTCGGCGCCCGCGGCGCGGACCGCGGCCACGGTGGCGTCCGCGTCCGCCTTGGACGCCGGGCTGTTGTAGTGGACGATGACGGCCTTGGCGCCCTGCGCGGCCAGGTCGCGCGCGATCAGTCCGCCGAGATTCTTCGCGCCGCCGGCGATCAGCGCGACCTTGCCGCGTATCGAATGGTCTGCCATGGAAAACTCCTGTGCGATGGAAACGAGGGTTCCAGCTTAGGAGCGTGGGCCGATCCGATCAGCCCCCGGGGACTGGATGGACTATCCAGGAAATCCGGCCAATCGCGGTACACCCGATCTCGGCCGCCATGGTGGCGCTACTTCCAAGGATTGATGACGGTCAGTCCCGCGGCTTCTAAGGGACTGGTGTCGCGGGTGGTGACCGCGAAGCCCCGCGCGAGAGCCGAAGCAGCGATGTAGCCATCCGCCTTGCCGATGGCCTTGCCGGCCTTTCGCGCCCCGGTCATCAGGTCGGAGTACGCGCGAGATGCATCCAGGTCAAAGGGCAGAATGCGGCCCGAGAATGCTGGCAGGACCTCGTGCTCCTGACGATCGAGATAGATGGTGCGCCGTTTGCCTTCGGGCCTGGCGGCTTGCTCCAGAATGCCGCGGACTTCGGCTGCTGTGCTGTGGCCATGCATCGCTGCGCGAACCCGAATGGCGCGATGAACCTCCTCGGGAATATTTCGGACAGTGATGGAACGCATTTTCAAATCCTCAAAATGATGGATTTGAAATCATTTCATCATTTTGATATCAATCTGGCGAGGTCCACCCGCACGACCTGCCCATTCTCGATGGGCGACGCCAGGTCCGTCTCGCGGAAGCGCCGCATCCAGGGCGGCGTGGTTTCCAGCCCCAGCGCGAGCGCGAGCTGGTAGGCGTGGAAGAACTGGCCGTGGCCGACCGCGACGACGAAGCCGCGCAGCGTGCGCACGCGCTCGTCGAAGGCGCGCAGGCGGCCTGCGAACTCGGAAAACGATTCGGCGTCGTCGCCGTCGCGATAGTCGGGGTCGGCGCGCCGCCAGTAGGCGTCGGCCAGGGGCCGGCGCTCGTGCACGTTCAGCCCCGCGCACTTGAGGGCCGACAGGTAGGTGAATTCCTGGATGGGCCAGATCTCCATCGGGGTGGCGGGCCATTTTTCCAGGATGGGCGCGGCGGTTTCCTGCGCCCGCAGGAAGGGCGAGACGATCAGCAGATCGGGGCGCCGGTCGACCTGGCGGGCGGCAAGCAGGGCCTGTTCGCGGCCCAGCGCCGTCAGCGGGCTGGAGCCTACCTCGGAAGTGGCCGCCCCGGCGTTGGCCGTGCTTTGTCCGTGGCGGATCAGCCAGAGTTCGCGCAATGTCATGGAGCGGCAAGCGGGAAGGAAAGGGTCTTGTTGTACACCGGTTGCGAGAATTGCGCGCCCAGGGCCTCGCGAGCCTGGGCGACGAAGGCGCTCTCGCCCTGGCGTGGAGGCAGCAGGTGGAAGGTGGCGTCGGGCAGCGCGGGCAACCGCCGGCCGGGAGCCAGCCGCGCCATGCCGGGCCCCAGCGACGAGGCGTTCAGGCAGGCGATGCCCAGTCCCGCCGCCACGGCCTGCTGCATGCCGGCCACGCCCGATGCCACGTGCGCGAGCAGGTAGGGTACCTTGGCGCGATCCAGCAGGCCGACGGTGTATTGGTGCAGGGCGCAGGTGTCCGGCAGGGCCACCAGCGGCAGCGGGGCGGTACGGCTGAACGCCGGCGGTGCGCCGTCGGCCGCCGTCCAGCACAGCGGTTCGCGCCGCAGGCGCAGCCCGGCGGGCGGGCGGCGGCCACCTGCGCCCCGGGATTCGATGCGCATCGAGATCGCCACGTCGAACTCGCCGCGCGCATAGGCCTGTTCGATGACGCCGCTTTTCAGGATGGCCACGTGCAGGCGCACCCCGGGATGGTTCTGGCCCAGCCGGCGCAGCAGGGGCGCGATGTCTCCCGGGCGGAAGTAATCGGTGACGGCCAGGCGCAGTTCGCCCAGCAGGGGTACGCCGCGCAGGTCGCGGTAGGCTTCTTCGTTCAAGGCCAGCAGGCGCCGGGCATGGGCCAACAGGCGGTCGCCGGCGGGGGTCAGGGTGACGCCGCGCTTGGCGCGCACCAGCAGGCGCTGGCCGGCCTTGTCCTCGAGCTTGCGAATCTGTTCGCTGACGGCCGATTGCGACAGGAAGAGGCGCGGCGCGGCTGCCGTCAGGCTGCCGGCGTCGGCCACGGCGGCCAGGGTGCGCAATTGGTCGAACTCGAAGCCGTCCATGCCTATCCATCGGAAAGTTTGATGGATAAGATCCTAAAATCCCGTTTTTCAAATGTCAAAGGCCGCCCTAGACTGGCCTCGTCCATTGCACGAGGAGTCTGTCATGCCACACATCGTCATCCATCTTTCCGGCCAGCCCGAGGCGGCCCTGACCCGGGAAGCCGTCCAGGCGGCCACCCGGCTGACCCAATCCATCCTGGGCAAGGAAGAGCGGGTCATCGCCGTCGCGGTCCAGTACGTCCCGAAGGACCAGTGGTTCATCGGCGGCCGATCGCTGGAGGAGCAAGGGGCCAATGCCTTTCACCTGGACATCAGCGTGACCGACGAGACCAATACCAAGGCCGAGAAGGCGCGCTTCATCCGCGAGGTCTACGCGGCATTCAAGGAGCTGTTGGGAGGCGTGCACGAATGCTCGTACGTACACGTGATCGATGCGCGCGCCGCCGCCTACGGCTACGGCGGCGCGACGCAGGAGTACCGGCACCAGCGCGCCGGGTGACGCGCCGGGCGGAGGACGGGTCCTAGGCCAGCTTCTGTTTCAGCAGTTCGTTGACCTGCTGCGGGTTGGCCTTGCCCTTGGCGGCCTTCATCACCTGGCCGACCAGCGAGTTGAAGGCCTTTTCCTTGCCGGCGCGGTATTCGGCCACGATCGCGGGGTTGGCGGCCAGCACGTCGTCGATCATCTTGCCGATGGCGCCGGTATCGCTGATCTGCTTGAGGCCGCGCGCTTCGATGATGGCATCGGCGTCGCCGCCGTTCTCGCCCTGCCAGATGGCGGCGAACACGTCGCGGGCGATCTTGTTCGAGATCGTGCCGTCGGCGATGCGCGCCAGCAGCTTGCCCAGCTGGGCGCTGGAGACGGGGCTCCGGGCGATGTCCATTTCCTCGCGGTTCAGGGCGGCGGCCAGCTCGCCCATGATCCAGTTGGCGGCCAGCTTGGCCTGGCCGGCGGGCAGCGCCTTGGCGGTGGCCTCGAAGAAGTCGGCGGTATCGCGGCTGCCGGTGAGCTGGGCGGCGTCGTAGGCGGGCAGGCCGTAGTCGGCTTCGAAGCGGGCGCGCTTGGCGGCGGGCAGCTCGGGCATGTCGGCGCGCACGCGCTCGATCCAGTCCGGCGCGATGACCAGCGGCGGCAGGTCGGGATCCGGGAAATAGCGGTAGTCGTGCGCGTCTTCCTTGGACCGCATGCTGCGGGTCTCGTCGCGGTCGGGGTCGTACAGGCGGGTTTCCTGCACCACCTTGCCACCGTCCTCGATCAGTTCGATCTGGCGCCGCACTTCGTATTGGATGGCGCGTTCGAGGAAGCGGAACGAGTTGACGTTCTTGGTCTCGGTGCGGGTGCCGAATTCCTTCTGGCCCACGGGGCGCACGGACACGTTGGCGTCGATGCGGAACGAGCCTTCCTGCATGTTGCCGTCGCAGATGCCCAGCCAGACCACCAGCGCGTGCAGCGCCTTGGCGTAGGCCACGGCTTCCTCGGCAGAACGCATCTCGGGCTCGGACACGACTTCCAACAGCGGGGTGCCGGCGCGGTTCAGGTCGATGCCGGTGGACTTTTCGCCGTGGGGGCCGGCGAAGTCGTCGTGCAGCGACTTGCCCGCGTCTTCTTCCAGGTGGGCCCGGGTCAGGTTGATGGTCATTTCCCGCTCGCCCACGAAGAAGGTGAGCGAGCCGCCCTGCACGACCGGGATCTCGTACTGGCTGATCTGGTAGTTCTTGGGCAGGTCGGGATAGAAGTAGTTCTTGCGCGCGAAGATCGAGCGCGGCGCGATGTGCGAGCCCAGCGCCAGGCCCAGCTTGATGGCGCGTTCGACCGCGCCCCGGTTCATGACCGGCAGCGTGCCCGGCAGCGCCAGGTCCACGGCATTGGCTTGCATGTTGGCCGGGGCCCCGAAGCGGGTGCTGCTGCCCGAGAAGATCTTGGACGCCGTGGACAGTTGCACGTGCGTTTCGAGACCGATGACGACTTCCCAGTTCATACGTTCATTCCGCTTGAAGGATCACAGGCTGCCCGGGCGGCGATCATGCCAATCGGTGGCTTGTTGGAAGATGTCGGCGATGCCGAGCAACCGGCCCTCGTCGAAATAATTGCCGATGATCTGCAGGCCGACGGGGCGCTGGCCGTGCACCGGACCCAGGCCGAAGCCGCAGGGGATGGACACCCCGGGCAGGCCCGCCAGGTTCAGGCTGAGCGTGTAGATGTCGGCCAGGTACATGGCCACCGGATCGTCGGTCTTCTCGCCCAGGTTCCAGGCCACGGTGGGGGACACGGGGCCGACGATCACGTCGCACTGGTCCCGCAGCGCCTTCTGGAAATCGTCGGCCACCAGCCGGCGCACCTTCTGCGCCTGCAGGTAGTAGGCGTCGTAGTAGCCGTGCGACAGCACGTAGGTACCCGTCAGGATACGGCGCTGCACTTCCAGGCCGAAGCCCTCGGCGCGCGAGCGGCTGGTCATGTCGGCCAGGTCGCGGTATTGGGCCGCGCGGTGGCCGTAGCGCACGCCGTCGTAGCGCGAGAGGTTGCTCGAGGCCTCGGCCGGGGCGATGACGTAGTAGGCCGGGATGGACAGTTCCGTGCGCGGCAGCGAGATGTCCACCCGCCGGGCGCCCAGCGCCTCGAATTGCTGCAGCGCGGTCTCGATGGCCATGCGCACGTCGTCGGCCAGCCCGGCGCCGAAGAATTCGCGCGGGATGCCGATGCGCAGGCCGGCCAGCGGCTTGTCGCCCTGGGCCCGCGCCGCGAACGCGTCGAACGCCGCGCGCACGCGGCCGGGGGCGTTGGGCTCGGCGCCGCAGCGTTCCAGGCTGGTGGAGTCCCGTTCGTCGAAGCCGGTGATGGGGTCCAGCAGTTCCAGCAGGTCGCGCGCGTGGCGGGCGATTGGGCCGCCCTGGTCCAGGCTGGAGCCGTAGGCGATCATGCCGTAGCGGGACACGGTGCCGTAGGTGGGCTTGATGCCGCTGACGCCGCACAGCGAGGCCGGCTGCCGGATCGACCCGCCGGTGTCGGTGGCCGTGGCGCCCACGGCCAGGCCCGCGGCGACCACGGCGGCCGAGCCGCCGGACGAACCGCCGGGCACGGCCGCGGTGTCCCAGGGGTTGAGGACCGGGCCGTAGGCCGAGTTCTCGTTGGACGAACCCATCGCGAACTCGTCGCAATTGAGCTTGCCCAGGGTGACCGCGCCCGCCGCGGCCAGTCGTTCGACCACGGTGGCGTCGAACGGGCTGACGTAGTCCTTCAGCATGGCGCTGGCCGCCGTGGTGCGCCAGCCGCGGGTGACGAAGACGTCCTTGTGGGCGATGGGGATGCCGGCCAGCGGACCGGCCTGGCCGTTCGCCAGCGCGGCGTCGGCGGCGCGGGCCTGGGCCAGCGTCAGTTCGGGGTCGACGTGCAGGAAGGCATTGAGTTCGTGGCGGGCGGCGATGGCCTCGAGCGCGCTTTGCGCCAGCTCGACGGCCGAGACGCGGCGCTCGTCCAGGGCCTTGCGCAGCTCGGTGATGCCGGAGAATTCGGTGTGCAGGGGTTGGGGCATGGGCTTACTCGATGACCTTGGGCACCAGGAACAGGCCGTCCTGGACGGCCGGGGCGTTGGCCAGCAGGGCGTCGCGCGATTCGGCGGTGGCCGGCTCGGTGGCGGCGTCCTCGCGCAGGCGCAGCGCCACGTCCTCGATGGCCGAGATGGGATGGGTGAGCGGTTCCACGCCCTGGGTGTCGACCGCCTGCAGTTGCTCGATCAGGCCGAAGATGCCGTTCAGGTCCTTCAGGACGCGGGCCTGGGTGTCGCCCGCAAGTTCGAGACGGGCCAGCCGCGCGATGCGCGTGACGTCGGTTTCGGTAAGCGCCATGGCAGTGTGATGGAAAGGCTGCGAAACGGCGTCGGACGGGGCTTTGGCGCGCTTCGGGGCCGGGTGGGTCGTAGCACTGCTTCGAAGACCGCAGAATCGAGAATAATGCAGAACTTTGATGCAGTTTCAGGGTATTGAAGCAGGATTATAAGTTATCATTTCGCGTTTACCGGACCCGCCCACCCCGCATCCGTTCTTCATAAAAGATTCCCGATGTTCAGTTTCCTGCGCAGTTATTTTTCCAATGATCTGGCGATCGACCTTGGCACCGCCAACACGCTGATCTACGTCCGCAGCAAGGGCATCGTGCTGAACGAACCCTCGGTGGTGGCCATCCGCCAGGAAGGCGGGCCCAGCGGCAAGAAAACGATCCAGGCGGTGGGCAAGGAAGCCAAGCAGATGCTGGGCCGCGTGCCCGGCAACATCGAAGCCATCCGCCCCATGAAGGACGGCGTGATCGCCGACTTCACCGTGACCGAGCAGATGCTCAAGCAGTTCATCCGCATGGTCCACCCCAAGGGCCTGTTCGCCCCCAGCCCCCGCATCATCATCTGCGTTCCCTGCGGCTCCACGCAGGTCGAGCGCCGGGCGATCCGGGAATCGGCGCTGGGCGCCGGCGCCAGCCAGGTGTTCCTGATCGAGGAACCCATGGCCGCGGCCATCGGCGCCGGCCTGTCGGTTTCCGACGCCAGCGGCTCGATGGTGGTGGACATCGGCGGCGGCACCACCGAGGTCGCCGTGATCTCGCTGGGCGGCATGGTCTACAAGGGCTCGGTGCGCGTGGGCGGCGACAAGTTCGACGAGGCCATCGTCAACTACATCCGCCGCAACTACGGCATGCTGATCGGCGAACCCACGGCCGAACTCATCAAGAAGGCCATCGGATCGGCGTTCCCCGGCTCCGAGGTCAAGGAAATGGAAGTCAAGGGCCGCAACCTGTCCGAAGGCATCCCCCGCAGCTTCACCGTTTCCTCCAACGAAATCCTCGAGGCGCTGACCGATCCGCTGAACCAGATCGTCTCGGCCGTGAAGATCGCGCTGGAGCAGACCCCGCCCGAGCTGGGCGCCGACATCACCGAGAAGGGCATCATGCTGACTGGCGGCGGCGCGCTGCTGCGCGACCTGGACCGCCTGCTGCAGGAAGAAACCGGCCTACCCGTCATCGTGGCCGAGGATCCGCTGACCTGCGTGGTGCGCGGCTGCGGCCAGGCGCTCGAGCGCATGGACAAACTGGGCGCCATCTTCACGAACGAGTAATCTTTTCTCGTGGTTGTCATCGCGACGGGGCGAAGCGGCTGACAAGCGGTTCGCCCCGGTCTTTTTTCCTCGGGACCTGTCCCGGCATCGCCGGACGCTGGACATACTTCCATGCAATACAGTCCACCGTCGTTTTTCAAGCAAGGGCCGCCGGCCTTGGTCCGGCTGGCGTTCTTCGTGTTCCTGTCCCTGGTCATGCTGGTGGTCGATACCCGCATGCGGGCGCTCGATGCCTTGCGTGAAGCGGTCAGCGTCGTCCTGTATCCGTTCCAGCGCGTGATGCTGCTGCCTCGCGACGGCGTGCGCTACGTGGCCGATTTCTTCGAGGTCAACAGCAGCGTCCAGCAGGAAATCGAGCTGATGCGCCGCCAGCGCATCGAGATGGCGCAGTCCACCGCCCAGGCCGCGCAACTGGCTTCCGAGAACGCCCAGCTGCGCCGGTTGCTGGGCGCCAGCGAGCGCGTTCCGGCGCCCGCCGTCCTGGTGCAGGTGCTGTACGAGTCGCGCGACGCCTTCTCGCGCCGCCTCATCATCGACAAGGGCAGCCACTACGGCATCATCGCCGGCATGCCGGTCATCGACGACGGCGGCGTGGTGGGGCAGGTGGTGCGCACCTCGCCCATGACCTCCGAGGTCGCGCTGCTGACCGACCGGGTGCAGTCCATTCCCATCCAGGTGCTGCGCAACGGCCTGCGCGGCATCACCTCCGGCGGCGAGATCCCGGGCCGGCTGGGCCTGCGGTTCATGGCGTCCGACGCCGACATCCAGGTGGGCGACACCCTGGTCACGAGCGGGCTGGATGGCATCTATCCCGAGGGCCTGCCGGTGGCCACGGTCGAATCGGTCGAGCGCGACGCCAGTTCCGGCTTCGCGCGCATCCTGTGCAAGCCGGTGGCCGGCGTGGACCGCTACCGGCATTTCCTGGTGCTGCAGACCATCAAGCCGCAGGAACTTCCCGGCGCGCCGGGGGACGAATCCTCCAAAAGCGAACTGTCGGACAAGTCGTCCCCATCATCCATGGCGCCCCGCGCTACCCCCAGCCGATGAAAGCACACTTCCTCATCCAGGGCGCGGCGGATCCGGCTCCGCCGGTCCGCCAGTGCCGCCCCCTGGGGGGCGCGCGTCAGCGCGCAGGGGGGGGCTTCCGTTGAAAGCACCTTCCACGCTGCCACGTTCCCGGGTTCCGACCGAACACCTGCTCTTGCCGGTCGAACCCCGCTTCATCTGGCTCACGCTGTTCCTGGCCTGGCTGCTCAACCTGCTGCCCTGGGGCCAGGTGGGCGGCATCCCCGACGCGCTGGCGATCTGCCTGGTATTCTGGAGCGTCCACGAGCCCCGGCGCGTGGGCATGTTGACCGCCTTCGTCTTCGGCATCCTGATGGACGTGCACGGGTCGGCCCGCCTGGGCGAGCACGCGCTGTCCTACACCTTGATGGTCTATCTGGCGCTGCTGATGCACCGGCGGCTGTCGTGGTTCTCGCCCTGGCTGCAGGCCTTGCACGTGCTGCCGGTTTTTTTCGTCTCCGAACTCACGGTATTCTCTATCCGCGGCTGGCTCGACGGCACCTGGCCCGGCTGGTGGTGGGCGCTGAACAGCGTGATCTCGGCCCTGTTGTGGCCGCTGGCGGGCTGGATCCTGCAAGCCCCCCAGCGCAGGCCGGTGGACCCCGACGACACGAGGCCCATCTAAGCCAGGCCAGCCGGCACCACGCAACACCGTCCGGCCCGCAGGGGCCGGGTTTCCGCAGCACATGACCGAACTCAAGAATACCGAGCGCGAACTCCAGCATTTCCGCCTGCGCCTGCTGGTGGCGGTGGGGCTCGTTCTCGTCTGCTTCGGCCTGCTCGGATCCAGGTTCTGGTACCTGCAGGTCGCCAACCACGACGCCTATGCCGCCCGTGCCGAGCAGAACCGCATCTCGGTCGTGCCCATCACGCCCCATCGGGGCATCGTCGTGGACCGCAATGGCGCGCTTCTGGCCCGCAACTACTCGGCCTATACGCTGGAAATCACCCCGTCCAAGGCGGGCAAGCTGGACGAGACCATCGAGCAATTGGGCGAGGTGGTGCACATCGACGCCCGCGATCGCCGCCGTTTCCGCCAGTTGCTGGGCGAGTCGCGGCGGTTCGAGAGCCTGCCCATCCGCAGCCGCCTGACCGACGAGGAGGTCGCCCGCTTCGCCGCCCAGGCCTATCGTTTCCCGGGCGTGGAAATCCGCGCGCGGCTGCTGCGCAACTACCCCCAGGGCGAGACCGCGGCGCATGTGGTCGGCTACATAGGGCGGATTTCCCAGCGCGATATCGGCCGGTTGGAAGAAGATGGCACCATTTCCAACTATCGGGGAACGGATTACATAGGCAAGGAAGGCCTGGAAAAATCCTACGAGAGCGTGCTGCACGGGAAGACCGGGGTCGAGGAGGTCGAGGTGACCGCCTCGGGCCGCGCGGTGCGGACGCTTTCGCGCACGCCGCCGGTTTCGGGCAAGAACCTGATCCTGTCCATCGACATCGAGCTGCAGAAGATCGCCGAGGCGGCGTTCGGCAACCGGCGGGGCGCGCTGGTGGCGATCGAACCGTCCACGGGCGACATCCTGGCCTTCGTCTCCCGCCCGTCGTTCGATCCCAACCTGTTCGTCGACGGCATCGACGTGGACAACTGGAAGGCGCTGAACGAGTCGCCCGACCGCCCGCTGATCAACCGGCCGCTGTACGGCACCTATCCCATCGGCTCCACCTACAAGCCCTTCATGGCGCTGGCCGGACTGGAACTGGGCAAGCGGACCTTCACCGGGACCATGTACGACCCCGGTTATTTCGAATTCGGCGACCGGCGCTACCGCAACTCCGGGGAACGGGCCTACGGCACGATAGACATGCGCCGCGCGCTGGAGGTCTCGTCCGACACCTATTTCTATTCGCTGGCCGCCGACCTGGGCGTGGACGCCATCCACGACTTCATGAAGCCCTTCGGTTTCGGCCAGATCACCGGCATCGACCTGGGCGGCGAGAAGACCGGCATCCTGCCGTCCACCGCCTGGAAGCGGCGGGCCTATTCCAAGCCCGAGCAACAGCGCTGGTACGCGGGCGAAACCATCTCCATCGGCGTGGGCCAGGGCTACAACGCCTTTACGCTGCTGCAACTGGCCCAGGCCACCTCGGTGCTGGCCAACGACGGCGTCTACATGAAGCCCCACCTGGTGAAGTCCCTGCAGGACAGCGCCACCGGCGAACAGACCCTGACCGTCCCGCACGAGAGCTATCGCATCCCGCTCAAGCCCGAGAACGTCAGGATGATCAAGCAGGCCATGGCCTCGGTGACGCGCAGCGGCACCGCGGCCCGGGCCTTTGCCGGCGCGCCCTACGTCGCGGCGGGCAAGACCGGTACGGCGCAGGTCTACAGCCTGCGCACGGGGGAACGCTACAACGCCAACCGCATCGACGAGCGGTTGCGCGACCACGCCTTGTTCATGGCCTTCGCGCCGCTGGACCACCCGCGCATCGCGGTGGCCCTGATCGTCGAGAACGCCGGCTGGGGCGCCACGGTGGCCGCGCCGGTGGCGCGCCAGGTATTCGACTTCTGGCTGCTGGGCAAGCGCCCGGGCGGGCCCGTGCCCGACACGCCACCCCAACCTGTGGAGGCTTCCGGTGATTGATGGACCGGGCCTGTTCAACCGCCTGACCTGGCGCACCGTCTTGCTGCGCACGGTCGCGGTGTTCGACGCTCCCATGCTGCTGATCCTGATGGCCCTGGCCGGCATCGGACTGATGTCCATGTACTCGGCCGGAGGCGGCTTCGACGGCCGCTTCGCCGACCAGTTGCGCAACTACGGCATCGCGCTGCTGGCGATGTGGCTGCTGGCGCAGCTCTCGCCGCAGACGCTGATGCGGCTGGCCGTGCCGGTCTACCTGGTCGGGCTGGTCCTGCTGTTCGGCGTGGAATTCGCCGGCGAGACCAGCAAGGGCGCGACACGCTGGCTGAACCTGGGCTTCACCCGCATCCAGCCTTCCGAGGTGATGAAGATCGCCGTGCCGATGATGCTGGCCTGGTATTTCCACAAGCACCAGGGCACGCTGCGGGTACGCGACTTCATCGTGGCCGCCGTGCTGATGTTGACGCCGTTTTCGTTGATCGTGCTGCAACCCGACCTGGGCACCGCGCTGCTGGTGTTCGGCGCGGGGTTCTTCGTGCTGTTCTTCGCCGGCCTGTCGTTCCGCCTGCTGGTGCCGATCACCCTGGTCAGCGTGATCGGCCTGGGGACGCTGGTCACGCTGGAGGACACCCTGTGCGAGGACGGCCTGGACTGGGTGGTGCTGCACGACTACCAGAAACACCGTGTCTGCACCCTGCTCAACCCCGCTTCCGATCCGCTGGGCAAGGGCTTTCACACCATCCAGTCCGCCATCGCCGTCGGCTCGGGCGGCATGCTGGGCAAGGGCTACATGCAGGGCACGCAGACCCACCTGGATTTCATTCCCGAGCGCACCACCGACTTCATCTTCGCCGTCTTCGCCGAGGAGTTCGGCTTCGTCGGCAACCTGTTGCTGTTGTTCCTCTACCTGCTGCTGCTGATCCGCGGGCTGGCCATCGCCGCGAACGCGCCCACCGTCTTCTCGCGCTTGCTCGCCGGTGCGCTGACCATGGTTTTCTTCGTCTATGCCTTCGTCAACATGGGCATGGTGAGCGGAATCCTGCCCGTGGTGGGCGTCCCGCTGCCCTTCATGAGCTACGGCGGCACGGCGCTGCTCACGCTGGGCTGCGCAGCCGGGATCCTGATGGGGATACAGCGGCACCGGGCGCTGGTGCAGAGCTAGGATTGCGGGGAAAAGGCCTCGCGCGGCTCGCCTCGCGCGAACCGGCTTGCGCACACGTGGGCGACGCTTTCCCGCAGCCAGCGGATCCCATGGTCGCCAATCTTGTGGTGCGGCCATTGCATGATTTCGATCAAGGGCGGGATGGCCAGCGGCAGCGCCATGAGCCGCAGCGGTAGCCATTGCGCGTAGAGCCGGGCCAACCCCGCCTGCACCGTGGCCAGATAGGGAGTGCCCGGCAGGCACATGGGCAGCAGACTGTACTGCGGCACGCTGCTGGCCACCTTGCGCCGGCGTTTGAGTCCGCTCAGCATGCGCTCGTCCAGCGGCGGAAACATGGCGTGATTCTCCCGCTTGATGACGTGTTCCAACGCGAAATACCGCTCTTCGTCCAGGGTGTCGCCGATCAGCGGATTATCCGACCACGCCGCCGCGACCCATGGATCTTCGAACAGCGTGGATTGGGGATAGTCTGGCAAAGCGTAGATGCTCGGAACGATCAACAGGTCGATGTCGCCGCGTTCCAGACCCTCGGACAGCCGCGGGCTGAGCGGGTAGACGTCCAGGTGCACGCCCGGTGCGTGCTGGCTGCAATAGGCCAGCAGATGGGGAAGCACCACTATCGAGAAGTAATCCGACGCGGCAATCGAAAAGGTGCGCTCAGCGTTCGCCGGATCGAAGCCCCCCAGTGGCTGCGTGACCTGCTGGATGCGCAGCAAGATCGCGCGGACTTCTCCACGCAGCGCCTGCGCCCGCTCGGTCAGGACCATGCGGCGGCCGATCGGCACCAGCAACTGGTCGCCGAAGTGTTCGCGCAGCCGGGCCAGCGCACTGCTCATGGCCGGTTGGCTGAGATAGATCCGTTCGGCCGCCCGGGACACACTGCCTTCCTCCAGTAGCGCATCCAGTGCCACCAGCAGATTCAGATCGAGCTTATGGTAGCGCATGACCTATTTGTTCTGTGGATGAATTGGATTCAACGAATTCATTGGTTAGATGCTACGCGCGTCACTAGGATGACGGCAATACACCGACCAATGGAAACGAAGAAATGCCGACCGATTTGCCCGCCTATGCCCTGGGCACTTTCACCGGCCCGGGCGAAGAGACGTTCGTCGGGCTCGTCCTGAACGAGTCCCTGGTCCACCCCGTGCCGGCGCTTGCCCGCGCCGCCGGATTGCCCTGGCGCGCCGTTTCGGTCGCCCATATGCTGGAGAACTGGGACGAAGGCCTGGCAACCGTCGACGAGATTCTCGCGCGTCTGCGGGGCTTGCCCACGGGACTTTCCCTGGATCGGCTGCGCGTCCACGCGCCGGTCGCCCCGCGCCAGATCATCTGCACCGGCGCGAACTACCGCAAGCACGTCATCGATCTGGTCGTAGCCCAGGGGGCAGGCGCGGATACCGAGGGAATGACCGTCGAAGAGCGGCGCGAGCATGTCGCCCGCCGTACCGATGAGCGGGCGCGTGTCGGCCTTCCCTACGCCTTCCCCAAGCTAAGCGGTGCGCTGTGCGGCCCATTCGACCCGGTTGTGGTTCCGCGCGATGCCGAGCAGTTCGACTGGGAACTGGAATTGGGCGTGGTCATCGGCCGTCAGGCGTGGCGCGTGCCCCGCGACAAAGCGCTGGAGGTCGTGGCTGGCTATACGGTGGTGAACGACCTCACCCGAAGGGAGCTGGTCTACCGGCCGGATATCAAGTCGCTGGGGTCCGACTGGCTGCGGGCCAAGAGTGGTCCGGGCTTCATGCCCTGCGGCCCCTTTCTGCTGCCGGCGCGCCACGTGCCGGACCCCCAGGATCTGCACATCGAGTTCCGCCTCAATGGCGACGTGATGCAGTCGGAAAGTACCGCGGACATGCTGTTCGACGTGGCGCGGCAGATCGAGTATGTCAGTGCCTATGTCCGCCTCCAGCCGGGCGACCTCCTGGCGACGGGATCGCCGGCGGGCAACGGCATGCACCATGGCCGCTTCCTGAGGGACGGCGACATCATGGAAGGCCACATATCCGGCATGGGCACCCAGCGCAACCGTTGCGTGGCGGAAGGAGACTGATATGGCCATCGTCGGTATTCATTCCTTGATTTATCACGTGGAGGATCTGGGCACCTGTGCCGCCTTCATGCAGGAGTTCGGCTTGGTGCCGGTGGCTTCGGACGATGCGGACATTCGTTTTGCGTTGCCCGATGGCGCCGGCGTGACGCTGCGCCGGGTATCGGCGCCGCCCGCCGACGGTGGGGTGCGGACGGTCTGGGGAGTCGACACGCGCGCCAGCCTGGATGCGCTGGTTGCCGGGCTGGCCCGGGATCGGCCGGTCGAGTGCGATGGCGACGGCACCTGCTGGTTCGATTCCGACTGCGGCATGACGATGGGCTTGGCGCTCTTCGACCGGCGGCCGGTCATGTGCGCGCCGGATCCGGTCAACGCGCCCGGACGGGTACGGCGGCTCGATACCTGGCGCAAATGGCGCGAACGGGCTCTGCCCCGGACCATCAACCACGTGGTGTATGGCGTCGACGACTACAAGGCCTCGTGGGACTTCTTTCGCCATCGCCTGGGTTTCCGGCTGTCCGACCATTCGCGCGGCCTGGGCGTGTTCCTGCGCGCCGACGGGGCGCCGGAACATCACACGCTGTTTCTTCAGAACTGCCACTATCACGCACCTGGCTCGGCGGGTTTCCTGCACGCCTGCTTCGGTGTCGAGGACATCGACGAACTGATGGCCGGCGCCAACCACATGGCTCGCCGCGGATACCGCAGCAAGCTGGGCGTCGGCCGCCACCGCATCGCTTCCGCGCTGTTCTATTACCTGGACTGTCCCGCGGGCGGAGAGATCGAGTACGGCGCCGACACCGACTATCTGGACGACCACTGGCAGCCGCGTGAGTGGGACCCGAAATTCGGCTTCATCAGCTGGTGTTCCAACCTGCCGGCGTTCATGCAGGAGCCGGCGGCCCCGCTGGTCCGCGTCCTGGCTTCCGAGGACGACGTCGACATCCCCGATCTGGCCGCGTATCGCCGCCGGAAGGAGACCTGAGATGATGCTGTGCCATTGTTGCGGCCACCACCGCCCGGGAGTCGGCGTCGGCGGATCGCGGCCCGTCGCCCGTTTTCCCTACCTCACCGTGGACATGCACTGCCATCTGCTGGTCCCCCAGGTCGAAGAGCTGGTCGCGGAGCGCGAGGAAAAACGACGCGAACCGGCCTTGCAGGCCGCGCTGCTGGGCCAGGCTTCCCACGCCCACAACCAGGCCATGCGCGAGCAGATCGGTGAGCGCCTGCGCGACGTCGGCCGGCGCCTGGAGGACATGGATCGCCTGGGCATCGACATACAGGTGCTGAGCCCTTCCCCCACCCAGTACTACCCGTGGGCGGATGAGGAGCTGGCGGCGCGACTGGTGGAAACGCAGAACGCGGGCATCGTTCGGGCGTGCGCCGCGCATCCCGAACGTTTCCTCGGCCTCGGGGCGGTGGCCCTGCAGCATCCGGCGCTGGCGGTGTCCCAATTGCGCGATGCCGTCGAGCGGCATGGATTGCTTGGCGTCGAGATTTCGTCCGATCCGACGGGACGCGGCCTGGACGACCCCGAACTGGATCCGTTCTGGGCCGAGGCGCAGCGCCTGCAATGCGTGGTGTTCCTGCATCCCCTGGGAACGTCGCTGGGCGAGCGGGTCAACCGGTATTACCTGGCCAATATCATCGGACAGCCATTGGAGACGACGGTCGCCTTGTCGCAGCTGATATTCGGTGGTGTGCTGGACCGCTATCCCGGCCTGAGGCTTTGCGCGGCCCACGGTGGAGGCTACCTGCCTTTCGCCATCGGACGTTCCGACCACGCCCATGGTGTCCGGCCGGAAGCGGGCGCCTGCCGCGCGATGCCCAGCGACTATCTGCGCAGGATCTGGTACGACACCGTCGTGTTCCGGGCGGAAGCGCTTGATGAACTGGCACGGGTGGCGGGCGTTCGGCGGATCGTCGCGGGGACGGACTATCCGTTCGACATGGGAGAGTACGCCTTGCATGAAATGCTGCGCGGCACGTGCCTGGGTTCGGCCGATATCGAGGCCGTACTTGGCCGCAACGCGATCGAACTGCTGGGCCTGCCCGCCGACCATCCCGCCCTGGCCGCGGCCCGCGCGCGCCTTTCCACGGGGGTGAAAGCATGAAGCGCGAGGACTATTCCCGCGTCCTGGTGGCCGGCGGCGGCATCGGCGGGCTGGCGGCCGCGATTGCGCTGCGCCGGGCGGGGTGCGAGGTCGACGTGCTGGAGATCAAGCCCACCTGGGACGTAGCCGGCGTCGGCATCATCCAGCCCGCCAATGCTCTGCGGGCACTGGATGCGCTGGGTGTGGCAGAGCAATGCCTGGCCAAGGGATTCGGCTATGACAGTTATCGCTACATGACGGCCGAAGGGCGGTTGCTGCAGGACGTGGCGGGCCCCAAGGTGGCGGGCCCGGACCGTCCCGCCTATAACGGCATCGCCCGCCGCGCGCTGCACGAAATCCTGGTGTCCGCCGCGCGCGAAGCCGGGGCGGTACTGCGGGCCGGATGCGCCATCCATTCCCTGGAGCAAGGCGAGCAGGAGGCGAGCGTCGTCCTGAGCGACGGCAGGCGGGAGCGCTATGCGATGGTGGTCGGAGCCGACGGCATTTATTCCTGGCTGCGGCGCAATGTGTTCGGCCAGGACTTGCGCGCCCGGCCCACGGGCCAGAGCGTGTGGCGGGTCATGATGCCGAGGCCGGACGGCATGGCCTGGGGCGCGATGATGGTGGGGGCGCGGAGCAAGGCCGGCTTCATTCCCATTAGTCGGGAGCTGATGTATCTGCTGCTGGTCACGCAGGAAGATCCCGGCACGGTGATGCCCGTTCAGCGGCTGCATGTCTTGCTGAAGGAGCGGCTGGCTGATTTCGGCGGCATGGTGCCGGAGCTGCTGGCTGCCATCGATGATCCCGCGAAAGTGGTTTACCGGCCCCTGGAAGTCGTGATGATGCGGCCTCCCTGGCATCGCGGACGAGTCGTCCTGATCGGCGATGCCGCGCATGCATCCACTCCCCATCTCGGTCAGGGCGCAGCAATGGCCATCGAGGATGCTGTCGTGCTGGGAGACCTGGTGCGGCAAGGGTTGTCCTGGAACGTGTTGACCGACGTCTACATGCAACGTCGATTCGAGCGTGCCACGTTCATTCAGGACGCTTCATTCCGCATAGGGGAGTTCGAACAGGGGCGTGAACCCGGTCTCGATCTTTTCGATTTACTCGGGCAGGCCAGGCTGACGGTGGCCGCCCCCATTTGACGCCGGCCCAGGCCGGCCTATCCAGAGATGCACCAGAAGGAGTGGAGACATGAACAAGATGCGACATATGCTGGCCTGCGCGGCGGGCGCGAGCCTGCTGGCGGGAGCCGCGCAGGCCCAGTCGCCGGGCCAGGCGACGGAGCTGCTCGTGCCGTTCACGGCGGGCGGCGTGGTGGACATCATGGCGCGAGGCTTCGCCGTAGCTCTCGGCAAGCAGCTTCGGCAACAGGTCGTCGTGGTCAATCGTGCGGGAGCGGGCGGCGTGGTAGCCATGGCCTCGCTGGCCGGGGGGCCGGCCGACGGGCATACCCTGGCCTATAGCGTCGTGACGCCGCTGACGGTACAGCCTCATCGCATGAAGAACATGCCATTTTCCCCGGCTGACATCGTACCGGTATGCCAGACGTTCGAGAATTCATTCTTCATTGCGGCCAGCCCCAAGTCTCCCTACAAGGACTTCGAGGCACTGCGGGCCGCCGCGCGCGCCCAGCCGGGCGCGATCACCTATGGCCATCCCGGGCCCGCCTCGTCGCCGCACCTGTCGGCGCTCGAACTCTGGCGTGCCGCCGGACTGGACCTGCGCGACGTGCCTTATCAGGGCGAGGCGCAAATGGCGCCGCAATTGCTGAGCGGCCAGGTCGCCCTGGGTTCGGTGACTACGGCGATGGTTGCCACCCAGAAGTTGCAGCCGCTGCTGGTGTTTGCCTCCAAGCGGCTGCCGGAGTTTCCCAATGTGCCGACCAGCGCCGAACTGGGATATCCCATCGCGCCTTCCGGCTATGGCGGGCTGTTCGTGCGTGCGGGTACGCCTGCCGACGTGATCGACAGGCTGGAGTCGGCCTGCGACAAGGCCGTGCACGACCCGGACTACCAGGAACTGGCGAAAAAGCAGTTCCAGATGTCGGAGTACCTGGATCGCCGGGCGTTCACCGGCCGCATCGCCGCGGACTATCGCGCCAAGGGCCAGCTCATTCCCACGTTGAACCTGACCCAATAGCGCGAGGTGGCAGGCTAGCGCCGCGGCCGAAAGGTCCGTCCGGTCAGTTCCAGCCTTTGCATGTCGTCCTCCCGCCGTATGGTCGATGGCTACGGCCCAGGGCCATCGACGGAGGGGAACAAATGCATCGTGCGAATGCGTGGCCATTCGCGCCGGCGATGGATGGTCAGTGCTAGTCCTTCGGCAACGCCGGCTGCGGCGAGAACGGTGCCACGTTCATGATCTTCACCTCCTGGGCGACGAACGACCCCCGGTTCATCTGCCTGAAGGCAGCCCATTCGGGGTCCGCCTCCAGCCGCTCGCGGCGCCGTTCGCGCTCGGCCAGGCTGGCGTAGGCCCAGATGTGGACGACCTGGTTCAGCGGACCGATCTCGCTTACGTAGAAGCCGACCAGCCCGCCCAGGTGCCGCATCTGCACGGGCAGGCCGTGCGTGCGGTATCGCTGCAGGTAGTCGTCCATGGTGCCGTGCTTGAGCGTGTAGGTGCGGTGCTCGACGATCATGCGGTGGGTTCCTCTGTTTCCTCTAGGGCTGGACCTGGATGCCGGTCTTCTTCAGGAAGGGGATCCAGCGGTCGAAGTCGCTGGCCAGCTTGGCCTTGAATTGCTCCGTGTCCATGGGGCCGATCAACCCCATGCTGCCCAGCTTGTCCGATACCTCGGGCGAGCGCGCGACCTTCAGGATGGCCTGCTCCAGCTGCCGGCGCGTGGCCTCCGGGGTGCCGGCCGGCGCCAGGATGCCGTAGGCGTTGCTCATCTGCAGGTCGGGATAGCCCGCCTCGACCGAGGTCGGCACGTCGGGCAATTGCTTGGAACGCTGCGTGTCGAACAGCACCAGGCCGCGTACCTTGCCTTCGCGCACGTAGGGCGCGAGGATGGTCACGTCGGCGTTCAGCGCGTCGATCTGCCCGGCCAGCAGGTCGGCGATGGCGGGGGCCGCGCCGCGATACGGGACGTGCAGCATCTGCGAGCCCGTGTAGACGTTCACCATCTCGCCGCCTATGTGCATGGTGGAGCCGACGCCGGACGAACCGTAGCTGATGCGCGCCCCGGACTTGGACTTGTCCACCAGCTCGCGCAGCGTGCGCACGCCCAGGTCGGGGCGGGCGATCATCAGGGTCTGGACCTGGCCGATCAGCGCCACGGGTTCCAGGTCCTTGCGCGGGTCGTAGGGCAGTTGCGTCATCGTGCCCGCCGACATCACGTAGCCCGAGGTCGCCACCAGCAGCGTCCCGCCGTCCGCGGGCGACTTGGCGACATAGTTGGCGCCGACGACGCCGCCCGCGCCGCCGCGGTTCTCCACCACGACGGTCTTGCCCAGCGCCGCGGTGAGCCCCGGCGCGATGATGCGCGCGACCTGGTCCACCGGACCGCCGGCCGCGAAGGGCACCACCAGCTTGACGACATCGGCGGCGGGCGATGGGGCCGCGACGGCGCACGACAACAGGAACAGCAAGGCTCGAACTCGTTGCATGAAGGTCTCCTCCATGGCGCTGCGCCATGGTCGTGGTCGACGCGGGGCGGATGTCGGAGCCGGGGTGCCGCGTTCAGCCCCGGAAGCGTGGTTCGGGCAGGCCGCCCACGCCCACGTCGAGCGCGAACAGTCCGCCGGCGAGCGGTTCCCTGGCCAGCTCGGGAATGCGTTGCGAATGGCTCGTGACGTACAAGGTGTCGAGCCGGTCGCCGCCGAAGGCGGGGCAGGTCGGATTGGTGACCGGCATCTGGATGACCCGGTCCACCTTGCCTTCGGGCGTGAGCCGCACCAGCTGCCCGGTGGCCACCATCGCGTTCCACAGGCAGCCGTCCACGTCCACTGTCGATCCGTCGGGGCGCCCTGCCTGGTGGGTCCAGTCCTTGAAGACGCGGCGATTGGAGATGACGCCGTCGTCCAGGTCGTAGTCGAAGGCCCAGATGACCTGCCGGTGCGTGTCGGCGAAGTACATCGTGCGGTCGTCGGGACTCCAGGCGATGGAGTTGGGCAGCACGACGTCGTCCAGCATGGCGTGGCAGCGGTGATCGGGGTCGAAGCGGTAGAGCCTGCCTTCCGGCGTGCGGCGGGTATCGGGCATGCTGCCCACCCAGAAGCGGCCGCGGCGGTCGCACTTGCCGTCGTTCAGGCGGTTGTCGGGCAGGTCGGGTTCCGGGTTCAGCAGGGGCTGGGGAGGTTCGCCGGTATCGGGGTCGTACAGGTACAGGCCGTGGCTGGTGGCCAGCAGGAAGCCGCCCGCCTCGCGCAGCGCGATGCTGCCCACCAGCAGTTCGGGCGCCAGCCGTTGCGCGCGATGCCGGCCGGTGGCGGGTTCGTACGATTGCAGGGCGGGCCGCCGCACGTCCACCCACCACAGGCGCTGGCTGCGGTCGCACCAGAGCGGGACTTCGCCCAGGATGTCGGCCCCTTGGACGACGCATTCGATCTTGCCGGCCACCGTTGTCTCCTTCGGTCTTGTGGGCCCCGCGATGCGGAGCGTTTTTTTCAGGTTATTCCGTAATTCAGGATTCGTCAAACATCCCATTATTTAGGATTGATAAGTTGGTGTTGCCATGACCGGTATAATCCGCGTCACCATTCCGCCCCCAAGCGCTCCGTGAACGCATCCGATAACGCCCGCCCGGCTTCCACGCTCGCCCGCGCTTTCGAAGTGCTGGAACTGCTGTCCGTCGAGCATCCGCTGCTGCGCGTCGAGGACGTCATGTCGAGGCTGGGCCATACCCGCTCCACGGCCTACCGGTACGTGAAGGAACTGTGCGACGCCGGCGTGCTGGCGCCGTCCTCGGGCGGCATGTATGCGCTGGGGCCCCGCATCATCGAACTCGAACGCATGCTGGTGCTGACCGATCCGCTGTACCTGGCGGGCCGCAAGGTGCTGCCGGCCGTACGCGAGCCGGGCAGCGTGCTGCTGCTGCACAACCTGTATCGCGACAAGGTGTTGTGCATCTACAAGGAAGGGCCCGATACGCTCGAATACCGTGGCGAGACCATCGCCGTGCGGCGCTCGCGGGGTACGCCGTTCCCGTTGTTCCGGGGCGCGGCCTCGCTGGCGATGCTGGCGTTCTTCACGCCGCATCGCATCCGGCAGGCCTATCTGCGTAGCGCCGACGAGATCGCTCAGGCGGGTCTGGGGCGCAGCTGGGAGGAATTCCGCGGGGCCCTGGCCGCGATCCGGCGCAGCGGCTACGCCACCAGCCGCAGCCAGATCACGCCCAACCTGGCCGGCGTGGCGGTGCCGATCTTCCTGCCGGGGGAAAGGAAGGTGATAGGCAGCCTGGCGCGCGCGTTCCCCGCCGAACTGCTCACGCCCGAGATGGAGCGGGCCTGCCTGGGCCGTTTGTCCGAGGCGGCCGCGCTGATCGCCCGGGAGTTCGTCCAGGCGGGGCACGGCGCCTAGGCGCCGCCTCCTGCCCCTCAGTCCGTCAGCTTGATCCCGGCGCTCTTGGCCACGCTGCGGGTGCTGTCGATTTCCTGGCGGATGAAGGCGTCGAACTGCGCCGGCGTGGATGCCACCACGTCGGTGCCCCAGGCATTCATCTGCTGCACGACGTCCGGCCGCTTGATGGTCGCGATCAGGTCGGCGGACAGTTTCTGCGCGACGTCGGCGGACAGGCCGGCCGGCGCCACGAAACCGAAGATGCTTTCGTACGCGTAGCCCGGCACGCTTTCCCCTATGGTCGGGAAGTCCGGGTGCGCGGAGCTGCGCTGGCCGTTGGCGATGGCCAGCAGTTTCAGCCTGCCCGACTGGATGTGGGGCAGCGCCGACTCCAGGATGACAAAGCCCAGCTTGACCCGCCCCGGCAGCAGGTCGTTGTAGGCCGGCGCGCTGCCGTTGTAGGGCACGTGGGGCATGTCCAGGCCGGCCTTCACCTTCAGCAGTTCCCCGGCGACGTGGGTGGCCGTGCCTATGCCCAGCGAAGCGTATTCCAGGCGCCCCGGTTCGGCGCGCACGAGCTTGATCAGTCCCGGCACGTCGCTGGCGGGCAGCGATGGATGGGCCACGAGCGCGATCACCGCCGATCCCAGCTGCGTGAGCGGCGTGAAGTCCTTCAGCGTGTCGTAGGGCAGCGTGCTGCGCAGCGCGGGATTGATGGTGTGCGAGCTGATGACCAGTCCGAACGTATAGCCGTCGGGAGCGGCACGCGCGATGGCCTGGGTGCCGATGATGGCGCCCGCGCCGGCGCGGTTCTCCACCACGACGCTCTGGCCCCAGCGTTCGCCCAGCTTCATCGCGATCAGCCGCGCCATGCCGTCGGTGGCGCCGCCCGGCGGCATGGGCACGATCATCCTGACGGGCTTTTGGGGATAGGTGGCCTGCGCGCGCAGCGCGGGCGACAGCGCCAGGGTGGCCGTCGCGGCCAGCCACTGGCGGCGACGGATGTCCGGCGAGCAGGACGGGGTCGTCATGTCGATTCCTTGGGCGTGGAGGGAAGGTGATGTATCCATGGCCGGCGCAACGCGTCGTGCCGCTGGAAGTCGTCGATGAGGTGTTTGCGCTTCAAGGTCTGCGCGATCGGATCGAGCCCTTCGAGCAGGGCCTCGCGGCGCAGGGCCTGGATGTCGAAACCGATGCGCGCGCCGTCGGCGCCGGCCACGAAGCATTGCCGCAGGTCCACGGTCATGGGGACGCCGGGGTGGCTGCGCGCCTGCGCCGCCAGC
The DNA here is from genome assembly GCF_002188635.1 of Pigmentiphaga sp. NML030171. Lineage (GTDB taxonomy): Bacteria > Pseudomonadota > Gammaproteobacteria > Burkholderiales > Burkholderiaceae_B > Pigmentiphaga > Pigmentiphaga daeguensis. The sequence goes on along the minus strand of NZ_NINX01000033.1, from coordinate 42,793 downwards.
GACTCGACGTCGGCGCGTGGCAGACGCACGGGAAGCAGGCCGTTCTGGAAGCAGTTGCCATAGAAGATGTCGCCGAAGCTGGGCGCGATGACGCAGCGCACGCCCAGCGCCAGCAGCGCCCAGACCGCGCCTTCGCGCGAACTGCCGCAGCCGAAGTTGGCGCCGGCCAGCAGGATGCGCGCCTGCCGGGTGGCCAGCTGGTTGAAGACGAAATCGGGATCTTCCGTGCCGTCCGGGCGATAGCGCAGGGACTCGAAGCAATAGGGTCCCAGCTCGCCGCGCGGGACGCCGTTGAACAGGGGTTCGACCCGGATGATCAGGTCGGTGTCGATGTTGTCGCGCAGCAGCGGGGCGGCCACGGATTCCAGGCGGGTGAAGGGCGTCATGCCGGGGTTGCCTTGAAGTCGCGGACATCGCAGATCGCTCCGGCGACGGCCGCCGCCGCGGCCATGGCCGGGCTGGTCAGGTGGGTGCGCGCGCCCGGGCCCTGGCGGCCCACGAAGTTGCGGTTCGATGTCGAGACGACGCGCTCGCCGCGCGCCGCCAGGTCGCCGTTGGCGGCCAGGCACATGGAACAGCCGGGGTCGCGCCATTGGAAGCCGGCGGCGAGGAATATCCCGTCCAGGCCCTCGGCCTCGGCGGCCTGCTTGATGTGTTCGGATCCGGGCACGACCCAGGCCTGGACGCGCGCGGCCACCTTGCGGCCCCGGACGACGGCGGCGGCGCTGCGCAGGTCCGACAGGCGGGCGTTGGTGCAGGAGCCGATGAAGACCCGGTCGACGGGCGTGCCGGCGATCCGCTGGCCCGGGTTCAGTCCCATGTAGTCGAGCGCGGCCTGTACCGATAGCCGGCGCTGGGGGTCGTCGATGCCGGCGGGGTCGGGCACGACGCCGTCGATCGCCACCACCTGCTCGGGGCTGGTGCCCCAGGTGACCTGGGGCGCGATGCCGGCCGTGTCGATCAGCACCTCGCGGTCGAAGCACGCGTCGGCATCGGAGCGCAGCGTGCGCCAATAGGCGACCGCCACGTCCCAGTCCTGCCCGGCGGGCGCGTAGGGCCTGCCGCGCAGATAGGCGTAGGTCTTTTCGTCGGGGGCGACCATGCCTATCTTCGCGCCCAGTTCGACCGAGAGATTGCACAGCGTCAGGCGGGCTTCCACGTCCAGCGCGGTCACGGCATCGCCCGCGTATTCGATGGCATGGCCCGTCCCGCCCGCCGTGCCGACGACGCCGGCGGCGTGCAGGATCATGTCCTTGGCCGAGACGCCCTGCGCAAGCCTGCCGACGAAGCGTATCCGCATGTTCCTCGGCTTGGCCTGGACCAGGGTCTGGGTGACGGCGATGTGCACGAATTCGCTGGCGCCGATGCCGAAGCCCAGCGCGCCCAGCCCGCCATGGGTGCAGGTATGGCTGTCGGCGCACACCACCAGGGCTCCCGGCAGCGTCAAGCCCTGTTCGGGGCCCATGACGTGGACGATACCCTGCGAGCCGCTGCCCACGTCGAACACCCGGATGCCGCGCGCTTGCGCTTCGCGGCGCAGGTCGCCCAGCAGCCGGACGCCCTGTGGGGTGGGACTGGCGCGTCCCGGCAGGGTAGAGACGGAATGGTCGGGAGAGGCGAAGGCCAGTTCCGGATTCCGCATTTCCAGGCCGCGCTGGCGCATGTCCACCAGGGCCTTGCTGCCCGCGTCCGTGATCAGGTGGCGATCGACATGCAGCAGCGCGAAACCGTCACCCAGATCGGCGACCACGTGATCGTCCCAGATCTTGTCGAAGAGCGTACGTGGAGTCGGCACTTCTCTTTTCCTCGCCATTGGGGTGAAATCGTATAATCATTATGACAACATAACAAATTTCATGCAAAGCGGGGCGCATGTGATGGACATGCCACAATGGTGCTTCCACGGCATGACCTCGTGGCCCGCCCATCTCATGCAGAAACTCAGCCGAAGCCTAGGAACGCCCCTCCATCACCAGATCTCCGCCGTCATCAAGGACGGCATCGCGAACGGCCGCTACCAGCCTGGCGAGCGGCTGCCGACCGAGGACGCGCTGTGCAGGCTCTTTTCCGTCTCGCGCATCACGGTGCGCAGGGCGATGCAGGGACTGGAGGAGCAGGGGCTGATCGAGCGGCGCCAGGGCGACGGCACCTTCGTGGCCGAGTCGGCGGCGGTGGTGTCCTTGCAGACGCCGCTGTCGGGCTTCATGGCGCAGGTCGCGGAAAGTCGCGCGCTCAGCACTCCCCGGCTGCTGTCCTTCGAGGAGGTGGAGGCGCCGCTCCAGGTGCTGACCGGCTTGATGCTGCCGCCCGGAGAACGGGTGATGAAGCTCGTGCGCCTGCGCACGCGGGGCAGCCTGCCCATCCTGCACAGCACGGCCTGGCTGCCGGCGGACATCGCGGCACGCCTCCAGCCCGAGGATTTCTCCCGGCATGCATTGAGCGAGTTGATGGCGCGGGCCGGTTTCCCCTACTTCAGGATAGAGGCGGCCGCGGGAGCGGCGCTGGCCGATCCGGTTCTGGCGCGCGACCTGCAGGTGCCCATCGGGTCGGCGCTGGTGGACGTGCGGCGCGTGGCGTTCGACCAGCATGGCCGGGCCATCGAATACCAGCATGTCCTCGGCCCGTCCGACCGTTATCAGATGCGCGTGACGATGCGCAGCTAGGGGCTGTTCCCGACCTCAGGGCCGGAACAGGTCGTTGTGGCCGAACAGTCCGCCCAGCAGTTTCTTCACCGGCGCGGGCAGCGCCGCGTCGGCCAGTTCCGCGGACGGCAGCCAGACTTGCGGATGGTCTCCTTCGCGCAGGTCCAGCGAGCCCGCCTGTACGTGCCAGGGCTCGATGTGCAGCTTGAAGTGGGTGAAGGTGTGCGAGAACACCGGCAGCCGTATGGTCTCGGCCGGCGCCACGCCCAGGACGCGGCAAGCTTGCGCGGGATCCCCGTCGGCGAATTCCGGCAGGCTCCACAGGCCGCCCCAGATGCCGGGCGAGGGCCGGCGCTGCAACAGGATCTCGCCCGCTTTCTCTATCACCAGCATGCCGGTATGCCGCTCGGGCACGGTCTTGCGCTCGCGCGGCGTGGGCAGTTCGTGCTGCCTGGCCTCGCGCAGCGCGACACAGGACTCGCGCACGGGGCAGCGACCACAGTCCGGGTCGCCGCGCGTGCACAGCGTGGCGCCCAGGTCCATCAGCCCCTGCGTATAGCGCCGCATTTCATCGGCCGCGTCGGGGCCGTCGGCCGGCACCTCGGCATGGGCGATGGCCCACATGCGCTGTTCCACCGCACGCTTGGTGGGATCGCCCTCGATGCCGAAGTGGCGCGCGAAGACGCGCTTGACGTTGCCGTCCAGGATAGGGCTGCGCTCGCCATAGGCGAACGCCGCGATCGCCGCCGCCGTCGAGCGGCCGATGCCGGGCAGCGTCTCGATGTCCGCCGCCGTGGGAGGGAAGCGCCCGCCCCAGTCCGATACCACCTGCCGCGCACAGGCGTGCAGGTTCCGCGCCCGCGTGTAATAGCCCAGCCCCGCCCACAAGGCCATGACCTCGCCTTCGTCGGCGGCGGCCAGGTCGGCCACCGTGGGGAACTTCGCCAGGAAGCGTTCGTAGTACGGGATCACCGTCGCGACCTGGGTCTGCTGCAGCATGATCTCCGACAGCCAGATGCGATAGGGGTCCTGCGTGTTCTGCCAGGGCAGCGTATGCCGCCCGTTCTCGCGCTGCCACTGCGCCACGCGCCGGGAAAAAGCAATCATGTCATGTGTTCCATAGGGAAGCCCGCTACCGCTGGCATTTTGGGCAGTAATAGGTTGCTCGTTGTCCTTGCACCAGCCTGCGGATCGGCGTCTCGCACACCCGGCAGGGCTGGCCCGCCCGGTCGTAGACCCGCGCGTCGATCTGGAAATAGCCCGATTCGCCGCCCGCGCCCACGTAGTCGCGCAGCGAGCTGCCGCCGGCGCGGATGGCGTCGTCCAGCGTGGCGCGCACCGCGGCGGCCAGTTTCTCGTAGCGGGCGGCCGAGATGCGCCCGGCGGCGGTGCGCGGATGGATACCGGCGCGGAACAGGCTTTCCGACGCGTAGATGTTGCCCACCCCGACGACGATGTCGCCCATCAGCAGCGCCTGCTTGATGGGCGCGCTGCGGCGGCGGGTATGGCGGAACAGCCAGCCGCCGTCGAAGCGGTCATCGAAGGGCTCGATGCCCAGGCTGGCCAGCAGGGGATGGCTTTCCACCGGCCCGGCCGCCGCGTCGTGCCACAGCACCGCGCCGAAGCGCCGGGGATCGTGCAGGCGCAGGACCGCCTGGTCGAAGACCCAGTCGACGTGGTCGTGCTTGCGCGGCTCCTCGTCCGGATGCACGTGGCGCAGCGAGCCGGACATGCCCAGGTGGACGATCAGCCAGCCATGCTCGAATTGCATCAAAAGGTATTTGCCGCGCCGGCCCGTGGCCAGGACGCGGCGCCCCTCGACCAGGGCGGCGAGACCGGCGGGTACGGGCCATCGCAGCCGGGGCTCGCGCACGATCAGGCGGCGCAGTTCGCGTCCTTCCACCGTGGGCGCGATGCCCCGGCGGGTGGTTTCTACTTCGGGAAGTTCGGGCATGGCGTTTGCTGCTTGCGCGCGATGAACTGTTGGCGCGGCCGGCAGTCCGATGAGTAAGGCATGGGGTCCAGCATATCGGCGCCCCGCCGCCACCGGCCGTTGGGTGGTAAGCGCAGTGCTAACATCAACGAATATGGACGGCGTCGGCGATACGCCAAGGAATTGTGCCATGTTGTTTAACGCTCATCGTTTGAAGCTGGCGGCCGCAGGGGTCGGGCTGGCGACGGCCGTATCGGCCGTGTCCGCCCAGGACGCGCGCCCGGCATCCGACGAGTTGCTGGTTCCGGGCCTCAGCCTGTCCCCCATGGGGCGCGCCATCGGGCCCAGGGCACTCCCCAACGTCGACCTGACGGCCGAGATCCTGTTCCAGGTGCTCGCCTCGGAAGTGGCCGCCCAGCGCGGCGCCTTCGGGCCCGCCACCAGCACGACGCTGGACCTGGCCGAGAAAACACGCGATCCGCGCCTGGCGCGCCGCGCGGTCGAGTTCGCGCTGGCCGGCGGCGACCTGGTGCGCGCGCTCGACGCCGCCCAGGCCTGGGCCGAACTGGACCCGGCCGACGTCGAGGCGCGGCAGACCGCGCTGTCGCTGGCTGCCGCGGCGGGACGGGTCGAAGGCATGGGCTCGGCGCTGCGGGCCCGCATCGCGGCCGCTCCCGACAAGTCAGTGGCCATCGTCGATGCCCGCCGCGTCGTCGCCCGCCTGGATGACAAGCGCAAGGCGCTGTCCATCCTGGAAGAGGCGCTGACCGACGTGCGCAACCTGCCCGAGGCGCACCTGGCCCTGTCGCGCGTCGCCGCGACGGCGGGCGACAAGGCGCGCGCGCTGCAGGAGGCGCGCGCGGCGCTCGACGCCCAGCCCGATTCCGAGGCGGCCGCCATGCTGGCCTTGCAGATGGGCGTGGAAACCGAGCCCGACCAGTCCGTGGCGCGGGCGCGAGCCTTCATCGCCACGCATGCGGAATCGCGCAACCTGCGCGTATTGCTGGCGCGTGCGCTGGCCTCGCTGAAGGACTACGACGGCGCGCGCGACGAATTGCAGGCCCTGGCGCGCGCCAATCCCGAGGACTTCGAGATCCTCTACATGCAGGGCGTGCTGGCCTACCAGTCGCAGCGCCCATCGGATGCCGACGGCTATCTCAAGCAGTACCTGGACGTGCACGAGCAGCGCACGGCCAAGGGCGCCGCGCCGCTGCCCGAGGCGGACAACGCGCTGTTCCTGCGCGTGCAGATCGCCGAGGACCAGCAACGCTACGACGACGCCTTCGACCTGCTGGCCAAGGTCGACGACCCCGACGCCGCCCTGCCGGCCCGCCTGCGCCAGGCCGTCCTGCGCGGCAAGCAGGGCCGCGTGGACGAGGCCCGCCGCATCCTGGGCCTGATCGACCCGCGCGACGTGCGCGAGGGCAGCCAGGTGGCCCTGACCGAGGCGCAGATCCTGCGCAATGCCGGCGACCGCGACGAGGCGGTCAAGGTGCTCGAGGCGGCCAACCAGCGCTTTCCCGACGCGCCTGACCTGATGTACGACCTGGCCATGCTGTACGAGCAGCAGAACCGGATCGACGACATGGAAAGCCGGCTGCGCCGGATCATCGCCATCAAGCCCGACCATGCCCATGCGTACAACGCCCTGGGCTATTCGCTGGCCGACCGCAACGTCAGGCTGCCCGAGGCCAAGCGGCTGATCGAGCGGGCCATGAACCTGGCCCCCGACGATCCCTTCATCATCGACAGCATGGGCTGGGTGCACTATCGCATGGGCGACAACGCCAAGGCGCTGTCCTACCTCGAGCGCGCCTACGAGATCCGGCCCGACGCCGAGATCGCCGTGCACCTGGGCGAGGTCCTGTGGGCCTCGGGCCAGCAGGACCGCGCGCGCCGGCTGTGGCGCGAGGTCCAGTCCAAGGATCCGTCCAACGCGGCATTGCGGGGCACCCTGGCGCGCCTCGACGTGACGCTGTGACCGGCATGCGGCGCCTGTCCCGCGCGGCCGCCGCGGGCGCAATGGCCGCGATCCTGGCGGCCTGTGCCGTGCCGGTTCCCATCCCCGCGCCCCAGGGCGCGGACGAGAGCCGCTCGTTGTCGCGGGTCGGCCGGTTCGCGCTGCGGATCGAGGAAGCCGGCGGCAAGCAGAACGCGGTGCAGGGCAGCTTCGCCTGGCGCGACGACGGCAGCCGCCTGGCGCTCGATCTCGTCTCGCCGCTGGGCGCGACCCTGGCGCGCGTCGAGGCCGTGCCGGGCGAAGCGCTGCTGCGGGAATCCAGCGGCAAGGAAACGCGCGCCGCCGATCCCGACGAACTGGTGGCGGTCGTGCTGGGCAGCGACATCCCCGTGTCCGGCCTGCGCGATTGGCTGCGCGGCCGCCTGGCTGCGCGGCCGCCCGCCGAGGTGGTCGAGCGCGACGAGCAGGGCCGTCCGCTGGTGTTCGACCAGGCGGGCTGGCGCGTGACCGCCCGGCAGTACGACGCGCTGGGTCCCACGCGGCTACAGATGGCGCGCAACGAGGGCGGACAGGACGTGGACCTGCGCCTGGTCATCAATCCCTAGGGTTCGCAAGGCCCTTTCCAGCGTGAACAGGCCCTGGCCCCCATGACTGCCGAATTGCGCGACGTTCCCGCGCCCGCGAAGATCAATCTGTTCCTGCACGTGGTGGGGCGCCGGCCCGACGGCTATCACCTGCTGCAGACGGCCTTCCGTTTCATCGATCTGCAGGACACGCTGCATTTCCGCGCCCGTCCCGATGGCCGTATCGTCCGCGCCTACGACCTGCCCGGCGTGCCCGAGGACGCCGACCTGGTCGTGCGGGCCGCCCGCGCGCTGCGGCAGGCTACCGGCTGCGGGCAGGGCGCCGAGATCGGCCTGGAGAAGCGGATTCCCGCCGGCGGCGGCCTGGGCGGCGGATCGAGCGACGCGGCCACGGTGCTGCTGGCCCTGAACCGCCTGTGGGGCACCGGCCTGTCGCGGCATGAGCTGATGAGGCTCGCGCTGCCCCTGGGCGCGGACGTGCCCGTGTTCGTGTTCGGCCGCAACGCCTTCGCCGAGGGCGTGGGCGAGGAACTGACCGCCATCGACCTGCCGCAGCGCTGGTACGTGGTGGTGCAGCCGGACGCCAGTGTGCCGACCGCGGACGTTTTTCGCGCACCCGAATTGACAAGAGATACGCCACGCGTCAAAATAGCGGACTTTCCTCGGGGAACATTTGATCCCTACGGAAATAGCTACAGGAACGATCTGGAAAACGTCGTTTTTGCCCGCTTTTCGGAAGTGGGGCGGATTTCGGCGGTGCTTGCCCAGGCACTCGGTGGTGCGCGGGTCAGGATGTCCGGGTCGGGCGCGTGCCTATTTGTCGAGTGCGACACGAAGGCGCAGGCCGATGGCGCGGTGGATAGAATCGCCGCTACAATGCAAGTCCAGCCCAGCGGGCTGCCGGCGTTGAGAGTGAACCTGGCATGTGCCGGACTCGATGCGCATCCGCTACTGGACTGGGCCGCGTAAGCGGCCACCGAATCGAGGGCGATCCGCCGCAGCCGGACGCCAGCGCAGCAAGTTTCGATGTTCACGCAGTTCCTGCGGGGGCAACGAGTTGGGGAGTCGCCAAGTTGGTTAAGGCACCGGATTTTGATTCCGGCATGCGAGGGTTCGAGTCCTTCCTCCCCAGCCAAAGTCTTTGACCTAAAAGCTGTTGATGCCTGTCAGCGTTTCGCAGGATCAACAGCTTTGTTGTTTTGTCGATCGGCCTCGGTTACAGGTCACCGGGCCACAGCCACGGGCAATGCGTCATGGCGCAAGAAAGCTTCATGATTTTCACGGGGACTGCCAACCCCAAGCTGGCGGCGGACGTCGCGAGTCACCTCGGCATACCACTGGGCAAGATGAGCGTCGGTCGGTTCTCCGACGGCGAAGTCATGGTGGAAATCAACGAGAACGTCCGTGGTAAAGACGTCTTCGTCCTCCAGCCCACCTGTGCACCGACCAACGACAACCTGATGGAAATCATGGTCATGGTCGATGCGCTGCGCCGGGCCTCCGCCGGTCGCATCACCGCCGCGATGCCGTATTTCGGCTACGCCCGGCAGGATCGCCGCCCGCGTTCGGCGCGCGTGGCGATCTCGGCCAAGGTCGTGGCGAACATGCTGCAGGTCGTGGGCGTGGACCGCATCCTGACCATGGACCTGCACGCGGACCAGATCCAGGGGTTCTTCGATATCCCCGTGGACAACATCTACGCTGCGCCGATATTGCTCAGCGACATCTGGAAACGCAACCTGTCCAACCTGATGGTGGTCTCGCCCGACGTGGGCGGCGTGGTCCGCGCCCGCGCGCTGGCCAAGCGCCTCGAGGTCGACCTGGCCATCATCGACAAGCGCCGTCCGCGCGCCAACGTGTCCGAGGTGATGAACATCATCGGCGACGTCGAAGGCCGCACCTGCATCATCATGGACGACATGGTCGATACCGCCGGCACGCTGTGCAAGGCCGCCCAGGTCCTCAAGCAGCGCGGCGCGCTGGCCGTCTACGCCTATTGCACGCACGCCGTGCTGTCGGGCGGCGCGGTGGGCCGCATTGCCGAATCCGACCTGGACGAGCTGGTCGTCACCGACACCATCCCCGCCAGCGACGAGGTCCGGGACTGCAGCCGCATCCGCCAGTTGTCGTGCGCGGCCCTGATCGGTGAAACCATGCTGCGCATTTCGCGGGCCGACTCGGTCAGCTCGCTGTTCGTCGAATAAGTTCTGCTCCCGCCGGCCTGCATCGCGCAGGGCGGCGGGGCGAGCCGGAAGCGCTGGTCGCGGCGCTGCCGGACGGAATGCGATGGTCGCGTTCCGTGCACCGCGAGCGGGCATGTCGCCTGCCGCATTTTGGAGAAAACCATGCAATTCAACGCCACTTCGCGTAGCGTCCAGGGTTCGAGTGCGAGCCGCCGCCTGCGCCGCGCCGGCCGTGTACCCGCCATCGTCTATGGCGGCGACGCAGCGCCCCTGTCGATCGAACTCGATCACAACGAGATCTACCATGCCCTGCGCAAGGAAGAGTTCCACTCGTCCATCCTGAGCATGCAGCTCGACGGCAAGGGCTCGCAAGTCCTGCTGCGCGCCGTTCAATGGCACCCCTACAAGCAGCAAGTGCTGCACGTGGACTTCCAGCGCGTCGCCGCCGGCCAGGCCCTGCACACCAAGGTGCCGCTGCACTTCGTCAACGCCGAGTCGTCGCCCGCCGTCAAGCTCAGCGGCGCGATCATCAACCACGTGTTGACCGAAATCGAAGTGACCTGCCTGCCGAACGACCTGCCCCAGTTCATCGAAGTGGACCTGGGCAACATCATCGCCGGCGCATCCATCCACCTGTCCGACGTCAAGGCGCCCAAGGGCGTGACGTTCCCGGCTGGCAGCGACACGGTCATCGCGACCGCCATCGCCAAGCCCGGTGGTGCCGCCGCCGAGGAAACCGCTGCTGAATAGGGTCCCCCCTACGCGCTGCTGTCTGAAGAAACCCCGATCGGTTACGGTCGGGGTTTTTTCATGGGCGAAGCCTGATGGGAGGCGATGAGGGCTGAGACATCGTACGTATCAGCAGTGCCATTGAAAAGAATTAGAGATATCAGGGACGATCGGGCACACTGAATCGTCCGGGGCCAGTACGCCCCGGGGCGATTCCAACTCTTCTCCGTCCGACGACCATGTCCACTGCCACTCGCCACCTCCTGCCTCCTACGGGCGCGCCCGCTTCCTGGCGCGGCCCGCAGATCGATTGGACCGAAAGCTGCCTGTTCCACCTGGACGAGGCCGATATCGACGAAATCGGCCGCGCGCTTGCGGCCCTGAATGCACGAGGCGGGGAGCGGACCCTGCCCTTGCGCCGCCAGGACTTCCCGCTGGACCGGGTGGCGCGCAAGCTGGCGGCGGTTGCCGAGCAGATCTATCGCGGCAAGGGATTCGCCATGCTGCGCGGCCTGCCGCGCACCGAGTACAGCGCCGATGAAATGGCCCAGATCTATTTCGGCCTTTCGGTGCACCTGGGCGTGCCGATCTCCCAGTCCCACCGGGGCGAGCTGCTGGGTCACGTGCTGAACCTCGAAGGCTACGGCGAAGTGGCGCGCGCCTACCAGGACGGCGGCCACATGAACATGCACACCGATTCCTGCGACATCATCGGCCTGATGTGCCTGCGCACCGCCAAGGCCGGCGGCGCGAGCCGGATCTGCAGCGCGCTGGCGATCCACGATGCGCTGGCCGAGAGCCGGCCGGACCTGCTGGCCAGCCTGTACGGCGGCTACTACTTCCGGCGCGGCGACAAGGACGCCCAGCTGGGCGACGGGAGAAAGGTGAGCCTGGCGCCGGTTCCGGTGTTCGACCGGCTCGACGGCTGGCCGCAGCGGGTGGCCTGCTACTTTCTAGGCAGCTACATCCGGCGCGCGGCGCAGGAGGGGCACGGACACCTGACCGACCTCGACAGGGAAGCGATCGCCACCCTCGAGACCATGGCCGAATCGCCGGATTTCTACCTGGACATGCAGTTCCAGGACGGCGACATCCAGTTCCTCAACAATCGCGTGATCGTGCATGGCCGTACCGACTATGTCGACGAAGACGCCATCGAGAAGCGCCGCCATCTGCTCCGGGTCTGGCTCAGCGCGCCGGAGTGGCCGCCGCTGGCCGAGCGCCAGGTGATGCACTCGGACGAGGACCACCGGCTCTGGCTGGCGCGCCGGCAGCCCGAACTGGAATTTCCCGAGGCCTATCTCGAATCGCTGCGCGCAAGCGTGGCTTGAATGCATACGTGGAAGGGAGCGCGACCAACATGAAGAACATCGTCAGGAACGGCATGGGGCGTGCCTGTGCACTCGCCGCCCGCGCACTGGTGCTCGCGGCCGCCCTGTTCGGCGCGATGCCGGCGGGAGCGGCGGAGGAGTATCCCAGCCGCAATCTCGAACTCATCGTCCCGTATGCGCCGGGAGGATTGCTGGACGTGGCGGGACGCCTGGCCGCCACCTATCTCGCCAAGGAGCTCGGCCAGCCCGTGGTGGTGAGGAACGTGCCGGGCGCCGGCAGTACGATCGGCATGGTGCGGCTGGCCAAGTCCAAGCCCGACGGCTACACCCTCGCGCTGGGCTCGTTCGGCATCCTGCTCAACAGCAGGCTGCGGCCCGACGTGGAATACGATCCGCTGCGCAGCTTCGCGCCCATCGGCTACCTGGGCGACCAGGGCTTCGTCCTCATGGTCGCGCCGCAGCACGTGGACGTGGCCAATGTGCGCGAGTTGGTCGAACGCATCAAAGCCAAGCCCGGCGCCTTCACATACGCATCCGGCGGCGTGGGAGCGCCTTCGCACGTGCTGGCCGAGCAGTTCCGCCTGCAGCAGGGCCTGAACATGGTGCATGCGCCATACCAGGGCCAGAACCCCGCCATCATGGCCTTGCTCGCGGGCGACGTGCAGCTCACCCTGCAAACCGTGGCGGGCGCCGAAGACCTCATCCACAGCGGGCGCATCCGCGCGCTGGCGTCCACCGGCTCGGAACGGCCGGCGGCGTTTCCGTCCGTGCCGACCTTCAAGGAACTGGGCATCGAGGGCATGGCCAACGACGGCTGGCTTGCCGTCTTCGCGCCTTCCGGCGTGAGCGCTCCGGTCAAGGAAAAGCTCCGCGCGGCATGGGCGCGGGTTGCGCGCAACGACGAGTTCCGCCAAGCTCTGGCCAAGCGGGCCATCCAGACGCGCGATGTCTCGCCCACGCAGTTCGAGGCCATGATGGCCGAAGACCTCAAGTACTGGACGGAAATCCTGGACAAGACCCGCATCACCTTGAATTGAGCCGCCATGCAGCCGCATCTCCGCCCTCGATGAACACGCCGGAACGACATCCACCGGGTCTCGCGGATCTCAGGCAGCTCAGGCAATTCATCGTGGTGGCCGAGGAGCTCAATTTCCGGCGTGCCGCCATCCGTCTCTGCATGACCCAGCCGCCCCTGAGCACGGCCATCCGGCGGCTGGAGGAGACCGTGGGGACGCCGCTCTTCCAGCGTACGCGTTCGTCGGTCTCGCTCACGCCGGCGGGCGTGGTCTTCCTGCGCGAAGCCCGCTACCTGTTGCGGCAGGCCGAAATGTCCGTCGCGGCGGCCAGGGCGGCCACCGAGGGCGCGCGCGAGATCCTCCGGATCAAGAGCATAGACAGCGCGATGCTCAACCTGCTGCCGGAATGGCTGGAGCGATTCTGCGCGGTGGAGGCCGGCATACGCGTGTCCTTGACCACGGGGTCCAGCCAGGACGTGATCTCCGCGGTCGAAGGCGGCAGCATCGACGTGGGCGTCTGCGTGCCGGGAGGTGCGAGCCATCCCCAGCTGCGGACGTTTCCCTTCGGCCGCGAGCGGTTCTGCCTCGCGGTGCACCGGGCCCATCGTTTTGCCGGCCTTGGCCGCGTCAGTCTTCCCGACCTGGCGGGGGAACAGCTCGTCACGCATTATCCGCACGCGGCCAGCCCGGGCTATCACGCGGCCGTGAGCGTCGCCCTGCAGCAGACCGGGGCCCACGTGCACGTGCACCAGTCCGAAACGCACCTGCTGGCCACGCTGGGTCTGGTGCGCCTGGGCGTGGGCGTGGCCCTCATTCCCGACTCGACCCGCCGCATCGCGATGGACGGCGTGGTGTACGTGGAGGTGGTGTCGGGGCAGGGGGAAGCCGTGACCTATCCCGTCGTGCTGGCGGTGCACCACGGCGGGGCCAGCGCGGCCGCGATGCGCTTCTGCGAATTCGTCCGGCGGGACGGGGATCCGGGCACCCGCCGACAGGGATCGGGCTAAGATAACAGGCCTTTCGAGCCCCGGCCGCCGCGTCGCCGCACCCGGCGGCCGTCCATCGTTTTTCTTGCGCATCGATCCCTTCATGTCCGAACCCATACGCCTCATCGCCGGGCTGGGCAATCCCGGTCCCGATTACGAACGCACCCGGCACAATGCGGGCTTCTGGCTGCTGGACCAGATTGCCGACGACCTGCGCGTATCGTTCACGAACGAGAAGCCCTTCTTCGGCCACGTGGCCAAGGCCCGCTTCGAAGGGGCGGCCATCCTGCTGGTCAAGCCCATGACCTACATGAACCGTTCCGGACAGGCGGTGGGCGCGCTGGCGCGTTTCTACAAGCTGGCGCCCGAGCAGATCCTGGTGGCGCACGACGAACTCGACCTGCTGCCGGGGCAGGCCAAGCTCAAGCAGGGCGGCAGCCATGCGGGGCACAACGGCCTGAAGGACATCCAGGCGGCGCTGGGATCGCAGGCATTCTGGCGGCTGCGGCTGGGCATCGGGCACCCGCGCTCGCTGGGGCTGGCGCAGCAGGTGGTGGACTTCGTGCTGCATCCGCCGCGCAAAGAGGAACAGTCTCGCATAGACGAGACCCTGGACCGGTCGCGCGCCATCATTCCCGCCGTGCTCAAGGGCGAGTTCGAGCAGGCCATACAACAGTTGCACAGCGGCAATGCCTGAGGTCCGCCTGCCTTGCGCGGCGGCTGCCGCGCCGGTGCGGGGCCGGCCGGCCTTTCGCGAGGAGTTCGCGGATTTCCTGGCCTTCGTCAGGCGGCCGCGGCTGGGGCCGCGCATGCCGCGCGGGGGGCGTGGCGCCGAGTCGCACTACGGATCCCAGGAATGGCTGGGCGGCCTGACCGGTCCGCATCTGCTCCACTGGGTGCTGGTGCTGTGGGGCGTCAACCTGCTGGTGCTGGGGCCCCTGGCGGCATCGGTCGCGACGGCCTCGGGTGCCGAGCGCAGGCTGGATGCGCTGCATCTGTCCTGGTTCCACGTCGTCGTCTGGGCGCCGGTGATCGAGGAAATGGTCTTCCGCTACGGGCTGAGGCGGCCCGCGCCGGCACTATGGCTGCTGCCCGTGCTGGTCAGCGCCATGCTGATGCGCCCCAGCCTGGCCGCGGGTGCCAGCGTGGCGTTGGCCTGCGGCGCGATCGCCGCCGTGCTGGCCTGGCGCGACCACCGCTGGCCCTGGAAATGGCTGCGCCGCCATGTCCGGGCCTTTCCGATCGTCTTTCATCTGGCCACGCTGGCCTTCGCCTTCCTGCACCTGGCCAACTTCCGGCTGGGCGCGGGAGGTTGGCTGCTGCTGCCGCTGCTGGTCCTGCCGCAGTGGGCCTGCGGCCTCGTGCTGGGCTGGATGCGCGTGCGCTTCGGCATAGGCGCGTCCATCGCGCTGCATGCCTGCTTCAACGCCGGGCCCATGGCCTTGCTGTGGGCCCTGCAAAACTATGCGCCCGGGCTGCTGGATGGATAATGACCCTTTCTTCAACGATCACGAACCCGCAACAGGACAGGCCATGAAGCAAGCTCCCACGCTGTCGTTCGACGGCTCCGTCGTCTTGATCACCGGCGCCAGCAAGGGCATAGGCCTGGCCTGCGCGCGCGCCTTCGCCCGGGCGGGAGCGGCGGTGGCGGGCGTGTCGCGCAGCCAGGAGAACCTGGACGCCGCGCGGCGAGCCTTGCAGGCCGAGGGCCTGGAGATGCGGGTCCATGCCGCTGACCTGTCGGATCCGGCGGCGGCGCAGGCGGCGGTGGACTGGGCCGAGCGCGAGTGCGGTCCCATCGCGGTGCTGGTGAATTCCGCGGGCGCGGCGCGCCGGTACGCGCCCGAGCAACTGGGACCCGAGGCGTTCCGGCAGACCATGGACGCCAAGTACTTCAGCTACATGCACATCCAGGATCCCGTGGCCAAGCTGATGGCGGGCAGGGGGCGGGGCAGCATCGTCAACATCGTCGGCCAGGGCGGCAAATCTCCCGGCATCTTCCACATCGGCGGCGGAGCCGCCAACGCGGCGCTCATGCTCGCCACGGTGGGCTATGCGCAGGCCTACGCAGGCCGCGGCGTGCGCGTGAACGCGATCAATCCCGGCATGACCCAGACCCATCGTGTCGAGGAAGGGCTGGCCGTGGCGGCGCAGGCCAGCGGCCGGCCGCGCGACGAGGTGCTGGCCGAGCAGGTCGCGGGCATTCCCCTGGGCCGGCTCGCGCAGCCCGAGGAAATCGCCAACGTCGCGCTGTTCCTGGCGTCCGACCTGGCGAGCTACGTCACCGGCGCCGTCATTCCCATGGACGGCTGCGCCTCGCCTTCCATCTGAGCCGGGCCGCCGGGCAGGACACGCCACATTCATGAATTCCTGATATCAATCTATAGGAACAATTCAATTCCGAAAAAGAATGCCCTTTGCTACCTTGGGCAGATCCCGTATCGGAATGCATGAATGAAAGCAGTCTTTGGAGACTACGACCAGGAGGCGCTGGACTACCAGTACGACAACCAGCGCTACTGTCCCACCTTCCGCCAGACCCTGGACGAGGGCGCGCGCCTGAGCCTGGAGGCCGTTCCCTTCCGCACCGGACATGACCTGCGCTGGGGCGCCCACGAGGATGCCCGGCTGGACATCTATGCGCCGGCCGGCGCTGGTCCCCACCCCGTCGTCGTCTATGTGCACGGCGGCGCGTGGCTGGGGCAGAACAAGGAAGAAAGCGCCTTCGCCGCGCCCGCCTTCGTCCGGGATGGCTGCATGTACGTGGCGCTGGGCTTTCCCCGGGCCTCGCAGGTTTCCTTCTCCGAGATGGTCGCGGCCGTGCGCGAAGGCATCGGCTGGATCGTGCGCAACATCGCCCGGCATGGCGGCGACCCTTCGCGCATCGTGCTGATCGGGCATTCGTCGGGCAGCCACCTCGTCACCCAGTGCCTGACCCATGACTGGAAAGCGGCCGGCCTGCCGGGCAACGACTTCGCGGGCGCGGTGCTGGTCAGCGGACTGGGCCATCTCGAACCCGTGCGCCTGTCCTACCGCAACCAGCGCCTGCATCTGACGCCGGAGCAGGTGCGGGAGTTCTCGCTGCTGACCAACGAGCCCAGCGGCCGCACGCCGGTCGTGGTGGCGGTGGCCCGCGGCGATACCGACGAGTTCCGCAGGCAGAGCGGGGACGTTGCCCGCTACTGGCGCGAACGCGGCCTGCTGGTCTCCGAGCATGTCTTCGAAGGCCGGCATCACTTCGATGTGATCCTCGATCTGTGCGACCGGTCGAGCACCCTGTATCGCGCCGTCATGCAGCTGATCGAGGGGAGCGGCGCCCGCCCCGACCAACGGAGGACCCCGACATGAGCAGCCTTTCCGACATGCCCCGCCGCGCGCTTGCGGCGGCCCTGGCGCTGTGCGCCTTCGGCACCGCCACGCACGCCGCCGACAACTGGCCGTCGCGGCCCATACGCGTGGTCGTGCCCTACGCGCCAGGCAACGCCGGCGACGTGACCTTCCGCATCGTCCAGCAGGAACTCGAGGCCCGCCTAGGCGCGAATTTCTACATCGACAACAAGAGCGGGGCGTCGGGCAACATCGGCGCCGAGGACGTGGTGCGGTCCGCGCCCGACGGCTATACGCTGCTGCTGGGCGCCACCAACAACTTCGTCACCAACCAGTACCTGGCCAAGCTGCGGTACGACCCGGCCAAGGACCTCGTGCCGGTCACGGTCATCAATAACGCCCCGGCGGTGATCGTGGTCAATGCCAGCCTGCCGGCGAACAACCTGGCCGAACTGACCGCCTACGCCAAGAAGAACCCCGGCAAGCTCAACTACGGCACGCCGGGCAGCGGCACGGCGCCTCACCTGATCGGCGCGCTGTACGCGCAGTCCGCCGGCATAGAGCTGGTGCACGTGCCTTATCGCGGCTCGCCGCCCGCGGTCCAGGCGCTGCTGGCGGGCGACGTCCAGATCTTCTTCGCCTCGGCCGGCATCAGCACCGTGGCGGGCCATATTGCCAGCGGCAAGCTCAAGCCCCTGGCCGTGGCGGCGCCGCAGCGGCTGCCCGCGCTGCCCCAGGTCCAGACCACCGCCGAGCAGGGCCTGCCCGACCTCGTGGCCGGCAACTGGTGGGGATTGGCCGCCCCGGTGGGCACCGACCCCGCCATCGTCCGCAAGCTGGCCGATGCCGTGAAGGCCGCCGTGGCCAAGCCCGAGATCGCCCAGCAATTCGAGAAACTGGGCCTGACCGCGGTGGGCAACACCCCGGCCGAGTTCGGCGCCCAGATCCAGCGCGAGGCCGCCGTCTGGAAGGGGATCATCCAGAAGGCCGACATCAAGGCGGAGTAAGTGCGCCAGGAGGCAGGGGCGGCCGGGCTGCAACTGGGGTGGGGGCGGTACAATGCCCCCAGCTCCTTTCCATGACAACATAGGTTTCCCCCATGGCCCTCCAGTGCGGCATCGTGGGCCTGCCCAACGTCGGCAAGTCCACACTTTTCAACGCCTTGACCAAAGCCGGCATCGCCGCGGAAAACTACCCCTTCTGCACGATCGAACCCAACGTCGGCGTGGTCGAGGTTCCCGACCCGCGGCTCGACGCCCTGGCCGCCATCGTCAAGCCCGAGCGCGTCGTGCCCGCCACCGTCGAATTCGTCGACATCGCGGGCCTCGTCGCCGGCGCCAGCACCGGCGAGGGCCTGGGCAACCAGTTCCTGGCCCACATCCGCGAAACCGACGCCATCGTCAACGTCGTGCGCTGCTTCGAGGATCCCAACGTGGTCCACGTTTCGGGCAAGGTCGATCCCATTGCCGACATCGAGGTCATCGAGACCGAACTGGCGCTGGCCGACCTGCAGACCGCCGAAAAGGCCGTGCAACGCCACACCAAGACCGCCCGTGCCGGCGACAAGGACGCCGCCAAGCTGGTGGCCGTGCTGGAGAAGTGCGTGGCCCAGTTGAACGAGGCCAAGCCCATCCGCGCGCTGGACCTGTCCACCGACGAGAAGGCCCTGATCAAGCCGCTGTGCTTCATCACCGCCAAGCCCGCCATGTACGTGGGCAACGTCAAGGAAGACGGCTTCACCGACAACCCCCTGCTGGACAAGCTGGTCGACTACGCCAACCAGCAGAACGCGCCCACCGTGGCCATCTGCGCCGCCATCGAAGCCGAACTGGGCGAGATGGAAGACGAGGACCGCGCGGTGTTCCTGGCCGACATGGGCATGGAAGAGCCCGGCCTGAACCGGCTGATCCGCGCCGGCTTCAAGCTGCTCGGCCTGCAGACCTACTTCACCGCCGGCGTGAAGGAAGTGCGCGCCTGGACCGTGCCCATCGGCGCCACCGCGCCGCAGGCAGCGGGCGTGATCCACACCGACTTCGAGCGCGGCTTCATCCGCGCGCAGACCATCGCCTTCGACGACTTCATCCAGTACAAGGGCGAGGCGGGCGCGAAGGAAGCCGGGAAGATGCGGGCGGAAGGGAAGGAGTACATCGTCAAGGATGGCGATGTGATGAACTTCTTGTTCAACGTCTGACGATTTTTGCTGGATCTCGGTGGCGTTCAGTAGCGCTTGGTGGACAGGTTGGCCCATTTGAAATCAATGGGTTGCGTAAACAATACGGTCTACTGAGCGTTCCTATTGTTCATCGAGGTCCAGAAAATTCGGGGGTAGCGTTGGGGGTACTCGTGTTCAACCGTGGGGGTACATCTCCCCGCAGTGGAGTCCAACGATGCCCGAGAATCTACTCACCGACCTCAAGGTCAGGTCGGCCAAATCGACTGATCGAGATTGGAAACTTTCAGACGGCGGGGGCCTGTTCCTGCTGGTCAAGCCCACCGGCGGCAAGCTCTGGCGGTGGACGTACCGTCTGCAAGGCAAGGAGAACCTCTTTGCCATTGGCGGCTTTCCTCAAGTAAGCCTTGCGGAGGCGCGTGCGGCCCGGGAAAAGGCACGCGCCTTGGTCAAGCAAGGCATCCATCCTTCCCATGAGCGGCGGCAGGTCAAGGAGCGCAACCTGGAGGCGCTGGAGGAACGCAAGCGCGCTCGTGAAAGCTCGTTCGCCAAGGTGGCGCAGGCTTACCTGGCGGAGATCAAGCCAGTCTTTGCGCTCAGTTCCTATCGGACGAAAGAATCGAGGATCAGGAAGTACCTGTCGCCGAAGTTTGATGGGTTGCCGATGAGCGACATTGGCGTGAAGCAGATTCGCCCATTGCTGGAGGAGTGCAAGGCCCATGGCGCGTGGGCGGCCATCCATGTCAAAGGCGATCTTTCAGCCATCTTCGAATTCGCGGTGGTGCGTGGGCTGGTCGAGGCAAATCCAATCCCCAGCCTGCGCGGGCTGCTGCGCGTGCCGTTCAGCGAGAGCAAGGCGGCGATGACGCGAGAGCAAATCCAGAGGTTTTATCAGGAGTTGCGCGGCTACCGGGGCTATCCGGAAACCTCGTTGTGCTTGCGGTTGATCGCTCTGACCGCCTGCCGTCCAGGGGAAGCGGCGGATGCCGAGTGGGACGAGTTCGACTTTGAGGATGCACTGTGGCGTCGGCCTGCGGCGAAGATGAAAGCGCGGCGCGACCATGTAAGCCCGTTGTCTGTGCAGGCCATCGCCGTGCTGAAGGATTTGCAGTGCATCACGGGCGGTGGCCGCTATCTGTTCCCGCACCGGAGCGGCAAGGGCTTCACCACACCCAACCGGCTGACCTACGCGATGCGCGACATGAACCTGGGCCGGGGCACGACGCCGCATTGCTGGCGGACGACCTTTTCAACCTGGGCCAATGAGAACGGATACCGGCCTGATGCGATTGAGCGGCAGCTTGCCCACGTGGAAAGCAACAAGGTGCGGGCGACGTACAACAAGGCGCTGCTGCTGGATCAGAGAAGGACGTTGTTGCAGAACTGGGCGAACTATCTGAGTGCTGCGGAGGGCAGCGGCACAGCATAGAGACGGTTTGGCTGGTTGTTACAGAGCGAGTGGGCAAGGGCGGGCGACCTTTTCCTTTTCAGGGTAGGGCCGTTGTCCCTTGAGTACCGTTCCCTTGCCGTTTGCCTTTGCCCTGAGTTGGGCCTGGGAATGGGGTAAACAATGGAGAAAATAGGGTAATTGTGAAATTACTGCCCTTTTTTGGGCATTTCCTTCCTGGTCGGCCATGCCGGCCCCTCGCGACCGGGCCTACGTTCAGGAAATGGGGTAATCAAACGCCTTTAATGAGGTATTTATAGAGACAATGCCCCATTTAAGGGCTATGATTACCCCATTTACACAGCCTGGGCTTACATTTCCATGCACTCGCTCACACCCGAGTACCTTGCCGCGCTTCGCTTCGATGGCACTCAGGCCGCCACGTTGCGCACACTGGGCGAGTACCAGGGTAAGCAGCAACTCTACGCCGCACAGTCGCCCGAAGCCCTCAAGGGCCTGCGCCAGATCGCGGTGGTGGAGTCCACTGAGTCGTCCAACCGGCTGGAAGGTGTTGTCGTCGCGCCCTCACGGCTGAAGTCTCTGGTCATCCGCAACGCAACGCCAAAGAGCCGCTCCGAACAGGAGATCGCCGGCTACCGTGACGCCTTGGCGCTGATCCACGAATCGGCCGCGCACATGCCCTTCAGCGAGGGAGTGGTGCTGCAACTGCACACCCTGCTGTACCGCTATATGCCGCAGGCGGGCGGGCGGTGGAAGGCCACCAATAACGACATCATCGAGCGTCACCCGGATGGCACTTCGCGCCTGCGCTTCCAGCCGGTGGCTTCGCATCTCACGCCGATGGCTATGGCTGATCTGACAGGGAGCTATGCCACCGCGCTGGACCAGCACCAGGCCGACCCGCTGGTCTTGGTGCCGCTGGCGATGCTCGACTTCCTGTGCATCCACCCTTTCCCGGACGGCAACGGTCGCATGTCCCGCTTGTTGACCCTGCTGCTGCTCTACCACTTCGACTATGCCGTGGGCCGCTACATCAGCTTGGAACGCATCTTCGAAGATACCAAGGAAAGCTATTACGAGACGCTGGAAGCAAGCTCGCAGGGCTGGCACCAGGGGCAGCACGACGTAAAGCCCTGGCTCGACTACTTCTGGGGAGCCTTGCTGCGGGCATACCGCGAGTTCGAGGAGCGTGTCGGCACCATCGAGCGTGGCCGTGGCAGTAAAGGCGACCGGGTGCGAGCGGAAGTGCTGGGGCGCTGCCTGCCGTTTTCGATTTCCGAAATCGAAGAGGCCTGCCCGGGCGTGAGCCGGGACATGGTACGGCTGGTGCTGCGGGCGATGAAGTCAGAGGGATTGATCGAATCGACTGGCAAGGGAAGAGGGGCAAAGTGGAAGCGCGTCACAGCAGGCACCTCGGATAGAGCAGCGGTTCTGGCGATTGACCGCAAGATGGATCAGTGAGGACTCTACATGGATAACGTTTTCCAGTTCCGCGACCAGCTCATCGAGCGATACGGCAGCTTTTCCCGCAGTTTCGTTCGCATCGCCGCACCTGATATCCAAGCCGAGGTCGAGCATCAATATGCGCAAGGCCGCTATTGGCCTGAACCGTTGGTGCAGATCAACCCGAATTATCAACGTCAAGGCACAGTGCAGGATCTGGTGGCGGAGGGGGTCCTGCATCCTGCCTGCGCAGACATCTTTCAGGTTGGGAAGACGGAAGGCAAACCAAGTCCCCTGCATCTTTACAAGCACCAAATGGAAGCCCTGGCCAAAGGCCAGGAACGCCAAAGCTATGTGGTCACAACCGGAACGGGGTCGGGGAAGTCCCTGTCCTTTTTCATCCCGATCATCGACCGCATTCTCAAGGCCAAGGACTCCGATGGCGAAGCACGTACCAGGGCCATTGTCATCTATCCGATGAATGCTCTGGCCAACAGCCAATTGGAAGAACTCGACAAGTTTCTGCATGGCTATGCGCCAGAGTCTCGTCCCTTCACCGTCAAGCGCTACACCGGCCAGGAAAGCAAGACGGAACGCAGCGCTATCGCGGATGATCCACCCGATATCCTGCTCACTAACTTCATGATGCTGGAATACATCCTCACGCGCTTCGACGAAGTGGATCGGCGTGTGGTGGAACACTGCGAGGGACTTGAGTTCCTGGTGCTGGATGAGTTGCATACCTACCGTGGCCGTCAAGGTGCGGACGTTGCCTTGCTAGTGCGGCGCCTGCGAGAGCGCTTGAAAGCCGAGCAACTGGTCTGCATCGGCACGTCGGCCACGATGTCCAGTGCGGGCAGCCAAGCCGACCGCAACCGCGTGGTGGCCGATGTGGCTAGCAAACTTTTTGGCACCCAAATCAGCGAGCATGACGTCATCGGGGAGACCTTGGAGCGGGTCACCAACCCACTCAAAGACGTCAACGCCATTCGCGCAGAATTACCGGCTGCCATCGCGCGAAAGCGGGATAGCTGGGCTGACTTCGATGCCTTTCGCAATGATCCGTTGGCCATCTGGGTGGAACTCAACCTAGGTATCGAACTACCTGCCGACGAGCCTCCCAGACGGGCAAGACCTATGAGGTTGGAAGAGGCCAGCCGCCGCCTCGCCGAAGATTCGGGGTGCCAGCCTGAAGCCGCTCGCGCCGCTCTGCAGCGCTTTCTAGTGGCTGCCCATGATGTGCGAACGCCCCAGGGCAGGCCGCCTTTCGCATTCAAGTTGCACCAGTTCATCAGCGGTCCCGGCAAGGTACTCACTACGCTGGAAGCGCGAGGCAAGCGCCATGTCACGCTCGATGCTCAGCGTTTCGCGCCGGGGCGACAGCAAGAGAATGTGCTGCTTTACCCCACGCACTTCTGCCGCGATTGCGGCCAGGAATACCATCCTGTCTGGCACGCACAGCAACCGGGCAACTTCAGCTCACGTGAAATCGACGATATCGCTGCAGAAGACGACGCCAGCTATGGTTTCCTGTGCCCTCTGGTGCCCGGGCAGCAATACGGTGGCCAGCCCGAAGACCTGCCGGAAACCTGGATCGACCTCAGCCGTAGCGAACCCAAAATCAAGCCAGCCTACAAGAATGCCGTTCCCTATATGGTCACGGTCGATGCCAAAGGGCAAACGGGCTCGGGGACGGAGTTCTGGTTCATTCCGGGAAAGTTCCGCTTCTGCCTGAACTGCGGCACGACACACGAAGCCCACGGCAAGGATGCCAACCGCCTCTCCAGCCTGTCCGGCGAAGGCCGCTCTTCGGCCACTACCATGATTGCCCTGGCGGCCTTGCAGCAATTGTTCGCACTTTCCGAACCTGCGCCAGGGCAGCCTGACCCACGCAAGTTGCTTGGGTTTACCGACAACCGCCAGGATGCCGCTCTGCAGGCGGGACATTTCAACGACTTCATTTTCCTGCTGACGCTGCGTGCCGGCTTGATCGGTGCACTACAGGGCAGCGGTGGCCAACTCGATGAAGAACACTTGGCCGAAAGTGTCTTCAAGGCCCTCGGCTTTCAAGGGGTCGATGAAGCGACCTTGGTGGAGTATCTGCGCACCCCCAAGCTCATGGGACTGGCCCGACAAGAAGCGCAACGCACATTGCGCTTCATCATCGCCTACCGGCTACTGCGTGATCTGCGGCGTGGCTGGCGTTTCAATAATCCGAATCTGGATCAACTCGGCCTGTTGCAGATTCGGTATCGAGACCTGGATGCCTTTTGCGCTGACGCCAGTATCTTTGCTGCAAACAGCACCTTGACCAAATTGACGGCAGTGCAACGGACAGTTCTGTTCGAATTACTGTTCGACGCCTTGCGCCGCCATCTGTGCCTGGAAAGTCGTTACCTCGACCCGGTCGAGCAGGACAAGGCACGCACCAGCGCCCACACCTACCTGAATGAGCGTTGGGCCTTCGCTCCCGACGAGAAACTCGATACCGGCCGCTATCTCATCCTCGGCAAGCGCCCGGAATACAAGGGCAAGCCGCGCACCGACCTGGTGACAGGTGGTCCACGCTCCCGTCTGCTGCGGCAAATAAAGACGGCTGCCTTCTGGCGTAACAGTGCCTGCGCCAGCGAGGTCGCGCAGTGGAAAGATCCCGAATGGGCCGAGCTGATCGAAGCCCTGCTGGAGTCCGCCAAGAATTACGGTTACGTGCAGCGCCAGCCTATCGACGCCCAACTCGCAGGCTGGCGTCTGAACGCGGCAGCCCTCGACTGGTGCCTGATTGCCGATGAGCAGCAGGCAGAAAGCAATCGCATCAACCAGTATTTCCGAGCGCTGTATCTCAGCATTGCCGACCTGCTGCGTCAGCCCTCGCATCCGCTGTTCGACTTCGAGGCCCAGGAACACACTGCCCAGGTGGATGCGCCACGCCGGCAGCTGCTGGAGCAGCGCTTCCGCTACACCGAAAAGGATAGACAGGACTGGGCGCAGAACCCGGCCCACGAAGCGCCGTTGGAACGTCTGCCTGTGATGTTCTGCTCCCCCACTATGGAGCTGGGCGTGGATATCTCCGCGCTCAACACCGTGTACCTGCGCAATGTGCCGCCGACCCCCGCCAACTACGCCCAGCGCAGCGGCCGTGCGGGTCGCTCGGGTCAGCAGGCGCTGGTCATCACCTATTGCGCGGCGCTCAGTCCGCATGACCAGTGGTTCTTCCACAATGCCGAGCAGATGGTGCATGGCGTCGTGCGCGCGCCAACCCTCGATCTGAGCAATCGTGATCTCATCGACAGCCACCTGCAAGCGGTCTGGCTTGCCAGTACCCAGGTGCCACTGGACGACAGCATTGCGCCCATGCTGGATCTCGACCAGCCCGGTAAACCACTGAAACAGCCCTTGCACGAAGCACTGCGGGCGCAGGCTGTCCAGCAGCGTGCCTTGGCCAGTGCCGGACGGGTCATAGACCAGCTTGAGGGCGAGCTTGAAGGCAGCGCCTGGTTCACTCCTGACTATGTGCGCCAGGTCATCGACAACGCGGCGCAAGCGTTCTCTGGGGCGCTGGAGCGCTGGCGCGTGCTGTTCGATGCCACCCGCCAACAGATGGATATGGCTGATCGCATCGTCAAGAGCCATACCGCCTCGCACACGGAACGCCAAAATGCCCAGCGCCGCTACGGCGACGCCGCGCGCCAGTACGCCGTATTGCTCAAGTCCGGCAACGGCCAGAACAATGACTTCTATACCTATCGCTACTTGGCCAGCCAAGGCTTTTTGCCAGGCTACAACTTCCCGCGCCTGCCGCTGATGGCCTGGATTCCCGCCCGTGGCGGCCAGGCTGTCAACGGCAAGGATGACGAAGGCAGCATGGTCAGCCGGCCACGCTTCTTGGCCCTATCCGAATTCGGCCCGCGCAGCCTCATTTATCACCAGGGTCGCATGTACCGCGTGGTGCGTGCCAAACTCAACGTAGGCAATACAGACCACATTTCCGGCAACAGCCAGTTGGCCACCATTGCCTCGTTGGTGTGCAGCCAATGCGGCTACGGCCATCTCGGCGAGCCGGGCGGCGAACAACCGCTGGTCAATCGCTGCGAGAACTGCGACGCCTTGCTCACCGAGCACGATTGGGTGCGCGAGCTCTACCGCATCGAAACCGTGGAGACCGTGGCCACCGAGCGCATCTCCATCAACGACGAGGAGCGCCAGCGTCAGGGCTTCGAGCTGCAAACCACCTACCGCTTTCTACCCGGCCCCGATGGTCGTATCCAGCAGCAGAAGGCCACGATCCAACAAGGCGAGGACGTGCTGGGCGAGCTCACCTACGCGCCCGCTGCACAAATCTGGCGCATCAATCGCGGCTGGCGCAGGCGCAAAGACAAGGAGCAACTTGGCTTCTACATCAATCCCATCACGGGCACCTGGAGCAAGCAGGACGCACCGGATGCGGAAGACGACCAGGGCGGCGACGATGCTTTGCTGGAGAAGGTGCCCAACCAGCGCATCGTTCCTTTTGTGGAAGATCATCGCAATCTGCTGATCTTCGCTCCCGTACATGCCCTGTCGCTGGAGGCCATGGCCACTTTGCAGGCCGCGCTCAAGCGCGGCATCGAAATGACTTTCCAGATCGAGGAATCCGAACTGGTGGTCGAGCCACTGCCGAAGTCCGACGAGCGTCGCGCCTTGCTGTTCTACGAAGCGGCGGAAGGCGGTGCGGGTGTGCTCACTCGCCTGGCAAACAATCGCGACGACCTTGCACTCGTAGCCAGCAATGCCCTGCAACTGATTCACTATCGCAAACCGCAGAGCGGCATTTGGACGCTGGACGATTTGCCGTCGCTGGAACAGACCGATGCACTTGGCAATCATCAGTGCGAAGCCGGCTGCTATCAGTGCCTGCTGTCCTACTTCAACCAGCCGGATCACGAACACATCAACCGCCGCAATGCGGATGCGCTCAAGCTGCTGGTCGCGCTGGCCAATGCTCAGGTACAGCCTGTGGAATGCAGCGCGGCCCCCGTTGCAGCGACGATCTTGGCAGACGAGCCACTCGACGCCTGGCTGTCCGCGCTCAGCCAGGCAGGGGGCGTGCAACCTGATGCGGTCAACGTGTCCGTCAACAATGGTGCAGCCATCGCCGCTGCCCAGTACAAGGCAGCCCGCGCTTTGGTCTTTCTGTCCGCTGTGGATGACCAGACCACCAGCGTATTGCAGGACAAAGGCTGGCAGGTGCTCGATTTTTCGGACGCTTCACGCTGGCCACAACAATTCGCCGCGCACGCCGATGTGTTCGGTTCCAAGGAATAAAGGCGTATGACGATCCTCGAACACGACTTTCTGCCCGGCAATCTGGTGCGCGCCCGAGGCCGCGAATGGGTGGTGCAAAGCGACTCCCGCCGCGACTGGCTGCGCCTGCGTCCATTGAGCGGCGCCGATGACGAAAGCATCGCCCTGATCCCAGAGTTGGAGCTGCATCCCGTCGAACCTGCCACCTTCGACTGGCCCGATCCTGCACGCGCCGGCAACCATGCCGCCGCGCTGTTGCTACGCGATGCCTTGCGCCTGACCCTGCGCGCCGGCGCCGGCCCGTTCCGCTCCTTTGGCAATATCGCGGTGGAGCCTCGCGGCTACCAGCTTGTGCCGTTGCTGATGGCACTGCGTCTGTCCACTGTACGCCTGCTGATCGCTGATGACGTGGGCATCGGCAAGACCATCGAAGCCGGCCTGATCGCACGCGAGCTGATGGACCGTGGCGAAATCGCCCGCCTGGCCATCCTCTGCCCGCCGCACCTTGTCGAGCAGTGGCAAAGTGAGTTGGAAACCCGCTTCAACCTTCAGGCCGTGGCGTTGACTTCGTCTTCGGCCTCCCGCATCGAACGTGATCTTCCGCATGGAGTGCGCCTGTTCGACCATCATCCCGTGGTGGTCGTCAGCCTGGACTACATCAAGAGCGAACGCCACCGCGAACAGTTTCTCGCTACCGCCCCCGAATGCATCATCGTTGACGAGGCCCACACCTGCGCCAGCAGCGGCGCAGGCAAGCAATTGCGCTTCGAGTTGCTGCAACGCCTTGCCCGTGACGCGCAGCGACACCTGATTCTGCTGACCGCCACCCCTCACTCTGGTGACGAAACCGCCTTCTACAACTTGCTGTCGCTGCTCGATCCACGTTTTGCCGCATTACAAGGCCGCATGACAGCCTCCGACCCGCTGCGTCAGGAACTGGCCCGCCACTTCGTCCAGCGCCGTCGCAAGGACATCGTTGAATGGCAGGCCGAGACCCATGACGGACGAGGTTTTCCCCGCCGCATGAAAACCGAGCTTACCTACCAGCTCAGCGGCGAATGGGGCGCGTTCTTCGACGCCGTGCAGGATTACTGCCGCGAACTGGCTGAAACCGTTGAGCAGCAAGAACAGCAAGGCGGCGCGCGCCTCATCTGGTACGCCACCCTGGCATTGTTGCGCTGCGTGGCATCGTCGCCCGCAGCCGCCGTCAAGGCGTTGACCACACGGCTGGAAGGCACTGTGCCGGATGAGGCGCTTCTCGGCGATGAGCGCCTGCACGATGGCGAGGCCGATGACCTCTCCGGCAGTGATCTGGAGCCGCCTGCCCAGGTGCAGGACGCTGCGCCGCGCCTGCAAGCCCTGATCGCCGACGCGCAACGTCTTTCCGGCAAGGCCGGTGATCCAAAGCTGGCTGCGCTCATCCGGCATATTGACCTTCTTGTGAAGGATGGCTACCACCCGGTGGTGTTCTGTCGCTACATCGCCACCGCTCATTACGTGGCCGAACACCTCAAGGCCGCCTTCCCCAAGGCCACCATCGAGGCCGTGACCGGCGAGCTCACGCCCGAAGAACGCCGCGAGAGGGTGGAGGACATGATCGATGCCGACCAGCGCATCCTGGTCGCCACCGACTGCCTCTCCGAAGGCATCAACCTGCAGCACCTGTTCACCGCTGTCGTCCACTACGACCTGGCCTGGAACCCCACTCGCCACGAACAGCGCGAAGGCCGCGTCGATCGTTTCGGTCAGCAGGCCGATGAAGTGCGTTGCACCATGCTTTACGGGCAAGACAACCCGGTGGATGGCTTCGTGCTCAACGTTATCCTCAAGAAGGGCGAGGCCATCCAGAAGGAACTCGGCGTGCTGGTTCCACTGCCCGAGGACGAAGCCCGCATCAATCAGGCCCTGGTCAAGGCGGCATTGATGAAACGCAGCGACAGTCGCGCCGCGTCGCCGCAGGTCGCATTCGACTTCGGTGAGCCAGAGCAATTGCTCGCTCCTCTGCAAGCCCAATGGCACGACGCGCTGGAAAAAGCCAAGGCCAATCGCACTGTGTTCGCCCAGCGCCGCATCAAGCCAGACGAGGTGCTGCCCGAATGGCACAAACAGCAGCAGGCCTTGGGCACCCAGGCTGACGTGTCGCGCTTTCTGCAAAGCGCTTGCGTGCGATTAGGGTCACCGCTGGAAATCGGTCGCAAGCAGACTGCACGCTTCTTGCCGCAGCACCTCCCAGAAGCCCTGCGCCAGCGCTTGGCCGACGAGGGCATCGACAAACCCCAGCTCATCGACTTCAGCGAACTGCATCGCAGTCACCCGCTGGTTGGCCTGCTGGCTCAGCACCTGCTGGAAGACGCACTTGGAGGCGAACGTCCGCTGGCCGCCCGTTGTGCTGCCACTCTTACCAATGACGTGGAGGTCGTCACCACCCTCTATCTTCTGCGTCTGCGCCACCAGCTCAGCTACGTGCGCCGCCGCGAACCCTTCCAGATGATGGCGGAGGAAACCGTTGCTCTGGCTGTGCAGGGCCGCAACGCTCCCCAATGGCTGGCCGACGATGGCGTGAGTCGCCTGCTCGAATGCACGCCCAGCGGCAACCTGCCGCCGGAGGCGGCACAGCGCGAAATCCGCACCGCGCTCGACTTCCTCGCCGCGCACCCGCAGCAACTGCAAGCGGTAGCCCAAGAGCGAGCCGATGCCCTGCTGGCCGACCACCAGCGCGTGCGCGAAGCCACCCGTGACGTCGGCCAGTACAGCGTCAGCCCCTGCCTGCCGGTCGATGTGATGGGCGTGTACGTGCTGCTGCCTGACTCGCTGTAAGCCTCGGCCTGGAGAAGAACAACCATGAAACGCATCCGCAAGACCCAGGCCGCGCTGAACCTGCCTACCGTCAAGCTCGAAGGCGGCCTGTTCCTGCCCGACCAACTGGAAAAAGCCGCACAGGGCCGCGCCAACGCACAGCTAGAGGCCGACTACGGCACCCCCAAGGGCGTCAAGCTCAAGGACGAATACAGCCGCGCTTTCCAGATCGCCTGCGCCCAATGGCAGCACTTCGCCGCGCAGATGGAACGCGCCGACGTCGATGCCACGCAACTCACCACCGCCTTCATCCACGAACTGCTGCGCGACGCCTTCGGCTACGCCACCTTGCAAACCGCTCTGGCTCAGCCAGTAGGTGAACTGCGCTACCCGGTCAGCCTCATGGCAGGCACCTTGCCCGTCCTGGTGGCACCACACTCTCTGGGACTGGACGAGGCCGACGCGCGGTTTGCCGTGCAGGGCGGCGGCAACCGCAAGAAAGCCCCGTTCCAGGCGATGCAGGAACTGCTCAACGCCAGCGAAGCGCTGCAATGGGGCATCGTCAGCAACGGCAAGCAACTGCGTCTGCTGCGCGACGCTGCCTCGCTCACCCGTCCCAGCTTTCTCGAAGTGGATCTGGCCGACCTGCTTGGTGGCCAGCGTTATGCCGAATTCGCCAACGTCTGGCGCCTGCTGCACGCCAGCCGCGCATCCCGCCTCGGCCAGGGCGCTACGGTGTGCATCTGGGAACAATGGCGCAACGATGGCCAGCAGGAAGGCACCCGCGTGCGCGACGGCCTGCGCAATGGTGTCGAACAAGCTCTGCTGACACTCGGCCAAGGCTTCCTGCAACACCCCGCCAACCAAGCCCTGCGCACCGCTCTGAACGACGGCACGCTCCCCAAGGCTAAATATTTCGAACAACTGCTGCGCCTAATCTACCGGCTCATCTTCGTTTTCACAGTGGAAGAGCGAGGCGTACTGCACCCGCAGGATGACAGCGCCGAGGCGCTGGCTGCTCGCCGCGCCTATGCCGAAGGCTACGCCCTGGCCCGCCTGCGCGAGCTGTGCCTCAAGCGCCGCGCCCGCACCCGGCACGACGACCAATGGCAGGCCATTCGTATCGTCTTTCGCGGCCTGGCGCAAGGCGAGCCGCGCCTGGCGCTGCCCGCGCTGGGCGGCCTGTTCGCACCGGAGCAATGCCCCGATCTGGATGTCGCCAGCGTGGACAACGCCCACCTGCTCGCCGCACTGCAAGACCTACGCTGGGCCAAGCCGGCTGGCGCGCAAAGCCTGGTGCCAGTGGACTACCGCAACATGGGGCCGGAGGAACTGGGCAGCGTCTATGAAAGCCTGCTGGAACTGGTGCCCGCCATCGACCTGCCAGCGCGCACGTTTGGCTTCGTTGGCCGCACCGAGGAAGGCAGCACCGCCGGCAACGCCCGCAAGCTCACCGGCAGCTACTACACCCCCGACAGCCTGGTGCAGGAGCTGATCAAGAGCGCACTCGATCCCGTCATCGAACAGCGCCTGGCCGAGCAGTCGGCCAACCCCACCGAGGCACTGCTGGCCATCCGCGTCATCGACCCCGCCTGCGGCAGCGGCCACTTTCTGCTCGCTGCCGCCCGCCGTCTGGCGGAAAAGCTGGCCCAGCTGCGCAGCCTCGAAGGTGGGCAGGAAGGCGCCATCCAGCCGCAGGACTACCGCCACGCCCTGCGCGAAGTGGTGGCCCGCTGCATCTATGGCGTGGACCGCAACCCCATGGCCATCGAACTGGCCCGTATGGCCTTGTGGCTGGAAGGCTACGAGGAAGGCCGCCCGCTGGGCTTTCTCGACCACCACCTGCAAGTGGGCGACGCGCTGCTGGGCCTGACCGACCTGAACGTGCTGGAAAAAGGCATCCCCAAGGACGCCTTCAAACCTCTCAGCGGCGACGACAAGGACGTGTGCAAGGAACTGGCCAAAGCCAACGCCGCAGGCCTCAAGCAGATCGCCAAAGACCTGCAAGGCAAGCAGATGCTGCTGGGCGTGGACAACCGCAGCGGCCTGGAAGCCCTGCACGCCATCGAAACCCTGCCCGCCGACACGCCCGAACAGGTCGCCGCCAAGGAACAAGCCTGGCGCCACTTTCTGGAGGACTCCGCCCACAGCCCGCTGGCCCACGCCGCCGATGCGCTGGTGGGTGCCTACCTGTTGCCCAAGACGGAGGACACGGCCGACGCCGTACCCACCAGCATCACCCTGCATGCGCTACTGACCGCACCGGAACGCGCCCAGACCGAGCATGCCGCCCCCATCGCCACTGCACGCACGGCCTGCGAACAGGCCCGCGCGTTCCACTGGCCGCTGGCCTTCCCGCAGGTGTTTGCGCAAGGCGGCTTCGACTGCGTGCTGGGCAACCCGCCGTGGGAGCATGTGGAGCTAAAAGAGGAAGAATTTTTCGCCACCCGGAATCCGCTGGTTGCAGAAGCCAAGAACAAATCCGAGCGCACACAACGTATCCAGTGGCTCAGCGAAGGCATGTTGGCCCGCCATCTCTATCCCGAACAGGTGCACGAAACCCGCGAGGACGAAGCCGAAAAGCGCCTATACCAAGAGTTCATCACTGCCAGACGCACGTTTGAGGCTGCCAGTACCTTTGCACACGCCGACAAGGAAGACGGAGGCCGCTACCCACTGACTGGCGTAGGGCGCGTTAACACCTACGCGCTGTTTGCCGAAACCATCCTGCAAATCCATGCCGACAGTGGCCGCGCCGGCTTCATCGTGCCGACCGGCATTGCTACCGACGACAGCACCAAGGCGTACTTCGGCCACATCACCCAGAACCGGCGGCTGGTCAGCCTGTACGACATCGAAAACCGCGAAGCGGTGTTTCCGTCCGTACACCGCAGCTACAAGTTTTGCCTGCTCACCCTGGGCGCGGCGGAACGGGCCGAGTTCGTCTGCTTTGCCACCCAGGTCAGCCAACTGGCCGACCCGCGCCGCCGCTTCACCCTCACACCCGACGAATTCCGCCTCATCAACCCCAACACGCTCACCTGCCCGGTTTTTCGCAGCGAGCGCGATGCGGAACTGACCAAAAAGCTCTACCGTGCCGCGCCGGTGCTGATTGACGAAAACCGGCCAGATGGCAACCCGTGGGGCATTCGTTTCTTGCAAGGCACGCACAACATGTCGAGCGACAGCCATCTGTTCAAGGACGAGCCAGCCGCCGACCACCTGCCACTGTACGAAGCCAAGCTTATCCACCAATTCGACCACCGATGGGCCACCTACACGGCGGACGGCAACAGCCGCGATGTCACGCAGGCCGAAAAGGCCGACCCGGATTTCACCGTCACCCCGCGCTATTGGGTCAGTCGCGCCGAAGTGGAAGAACGTCTATGCAAACGCGACCGCGATGGCCGCGTGATCTGGCAATGGGAGCGGGATTGGTTGATGGGCTGGCGGCGCAATGCGAGAGCTACGGATGAACGTACAACTATTGCAACAGTGATGCCCTTAAGTGCCCAAGGAGACAGTGTTTTCCTGTGGCTTGTAAATGAGGCAATTTCAGTCGAACACTCTGCTGCGCTCCTTGGTAGCTTAGGAAGCCTTGCATTTGACTTTGTCGCAAGACAGAAAGTGGGGGGAGTTAATTTTAGTTTCTACTACTTTAAACAGCTCCCTGTACTCGCTCCCACTGGCTACACCGAAGCCGACCTCGCCTTCATCGTCCCGCGTGTATTGGAACTGACCTACACCGCCCACGACCTCTCCGGCTGGGCACAGGATCTGGGCTACGACGGCGAACCCTTTCCCTTCGACCCCGACCGCCGCGCCACCCTGCGCGCCGAACTCGACGCCTACTACGCCAAACTCTACGGCCTCACCCGCGACGAACTGCGCTACATCCTCGACCCCGCCGACATCATGGGCGAGGACTACCCCAGCGAAACCTTCCGTGTGCTCAAGAACAGGGAACTGAAGGAGTTCGGCGAATACCGCACGCAAAGGCTGGTGCTGGAGGCGTGGGATAAATTGGAGCAAGGGGGGCTGCAATGAAACATCTCGATTTGCTGAACGAATTCAGAACGCAGATTGCACAGCTTCGTTCGCAAGTTGAAGCAGGCAGTGCCATGGGGCTTTATGACACGCATAAAGTGGCAGAGGGCGTTATCTGTGGCCTTTTGCGAGAGCTTTGCGATTGGCACGATCTGCGCAACCTGAACTCTGATCAGGCTAATTTCCCTGGCATTGACTTGGCTGACGATAACGCTCGTATTGCTGTGCAGGTAACGGCGACCGCTGACATTGCCAAAATCAAGCACACCATCGAAAAATTTGTCAGCCACAATCTGCATCAGCGTTATGACCGCCTGATTGTCTATATCCTCACAACCAAGCAAGGGAGTTACTCGCAGGTCGCCATTGATACGGCGGCTGGCGATCAACTCAAGTTCAATCCAAAAAACGACATCTGGGACTATCAGGAGTTGTGCTCCAAAGCAGCCGATGCCTCGCCCCAAAGACTGCAAGCTGCCCTCAATCATTTGAATGCGTACATGCGCGGCATCCCAATTGGCTTGGCGGACGAAGATATTGATCCGCCATTGCTGCCCCCGGAATCATTAACCACCAATTTGGTGGATATTTACTTTCCTGCCACCCTGTATGTAGCGCAGTTAAACATCGACCTTGTGGATAGGCATGGAAAAAGAAAGCCGGGATTATGGAGAAAAACGATTCGGGAGTTCAATCAAGAAAATGAACTTCGCTCTCCTTCTTCCTATGTTGTTCACAGCAAAGCGCTGGTTACATTTTTTGACTTAACCGATTCAAATAATCCCTATCGCCACCTGATTGAACCCGGCACGGCGGAAGCTCATCGAAGCAAGGATTTCTGGACAATCGACGAAGATCACGAGCGTGTATTCAAATCCTTATTGCGCTTCTCACTACAACAACGTCTTTTTCAAGAGCGTGTGCGCTGGGAAAATGATGACAAGGCGTTTGTATTCTTACCTTACAAAAATGGAGAGAATCAGCGAGAAGAATCATGGCAAGGAGAAAAAAAGTCCAAGCGCTCGGTGTTTAGCATAAAGCTCAACAAAAAAGACCCCTCCAAAATCTACATGCAGAAACATCTGTCATTTTCAGTAGATTTTCTCCACTTTGACGAAAACTGGCTGATGTCTATTACACCGAGCTGGTTTTTCAGCTATGGCACTGATTTCAAGAAATCCGGCTACAGCCACGACAATTTGAGCTGGATCAAGCGTCAGGAAAATAATCAGCAAGTCGTAAACCATTTCAGATTTATTGCTGCATGGCTACGCTCAATTGATGAAGAAGACCTGTTTTCCGAAAAAAGCGTAAAGGACTCATTCCTGTCTTTCGGGCAGATTCTCAGCTTTGAAGGAGCGCCATCACTGGATGAATCCAAATGGGCAGCCCTGCCTGAGCCATCTGATGATGAAGCCGAACAACGACTGAGGTTTTTTGACTGATGAAATTAGTACACGTCAATGAGCCAAGGCTCGAATTTTTTAACGGTACTCACATCTGCCCACGGCGCGGAATAGCGGCCTATGGGGTGTATGACAAAAATTCACTCACTCGCCGTACTCGTATCCTGCTTGGAGCCATAGGAACGAACAAAGACCTTGAAGACCTGTCAAGTTTGCTTGATAGGATGAAAACTCCCATCCAAGGAGCCGGGAAGGATCACCAAGGCAATCTTTTCCCGAATTTTTGCGGGTTCAACGAAGAAACGGGATTTCATGCCGAACTGGCATTCAACCAAGACTTGGGGCGACAGCTCAGGCAGTCGGATATTGAAAAAATTACCAAAATAGAAAATCGCTCGCAGCGCATAGAAGAGGCCATCAATCTCTACTATGAGGAAATAAAATTTCTCGCACAAAACCGACCTGTTGACGTGATTGTTTGCGTGCTATCGAAATCTATATTCGATGCCGTCAGCAAGGAATCCCCGGTTGAGGGCGAAGAAAAATTGGAGGAGAGCGTCGAGGTTCAATCTGAACTCAATTTCCGACGGGCGTTGAAAGCAAAAGCCATGCACTTGGGGAAGCCGCTTCAATTATTGCGGGCAGACTCGTTAACTTCCGGTGGTAAAGGTCAGCAAGATGACGCAACCAAAGCTTGGAATCTGGCGACTGCCCTGTACTACAAAGCAGGGGCAACCAATCCTTGGCGATTGGAGAAAGCGGAAGGAAACACACTCTCATGTGCGCTGGGTATTGCCTTTTATCGCAGCAAGGACAAAAAAACCCTTAATACCAGCCTGGCTCAAGTTTTCGATGAATTGGGTAATGGCCTCATTCTGCGCGGCACTCCGGTTCACATGGAAAAGGATGATCGCGTTCCACGATTATCAGGGGAACAATCCTACGCGCTTTTCAAGACAGCCTTGGAAGAATACCGCAACGCAATGCGAACATATCCGGGGCGAGTGGTGGTGCATAAAACATCCAATTTCTCTGAGCCTGAAATGTCTGGATTTATGGCCGCAGCTTCTGATCTGCGTATAGACACCGTTGACTTCGTGACCGTCATGGACTCACGCCTCCGTCTTTTCCGAAGTGGCGGATATCCACCTTATCGCGGTACATCCCTTGTGCTGGACGAGCAACGTCAGTTGCTCTACACCCGGGGCTCCATTTGGTACTACAAAACCTATCCCGGAATGTACATTCCCCAGCCGCTTGAGCTTCGGGTTGTGAAGTCAGAACAAAGTCCTGCTTTTCTGGCGAGAGAAATTTTAGGTTTGACAAAAATGAACTGGAACAACACCCAGCTTGATGGAAAGTACCCCATCACGCTTAGTTGCGCCAGAAAAGTGGGGGAGATCATGAAGTATTTGGATGAACATGATCGACCACAAATTCGCTATGGCTACTACATGTAATCTGCGGGACAGAACATGCTTACTCATCTCAAACTGGAGAACTTCAAGATCTGGCGCACCACGGGGCCTGTGCGACTCGCCCCTATCACTCTGCTGCTGGGTGCCAATTCATCGGGTAAGTCCAGTCTGATCCAAAGCCTGCTGCTCATCCGTCAGACCGTCAAAGGCGATGATCCGAATCTAGATCTCAATCTAGGTAACCCCGATACCAGCGACTCCGTCACACTCGGCCAGTTCAAGGATGTGTTGTGTCGCCATGGTGCAGCAACAGAAAGCACGGCGTCCAATCAAGTAGGTATCGAGTTTCGCTGGAGCGAAGCAGGAAATGCCGCTGAATCGACGATTTTCTCGGCACGCTACCGTAAAGGCCAGTCCGGCAGCGCTGAACTGGAGTTCCTGCGTTTGGGCAAAGACGGTCAAGGCTTCAGCGTCCAACGCCGGAAACCCGGGATTTATCGCCTCACGCTGGGCAATCAAATCAAACCTTTGGGGCAAAGCGCGGATTTTCGGCCGCAGCGTTCGTTTGCATTTTCACCCTCTACGCTCAACAAACTGGGTGTGCAGGGGGAGGTGATTCGGCCGGTTGGTCCGGCGTTGCTGGACGAGTTGGGCCGCATCATCTACCTTGGCCCCGTGCGCCGCTTGGCCCAGCGTGACTATGTATGGGCAGGGCGTATGCCTGCCCATATCGGCGACGATGGCGCCAAAGCCGTGGATGCGTTGATTGCCAGCGGTGTGGCGTGCCAGCAAGCCAAGAGGCGTAGTCAAGCCTTGCCAGCGGAAGCCTATCTCTTTGAGCAAACGGTTCATTGGCTGAAGGAGATGAATCTGGCGCACGGTCTTTCCATCCGAGCCCTTGGCAGTTCAGCGCGTCATGAGTTGCTGGTGGAAACCGATGGCCAGGCCAGTAACCTCAAAGACGTTGGAGTTGGAGTGTCGCAGGTGCTTCCTGTCATTGTGGCCGCCCTGTTCGCACAGCCCGGCCATATCGTGATCGTCGAAGAGCCGGAAAGCCATCTACACCCTCTGGCACAGAGCAAGCTGGCTGAATTGCTGGCCAAGGTTAGCAAGGAGCGCAACGTTCAGTTCATCGTCGAGACGCATTCAGAACATTTGTTCCGCCGCATGCAGACCTTGATTGCCCGCGAAGAAGTGTCCGTTGCTGACGCCGCCATGTATTTCGTTGAACGTGATGGCAAGGCCGCGCGATTGAGAACCCTGGAAATGGATGATTTCGGCCGATTGAAGAACTGGCCTGAGGGTTTCTTTGGGGATGCGCTGGGTGAGACCCGAGAACAGGCACGCTTGATGTTCGAGCGCCAGAAGCGGAGTCAGCCATGAGGGCGCGTTATGTCGTGGATACCAATGTTTTGATTGCTGCCAGTGCTGCTGACCCAACTCACCCGAAGGATATTGATGCCACGCCAGATGATCCGACAGAGCGCCAAAAGGTGTGGCAGTGGCTGGACGTTTTTCAGAAAAGCGAATCCCGGCTTGTACTGGATCTGGCGGGTGAAATCTATAACGAGTACACCAATAAGCTGGGGTTCAATGATTTTGGTATCCAAGTTGTCATGCACAAATGGAGCACAGCAGCCGTCGATAACGTTGATGTCGCCTATGACGAGTATGGGTACGGGATATTGCAGCCGCCATTATTGGCTGTCATCCACGATGACGCAGATAAGAAAATGGTCGCCGCTGCGTTGGACTCACACAGGGAGTACGGCGAGGGCTGTGTTGCTTTTGCAGGGGACACCGATTGGCATGATTGGGAGACTGATCTGCTGGCGAACAACGTCTTGTTGGAGCCCATCATTGAAAGTTGGTCACGACAGAAACATGCTGAGAAGCAGGCTCGTTGAATGAGGATCATGCATTGACCGACTTCTTCCGCTTCCCTACCACTCCGCACCTCGCGTGGCTGGCCAAAGACGGCATGCCACGCGACGACAAGGTGTTGTCGCCCACCGAAGCGCAGGCGCTGTTGTCCGGCGATGTGGTCGTGGAGGAGAAGCTCGACGGTGCGAATCTCGGCCTGTCTCTATCACCCGACGGCACCGTGCTTGCTCAGAATCGTGGCCAGTATCTGGGCAAGCCCTATGTTGGTCAGTTTGCGCGTTTACCCGCCTGGCTGGCACAACACGAATCCAGCTTGCTTGCCGTGCTGCGTCCTGAGTTGATGCTGTTTGGCGAATGGTGCGCTGCACGCCATTCACTGGATTACGACACGTTGCCCGACTGGTTTCTGTTGTTCGATGTCTATGACCGCAGCAAGAGGCGTTTTTGGAGCACCTCCCGGCGCAACGCGCTGGCCTCGGAAGCCGGATTGTTCACCGTGCCGCGGGTATCGAGTGGCCGCACCAACCTGGCGGCGCTAAAGCAGTTGGTCATGGAAACCCCCAGCCGCTACCGCGCCGGTCTGCCGCTGGAAGGTGTGGTGGTACGGCGCGAATCGCCCGACTGGTGCGAGGCGCGTGCCAAGTTGGTGCGCCCGGATTTCGCTCAAGCGATCGACACCCATTGGCGCAAGCGCGCCATCGAGTGGAACCGGGTGGATTGGACGCGGACATGAATCCTCTGCAACGCACCATCATCGAAAAAGCCGGCCACGACAACGGCTTCGAGCACGTGCTGTCATCCGCTGGCGATGCGGTCATACTGGCTTCGGCTCGTCATCGAAGCCAGGCGGCAGTGACAGCATTGGCCGGAGGCTTCGAGGTGCGCTTTCAACCTGCCACGCCCGCGCTGCTGCCGGAGTTGTTGCGCAGCTTCCAGCTTTGGGCCGGAGCTGATGACGTATTTCGCGTACCCACCCTGGCCGATCTGGCAGCCCTGTTGCGCCGCGCGGCCAGCCTGTCGCAGGCGTTGCCGAATCAGGCAGTGCGCGACTACCACGTGGCCGTGGCGCAAGCTGTTGAGACGATGTCTGCCGAAGCCCGGGGCACGGAAGTCGAGCGTTTGGTGCGCCAGCGCTTGGGGCAGGAGCGTTACCGCGACGCACTGCTGGACTACTGGGGTGGTGCGTGCGCAGTGACTGGCGTCGCGGTGACTGAAGCCCTGCGTGCCAGCCATGCCAAACCCTGGGCCGAGTGTGCCGACGATGCCGAGCGGCTGGATGCCTTCAACGGCTTTCTGCTGGTGGCCAATCTCGATGCGCTGTTCGATCGCTTTCTGATCAGCTTCGACGATGCCGGGCATCTGCTGACCAGCACCCGCCTGTCCCAAAGCGATCTGCCTGGGCTTGGCATTCATTCGGGAATGAGGTTGCGCTGGCTGGCCAGCGAGCACCGACATTATTTGCAGTGGCACCGCGAGCGCTTCCTGCTCGGTGCCTGATCGAAGGAAAAACATGGCCAAGGCCGAAGCAAGCGTTGAAGAACTGGTATCAATGATCGAGCGGGGCGAACTGCGCTTGCCGGAGATGCAGCGCCAGTATGTGTGGCGCTCCACGCGAGTGCGTGATCTGCTGGATTCGCTGTATCGCGGCTACCCATCCGGCGCAATCCTGCTTTGGGAAACGGATGAAGCTGTGCCGCTGCAGGATTTCGCGGTCAGCCAGAGCACGAATCCTTACCAGAGCACGCGGCTTCTGCTGGATGGTCAGCAGCGTCTGACATCGCTCTCTGCCGTTATTCGCGGCGAGCCAGTATCGGTGCGCGGCCGTCGTCGGCCTATCGACTTGCTGTTCAACTTGGAGCATCCCGACCAGTTGGCGGTCGTGACCGAAGTGGAAGAGAACGGCGACGACGAGGACGATGCCGACGACGATAGCGAACTGATTGGCGATGAGACGGACTCGACCGAGGACGAACTGCTCAAGCGCTTCAACAAGATGACTTTCGTGGTGGCCACGAGGAAGCTGGAGCAGTTGCCGCATTGGGTGAAAGTGTCGGAAGTGTTCAAGACCGACAACGATGCGCCGTTCCTCAAACGTGCCGGTATCAGTGGTTTTGATGATCCGCGGTACGAGAAGTACAGCCAGCGCCTGGCCCGGCTACGTGGCATCCGCAAGTACGTTTATCGGATGGACGTGCTGGAACGCACGCTTTCCTACGATGAAGTCACGGAAATCTTCGTCCGGGTCAATTCACTGGGAGCCAAGCTGCGCAGTTCGGACTTGGCTCTGGCTCAGATCACCGCCAAATGGCGGCACTCGCTGCAGACGTTCCAGGATTTCCAGAAGGCATGCGCCAAGACGGGCTTTGACCTTGATCTCGGTTTGCACTTGAAGAATCTGATGGCGTTTGCCACCGGTCAATCACGTTTCCAGATCGTGGGTAGCCTGAATGTGGAGAAGCTGCAGAAGGCATGGAAAGAAGCCTGCGATGGCATGGAATTCGCGCTCAACTTCCTGCGCAGCAATCTTGGCATCGATAGCCCGGCACTGTTGTCGTCGCCTTTCCTGCTGGTGGTGCTGGCGTATTTCGGGCATAGCCGCAACTATGCGCTGAGCAACGATGAGGCCCGCCAACTGCGCTACTGGGCCTTGGCCGCCAATGCCAAAGGCCGTTTCTCGCGGGGTTCCAGTGAGACCATTCTGGATCAGGATTTGGCGATCATCCGCAATGGCGGCGGCGTCAATGAACTGATCGACCGGCTGCGTCTGCAGTTCGGCCACCTTGAGATCACGCCGGAAGAGCTGGAGGGGCGCAACCAGCGCAGTGCGCTGTTCAAGACCATGTTCCTGGCGTTTCGTGCGGCAGGTGCCAAGGATTGGCGCAGCCACCTTGCCATTGCTCTGGACCACTCGGGCAGTCAGCACCGCTTGCAGTTTCATCACATTTTCCCCAAGGCATTGCTGCGCGGCAGCTACACCCCTCGCGAGGCCGACGACATCGCCAACCTGGCTTTCATCGGCGGCAAAACCAATCGTGCGATCAGCGACAAAGCGCCTGTGACCTACCTGTTGCCGCTGGTGGCACAGCACGGTGCAGCACCATTCGCAGCACAGTGCATCCCGGTGGAGGAGGAACTGCTGGCACTGGATCACTACAAGGCGTTCTTGCAAGAGCGCCGTAAACGCATCGCGGCGGCACTGAATGCTTTCATCCATGCGGTCGCTTGAACTGTCAGCGCCACCTTGTTGCCACAAGTACTGCTGGAGGCGCCGGCGGCTGGACAGGAGCCTGCACCGTAACATCGTAACGCTACGTTATCGTAGCGTTACGATGGTCACCGCATGATCGCTCGCGGCAGCTATCGCAGCCATCTGCTTTCACGAATAATTAAAGTCCACTAAAATGGTTCTTACGCAATTTTTTTCGCGATAAGGGTCATAAAAGTGACTTTTCATCTCTCGACTTCCGCTGAGATTCTGCACGCGCTGGGTGTTCGTCTGCGCGAGCAGCGGCTTGCCCAATCGCTCACGCAGCGTGAACTGGCGCAAATGGCCGGGTTGTCGCTGGGGGCGTTGCGCAAACTCGAAAGCGACGGCCAGTGCTCGCTGGAAACGCTGGTCCGCGTTGCGCAGGCACTTGGCTTGCTGGAGGCGCTGGACGATCTCTTCGTGCTCAAACGGCAATCCATCGCCCAGATGGAGCAGGTGGACCTTGTCAGCCGCCGCCAGCGTGCGCCGCGTAAGAGAACATCATGAAGCTGCTTACCGTGCATTATTGCGGCTGGGGAGAAGACTGGCCGTTGGGACGCTTAGCCGATGACGGTCAATCCCTGCTCTTCGAATATTCTCCCGAAGCTCTGTCTCAGGGCTTGGAACTGTCGCCCTTGCACCTCAAGCTGCGTGCGGATGCCTACGGTAGTTTTCCGACCCATTTGCATCGCCTTCCGGGCCTGATCGCCGACAGTCTGCCGGACGGCTGGGGTTTGCTGCTGATGGATCGCTTGTTCCGTCAACACGGCTTGCGCCATCCCGGGCCGCTGGACCGGCTGGCCTTCATTGGTGAGCGCGCCATGGGCGCGTTGCGCTTCGTTCAGGCAAGCGACGCCGCTGCCCAGGAGCCCGACTGTAAGCGGCCGGTAATCACGCCTTGACGACGGCAATCAGGTGGCCGGTGTCCACCGATGTGGCAGCAGTTCGGCGATCCGATTGTTCCTCTGCGTTGTCAGCCGCGTGAGCACGTCCTTCAAGTAGG